>NZ_PEIB01000016.1 GCF_004116385.1 Veronia nyctiphanis | reverse complement strand
CTACAACCGTTGTTGGGCCAGAAAGGCTGACCAGCACATCATCACCGTCTGCTTCATCAGTGATGGTCGTCGTGACTGAATTGTTGTTGGGATCAACAATGATATTTTCAAAGTTGCCGCCTGCGACATTGCCCAGCGTTACGATGATCGTCTCGCTGTCTTCTGCCAGTCCATCATCAATCGTTTGAATGCTGAAGGTGGTGCTGCTTTGTCCGGCAGGAATAGTGACTAAATATACACCACTGTAGTCACTGCCATCAGTCGCGGTGCCCGTGTATTCAACTTCAACGGTGACATCACTCTGACCAGGGAAGCCAGTGGTGACTGTATAGAGGCCTGTTTGCTCACCTTCAATGACAGTTTCAGGTCCGGTGATGCTTACCATTACCTCGTTACCACCATTTTCATCAATGATGCTGGTAACTACTTGACTATTTGCAGGATCAACCGCGATTGCTTCAAAGCTTCCGCCTGTCACATTGTCGATGGTAATGATCAGGCTTTCAGAGCCTTCGGCGAATGGGTCATTGAGGATTTCGATACCAAAATCAACGGAACTGCTACCAGCGGGCACAACGACAGACGCAACCGAAGTGTAATCGCTTAATGGTCCACCATTTGTTGCAGTACCACTGTAAGTAAAGAACACGGTTACTGGGGCTGTTGTTACTTCGCTTAGCGTGATGGTGTAAGGCGTCGCTGTTGTATCTTCTAGTGCTGATGCCGGACCAGTAATACCAACCAACACAGGGTCGGCTGCACCTTCGGTAATCGTTGTCTGAACACTGTTGTTGTTGACGTCAACAATGAGGTTTTCAAAGTCCCCACCGGAAACATTACCTAATGTGACCACGATAGTTTCGTCATCGTCAGCGATGCTGTCGTTGATTGTGCTCAAATTGAAGGTGGCGGTTTGTTGACCCGCAAGAATGGTCACTGACGTGACGCCAGTGTAATCAGAACCGTCAGTCGCTGTACCGGAATATTGTAGCTGCACTGTCACGTCGGTTTGAGCAACTTCCGTCAGGCTGACAGTGTAATCACCTGTTTCCTGACCTTCTTCAACAGTTGTTGGGCCAGCAATTTGAACGAGTACGTCATCAGCGGCTGATTCATCTTTAATCGATGTCGTCACACTGCCTTCAGTGCTGCTGATTCCAAGCGCTTCAAAACCACCACCGCCAACATTGTCAATGCCGACTGTTAGGCTTTCACTGACTTCTGCTAATCCATCATCAATGGTTTGAATATTAAATTGAACGCTCTGTTGGCCAGCCAAAATAGTGACGGATGCAACGCCAGTGTAATCAGAGCCGTCTTCGGCAGTACCAGAGTAAACCAGATCTACGGTGACATCTGTTGCGGCAACTGCAGTTAGGCTAACGGTGTATTTGTCTGTGATCTCGCCTTCAATGACTTCATTAGGCCCAATGATTGAGACCTCGACTTTATCAGGTGTTGCCTCATCAGAGATATTGGTAGCAACCGTGTCGTTATTTGCGTCGACAGCGATGCCTTCAAATCCACCACCTGTTGCTGTGCCCAGGGTTACGATCAGGCTTTCTGTGCCTTCCGCATACACATCATCAATTGTGTCTATTGCAAAGTCGACGCTTTGCTGGCCAGCAGGAACAATAACTTGCGTGACGCCTGTATAATCTTGACCATTTGAAGCCGTGCCAGTATATGTCAAAGTGACAGTGACGGCAGTCTGTGCAACCTCGGTGAGGCTGACCGTATAATTGGCTGTTGTTTCGCCTTCGACTACTGAGCCCGGGCCTTCAATGCTGACCAGCACGTTATCGCCGGGGCCAGTGCCTTCGGTAATGGTGGTTTCGACACTGTTCTGTTGCGTATTGATTGCCAGACCTTCAAAATCACCGCCACTGACGGTGTTAATCGTAACGGTGAAGGCCTCATTGTTGTCGGCAATCGCATCGTCCAACGTCGTTATATCAAAGTCTACACTCTGACTTCCTGCTGGGATAACGACAGACGCGACACTGGTGTAGTCACTGCCGTCTGTTGCGGTACCAGAATAGGTAAAGGTGACGGTTACATCAGTCTGTGCGACCTCCGTCAGTGATACGGTATAGTCTTCTGCTGTTTCACCTTCGACGACTGTTGTTGGACCTGTGATGCTGACCAGAACGGTATCGCCTTGGCCTTCGTCATTTATCGTCGTCTCGACACTGTTTTGATTACCGACAATAAGAGATTCAAAACCGCCACCGCCGACATTGCCGATGGTTACGGTGAAGGCTTCGCCGTCTTCAGACAAGCCATCATCGAGTGTGTTTATGGTGAAGTTAACACTGCTCTGTCCCGCAGGGATGGTGACAGAGGTGACAGCCGTATAGTCGCTGCCATCTGTTGCTGTACCTGAGTAGAGCAATTGAACGGTGACATCTGTAGCTGCTGGTTCAGTGAGGCTAACGGTGTAATTAGATGTTGTCTCGCCTTCTGTCACACTTGCGGGGCCAGCAATAGAGACCTCAACTTCATCAGGTGTTGCCTCATCAGAGATATTGGTAGCAACCGTGTCGTTATTTGCGTCGACAGCGATGGCATCGAACCCACCGCCAGTCACTGTGTTTATCGTGACAATCAGGCTTTCGGTGCCTTCGCCATAAACATCGTCTATCGTATCAATGGTGAAGTTTGCGCTTTGCTGACCAGCAGGAATGATGACGGATGCGACACCCGTATAGTCCTCGCCATTGGTTGCAGTGCCTGAATAGGTAAAGGTAACGGTAACTGGTGACTGTGCAGTCTCAGTAAGGCTAACAGTGTAGTCAGTTGTGGTTTCACCCTCAATAACAGAACCGGGCCTTCAATACTAACCAGCACAGGTTCAATGGTCGAGTTGGTGATATTTGTGGTTACGTCATCACTTGCTGTATTGATACCGATAGCCTCAAAACCACCACCGCTGACTGAGCTGATAGTGATGGTGAAATCTTCTGTATCTTCAACAATTGTGTCAGCGAGTGTTGAAATGGTAAACGTTTGACTTGTTTGACCGGCAGGGATCGTGATACTTCCAACACTGGTGTAATCAGTACCATCGGTTGCTGTGCCAGTATAAGTAAAGTTAACTGTCACATCAGTTTGAGCGGTCTCAGGGATGCTGACTGTATAATTTGTTGTCGTCTCGCCCTCAACGACAGTGTCAGGGCCCGTCATGCTAACGAGTACTTCGTCTGGCGTCGGCTCGTCGATAATTGCCGTAATTTGGTTGGCGTCTGTCAGGTTTAGACCTTCAAAGACATCGTCTCCTGTGTCCTTGTAGGTGATTCCAGAGACAAGTACAACGAACTTCTCACCAGGACTAGACGGTGGTAACCCTGGTTCAGCGAATACGTCATCAATGGTGTCGATGGTGAACGTCGCAGTAGTGCTTCCCGCCGTAAATGGAACTTCAATGACTTCCGTAATATCTTCGCCGCTGGCGTTTATGTATTGATAAGTTAGCGTAGCGATAATACCGCCAGCAGGAACGGGCTCACTCAACGTTATCGTATATTCTGATGTGGTTTCGCCTTCTATGACGGAATCTGGTCCGGTTAAAGTCACCGTCACGATATCAGGTTGATTATCAGAGTCATCTTCAATGCCGACGAGGACTGATGCGTCGTTTAGGTTTAAGGTACTGAAAACATCAGCACCTTGTGAATCTGTGATACCCGTTACTGCAACGGAAAAACCTTCGTTAATTTCGACAAGCGTGTCTGAGTTGACAGCTATCGTAAATGTCGCTGTTAAACCATCAGAACCAATCTCTGCAGTTGCTTGTTGGACAATATCTGAGGAGTCAGCCCCGCCAACATAGCTGTACTCGAGCGTAACGATACTACCAACAGGCGCTGTCTGTGAAAGTGTGACGGTAAAATCAGTGCTGGTTTCACCCTCTTTTATTGAGGTTGGGCCAGTAAGTGTTGCTGTTGGGCCTGTGGGTGTGGGACCTGGTGTGTTATCGCTCTGAATAAGATCTGTGTTGGCATCACGTTGTGAAGGTGCAAATCCACCTTCGTTGGCAAAATCAAGCGTGTCACCAAATGTTGTTGTATCAAAACCTGCGGTAGCGATAGTCTCGCTGGCAGTTCTGCCGAGTGTAATAAAACCGTTACTTCCTGAACCACCTGCTGGTTGACCAGCAGCAGGGGCTTCCTGATTCTGCGTGGGATCCTGCCCTTCTTCAATAGCTTGTTGCAGTGCTGCAATATCATCTGTCGCGGCTTGTGCATCATCTCCGCCGGAGGTCTGTTCGTTCTCTGTTTCAGCATTGTAGGTTTGCACTGAACCATCGGTCGCTGCTAATTCAAAATTGGTACCCTGTTTTAGGAGTACTCGACTGCCAGCAGCCATACGTAAGCCGTCTGCAAGCGTTTCCGGTAGGCCGTTATATAGAATGCGTGTGTCACCAGAAGTGGAGCTTACAACACCGGATTTTTCAATAACGATAAGGTTCATATTTTTATCCTAATATGCCTGCGTTTATAGTCCCTAAAGCAGTTTAATTTTTGAATCAGCTTTTCCCATCGCTGCACTACGCAATGCGTCACCAAGTTTAATGCACGTAAACTGTTTGAATTACTTAAAGCTGGTTGAATTTATTCAGTAGATAACTATTGAATATTTAGGGTCTTCATTCAATATACCCAACCGTTTCAAATTTGAGACTTTCAATTAACTTAGACAGGCTGCTGGGGAGTTGGGATATATAATTATCATTATTGAAACATAATTCTTATTTAAGAGATTACTCTCTAAGCTGAATTATTTAATCACTATTATATTTTTTAAGTGTATGTATTATAATGATTAAATTGAAATTTTAAGCGTTATTTTACAATGTGTTCATTCTCTTATTTATTATTTAATTTACATGTCAATAGAAAGGGTTTTTTTCACGTAGTTTTTTGGGTTAAATTTCGATAATGAGAAATCATGTTTTCTGAGTAATAAACTTGGTTGTGGATAAAAATAAGTATAGATAAAACTGTTATTGATGCTTAATAGTCAACAGAAGGCGTATTTTTTCGTATCATTCCGTGTTAGTAAATTCATGCTGAAAGAAAGAAACGAAGAGTGTCATGTGAATTAGAAGATATCAGTAATGCTGAAAGCCGATGGTGAAGCGGAAAAGGCAGGCCACCTTGCAGATAGCCTGCGTATTTTACTGGTTGGTTGTGAATGTAATTTTATGTATCGGCACATTTGGTAGTAAAGGTGTTGCTTCGGCTGAGGTGTATTCGTCATAGCCATTTCGGTAATACGGCGACAGTGGATGACCGCTTTGACCACCCGGTACAGTCAGTATTGCATTCTCTTCATTCCCAGGTTGAACGAAAAACCGCTGCGATGCGCCAAAGTGTTTCCCTTGAACGGCCGGCATATATGTATCTCCAAAGCCTCTACACTAGGCATATCTAAAAACTGTGCGAGAACAGGTATTTGACGGCTAAACGGATGCTGGGGTTGAAGCCTATTTACTTCTCCCCACGCAAGTGCCTGTATTGATGTATCACCGTGACCTGTGAGGTCTTCAAGCAGTTCGTGCTTCATTTTGCCGTATACACCAGCATGAATGCAGTCCACGACGCTGAGCCTTTGGGCTTCCAACTATCAGGCTGTTGCTTAACCAATTGCCAAATAGCAGGCTCTAATGTGCGCCTGGTGGTTTTCAGTGTCATGCCATGTTTTGAAAGTGCTGTTTCTAAAGGTGCAAAAGCCTGATCAATCAACGCACTTCTAAAATGACGGACGAGGGTGTAGCCAACGGAATCGCTACACGCACATTGTTTCCATTTCTTTAATGCCTCAATATCCTCAGCGTAAAGGTTTGCATTGGTGTTGAGCAGACCGAGTAACAGTGTGTGCCAACGGACTAAAAATTTGGCTTCATTATCACGCTGTATTTGGTAGAAATCCTGCTCATCAAACATCGATTGGCTCAGCAGGCGGTCTCTGATTTGTTGGCTTCTTGCTCCGAGCGCATATCCCCCGTTGCCAAAACGGGTATCAGCTTCCTTACCAACAACACGGCTGTTTGCTGTCCACAACCGGTTATTCTCTGGGTTTAAGATAAACGGGGTATCATCCGCGGGTTCTTGCCATCCGTCAGGATAATCCGAGGGAGAGAGTGCAACATTGGCAGGTACTTTTCGATTGGGCACAGCGCCAGTAAGTTGCCAAGCAAGATTGCCGCTGCTATCGACAACCACCATATTCTGTGCGGGTATGCCAACATACTTGGTGATAGCCAGTGCTTCCTCAACCGAGGAAGCAGTCTCAAGGCGAAGTAGGCCAAGATTGACGGCGTAAGGCTGATGAGCAACCCAAGACAGCGCGTACTTTTCACCATCGACAATTCTTACTGGTCCAAATTTACTCAGTTCTAACTCATATTCGACGTCTTTACCCTCAGACTTTATGATTTCAACGACTGTATTCGTCGATATATCGTCTGAAAGGTGAACCCAATCTGCATTGTCGACGAAGGAGTTGGTGAAACCCCAAGCGACGTGTCGATTACTGCCAGACACTACGGCAGGCGTACCGGGTAATGTCAGACCATCAACACTAAAGGGTGTTGCGCCACCTACATTGATTTGTGCACGATACCAAATGACAGGGACATTAATTCCGAGGTGCATGTCGTTTGACAACATCGCGTGACCGCTATTTGTCAGTTTGCCCGACACTGCCCAGTTATTACTGCCGATCGCGGGTGATTCACCCATTTTTATCGTTCGGGAATTGGCGAGCAGCTCTTTATCTAGCTTGGGTGGCGGAACAACGGTAACAGGTAGCCGGCTGCCATCAAGTGCGGCTTGGAATTCGCTCGCTTGCGTAATGAAGCCGAGCATATCGTTACCGAACTCTTTGGCTATCTGTGTATAAAGTAAATCACGTTTAACGTTACGGCCCTGTAAGTCAAAGTACATACTATATATGGCGAGAATGCTGTCCTCAGGTAACCATGGTTTCCTTTCTGATCCGGTTAGAAGATATTCAAAAGAAGGCACTTTAGAATGGAGCAGGGCATCGTTAACGCCCGACGAATAAGATTCAAGTAGTGCTTTGTCGCTGCCAGGCAGCAATGAAAATATTGTTTGGCTACGTGTTCTGAATTGGTGAAAACGGTGAGACTTATCCAGTGTTAGAGCACCATCGCCAAAGAGCTCTGATAACTCGCCCGCCGCATTTCTCCTGAGCAGATCCATTTGGAAAAAACGGTCTTGCGCATGCGCATATCCCATCGCGTAGGCTGCGTCCAAACGGTTATCTGCATGTATGATAGCTATGCCTTTATCATCTCGAGCAAGCGTCGTGGTGGCTTTAACGTGGTTGGTAGAGGCAGTGCCAGACAATGCGGGCAGGCTAACATAGAGCAGACCATAAATAATTGCTGTGGCCAACAGGGCCAGCAAAATTACGGTTCCCCCTATTTTCTTAAGCACATTGAGCATATGTTTCCTCTGAACTTTCAAATTATCTCTGGTCTTTTGTTATTCATCTGTCCCGGATAGAGCAAAGGCCAAGCGTAAAGTTTTGCACATCGCCAGCTTTCAAGGAAACATCTAAATATTGTTTATTGACAATAGTTTAGTGGAGGATGGGGGAAAAACTGAGGGCTGGTTCAAGTAACCTATACATGCAAAATTAGACATCATTTATTGCTAAGTATTATCAATGATGAAAGCAACGTTCAGAAATTAAGATGGGGATTGGGTGAAAATTCAGCAGGTGTTTTGAAAACGAAAAAACACCGCATCGAAAAAATTCGAGTCGTAGTTTTTCTCGAATAGCCTTTTGGTGGTATCAACTTACCAAGGTGTATCACAAAAAACTTCGATAGAAAAATCACCGTTATCACAGACAGACACAATGCTGTGGCAAAGGTTTTCGGCATAAGGGCTTCCCACGATTCTGATAGCGGGCGTCCGTCAAAATGATTCATCACGGTTTTAATGAAACCTGCATGACTGACAATCAGCACATTTTGGTCAGGATGATTTGAAGCGAGCTCAGCAAGCGCTTTTCGAGCTCTATCCCTCAGCTCTGCAAAGGTTTCACCTGTGGTATTAATGAATTGGTCTGGCTGATTCCACAACCTCTCGTACATGTCCGGGTTTTGTTGTTGGAGTTCAGTCAGTAGCTTCTCTTCCCAGTCACCAAAATGAATTTCTCTGAGTGATGTCTTTGTGCAGATAGATAACTGCCTATCTTCAAGCAGAATACATGCAGTGTCATGTGCACGGCCACTATCAGAGCTGTAAGCGGCATCGAATGTAACATTCTTAATTTTCGTTCTGGCGTCCGCTGCTTGGTTTCGACCTTTGCTTGTTAGCGGAGAGTTTGCATGGCCTTGGATACGCTTTTGTAGATTAAATTCAGTTTCGCCATGTCGGAAAATGTGAAGTTTGGTTGGCATCGCAATTCTCACAGATAATCGATGGATAACGGAAAGCGTAGTGTCTGGAATCCCCCGTTTCGAGGCAGTAGAGCTGAGAATGTAATCAGGTTCTAATTAATTGAGATATTGTCACTTTATTGGGGGCTTAAAACAGGAGAGCATCACTCATCAGTATCATGACGAGTGATGCTTGTTGGGGCTTATACTTTAAACGCAGAGAAGCTCTTTTGCAGCTGCTTGCCACTTTGCATTAGTTGTTCGCTAGCCGCCGCAACCTGATTGGCCTGTGCTGCAGTCTGATTGGTATTTTCAACCAGTGCGCCCAGATTATTTTTAATCGCATTGGCACTTTCTAGCTGATCATTGACTGCTTCCGAGATATGCAGGTTGACGCCAACAATATCCTCAATCTGACGGTCAATTTCATCAAGCGTACGGTTTGCCTCAGCGGCTTTTTCCTGTGTCGATACAGATTGTTGTTGTGTCTTTGACATCGCGACACAAAGATCCGAAGCACGAGATTGAAGTGTGGTGACAATTTGTTCTATTTCATCGGTGCTTGAGCTGGTTCTTGTTGCTAGTGTTCTGACTTCAGAGGCGACAACTGCGAAGCCACGACCTTGGTCACCTGCACGGGCAGCCTCAATAGCTGCGTTAAGTGCAAGAAGGTTAGTCTGCTCGGCGACACCTCGAATAACGTCAAGTACCGCACTGACTTTCTGCGTTTCCTCGGCCAATTCTTTGACGCTGTTTTCGGTACTCGAAACGGTTTCAGACAACTGTTGCATGTGGCCTGACGCTTCGGTGATCACTCGGCTACTGGTACTGCTTTTCTCGCTAGCGATATTCGCCGCCTCTTTAGCGCGTTCTGCAGCTTCGGTCACTTCTTTATTTTGAAGCTGAAGGGCTTCCATAGCATGAGAGACAGCATCGACCGCGTTTTGTTGTTCTAGTGCTCGACACGAAGCGTCTTTCGCAACCTCAGTCAGTTCTTCCGCTGACGATGTCACGTCGTTTGTGATTGGGGTAAGGTCGGTGACAATGTTTCTTAGTTTATGGGTAAAGTTATTGAAGGACAGCGCGATTTTTGAGATCTCATCTTTACCTTCAACGACCAACTGCTTGGTAAGGTCACCTTCTCCGCTGGCAATATCTTCCATCGCAAGTTGTGTGGCGCGGCTGGGTCGAGTGAGGCTGGCACTGATCCATGTTGCGGCGGCAATCATGGCAGCAAAGCCAATGAGTAGAATCATCACGGCATATTGCAAACGCTGCCAGACAAGCGCTTCAACGTCATCAATGTATACGCCAGTGCCCACAATCCAACCCCAAGGTTCGAAGAGCTGAACATAGGAGACTTTTTCTACATCAATATCAGAGCCGGGCTTCGGCCACATGTAATTCACAAAGCCTTTCTTTTGCTTGCGAACAAGGTCCACCATCTCGATAAACAAAGCCTTACCTGTTGGGTCAATGACGCTGCCTACGTTTTTACCGATTAGCGATGCTTTGATTGGGTGCATGATCATTCTTGGTTCAACGTTATTAATCCAGAAGTAATCATTGGTTTCATAGCGCAATGCAGCGACAGCCTGTTTGGCTGCGTCCTGCGCTTCAGAAAGCGAGAGTTCGCCAGAGATTTGCTTTTGATGATAGTGGCCCAGAAGCGTTTGGACACTTTCTACCAAGTGGCGGGTTTTGGTTTTCTTTGCATCAATCAGATCGGCTTTGTAGTCCGTCAACATAATAATGAAAGGAACGATCAGAAGAATAGAGATTACAGTCGTAAGCAAATAAAGGCGCGATTTAATGTTAATACTTCGTAAGTTGAAGGCATTCATGTCTAATTTTCCTATCTATCATTAGCCTATATTGCTCAGTAAATCATGCTTATTAGTTTCTCCTGTATCCCATTGAATATCTTTTAGACCTTGTACTATTCCTTGTTTTGCTTTCGTGAAAACGTAACCATTAAATAGTTACATTGATCTAAAAATTCATGGCACGAAACGCGATCGATGTATTAAATTCCATCTCTTTGTATGACTTAGTTGACAATGCAATCACTCTGAAATAATTCTTTCACAAACTTAATCGCAATTACTCTGATTGGGTTCCATTTCTTTTCATCGAAATGCTTGGCCACAACCTGTTGTGATCATGACTGGTCGGTATTCATTGTTCTTTGCTCCCTGCGATGCGTTTGATTTTCGTATGCCTCAAGAAATCAAAAGACTGACGAAAACCGCTCAAGACATCGTCGCTTTGGTTGAAATGTATCCGTTTGGTTGAGTGGTCGAACTGAAATGCGATGTGGGCCGCGAAAGTAGTGTCAATCATCGGGTATGTTGAAAGTGAATGTATCTCAATGTCTATTTTGGTAGTCACTACTATGCTGAGCGTTGCGAATGCTGGCCATAGTGTAAGTGAACCTTCGAAAACGACGTCAATCGCGACGAAAATCGCAGACAGGAGGACATATGGAAGTGACTTTCTTTGGCGAAAGCATGCTCGAACTGAGCAGGGAGCCATTGCACCGAAATCTTGGTGGCCACACGATAAATATGGCCACTTATATGGCACGATTCGCGCGGTCTCGCTCGATGAATGTAACGTACGCAACAGCTCTTGGTGTTGATTGCGTCTCTGACCATTTGTTGGAGCGTTGGCAACGAGAGGAAATCAACACTCACCTCGTGATGCGTATCGACAATAAACTGCCCGGTTTATATTTTGTAGAAGACTCACCCTCGGCCTCTCCGATTATCCACTACTGGAAAGATGACAGCGCAGCCCGCTATTATTTTAGTGCCGAGCGTTCTCCTCTCGCTATGGCTGCGGCTCGCGGAGAGATAGAGGCGTTTTGTATCTCTGGTATCAGCCTTGCAATTTTAAAACCTGAGTCGAGAGGGCGGCTGGTGATGCTGGTTCGTCAGTTGAAAGCTCAGGGAAGCAAGATTATCTTCGATAATGCGTTTTGCTCACAACGCTGGAATAGATCGGAGGCCATTGAATGGTACAGCCAAATTTTACCGCTTGCTGATATCGCTTACCTTGATGAATCTGATGAATATGCAGTTTGGGGAAAATCTCAAAGTATCCAGTCGAGATGCCGTTTGTTTGGTTGCCCTGAAGTCATCGTTCGCGGCTCTGGGAAGCCTTGTCTGCTTCTTTCATCTCATAAAGAAGTGACAAAGACAGAAGAGCTGGCGTCTGATTTACCGGAACACTGGGTAAACGCGAAGGCAACGCGAGCCGCTTTTTTTGCAGCGTACTTATCGGAAAGACTGGCTGGTCGTGATATGTATTCCGCTGCGATGTTCGGGGACATCGTGGCTGGGCGAGTAGAGAAATGCCATCACGGCTTGATTCCTGTGACATCTATGGATGATCTGCTTTAAATTACAGGCTCTGTCTACGCAAAATAAATGCTCAGA
The DNA here is from genome assembly GCF_004116385.1 of Veronia nyctiphanis. Taxonomy (GTDB): domain Bacteria; phylum Pseudomonadota; class Gammaproteobacteria; order Enterobacterales; family Vibrionaceae; genus Veronia; species Veronia nyctiphanis. Next base: position 94,669 of record NZ_PEIB01000016.1, on the reverse strand, counting down.
TGATAGGATTGCGCCTTTATCGTTTTGGAGTAAAATCAATGTCGCAGGCAGCCATGGATACGCTAAAAGAGTGTAAAGTTGTTCCCGTTATTCAGATCAATAATGCAGACCATGCTGTTCCGCTGGCAAAGGCATTGGTTGAGAACGGTTTACCGGTTGCTGAGGTCACTTTTCGAACGTCCGCCGCCGAGGATGCTATTCGTCAGATAAGCCAAGCGGTTCCTGAACTGTACCTTGGTGCTGGTACTGTCTTGACGATAGATCAGGCGAACAGAGCTAAAAATGCCGGGGCTCAATTTGCGGTCGCTCCGGGCCTGAACCCAACTATAGTCCGGTATTGTCAATCGATTGATTTACCCATGATTCCCGGGGTTAACAACCCAAGCCAAATTGAACAGGCTCTCGAAATGGGTATCAGCTTTCTCAAGTTCTTTCCTGCCGAGGCTTCCGGTGGTACTGCAATGATAAAAGCCTTGCTTGCCCCTTATGTCGACGTTTCACTCATGCCAACAGGCGGTATAAACAAAGCTAATATCACTGATTACCTATCGATCAGTCGCGTTGTATGTTGCGGCGGAAGTTGGATGGTTCCCTCATGCTGATTGACGCGGAAGACTGGGATAAAATAGGCGAGTTGGTTAAGGATGCGGTGTCGACCGTTAATCTTGAGGCTTAAGATTATCCCAAGGGTTGATAGATGTTCGCTGCTCGATAAAAGTCTCTTTGTAAAGCAGTTCTACTTCATCTCTTGCCCACTGCGTTCTTCGCAGAAACTTTAGGCTAGATTTCACTGACGGCTCACTGCGGAAGCAGTTGATCTTTATTTTTTCGCCGAGTATTTGCCAACCATAATGGTCAACGAGGTCAGTGACAATTTTCTCAAGTTTAATGCCATGCATGGGGTTATTGCGCTGTTCGCCTGCCATAGAGAAATCCTGTATATGCCGTTAAATATTTACGCCCAGTTTTCAGAGGGGCGCTACTTTCCCATATCTGTGTAAACCATTCAAGTGCGGGCACTTGTTATTGAATTGTTAACTGAAAAATCCTGAATGTGGTATTGAGCACGATTTTAGGCATAAATTTGTCATATAGTGACAAATGTTAATGGTAACTATTATCATCAAGTTTTTCGGTGGAGTTGGTCATGGAAGTACTGATCGTTGAAGACCCCGTTTATCAGAGCCATTCGTTGGTGGGGGACCTTAAAGAGCAAAAATGTAAGTTGACCAGAACCTTGAGTTTTCGTCAGGCCCTTGTAGCGGTTAGGCAAAATCAATTTTCATTGGTTGTTGTCGATTTATCTCACTGCGTGAAAATTCCCCAAAAAGAGATCGAATTACTCTCAAAACGCTCGCCCTCCACGTTGGTGGTTATAACAAGCGACCAAAAAGAAACACGGTACGATGCGCTCGTAAATTTGGGTATTAAAGTGGTGTCTCAGCAAGATAAGCTACTCAGTGACAAACACTTCTGCTTTCTATTTGATGATAATACTAATGCTTCAAATGAACTCTCACCAAGTTGTGGAAAGTGTCTAATGGATACGCCTTTACCACTCAGCCCGACTGAGCAAGCATTACTCCAATATCTTTACGACAGACGGAATACTACCGTGAGTAAACGTCAGTTATTTGGAGATGTATTAAAGCGAGATTGGAAGGGGGTGGGCCGGGTGATAGACGTACACATCTCTAATATCCGCCGAAAGCTTCGAAACGCGGGTTTAGATGACAAAGCCATTGAGACACTGAAAGGCAAAGGATATTGCTATGTGCCCACTGACAGCCTTGTTCATCAAAACTAAACTCACTACCGCGATGTAAGCTCATCTGGCTCTGGCTCGTCACCTTCTCATTTCTAATCGATGGTCTAAATCACAACTCAGTGTGGGATACTTTTCGACGAGGTCTTTCTTGAGGTGCTCTATGAAAGCGCGTGCCGTCGGAGACAAGCTTACTTTTCTCCTGTGCACCAGCATGACAAAGCGGTAAACAGAAATATCATCTATGGAAAAAGAAAGTATGCGCCCTGAATCTACGTCGTCCTTAACTAGAAAATGGGAAGCGATTGCAATCCCGGCGTTGAGCTCTACAGATTTTTTCACTGCTTCCATGCTGCCAAGAGCCAATACTTGTTTGAAGTGCATTTTCTTGCCACTGGTCCTTTCGAGGTTTTGGACTGTGGAACTTTTGCGGTTGGAGGTGAGGAGTGTCTGTCCTTGAAGCTCGTCCAGTGATATTGACGTTTTGCCTTGCCATTTCTCTTTTACCATTGGGTGTTCGGGAGATACCACAACAGCCAACCCATCTCTGAGTATCGGCTCAAACACTAACTTTTTGTCGTCAACACCTACTCCAGCCGGTTGAGAGACAAAGCCTAATTCACACTCAGTTCCATAAGAGATCTCGTTAATCACATCTTTGGCATATTTTATTTGGGACTCTAGCTGTATACCGGGAAACTGCAGGTGAAAATTAGACAAGAACTGAGGAAGAATATAGGTGCCAGGTGTATTAGAACTGCATATATTTAACTCGCCAATCGAGAGTTTATCAACGTGCACTAATTCGTTTTTAGAGTCTCTTATGGCTGTCAATACGGCTTCACAATGAGGCAAAATTTTCTGGCCAGCCACGGTGAGCTCAATGTCTCTGCCAATACGATTCAGTAATTGGACTTTATAGAAATTCTCCAATTTCTTGATTCTTTGCGACATGGTTGCCTGAGTACAAAAACACTCCTCTGCTGCTTGGGTAAAGCTGCCCAAGCGAGCGATATTTACAAATGCCTCAAAATTCTCGATTCTCACCGTTGATCCCTCGTATAGATGAGAGGCAACAGTGAGCGACCTGCTATTGCTCTCTGTTGCCTGCGTATTACGCGCCGAGTTTCTTCACCGCTCCCAAGTGGTCCATTTGAATATGAAAGAAGTCCAGCGCTGTTAGATTATTCAATGCACCGTGTACAAGGTATTTCTCGCCAAAGTCCTCTATTGGCAGTGTTCTCACATCGTCACCAGCAAAGAATGTGGGTACCGGATCACCTGAATGATCACGACGCTCACAAGGCGTTGAGTGATCACTGGTGTAACCGATGTAGCAATGTTCCAGATCCAGACGCTGAAGAATGTAGCCTGCCATTTTGTCCAGCTTACTTGCGGTTGAAGCTTTTGTCATAGGCTGACAATCGTGTCCTGCTAGATCAGGTGCCTTTATATGTAGAACGACCCAATCATAACCTTCTTTCAATTTACTTAAAGCAAGCTCAGCTTTGCCGATATAATCGGTGTCGTATCCAGCAGTAAAACTCTCTCGATGGAACACATCCAGCCCTGCCATTCTTGCTATCCCCAACACTGTTCTGTCTCCTGCAACGCATGCCCCTCGAATACCAAACGACTCTGTCATTTTGGGAGCCTGAATTTCACGGCCAACCCCTCTGAGCAAAATCATATTTGCTGGCGGAAGTCCCTCGATGATACGTTGTTGATTAATTGGATGCAGACTTAATACGGCATACATCTTCTCTGTCAGCTCGTTGATGACTCTAGCGGTTTCAATCGAGTCAGAGTCCTCTTTAAGAGCAACACTTTGCTGCACGCGCTTACCTTCCCTGGTTGTACCGGGGTCTGTGGTCGTCACATGCTCAGAAAGGTTTTTTCCACGAATTACGATCGCTACTCTATGTGCGCTCAACGCGCGAGCAATGACTCTTGCGCCATTCGAAAGCATGATACCGTCTACTGCTTGAGCGAGTTCTTCTGTGTTTTGATTAATGCGCCCAGCGCGTCTATCAATAACCATCAGTTCATCATCAACCGTCGCGAAATTACCACGAAATGCAATATCCGAAGGATGGAGGTCGATACCCGCGCCGTAAGCCTCTATTGGCCCCCTTCCTGTATAAATCTCATAAGGGTCGTAACCAAAAATCGCTAAATGACCAACATCCGTTCCTACTGGAACTCCGGGTTTTACCGGGTATACATTTCCAAACAGACCTTTCGATGCAAGCGCATTTAAGTGAGGCGTATCCGCGTATTCAAGAGGGGTCAGGTCATTTAACATTGGGATAGGGTTATCTCCCATACCATCAGCGATAATTAGCAGTGCTTGTTTACTCATTTTTGACCCTCTGGGAGTGATGACTGTGGCTCATGATTGCCGGGGTTTTCTGAAAGTACGTCTCTACGTTTCCAAAGTAAGGCACAAGAAAGAAGGATAACGATGGACCAAAGTACCCATTTAATCATGGGAGATGGCCGATATAGTCTTACCTTCAGTTTTACTTCATCGCCTGCAACTAGACTGGAGCGACTAACCGTGACCTCCTTCCAACCCTCATGTTCGCCAATGGAAAACGTCTTCTTTTTCTTTGACCATTTTGGTGTCACGACACCATAAAGCTCGGCATCTTTCGGCATTGAAAACTGGGTAGAAAACGTCTCAATCGTCGATGGCGAGGTATTAACAAAAGTGTACGAAACGCGGGTGACGCCGCCCGGGTGGCTGTATTTAAGCTTTGCTTTCTTCTCTCTGTAGACCTTTTGTACTTCGAAACTTTGCTTAACAGTGACAGGCGAACCGTCCCTTTTAAAACGATAAAGAAGCGCCTCTCTGCCGTGAATGGAGAACTGAATGGGACCTTCAAGCAACGTACCTTTCAATACTTCGTAGCTGGCTAACTCCCCTTTTTTGTATGTCGGTAAGTACACCTGCCCATCGATATTGGGTATTGCGGTAACACTCGCTGTGATCTCAGCTCCAGAACCTGAAGGACGAATAATTTCATGATATTCAGTGATATTTTCAAAACTCTCAGCAAAGTTCACTGATGAGAAAAGCAAGGTGAAGCAAGCCAAACTCAATATGACTTTACGTTTAACATTCAGTTGTATTACGTGCTTTAACATCTTTTGAGCTCCTATGCTGTGATACCCAAATACGCGAACCAGGTGAACGAAGCGCCGAACATCAAACACCATTTGGCCAGCAAGGTTAAAACACCGTAAGTAAGCTGATTATTGACTGAGAAATAGCCTGTGCTGTAGTAAATCAGGTTGGCTTTGCTGTGCGGGGGAAGAGTGATGGTATCTGCTATCGTAAATGCGGCTGGCAAGACCAACATTAGCGGAGGAACACCTGCACTCTCTGCCAGCCCAATCAGGGTTGGGATAAGAATAATGGTCCGAACCGTTTTACTGGTAAAGACGAAGTGGCTGAAACTAGATATCGCTATCACAACGGCATAAAGCATCGTGAAGCTCATGTCTTTGACGCCAAGGTGGCTGAAAATACTGCCCAATGCCCAAGATGCAACGCCAGTCTCACTCAAAGATACTCCAACAGCATAGGCACCCGCCGCAAAGACCATTAGGTTCCAAGGAATTTTCGCTTCTTTCCACGTCAAAATTCCGATGTATGGCATGAAGAAAATAGACGCTGAAATAATAGCTACCATCACCAGACTTATCTGAAAACCAAATAAATCCATGTGCCACTTGTCTGTTGCCCACAAGAAAATGGTGAATATAAAAACAGACGCCGCTTTTTTTTCATTGACTGTTATCGGGCCCAACTCAAGGTATTGTCGGTTAATTTCCTTGATTTCTTCGCCTCCAGCTTTTGCGGCAGTATTGGGTTTAAAGAGGAAAATACCGATGAAGAAAGAAGCGAGGAGCGTCAAAATTGCGATGGGTGCAGACGCGATAAACCATTCACCCCATGAAATGGAGGATCCAGTCAATTCCTTCATTAACCCTATTGCAAGAATTTGAGGTGCCGTCGCGGTGACAATTGCCGAGGTAGAAATATTATTGGCTTGCAAACCCTGTATGGCGAGCAGCTTACCTAAGTTTTTATTGCCATTTTCAACATTGAAAGCTTTTGCTATTAGCAACACAATCGGTAACAGCATTGCAGCACGCGCTGTGGTTGATGGAACAATAAACGCAATGGTGAAATTCGCCGCCATCAGAGAGAGAAGCATGGACTTCCACGTTTTGCCAAAACGGGTGATGATGGCTAAAGCGATACGTTTTGCCAGCCCACTTTTTTCCATACCTGATGTAATGATGAAAGCGGAGACCATCAACCAGATGACACCGTATCCCATGGTACCCAGCGCGTTCTTCTCGGCCCAACCACCGAGTATTGATAAAAGGGCAATGGAAATCATAGACGTGGCGTAATTGGGTAGCGACTCGGTTACCCATAAGATGAGTGCGAAGCAGAAAATGCCCAGAGACATTTTCCCCTCAAAACTAATGCCTTCGGGAGTAGGAATAGAATAGAAAATCGCCAGAACTACCATCGCTAACGGCAGACCAACGTAATACATTATTTTCTCCGTTTTACTTTTAGATTTTAGATCTCTCACAATGCTTACCACTAGCATTCTCCTTTGCTTAGAGTTTGTGAAGCCGTCTTATGAAATAATTTTTCTCAGCGTTAGCTGAGATGAAAAAAGATTACAATCCAGTAAATATCTAATCCAATTGAAATAGCGAATGGCATGTATCAACTAATTAAATAACCATATTTTCCACTTTTCAGATTAACTTTAAGCCGCTGAATATTATTGGAATTATTGAGGTTTATCGAATAAGTAGTAAAAGAGAGGGAATAATTAAAAGATAGAACAGCAGATAGGGAAATTTCTTAAACGACTAATTATTTATGCATATTAGTAACTCGTTAAAATAACGGGTTGAGCGAAGAAAAATGAAGCCCATTTCAATGAGCTTCACTATTTAGGCTTTAATTATTCTGAATAAATTTATCCAGTTCGTCTGAGAGGATGTGTGGCAAATCTTCCTGGATGAAGTGACCCCCGAATTTAAGACGCCTATGGGGTTGCCCTTGTGCTCCAGGCACGCGTTCTTGAAACTCTTTGTCCAAGGTGCCGAGTACAAAATCCGCATCCCCAAAAACGGTTAAAAACGGTTTTTGCCAGTTCTCAAACGTTTTCCAGACTTCTTTATTTTTTGCAGCTCCAGGCATATCGGGTGATGTTGGCACTAAGTCATCGAAGATATCTGGTCCTGCGGTGTAATAGGTGTTTGGGAATGGCGCAACGTATGCCCACTTTTCTTTCAGACTCAACGGGAAAAATGTCCCTAATTGCATTGCGAGCTTGATAGGAAAGTGCTCGCCAACTAAAGAAACACTCAATCGAAATAGATGAAAGCCCAAAGGCGTATTCTCACCATTAGGTAAGCCGCCATTTGAAAGAAGGATACGATCAAAGCGTTCTTCAGCTTCTGCTGCGACGACAAGGCCAATGTATGCTCCCCAGTCTTGTACAAATAGCGTAATGTTTTCTAGCTCCATCGAGACGACAAATTCTTTAACCCAATCAACATGTCGTGCATAGGTGTGGTCACTGGTATGCAACAACTTATCGGATCGCCCGAAGCCAATGAGGTCAGGCACGATAACGCGGTAACCTTTATCAGCCAACTGGGTGATCATATGACGGTAAAGATACGCCCATGTCGGCTCTCCATGCAGCAGAAGTATGACTTGGCCATTTTCTGGTCCTTCATCGATATAGTGCATGCGCAGGCCATCAATGGTGATGTAATTCGGCCTAAATGAATAACCTTGTAAGTTATCGAAGCGGTGACCGGGCGTACGCAGTGTTTCTAATGTTCCGTATTTGGTATTGGAATCAAATGTTTGTGGCTTTTGTGCCATTGCCAATGTCGGCGTTGAAACAAACACTGAAAGCAGTGCGATAAATGAGAAAAGTATAAAGCGATGTTTTTTTATAAAAATAGCGAACACAAATATCTTCCTTGAATATTTATATGAGGGTAAATGAACTTAGGTAAATTCCAGAATATATAAAGTCAAAAAAGTAAGAATATATATAAATGTATATGCTTATTAGATCTATAATTTTGGACTATAAATTTAAAGTTGGCTACATTTGTTGTCAAAATTATTCATGGTATAAAAAATAAACACTTTCTAATTAATCTTATGTGTCAATAAATCGTTGTTTTCACTCTTAATAAATGGAGGTGAAAGTTTTAAATTGGTTTTGCCATTTAATTGAATGCGAGTCGTAAACTAATTTTAAAATCCATGTAAATATCTGGTTTTTGGTTGTCTAACCGTTCTTTTAAAATGTCTATTTAAACTTGTAAATAAGTCTTATCTAAAACATACATAATTGATGCATTCATGTTCTTTAGTTATTAAGAATGAAGCCCAGAATGTTAGGGCTTCTGGGAGAACATGTTTAGTTGTTCTTGATGAAATTATCCAAATGATTGACAAGATCATTAGGGGCATCTTCCTGAATAAAGTGACTAGCAAAAGGGATGATATCGTGTTGCTGGCCTTGTGCTCCCGGGACACGTTCTTTAAATTCTTTGAATAACGTACCTAAGACCAAATCTAATTTACCAAAAACAGTCAAAAAGGGCTTGTGCCAGTTTTCATAGATTTTCCATACCTCTTTATTTTTTGTGGCACCAGCCATATCAGGCGACGTGGGTACCAAGTCATCAAAGACATCAGGGCCTGCTGTGTAGTAGGTGTTAGGATATGGCGCTAAATATGCCAATAACTCATCTTTCTTCAGTATGCTGACTGTGCCTACTTGCATAATTTCGGCAATCGGGAAGTGCTCTCCTGCTAAATCAACAGAAAACTTGAAAGCGTAAAATCCAAGTGGTGTGTTTTCACCAGTGGGGAGACCACCGTTAGAAAGAAGAACCCTATCAAAGCGACCTTTTAGACCTGCTGCAACGCGTAAACCAATATATGAACCCCAATCTTGGACAAATAAGGTGATTTTCTTGAGCTTCATTGCTTTTACAAACTCTTTCATCCATACAACATGCCTCGCATAGGAATGGTCACTTTTGTTGAGAAGCTTGTCTGAGCGTCCGAAACCAATCAGGTCTGGTGCAATCACGCGATACCCTCTGTCAGCCAGAGCAGGGATCATTTTGCGATAGAGATATGCCCAGGTTGGTTCTCCATGAAGGAGTAAAATCACCTCTCCGTCTTTTGGACCTTCGTCGACATAATGCATACGAAGACCATCAACAGTGATGTAGTTCGGCGAAAAAGAATACCCAGATAAATTATTAAAGCGCTCGTCTGGTGTTCTCACTGTTTCTAGTGTGCCATATTTTGTATAAGACCAGAACGTCTCTGGCTTCTCGCCCGACGCCGCAGTTGTCGGCATTGATATAAATGAAATATATAAACTAAAAATGGCAATAAAAATGGAACGATATTTTTTTATAATTATTGAAAACACTTCTTCTCTCCTGTTTACGTCTGTGAAGGAGATGCGAATGTATATATGTAATTTAAAAATTAGCGTTTCATTTTTAAGAAAATAATAACGCTAATCAATATCGAAATTAGAGTATTTATTTTAAATCAAATAGAAAGTGTATTGGTTTTTGGTTATGTTTTGTAGATTATTTATAACAGCTTCATCGAAAAATCAGAGTGCGTGAATATATAAGTTTATTGTCACGCTTGAAATATCTCAGATTGATAATTTAACAATATATAACATATTGCATATAAACTGATGGATTATAAATTTTTCTGGTCTCATTTATTACTTAAAAATAACTTACGAAAGATTTTGAGTGATTATCTGCCTGATGATTAGAGTTTTCTGCCTAGCTCTGTAGGCGATGAGTAGAACAACACATATTGGCATAGAAGTGATTTCAATCATTTTCAGGTTAGCTTTCTACTGATGCCATGTTGAACGAAGCCAATCGGCGATTGCGACATTCTGTTCGAAAAGAGAAGAGCGAGTTCCACCACCATAGTCAGGAATATCAATCATATCTGTTGTTATTCAACGCAGAGGGCTGGCATTGGTACGCTGGTGATAGCGGAATACCTTTCTAACAACCTCTTTACTCGGTTCAATCTTGCATGCATGCCAAAAATGATCCCATTTGCCTTTTGCTGGTTTTTTGAATGGATACTGGCAGGCTCTGCCCCAACGTCCACCTAAGCCGATTTGTGCATTATTTTTGGGTCCATTCGGTGCGACGGGACGCACTTGTAACCACACCACCATGTTTTGATCGATCCAATCATCTATGATGTTGTTGTCCTCGAAAGGATCAAGAATCAGTTTCCCGCTGTTTACATCCCCACGAATACCGCTGGCATCCTATTCTTCCGGACTTTCCATTTTCAATAGAATATGACTGTGGTCGAGTACGAAATTAAATGGGACGCCCATTGCACGAACTTTCTCTGCGACAGGCGATATCCGGCGGAAGTCTTCTGTGAACATGTAAATGTGAACCTCAATCGAAATGGTTATTCCAAGTCGTTCGCTTACCTCAAACGCACGCATATAAAACTCAACCACCTCATCATCGGTAACAACATGTCCTTCAGCATGGTGGGTCAGAATCATGAGGTTGTGACACTGTGCTCCTGCTTTTTTTGCCCACGGCAGGTTATGCTCAACCAGCTTTTCATCCCTGCCTATTTGATAAGTCCAAAGCCCAGTCGTCAAGGGTATGCCAAACCGATTTGATGCTTCTACGTATTCTCTTTCAAGGACGGGCTGAGGGATGCGATCAAAATGATCGAACACGCCGCTGTCCCGAATGAGACGAAACTGGTCATCCAGCTGCAGCTCTATGGTGTGCATGAGTCCGCTGCCATTACAACCCAATGAGATTCCATCCATTTTTCTTCCTCCCAAGCTAAATGCAAAAGCAAATTAAAGCTCTATGCTGACCGAGCCATTGGGCTTACCGATGCAGGTAAGCACGCACCCGCCGTTAATTTCTTCTGAAGTCAGGCCGTCGGCCAACTCCATTTCAACGGTGCCGGAAAGACACTTGGCTTTACATGTCCCACAAAGGCCCATTTGGCAGTTCGTTGGCACCGCTATGCCTGCACGAGTAGCGATCTGAAGCAAGGTTTCACCCGGTGAATAGGCTACTGTTGTGTCACTGGCTGAAAAATGGATGTTGTTGTCAGTCGAATTAGTTTCGGTATCAGGTTGCTGTGTTGTGTGCCCCTTTGATTGAATTGTTTCGCTACGTCGTTTGATTTTGTCGGCAATGCTGATATTTCTGGTCGTCAATGTTTCTGGTGAGGCGTTTTGCGGGTTGGTGCGCTGTGATAGGTCGCCAAAACTCTCTTCATGGTAGTGGCGCATGTCGAAATCCATCTCTCTGAGTATACTTTTTACTGCGTCCATATATGGGGCAGGCCCGCAGGGGAGGACGGTGTATTCATGGATATCTTCGACATTCCGCTCGAATATCTGACGTGACAGAAAACCACTTTCCATGTCTGGCTCTGCGTGATGTGCGCAGACATACTGCACGTGAATATTGTGTTGTTTCGCCAACAGCAGAGTTTCTTCACGGAATATCATGTCCTCTGGGGTCCGTGCGGAATGAAGAAAGGTTACCTCGTGTTTGTCAGATCTTATATCGCATAGGTAGCGAAGCATACTCATCGCGGGGGTGATCCCAGCTCCGCCTGTCAGCATCATGATCTTCCGTCTCGGTGCAACCGAATGGAGGTCAAAACTTCCGCCGGGGCCTCGTGCTGAGAGTCTGTCGCCGATAGTTAGCTTGTCGTACATAAATCGTGAAACTAGCCCTTGAGGATCGCGTTTAATCGTCAATGAGACTAACGAAGGTCGTGTCGGTGACGACGAGAGAGTATAGGAACGAGGTACCAACTTCTCTTCGAGCCAAAGCATAAGGGTGACAAACTGGCCAGGTTTATATGGCCAGACAGGTACCAAATCATCTTCATTTGATCTGACGCGTAAGTAGAAGCTTTTTACATCATGGGTCTCACAGGCAATGTCGACACACTCCAGTGTCCACTTGCCCGGGTGATTGCTGGTGGGCTGACTCATACTCGGCTCCCTTTGATCTGTTTGGTTTGACTAAATGTTGTTTCTTTCAGAGGCCAGCAGTGTTTCTAGGGCTGCGGGTCCAGCTGCTTTTGCTTTGCAAAGTTCAAAGAGCATTCGGCGGTATGTCAGTGACACCTTATCTGCGGCGGTAGCAATTTCATCTTTAGGGTGAGGAATTTGTTCAGGTTCCTGACTTTCAACTGGCCCGATATCTTCTTCCAGAATCGCCATCTGTGTTGCTATCGGCACCATGGGATCAAAGGGGTCTTTTGTATCGTTGCAACAAAACCAAAAGGTTCGGCAGTGCCTCTCATCTATTGGGGTTGCCCACATCCACATTATGGTTCGTGTGCCATTGGATAGAGGCTGATCCAGAGTGACACCAAAAGGCAACTGAACGGTGTAATCGGTGTAAATCAGTGGTGCTAGATTACCTGCCGCATCCATACCGTTTCGTCCACCTTCAGGAGGCTCATATTTGAATCGCATGCAACCGGGTGGTTGCAGGTCGATATCAGGGATCAAAAAGGTAACAAAATCAGGGTTTCCGAGGGTTTCAGGGTGTACAAAGGGAAAATGCGCTAAGTCAGTGTAGTTTTCGAGTCGACGTGCTGCATGGGTTTTCCATGTATAAGGTATCCCCATGGTGCAGGTAAAAGACGGATCATCGAAGGCCAGATGTGCGGGTATCTCGGTATTTACAGTGTTATCTAATCGTACCCAAATCAAATCGTATTTTACTTCGCAGTCAAACACCGTTGCTTTGGCATTAGGGGGAATTGGGCCGTCCGGCAGGGCGGGTATTTCGATACACATACCGTCGCTGCCATACTTCCAGCCATGATACGCACATTGAACCGACGAGCCGCAATTCCACCCAAGATGGAGTTTGGCTGAGCGGTGCGGGCAACGGTTTGCCATTGCTACAACACCGCTATCCAGTTTCGCAATGACCAGTTCCTGACCCAGTAAAGTCACCTGTAGCAACTTTCCTCGGCCTTGGTCAGATTGCTCCAGCTCATCCAGCGTGCCAAAAATAATGCCAAGTTTCATTATCTAAAAAATTTTTGTCCATGCATCTTGTCCTTGTTGGTATTTTCCAATAGGTGAATTGTGAAAATAGAATCGATACAAAACGTAACGTTACAATATGTATCATTACACCCTGTATTGAAAAAAGGCAACAAGTTTGTTACAAGTGATTGAATAAGGGTTCTCCTTTGGACTTAAAACAAAACACTCGAAAGGTACAGTGTGAAAAAAACACCGTCACAGACAGGTCGCCCGCGAAATGACGAGCTGAACACTCAGATTAAACAAGCCGCCTGGGAGCTGTTGGCTCAGCGGCCACTTGCCGAGCTCACCATCAATGAAATTGCAGCGCGCGCGGAAACAACCCGGCCAGCCGTCTATCGGCGGTGGTCACGGGTTGAAGATATTGTGATCGATGCTTTTCTCGATGCTGTCAGTGAAAGTGTGCCTTCGCCTAAGGCCTCTGAGCCGTCAGAGCAGCTGCATGAGTACATCTTATTGCTTTGCAACTTCGTGAATTCGTGGGCTGGTCGAGTGATCGCAGAGATACTCGGCCGGGCGCAAAGTGACCCGCAATTAATGACTAAATTTCAGGAAGTATTTCTCATGCCTCGGCGTGGGCATGCCAGTGAAATTATTAAACGTGGACAGGATAGCGGATGCTTTCGAACGGACCTAGAGATGGACTTCATCATTGACCTCTATGCAGGGCCTATTTATTTCCGTGCGTTTTCTCACCATGCAGAACTTGATCAATCGTTCGCAGAGCAATTGGCGGATGTCGTTCTGAAAACCTTGCGTAAATAGTAATACTCGGCTTCTACTCATCTCACTGAACTTTCAGGTTTAAATACATCGCAGTTTTTTGCCTGTTCCCTTTCCTTCGGAGATATTTCTAAGAGAATGCTTTCCCCTTTTTGGCCTGAGCATGGTGCTTAAACAACAATGTCAGGCTTGGGCCATTCTATTTATCACTGAGGGCACGAACATGAAAATTCTTATTTTAGGTGGAACGGGTTTTATTGGTTCAAAGCTGGTGGAAAAGTGTCTCTTGGCAAAGCACTCCGTGACAGTATTCAGCCGCGGTGAAACGCCGAATACTTTATCTGGTGATATAGAGCGAATTGAAGGAGACAGGGACATAGGTCTCTCTGAGTTACACGGTGAATGGGATGTCTGCATTGACCTTTGTGGGTACACAGCAAAACATGTTCGCGACAGTGCATCTCAATTTCATAAGCGAGTGGGACATTACATCTATATCAGTGCAGTGAGGGCGTTTCAGCAACCAAGGGTGAGCAAATTACAGAACAAAGCCCGCTTCACGAACCAATAGATGAGTCAATCACCGAACTAAACAACCTGACTTACGGACCACTAAAAGCAACCTGCGAAAATATTGTCAGGGAGTATTTTCCAGATCGGCAAACTGTCCTCAGGCCCCAAGTTGTGGTTGGTGAGGGAGACCGTTCAGGTCGTCTTGCATACTGGGTGATGAAATCGAAATCTGAGACGCCAGTTTTGTTGCCGGGTGACGGCGGTGACTTGCTGCAATTTGTTGATGTTAACGACGTCGCCTCGTTCATTTTGCGGTGCGCAGAACAAAGAGTGTTTGGCGATTTTAATCTGTCTGGTCCATCCATTTCTTGGACGACGTTCGCTGAGCTGCTCGGTATCGATAACGGACGTTGGGTAGACGTAGCAACCAATGAGCGTGAAGAAGCAGCGTTGAGCTTTCGCGAATTGCCGTTATTTCGCCCCCGGGGGATTGCTGAAGCGTCATTCATGAATATATCTAACCAAAAAGCGCGCGCTTCGGGTTTCTCGGTAACCGATGTTCAGACTACGCTGCAAAGTTTCGCCAACTGGATGCATCAACACGGAGCAGAAAATATCACACCAGAAGATATTCGAAGCGAGTTTCTGGCGGAAGGAAAAGAAGCGTTGCTGATTTCGGGCCACTAGTTGTTAAAGCGAGCGAAGGGCATCCACTTCGCTCGCTATATTGAACAGCTATATTGAACAACGGTATGGGTTTAGTTATCTGACAAAGACAGTGTTTGCTTCAACACCAGCTTTCTAAATACCAGCCATCCCAACCAAAAGAAGGCGGTCAGCAAAACGGCGGTGATAATCGCTGGTTTGGGATCCTCAATCGTGCTAATTGACCCTGAATACGTTGCAATGAGGCAATAAGGAATGGTGTTAACAGACCATGCCACCAGAAACCTTGAAAATGTCATCCCTGTTGTGCCCGCAAGGCATGCAGTGACTTCGGGTAAAATAGGCACCGCTCGGGACAAGATAATCATCATCAACCCCTGGCGCTGAAATGCGGTTCTTACATCATCAAGTTTATTCTGGTCTTTAAGCAGAAACATCAGTAGTTTTTCGCCATATCTTCGGCCCATAAAAAAGCCGATACAACCTGCGAACATCATGCCAAGGATTGCCGATAGCGCGCCACCCAAATGACCCAACAGAAAACCAGATAGGATTGTGATAGTCAGCGTAGGCATAGCAACAAAGAGATCGGCTGACAATAACAACACTGCTAAGCCGCCGGTGTAAAAGGGAGATAGTGTCTGGGCATGACGTAACCAGCTCTCAATCTGCTGTGCATCAAGAATACCGAGAGCTTTTAAAATAAGGAGCGTCGACGCAAAGCCAAGCGCAAGAATAAGCATTACTTTGATCAGTGATTTCATCGGGTTTTCCATTTAACTCGTTTTCGACAATGACATAGTGCTGAAGTACGTCTACTAAGAGGCTTTCATCAATTTGGCTGCCGCAGAGGGCGCAATCCTCGTCAGCCAGCGGAGGATTTTGACCTTCCCAATATCGTTATCCTCAACACCTCGCTCGATACCACTTATCAATTGGCTTGCTGCTTCCTCCGGTGACATTTTTCCTGTTCCTCTTCCTGCAGTCATATTGGTTTCTACCAATGGCATTAACGACTGATAAACACTGATGTTTGTGTCGGCTAGCTGATAACGAAGAGAGGTAGAGAAAGCATGCAGAGCACTTTTGGTGGCGCAATAGACGGCGGAACTGGTTTTTGGCACCAGTGCCAGCCCTGAATTCACATTGACAACCGCGGCGCGAGAAGACGCTAAAAGAGTGGGAAGCAACATTGAGGTCAAACAACAGACTGATGTTAGGTTGGTGGTAATCTCGCTCTCAATATTGTCATAGCTGAAATCGCGACTGATGAATGTTGGCTCGAACTGTACGGCAGCATTGTTGATCAGCACATCTAATGTTGGATGATCGCTTTTTATCGCTGCGGCAGTCTGTTTAACCTGTTCAAGATCAGATAAGTCGCACTGATAAGGTGTAATGTTAAAGGTTTCGGCAAGCTGGCTTAGCTTTTTGCTGTTTCGTGCGATTACTATGATCTGATTCATCGGAGCAAGTGCCCTCACCACCTCAAGCCCAATACCTGACGTACCGCCTGTGATCACTATTTTTTTATCTATAAGTTCCATGCACTGTTCCTTGTTCGTATGTTTAGATAAGGTGCTGATAGGAAATGTAAAATGTTGGCGAGAACAGCGCGTTAACTTAGGTTAAAAGTGATGAAATTTTTTGAATATGTTGAACGTCATGGCGAAACACTTATTCGCGCTCAAGGTGAACATGTTTTTCATCAGGGAGAGGGTGATAGGAATGTATACCTGATACAGCAAGGGGTGCTAAAAGCCTATTACCTCAGTGAGGAAGGCAAAGAAACCGTGAAATCCTTCATTGGTGAGGGAAATGTCATCGGGAACCTGACGGCAGCACACACTGAATGTGAAAATACCTTTGGGTTGGTTGCGTTGAGCGAATGCGTAATACGTCGGTTCTCCTTTCGTCGTCTTTATGAAGCAAGCAAAAGTGATGTTGAGCTATCAAACAGCCTGATGGACATTCTTCTTGCGTTTGCGATTAAGAAAGAGCGCAGGGAAAGAGAACTACTCTGCCTGTCCGCGCAGGAAAGATACGAAAAACTGTTGGAAGAGTCTTCCGATCTTATTAACCGTATTACCCAAAACGACATTGCGAAGTATCTCGGTATCACGCCCGTGGCGTTGAGTCGAATAAAACGGCGGGTATGTGAGAAGGAAGCGCAGTAACACACTGTGGCATTTCGAAAGATCATTAATTCAATACTAATGAAGTAAAGGCTGTGCGGTCATTGACAAGCACTTACAGCAGTGTCACGATAATCTGATGAAAATTAACGCAATCATCTCACGAATTATTAGCATTATTTCTTTCGAAATGGTGGGATAGTTTGCGTAACTAACAAATTAGAAACCCGCCCAAGAGGCGGGTTTTTTTATAACTCACCTCTCAGGGAAACCAACAGAGGTATTTATGTCTTCAGAACAACACCCCGGCCCCAGCTCGGCGAGCTTTTCTTTTGTCCAGACCGAGCACGAGGTTCTGAAATTCTGGCAACAGAACAAGGTCTTTGAACAATCCATCGAACAAACCAAAGCTAAGCCTGCCTTTGTTTTTTACGATGGTCCCCCTTTTGCAACTGGCCTACCTCATCATGGTCATCTCGTCGCTTCCACTATCAAAGATATTGTTCCTCGCTATCAGACCATGCTTGGTCATCATGTTGAACGTCGTTTCGGGTGGGATTGTCACGGTTTGCCCATCGAGCATGAGATCGATAAGACCCTCGGTATGTCGGCCAAAGAAGCGGTAGAAAAATTCGGGATCACCAAATATAACGACGAATGCCGCGGCATTGTGCAGCGTTACACGCAGGAGTGGGAAAAGACAATCACCCGTTTAGGGCGCTGGGTCGATTTTGAAAATGATTACCGCACCATGGAGCCTTGGTACATGGAATCGGTATGGTGGGTGTTCAAACAACTCTGGGATAAAGGACTGGTCTATCTTGGTGAGAAAGTGGTCGCTTACTCTACTGAGCTTGAAACTGTCCTTTCTAACTTTGAGGCATCCTCTAACTATAAAGACGTTCAAGATCCCGCAGCAACAGTACTGTTCAAATTAGAAGATGAAGATGCTTATCTTGCTGCGTGGACCACAACGCCATGGACACTCCCGTCTAATTTGGCGCTATGTGTTAATCCGTCGATTAACTACGTGAAGGTGCTTGATAAAACTATCGATAAAACCGTTTGGATCGCCGAAGCCAGAATGGAAGAGGTGGTGAAAAAACATGATGTAGAAGTGCTGACGACAGCAAAAGGGAGCGAGTTATCAGGAAAGCGTTATCAGCCGCTTTTCCCTTACTTTACATCACAACAGGATAAAGGCGCGTTCCAGATTTTGTCTGATGGCTTCGTGTCTACAGACAGTGGTACGGGTATCGTTCACATGGCTCCTGCGTTTGGTGAAGACGACCAACGTGTTTGTCGTGAACATGGTGTTGAAGCCAGCGTCTGCCCGCTCGATAGCCGGGGTCGGTTTACCGATGAGGTTGAGGCATTTACGGGCGCTTATGTGAAAGATGCTGATAAGCCTATTCTTCATGCCCTGAAGGATAAAGGTTTGCTTTATCGTCACGATACACTGTCGCACAGCTATCCATTCTGTCCTCGTTCAGACACGCCAATCATCTATCGCACCGTACCTTCTTGGTATGTCAACGTGACAAGCATTCGTGACAAGCTGGTTGAGAATAACCAGCAGATTCAATGGGTGCCGGGGCATATCCAGCAGGGAAGAATGGGCAAATGGCTTGAAAACGCCATGGATTGGGCCATATCCAGAAACCGTTATTGGGGAACGCCACTGCCAATATGGATCAACGACAAAACAGGCAACCATGTTTGTATTGGCTCGATTGAAGAGCTGACGTCGCTTACTGGCCAAAAGGTCTCTGATCTTCACCGTGATCATGTTGATGAGCTGACTTTCACTGTTTCTGGTGAAGAAGGCGTATATCGCCGTATCCCAGAAGTGTTTGACTGCTGGTTTGAATCCGGTGCAATGCCTTATGCTCAGGCGCATTATCCGTTTAAGAACAAAGAAGAATTTGAGTCAAATTTCCCGGCATCCTTCATCGCTGAGGGGGTCGACCAAACTCGCGGATGGTTCTACACCCTACAGGTACTCAGTGAGTGTCTGTTCAGTCAGCCAGCATTTAAGAACGTTATCGTTAACGGCATTGTGATGGCCGAAGACGGCAAGAAGATGTCCAAGCGTTTGAAAAACTACACTGCGCCGGACATTTTGATGGAGCAATACGGTGCAGATGCACTGCGCTTGTATCTCATCAACTCTGGACTGGTAAAAGCGGAAGAGCAGAAGTTTGCTGACAGCGGTGTGCAGGAAATGGTGCGTCAGGTACTGCTGCCTTGGTATAACGGCTTCAAGTTCTTTAAAACCTATGCTGACATCGATTCGTGGAAAGCATCGGGCATGTTAAGCTCTGACAATGTCCTTGATCAGTGGATTGTGTCTCGCCTTGAGAGCCTCAAGGAAAAAGTAAACACTGAAATGCAGGCCTACCGCTTATACGAAGTGGTGCCGCCACTGTTTGAGTTTTTGGAAGACCTGACCAACTGGTACATCCGACTCAACCGCGCGCGTTTTTGGCAAACTGAGGTTAACGAAGACAAAGAAGCTGCCTACGGGACGCTTTATTACTGCCTGAATACCTTCTCGACCTTGATGGCTCCGTTTGCGCCTTTCTTGTCTGAACATATCTATCAGGAGCTGAAGCACTTCTCAAATGAAGACAACGCCCCAAGTTCTGTGCATTTGTGTGATTACCCACAATCAAGCACTGAACGAAAAGCGCCTGAACTGGAGAAAAGCGTTCAAAGATTGCAAAACCTTGTCGTGATGGGAAGGCAAAAGCGAAACGAGCTGAAAATTAAAACTAAGACGCCACTCAAGCGTGCCACCGTGCTGCACAGAAACACGGCGGAGTTGCAAGATGTAATGCGTTTGGCTGACTACATCAAAGCTGAGCTGAATATTAAAATGCTCGACTTCAGCACAGAAGAAGACCAATTTATTGATTTGTACGCGAGAGCGAACTTCTCGCTGCTAGGTAAACGTCTAGGTAAGCAGATGAAGCACTTCGCCAATCTGATTGCTAACATGACAGCGGAAGATATTGATCAGCTGCAAACAAACGGAGAGATAGACCTTGATGGCCAATCTTTCAGTGCTGAGGAAATCATTATCTATCGTAAGGCTAAAGAAGGCGTCAATGCGGTATCTAACCGATATATATCGATAGAATTCGACTCAGAATTAACGGAAGACCTCATCGCAGAAGGCATGGTGCGAGAAATTGTCAGCTTCATACAAAAGAGACGAAAAGCTCTCGGGTTTGAGGTGACAGATAAGATCAACACTTCTATGCGCACATCGCAAACCATACAGAGCTGGGTAACCACACATCAGGATTACTTACTCTCTGAAACCCTGACAAATCAACTTGATTTTGAATTAGGTGCTGATGAGGGTGAAGAATTCGAAAGCGAATTGGGCACTGTGTTTGTTGATGTTCAAAAATCACCATCGTCTGCTGGTTAGTTTTTGTAACCGCTGACATTGCTGGATTCGCTGGGTGCCTTTGGTAGTCAGCGAATCCATCCAGCCTCTGTCCTATTAGATATTCTTCATCGCCGAACTGTCCACTGCGCGGTATCAATCGGGATTCTTAATTTGGACGAATGATAAGACCCAATTGTTCTAACAGTTGCTCTTGTTGCCAGCAATCTTCAGAGAAAACACCACGGCTGAGGTCAGACCCTTTTAACGATGCACCTCTCAAGTTGGCGCCGACGGAAAAACTGGGACAGTTACATAATCAGATATCAAGAACCTTGATGATTTTATGTGGTGAACACACCGCGAAATAGCCGTCGCCTAGTCGATAGAGACATCACCTTCGAGATCTTTCAGAATCATTTTTTGAATGTCGATGCCCAATGTCATCAAGATGAGGCTCCAGTTCAAAAATGGCAGCGACCCATTTTCAACACCGTGTGCAAAGTTAGATGCGTTCCAATTGAAGACTGTCGAAAGTTTCTCAGTCGTTAGTGATTCGTAATTGTCATTATCAATCAGATTGCTGAACTGTTCTTGAGAAGGACAAATGAACTTGTCGTTCGATCTAAAAGCCGTTGGTTTGAAGTAATACAGCACTTTTTTCACATTTACATCAATAACGTCTCCGTTACTTTGAATGTTTGGCTTACCAACCAGTGCACACAAAAAACACCAGCACGGGTAAGGGATAGAAGAAAGATTGTCTGGCTCGTTTTTGTAACGTGCAGTCCAAACATTGATATTTTTCTGCTGCAACCCTGTTACTTTTGCCAATTGAGCTGCGTCGTAACCATTATCTTTAAGTAGGTAAATAATTGTGGCAACTTCCGAAACAAGGGGTTTAGCCCAGCTTTTATAAGGTACGAGTGTGTTGGCTCTTATCATGATGGAATGAAACCTTGTCTTTAAACAAACAGGTGGTTTGCTTCATTGTAACGTTGGCCGGAATCATACGTACCTCGCCTTATAAGTCCAGATTTATCGGGCAGTGTGTGATAGACCTTACCTAAGGTAGCTTTCCCTGCTTTTGAAGCATGTAAGACGATTCTTCTAGTACGTAATGAACTTAGGAGGAGCGTTTATACAACCACCTTGCGTAAATCATCAAACTGATTGTAAATTCTGCGTTTTTAGGTGAGGTTTTGTGTGGCATATAGTTGATACTCTTGACCAAGTTAAATAGAGGCTAACGTGAAGAAAGTGGCTCTAATAAATGTATTGATATCTTTGGTTTCGCTTTCACATCTTACAAGCTGTGTTGCTAAATTTGACATATAAACTGGGTGAGAAAGTCAAAGCAGTTTCACTGTTCGCTTGTATCTCGAGCAAGACTATGCCTTTGTCAGTTCAGTATTGTCATATTCAGCAGAAGATCAGTATTGGGTTAATTATGCTGAATTGAATTACTCATCAGTTATTTTTATATGGCCACGCAACGTATTCTTGTCACTTTTCTACCGTTGTCAAAGACCTGTGTTAGCTTGTCGTTTTCATTTGAAAGGAGATAAGTATTCACGCTCGTCCACGTACTGCCTTCACCGCTCATTTCAAATGTTGCAATTAATGACGTTGATGAAGATTCTGTAATGTCCAATAGCTGACCGCTTGATTCCAAGTACTTAATTGTCGATGTGCCTATTTTTAGCCTCGTATCACTGAATCGCTTGGCACATGTTTGCTCGTTGCTATCCCAAATGCCGTGAAAATCGGACGGGATTTCATTGTCTGCGAAACCTGCACTGCCAAAGAGTGTGATTAATGTCAGGACTAAGTGTTTGAACAGTTTCATCTCAGCCTCTCAGCGCTCCGGTATGTGACTGGCAATGTGGCGACGCTCATTGTTTTCGGTATGGTTTTATAAGAACCGTTAAAGCGTCTTGAGCTTATCGCCGCAAACAAGCAGTTTGTCACCACATAGCCATCAAGAAAACATCAATATAATTCCGATGATTTGGGTAAATATACTTAGACGGAAAAGTTTGCGAGTCTCAACACGTCTACGATCTGTGGGGTTGCGGTAGTTGGAAAGAAACTTGATGTGACTTTTCGCCAGTTTTCGACAAGAGGCAGTACATGGCGAGGAATAAAAAGGGAGCAAATAGCTCCCTTGATTTTAGGCTGACCTGACGCTGACGGCTTGTATTCAGGCGGTCACTGACTCTTGCAGCGCCTTTAACACATCTTCCAACGATTCAACCAAATCAGTGTTAGTAAGCTGGCCAGTTTCGGCGTTGAAGTTGTCATAAAAGCTCGGAATGCTCAGTGTTCCTTTTACGTTCCCACCAAAATGTGGTGCAGCGTTTTCTGCTAAGTTAAGCACGTTTTGTCCACCCCCTGCGCCAGGTGAAGTTGAGAGCATCACAGTAGGTTTGTTGTGATAGATGCCTCTTTCAACCCGGCTCATCCAGTCAAACAGATTCTTGAAGGCGACGGTATAATTGCCGTTATGCTCGGCAAAAGAGACCAAAATCGCATCGGCTCGTGATATACGTTTTAGGAAAGCATGGGCGGCTTCTGGCACACCAAATTTCTCTTCCAGATCAATGCTATAAATCGGCAAGTCAAAATCATTGATATCGACATAATCTATCTCGGCACCGTCCAGTTTCGACGCGGCGTATTTTACCAGTGCTTTATTGATTGAGTTCATACTGTTTGTTGCGGCAAAGGTAAGTACTTTCATTTTGATAGTCCGTTCTATTTTTCAGGTTGAAATTACTATATCAACTCGCCTTAGCAGCAAAAATAGCCAATAATCGAACTTATCGTTCCATTTATAGAACACAGGCTGACGATGAAAATTGATCTGAATGACTACTTCTATTTTGTTCATGTTGTGGAGAAAAATGGCTATACGGCGGCGGCCAAGTCACTCAATATGCCTAAATCAAGGTTAAGTCGTCATGTTGCTCAGCTCGAAGAAAGGCTGGGCGTAAGGCTATTGCAAAGAACCTCACGGAATATTTCAGTGACCTACGAAGGCCAGAATTTCTACGTGTATGCCCGCAAGCTGGTGGATGCGATGGAAATGGCTGAATCTGCGATGGAGAATAGCCACGGCACGCTGGCGGGAAAGGTGGTGATTAGTTGCTCCGTGGGTACGGCTCAGTTTGTGCTGGTTAAACTGATCAACGAATTTGCAAAACTACATCCGAAGGTGTTGATTGAACAGCGTGTGACCAATGAAAAGGTCGATCTTGTCGCTGAGGGGGTGGATATTGCCCTTCGTGCGCATACTAATGAGCTGCCAGACTCCAGTCTTATCCGACGATTCGTAGCAAATATTGATTGGGCGCTTTTTTGCTCGCCTGCCTATTTGGAACAGGAAGGGGGGATTGATAGCCCGCAGGATTTAATGCACTGCCAGTTTTTACATATGGGGCAGAATCGCACCATGGGTGCGATCCCACTTCAGCATCAAGACGGACTGCGGACGCACCAAAAAACCAACATCATTTTATGCTCAGAAGATATGTCGACCTTGCTGATGGGTGCTACCGAGGGCCTGGGCGTCGTGTCATTACCGACATATGTTTGTCGTGAAGCACTAAAAGATGGGTTGTTGGTGAGAGTCCTTCCTGAATGGTTGTCTCTTTCGGCAAGTTTAAGTCTGCTAATGCCGTCTCGTGACGGTGTCCCCCCGCAAACGCAAGCATTGTCCGCGTTTCTTAGAGAAAGATTGCCTGCTGTTGTTGCGAGCTAACACGCATTCCCTGAAGGGAGGGGATACCATATATTCCTTGTCTTTCCTCTACCCAAAAAGCTCAAGTTTTCAGTGAAAACAGCAAGAAAAGGTGAGACGGCAATCTGTGTCATCCAATAGTATGGAATCTCTTAAGGAGGCCTGATGATATGGATTGGTCAACACGTATGAACTGGGCAATCGACTATATCGAGGAGCATCTTGACAGTGAATTGAGCCTTGAAGAGGTAGCGAAACAAGCCTGTTGCTCAAAGTATCACTTTCACAGGGTCTTCTTAGCTAGTTTCAACATCACATGTGCTGAATATATTCGTAGACGAAAACTCACGCTGGCGGCAACTGAGCTACTGACCAGCAAGACAAGCATTGCCGATATTGCGTTGAAGTATGGCTATCACTCGCCAAATGCTTTTACACGCGCGTTTCGGGATGTGCATGGCATTACACCGAGTAAAGCACGATCAACGAGCGTGAGGTTATCGTCCTTCAACAGAGTTTTTTCTCCCTCACAAAATAGAGGTGGTAAAAGAATGGACTACACAATCATTGAAGTTCCGGAATTTAGCGTCATTGGCAAAGGTAAACATTTCGATCTGGGTAGCTTCATTGAAAGTGGCCCCAAGTTTTGGAAAGATTATGTCAACTCAGAAGACTACCAGGCGCTCTATAGCCTCAATGAAGGTCGACCAGGGGAAATAACCCAGTCACCGTTATTGTCTGCCTATTTTCCAAAAGAGAATGGTCAGCGGGATGAGTTTGTAGATGTGTTGGGTATTGAAAGCCAAGAAATATCGCCGTCGACGAATTTTGATGTGCATAAGGTGCTTGCGGCAACGTATGCGGAATTTATGTGTACCTACAAAACGTCGATGAAAACGAATCGATATATTTATGGCGAATGGTTTTCATCGACAGGTTATGAAAGAGACGGCAGTAAGCCCGATATCGTGTCTTACTTCCCCATTCCGTTCAAACCAATGGGGGAGATGCGGGTACGCTGGTGGATACCTGTTGTTGGCCAATCCGATTAATGGCCTGTTGCTATAAGCTGGCTAATTCGCATGAAAGCCTTGCAGTGTTTTATAGCTGTGTAAAACACGTTGACGGGCTGCTTCTGTTAACCACCAGTTTTCTCGTCGGGTAGTTCTATCGTTGACGTAAAAACAGTGTAATGTCTGATTCTCACTAAGAAGTGCTTTAAACAGGTGCTCTGCTCTTTTGATATGGAATGCGGTGGTAAGCAACCCGATGTTAGATACAGCAGGGACGCATGCTTGAATAAGCTGGCAGCTCAATTTCGCATTCTCAATGGTGTCTCGTGCTTTTGGCTCAATAATTATGTCAGACTCGGGCACACCATGTTCAATGGCATAACCTTGCATTGCTTCATATTCGGGGCGTCCGCAAACTGTTTTATTTGCCCCTGTCAGCTAAAGCTTGGAGGCTTTTCCTTGATGGTAAAGGCTAACTGCATCCGGCATTTTGTATTCAACCGCTTTAGCGCTGCCAAGTACGACCAAAATATCGCAAAAACTGGCTGCCGCCTGATACTCGGGAAAAACGCAGTCAGTAATGCGTTGTATGTCTTGATTGTTCATATTTGCTTAAACAGATGGTTTGACTATTTAGGTAATGTTAACACTCAAATAAAATCAGATATGAGAGACCAATCCAAACTTAGCTTGCGTATTTCATTGTGAATGTTGGCTGTCAATTAATCATTTATTTAGTGGCTTTAGTTAATTTTCAATTACAAATTTATTTCTTTGCGTTTTAGTGAACTTAATTATGAGACTTTTAGTTTGAGTTTTTCATTGTATTCAATTTCTACTTTGAAGTGAGTCACCTTCTTTACTATATCTTCCTTCATATATTATTCTTCATAATAGTTATATTTATTATTTGCTTATGTGTTAAATCTAATGTCATTCGATTTTTTATATAAATTAGTGTTCATATTTTATCAGATAATCTTATGTTAGTTTTTCTAAATATATAATAGTTGTTTTGTTTTTATATATGTCCTGTAGTGTTAAGAATAGTGAGTGCGTTAGAGCCTGAAAATATAATCAGGATTAATCTTCTTTATTAGAACATAAAAATCTTTGCGGCAGGTGATTATGGAAACGACACAATCAAACGTAACGAACGACAAGGGTTATAAAGTAAACAATCGATTTGATGGAGAGAGCGAAGAGGCTAAGGGAGAGAACGAAAGTAATATAAAAAAAAAGAGAGAAAAGAAAACTAAGGAAAGTAATGTGCTTTCTGATAAAAAAATTGCAAAACAAAGCCTAATCAATGATGTAAATAAAAATAAAGTAGAAACTATACAACATAAAAAAGACACCTTAGACGCACAAAATACACTCGAAAAAGTGCGCACAAGCACGTCAACTTGGCTAGATGACAAAAATAATCAAGAGGTGCTCTACTTTGCCTTGACTGGTAAGAAAAACTTAAGCGCAGAAGACAAAGAAAAGCTGTCTTTACTGGTCAATGATATTAAAAAACGAAAAGTTTTTGACGGCAACATCGTGGTTGCAGATGGGAAGAAAGTTGTTTTGTCTTCAGGAAAAACCACAAGAGCAAAAGCTGGTGGAAATTTGCGACAGAACGGTCCCAATGATGGTGGGCTCAATGGGCTATTTGTTGCGGGCAAAGGTGGAGAAAAAAGTACGATTTTTATCAAGCCTCATCTTTCTAGGGAGAGACTTGGTGCTACCATCAGGGAAGAGTATGGTGAAGCGATAGGAAGTTACGCGGAAAAATTAGGGATAAAACTTGCCAACGGCGATGTAGGAGCAAGGATAGAAAAAATATCACGTTTAAACGCTCAGTTGCTGACGGAGAGTGACTTTAAAACGGCGGACAATGATACGGGATTCATTACGATCAAGCAGCAAGATGGCTCTTCGGTTTTGCTGAAAGGTAAAGCGCAATGGAGCTCGTTTCCCTCAGCCCAGACTCCTCCAATTACCCAAGGTAATGATGACCGGACCGAAATACCTCCCGGGCCGCAGCATGATCCAACGTTTAGAAAGTCACTTATCAGCCAACCAAATTACGATTTCTCCCGTGAATACGGTGCGAGCTCTGGTAGCGAACATGTAGCAGACTTGTCACCCGAAAATAATCCTTTTGGTTACGATAAACGATTGCCTCCTTTCAAAGTTTGGCAAGCCGTTCAGCAAGCTTCGAATTATAATCCGGATTTTTCAGCACCTATCAGTGTTGAGGAATTTGAAGACGTTATATTCAAGACCTACAACAATGCCTCCGCTAACACAGATGAGTCAGTACTCGTTAGTCGCGCGGCTGCCCGAATATTACAGGATCGCCGATCGACCTTGCACGGAGACGAATCCGGTTTTGATATGGGGATGTTAGGAAGTCCTTCAGCGGAAGCTGGCCAAAGAGCAAGCGCAGAATTACAACGCGCGAAGCAAAGGCTGAATGGACTTAGCAAATATGGTTTATATAGCGAGAGTAAAGATGTCTCCGGGCTTTGGCAGGCAAGGCTCGATGCAGGTCGCGTCTTTTTAGAGTCTAACAGCAATTATACCGGCAGTTATTCTGACAATGACGCCCTTGAATCGTATTACAACAACTTATCTAACCACGCCAACGATGTTGCTACTTATCTATGGGCAGCAAGAAACGGTATCGAGCGAAAACAAGAGATGTCTGATATCGATTTTGCAAAGAAGATGAACAATGTTAGCCGATTCTTCGACGATGCTTCTGCACTGAACGATCGTGGCTTCGTTTTAAAGGGTCGTGAAACATTTTATCGTGAGAAAATGTTCCAAGAGGCCCGCATTCGTGGGGACAAATACCTGCCAACGCAAGGCCAAATCAATGACGCTATGACCACTAAGTTGTACGAGGATGGCTTCAAGGCGCAGTTTAACAATAGCCAGTTAAATCAGGCTTATGCAACACACAAAGCACTTCAACACGTAGTGAAATCCGACGTGTTAAACAGTTGGTTAAATCAAAGGGTTGCCAATTCTCATACACTTTCAGTGAATTATGACCATCCAACAAAAACATATCCTGTAAAGTCGCTAAGTGTTGTAGAGATGGAAAATAAAGACAAGTTTGCGCTCTACTTGAACAAAGATAACGAGGTCAAAAAAGTTCCGATTTCTGATGAAGAATATAACAACTTTATCGAAAACAAATATTCAGGAGGGAGTCATTACAGCCCAGATAGTAGCTTTCCACGCCGAATAGACGAGGACATGTTCGGAGAGCGTGAATATCTAGGTAGAGACCGTCTCGAACCAGTTTACTTCCACGTAGAAAGAGAGCCAACTTTCGCTTACAGCAGCAGTGTTGATGAGAGCAGCGCATCAAGTCTGATAGACGCGGTTGGAAATATGTACAAGAAAAACGTAGAAGCCCAGATGCCATTTACCCAAGAGGTATTTTCTGACAAGTCACCACTTGAAGCAGCTGGTTTAGCGGTAGCTGATACATTATTTCCATTTTCAAGTCACATTGACCGTGCAATCAATAACCCGGGCTACCCGATAGATTGGAAAGGTATCGGTAGCGGGTTTATTGAAAGTGTTCCTGAACTGATTCCCGCATTAGGTAGTGTCTTGAAAGCGGGTAAATCAGCGTTAAAGTTAGTGGCTAAGGGCGTTACCCGAGCTGGATTAGGAGCTGGAGCCAGCACTACTGCGTCTATTTTCAGGAGTGGTGTAGGCAAAGTTAAGCAATTTTTTGGTAACTTGAAAGACGATGCCTTCTCTGGTTTTCAGCCAAACAACAGGCCACGAACGTTAACCCCAGGTAACAGTGAACCCCCTTTACCCGGCGGGCGGGTGAGGCCGGAACGTCTCCCGGATGATGCTCTTCAGACACCTTCCAGTCGGGTAGACCCAGAGGTTAATCCAGCGTCGCAAGACATTGCAGAAAGAATAATCAGGGAAGAAAGTGAAACAACGGCAGAGCTTTTTCGCCGGTCTGACGAGAGTGTTTCACTCCATCCTGCAGGAAAGGCCAATGAGGTCAATGAGGCAATAGAAATCTCGCAAGCGACCGTTGATCTGGTTAAAACGTTTCCAGGTATGGCGGCGACATTCGGTCATCTTGGTGCGATTGTGAGAAAATCCATAGAGTCAGACAGAGTATCTCTCCCTAATCTCCTTGGTATTGATATGGAAGAGGTTCGCAAAAATAATGAAAATATAAAGTTTGATCCGCAAACTGGAAATTACTACACGACAAGAGGTGACGGAAATACTGGAAAAACAAGTCTGGTATTCAGCTATGCAAAGAAAGGCAATAGTGCTCGCGTTTCCTCGGGTACGAAAAAAAATGTTGCTAATGAAAGTGTCTTTCGCGTAAAAATCGATTTGCCTAACAATCCAAAGGGCGAAACAACAGTTAAAGCCTACTACATTTATGACTTTAACTCCGACAACTCGCCATTTCAGGCTCAGGGAATTGGTGGCGAGTTAGGTATTGATACAGCGGTACAGTTTAAAATTGGCAGTGATCATCAAGTAAAAAAAGACTCTATTGAATTTATAATCAATGGCTATGGTCGACACAACGATGTGACGGCAGCCAAAATCAGCCCGAAACCTGATTCGTTTCTCGGTCGTCAACGTGTTGCAAACAAAGTCAGTGCAAAGCATGACGCTGGCATTGATCTTCGGTGGAAAGTTAATGCTACGCAAAACGGTGATGTGGACTGGGGAGACTTCTTTTCTAAAGCTGCGATCGCTAATACGCCATTTTTAGCTGCTGCGATATCCGCCAGTTCTTCAAAATTCGCAGTTCCTGACGATCTCAGCACGTCCGCCAATCAAAAAAAATATCGAAATAGACTTCGCCTCGGTAAGCTTCTCGGTGGTGTTGCCCTTGCTGCAGGCGCTGGTGCATGGGCTGCGTACCGACCGGATAAAGTTGAAACATACGTACAGAATTATTACGAGTCGAAAACAGCAAAACCCCTTGGAAAAGACGGAAGTGGCTTCTGGCAAAACGGGCCGCGTGGTAACAGAAGTTCGCGGGGACAAGAAGTTAGTCTGACTGTGCGGCACACCATTCCAACAGGTCCGTCGACAAATCATCAAATACCTAACGGCGCAAGCTTCTCATCTAACGTATTGCCGATTGGCTTCAACCCCGCTCACGATATTCTTAATCCAGTTGATGCACAAAATACGTTTGGATGGTCGCCAGGCCCGTTCAGTCGAGATAAATATAGTCAACCTGTATCACCTAGCCGTTTTCCGCGGTCTGGAACAGTGCAATTTATTGGCCCTCAAGGGGCATTGAGGCCAACACACTTTATTTTGAACGGTCAGAGGGATCAGATCTATGCCGCCGATCCTGCCGGTGGCAAATACCGGAAACTCAACGTCGAATCTGGAGATGTAAATAACAACCTCAGCCAAGACTTTGGTTCTCGTAGGTATAGCACCCGTGCTGACGGTAGCGGGTTTATTCCTGTTGAGCGCTACCCGCAAAAACTGCCCGTATACTCTGCAAAAGAAACTGAAGGCGAGAGTGAGGGGTTGCAGCCTTATGGTAGTCAGACATCTAATTCTGACAATAGGCCAACCCAGCGCGAAGAGGACTATCAAAAAGACCCTGCTTCATTAGTTTCTCAGACAGCTTACATCAGTGGTATCAACCCTGAAGATTTGATTGCGTTCAGTGGCTCTGATGGCCGTGTGTATCTGGAGAGAAATCCACAAAACAACCAATACTATCTGGCAATACCAAGTGATCGATTTAACCCTGCCAATAGGGTGTTAGTCATTAACGGGAAGTACTACCTTTCTGCACCCACAGGCAATATACAAATTTAACCGACTAAGTAGGCTGGTCTACGAATGGGGTAACCAGCCTACTTAGTGTTGAAAGCCTTATCTATACATAGCTATTCGAGATAGTTATATTCACTGCTCGCAATTTAAATGCCGCTCTATCAAACCTTCCCTCTTCCAGATGTTTCTCAATTCGTGCTGGTAGTAAAAAAAGAGATATGCGATGTCGCAATTACAGCGTTTACCATTGATTGATAGCTTGATTTAAATGGAGTGAACTCCATCGACCGAGTTTGTTATCGAATAGCTGAATGAATGATATCAATAGGTTAACCATATCTGAACCCATGTTTTCATTTTGATGGCCTGCTGATCTTAATTTAGAGCTGAAGAAAAGACTCAGATTGGTGACACTTCATATTTCGTATCGATACTAGGCTCAATGTGAAGAAAGCGTTAGTCCAATTCACTGCCTAATTGGTCCCTAACATATTCATACTAACTACGATATAGGTCAAAAATCATGCAGTGAGTAAGGCGCTGCATTTGGATGTGAATTGATTAAGCTTTTGAAAATCTGTTGGTTTGAAGCTACGGGAAGTGCTAAAAAAGGTGACCACGTACCTGCTAGAAGCGTCATGGTTTAACTCTTTGTAATAGGTATGGGTTGAAGCGATAGAGCAAAATGGCTCAAATGAAGAAATCGGTTTTGTCGTTAATAATGAAAAAAAGCCGTTGAATAAGAGGTTATCATGTTTGTATTACTCGATGGCGGATTGGGGCGAGAATTATTCAGAATTGGTGCTCCCTTTTCACAACCCTTCTGGAGTGCTCAAGCGTTGCTTGAAGCACCCGACTTTGTGTTTGATGCGCACATTAATTTTATAGAAGCGGGATGTGACATCATCACGGTGAACAGTTACGCGTGTGTGCCGTTTCATCTCGGTGATGAGCTTTATAGTCAGTCTGGATTTGAGCTGGCTCAGCTTGCTGCACAAATTGCCCGAAAGGCAGCAGACGAAGGCGGCAGATCTGTTCAGGTTGCCGGCTGTATTCCGCCGGTTTTGGGCTCATATCGACCAGATCTTTTTGACGCTCAGAAAGCGAGCCCGATTATTGAGAACCTTGTTGCTGCGCAAAGCTATTACGTTGATTCTGGTTGGCAGAAACTATCAGCAGTATTGAAGAGTTCCAAACAATCAAAAAGGTACTCGGCTCTTGTGACAAAGCATTTTTGGTGGCGTTTACGCTAAAAGATAACCCCTCGATTGCTCCTA
Source organism: Veronia nyctiphanis (assembly GCF_004116385.1). Taxonomy (GTDB): domain Bacteria; phylum Pseudomonadota; class Gammaproteobacteria; order Enterobacterales; family Vibrionaceae; genus Veronia; species Veronia nyctiphanis. The sequence goes on along the minus strand of NZ_PEIB01000016.1, from coordinate 62,435 downwards.
CGCTTCGCTCCGGTGAGCGGGTAGAGGATGCTGTGCTGGCAGCTTTGAAAGAGGGTGTCGCTGGTATTTTATTTAACTGCTCTCAGCCAGAAATAATGCGCAAAGCGATTGAAATAGCTCATGAGGTTTCCACTGATTACGGTGAAAATGTTTCTCTAGGCGCATACGCTAATGGATTTCAGGCAATAGATGACGGGCATGAGGCGAACGGTATACTCAGCAATGAGCGGGATATCCCGATAGAGGAGTACGGTCGATTTGTTGCAGAATGGCTTGATGCTGGCGCTGATATAGTTGGAGGCTGTTGCGCAATTTTTCCCGAGCATATTGCATTTATTGATGCTATGCGGCGGTGAACGACATGATTTTACTTCCTTTTAATCAGTTATTATGAAAGCTTTAGGTGAAAATATTAGAAGTAGAAAAACCCCGCTTGACGGGGTTTTTGACATTGTTCAGCAATGCTTTTTAGCACGGCGCATTGATATTATTGCGACTCTTACTTAGCAGTCTCCATGCTGCGACCAGTAAACTGCAATATATTACCCCTTCAGCCAGCCTCTGAAGACCGCCACGAACTGATGATAGAGAACTATCGACCATAAGAGACAAGAGCAAGAGCCAAAGCAATGAACAAAAGAACCAAAAAATTCTTGTATGAGTTTTAATCCCTGGCGTGAAGGCAAATATCACTAATGCTAACCACGTACAAAGATAAGTAAAAATTGCCAATACATTATGTGCGTTTTGACTCGCGCTACCCGAATCAGGGCAACCGACGTCGCACGGCGCAATCGCAGAGCCTATATAGGCTCTGCAAATAGTAAGCAAACTCCCACTTTAGTTATGCCGCTTATTGATGCTTGATTAAGAACAAACACTATTAGAATGGCAGAAAGGACCCCAAAAGGAATAAAGCCCAGATATCCAATTAACATTGAAAATGGTGTACCCGTTGCATTTAATTCACTAATATATTGCTCTAGATGAGAATATTCAGGCTTTATTGCTCCCCCGCCTAAAAGCATTACCAAGTAACTGGTGGCAACAGCGAAGATAAGAAAAATAGATATTTTTCTATTGATGTTAAGCTCCATAGTATTATTCCAAAATATCTAAAAATTAGTAAGCGATAAGTTATCCAATATAATTTCTGCGATAGATGCAAGACAATCCAAAAGGAAAGTTTGCGACTCTCTATACGCTAAAAAGAAAGCAAGGTTCGGAGGTGCATTTTCTGTCCGTAAGTGATATCTAGTCTGTGATGTAGATTGCTAATGTTTGCAACATAAATCTGCCACAAATATCTACTTACTTGTCTGACATAAACCGGAACTACTCAAAATCAATGCCAGCTTATCTGACGTAACTCAAAACCTCTCAAAGTTGGAACAGTAAATGGGCACTGCGCGAGTCTGGTCATGATCTCTTGGAGCAAAGGCCCAGAAACACCCGAGCTATTTGGTCATGAGCACTCAAAGGAAGGAGAGAATCGACATCAGGCTCCGGTTTTCCCAACTACTTTATGCGATTAACCCAGTAATTGAAGAAAGTTAATTCATTCGATACTGCCAAGTAGATGACGTTTTGCAACAAGGTATTGCAAATAGTCGCTTTTGCGAATGAAAACATGTTCTTGTGTAGCTCTAGACTATGTGTCGAAAGCGATACAATGTGAGTGTCTTATGTTCCGATATGGCTACACATTCAAAATCACGTTTATTTTTTGTCCCTAAACCATTGATAAGTATCAAATAAAAAGTTGGTCTAATACTTGTTATGTCATTGAGCTATGGTCAAAGTTGCCTTTTTGACTGTTATCAACGTCGCTGGACATCAGCTTAGTTCTAGCATGAATAAACCCAAGCGCTTATCACTTGTAAGCCTCTTTTTGGCATAAGGAAAGACAATGCGGCACACTAAAGTTGAAGTTTTGGTGATATTTTTTTTGGTTCTTTTGAGTACATTTAAAAGCGTTGCAAATCCAAGTTTAGAGCTAGTCAATAGAGTTCGAGTTGCTCAAAATGCCTTAATTCAAGGAGAATTGAGCCTGGCGAACAATCTGATAAACAAAGTGAAACACTCTGATGAATATGAATTTCATACTTTAGAAGTGCTCTACTTACTTGAGTCCAACAAGACCTCTAGGGCTATTGAAAAATTAACAGCCTTAGAAAAACAATTTTCAGAACGCGCCGATACATTTTCATTTTCGTCTGAAGCATGGCGTGTGATAGGACATCAATCCAGTCTTTTCTCAAAGCGGAAATATTACAAAAAAGCAGTCCAATCTAAAATTAAAGCGGGGTTATTAGCGCCAGAATCGGGAAGATTTTTAACTATGCGAGCCTCTGCACTGGGTCAAAGTAAGTCGTATGGTGGAGACCCCGATGAACAGATAAACATAGTTAGAAAAATTATAAAAGTCAGTGAGAAATGGGGCTATATTGCGCGTATCAATTTGGCACAAAATAATGTCAATTTTAGCCTAGCTCATCAAATCTCACTCCAAGCAATTAATAAATTTCCAAATGATTTTGATGTTTTAGAGAGAGTTGCTCAATTACATTGGACGACAGACAATGAACAGCAGGCACAAGCAATGTTCGCTAAAGCATGTCACTCTATGCCTATATCTGAGAATTGGTATCAAACTGTTAAGTGGATAGATGCTTGCTACCAAGTTGCTATTTTCGCTCGTGAAGAGGGTCTGGATAGACAGCTCGGCGTGCAGGCGCTTTCTAAATTATTCGAAGAATATAAATTACCCACTGAGTCCAACTTTGAAATGATCACTTTGTATGCATCACTGGCCAAACAAAGTGAGTTACACAGTATCAAACCCAGACTCCAACAGTTGATCAATAGAACTGACAACACAAAATTAAAAACAGATGCAAAGAAACTGCTGGCGACAATTAATAAGTCGACTGATTTACCTCCGGTATTGTGACATGCAGTGAGTTGGGTTAGACCACGTTCAACTGTTCCGTGGCGCATGGAGTCGACAGTAAACTTTCAGCAAACGATTTCCATTGTTGGATTAGTCATAATAGCTAACTCTAAATCGCCCAAATCTGCTCCAGCTCGTTTGGTGTTATAGAATCCCGCGAGCAACCTTTGTTTGCGTTGCGCGTCTGATATTCCAATTACACATTTGAATTCATAACCAGGTTGTTGTCTCTTGGTGGTTAAACACAGCTTGTTGCAAAGCTAAATACCTTAGCTTTTCAATAAAGTGGTGGCGGTAAGCCGCGGAAGGTATGGAGTAAAGGCTAGCAAATGCAGGCACAGCACAAGAAGCCGCTCCGCATTTTTTTACCTGTGCTGGCAGGCGTTAGCTTTCTATAGAACTCAAAGAGGTATTCAATGGATTTGAATAGGTATGAATTGGTCATCTTTGATGCTGACGGTACACTACGGGAGTGTACTGTTGAAGGTCAGTTTTATCCGCTTGCGCAAGGGGAGTGGGTGTTAAAAGGTGATGTTTGTAATGTCCTCAGCGAATACGATTGGACATCCAAAAAATTTGGTATTGCTACAAATCAGCCGGGTATATCTAGGGGGGAGTTTACAGAGGAAGTAAGTCTTCAACTCCTTAATGATATGGTTATAGGCGTTTTTGGTTTTCTTCCGGATAAAGAAGCCATTCAGTTTTGTCCGCATGCTATTGATGGTGAATGTGAATGCAGAAAGCCAGCAGGCGGAATGTTAAAGCGCATCATAGCGCATTTTGGTGTCGAGCCGGCATCGACGGTTTTCGTCGGTGATCGCCTTAAAGATAAAATTGCAGCGGAAAGCGCAAGTTGTGATTTTATCTGGGTTCACGATCTTGCAAACGTAAGCTTCAAAAGCTAACAAGTTGTTCAAAAGGGATTCGCAACTCGTGGCATTTTTACTCTGCGTTGTTTTAAGTGATTACTGTGGTATGCGGCAACTTTGGTATTGCGTTGTTCATCTCTTAACAAGGCGTTATGCACTGGAGAAGTTATGAAGATTAGTTTTCTTGCCTCACACGGCGGATCGGCGGCCAAGCATATTATCCATGCAGTAAAAGAGAATAAGCTAGATGCTGATATTGGAGTTGTAATAACTAACAATGGTGGCTCCGAAATTTACCGATGGTGTAAAGAAAAAAATGTAGATGTTCACTATATGAGTGGAAAAACACACCCTGATGAAGGTGAAAAGGATTCTGCAATACATCAGGTCTTGATAGATGCTGAAACAAGCATCATTGTTCTTTCGGGATATATGAAGAAAATTGGTCCATTAACACTCTCAGAGTACTCAAACAAAATTCTAAATATTCATCCTTCGTTATTACCAGCACATGGAGGCAAAGGTATGTTTGGCGATAGAGTGCATGAGTCTGTAATTAGGTCCGGAGATGCTCTATCTGGAGCAACGGTTCAGTTCATCAGTGAAGAGTATGATGAAGGGCCAATTATTTCTCAACAGGTTGTTGAACTTTCCCCCGGAGAGACAGTAGAAACACTGAAGACAAAGGTGCAGGCCATAGAAGGTGATTTGTACCTCTCAGCTATTCAGCAAGTCTTACACAACAAGAAAAGGCAATGCGACGTGTAAACGCACGCTTGCTTTGAGCGTTATGTACTTATAGGAAATTTTCGAAATTATGGATGACAAAACAGATAATTGGAAAAAATACTACCAAAAGGCTCTTACTCGCCCACACGCTATGAGGACAGAATTAGCGGTTCAACTAAATGAATCAGATCTAAATGTCGCGGTCGACTGTGGCTGTGGGACAGGTAGTGACGTTGAGTATTTGTCGAAACAAGATTACAAGGTGTTTGGGTTCGATGTAAATCAAGATTCCGTCACTATTTGTCGTGACAGGTTTGGCTCAATTGCTCAGGTAAATATTGATCAAGCTTCATTTGAGACCTTTAACTATCCTGAGACCGGGGTAATTGTGGCTAATTCAAGCTTATTTTTTGCTGACCCACTTCAATTTTCTAAAACTTGGGCAAAAATTGAATCCTCGATAGCAATAGGTGGTGTATTTGCTGGCGATTTTATGGGTTTCAAAGACAGTTGGGCTCAAGGCTTTCGAATTCCTACGACAGCACTTACGGAACAAAAGGTCAGAGATTTATTTACTAATTTTGAAATCGTTAAGTTTTCAGAACGTGACGAACTCGGTAAAACAACTATAGGTGTTGAAAAGCATTGGCACACCTACGGTGTGGTTGCAATAAAACGTACATGACAAAAAGTTTAAGATGGATTCGATAACGCGTGCTGATTTCGCTTTGCTCAATTTTAGCACGCATCGCTCATCACTTAACTTGGCGTTATGTCTCCGAGATATAGATGGGTACAGAAATAATAGTAATTACAATTGCGAACCTATTGATCACGGCATATGCGCTGGTGGTTCGGATAATACACTTTACGCTTGTAAAAACTGGTGTTGTTCACAGTGATCCGGGGCTAGCTTATAAGACCCATGCTGTTGTCATACTCTGTCTCGCGTTGCTTCCCTCACTCGCTTTTTTGTGGGTGATCAGTGCTGATTACGTATTCGCCATTGGCTATATACTCATTATTCAACTGCCAATAATACTACTAACTATGTGGCTCCTTATGTCTTTCTCTGCGTGGAAAAACATAACAAGGCAATAAATAGAGACGCTTTGTCAACGCGGTAGCTTTTCAAAGTGATGTCAATACAAAGGATTAAAGCAGTTTGGGTGCTTTGGTAAGCGCCCGTTATTGCAACGTTATACGGACACGAAAATTTTAAGTACTAGGATAGTTTTACATGAAAATAGCGATAGGTGGTGATCATGCTGGCTACCTTTATAAGAAGCAGCTGATTACGAAATTAGAAGAACAAGGGTACTCAGTAGATGACTTTGGCCCATTTAGTTCAGAATCATGCGATTACCCGGATATGATACACCCCCTTGCTAAATCCATTGATAACAAAGTACATGATATAGGCATTATCATGTGCGGCAGTGGCAATGGAATATCTATAACTGCAAATAAACATCAGGGAGTTAGGTGCGCATTAGCATGGAACGTTGAAGTCGCATCTCTAGCTAGGTCGCATAACGACGCTAATATATTGGCTTTACCAGCTAGATTCATTTCCTATCGAGAAGCGGTTCAAATTGTAGACGCATTTATCTCTACTCCTTTTGAAGCAGGGCGTCACCTAAATAGAGTTAACAAAATATCAATTGCCTAATTTGGTTCATTGGTTGCGTATAATAAGGGACTATGGCGTCAATAGCTAATTCAAGCAGTGTTTTTCATCCCTTATGCAGCCCTTAGCCAAGAATTCATTAGTTTTTATTATCAACTAGGCTATCCAGAAATCTATTTTTTCCAACTCAATATTGTCCGAATCAGGGCCAGCTTGTCTGGCGAAATTAGTCTCAGTTAAGTGGGAGCTTTCAAACTATCTCGTTGCGCTTATAAATTAGGTTTAGTAAGTGGTTATTTACATATTTCATATCATGTTGACGTTTCTGGTAATATTAGTTGTAGAAGTCGGTGAGAGTTATTTCTCCCATAAAAAACTCCCGCATTCGGGAGTTTTTATTAAATAGCAACTACCCCAGAGCGAGTATGATGCCACCTGCTAAAGTATGCAGTTTTGCATCTGCAACAAGGTCATCTAAGTCATAGGACTTTAAATTTTTAAATGCTTGTTTGGCATCTTCAGCTTGAACAAGATCGCCAATAGGGTTGAAGCCCTGAGCGACAAGCTGTTTTTTTTCTTCTTTGTAACTTTCGCCATCAATATCAAGATGCACTAGTACATCTTGCTTCGTATAAAATTGATATGTTTTCATTTAATACTCCGTCTGAAAAACACAACATTACTGAGATGTTCAGAGTATTAAAAATTTGAGTTCCTAATGTAATTCGACGATAGATTTGCGACTGGCTACACGCCCTGAGCCTTCTGGCTTGGAGACAGGTCGAAAAAGTCAGGCGTCAGAAAAATACCAAACTTACTCAATGAAGGACATCTGATGCAGTATGCCAAACTGGGAATGATAAGAGTCTGAACTTAGCGCCAAAGGGCAGTGAATATGAGCAAGGGTTTCCCGCGATTTCGACATAAACCTGAGGCGATCAATGAGGAGTATATCTGTTACTTTGAATACCGAGGACTCGTAGAATGCCTGAAGCGGTATTTCAGCAAAGTCGGACATTTTCACGAATTTTGTCTACAAATTAGCAGGTTGTTTTCTATTAATTGCGGGCTTTATGCGGTTAGGTACAAATGAAATTACTATTGAGTAACTTCTTTTTGAAATAAAACTCAATTCCCTATCGCACAAATTGTCAGTAAATTCGTTCTTTGTATAACTTCACGTTATCTTAGCCCAGGAAAATAGATAATTAGAAAAGCTTCACTAACAGTTCTGTCCCGGCAGTCAGTTGGTTCCTCTCTGACATGTCAGCGGCGTGGTCGCCCTAAGGTAACCGCTGGCAAGCCGGGTTTCTTTTATCCCCACCGTTTCACTTTTTCGCCAGATATCTCCTGAAATGCCGATTTGACGTTAAATGCGCAGACCCTAAGGACATAGCGGATGGCAATCGTTACTCGATGTTCAGTGGCGGGTACCCCGAACACATGTCATTTCAACGTCAATATAAAAAAGGAAGGGCAGTCACCTGCCTTCCCGGGAGCTATTTGGGTAACAGTGTCACACCAATAGCCATTATTGGTCTTCCAAAATCGACGTGGACGACTGCTTTATGTGAATAAATCAGCGTCTTGATTCTTCTGACAACAGATGGAAACCAGCTTGTTGAACGCTCATATATCGGCTGATTTTCTGGCTCGGAGAAAGTGATGATTAACTCTCCACTTTCTGCCAACTGGCAATAGCTGCCATCATCAAAATCTGCGTTGTCGAAATTGAAGACTAACTACAAGCAAGACCGCTCGCAATGTGAGTGCATGGTGAGTGTATGAGGTTCCGAAATAAAATATGGAAAATTGTACACCGTGATAGTTGTCACTAAATGCACTTAAAAGATAGAACGTTGTGAAGATTACTAATATTCAATATGTTGCTCTTATTAATTAGGATGACTTGGTTCAACGATTGACTATTTTTCTTGTTGCCAGAGAAGTTTTTAAGCTGGACCAGGAAGCTCCAGCTTATGCTTTAACAAGAGAATGATGAATGTATCTAAATGCTAGTAAGCCAATGAGTAAAAAAGCGCATTCGTCACTGCGATTGACTCACGGGGCGGATGACAATTTCGTTCACGTCAACGTTAGCAGGCTGTGCCATTGTCCAAGCAATGGATTCTGCTACCTTGGTGGCACTGATGGCTTGCTGATACATCTCTTGTGTAGCCGCACCAATACGTTTGTCGCTGATTGCATTTGGCAGCTCAGTATCGACTGCGCCCGGCGAAATAACTGTTGTGCGTATGTGAGGCTCTTCTTGTCTCAATCCTTCAGATAATGCTCTGACTGCATGTTTAGTGGCGCAATAGACGCTGCCTGTAGCAAAGACACTATGACCTGCGATGGATGCGATGTTAATAATATGTCCTGACTGTTGTAGCTTCATCGGGCCAATGACAGCTGCAATGCCATACAACACGCCTTTCAGGTTCACATCGATCATTTGTTCCCATTCATCGACTTTGGTTTGGGACAAGAAAGACAAAGGCATCAAGCCCGCATTATTAATAAGCACATCAATACGGCCAAACTTATCTAGAGCGGTCCGTATTAATGAATCAATATCTGCTTGTTTTGTCACGTCGGTCTGTTTGACGATGACTTGCCCCTCGATATTACCCAGCTCTGAGACTAACGCGTCCATTCGGTCAACTCTTCGCGCCCCTATGACCAAATGAGCGCCATGTTGTGCCAATATTTTTACCGTTTCAGCGCCGATACCACTGCTGGCTCCAGTAATGACGACTATCCGTCCCTGCAAATCGTTCATTTTTTTGCTCCTGTTTAAAGTCTGCGCAAATTCGCGATAGCGCATATTTGGTTGACCCGGTCATGACGTAAATGCTTCAGTGGCAAACGAGGCAATTTATCTTGCTTGACACTTCTTCCCAGATGGCGTCTAAACGTCTCTCTTCATCGATGGTGCTAGATGCGCCAGAAAAATACGAGAGTTAAACAGGTCAACTTTCAGGAGTGGAGTATTATCCGCGGGTATCACTTACGGCTGCGGCTCCTTTAAAAGGCCTGTTAACACTCTTTGTATATTCTGTTGGTGTATTTTGTATGCTTCACTTTCACTTAACCCAAGTGAATTTGTTAAATAAAGTGCTGCTGTACCAGTGCTTTGCGCCAATAAGGTTAGGGATATTTCATAGGCATCGCATCTTTCAAATATCCGTCATTAATACAATCTCTAACCCTGTCCACTAGAAACTGGAATGAAGGCATAGATTCTTGACGAATAACATCTCTTGCCTTGAGGCTATTCATTGGATTGACTGAAAGAAAAATCAATTCAAAATAAGCACTTTGCTGAACGGCAAAATTAAAATAAGCGTCGGCAGTCAAATCAAATCGTTCTTTGGCACTTTTTCCCTTCAATCCTTCATATAAATAATTGGAAAATATGCGGAACGCTTCCTTTAACAGCTCATGCTGTAATGCCTCTTTATTTTCAAAGTGCTTATATATAGCCATAGGAGTAATGCCAATTTCTTTAGCAATACTACGCATACTAAATCCGGCATCGCCGAGTTCTAGGTACTTCTTACAAGCAACTTTTAAAATAGTATCTTTGGTATTTAGGTTGCCGGATAATTTTTTTATATTTTTCAAAATATATCTTACCTGAAGTAAATCTTCACACACTCCCAACGAGGAGATACCTACAGCAGGTAAGTATACATAAACGGTTCAGACGTTTCTGTTCTTTAAATTGTTATTAATTCGGACGATTAATTGACAGATGAACGTCGCTCTTCCTTCGACTTATCAAAGATTTCAGCAATGATATTTTGCGCAAAATTCGAGAGGCTGCGATGACTCCAGCGCTCATAGCGCCAGCAATACCGTCTGAGGTAACATCTTGGCCGGTCAAGAACAAACCTTTAACGGGCGTCTCGGCGCGAAGCCATTTTTGGCTAAATCGAGTAGGTGACGCTTCTAACCCCATGAAATCGCCATGCTCACGACGTAAAAAGTGTTGGTAAGTCAGTGGGGTTGAAACCTCATAGTGGTCAATGTGGTCAGCAATTTGAGGTACATGTTTGAGAAGTTCAACCAACATTCTTTGAGCAATCCCCTCTTTGAACGCTTTATAGTCGTCCCCACGTTTTCTCCACAAGCTTCCGGACCATTGTGTAAAATGATCGAAATCGGTAGCGGCAAACATTTCAATCGTTGCTTTACCCGGAAAGTTCTCACGCCATGTTTTGTCTTTCGCTGAGGGGAAAGTAATGAATTGAACAGGGAAGGGGGCATTAAAATCTTCCTTGTGTTTAAGCGTATTTTCATCAAAATCGTTGCTGGGGTGAGACCAAATATTGGCCCCTTTAAGGTCTAGCGTCTCATCGTCTTGCTTCAGACCGATATTCAAGCCAACAGCACAGAATGAGCGCTCAACCCGAGTTAACTTTTGCCGCAATTTTTTCGTAATTGGTAATTCTTGCGGTAAGAGCCTGTTGAAGGTATTGCTAACACCCGCATTACTGACGACAGCTTTCGCTTGTATTTCATCGCCGTTAGCCAAGCGAACGCCCATCACTTTCTTATTTTTGACTAATATTTTTTCAACTGAAGCGTTGTAGAAAACCTTGCCGCCATTTTTCTCGATGATGGGCACAACACTTTTTGCTATCGATGCCGCGCCTCCTGCGGGGAACGAGGCTCCATTGAGGTAGTGTCCTGATAGCATTGCCTGCATGGCAAAAGAGCTACGTTTGGGAGGGAGACCATAATCACCATAGTTACCGCAGATCACTGCAATCAACTCTTGATTTCTCGTTAACGAAGACAGAACTTCGTAGGTGGTCTTGTTTGATAACTTATGAAAAGCACCAGTAAGAGGTTTATGCAGTAAATCACCTGCTATTAACGGCATTGCCTTCCAAATAAAATACTTATTCAAAGATTTAGCCGTTGCTTTCAGGTGCTGCATATAGCCATCAATCGCTTTCGTTTCATCGGGAAATGCGGCTTTTAACCCTGAAATATATTGCTCGGTACCCTTAAAGAATTGATATTCCTTTCCATCAATGACAACTCGATTATAAAGGTCATCAACAGGTGTCCAATTTACACCCGATTGGGTGATGTAATCAAACATTCGACGCGTAAAACCGCCCTTATGTGCGTCGCCGACATAATGTAACCCGACATTCCACTGATAGCCTTTCCTTTTAAAAGCGTGAGTACAGCCGCCAATAACATTGTGCTGCTCTAGCAGTAATACTCTCTTCCCTTTTTGCGACAGTATTGAAGCGACACTCATTCCCCCCATACCAGAACCAATGACAATGGCATCGTAGATATCATCACACTTAGAACGGCTATACCGCTCACCGACATACGTCATAACTAAATTCCCTACTTTCAGTATCGATAACCCACATTCCATTTTAAGGTTACACATGTATACCAGATGATCAATAATAAAATTATCAATAGACATTTATAGCTAATTAATATAGGATTTAATTAATGTTTACATGCGTATACTTTATTATGGTTTTATCTGGCTTAACAAAAGGATTTACGTCTTAAACAATGAAAGGAGAACGATGAATGACAATAAAAATGAGTATTTGTTATGAAAACACGTCAGATTTATCATTCGATCAAGAATATTACTTAAATCAACATATTCCGTTGGCTCGAACGGCTTTTGAACCCCATGGTTTATTGTATATTGACGTATATTTTCCGTTGCCATCCGCTAACGGTGAACAGCCAAAGTATCGGGCAATTACCGAGATATATTTTACTGATCTGAAGACAGCCACGACGTGCCTGAATGAGGCGGGAAAAGCAGTCATGAAAGATGTAAAAAACTATACGAATTCAGAGCCCGTTCATTTTATTTCTGAGGCAATAATGAAGTGCTGATACTACTTTCGTCTCTCTTTGTATCAAGGTGAATCATCTCATGATGCGATAAAATCAATCACGGTGAGATTTCAGGTAATCAATAGGTATTACTTTTTTCAACTGTAATCTTCTTTACCAAGCAGGCTGTTACACCTGCTTTTAAAAAACACATTATCAGCGTTTTGATTAGTAACCAGCAGCCATGCCTTCTTTCCGGTGGTCTGAACCTCCAACATAACCGTCTTCAGTATTCAGTATCAATTGCGCACCGCCATAGAGTACCTTATCTGCGTCAAACTCTACTTTGTGTCCTCGGCTTTTCAGCGCCTCGGCGACGTCTGCAGAAAAACCTGGCTCAAGCTTAACAACATAGTTCTCATCCAAATGCCAGCGAGGGGCATCACTGGCCGCTTGCGGGTTTTGCCCGTGGTCAAAAATACGCTGCACCATCTGAACATGCCCTTGAGCCTGCATTGGCCCGCCCATTACACCAAAGCTGAGCATTGGTTTCCCATTCTTGGTAACAAACCCCGGGATAATAGTGTGAAAGGGGCGTTTACTTGGCGCGACACAGTTCGGGTGGGCAGGATCGGTCGAAAAGCCTGACCCTCGGTTTTGCATACTGATCCCTGTTCCGGGAATGACAATGCCAGAGCCAAAGCCCCAGAAATTGGATTGTATGAACGACACCATCATGCCGTTTTCATCGGCCGTAGAGAGATAAACGGTATCCAAGCTGACGGGCAAAGAAACAGGCGGTAAGGGAGTGGCTTTATCTGTGAGGCTATTTGCTGTTCTCGCCAGTAATTCTGGGTCAAGGAGGTCTTCGGGTTTGACCTTCATGGTTGAAAGATCTGACAAGTGTTCGTAAACCGTTTTGAGGCCAATTTTCATTGCTTCAATTTGTAAGTGAACACTTTCAACACTGTCCAACTCAGCAACGGGGAAATACTGGAGGATCCCAAGCGCAATCTGCGCTGCCAGACCTTGTCCGTTAGGTGGGATTTCATGGAGGACAACATCTCGATAAGGCTGAGCAATTAACTTAACCCATTCAGATTGATGTGCGGCGAGATCACTCGCACGAAGGTCGCCGCCTCCTGCGATTGCGGCTTGTTCCATTTTTGCTGCTAACTCGCCACGATAAAATGACTCCCCTTTCGTTGCCGCAATATCCCGTAATGTCTTCGCTGCCTCTGGCCGATAAAAGCGTTGTCCTGTTTTGGGAGCCGGTCCGAAATGTTTACAAAACTCAGGATAATCTTTGAATTTCTCCAGCGCTTTTTCCCAGTAATACGCCGTTTTAGGCCCAACTTGAAAGCCTTTTTCAGCATAGTGAATCGCCGATTCGAACAAAGTATCGAATGGGAGCTTGCCGTAGCGTTCAGACATTGCCACCCATGCACTGACTGAGCCGGGTACCGTGACGCTGTCCCAGCCATACAGTGGCATCTCATCGAGTGAGGAAAACTTTTCAGTTTTCCATCTTGCCGGAGAGCGCCCCGATCCGTTCAAGCCAACGAGCTCTTTGCCATCCCAAATTATTGCAAATGAATCACCACCAATGCCGTTACAGTTTGGCTCTACGATTGTCAGCGTAATCGCAGAGGCCAGAGCTGCATCAACGGCATTCCCACCGCGGCGCAGCATATCGAGACCAGCTTGCGCAGCCAGTGGTTGGGATGTCGCGACCATATTGTCGGCACAGACTGGAGAGCGTTCAGAAGCGTAGGGCTGGGTTGGATCGATCATTGATAGGTATCCTTTTATAGCGGCGATTCAAAGCAAATTAATACGAAACTATGACCTTCATTATCTCTGTAAGACAGCCAAAATTATGTCTGACCACTCTCAAGTCTTTTGAAAACAGAGGAACATTTAAGGGTTACGCGCTAGGGTTTGGCGGTAATTTACGACGTTTAGGAGGTAAGCATGATAGTTGGTATTAATCATGTGCAGGTCACAATTCCTGTCGGTAAAGAACAAGATGCTAGAGAGTTCTACTGTAAGGTCTTGGGCCTCAAGGAGTTGGAAAAACCTGATGCGCTCAAAGTAAATGGTGGCTTGTGGTTACTACTTGGTGATTTACAGATTCACCTTGGTACAGAAAATAACCCTCACCGCGATCAGTCCAAGGCCCATATTGCTTACGAAGTGACGGACATTGTGTATTGGCGGGAAAAGCTGACTTCTCAAGGAATTAGCATCAAAGAAAATACCGCTATCGAGGGATGGGCGAGGTTTGATATTCGCGATCCATTTGGCAATCGGATAGAGCTGATGCAGCGATTGCCTCTTTGATATTTACTCAGCGCTTTTCATTTATTGGCAGGAAACGGAATGAAACTTTACGGACGAACGACCTCTTTCAACGTACAAAAGGTGCTTTGGCTGCTTGAGGAGCTCCAACTTAGTTTTGAGCATATTGAGGTTGGCGGAAGACATGGTGGTTTAAACGATAAGAACTTCGTTCAGCTCAATCCAATGCGAAAAGTACCTGTGCTGGTGGACGGCGATAACGTTGTCTGGGAATCACACACAATCTTGCGTTATCTGGCCTCTGAGTATGGTAGTGCGCAGTGGCAAATTCACGATGCTTATCAACGCACTCTCTATGAGCGTTGGATGGATTGGTCTCAAGTGATTTTTCAACCTGCGTTTATGACAACTTTCTGGGGCTACTATCGCCAACCGCCAGCGCAAAGAGACATGGAAGAGGTAAATCGAGCGTTAGATATATGCCATGATTGCCTTGAAACGCTGTCTGAGCAGTTAACGAAAACACCATACCTTGCTGGAAGCCAACTTTCACTGGCCGATATTGTGGTCGGCGCAGCCTTATATCGATTAACAGAACAAGGGTTGGACGTTCGGTTACCCGAGTCGGTCTCAGTCTGGTATTCACATCTTAGAGTGCGTGATGGTTACCAAAAGTGGATCATGAGTGATTTCACTGAATTGAAAGGGCGCACGGACTATTGAGTGATATTTATCAACTACTGAGCCAAGAAGGCATGTGCTTTATGTCCTTTCAATTACATGACCCTGATAACTCGAAATACCCCAGAAATACACATAGTGGAAATGTCGTACACGCTGCTTACACAGAAAAAGAAGTAAAAAGAATGTAGGTTTTAAACTTGAAAAACAAGATACAATGTGTGTTTACAAATCTAGTGAAGGTTATGAATGCCACTATATTATGGCGGTGGCGAGAGAAGCTTAATATAAGCTTTGAGGCAATCTTCACTGTAATATTCAACAAAATACCCCTCATTCAATGCGCAGCTTCGGGACAAATACCTTTGCGCTTCAATATTATTTCCTGTGATGGCTAACCCGCCGTGTTCGAGTTGGATGTTATATTACAATGCTGAAGTTGGGCTGCCGCGGAGCAAGTTAAATGATTATGTTACTTCGCTGCTTATATCTTCAAATAAATAGACACCAAGATATACAATTTATCCTTCTACGTACGGGTTGTTTAGACCAAGAACTAAATCGAAATTGTCCAAACCCGTGCCAACTCATTTGAAGTAACTCGAAACCACCCAAGTTTTAGTTGGATACTCTTCGCAATTTGGCTGTATCTTCGCAAAATTCAGCAAAAACACCCCAAAGATTCGGTAGCTTGTGCTGTTAGTTGTTAATGAGGAAAATTGAAACAATGAATAAAAAAGTCATTATAACAATGAGTTTGCTTCTGGTTTTTGGGATGTTTTATTTCGGTAAAAATTCTGGTGAACCTCTCCAACTACCAGACTGTAAACGGTATGCGATGACAGATACTCTCGAAACGCCTGTTTACCTTTATGTAGATGAGAGAGTGCAGAATTTCGACAGTAAACAGTTCATAGACTACGCCAATCAGACGCTAAAGAACTCCTGTATACCACTAAAACGAGTAATCTCAGGTATCGAGTATATCGATGTTAGTCACTTTACTGACACTGACAATATACTCACCGTTCCCGGTCATATACGCCGTGAGCTATCCAATATGGTTGGGAAGGAGAAGCTGCAATCCCAAGGATTACCTGGCAGTTACTACGGTCTGGTACTCTCAGCTGAGCATGAAGCTGAGCACGACATATTGGGGGTTGCACACATGAACTTTGGTAATAACTTTTTCATTATGTATTCAAATGCTAAGCCTACTACGCTAGAACATGAGCTTGGTCATTTGTCATGGGCTTTTCATCAAGGCACAACTACCTTTCATCTAAAAAGCACCATTTTGCCAAGGCATCACTCGAATCTAAAGACTTATGCGAGGGGTTATAACTGCAAAGGTGCTGACACTATTATGGCTGCATCTGGAGCTACAGAATCACTCCCAGTATATTCTTCGCCAGATATTTATCGGTTTGGTCAACCGTGCGGGGATGAAGAAATTGCAGATAATGCTCGTCAGATGAGAGAGTTTGCAGCATGGTTGAAAGAAGAGCTACAACTCACTGCTTCTCAGTGATCATGAAGTCGAAGATGCTTTATCATCGGCAGGTGTCAATCCCCATTCAAGATTGCAGGATTTAACCCGAACAACTTTTAGACAAACCTGACGCCAGCTCGTCTGGCGTTATCCCCCGCTAATTTTGAGTCATGAGGTTAACAAGCCTGTTCCTCTTTTCACAACCACAGTTTTACGTCGAAATCGACAAAAACTCTGTTTGCGTTACATGTCGAAAATTCAAATAGCACATTTGAATTTTAATTTAAGTTGTTGTTTCTTTGTAATTTAAACATGGTTTATGGCAAAGAGTCGTGAGGTGTTATGTCCTAAACTAAACGCTTAATTTAGATTAGTGAATATAAAACTAAGGGGTGGTTGGTGAAAGTTCTTATTGTTGGTGGCAGTAAAGGTCTTGGTAAATATTTAGCATCAAATGTGCATAATGCCGAAACATACATGATTGCTAGGTCAGAGCAAAGTGATGAACGAATTTCTAACTTCTGTATTGATGTAAACCCAGAGAAAAAACCCGATTACTCGTGTTTTGATAATATTAAATTCGATATAGTTGTCTACTTAGTTTCTATGTGGGGAGAATCATCAAGCCTCAAAACTGATGAACTGGTTGATTTTATGAACGTTGGCCCGTTAGGTTATCTTAACTTGGTCAATGAGCTTCATTCACAAGAGTCTCTGGGCGAGAAGTGCAGTATTGTCTCTATTGGCTCAACGGCTGAAATGCCTGATGGTACAAGATATCCCGCGTATTCGTTGAGCAAAAAACTATTAAAAGATATTTCATGCCAACTTCAAAACATACATCAATCCTATCGTTTTACCCATTTCACCATAGGTAGTATTGGTCAACGAGAAGAAGAACGCATAGAATATTCGAGCATTCTGGAAATCATAAATACGTTATCAAAAATGGATTCAAATACTTACCTTTCAAGCATGGTCATCAAATCAAAGCTTGATATGTAAGATTCGCTTGAGCTACTACCCAAAAACTAGCCGATGCTGTACTTAGCCAAAAAACCATTAGTTTTTATTATCAAGCTTCAAATTGGGCAATT
This sequence comes from Veronia nyctiphanis, assembly GCF_004116385.1. Classification (GTDB taxonomy): domain Bacteria; phylum Pseudomonadota; class Gammaproteobacteria; order Enterobacterales; family Vibrionaceae; genus Veronia; species Veronia nyctiphanis. The sequence continues at coordinate 44,848 of NZ_PEIB01000016.1, read as the reverse complement.
CACCTTGTTAGCTGGTCTTTGTCCAAATCTGCGCTAGGCTGTTTGGTGTTCTCCCCCATCAATTCTAGAGCTTTAGTCACGAAGTTTAGTAACCAAGCTCCTCTTCCCATAGCTGCAGCTTTGTATCGAAATCGGCTATTCAAATAACCTTTGTTTGCATTACGTGTCTGAAATAACAAACGCTAATTTGAATTCTGATTCAAGTTGTTGTTTCGTAGTGGTTCAAACAAGGTTTCGGTAAAGAAATGTGCGGATACTTTATCGCAAGATTCCGGTGGCACGCTGCGAAAGTTATGGAACATGAGGCTAAAATGTACAGCCAAAGGCCAGAAAACGTGCCGTAATTTCTAACCTGTGCTTGTAGGTGTTATATGTTACGTGGACCAAGAGGCTTATCTTATGGCAGCGAACTCTACTTTAAAAAGGTTGAATGTCAGTAGGGATTATATTGCTGATAATTATCAAGTAAGGCTAAGCCTGCCTGAAATGGCAGAGCACTCCTATATGTCGCCCTATCACTTTTTGCGCGTTTTCAAGGATATGTATGGGGAAACACCTAACGAATTCTTGATTCGCCTTAGAGTCAAACAAGCCAAGAAAATGCTCATTACAGAAAACTTCAGTGTCTCAGAAGTATGCGAAAAAGTGGGGTACACAAGCTTGGGCAGCTTTTCTTCATTGTTTTTAAAACATACGGGCATGGCACCTACTTTGTACCGCCGTAAACTTTGGTCACTGTCTTCTGAGGAATTTCGCTTTCCCTCGCAGGCTATCCCGGCGTGTTTTGCCTACCATTTTTTAGGGAAGTTGCCTAACTGAGCAAGATTGGAGAAACATCATTTTGATTACTTCTATACAGTAACGATGAATCAACAATATGGAATATAAAAATGATCAAATCTGTCGCGCACGCAATGATATATGTACTTAATCAGGATGAAGCACTCGATTTTTATAAAAATAAGCTTGGTTTCGAGGTCGGTGATGACATGAAAGTGGAGGGCGGTTTTCGATGGCTCACCGTTTATCCGAAAACTCAATCACAGCTTCAACTGGTTTTGGCAGAGCCAAAAGAGGGGCCTCTTTTCACCAAAGACTCTGCCGAAAAAATACGAAGTTTAATCGAAGAAGGCGCATTTGGAGCGGGAGTTTTCGAAACTGAAAATTGTCAAAAAACATACGAAGAGCTTGTGGCTAAAGGGGTGGAATTTATCCAGCCACCGACAGAGCAGCTTTATGGTGTTGAAGCGATGGGAATAGATAACTCTGGGAACTGGTTTAGCCTGGTTCAAAGGGAAAAATAAATATAACAAGTAAAGTCAGTAGGACGCCGCAGACAGCTCAGCCGCTTTGTTGTCGGCGGTGTTATGCGGCTTTAGCACAAATCAATAACAAGGATGTTTAATGACGAACAGAAGATGGCTCTTTGCGGCAATTTTATTGGTTGGTGGGCCAGCATTGCTGCCATTTAGCTTGGAGGTTATTTCATTAATTGAATTGCTTGGCCTTTTGGGGTTATCGACTATATATACGTCCTATATTCAATACCTGGCTAATCACCCAAATACTCAAAGAGCACTGAGACTTGCCACTTGTTGGGATGTGCAACCTCAGATGAGGTTTTCCTTAGATAGCGTAAAAGCATACCCGCCGCTTGTATTTCATATGTTTCCAATACAAAGCGTGCTCATTTGGGTAATAAATATTTTGTTTTTAGGCACATTTATAGGGTGGTGCATAATTTAAGTTAACAAGAGATTATGGCTTTCAAGTTAACACATACTATTTTCATTAAGGCGTAAACTCCCCTTATTTTTCCTCATGATTTTGAACGAGAAAAGGGGGACTACTAACCACGATCTGCCTAATTGTCATAGAGCAGACACTATCTGATTAACAATGTGATTTAAAAAGTCTACCAGTCTTTGTCTAAAAGGCTGAACCATAGATTTTTTTGGCGCTTTCTACTTCAACAATAATGGAGCATTCGAAACACAAGCGGTAAGTAACTCTTGAATGAGTTCGTCATCACTTAGAGCCCTTGAAACTATCACTCCTCCAATCATTAAGGCGGCCAGAGACAGCGCACTTTGTCGATCTGCTATTTCGCCATCAGTTTCTTTTTGCAACATCTCTAATAATTTCTCAAACACCTCACTGTAAGTGTCTTTGATATCGAGACTTTGACTGAATGTATCAGTTGAAAAGGCAGCTAACGGGCAAGGTGAAACCTCATGCTTTACGTGCTCTTCGCTGAGATAACTACTTAAAATCTTCTTTAAACACAGGTTATCTTTATCTGCGTATTCTGCCAGAGGACCAGTATCTGTCGCTGCTAGAACGGCTTCTCTGTACAGTTCACTCTTTGACTGGAAATGGCTATAAAAAGCGCCACGCGTTAATTCGGCGTTTTTCAGTACATCCTCTAAAGAAACACTGTGAAAGCCTTTTTTCGCAAATAGTTCGATTGCACTTTTCAGTATCTTTTCCCGTGTTTCTCTCTTTCTCGTTTTAGGCCAAGGCATATATCTTTCAAAATATTATATTGAACATATTGTGGTGAACAGTAATCTTCGATTGGCACCTATAGAAGCTTTGTAAAAGAGAATTGCAGTTCAACACTCATCTTTATCTGAAATGACTCTTCAAAATGAGGAAATGGTATGAACAAGAGAGCCGTCTATCTATCGGCGATGGAACGACGAGAGAAAATTGACTTTTCATTGCAGGGAATTTCTCAGTATGAGCTGTTACTTACTGCATACAGCAGTTGTGGTGACGGTTTCGAAAATGCCATAGGTTACTGTTTACAAATCCGAGAAGGAACGGGGGAAGAGGGCTCTGACAATCAGGTTTTTCTTCGTCACTCAGATGGCTCAATTCGAGTGCATCATCAACAAGCATTTTATCGAGTGGCTGATTCTGAGAAAGATCAGATATTGTCTTTATTTGAAATTAAGCCTGATGATGAAAGGAAAGATATGGACTTGTGTTGCCCTAACGGAATTACAGAGAGTGGTTTTAGGGTCAAATTAGCGGGGAACTGTTATTCGTAGTCTCGCCAATAAAATAATATCTGCAAAGCAGTTACCTTTGATACAGCCTCTGAGTGGGCTGTCTACTTTAGTTCTATAAATTCTCCACCGAATAAATTTGATTGTGTGTGGCAGATTTTGTCGTGAGATACGAAGAAAAAACGATAGAGGACTTTATCAGCACTTATCGATAGTTTTGCGCATATTATGGCTTATTACTTCATAACCAACTTTTTTATAAAGCGCTTTAGCGACATCATTATGGTTGAATACGTGCAGCGATATGCTGTCTGCACCTAAACTGGACGCGAAATGTTCAGTACAAAGAAGTGCAGCCTTTGCATACCCTTTACCGCGATAGCTTTCATGTATGTGGAGGTCGTAAATAAACGCTGATTTAGAATTCTCCTTACTTGTTATTTTGACCCATAAATGGCCGATTTCTATGTCATTTGAAGATTCAACGATGTTAAACAAGTAATTGTCTTTTGTTTTTAGCCCTTCGGGAAATAAATCAGCGTATTCTAATTTAGATCTTTCCAAGTCTCCGGTTGTAGGCCACCGTCCAGCTCTAATATTCTCACTCGCATAAGCCGGTATCGCAAACTGCAAATATTCTGCGAAGGACTCTTCATTCATCTTTTTAAGTGATACTTCCATCTTTTCGTCCCCACTATAAGTCGGATTACATTGATAAGTTTCAACTAAAATCTGGATGCCGAAATAGGCTACACGGCGAAGAGTACTTTTTCAGTAAACTTGTTTACATCTTCGGGGATTGGTCCGGTTCCCATTCGGAGGGCAGATGATCATGCAGGTTCATCTATCAAATCGCCATAGCCTTTTTGCTAATCGCCAGTATTTGCGTGGACGAAGGTTAAGCGAGTTTACGACACATGCCTCAAGCTCTCTTCAGTGTTCTGGTGTTGCCAGCAAATCTCGCTTAGGGTGCTGTTCCTGAGTTTTATCAGGAAGCTAATCATGTCTGAACATTTTGCACACATCGAATGGCGTCGTAAAGCTGATGACGTTTTCTATGACAACAAGTTTAGTCGGCGTCATACCTGGCATTTTGACGGTGGAATTATCGTTGATGCATCGCCATCACCACTTATTGTGCCTCTTCCTTATTCTGATGAATCAAGTATTGATCCGGAAGAAGCATTTATTGCCTCGATTTCTAGTTGTCACATGCTGACTTTTCTGGCGATTGCTGCGAAACGCAAATTCGTTGTTGAGAGTTATATTGATGATGCCGTCGGTGAACTGTCGGTAATGGAAAGTGGCAGGCAATGGGTGTCGCGAGTTACCCTTCGGCCTCATATTGTCTTCAGTGGCGACAAAGTCCCTGATGAGAAAGCGCACCAGAAACTCCATCACCTTGCACATCAACATTGCTTTATTGCCAACTCGGTGAAAACCGAGGTGATTACCGAGTTTCCGCTGTCGAGATAGCGATATCTCAACGATTTAATTTTAAAGAGACAAAGCTGATGAATAAGAGTGCGCTGACGGTCGGGTTAGTCCAATCTCAGGTCTATAAAGGCGACGTAGAGAAAAATCTTGATACTCATATCGAGCATATTCAAAACGCTGCGTTAAAAGGCGCAGATTTGGTGATGTTCCCAGAACTCTCATTGACAGGTTACGAACTCAATTTTCTGGCTACGTTAGCCATGGATAGCTCTCATCCAGTCATTCTGGCGCTGTCTAAAGCTCTATTAAGTATCAGATTTTCGTTATTGCGGGCGCGCCGCTGACCAATGAGGGAGATAAACCGCATATTGGCGCATTTGTATGCTTTCCCGATGGCCGTGTTTATCAGTATGCCAAACAATATCTGCATCAAGGCGAGGACATGTATGCATCAACCGGAGACCAAAATTTTCTCTTTGAAATTAACGGACTAAGGTGTGCTCTTGCAATCTGCGCCGATTTTCTTGATTCAAGGCATGCTTTGGCGGCCAATGAATTAGGGCTGATGTCTACCTCGTTAGCGCCCTGATTTCGGAAAGCGGATTTGGGGCAGACAGTGATGTACTCAAAAACATTGCAAAGCAATACGAAATGCCGGTTGTTCTGTCAAATTACAGGGTTGAAACGGGAGGGTGGTTAGGCTGCGGTAGAAGTGGGTTCTGGCAGTGTGATGGTCGAAATATAAGCCTTGAGACTGATGATGAATTAGTCATACAAACAATCAATTAAGTGATATCGAATGTTCTAAAACATTGATATTTTCAAAGACGAGAACGGCCAGTCTAGATTTAGGTGATATGTTTCATTTATGCCTAATTTGGACGGGAGAAGTTATTGCCTTTGGTTACTGTCTGCAAATGTCTTCTACCGATTTAGGTTTTCTGATGACCTATACCTGCTAAGGGAACTGCGGGTATCATTGTAAGGGATTGCATGATAGACAAAGTCAATTCATTCTTGGTCATGCCAAGGATTATCATCATATATTGGGCGGGTTTTTGGTTACTGAACGGTCTCGACAAGTTTCTGTTCAGAACCGAAATGTGCATATTCACCTGGTATGGTAAAGACAGAACGGAACAGTTTAGTAACTACTTTGCTCAAAGTGACATTCCTCCAGTTTGGATCTCCCCATTGTTGAATACTATTGGGATTTGGGAAGTGCTTATCTCTGTACCGCTTTGCTATGCGGCATGGCAGTACAAGCCTCGTTTTACTCTCTGCCGGGATTATTTCAATTTAGGAATGAATCTCGGCGCATTGACGTTTCTTGCGTTCTCAATGGGCGATATTGTCATTGGAGACAGAGCTGAGTTGTTGGAGCATGGTACCTACTTTATCCTCGTTTTAATCAGCTTTTGGTACGTTAATCAGTCTCTCGGTGAGGCTGCAAGTAAATGAGCCTGCAGGATGAAACCTGATTTGCTGCTATTTATTGGTTTATGACGCATGCTGAATACCTTTCGAAAAGACTTTTTGGATATAGCACGAAATAACTAAACTCAGGGTGTTCTTCGATTTCAATCGCAGACTTGCTCGCGTGACGTGGCGAACGTTGAAAAGCTTCCGTAGAGTCACAAACTTCATTCTGCATGGAAGGGAGTTGTTATGGGAAAGCGTGAAGAAATGGCGAATGAATTCGCTCAAATTGCAGAAGAGCTGGAAAAAGCGGCAGCACATTGCAGAGTAATGGCTGAGCACTTTGGAGAACACAATGTTCCCCGTGCTTGTGCACATATCTTTGCGTCGCAAGGCCATATTGTTAAGGCGCAAAAGCGGATCGAATCAGCCGCTGAGATACACTCAGACTTCGCACAGCTACATGATCGTTAAGGCTTTCTCGGCCTGACTATATCCCAAAAAAATTACAACGAGACCCTATGCAGGACCTATCTGAGTTTCATTCCGGCATCGATTACGACTGCCAGTACTCCCATCTTTATGATGACGAAATTACCTTTATTCAACACCTCATTACTGAACACAAACTGACAAGCATGCTGGATTTATGTTGCGGCACGGGCATTGTGACCATACCTCTGTCCCGTTTGCTGTCAGACACACTGGGCGTTGATATCCACCCTGCAATGCTGGAAACCGCAAAAGGTAAACGGCAGGGTAAAGATAATGTTGATTTCGTTCAGGCTGATGCGTGTTCATTCAGCGCGGGTAGACAATTTGATTTGGTCATTATGACAGGAAACGCCTTTCAAGCATTTCTGGATGAAGAATCAGTCGATGCCTTAGTTAACAATGTAAATCGCCATCTTAACGCGGGTGGGTTCTTGGTATTCGACAAACGTTTACCGATTGAATCGCAACTTGCGCTTGATGAAGACTGGGTTGTCGAAAAAGGTTACCAGGACCAAAACGGCGACCACGTTGCGTCATCGCATAAGCTGGCAAAATATGATGAATACTCCAACATTGTCTACTACGAGATGCAACGTACCTTTGCAGACGGCACTACACGGTTGACGTCTATAGATTTGAAATTCAGATCACTCGAAGACATTGATCGTTTGCTGAGCAAAGCCGGGCTTTCTGTTATTGAGCGCTTCAGTAGTTGGAAGGGTAATGACTTGAACGCTGACTCAGGAAATTTGGTTTGTATTGCGAGAAAGAGTTGCAATAATTAATTCGTAACAAGGCTCTTGAAGAAGAGCCTTTTCTCTTTCTACTTTGCTTTTCAGCCTAACTAATCTGCCAAATCCACGGGTAACGCACTGGTGTGTTTAACTAAATCCAGCACAAACAGGGTTTGCGCCTCTCTCACTTCCGGAAAACTCCGCAGCGACTTCAGAACAAAATGCGACAGCTCTTTATTGGTTCGCGCAACCACTTTCATCAGGTGATCATAAGGCCCTGATAGGGAATAGCACTCAAGGATCAGCGGATGGTCTCTGACCGTTGTCTTAAACTTATCGAAAGCGGCCTCGCTGTTCTGGTCTATGCTCACCTGAATAAAAGCCGTAACGCCAAAGCCTGCTTCTTCAGCATCCAGTATTGCGCTGTAACCTTTTATTACTCCCGACTCTTCGAGGCTTTTCGTTCTGCGCAGGCAAGTCGACTCTGACATGTGCGTGGCTTTGGCCAGTTCAACAATCGACATACGTCCGTTGTCCTGAAGTTCAGATAGTATATTTTTGTCCTGCTTGGTCAGCATGATGTAATCCGTCAATTTTAAATATTAAAGTGAATGATATCACCACAATGAGTCGTTTCAAGGGCGACTTTGACGACACCCACCAACAAAGTTTGGGTAATATATATCCAGTTTCACAGGCTCATAGGAGGAACCCATGTCAAACGAGAAATTTTTCCATGTTGGTGAACTGAGTGCAGAACAACCAGCAACAACGCAATACGAAAAGTCTAAATTCGCTAAAGCGCGTCATCCAGAACCTTACCGTTTTGAAGTCAACCTGAGTGCTGAAGCGGGCGATATGCAGAAGAAAACCGGTGTGGTTTCTGTCAATATCCCAGGATTTAGCCCAGTAAAACTTTACTGCGATGAGCAGCCACCTGTTGGTAACGATACTGCGCCACCACCGCTGGCATTCTTCTCTGCAGGTATTGGCTTCTGTCTGATGACTCACCTGACTGACATCCTGACGGCACGTAAGATTCAGGTTGATTCACTGAAGCTAGAGCAGCGTATTGTGTTCAGAACCAACCTTGGCCACATGCGTGACCACGGCTACATGACTGACGGTGGTTGTGACGTTGTTGAAACGCACGTGATCATCGATAGCCCAGAGCCAGAAGAGAAGATCAAAGATCTGCTGGACGAAGCGGAAAATGGTTGTATGGCGCACTATGCCCTGAGAAACCCTATCCCTTGGTCTACCCGTTTGGTTTATAACGGTAAAGAAGCGATCAGCCGCTCTGGCGAATAATCACTACAACGGATTGTTGGCTACATAGATAAAAAATAAAAGGTTGTTTCAGACACCCATTAATGGTGGTTTGAGACAACCTTTTTTACTTGGGCAAACGGAAATAAAAATTTTGCCTGAACAGGTTATCTCGGCTGTTTATCGAACACTGTCGCCCCTTCTGGGATCTGATACCAACTGACTTTTTCGCTAACCCAAACGTGCGCAGTGGGTTCAAACATGTTTGCATCCGACAAATCTACAGGCTTGAGTTTTAGTTTTACTGTAGAGCGATCATCAGGGTTAAAGTGGTAAATCCTGTTTCCGCATTGCGGACAAAACACGGCATGATTTTGGTTACCGCTGTCTGCTTGTCGGCTCCAGTGTGATAGCTTTCCTGAGAATTCGATTTTCTTGGCATCAATCACTGCGGTGACACTGAAAGGGCTGGTTGATAGCTTCTGACACTCAGTGCAATGACAGGCAAAAACCACTTTTGGTGCTTCGTATAATGTGTATGTGGCTTGTCCACATTGGCATGAGCCATTTATTGGGAATTTCATTGCCCTTCTCCCTGTATTTCTCTATCTGTCATTTGAAAACATGCTGCCCGGCCGATCACCATATCAAACAGCGTTAAGGCTTCGGCACTTGTTGTTGTGGTGTCGTTCGAAAATTTATCAAATCAGTCGGCTGCAACCGAGAAGGGTATTAATGCTCAGGGCAGAAATTCGTGGATGCCCTCAATGGGTACTTTTGCTCATCAGTCTGTGCCGTTGAGATACCGAATTTTTCGTAGTTTCAATGGACTCCTAAGTTTGCATCTATGACGTGAGCTGTCAGTCTAAGAACGACGAGAAACATAAAATGACGAGAGCGTTGCCCATGCTAATGTAATTGAGAGAACGTGAGTAAACCCTAGTATCAGCGACGAGGGCTTGGAAAATCGATGAGTAAAGAGTCAAAAAGTAAACAGTCGGCACAGCATGAACATTTTATGGCATTGACCCTGTCGATTGCTGAAGAGAACAAGCGGCAGGGAGGCTATGGCGTGGGTGCCATGGTCGTTAAGAGTGGCGAAATTATTGCGAGCAGTGACAACAGTATCAGGCGCACTTGCGACCCGACAGGGCATGCCGAGGTGAACGCCATTCGAGAGGCCAGTCAACGCCTAAACAGTGAAAGGTTAACTGATTGCTGGCTTTATTCTTCTTACGAGCCTTGTGCAATGTGTGCTGCAGCAGCTGCGTGGGCAAGAATGAAGGGAATTGTGTTTGCCAATCGAATTTATGACTCCAGAAATCCGCAAAGTTATCGTGTCGATGTCACCTGTGAGGCAATTGTTAATGCCTCCTCCCCTAAACTTGAAATCATTCCTGATGTGCTCAGAGAGCGGGGTATGGCGCTGATGGATTTTCGTCCCGGTGAGAGAAAAAAGTAACACTCTTACTTTTGCCCTACGGACTTTATTCACGCGATCCTCACCTTTAACCTAAATACCTGTAAATAATATGGTTATTAGCCACGTTTGACCGAGTTTGGCTTTATGCTCAACGTAGATAAATAACAATATTAATTGAAATAAAGTTACTGAAATGATCCATTCACACCCATAAAAATCATTATTCTAACATTTTTATTCTTAATTCATTACTTAAATGAAATAAATATAATAATCATTTACATTGATATTGTGAACAATCTCCATATGTATATCTTTTTATACATTATTAAACACTAATGCATAAAATTTAATTGAAGCTTGTCACGTTGAGGTGCAAAGATAGCCCCGATGTCATTTGTAGTTTTATTACAAGATTATTAAAGGGAAAGTAAATAAAACCCTTAGTAAGGCCTCGCGTTTATGTTTTTTATCATGCAAAAAACGTTTTGATTTAGCTCAAGGAAAAGTAATGCTCGTTTTATCTGTCGGAATATTTGTTATTTTTGTGGTCTTTCAGACCATATATGTCTCTTTAGCGATCTTCTCGGATAAGATCAGAAAAGTATCTGGTCAGTTATCAGAAGAAAAGGGAATGTCTATTTTAGTACCTGCCTACAATGAGGAATTGGTACTTAAAAACTGTATTGATGCCATTGACGCTCTTGAATATGAAAATTGTGAAACCATCATTATTAATGATGGCTCTACTGACGACTCAATGGTCCTACTCAACGACTACCTTGGTTTGGAAGAAGCGGAATTACCCTTTCAAAGAAAATTACATTACAAGCCAGTCAAGTCTGTTTATCGGTCAACGAAATTCAAAAATGTATGGGTTATCGATAAATACAACGGTGGTAAAGCGGATGCACTGAATGCAGGTATCGATGGTGCCAATCACGAAATGGTTATCACCATTGATGCAGACAGCATGCTGGACAAATCATCACTCAGTTATATCAATGAGTCGTTCATCGACGAGAGAATTATCGCGGCGGGTGGAACGGTTCATATCGCTCAGGGTATGAAAAAAGAAAATGGCGAGTTAAAGCTACTTTCGAGGCCAAGGGTATCGTCAGATATCAAATACTCCAGTATTTGTATGGTTTTTTCGTTCAGAAAGCAGCGCAATCAAAAGTTGGGTCAATGTTAGTTATTGCTGGTGCGTTCGGTGTGTTCAAGCGTGAGTTGTTGTTTGCGATTGACGGTTATCGAAGTACTGTCGGTGAAGATATGGACATTACGCTTAAAGCGCAACGCTATATAAAACAAAAGCGCTCTGAAGGTGAGCATGTGCGTATGGCCTATATCCCTGAAGCTTGTTGTTATACAGAGTGCCCGGAAGACTTCAAAAACCTGCTCACTCAACGATTACGCTGGCAACGTGCATTTATTGATTGCGCACTCGTGTATTGGGATGGCTTTTTGAATGTTTTCAGCAAGCGGGTATCGGCCTATTTTCTTTTAGACTCTTTATTACTCGGTACCTTGGTGGCTTTTTCAAACCTATTTGTTCTTATTTCACTCATATTCACTGATGAACCTTATGCGTTTACTTTAGCAATTATCATGCTATCGACATCGCTCTTTTTCTCATCACTACAAAATATTATTGCCCTGATAAAAAGTCGTGAAACAGGCTTTAAATACAGTTGGCAAGACTATATGAAAATTATGCTGTTCTTCCCTGTCGATCTTTTTTTTTTTCCGCTTAATTAGTAGCTTCTTTGTTATTGGTGGGACCCTTTCTTATTTCTTTGGAAAAGGAAAGTGGGGAAAACCCAAGCGTAAAGGCGAAGTCTCAATCGTATAGGAAATGATGATGAAAAATACAATTAATGAAGACAGAGTTTTCTATCTAGATCTATTACGTACTGCCGCTATCTTGGGTGTCATAGCCATCCATGTGACTGGTTACTTTGTGACGAATTATCAGACATACGAAGGCATTACCTGGTGGGTAGCCAATGTTATAAATTCAAGTTCACGTTTTTCAATACCCATGTTCTTGATGCTCAGTGGTGCTTTGTTACTCAACGGGAAAGTAGCAGAGAACCCGCTGGCATTAGTAAAAAGAAGAGTACTCAAACTCGGTATTCCTTTTATGATCTGGTCGCTGATTTACTTTGTTTATAAACATCAGGTCGTCGGAGATACCGAGCTTTCTATTGTCAGTTTTGTTGAAAACCTGATTGTTGAGTTTGCCACTAACGGGATATACAGCCATCTGTGGTTTATGTATGTGATCCTTGCGGTTTACTTGGTTTCACCTTTTATACATCGAGCGGTTTACGGCGCGTCGGAGAAAGAGATCCGGTATTTGTTGGTTATCTGGTTCGTCGTCAGCATCTTGTTGTTTTCGATTCAGCAGGTCTACGCGCATTTTAACGATGGTTTCCGCTATCCGCTGGTGATAATCGATATCCCTCTCGCTGCAAGATATGCTGGTTATTTCATTCTTGGATTTTATCTTTATCGCTTCGACATAAAGCAAGCGTGGCGAGATCTAGCCATTGCCTTGGGTGCAGCAAGTTTGCTTACAACACCGATTGTGACTTATGCATTAACCATTGATGCGGGTCGTCTGGTCGAGTCGTTTTACAGTCCTTTCGCGGTGACAAACTGCTTGGCGGCGGTCGCCATCTTTTTACTATGCAAACAGCGCTCATGGGAGAGTTTGCCTGATAAATTGCGCACGTTGATCACCGCAATGAGTGCCGCCACCTTTGGTATCTACTTCATTCATATGATGATTCAAGACTTCGTGATGCGTTATGTCGATCTTGGCCAGAGCATCACGATGATCAGCTTCATGCTGGTGAATACCTTCCTGATCCTGGTGTTGAGTTTTGTGATGGTTAAAGTCTTCAACCTTCACCAAAAAACAGCGCGATATTTGGGAGCGTAGTGTATGAGAGGTATTGCGTTTTTACTGCTATTTATTTCGTTCTTCACTGTTGCACAACCTGTCGAGAAGAAAGTGGTGAATGCCTATTTGCCGCTTTGGAAAACATGGCAGGTTAATGATATTCCGGCGTCTCAGCTGACCCATGTGACGTTGGCATTTGCCAGTATCTCGGACGACCATAAGGCAATTATCGAGGAAAGCGAACGCTATACAAGTCAAATGCGGCAGGTCGTCAGCCTAAAGCAAGCGCATCCGACGCTTAAAGTAATTTTGTCGGTAGGCGGCGGCGAGGCGAATGGGTTTTCTGATATGGCGCTGACGACACAGCGCCGACAGGTCTTCATTCAAAGTCTATTGTCTTTGGTGGAAACGTATGACTTGGATGGTGTAGATATTGATTGGGAATACCCCGGCCATGATGGCTGGGGGAAAAAGGTAGCCCGTGAATCAGACAAAGAAAACTTCACTGCCTTGATCATTGAATTACGCACTGCGTTTGATGCACTTGAAGCCAAAACGACCAAGCATTACGAGCTTTCTTATGCAGCGGGCACCCAATATTGGTCCTATGCGGGTACAGAAGTGAAGAAGGTTAGCCAGTACGTCGATTACATCAATTTGATGGGTTACGACTTATTTGGGCCATGGGGGAATATGGCGGCGCACCACGCCAATCTTCATGCTAATCCGGCCAACCCGCTCAATCCAATCATCAGTGTCGACGATGCTGTAAAACGCTACATAGAAATGGGCGTGCCGCGAGAGAAGATCCTTCTGGGCGCACCGTTTTATGGCTACGGGTGGTCTGGAATTGAAAAAGGGGAGTCAGCGCTGTTTCAGTATGCTGATCAGCCACTGTTAAATGCGATGGAATATAAATACATTCGCCAAAAATACTCTAAGGATGAGGGGTTTACTTTTCACTGGGATAACCATACTAAGTCTGGTTACCTAGAGAACGGTGAGACATTTATCAGCTTTGATGGCCCTCGTGCACTCGCGGAAAAAGCGCGTTATGTCAAAGATGAAAAATTGGCTGGCGTCATGGTGTGGGAACTCACGCAAGACTTCAACCATGAACTTATCACCAGCCTCAGTGAATCACTCTGAACGTGTTTGTTCAATCCAGTGAAGAAGTTGCTTGGCTGCCTTTGATAACACTTGGTTTTGTCTCAGGATGTAACCAAATTCAGTCGACGGAAAGTGAGGTAGAAGCGTCACCCTTTGCTGGAATTGTCTGTCACGCCGCAAGGTAAATGTGGGCAGAATTGCGGTACCAAACCCCGCTTCTGCCCAATCAATCTGCGCATCAACACTGCCTACCTCCATGACTCTCACATCTTCAAGCTCAAGTGAAGGCAAAGCGCTGTCCATCAGTCGGCGGGTTCGAGTGTCATCTCCCAGCAAAATCAACGTCAGCCCTTTTTTGTTCTCTTTCTTCAACGGATTCTTACCGAGCGCACACCACTGAATCTTTGAAAGGGGAGAGTAATATAAAGCAGTGATAGGTTTATGGTCGATGACAAAACCAATGTCTGCTTTGGCACTTTTGACTAATTCTGCTGCCTGATCAGAGGTGGTATTGAACAGTGAAAGATCGATACCGGGAAACTGTGTTTTGAATCGCTGGCAGGGTTCAATCAGCAACGCGCGGGATACAATATCACTCGCTGCGATAGAAAGGTTACCCAACTCCAACGCATTGATTGCATTAAGATCTGACTGACAAACCTGTAGCTCATTCAAAATAAATGAGGCGGTTTCTAAGAGTCGCCCCCCTGCCTGAGTGAGCTGAAAAGGATTACGTTCAATAAGCCGCGATTGTGTTGTCTTCTCGAGTTGCTTGATGTGAAGGCTGACATTCGGTTGTGTCATGTGCAGCGCTTCAGCGGTACGGCCAAAGTGTTTTACTTCAGCGAGCGTAACAAAGGTTCTCAACCAGTTGGAATCAAGCATCGTTCATCATCATATGAATTAATTATCAAGTTAATTAAAACAATTAATTTCTATTATGTTAAGCGTCAACTTACTCTCTTTGGGTCACTTTTCAAAGATTGGAAGAAAACATGTCATCTATCGTTGTTGTAGGCGCAAACTGGGGAGACGAAGGTAAGGGACGTCTCGTTGATTATCTGGCAGAAAAAGCTGCCGCAAGTATCCGCTTTCAGGGCGGAAACAACGCGGGCCACACTGTTGTGAATGAACACGGCACCTTTAAGCTTCACCAATTGCCAAGTGGTATTTTCAACCCAGATTGCTTGGCAGTTCTTGGGCCGGGTATGGTGATCAGTCCACAAGCGTTAAGCGAAGAAATCGCCGAGGTGAAGGCTGCAGGTCTCAACGTAAACCTTTGCATTTCTGATCGCGCAACACTTTGCCTGCCACTGCATGCGCTGGAAGATGTTGCCGAAGAACAACGATTGGGTGATTTTGCCTACGGCTCAACCCGGCAGGGTATTGCGCCAGCATACGGCGACAGAGTCATGAAAAAAGGTATTTTGGTTGGCTGGCTGAAACAACCTGATGTACTGCGCGAGCGCCTTCAGTTCTGGTTGGACTGGAAACTGCCGCAGCTGAGAGGTTTGTATCCTGAACTTGCTTTCACCCAAACCGCTGATGAGCTGGCTGACTGGCTTTTAGATATCACCTCACCTTGCGTGACGCGATTTGCGATGTCACACCAAAGCTGAATACGATTCAGCAACAGGACCAAACACTGCTGTTCGAGGCGCAGTTGGGCGCTGGTCGTGACGTCACGTATGGTGAATACCCGTGGACCACGTCGTCGCATGTGTTGTCTGCCTATGCAGGAATTGGCAGCGGCTTGCCTGCGTTGAAACCAGAGCGTGTTATTGCAGTGGCTAAAGCATTCAGCTCTTCGGTCGGTAAAGGGACCTTGGTGACGGCGATGGAAGAGCAAGATGCTTTCCGCGAAGCGTCGAATGAATACGGCGCGGTCACGGGTCGCCCGCGTGATATGGCTACTTTGATGTCGTCGCCACGAAAAACGGCGTCTCGCTACAAGCGGCAACAGAGGTTGCGTTGACCAAACTCGATTGTCTGACAGGGTTGAGTGGTTTGAAGATATGTGTGGGTTATCAGGGCGAGCACAGCGACAATCCGATTTGGCCGCAAACTGAGAGTCTGGCACCTGTGTATGAAGAGATGACAGGTTGGCTGAAGACATTACTGCTTGTCGAACGTTTGAGGAATTGCCTGTTGCAGCGCAAGCGTATGTGGAAAGAATTGAAACCCTGCTGGGTTTGCCTGTCTCCATGGTCTCTGTTGGCCCCGAACGCGAGCAGATGATCATTCGAAAATAATGCTCGAATTTTCGGTACTCGTTATTGATAGCACTCGCTATTGATAGTAGCGAGAGATACGACTTTAAAGGTGGCAGGGAAATCTGCCACTCTTCTTCAACGCTTTTCACAGAAAAGTCTACTCTGTCATTCATTGTCTTCTTTACTGTCAGAACAGCAAGTTAATTCATCAAATTGACCTGTCTCGCAGCTTATTTCGTAACCTATTGTGAATCGGTTATTTTTTGGCTTAACATCACCTCGCGTATTCATTGCGTATCGACATGCTCTTTCTTCTGGCTAATATTCGAGGTCTCATTGTTGTAGCGAGACCAAAACCATGACCCAACCTTTTACCCAATCTGACTTTATGCGCCGCGCTTTGTCGGTGTCTAAAAATGCACTTCCTGAATGCAGACCTAACCCTCCCGTCGGGTGTGTGTTGGTCGAGCAGGGACATATCGTGTCAGAGGGTTTTACTCAGGCAATTGGTGGAAACCATGCGGAAGTGGAAGCATTAAACATATTTGCTGGCGACACAACAAAGGTCACCGCATATGTCACACTTGAGCCGTGCTCATTTGTTGGCAGAACACCAGCCTGTGCCCGGACTCTGGTGGAGTCAGGCATAAAAAGGGTTGTCGTTGCGATGCTGGATCCTGATCCGCGCAACAACGGCAAAGGCATTGCCATATTGCGCGATGCAGGTGTCGAGGTCGAAATCGGCCTTTGCGAGCAAGAAGTCAGCGAGTTTCTTTTACCTTATTTAGGTCAGTCATAGTCTTAGCGACCTCTGGTCACTGGCTGATGGCATGACCCGGAGGTCTCTATGACAACATTCAACGCTGAGTGGTATTCACTCTACTTTTCTACTACCCCTGTTATCGATTCGCCGACACTGGGTGTCTACCCTGCTGATGACGATGAGCTGGTGGTTTTATCGCTTTCAGAAGGTAAAATTGGTACGTTTACCACAGGCTCATCTTCAAAAACTCGATTTAAGCGCTCCAGAGAGCCTTACATCAGAAGTATTCAGAGAGAAGCTAGAAGCTGCGGGCATCTCTCTTTATGAGCCGGACAATGTCTATAAGGTTCCTGCCTCGCATTCGCTGAAAAACAGCCAAGAAAATATTACCTGTCGCCCATTAACACAGGCTGATGAGGAAATATTTACCGCATTTTGTGCGGATATCAGTGAGCAAGACTTGGACGACGCATGGGTTGAGCTGGATCACTGGGTGGTTTACGGGCTTTTCATCGACGGTAAACTGGCCGTTGCAAGCAGTCTGTATCCGTTCCGGGATTCAAAACTGGCCGACCTCGGTGTGGTAACAACGCCAGCACTGCGCGGTAAAGGCTTGGCAAAAATACTTGTCAGCTATGCGCATGAGCAGATGCAGGAGCGCGATTACTTCCTGCAGTACCGCTCGCAGTTAGATAACCTGAAATCTATCGGTCTTGCCGAGTCGATGGGGCTGGAATTAGTGGGACAGTTTGAGGGAGAGAAAACGGAAGACTAACCCACAAAGAAGGAATAACGATTGGGTAAGAAAACGGAAATTATCATTCGTCCTGCTCACATCTCAGAGGCGCAGGCGATATATGATTTAATGACGACCGATGAAAAGTGGACCGAATATAACGGTCCCTATTTTGGCTATCAACGCCTGATTTTGACTCGTGGCGTGCTGACTGGTTTAACGCCATGTGCGAAGGAAAACGTGTCATGGCGATTGACTATCAGGGCCGCGTTGTTGGCTCTGTCAGTTGGTATTGGGAGTGTGAACAAACACGCTGGCTTGAGGCTGGAATTGTTATCTATGACAGTTCAGTGTGGAGTCAGGGGGTTGGTCGGACTGCGCTTGTTGATTGGATCAGCCACATCTTTGCTACGGTAGAAGTGGAAAGGGTGGGAATGACGACATGGTCAGGTAATCCGAGGATGATCAAAAGCGCGGAGTCGATTGGTCTAAAAATCGAAGGCGTTATTCGTAAAGTCCGATATTACCAAGGTGTTTACTACGATTCGGTCAAAATGGGTGTTTTGCGAGATGAGTGGGAGGCGCTGTGATTCCAGAAAAATTCATTTGGCAGCATCAATAGGAACTGACGAACTTGGACGAATAAGTACGAAAAAGCCACCTTGTTTGATCGGTGGCTTTTAATCTACTTGATATAGCCCCCTGAACATCTCTTGACATTAATTTTTATCAATAGATGGTATTAAGTTGTTTCTACGTGGTGGAGTACTTTAAAAGTAAGATAAACAAAGAATCAAAAAGAATACAATATAGAACTTTAAGTCAACTACTTAGGTGTTTTTTTATTGCCGTGGAATTGTATGAAAAGTTCTGATGCGGCAACAATAATAAAGAAAAAGATACCAAAACCAATAATCAGATAATCCACAGACCTGATTAATTTTTCTTCTGAGAGTCTCTCGTAATAGTTGTAAAAACCCGCAATAAGAAAAAATAAACCCATTAAGAAACAGCCTAAATATGGTCTCATAAACAGTCCTTGTAACAGTGAAGCGTCAATACTACTCAAAAATCCTACTTTTCGTTAGCTCTTATGATGGTTGGAGTATGTGGTTGTGCAGGAAATCAAATGATATTTTCACAGATATCATTTGCCTATATTGGCGCGTAGATAGGCAGTACGAGAATTCTAAAACGGAAAAGTAGGCACATTTAGCGATGGAAAAGCCCGATACACAAATCAGTATATCGGGCTGGATATTCGCTACTTACTCATTATCGTCTTACGAGTTCGATAATTATCAGCAGTTGAAGTCACCTTTATCTGTCCAAGCTTGTGGCGCTGACGTTGGGCTACTGTTCACCCACCATTTTGCCTGATACAGCTTACCTTCAAAGATAACTTGCTCACCGGATAAATAGGCTTTGCCTGATGTCCATGCCACTGGCATGTTGCTGACAAGTTTCCATGCATCGCTTGAATCTGGTGTTGAACCTTGTGTCCAGTATTTTGCTTCCCAAACCAGGCCGTTAAAGTTCACTTTCTCACCGCCAGTGTAGGTGATGCCTTTTGACCAAGCTGGGTGATTTGCCGCTTCTGGGTCAGTACCGCATTGCTCGCCTTGTTCCAGCAGGAAGAAATCGATCGTCTGTTGATCGACCAGGTTACCTTTAGCATCTTTGGCACTTGAGACCAACATATGGTGACCCACTTTCGCGTTTTTCAGCTCCATCTCAACCGCTGCCGACGCACCGTCTGACATGGTTAACTTCTCGTGTGCCAGCGCTTCTTGCCCGTGGTTGAAGACAGTCACTTCAACAGTCAGGTCACCTGATGTGGTCACTGAATAATCAAGAGTGACTTGGTCATTATTGATCACGTATTCTTTTGCTATTCCATCAATCGTCACAGAGTACTCAGGCTCTGGAGATTGAATGTCATAACCGACTTCAACGCGCTTAAGGCCACTAGCCGATTTCAGGTAAATTGGGTTAGCGCCGAATACTGGGCTGAATTCACCATTGGTATCACGCTGTCCAGCTTTAATGTTGTCATAGGTCTGGTTAATTTTGGTTGCCAGATTGTATGCCCATGTATTTGCCTCACCGGCTTTGTCGTTCTCGATAATGATGCGAGTGGACAGCTCAGGCGTTCACCCTCAGAATCGAATACGCGTGTGAAGACGGCATCGCCTTCAGCAAGGGTCATACCCGGATTGATTTGACCGCCTTGCGTCCAGTCAGGGACCACTGGCTGATCACCATCAAATTGAACGTCAATCACGTTATAGAATGCTGCTGCTGTATCGCCCACATCCCAAACTGCAAGGATGACTTGGTAGCCATCTCGCTCGGGCACATTACAGCTGTGAAGCATGGTTTTGGGCGGCTTTTGCATGTTGCCTTCCACCACACAGAACGGGTTCAAATCAAACGTGCTGCGGGTCAGCGGCATATTTGGGTTCCAGTCTGCTTTTGTGATGTAGTATTTCCAGTTACGCGTAACGTGGTTTGCGGTAAAGGTCCATTCGAAATCATGTTGTCCGGCAGTGATAGGCTGTTTTACCCAACGTGATGACGTTTGTTCATCAAGTGGAGAAAACTGCGACAAACCTGCACTGGCGATTTTGCCGTCAGCAGGGCCTTTCTCAGGGAAACCTTCTGGGCCTTCGACACTCTGGGGCTCCCACTGAACCTGACCGCAGGCACTGTTTTGTTCACCTGTTGGTGTGCTGAATTTACAAAGTGCTGCACGACCAGCAGCAATACCGCCGTCTTTCGCACTGATATAACCATGAGACATGACGCTGGCACTGAAGATCGCTGCCGCGACAGGTAAAAGTGTGGTTCTAAGTTTGAGCATTTGTGTGCTTCCTAGGTGATTTATTGTTATTACCCAAGCACGGACAAACTATCGCGTCGGAACATTTTCAACGTGACAACACACGGTTGAAAATGGCGGCCCCGCTATCTTAAGTGATCTTTAAAGTCACTCTTAGACCGGAAACTTTGCGTCCTACCTTTTCAGGCAGTTTGCCGTTGACTGTGGAGTGGCGCGCATAGTATTCAGAATTTTTCCGGACACAATGTATTTTTTCAACGAGTCATACACATTAATCGAATTAGTGGACGGAGATCACGTTTTAAGCCTGATTTGACTAGTTTGCGAGCGAGCCTTGAGGGTTTTCTGCTCATTTTCGTTTGTTTATTGCTCTAAATGTAAGGTCGATAAGTATCTGAAGGAGGTATTTAGAGAGAGCTCAGAACAGTGCTTAGCGTAATGCACAGAGTTTGTTATCGAACTAATTTGGCGAGAATGTTTGAAATGTTTGGAAAGGGCATTAGTTAAAGGAGGGATACCCTGCTGTGCTGACCACATGCAAAGGGTATCCATCATCTAGCTGATGCGCTAAGCCGTTTTATCTAACTCAACATGCTCCGGCATCTGCGAAGAATGGTGCTCAACAATCATCCACTTGCTGCCGTTCCATTTGTAAACGAAAGTGAACCTTGCTTGCACAGGACCTGAATCTTTGAAAGTGAACGTGTAAACGCCAGAGTGAATTGCTAACTCACCAAAAAGACGTACGTTAGACTCGTTAATGGTGCCAGCAGGGTGTCGTTGAAGAAAGTCTGTGAAGTAGTCTTCTATTTCTTCGTGACTATGTCTGACTTTGTTGGAAACTGTCGGTAAAAGTATTGCTTCCGTATCGTACAGAGCAACAACATTCTTAGGCTCTAGTGTTTTAAGGGCATTATTCCAGTCGTCAAACAAAGACTTAATTTGGCTTCCGTTCATGTTCTTTCCTTTGCAGAAACTATGGTTCAAATGTTACGCAGGTAATTGCCTGTTTACGCTGAGAGAGTGGCTCGAACTATTGAGTGTGTCTCTCTCTTTTCCTCTATCAAGAGGCCAGTGTAATCTTGCGGTTTGTGATGTTATAACATCACAAAAATGATGTCATTGATGTGTCATAGCCATACAGCTTTTTCTCGAAACGATTTGCGATCTCGACTCATGTTGGACCGCAAAGTTTGGATTCAGACTACTCAATGGCTTGACACGAACACCGCTCGCTACTCTTTGAATTTTATTAGTTTGAAACTCTAACTGAATGCGCAGTGGACTTGTGTACGACTCATTTCTCTTCGCTGTTTTTGCGGCCGACTTCTTCCTCTGTGGGGTCATCCGTTGTATGTTTGCAAGACTGTTATGTTATAACGTATCAAAATAAGAGTGCGACGAGTGTACGTTATAAACCCTGACATAAAGGCTTTGACTGAAGAGCAAATTCTCCAGCAACCAGAATTAAACTACATGGATGTATCTCAATTAGCCTTTTTTAAACAGCGGCTTATTGAACTCCATGATACGACGCGAGCTCGAATTCAGGCGGCGAAGGAGCAAATGGTCAGCCCAATGGATTCCAGCGATGTGAGCGATCGTGCAACATCAGAGGAGCTATCTGGCATGGCGCTTCGGATTGTTGATAGAGAGCAGAAACTGTTACCGAAAATTCGTTCAGCGTTAGAGCGAATCCGTGTGGGCTCTTACGGCTATTGCATGGAAACAGGAGAACCAATAGGCATCCCGAGGCTTTTGATTAGGCCAACAGCAGAGTATTGCGCGGATGTAAAATCATTGATGGAAATGAAAGAGCTACAGTTTAAGGACTGATTTCTAGAAATCATTGATATCAAGGTCGACGCAAATATCACGTTAAAAGAGGTGAAAGACAAAAATGAGTACTGCACTTATTCCTAACTCTTATGAAGAGTGGCGACATTGCATTACCGTAATCTGTGGAGAAGAGCTAACCCCATCTTACATAGAAGAACGAATCAAAGCGTTAAATTCGCCCAAGGACTACATGACGAAAAAGTTTGTTGATTTGTATGGCGAGCAACAAAGACTCAAAACGCTGGAGTGGTTTGCCAAAGCGAAAAACAAGCTTTGATAAATAACGCAAAGAAAAGTATCAGTAGTGCGTTAAATGCTGGGCTACTGTGCTTTTCGTTTTTCGATAATATCCCCCAAAATAAGCCTCCGAAAAGTTAATTAAGCCACTTCTCTTTCTTTTTCACAGCCTGTTTTATATCTATCGATATAAAGATCGTCTTCGTTTCGAAAAAATGTGATTTTTATATTCATATAAATCAGTCATTTAATAGTCTATTTGGTCTTCGTGTATTAGTGCGCATGAAATTTTTTTCCAATGCTCAAGGTCTGCTCTGTGGAATATGACAAGAGTACATACTAGCCAATCACTTCATGATTAATGAATGGCTGTCTACCACACGACAAGGAGTAAACACGATGAGTAAGATTGAAAAAAACGCTACTTTTGCGTCAGTTGCATTGGCTGTTGCCATGAGCACAAGTGCGTTTGCCGCTGAAACACCTGCAGGAAGTTCTGGTGCTGCGATCGGTGCTGGCGATAAAGTCCATTGTTATGGAATCCATTCATGCAAAGGCCAATCAGATTGCAAAACTGCAGAACATGCTTGTAAAGGGCAAAATGCTTGTGGTGGTCACGGTTTTAAAGCGATGACAGCCAAGCAATGCCTTGATAAAGGCGGCGTTATTTCTGACGTTTGATTTTTAGCAAGGAGAAACAGAAATGACTTTACGCTTTGGACTCGGTTTGCGCACTCAGCATTACACGGATTTTCTGGCTGCAAAACAGCCTGTAGATTGGCTGGAAGTCATTTCTGATAATTACATGGTCAATGGCGGAAAGCCGCTGGCTATGCTCGACCGAATTTGTGAAATGTATCCTGTCACAATGCATGGTGTTGCGCTTTCCATTGGTTCAGTCAATGGTCTCGATGAAGATTATCTAAGGCGTTTGAAAGAGCTTGAGCAGAGAGTTCAGCCTTTGTGGGTATCTGATCATTTATGCTGGAGCGGGGTTCATGGTCGTAAACTTCACGACCTGATGCCATTGCCTTTTACTCATGAAGCCATCGATGTGGTTGCTCAGAATATTCACCATGCGCAAGACGTATTACAGCGTCCGTTAGTGATAGAAAATGTCTCCAGCTATGTGGAATTTAAAGATTCTGAAATGGCCGAATGGGAATTTCTCACGGCTTTATGTAAACAGACAGGCTGTCAGTTATTGCTGGATATTAACAACATTTACGTCAGTGCATTTAATCATGGTTTCTCGGCCATTGATTTTATAAATGGTGTACCAAAGAATCAGATTCGCCAATTTCATCTCGCGGGTCACCAAGATAATGATGATCATCTGATAGACACTCATGATCATGCTGTTTGTAATGGCGTTTGGGATTTGTACGCCTACGCTCTGAAAAGGTTTGGTGAGGTGCCGACCATGATTGAGCGAGATGACAATATTCCACCTCTTAAAGAATTACTTGATGAGCTCGATACAGCGCGGATCATTGCTGATAAAACACTCAGAGCAGAGGGTGCTGCATGAATCTCGAGACGTTACAGGGCTATTTTCAAAACATTGTTTTATCTGAAAAAAGCCGCAGCGCCGATTGGGTAAGTCAGAGAGAAGGGCGCTTACCTTCGAAAGGGCGTTTAGATATTTATCATAATGCTTACCGTATCCGCCTCATTGAGGTATTGAGAGAAAACTTCGAGCACACTGCAATCTATCTTGGCGATGATTGGTTTAATCAATTGGCAAAGACGTATGTTGAGCAACATCCGTCCACCTACAACAATATCGGTTATTACGGTGACAAGTTTGCTGAGTTTCTCTTAAAACAGTTATCTGAAGACAAAGAAGTTGCAGAACTCGCTGAACTAGATTGGCTGTTAAGGCGGGCCTTTGATGGCGAAGACAGTGGCGTATTGACGATGGAGACCTTACCGCTTGTTGTCAGTCGCGACCCGGAAAATTTTCGGTTATTCCCCGTGCCGACAGTGACGTTAACAAAGCATACTTGTAATACCCTAGACATTTGGCATGCCATCGATCAGGAAAACGCGCCACCACCCGTGATCTTACTGCCGCAGCCCGTTGATGTTCTGGTATGGCGAAAAGGGCATTCCCCGCATTTTCGCAGTGTTTTAGCCCACGAAGCGACAGCCCTGAGTTGGATGAAAGAGGGCTATAGCATCAATGAAATTGGTGAATCATTACAAAATCGATTCCCTGATATTGATGCTTCGACCGTCTTTGGTCAGATGCTTCACCGTTGGATTAACGATGAGGTCTTAGCCGACTGAACAATCCATCACACTATTCATCTACTTGCATTTCTACCATCTGTTCAATTACTATTTTTCTGATTTCTCAGGGCGGGGTGGAATTCCCCACCGGCGGTAAGACAAATCTTTTTTGTTCAGCCCGCGAGCGCCTGCATGTTGTTTTGTAGGGTCAGCAGATCTGGTGTGAATCCAGAGCCGACGGTCATAGTCCGGATGGGAGAGAATCAGTGGAGGTTACCTCGTATTAAGGGGCGGCTTTGCTATTTCGTGAGTGAAACTTGCGAGAGTAAATAAGGTGAATGATCACCGACCGTCTTCTTTGGGCCACATGGTGACATGATGGTCTCGCCCGGCTGCATTCGTGGCTGGCGCACTGCTTTTCTATGCCCTGATTCTGGTAGCAAAATGAAGGGAGTAATTACCATGAATCAGTCTTTGTTAACATCATTTGGTTCGGCGTTTGAACGCGTTGAGGCAGGTCTCGCTGCAATTCGGGCCGGTCGTGGCGTGCTAGTTGTCGACGATGAAGATCGCGAAAATGAGGGCGATATTATTTTCGCCGCTGACACCTTAACGCCTGAACAAATGGCGTTGATGATCCGAGAATGTTCCGGAATTGTGTGTCTCTGTCTGACAGAGGAGAGGGTGAAACAGCTCGACTTAACTATGATGGTAGAACGCAACACCAGCGCCAATCAGACAGGCTTTACTGTATCGATTGAAGCTGCACAGGGCGTCACAACAGGGGTGTCTGCGGCTGACAGGGTGACGACAATTAAAGCGGCGATTGCTGATAATGCAGTGCCTTCCGATCTCAGTCGTCCCGGGCATGTATTCCCCCTCAAAGCGAACGCAAAGGGCGTGCTAGGCCGCAGAGGGCATACCGAGGCAACGGTAGACTTGATGCGCCTTTCAGGTCGTTCACCGTATGGGGTGTTATGTGAGCTAACTAACCCTGATGGAACGATGGCGAGGTTACCTGAAGTCATCGCATTTGGTCAGAAAATGGGGATGCCAGTACTGACAATCGAAGATTTAGTGTCATATCGTCTCGTTAAGGACAAATCGATAAAAGATAACAAAGTGGCATAATTAGAACGCTTCAAAGCTAATGTTTGAGCCGGGGATTCTCGGCTCAAAAACGTAAACAAACGTTGCTTATCAATAAATCTATGCGCGACCAATGCAAATTTCTCATCTTGAATAACATCGCTCTATTACCGCTAATTTGTTTTGTGTGGCTGACAAAAATTATGGTTAATTACTCATTGAGTCGTTGAAAGAAAGCGCTCCCTTCGTCAAATCAAACATCCAAAAAACGCATCTTTGCCAGAAGGGATTTATCCGGCATGCTGGTTTCAACGTTTTGTCTGAAGTTGAATAAATAGACGCAGGTAACGAATGTATAAGGTAGCGATTTTCGGCGCAGGCCGTATGGGGCATGTGCGAGCGAAAAGCATCGCCATGCACAAAAAAACAGCGATTGCAGGTATTGTTGAATCTCATCAACAGTATGCGGAAAATTTCGCAGACAGTTACGGCGTTAATATACTCACCGCCGAGCAAGTGATGTCTGATGAGTCGATACGTGCGGTGTGTATCTGCTCAGTCACTGATACACATGCTGATTTGGTTGAGATGGCGGCAAGGCATGGCAAGGCAATCTTTTGCGAGCAGCCAATAGATTTAAATCCAGAACGTATCACCCGTTGCCTGGAGGTTGTACGGGAACATGATGTGCCATTCTTAGTGGGGTATTATCGTCGTTATGACCCTCAATTTCGCACATTGTGCGAGCAATTTGAAAGTGGCCAGATTGGCGTTGCTGAGTCTCTTACCATCATTTCACGCGAGCCATCACTACCGACACTGGAATACATCCGAAACTCGGGTGGCCTTTTCAAGTCCATGTCACTGCGTGATTTGGATATGGCGAGATATATCTTAGACGATGAGCCAGTGTCTGTAAGCGCCCATGGCAGTGCGCTCATTAGCCAAAATATTGCCGACGAAGGTGATGTGGATACGGCGGTCATTGTATTGACATTTCGCTCTGGTGCCATTGCAACCATTATTAATAGTCGCCGGTCCGGATACGGATATGATCAACGTATCGAACTTCATGGTAGTAAAGGCTTGCTTAGAGCCGATAATACACCTGACACGCAGGTAGAACATTGGGGCGATGAAGGGTGTGTCAGGGCGACGCCTCAATTTGAATTTTACGACCGATACCAACGGGCTTTTCAGCTTGAGTGGCAACATTTTGTTGACGTACTCGGTGGTATGTCAATACCACAGTGTATGGGAGATGATGGGTTACGTGCACTCCAACTGGCTGATGCGGCCAAAAAATCTCTCGAAACAGGTCAAACAATCCTGCTCTAGGCTGGCCTCGTGCTCAGTGTTACCAAAGCTCAATTCCAAATTGCCGGACAACCAGTCCCCATACAAAAAAGATGACAACGGTTGTTACGGCACTCAGACCCAGACCAATCCAGAATCCGAGCTGACTGTATAGCCAAGGAAAAATGAGAAACATTGGCAGAGTAGGCACGACGTACCAAAACGTGTAGAAGGCATGGCTGGTTATTTGCTCGGGTGTGCTCTTTTCAACGTGAAGCCAAATCAGTACTAAAACGGTAATCACTGGAAGAGACGCCAATAGTGCGCCAAGGTGTTCATTGCGCTTTGCAGCTTCTGAGATAAGAACAACAACGGCTGCGGTAATTAGGTATTTGAAAACAAGCATCATGATAAGGCTCCGCTAGGTCCCTGATATTGGGTAACTGCTTTTGGGCGACGTCGAGTAAACGCGGGATGATCATACACTGTTTATAAATGGCGTGTCGTTCTTGTTGTTTAATTACATCGATAAAATATAGAACTTGCAATGCTTTGATGCCTAGCGGTGTTTAATACAATTTATTTACCTAACAAAAAGTTAGTCCTCAGTCGGATTTCCTCCTTCGCTCTGGTTCATTTTTCTTCCTTCGCTGTTAGCCTTTTTCTTAGATAACGCGGTGCGTTTTATCTATGCAATTGATTAAGACCTATCGGTTGCGTTTTTTCGTATCAGGTCTTGAATGTATTTGCGAGAGGAGAGCGCTATGGATATATTTTTTTTGCGGCATGCAGAGTCGTTATCTAACTGCAATGGTTCTTACTCTTCTGACCCCGGTGAGCCTTTGACACAAAAAGGCTATATGGATGCCGAGCGCATCATTCCAGATCTTCTTGACCTCAACCTTGATATCATCATGTGCTCTCCTTGTTTGAGAGCGAGAGATACCATTGCACCCATAAAGCGTGAACTTGATATCTCGGTAAATATCTTGCCTGCGCTTGCAGAGGGGCAGAACATCGGTGTTGACCAATTGATTTCGCCTGAGCCCGCAGATTTTGTGTTTGACGCCAATGGAGAGCTTTTTCCACCTGAAGATGAATCAGCCGGTGCCTTTCTCTCGCGTGTCAGGCAGTCAGTCAGTACAATAAATGAGATACAGGCCAAGCGAATCCTTGTTGTTAGTCACGGTCATATGCTTCGCGAAATACTTAACGAATATCTGCAGACTGATGTGAAAATATGTTTTCCACACGACAATTGTGGGTTGACGCATATATCCATAGGCAGTGGTGTTACCTGCCATTATATCAATCGCATTCTGTGATTTGATGAGGTGACCAGATTACCGAAGTATGCAGCTATGAAGATGCTAGCGGGGTTACGAGATTTACAAGCTGTTGAGGTTGATGACAGCTTTTTCGCTTTGACCTTGCGCTAATACCTTTCCTGTATGTTGACACACTTGTTCTACGGCAAGGTTGTGAATGGTGAGGGTTTGATTTTGAACATCAAAGTGCCTGAATTTTTCTCTCGCTGACTCGATGAGTTCTTTACTCACTTTCATGGCAACGTTATTCGTGCCCTGATCGATAAGTTGGGTTTCTGATAATGAAATGATTGGAATGCCACTTTCATTGAACAAGAAACCTTTAAATCGGAATAACCCTTTTTTTTCAGATTCTAGCTTCAGCGGTATAAGGATATGATCCTCTGAAACAAAAGGTTCTTTTTCACTCGAAAGCCTTGCAACAGGCAGTGCGAAAGTCACGTCGGTTTTGATTACGTCGAAGCCATTTTTAAATTGTAAGTTGGCTACAACCCTTATATTTTCTGGCCAAGATGGGTCAGTATCTATCTGTAAGTACTCATTCTTCATGGGTTTGCGGAGCAAAATCTCGCTTTTTTTGGTATCTACCAGCATGATTTCTGCACCGAGTGTTTTTACTTCTGACGCTATGCCTATCTTGATTTTGTCAGGATGAAAATAGAACGGCTTGTCTAATAATATTGCGGCCTTGTACTGACCACTCAGGATGTAGTTGGGTTTGGGTTTAAACTGATTGAACATTGCCATGGTAAGTTTTGGGTGTTTAACAACCCGGTTTGCAGAAGAAAACGCTTTGAGAATGGTGAGCCTGTCGTCTTGGATATTTAAAGCTTGTGCTAGGGAAATATGTTCTTTTCCTTTTTCATCTGAAGCTGCTAGTGAATGAGCAGAAAACCAAATACAGACTAACATTGAGCTTGTTAATATCAGCGGTTTAACCACAACTTTACCATCCATAGTTACGCCACCTTGTCAAAGGGTGCATCTTTTAGATGCATCTAAATTATTAAAAAACAAATAGTATTTAACACCTCTGCCAGCTGATAATATTTATTTATCTGGTCATGCTGCGAAGAGAATCGTCAATATATCGGTAGTGCTCAAGTTCAGACAGTGATTTCAGAGCGGATCATTAATCTTACGCAACTTATATACATA
Organism: Veronia nyctiphanis; assembly: GCF_004116385.1. Classification (GTDB taxonomy): domain Bacteria; phylum Pseudomonadota; class Gammaproteobacteria; order Enterobacterales; family Vibrionaceae; genus Veronia; species Veronia nyctiphanis. The sequence continues at coordinate 15,300 of NZ_PEIB01000016.1, read as the reverse complement.
TTCTTAATGATGAGAGTGAAGGTATAGAGCTTTTAACCTAATAAGAAATATAGCGAATAACGAAGAAAGTCAGGTTTCGAAATAACAAGTGAGAGGGCAACGCATGTATTCATATCTGTATATGCGATGCCATTTATGTATGAAAATTTTCTATTGAGCGTCTGGTAGGGGAGTAAACTCTTTTAAGCTTTTCGTTGAGATGATATTACCGACACTGTCTTTTTCTATACGTTTAACAATCAGGCCTGTTCCAACGGCAACATAGTCCACGTCACTTGTTGTGGTAATCTCATCATTGATTGTGCGTGTTTTGGTGATAATAAATTCGCACGTATTGTATGAGATATTCCCGAAGACAAGCTGCTTGTGACCGAGAAAGGTATGTTTGAGTTTTAATGTTGAAACTTGTGACTGTGAACCTTTCGAGGTGATAACCGAAATAATGGGTGCCTCAATGGTCTCACCCTCATCAATATCAAAAGGTGTTATAAGCCCGTTAGGTTCGTAGCGGGTATAAGAGCTATCTGTGTAGTTTGAACTACTGAACTGTGTCATTGTTTTATTGCTGTCATCCAGAGCAACACTGTTATTTGTGTAATAGCTAAAAATGAGTTGGTTAGGGCTAGATTCTGGTCTGACTCGACTGGAGTAAGTCACAGAAACAACATTTCGACCGTTCTCTGTCGCTGGCGACAGAACAGAGAATGAGTCATAAGTGACGAAGTTTTGATTTTCTATTTTCAATGAATAAGTGGCTTCGTATCTGTATCCGGTTCTTATTAGATTTGGGTTATAGCAATCAGATGCGTTGTCTAGTGTTACGTTCGAATCACCGCTTGAGCCGTCGTTTCCTGTGTCTGTGTTGGTGTCACCGGTGTTCGATGGTTCATTGTTTTGAGGTGTGTCAGCATTACTATCTGAGCTTCCACTCGAATCGGTATTGTCGTTATCGCTATTGTTTCCTGTATCTCCTGTTGGCGTTTCCGAGGGGGGCGAATCAGTACCAGTATTGGTGTCGTCATTCGTGTCTGACGACGAATTCGCATTGGTATCGGAAAAAACTGTTTCGCTATTTGGGAATACCGTCGTGCTGCTCCCTTTCCCTTCACATCCTGTGAGTGCGACAACAATCAGATTTGCCAGTATTAACCTTTTCATTATCTCTCCCTTTCTTATCCTGACTTAACGTCTTATTTCGTGTCTTACTTAAGTACTTCTGGGACGTACTTAGTTTTTTTCGTGGCGCAATAATGACGTACCGGGATTGAGACTTTGAGAAGGTCAAAATAAAGGAGTGTTATATTTACATAATTATCAGTAATGGTATTTTCATGAATAAGATTATTTCTATTAACTGATATTTTACGTTGCTGGCGAGAGTGAAATGTGACGTGTTTGACTGCATATACTCAGGCTAGTTTGCAATGTGATGAGATGGTAATAGTGTGCGTTGGAGCACTTTATATTGATAGTGAAACTCGACATGTTGACTACCGATGGTTGATTTCAGACTAGCAAAACCGATTGAAAGTAAAAATGTGCTTACTGATGCAAAATCATTGTAAGTGTTGGTCATGATCCTCCGGTATGCCGAGTGGCCACTTGAAGGAAATATCTCAAGTACACTCCTTTGTTCGATGTCAATCGATTGAACATCATGAGCCCAGCAGTATTGTTGGCAGAACTCTTCAATAGCAGCATCAAGAAGATGGTACTCTGGTCTTCCTAGTTGTGTTGTCTTCATCACTAACCACAATTTTAATGATGTAAAAACATTGCGTTAGATGGTTCAAGGGAGAGATGATGTGATGGGAGAAATAAATAAATATTCTGTTTACAACGTATTCTTATCAGTGTGATCGTTGTAAGTAAAAACGGTGATCGTTTAACGACTGCTGTGCTCACTTTTCAGTTCAACAGTATTGCCATCAGGGTCCTCGATATATAAAGATGGACCAAAGCCTTCCGAACCATAACGATTGGCAAAACCGCTGTGTTTGACGTGATGATCACTCAAATGTTCGAGGAGTGCGTTATTGTCAATTTTTTCGAGGAGCAGGCAGAAGTGATCAAGGGAATTTCCTGACCGCGAAGGCGCGCCACCTCCCGATTTACCGAGTGAGCTATTTACGTCAACTAAGTCAATGAGTGCAGAGCCCGCTCGAATCTGAGTCAGTCCTATCTCCGGATCTGTTGTACGCTCAACATGGCAGTTAAGAACCTCACAATAAAAACGCACCATGTTACTCACGTCGTTTGTTCTTAGAACAATATGGTCGAGCCTAGCTATCTTAAGCATCATCCTGAACTCCCAGACTAATTACGTTTTAGTATATCGCGAGGTGTTGCTGGCATGTTGTTTATCATTCATAGGCAAGTCAACACCCTACGATACTTCAGGTATTGATTTTTATATGAAGTAAATATATTGGAATCTACTTCTCATATAGTCATTGATGCTATTCATAAAACTAAAAATAAGAATATTATGTTGCTTGTCCATAGCAGGGTAGTTCCTGCGACTGTTTTAGCCCGAATTCCAGCTATGCTGGTCTACTGTTTAAGTGGTTTTACCAATCCCCTCCGAAGTGTTTGCCACTGGGTAATTCGGGCATTTTTTCTCTAATGCTATAAATGATCAACACTTCTCACTCTCTTCCGATTTGGTTTTTTATCCGTTTACTTCCAGGCGAACATTCTTATATTCAGTGACGTTAAAGATGTAGATTCTTTTCTGGGAAGCCCTTTGCCGTATCAGAAAAACGAAAGGGATGGCCTTGTTAGTGCGCTGAGTTTGATGAGAGCGTAACTTCCGTCAATTAGTCAAGACTCCTGTTCTGTCCTACACCTTAATAAGGGGTGACTAGTTTCGGACAGAACAATGAAGATAAAGGCATTGTGTTTAGCTGGATGTGTTTACAGCACGACATTACTGGCTGCTGAAGAGTTCCATAGGGATTGGATGGTCAATACTGATGGTGCGGAATACTACTTTGCTGCGACGGTGAACAATAGCAACGATATATTTGGCAAGTACTGTTACTTTGACAGCGAGAAATGCCTTTTCCTTGTCGGCGTTGATATTACCTGTGAAAAGGGATTTGAATACCCGGCGTTGGTGAATTCTGAGTATGCAGCGATTCATGTCACACTTCACTGTGGTGACACCTTTGGCTCCCAGAATGTCATGGTGCTTGAGCCTTATGATGATATTGACCTTGCGATATTGCAGGGCAGTCAGTTTGGGATTGCCGTACCAATGGAAAGCGGCAAGTTTCAAGTGTCGAGGTTTAGCCTGTCGGGCGCGGCTGATGCCATTGAGAGCATGATGGACGCTGCTATTCGGCACTTGAACAAAAAGCGTACATTGCCAGAAAATGAGCAGCTTTAGTCGGGTTGGGTCTGCAGTGGTCAGTAATGTCAGGATAAAAAAAAGCACATGGCTGTCAGTTCGATCATGTAGGTGGCTGCCTAATTGAAAAATTCAGACGCAGTGCGCGGAAAATGCGTAATTGGTTATCCCTAGATAATACAAATGAAATACATCGTCTCGCAAAACTCGCCATTCCACTAGAAAATCACAAGGCTATCAATTAATTTGGGTCAGTTGGATTTTCACGACGTACCAACCGGTGAGCCCGAGTGCCGACCCCTGATGCACTCGGCTTAATCGTAGAGAACTGCTTTCCTTCCTTTGCAGTATCTTTATGGTCTCGGGCTAGCCATTTACCTGCTGGGAAATGACTGATGACTAGCAAGCCTTTGTCGGAGGTTGGGCAAGTCTGGCCGCTTTATCAGCACCAAAAGGTACAGTAAGCCTAAAAGTGGGCAAACCGATAAGATACCGCCAATCAGTGCAGACAGTATTGGAGACTGTGTTTTCTTTTTCGCTACTCGGTAACACATAATCCCAATCAACAAGGCGCAGCCAGCGACAAACTGACAAAGCATAATTACATCAGTGGTCATAAACCTTTTCCTGATTACATTTTTAACACTAATTTTACGTTGTTAAAGAGTGACTATAGGGTTATGCCTATGATGCTTATAGTAATTTCGCTCAAGCTGAAAGCATTTTACGTGATACCTCTAAGCAAAATATATGTATTGCTGGCTTTTTTGCAGAGAAAGTGTCTGGTTAAATAGAAAATAATAATCAACATGAAATCATCATTAAATCATAATATTGCTTGCAGAATTGTGGCGATTTAGGGAGGAGAGCCGCGAATGGCGGCTTTATTTAGAGATTAAAAGTGGTTACACGCACTGTCTATAACCAGATTCTAAACAGGCATCAGCGGCTTTCTCAGCTTTATCAAGAGCGGACTTCTGCAGCTGTGCCGCAATAGACTGCCTGACTTCACGCGCATTGGCAAAACCATTTCGGTCAGCCAGAATCAGCCATTTGAGTGACTTTTCTTTGTTCTCTTTCAGACCTTGCCCGTTGAAATACATCACGCCGAGGTTAAATTGAGACGCGCTATTACCTTGCAGTGCTGCCTCTCTATACCACTCTGCCGCTTTTTCAGCATCAGGGGCAGTGCCTATGCCTTGATCGAAGGCAACCCCAATGTTGTGTTGCGCCGTGACATACCCTTGTTCAGCCGCTTTATAAAACCATTTAAAGGCAAGTTGCTCATCTTTGATTCCACTTTGTAAATAGAGAAAACCTAGATTGGTCTGTGCAATTACATCATCTTGCTTAGCGGCTAACAAGAACCACTTTTCAGCCTCTTTGACATTCTTTTCGACGCCATTTCCTTGAAGATATAATTGACCAATATTGGTTTGCGCAAGGTGATTCCCTTTTTTTGCGGCTTTCTCAAACCAAATACCGGCTTGAACAAAATCCTGAGATATCCCACGTCCTTCTTTGTACATGACGCCGATATTATTTTGTGCCGCAGTGTGGCCTTGTTGTGCGGCAAGCTTGAACCAATATGCGGCTTGCTTATCGTTGTTGCTACGCCGAGTAGGCCATCAAAATAGATCTCAGCAAGTGCATATTGCGCATCTCTGTGGCTCTTCTCAGCCGCTTTCGTATACCAAAAAACGGCCTGGTGACCATTTTGAGTGACGCCTTTTCCCGTTGCGTATACAAAACCAAGGTTGAATGCTGCCTCCTTCAGGCCTTGCCTCGCTGCCTTCTCGAACCAGAAAGCTGCCTTTTGATAGTCTGGCTTTGAAGCAATACCATTGAAATATATGAGCGCTAGGTTATTCTGTGCACCAGAATTACCACTCTCAGCCGCTTTTTTATACCAAAACTCAGTTTGCTCAATATTTTGCGTTACTCCTCGGCCTTCTTCATTCATCAGGGCAAGGTTAAGCTGCGCATCGACAATGCCTTGCTCGGCAGCCTCTTTATACCATTTAGCTGCTTCCTCAAGATTGACATAGTCTTTCGGCCCTTTCTCTAGTAGTAAAGCGAGATTGAATTGTGCTTCCGCGATGTTTTGTTCTGCGGCTTGGCGATAAAACTGAATGGCTTCTTCGATGTTTTTCCGCTGGCCAACACCTTGCTCAGCCATTTGTCCTACATAAAACTGCGCGTTAGCTTGGCCTTTTTCAGCGGCCAAGCGAAGCCATTTATTTGCTTCAATAGGATCAGGTTTAACGCCCTCGCCATTCTTGTTCATCAGGCCAAGATAGAGTTCGGCTGTTGTGCTTTTTTGTTTCGCGGCTTCAGTAAACCAGTGAAATGCTTCAGAGAAGTTAATCTGGGTTCCATGGCCCTTGTAAAGTGCCAAACCCAGGTTGGTTTGTGCTGCTTCATATCCAGACATGGCTGCTTTTCGATACCAATCAAGCGCAATACGTAAATCTTTTGGTTCGATATCGCCAGTTTCATATATGACGCCAAGCGTATTTTGGGCATAAGGATCGCTCTGTTCCGCGGCGAGCCTAAACCATCGTATTGCTGCTTCTTCGTCTTTTGTGATTCCCAAACCGTGTAAATACATGAAGCCAAGATTACTCATGGCATTAGGAAGCCCTTGAGCAGCTGCTTTTTTGTACCAGTAAACGGCGTCTTTATCACTCTTTACGATCCCTAGGCCATGCTGGAAAGTGTGCCCAATGGTATTTTCAGCGGGGGCAAAGCCTGGTCAGCAGATTGAATAAACCAACCGATTGCTTCTTGATAATCTTTGTTTACACCCAGCCCCTCAAGGAACATTTTACCAATGTAAAATTTAGCTGCGGGTGACCCTTGCTCAGCGGCGTTGAGAAACCAATGCATGGCTTGCTTATAATTTTGCTTTGTCTCTTTGCCCTCAAAATACATCACAGCGAGATTGGTTTGAGCAACGCGTAATCCTTGCTCTGCGGCTAACCTATACCACTTTTGGGCTTGTTCAACATCGCGCTCTACCCCTATTCCGCCTTGGTACAGCCTGCCAAGGTTGTTTTGAGCATCGGCGTTACCATTTTCCGCAGCATTCATATAATGCTGAAAAGCAGCTTGATGGTCGCCAGCTTGAAGTGCAAGCCACCCATTGGTTGATTCTTCAGCAGCACAAATACCAGAAAATACAGTGAGCGCGAGTAAGTACTTTTTCATACAGTGAGTAAGTCCAACAGCAACAAGGTGATAATGAAAACGCTAACACTGAGCGCTGTCGAATTCATCAGCATAGAGAGGATATTTTCAAGATATTAACCATTATTGGGGATAAATCTCGTGACTGTTAATACTCTGCAAATGCCATTCATCCCCCATAGCAGCAATTTATCGCAGCATCATATGTACACTCATGTCTCTAGATAATATGTCCACAACGTCAAAGCACACAGAGATAGAGACAGACCATGAGCCAACAATTTTTGATTTACAGCCACTTGTTTACAATTCTTCCAGCCATGTTGCTTGGGACGTTGGTCATGATGATGAAAAAGGGCGGGGCACTGCATAAACTTTTTGGCAGAACGTTTATGGTGCTGATGTTTGTGACAGCCGCGATATCTTTAGGCATTGAGGCCCGGGTAGGCCTTCAAGTGTTAGGACACTTTGGCCCAATACACATATTGAGCGTGTTCGCGCTGATTTCAGTACCAAAAGCTTATTTAGCCGCGAAACGGGGTAACATTAAAACGCATCGAAATGAAATGATCGGTTTATACTTTGGCGCGTGTATCGTCGCAGGAATATTTGCTGTTCAGCCCGGAAGGATGTTGCACTCAGTGATTTTTATGTGAATAAAAGCAATGTCATTGCTGTTACTAATTGTAAAGAGCCGATTGTGTATCGCAAAAGCAGCAGCGTTTATTTAAAACGTATGTTTAATTCAGTAACGTGAGTCTCTAAGTTACATGTTTTCTTATTTTTACCCGGTAGCTTTGATATTTCCTTACGAAGCGTAAATAATAAGCCTACATCCCATCCCTAAGCGAGATGCAGGTTTTCCGGGGCTTTTCTTTACTCCTGCAAGTTATTTTTAAATAATCCAAAGCTATTGAACCCAATACAATTTAATGCAAGGTCTCCAATGTCTGTAAAATGCTCAGTGTGTTTAGGCTTATGATCATGAGCACCTTCTTTGCGCTCCGTTGTTCAAGTGCCATTAGTGGTGATGTCTGCTTTGGAATAGGCGCTCAATCCGTCGAGTTCTCCGGTAAAAACAACGTCTTTTACGTTTTGAATGATGCTTTGTAAAGTGATTGATTTTGTTATGAAATTTGCGGTCCTGGGGAAGAATATTGAGAGCAGCCCGTTTAGTATCGGCTCAACTAAACGGGCTGGAAGAAAGGTAATGGGGTTAGATTTGTGTTGACGTGTTTTGTAATCGACATAGCATTTCTACCCAATCATCTGCATTGGCAACGATAAACTCGTACTCATCACCATTACTGAGTGTAATTCTGATTGCATCTGTCGTTACAGGAAATACCCCTGCGCCTTTTCCAAGGCATTTCTCCACATGGGCAATGGAGTCAGTTTTAAAAGTGTAAGGCCCCAAATACGCCTGTGGATTGAACGGTTCAAACTGAACCTTTGAATCAAACATTACAAGCTTACCATCTACTCTTACAGCACCGTTTTGTAATGAAACCACTGTCGATTTAATCATTAATTCAGACATAAGCACCTCACTGATTGGTGATGGGTTAAACTCGAACTTCGAGTACTTATGATAAACGTACAGCAAATTATGCACTTAGTGTGTGCTTTTGTATGCTTTTGTGCCTTGGGTTCATATGAATCTTTTACTACTAAATACTTAATGCAAACAGCTGCCTTCATTTGAGCCTGGTAACCATTAGCCGGATGCTCGTTATATACGATTCTGAGTTTATGGTAGCGATTACATTACGAGTGATATCTCGTATTTGTGTAGAAGCACTATAAGAAGTGTGATGTGTTGTATATTGTGCGCGCCGTGTTACGCCAACTGTAACCTTTTGTCATTTTTTGACGTTGCCCGACGGCCTGCAAACTTCCTCCCAGGCATACGACTAGTATCAGCGCCCATTTCTTCTGCGGGGTGCTGTTTTTTCGTCGGGCTCTCTTTCTAAATAACGACTTTTCCTAACATTTTCTTTCAATTATATTCAGGGGCCTGATAGTAAATATTCTTCCCTCTTTCCCTTTCTTGTTTGATATTGAGGGTGTAAATGACAGACAGCATTTTGAAAAGAATGTGTTTGTTCAGTCGTGAAATAGAAAGGATCACTGGTATGTAAATAACCAGATAGATAGTGTGTGTATGAGAACGTCGAACAACAATCTTGAGTTACAAACTATCTCTTTCGGTGGCCAGCAAGCTCCTTCTGGCATGTCAGCGGAGATGCCCACTCTCATTACTATTTGAGTGCCGCTGACACACCGACCTTTTATTTTTACGTGATTCAGTTAATCAACGCCAGCAATCAAATTATTAGTCACCAATATTCACTTGCTGCGAAAGGTTCTCTAATGATTGTTGAAAAACAGAATTCCAAGCATGATGCGCCTTGGGCAATGATGATGGTTCGATAAATTGCCTATGGCTGGTCTCAAATTCCGCACTGAAAGGGAGGAGCTCTCTAATATCTGCACAAAAAAACGCGAGATAACCAACCTTGGGGTATGGGCTGTCGTCAGGGAATTCGGGGTTCTTACTATTATTCACCTCCACGAAACCAAGAAGTTTTGGCTTCTCAATAGTCACGCAAGCCTCTTCTAGCGCTTCACGGCGTAGGCTTGCCTCCAATGTCTCTCCTTTTTCAACGTGCCCTCCCGGAATTTCGAAACCTTTTCGTTTATTCTGCACAATGGCGAGCTGGTTATTGTGGAGAAGATAACCGTGAACGGAGGTGACGTTATTCAGGTCAATATCAGCCGAGGCCGCCAGCCAAGTTAACTTTGCCGGACCAAAGCCCCAGTTTACTGTTGTCATACTTTCTTTCTCCAACTGATGGTTTACCACGCGAGCTTTCCTGTTTCCATGCAAAGGAAATCACGACTGTTTATCTGGCCTTTGGCGATAGCGTCATAAATTAACTCGGCAGATTTCATGGGTGTCATAGCAGCATCATTTGGCGCCATTTTAGTGAGCAGTCTGCCAGGGTGCATGGCAGCGACTGATATTCCATCAACTTCGAGGTCGTCGGCAAGGCACAATGTCAGTATGTTTTGGGCGGCCTTACTAATACGGTATGAGTAAGAGCAACCACTACCTTTGCTGCGCCTGATGATTGCATACTGAGAGAACCCCGACGCGAACTGATATTTATCACTAGCCCGTTTTCTGCCTTTTGTAATGACGAATAAGCGCCTTTGATCGTCGAAAACACACCGATACAGTTGGTGTCAAATACGGTTTTTAACTGCTCCGCGGTTGCACTATGTATATCCGGCTCTTTGCTACCTGCGCCAGCATTGTTGATGACAACATCAATCGTGTCACCCTCCAACCACTTTTGAAGTTGAGATTCGTAATCTTCGCTGGTGATATCAGAGATAAAAACCTTCGCGGTTTCGATTTCTTGCGAGATGTTTTTCGCTGACTCAATGGTTCGAACCACCAGATAAAGTTGCCACCCATTGCTGGAAAATATTTTGGCAAGCTCGTTACCCAGCCCTTTTCCTGCGCCGGTGATTAGTATGCTAGGCATTGTCTTTCTATCGCTATCTCATTTTGTTTAATCATGAATTGACTACTGCAGCGTCAAGTTTGGGAGTCTGGACTCTTTCATAGGACGCCCGATCTGTTGGAGTTCAAGGGAAATACTTGCTGCTCTCCTAGCATCCTTCTTGATTGCTGTTGCTACGTTTAAAAGAGTAGAAGTGCTCCTCTTCTGCGGTTAATTGATAACTGAGTGATTGATATAGCCTTACTGCACGTTCATTTTTCTTGAAGCATGACAAAGTAATGTCTCTGGATTCTGTTTGAGCAACTTCATGAATTTTATGCATGATTAGCTTTCCGTAACCGCGCCCCTGAAACGGTACCATAACGACGACAAGATGAAGGTGAAGCGACTCATCATAAGGCTTGAAACACACAAAACCGACTTTCTCCGTTTGATCGAGAACCCAATAGAACCACTCGGCTTTGTAGTCATCACGCATGCGTCGTTTTTGGAATTCTTCATCCCAGCCAAAAACCTCTTCAACGAATGGGTAAAGCCCAGATTTCATCATCTGAAAGACCTCGTCGCCGAACGGATCCTCGACCGGCTCGAATCGTAATTGCATCTTTGCCACTTCCTACTTTGTGATTCCTGATGATGTACCTAAATAAGCTGATTCAAGACAATATCAGACACTCGCAAGTACCTTGAATGAATTGCTGTGATGTGGTCCGAGAAGGGAAAAAGAAAAGTGGAGTACCTGAAGTGTTGAGCGATACAGGCAAAATAACGTAGAAATACGATTTCTTAGGCCATTTATCCCTCATGTTACGTCAAGGTATTTAAAATGAATTGTCATTGAAATGAGTGACTCGATGAAAAATGATGAAAAGCAATGAGCTAAAGCTGTATTTTTCGAAGTGTTAAATCACACCGTAGTGATTTCCCCTTGCTGATGTAAACGATTACATTATTGTGTCTCTGTCGATGACGCCTTTTGCTTGTTGCCCCGACATGCCCGGTGAGAACTACCTTCCTTTTAGTATGCTCCTTCCCTAAGCGGAGCCCTCACCGGGCCCCTTTGTCCATAAAAAAACCACCCGCATGGTGGATGGTTTTTCGGTTAGTAGGCGAGTACCTATTTTCTCTGAATGTGTGCTGTTTTCACTATCACCTAATGTATTTTCAGCTGATTAAATTCAGCACGCAGCATTGAAAATTAGGACTCTAGCAAATCATGATTAATATTGATGAGTGGCGTGAAAGAGGTATCCTCAGCTGCATCATCCACCGTCGTTGCTAACATTTGAGATTCAGAGCCGCCATATAAACCGTTCACAACATCAGAATCATGAGGCTATTCTTGTCCAGAATGATGCCTTTCTCGTTAAACTCAGACAGTTCATCACTTTCATCCCTAGCGCCGATTTCGTTGCTTGGACTTGTTTTTATCAAATCAGAGAGAGAGAACTCTTCTTCTGTATGAATAAAGCCTCCGTTTAAATCCGAGATGACGTCAGCAGAAACACTGGCGGTATGACTGCTTGTTTTGCTTGTATCTATCGTCAAGTCAGTGTGCATTTCGGGAAGTTTTTGCTCTTGGCCAGAGCTATCCGAGTTATTTGATTCATTACTCTGAGAATCAGAGAAAGCGCGAGGCGCCACTCTGTTAGACCTAATGAATTCCGAGGTATCAAGCATTCTGCTATCATTTTCAAGGTCTAATGAGCGTGAATTGACAAACGCTTTTGGACGGGCGACCACGTTCAGTCTGACATCGTCATGACCTTTGTCACCGCCACCGAACATATCTTCCCAGAACGATTCGTGGTCATTGTTGTTTTTCTCGTTATCGTAGTCTCCTTGGTTTTTATGTGACTCAGAAAGGACTACCCGGCTGAATTTACCGTTCTGTCGGATTTCTGAACCATTATTTGTCACCGTGATGTCGGCGCTGCCCTCTTTGAAACCATAAGTGGCACCGTTAGGTATCAGAAACAGCCCCATCTTTGCTGCACCAGACAGATAAACATCGAAGTTCAAATGACTGTGGTCCGCTACTTTGGCCATCATGATTTCAGATTTGATGATGTTGCCTGAGCTGTCCATCAAGTAGTAACCGAGGCTACTTCTGTTACTCGCGCTCAGTTTTTGAACAATGTTCTGCATTTCAAGTGTCAGCTTACTGACGTCCTCAACATCCCAAAGGCCATTGACGTCGCGAGGGATCAGCTCGTCATCAACAATAGTGGCAGTCCCTTTTTCTTTGCCTAGCTCATATTCCGAAGAGGCAATTAAACTGAACTTTTCACCTTTTTCGTAGTGATGATCCTCAATCGTGTTTACACGTACCTTGAAGGAGTCTGTGTTGGCCGGGACGCTGATACCACCAGATCCGTATGCTTGCCAAGTGGCGCCGTTATCAAAGCTAACCGTCATACCAGTGTTAAAATCAGTCCCCGCAGTGGCTGCGCCATTTTGTAATTCCAGTGTCACCACAGTAGAGGTGGTTGATTGGTTTGTCATGATGACATCAAAGATGGCTGCATCGCCCTCGGACACATCTGGGCTGCTGACTGATTCTACTTTAGGTTTATCTGAAGCATCGTTAATACCTACAGCAACAGACGTAATGTAGTCAGTCTGGGAACCAACAACGAGCGCATTGACGGTAAGTGTCTCCATTCCCTCGTAAATGTCATCATTTAGGGTCTCGGCCAGTAACGTTACTTTGCTCGTATTTGGCGGAATGACGATTTCACCCACCCATTGACTCCCGTAGCTTAACGTTACTGTTTGTTCATTACCTTGGTTATCAATCACAGTGAATGTACCGCTGTAATCTTCATTAACCCTTGCCGAATGCTGGTTATCATTGATGTTTAATTTGATGACTGTTTCAGTATTCGATACTTGAGATAAATTAAGCTCCCAACCGACGTCTCTATCTTTACCCTCAACATTCTCGACACCGTTCTGATACTTGGTGATAGACGTTACTTCAATCAGATCATTGTCCATGATGGTAATTGTTCCAACTACCGCTGCTTGTCCATGCGCCTTGGCATGAAGGGTGAATTGTTCAGTTGGCTCGAAGACACCATTATCGACGGTACCGATTTTTACATTGAAAGCGTTCACATGGCGGGGCACATCTACCCACTTGCCATAGGTGAAGTCTCCAAGGTCACGCCAACCTTGACCATCACCAAAATCGACGAAGAGTGTCTCGTTATAATCAACACCACCTCCTGTAGCTTGGCCGTTATATGCATCAAGGAAGACACGAGTTGTTGTGGTTGACGTATTACTCAAAGTAACGGTAACGACTGCTTCTTGACCTTCAGTCACAGAAGCATCAGAAACATCTGTCACGGTCGGCTTATCTGCCTCGTCATTGACGGTGGCCTCTTTGTCGCCGTCAGCGCGCAATGTCATGCCGTTGTAACTGACATCAAAGCCAATATTGGTGTTGGTCTCAAAGACATTGTCATCTTTGGGTAACAGGTACACCGTGACCTGGGTTTCCCCGGCCGCAAGGTGACGTCACCTTGCATGAATGGCGCCGTCCACGCGACAACCCAGCCGCCGTTGGGGCCAGCCTGGCCCTCCGGTGGGCTGATCAGGTTTCCGTCACTGCCTTCAACAAAGATTTCATTCTCAAACTGACCGAAGCTGGAGCTGTATTGGTTGTCGTTAAATACAAAGTGCAGGTTGCCACTGGTCGGGCTGGCATTGGTGACACTGATCTCCCACGCTGGGCCTTCTTGGTAACTCGATGCATCCTCTATACCATGTTGGACCAAGTTCAGAGTAGACAACGTCGGAAGTGGCTCAACGTAATAGGTCTCGGTGGTGCTAATGTTGCCGCTGTTGCCGCTGGCATCAGTGGCTGTAACGGTCACTGTAATAGCACTGTGTGCTGCCAGAACGCTACCTGGGACAGTGACCGAGAAATTGCCATTTTCCTCCACGTTTGCGGAGTAGGTGTTGTTACCGACGCTGACCGTGACGACATCGTTGGTGTTGAATTCACCCGAGACAGAGCCAGAAACTATCTGGTTTTGCGCCGCTTCGTTCGCATTAATGATGCCGTCAGCACCAATAGGGTCAAGGGCGACACTGGAGGTGTTGCTCGTTGGACCTGAGGTATCGACGGTATAGCCTGCGAGACAGATATCGGTGCGGTATTTCCCGCATCATCTGACACCGTGGCGGTGACGTTGACCTGATGATTGTCGGCCAGAACGCTGCCGGGGACAGTGACCGAGAAGTTGCCATTATCATCTACGTTCGCAGAGTAGGTGTTGTCACCGACGCTGACCGTGACGGCATCGTTGGCGTTGAACTCACCGGAAACGGTGCCTGAAACAGTGAGATTTTGTGTAGATTCGTTTGCATTAATGACGCCATCAGTCCCAATGGGGTTAAGCGTGACACTGGACGTACTGCTTGTTGGGCCTGAGGTATCTACCGTGTAGTCAACGGTGTCGGTGATGGTCGCGACATTACCTGCGCTGTCAGTGACAGAGACAGTGACATCAATGCTTCCGCTCCCGTCGGTGCTGTCGATGAGGTCATCAGGCAAGGTAACGGAGAAATTGCCCTCACTATCGACGTTGACAGGCAAGGTGTGAGTGGTGTCACCCACGGTGACGGTCACTGTAACGGTGTCGCCGTCAGTCAGTGCATCGCCGAGGTTGCCGCCAAGCGTAATGTCGGACGTCAGATCGTCCGCATTGAGTGTGTCACCATCGTTCAGTTCGTCCAGTGTGAGGTTTACCGTTGGGGCGTGAGTGTCAACGTTGTATGACAGTGAGTTGTTAATCGTCGCGGTATTGCCAGCGTTATCCGACACCACCACGCAACATCAACCCCGCTATTGGTGGCCAGAACGCTGCCGGGAACTGTGACTGAGAAATAGCCATCTTCATCCACATTCGCGGAGTAGGTGTGGTTACCGACGCTGACCGTCACGGCATCGTTGGCGTTGAATTCACCGGAAACAGTACCAGAAACCGTCTGGTCTTGCGCCGCTTCGTTCGCATTAATGACGCCATCAGCCCAATGGTGTTCAGCGTCACACTGGAGGTGCTGCTTGTTGGGCCTGACGTATCCACCGTGTAGTCAACGGTATCGGTGACGGTCGCAATATTACCCGCGCTGTCAGTGACAGATACGGTGACATCAAGGCTTCCGCTCCCGTCGGTGCTGTCGATGAGGTCATCAGGCAAGGTAACAGAGAAA
>NZ_PEIB01000015.1 GCF_004116385.1 Veronia nyctiphanis | reverse complement strand
TGGATTTATGAGCCATATCGTAGGCTTGCGGCCAGCTTCCAAAATGAATGAGGTATAGCGCACCTTTTGCGACAAATTTTATAAATTTTTGGGAGGTTGTTAGATGAGTTATCTGGTTCAGGGCTTATCAATGATAACTGGGCAATAAATAGATCAAAAAAAGCCCAGATCATATTTGGGCTTGAGCTACCTAGCCGATGTTGTTTGTCAGTCTACTTATGAATTTTTATAGAAAGATTCCGCAATTACTTCTGATTAAACTTTGTGTTCATTCGTCAAGAGAGTCTAGCGCCGACGATAGGTAAAGTCTGTTTTTGTCACACCTTGTTGGGGTTGCCGCAAGTTCCATAATTATCGCACTACTCATACCATCGTTCCCTGAATGTCTGGCCTTGTCTTTTAATTTCTCGGAAATATTGTCAGGAAAGACCTGACCTTTATAGCTATCTACAAGGCTTTTGAAGGTAGGTGGGTGGTTCTCTTCCAACAAGAGTCTGTCGACGTCTTCTCTCGCTGCCTCGTGTCCCTGTCTTGCCTGAAGAGCCACAACTTTTGCAGCGACTGCGCGAACATTTTTCGGCAAGCGTTTATCACCAATATTTTTGAGTTCGCCAGAGTATCTTTGTAAAACATCGATGATCCCGTCGCGGTCATCGCTATATACCGCGCACTTTCTGCGGAAGTGAGGCCACGAAAATTCTCGCCATAGAGAGAAATCGCCTCGGTGATCAAATCCTGTTGTTCAGTGTCTATTTTGCTGAATAGCCTTCCGAGCTGAATCAGCGCATTATAGTTGACACTCTTGCCGTGCATTTCTCTGTTAACACAGGCCTTTTTGAGCGCTTCGACACTGGTCGATGTTAGAGACGCCAATTGCCCCATGGCAAAAACAGACCGATATGCATTATCTTGACTTAGATCTGAGTCACCAAGAAATCGAGCTAATATTGCCTCGATCATCGGCGTTTGATAAAAACCTAATGCCGCAAAAAACTCCGTCAATTGCTCGTCATTTAACCGCTCACCGGCGTTGTTTCCTAAAGCATTGAACTAATCATCGTTTCCGCGATCAGATCATCAGACCCCAAATCGAGTGACAGATGATGAGCAAAGCCAAGTACAAAATCAGCAACTGGAAACAATACAATCAAGCATTAATAAACCGCGGGTCGATAACCTTCTGGATTGATGATGCCGCAGTGAAATCATGGCACTGCAATGAGCACCGTGGGAAACGAGGAAGAGGATTCACGTTTACCAATGGCGCTATCGAAACGGCTTTAATGATTAAAGGCATTTTCAAGCTCCCTTTTCGTGCCCTCCAAGGCTTTCTGAGCTATGGTCAAATCTGGTTTACGGATTCAAGAGCAATGCCCTGCTGGTTTTCCTCGGTTTCGCTAATGCTATCTTGGAATTTCACGCCCTTGGTAACATCCGCTAGTAATTTGAACCCTCTCACCTTCGCCAGTTTGACTCGGCTGTTTTCATCAGCTTGAAAGCCATTGCCTGTGTCGTTTTCCGGCTTCCGCAACTCTTCGTCTTGTTGGTTCTTAGCCTCACTGTCGCGAACCCTGTAACTGAAGCTGTGTCAGCACTTCCAGCCAACTGGCTTCTAACTCACGGTACCCGTCGACAACGGTCAGGACTTCTTTACGGCCTGTATCGTCGACACCTATGACAACCAGAAGGCATAACTTATCGTCCATCTGGACCTTGCTGTACATACCGTCAGCCCAGACATAAACATACCGCCGTTTGCTCAGGTCCCGCTTGCGCCACTGTTCGTACTCCGCTTCCCACTGCTGCTCTAACCGAGAAACACTGTTGGCTGATAACCCCTTGGCCTGCTTGCCCAGGAGTGATTCCAAGGCGGGCTGCATATCACCCGTTGAGATCCCCCGCAGGTACAGCCAGAGGATGAGCTCTTCAATGTTCTTGGTCCGCTTGAGATAAGGCGGCACCAGTTTGCTGTTGAACTTAATCCCGCTGCCGATTCTGTCACGGACTTTGGGTACTTTGACAGGAATATCGCCCCGTCCGGTTTGAAGCCTACGCTCAGGCAGGTGACCATTACGAACGACGCCCTGTTTCCCATTCACCTGGAGCGTTGAAAAATGTTCGGGCAAGGCTTGAACTTCTGCTTCTATTGCTTGAACCAGCAGTTGCTGCGCGCCTTGTTTTAGTCGTTCATTCAGCGGGTTTTCTGGTCTATTATGCTCAGTAACGTTATGATTGTTGTCCATGAAGTGTACTCCTTGTTGGTTGTTGATCTGGCGAGATCAATCAACAGGTTACACTGCATTCTTTCCTTCCTGTACATCAGAAGTCACTATAGCTCAGGCTTTCTCGACTCAATATTTGTCCTGATGGATGTACCGCTGAAATCACCGTCCTACAGCAGTATCAGCAAGCGTGCAAAGACTGTTGAGGTTCACTTTCGCTTACCGAGCCGTGTGCCTATAGGACATGTTGTTATTGACGCCACAGGCTTAAAGGTCTTCGGCGAGGGGGAATGGAAAATGCGTAAGCATGGTAAGGAAAAACGCCGTATTTGGCGAAAACTCCAGTTTAGACTGTCTCAGGATAGTGGAAGTGGACAATATCTGCTATCGTCTGCCTAGACGCTGTTGGCGACAATGAAGCGTTACCGACGTTGCTCAATCCGCTGCGCCGCAAAATCACACAAGTCAGTGTTGATGGCGCCTACGATACAAAAGGCTGTCATCAGGTACTCAGGCAAAAAGGGATAAAGCCGACGCTCCCGCCGCGGAGCAATGCTGGCTAATGGGATGATGGCCATCCTGGCAACGAAGCGGTTCAGGCTTTAAAAGCAGGAGCGCTGAGTCAATGGAAACGTGAAAACGATTATCATCAACGATCATTGTCAGAAACGGCCATGTATCGATACAAGTAGTTGCTCAGCCCAAAATTGGCACTGCGTGATTACAATGCACAAGTCGGGGAAGCATTGGCGAACGTTAAAGCGATGAACAAAGTCATAAGACTCGGTATGCCTGAGAGTTACCGAGTTGGATAACTGTTATAACCTTCAGTAGAACAGTGCATTAAGTGAATGATTTGATCAACAACGCCCCGCTCACCTACTAATAACTTGAGGTCGTCAAAGCTCAAATTAGCAACTGCAGCACTGAGTGTATTTCAATATTTACACTTGTAAAAATCTTTCAGAATTTATTACTTATTTAAGGAGTCACCGCCATTGATAAGATGTTGCACATATCAATGAAAGCGGATAACCCCTTAATAAGGATATATCTACATCTAAAACAAACCTGACTTCTTCTTAATTATAAGAGGAAAAAATGCTTGATAAAAATATATTATACATTCTTAAACTAATTAATACACTTAAACGCCTGCAACACCTAGATCGTTAAGTTCATTGATTACTGATGCCAACGCAGCATCTTCTTTTTCAAGTTTAGTAACCTCTTTGGAATATTCATTGTATTCTTCAGACCCTTTCACTAGCATACTCAGCATTGCTTTGCGATCTTTCAACATAGCTTCTGAGTTAACTTTATTTGCCTTTGCCTTAACTAGATCAGCTTTAAGTACATTTTTATTGTTTTTATTATTTTGAATACTTGACCTTAAATCCATATTTAGATTGGAAAACTCAGAATTAACTCTCTTCGCTTCCGACAATAATGCTTCTTTTTGGTCATTTTCTAATGTAACTTCACCTAGCTTAGCTATCTGTTCCATTGCGATATATTCTGCGATCTTCTGAATAGCTATAGTTCCACCAACTCCAGCTGCCATTTTAAGTGGTAATGGCCAACTATCACCAAACTTTTCGATTAACAACGCGCTAACTGCAACGCCACCAATTGTACCTGCAATAGTCGCTTCTTTCATAATCTTCAATTCAGTTTCTGACCTAATTACGTTTTCATCAGAAGCTGTTGATTCATTGCTCGTCAGCGCACAACCAGAAACGGTAAGTGTCAGTAATGCAGAAATTGCTACAGTACGAATTTTTCCAAACATAATTTCCTCTACATATTATATATTAACTGTGAATAATACAGTTATATAGGCTTAGTGTTTCTTTATAATAAACAAGACTTCAATCAGTATTCACCGACCATTAAGTAACAAAACATTAATAAGTATAAACTTTTATCAATTCCTTTTTCTCGTGTATAGATTTCTCCAATGAAGATTTTAAATTTAGTAAAATACTAAGCTTTTTATTAAAGTCTTCTTCAGACTTTTTAACATTAGCAGCTTGACTTTCTCGATTTAATTTTTGAATCTCTTTAATTTCTAGTTCTAAACGCTCAACTTCTTGTGTTAGTGATTTTAGCTCGGCCAACAAAATAACTCTCTCATTTTCATTATTAATTTTGTTTTTTTCTTCAACACTAAACTGTGTATTAATCAAATTCATACGTTCATTCTGTATGTCTATAGCTTTATGATACGTACATCCCGGAATAATTATTATGGTTAAGATAATAAAAATAAATTTATTATTTAATATTTTGATCATGGTTTTTCTCATTTCAGTTCTGGTTCTGACAATAAGCTATCATAAAGCTCGTCAACTTGTAGATACTTTCCTTGTTGCACTTCACGAATATGTCTTTCTAATAAATCTAAACCCTGTATTTGTCGCTTATCTATCTTATTAGATTCCAGCCAATTAACAACTTTATTTTTCACTTCGGGAAGTAATTTCACATTAGTATTATCTATAATTTGCACTATATATCTTCGGTATTCTTTTAGCATAGCTTCAGCTTCACGCTTATTATTATCCCAAGCACTTGGTGATACTGAACTACCAGCTCTTTTTTTAATTTCAATTGCTCTCAGGTTGCGCCAAGCTGTATAAAGATTGTAACCTGCGACTCGGACTAAAGCTTCTAGTAATCGCTTCTCCGCAACGATAATTCTCTTCTTATTTTTCTCTATCTCGTGTAATGCAATAGTGTCTCTACGCTCTGCATCGCTCACTTTCTTTTGTAGAGAAAATATTTTTTTATCAGATAGTTCTTTACTTTTTAGCTGATTAACTTGTTTAGCAACTAAAGATGAAAGTTGAGTTAACTCTGATTTTAGTCGCGATATTTCTGAATCTTTCACCGAGATAGCAATATTGATTTTTTTATCAATTGATTCTATATCAGCTAATTTGCTTAAATTTTTATTTTTCTCTCTTTCTGCATTAAGCTCTCTTTTTAATACGGCTAGAGTAAGTAGATTCTCTTCTATTTTGCCATGTAGGGTTTCGGCTTCATACACCAGGTTTTTGTTGTCGCCGCGTAGTTCTTTTACTTCATCACTTAATCTAGAAATTTCATCAGAATAATAGTTAACTTGATCAGCTTGAGCTTGTTGTGAAAGGCTAGTTTTACCTACAGGACCAGACTGAGTTACCCCGCTATCACTCTGAATGTAATCTTCATATGCATCATCCAATTCATCATTGGTGTGGCCGGACTCACTGACTAAAGTGCCTATAGCAAGTCTAAATCCGACTTTACTCCAGCGTAAAATATCACCATTTGATTTGTATACTTTATATTCCGCGCGTCTAGAGGCTTTGATATCATCAATATGATCACTAAAGTTTCCACCGCGAACAACTAAACCTCCAAATCTTGCGAAAAGAAAGTCATGGCCGAAGATTCCGTATGTCAGCTCTTCAGCATTTCCGAGCATATCATAGAGCCCTAAAGGGTTAGGTTTAAGTTCTTTTGAGCCCGTATGTCGTATTTTATTGCCGGAAGCTTGACGATACCACTCATATCCCCCAGGTGTGGAATCGTAAGGGTGAGGTTGGTCAAAAACACTCAGGGACACTTTATTTCCGCCCCGCGCCGCGTAAGCCCATTCCACCTCAGTAGGTAAACGGATATACCAACTGCATTACCGTTCTTTGGCAAGGCATGTTTCTGAGTTTGTAACAGGTAAACATTCAATGCTTCTATGAACATGAATATCTCCGCTGGGGTCTTACCAGTTTGAGGAACCAGAGACGTGTTCTGAGCCTCTATCACTAAGCTATTCTTTTCCTGCCACCATCTCATCACTGCGTTAAACTGTCTAACGGACACTTCAGTCTGACCAAGATAGTAGAACCATTTCTTCTCGCCTTTGTCGTCGGGACCGACAAACGCGCCACCAAGGTTTGTTATTGATAAACGTTCTTTATAACTAACATCATCTCCATCTCTTGAACCGAGTCTCATTTTTTGAGAAGAAAAAATTTTATCGCCATCAATATCCAAAAAAACTGGTTGAAAGTTCATTGGAGTATTATCTGGTAACTGTACTGTTAGTGTTTCCGATGCAATAACAATTTGACTATTAAGTACTAAAATTGACGAAGATAACGCAAGAAGAAGTAAAATGTATTTATTCATGAATATACCTTTTGGAGTCAATTTTATTAATTGCAGTGGCTGCAAAGAGAGAACTAAGACTCCCCAACAGTAATACTATCGATATTAGGCCTAAGATATATTCACTAGTAAGTCTAGTTAGTGATTCTGTCTCACCTAATAAATCTACGAACCAATTTTTTGCCAACATATCAAACAACCAATATGCAGAAAAAGCAATAGATAAACCAAATAGAATCAATATCATATTTTTGATAAGCGGAAAGAAAACTATTTTTGATTTATTTATACCTAACATATTCAAGTATGCTATATCTTTTTTCCTTCTCTGTACCGTAGCATATACGGATGCAGTAACAGCAAAAATGGTTGATATACCAGATATTGATGCAATTAATAGATATATTTTCTCCATATAATTGGATAGTTTTTGAATATTACGCACATCGTTTAATTTTGAAACAGGACTGACTAATGCTTTGACTCCTAACCTTTCCCCTTCATTTTTAACTGTATCGACTAGTAATTCTAAGTCATCTAGTGATTTTGAGTAGACACGGAAATAGCGTGTGAGATTTTCATTCTCTAATTCGAAAGAAAAACGTTCCTCACTATATACAGCACCTATCCGTATTGCTGATCGCAGTAAACCAGTAAAGTGGTAGCTCGGTACTATATAACCATGAGGAACTTTGTCTGAAATCATTAGTTCGACCGGTATTATAGCAGTTTTTTTCCCGAGGCCTGTTTTAAGTATTAGACGTTGTGCACCAACAAATTCGGCATCACTATTAGATACTAAGAGTATTGGTCGTTTTCCCTGCTGATAAAGAGGAGATTCACTAATACTCAGTGTTTTTACTTTCCAACTTTTTGGTATCTTTCCTTTAAAAAGAGACAGTTTAACATTATCCACATAAGGAGTAATTCTCGGAGAATAGCCATAGTTGAGAAGTGTATTATTCAGTTCTTGAATTTCTTCTTTCGTTATAGTGCTATTGACAGCTTTCCAGAGTAAACTATCGTCCTGCCCAACTTCTTCATCAGATTTCGAGTATTTAATTGGTAAAGTGCTGAAAGGGAACCTGCCAGCAAGCATTTTATTAAAGTCTTCTGTATTTGGCCTTTTATTACCAAAAGTCGTTATCGCTCCGTCATACTCAGGTAAGATATTTATCTCTCTGTTACCCTCTAAGTTGAGCTTTTTTGATGCATAACCTTTACGCCAGTGATATATATCATTAAATATTGAATCCTGCATGTGGATTTTATAATCAGGCATAACTTCTTTGTCTAAAACACCAACGATGCTAAAGTCAACTGGTATTTCCTCTCGATAATTATTTTTTGTGAACCTTACCAACATAATAGTCAATATATCTTTCTCATACTTACCGAGCTTTTTGCTTAAAGATTCTGAAATAAGTACCCATTTACTGTCATTATTGGTTAGGCTAGCTTTGGATTTAATAAAGAAAGGATCTAAATCAGAACTAGGTACTACATTAATTGGATCAGACAAACCTTTTACATCAAGTAATAAATGTGAGGTTTCAGACTCAATAAAAGCAGCACCAGCGTTTTTAATTACTTCCAGCGTTTCCTCAGGAATTGGACTCTGAGACATAAATTTAGGACGCACTAAACGACTTGTAGGATCACTTTCCAAAGCATCTATCATGTTGCCAATTATGCCTTTCTGTAGACCTAATAAGATAATTATCGGTGTAAAAATTGCTCCAAGAGAACACGCCATACAAAAAGATAAGATCTTTTCATGACTAATATCTCGTAATGCCAAGATTGTTAAATATTGTATATCCTTAAGCATCTCAACCTCTATGACATGCTTCTTCATTGAGCACAGACAGTGTTTCTCCATTCACCTGAGAAACACAAAAACGGTAAACTCGATTTGCATAATCATTAACTAGAGATAAGTCATGACTAACAATAATTAGACTTGAGTCAGAGCATTTTACTCTATTGGTTAAGCTAGTCATTAAATTTATTGCACTTATAGTGTCCATTGCAGACGTCGGTTCATCCGCAAGAATAATGTCAGGCTCTTGTATAAGTGCTCTAGCAATTGCGCCCTTTTGTCGCTGACCACCGGAGAGTTCCATAGGCTTTTTATTAATATAAGTTCCTATACCCAGTTCACTTATTACCTGGTCAAAGTTTGCTTGCTTGCCTTTTTTTAACTTTTTAACCAATGAAATATTCTGTTTTAAAGTTAAAAATTCAAGAAGGCCACCATTTTGCAGTATGTATGCTATGTTATTACGCCTTATTTTACTTATTTCTTCATTATCTAACTGTTCTACATGACTATATTCATCATTTCTAAATGTATAGTTAAACTCACCTATTTCATCTGGCTTATACAACATCGCTATCATATCAAGTAGAGTCGATTTACCGCATCCATTTGACCCTATAACCGCAACGATCTCATTTTGACGTAATTCAAACTTGGGAATTCGAATAGTAATCTTACTATCCGAATCACCAAGCTTAATTTCTGCGTCAGTAATAATTAACTTACTCGGCATTTTTTGTAGATTATGGTAACTGGTTTAACTCGACACCGACAACTCTATCCCGTTCACTTGTACCGGAACTCAATTTCTTCCAGACATTTGGATTGCCCTGTTGACGTTTAAGATCTTCGTAATGTCGTATTTTATTATCCATCGAGCGAACGAATGTCTGAACACGATCCATACTATGAAATTCTTCACGAGTCGTTGACATTATGTCACTCTCGTATGGAAGGCTATTGATCCCTAAAGGTGCTGAAAATGCATCTCGAAAGTTTACAGCGGACGGGTCTACAATAGTAAAGCGGGTGTTATCACTGACCAAATCAAAGAAGTCCAGGGTTGTACCGCTGTCTCCTCGCATTGCCATTTCACCTATTGTTTTTAATTCGCGTACGCGCTGCTCAAGTTCATTTAATTCAGCTTCGTTTAGTAAGATCATCGGTGCTAGTGCTTCTCGCGCTGGCGTTTTCATAACCTTGTCAGACACCCAACCTTGTATCGAGTCTTCAGGCATTGACGGGTCTGCTAACATTATATTTGCCTGTTGAAAGAGTAACTCACTAACCGACCCTTGCTCTAATTTAATTGAATCAGAGCTTTTTGCTAAATTCGCTAACAGGACTCTTGCCTCATTCAAACTATTAGACACTGTCTTAGCAAATTTTTGAGTCGAGCCTCCATCAATTATGGATATATGAGGAATTTGACGACTTGTTCCGTACGCTCCTTCATAAGTTGATGAAAGTTCGGTGTATTGTTTTTTACCTCTTCTCGAGTGTTTTGCAGCACCTTTTGATGAATCAATATAAAGAGAGAAGATAGGTATTTTTCTAACGTTAGCTTTATCTCGTAAAGCTCTAACATTGAATAGACTATCTTCACGCCCAGGTGCATCTCCAATCAGCACGAGCAGCTTTAGGCTATTATCACGCCATTGGTTTGATTCAAGCGCGGTATTTACTCCGTTCATCACTGCTTCGGGAATATCGTCTGACTTTACAGGCGTTTTCCTTGCTTCAATTTTGCTCAAAACTTTCACAAAGTCAGGAGGGCTCATAACTCCGTTTGGAGTAAACTGTTTTACTGTATAATCAAAATTTTTATTCTTATCTTGATAGCCAACGAAACCAAACTTGATATCCTGACCATCCATATCTAGTGCAAAGTTTTCTACTACTGAAAGTAACCTTTCAAGATATGGCTTCATGGAGCTTGTTAAGTCCATTGCAAAGACAATATCGACTGGCAGCCTACCTAGGCTTCCATCATTTGACCCGTTTCGTGTTTGAGCAGCCACTTCTAACAAACGAGTAAATTGACCGTCCATATAAAGGCCATCGGACTTTGATTCATAAAAGTCAAGCAGCGGATACATTACAATCTGTTCTTGTTTTTGTCCTACTGTAGGCTCTATAGCGAGAGCTCCACTAACTTTATTGACAGTTCCTGTTTCGAACTGTGTATAAAGCTTATCTAGTTGTGTCGTCCTATTGTCAGTTGAAGCTTTTATTAGGGCGACAGCATCTTCAGCAGTTTCAAAGAAGACTGATGGTTCTCTGTTTAGCGTATTAGTGAAACGCATAACAAGAGCTCGTTTCCACGGAATCACATCGTCAGCGGAAATCCAACCAATTGTTTTCGGTTGCCAGTTGGCAGGTTTCTGTTTTGGTACATACTCTTCAGTTACATGAAACCATAGATTCCCATCAATATTTTCCTGCTTTACGACCCCGAAAGCTTCATAAAGAGGCAGATTATCCCGCACTACATCGGAAGAACTATTTGAATTTGTATAAAGCTTTGCATACTGCTTAGTCAATACACGTGAAACTCTGTTCTGATCCGGATGATTACCAACACCATTCCAAAATGTAGTACTGCCATCCTCTAGACGGATCTCTCTCATCACACCTTTTACATAAAAAGGGTGTCGTTTTTGCGCAAACTGGACGCCAATGGTATTCAAATCATTATCTAATGATTTTGCCATTAATGTATAAAGGGCTTTGCGATCATTATTTTCATCTTCGGCCAATTGCTTTACGTCAGCCGGGCAAGAGTGATTTATTTTCAAATATCCATTCAAGCGTTCCCCAAGACATGTATCACTAAGAAGTTGCTGTCTTTCTAAGTCAGGTTGACGCACTTGCATTGTAGCCATTAAATCAGAATAGTTACTCGCAAATGATTGCGTTGACATCACCATTAAGCCAAGGCCACAAACAGAGCTAATATTAGACAAGGAAATTTTTCCGGTACTCATAACGCTTACTCCTTATCCAAAATGGTCGACTTTTTGTTTATTTTTTCAACGACACCCCAGGGGTTTGCGTTGCCGACTACCTTTATAGTTATTGGCTCGCCAGCGCTATTTGAGTCAATAGTCATTATTCCATTAACACTATCCTGCGCCGACTTTGCGAACTTGACTCTAAAGTTTTCTTTAGTACCTGGCTCTATTTCTAGACCACCTTCAGGTAGTTCCGCACTAAAATACTCTTGAGAAAAAATAACGTCATTTAACTTTAGTGTTACTTCACCATCATTAAAAACTTCTACCTTTACTGTTTGACCTGGGGATAAAGTTAATAAATTATCCTCAATGCGAATGACCGCATCACCCCTTAGCAATATAAACCAGACAAAACCAGCTATAATAGCTATCCCACTTAACAGGCTGGTAATTAATGCCCATGGAATTTTCTTAGGTGGAATAACTTTCTCCAAAACAGACCCACATGGCTCACCAAATACAGTTTCGCCAGGACAAATTGCCTCACCAGTTTCACTAATGGTTATGAGTGAACTTAAAATGTTATCATCACTACTAGCATGTTCACAGTCACCATCTGGACCGCCTTTATTTTTACATCTATACACGACTTCTGAAGTCATTACTTAATCACTCTTTTATAGTTTTTCTTTTAGTTCCGGTAGAACCCGGTTAATTGCATCATAAATAGCATCTTTAAATTTGCCATATCGCTCATCTTCTTCATTTCTTTTAGCGAGTAAGAAAACCCATTTGCTGTAGTTTTTTAATTTTAATTCTGCCGCGTCAATATGCTCAGGTACAACTTCAATACTATTTAGTAGTGCCTCAACTTTCGATCCGCAATCTCGCAAAAACTGCTCATGGTAGTCGGTATACAGAATTGCTAGTTCAACACTTATATCCATTTCATCATATTGATCACCAATTCTAGCGGCTAACTCTTTCTGCTTTAGAGTAAACTTAATACCAGTATCAATACGATTCTCAATAGGGCTAAATTTATCTTCTCGAGTACCAAAATACAGTTGCTTGTCAAGATCGTCGGGCACCTGAAGGTAACCCAGCGCACAGGCTGCAAGTATTGATGGAAGCCTAATCTCCATCTCTTCTGAACGACTTGGTAATAAAAGGTCTGAGAATCTCGCAGATTCACTGTGGCACTGATAAGAAACAAAACGTCCTTCATTACTCATCAATGCTCTGTCGTAATGCACTTTCAGTGCCGATACGACAGCTGCTTGACGAAGAGGGAAAAAGAAAGCAACTGTTAAAGCGCTAATTTCATTTGGGCATCGCTCTTCAGGGATGGTTTTAACTAAAATCTTTCCATCATTATTTGATAACGAACCTTCAATGCACGCTTTTAATGCATCTTGAAATGACTTAGGTACATCTTGACAAGTCGGTAGAAGCATCATCCGGCGCTTTCTCGGACCAGGCTTGGGTACGCTAGGGCGAGGTTGGCCCGCATCAAATGCAACCATAGGACTTGATGCATCAATCCAACGTTTGACTACATTCTCTAACTGCTTGGTAACCTCACCATATTGCTCATAGAGTTCTTTTACGATGTTTCGTCCGAAAAATGGCTTAAATGTCGGGTTATTTTCGACAACATCTGCATGGAAAGTATGGCTATATTGCAATGATTCTTTACGGATAGCAGAAGGGAATTCACCGCGTACAACGCTCGTTTTTTCGTCAATGACCATCAGGCGATTATAGGAGTCAAAGCTTTTGCGATCGCCGCGAAGCTCTTTTAATTGATCCCAAATAGCATTGCTGTTGGTCTCTAAAAGAGGCTTATTGGTGACAAAGTACTGCTGAATTGACTCATTAATTTCGTCCCAATTGATCCAATCTTCAATACCAGATTTTTTCTCGTTTTCAAGGTTTAAATCCGTTACGAAGTTATCTCTCAAGTTAGTGATATTTCGCTTAAACTGACCAACATCTTTTCGAAGTAACCGTAAGCTGTCTAATAATTCGAGACTAAAAGCAGCACCATATTTGGAAGCTCGCTCGTAGGTGCGATTAGAGTAGAAAACCACCGACTCTTCTTGGTACTGGGCAAATAAACGCAACGCCGCTCCACCAATTTTGTAGCCGATTTTGCCGATTCTTCTTATTTCCTCTTTTATTGTTACACGCTTCTTCTGGGCTGCAATTGCCATTTTTTCATAGCCAGCGCTTCTTTTGGCAAAGTTAGCAGCCTCGTCTTCTACCCGCTCAATCAGGTTTTCGACGATATCAGGTAGATTATGTGTTGTATAATTCTCTAATCCACTCTCGAGGCCATCAACCAGTAACGCCTCAATGTGTTTTCTTACGCTATTCGATCGCTTATCAAGTTGTATAGGGCTACCATGAAAACCGAAATAGCGTTCGACACCGCCTTGATCACCTAATGGACGAAAACCCTCATTCCAATATAGTTCTGCTTCACGGTTAAAAACTGTCACCCACTGCTGCATCTCTTGATACGAATCAGCTGTTTTCGTATTTTTTTCAATCTCCTCAAGCTTCAACCGCCAGTCTTGCTGATATGCTGCAAAGCTAGTTTCTTCAGAAAATTTCGTTTTTCCAACGGCTTTATCAAGCCATAGATCTCCCTTACTTACCTCTAGGTTTTTGACCAAATCAGCTACAAATGATTTAGCATTGAATGCAGTCGTCGGATCATCCACAAAGGATTTAACCCAATTATTATGCAAAATTTGTAGCGTGAATTGTAAACCGAGCGAGGAGATAAGACGCTGACGAATTTTTGTTTCTGGAATAGTTATCCTATGCACACCGTAAGCGCCATTCTTCATTGAACGGGGTCCGGTAAAGCCTTCATCAGTTGTTTCAGGGTTATCTTCGTTTGAAAGAGCTTGGCGAATTTCATTTGGTAGGTTGCCAAGTTGCCTTACAGACAGCTGGAACAATAGTTCTGCTGTCCCATTAACCTGTTCTGGCAAGCTAACGCGTTTTCCTTCTGATGTGCTATCCGTGACTAAGAATAGAGATTTATAGGTTTGCTTGAGATCATAGTGGTTTGTATCTTCCGCACTTGCATTGACAGGTTTAATAGATAAGCGCTTGGCGTGCGGAGGGTTTTTTATATCCCAAGGTTTATAATCAGAGCGGTTAAAAGCATTGTATTCTTTTAACGCGGCATATTGATTAATGTAAAAACGACCAGTGTTCTTATCGCCAACGTCTGCAGCAGTGGTAAAAGCATGGACATAGATCGTAGTGCGCCATGGCTGGTTTGATAGGTAAGATTGAAGCTGTGCCAAAATATCCAGCATTGTCCCACCGCCAGTACCAGTAGCTATACTGCCTGCAATGTGGATATCAACGGATTGCTCGCCGCCATTGTCACACAACCGTTCAAGTCGTCGCGACACCATTGATAACATTATCGACATTGTCCCCACTAGCAAGGGCCAGACGTCCCAGGCGACGAAGCTGGTTACACCCACAGTTTGGCTCTAAGCCAACTGTTATATTTGTTAAAAAGTCCTTTTCATCTTCTTTTCTGAGCCAAGGTGATACACCAGTATAAAGATCAAGGTTTTGGGCGGTATCCAACACTGAAGAGCTATTTAACAGTACCTGCTCGCGTCCCATTAAGTTGATGTCTTCGTTGAGGCTTACCCACTGCTCTCTTTTTCCCTGACCAGCTAGGTCATCAGAATGCGAATCAATACTGAGGGTGGCAATTCTCGAGATAAAGTCATTACCGAAGCTTTCTTTAAACTCAAACATGTCAGGAATTTGCTTATCTTCGGCACCGCGAGTTCTCCACTCAACATGAAGCTTCTTCTTCAATTCGCGAACAACTTCACATCCTGTCCCGCCAACCCCTATTAACAGTGTGTTTTTTTGAGTCATTTTAAGTCTCCATAGTGTCTAGTTTTCGCAGACACATTTTTCAATTCTAAAAATTTTCTTTGATTTCTCGAAGTGCCGACCAAGAAATTAAACCAATAATGATTGTTTGCAAAAGAAGCCAAAACCCCAGCAAGGCCAGAGAGCCAAATACAATTATCCGGTCAGACTGCTTAACTAATTCATTTGAAATATTGCTACTCGCAATACTAATTGCATCAGTAATTACGTATGTTGAAGAGTTCTCAAAGTATCTCTCAATATCTTCTGACATTTCGGACTTAGCTGAGCCCGATTCCGCTGAAAGTATCCAACTCAACATCGGCATTTTTTTCTCAAATTCTTCTTCTATTGAGTTGAGATATGTTTCTATAACAGTGATCTGGGCTTGATCTGAACGAGAAGGAATAGTTTCCCCCCCTAAATCTGGATGTGTATAACCTTTCAAGTTCTCGACGGGTAGCCCATCAGACGTTTTTAGTTCAGCGACATTTTCAAATGCATCCCGAAAGGTTGATTCTCGCCACTCTTCATTTTGAGTCAGGGCAAGTCCCCATCCCTTTATGACCACTTTCACAACCGGCTCTGTATAATGAAGTGATACAAGGCTTATAATTAATATAAAAGTGGAGGAATAAGAAAGTACGGATCCAATCGCGAAACCAAACCCTGGTTTATATGTTTCAGTTATATTCCTAGCAATGACTCTAATAATCCAAACTATCATAGCCGACACAACGAATGCTGCTGCGACACTTATATAGAGTGAATACTTTGCATTCTTCATCTCAAATATCAGTTGTAAAAAAACCATCATTATCGATAAAAACAATGAATCTGATGATATTAGTTTCTCAAGGACGTAATTTTCCATTTTTATCATTCCAAATGGTAATTTATAAATTCATCTATTATCAGTGATGGAGTAATTAATTCTGGGGCGTATTTTCTTAACATTTCCGACGTATAGCTTCGTTTAAAGCATTTTCAAATTAATTTTATGGAAAGCTTCAAAAATTTAACATGTTCATAATGCTGAAATGCAAATATGTGGTTTTATGTTTATTACAACAATCTTAACCAACACTTACTTGAGTACCAGAAGAATTTAGACTCTAGTCGAGATAAAATATGAATGTATATGTCTTTTAGTTATTTCAATTTTCATTATTTTCATTATTTCAGATTGTGAGGTTCGTCTAAATTTTTAATTTGAATATTCGCCGATGATTCAAACGAGAGATATGGTATAACAAGAATGTTATCTATGACCTCTTTCGTTTCTTAATTTTGCGATCAACTTAAGAAATATTTTAGACGCTTAGATAGGTCTCCACTAAACGCATGGATGCTCTCCTCTGCGTTTACAAAGTCTTACACTGGTACACACAACGACGCTCAGCAAGACCACTTTGTGTGTCGTCCATGACGCAGTTATTAATGCAAAAGTTGGTGTGCTATCGCCAATAAACGGCAAAGATCAGTGCGGCTCGGCCACGAAGGTTGATATCTTAAAAAGGTAACCAAAAACGATAAATAATATGATTACAGAGAGGGTAAATATGCACTACTCCCGTCTCTGTAACTCAGCATTTTACTCTCGGTAGATCTCTCCACCGAGTCGTGTATTGCGGCGATAAAAACTCGCGGCGCATGCCCCATTTCGGCGCAATGCCTTGCGCAGCCATGAACACAGTGCCTGTACCATAACGTTTATTCAGGCTGTCATAGGCTTTCATCAGCGTTGGGTTTCCGGGTTGTGAGTCGAAGAGGTCTGGCTGTATATGGTCAACTCTTGCGATATCTAGAAGCCCTACCCCCACTTTGTAGTACTTCACTCCTGGCTCAAATAATAGGGGAACCAGTTCAGATACCGCACGCGTGATGACAGTAGTGTCGTCAACAGCAAAAGCGAAGCGATGCAGTTGTTTGAAGCTTTTGGGTCTCTCGTCATATGGCGAGTTACCAGCAAAAACCATTAATACTGAGCTTGCTGATTTCTGCGCCCGTAATTTGGCGGCCGCGATCCCTGCGTGCTTGCATAATGCCTGATGTAACGAGACTTCATCGACGATACGTTCACCCATCGAACGGGTGGAGAAAATTTGTTGTTTATCCGCTCGAGAAGCATCCCAGCCTTTGCACACCTCGCCATTCAGTTCACGTACCGTGCGCTCCATCTCGACGTTAAACTCGCGACGAATCAAGGTAGGTTTTTGTCGCGACAGCTGCAATGCAGTTTCTATCCCCTGACGCTTCAACCGCGCCGCAATTCGTCTGCCCACGCCCCAGACATCTTCAACCGCCATCTGCTCCAACACATCAAGTCGCATCAATTCTGAGTTCAACACACAAACCCCGTCATATCCGGGCAATTTTTTCGCTGCGTTATTGGCGGCCTTCGCCAACGTCATGGTTGTACCCATGCCCACACCGACGGCCAAACGACATTCTTTCCAGACCGCCCGTCGAAGCGCTTTCGCGTGATCGCGCAAATCAGGGATAGCACTGCAACGGTGAAAAGACAGAAAGGATTCATCAATTGAGTAAACGTGCTGATCTGGTGCAAAGCGGCCGATCACCTGCATCATTTTGTCCGAGAGGTCACCATACAGTTCATAGTTCGACGAACACACGATCACTGACTGGGCTTCACACAATGCCTGTACTTGGAAATAGGGCTTAAACTTTTCGACACCCAATTCTTTTGCCTGCCGATTAGCTGCCACCACACAGCCATCGTTGTTCGACAGCACTATCATGGGTTTACCGCGCCAGTCAGGCCTGAATACCTGTTCTGCGCTGCAATAAAAGGCGTTGGCATCAACTAGCGCGAACATAACAATGGACTCTCGCGATGACAACGAATCGACCGCACCACAACACCTTCAACAGAAAAAGTATCGTGGCGGTTAATGTGAACTGAGGGATACCCTTCATTGGCAGAGAGCAGCAGACGATGGGTGACATCAAGAAGCTTGCAAACAAACTCACCATTAAAGTTTGCCACAATTACATCGCCGTCTCGGGCCGTTACATGCCTGTCAACAATCAGGATATCACCATCGAAGATCCCGACCCCCTGCATTGACTCGCCTGATGCACGGCCAATAAATGTTGCACTAGGGTGTTCAACTAACAGCTCATCCAGACTCAGCGGCAACTGACGATAATCACCCGCGGGTGATTCGAAACCGGTGATCCCGGCACTGGCAAAAATTGGGATAACATTCATTTTTATAATACTGTTTATTTATACAGTATTAATTGTATCGCTTTTTGTCTCAGTGGCAAGATCCAGCTTTTCTGACAGTCGAGGATTTGGGCACTTTTGTGTGTTCAAACCGATTCGGTCAAAGAAACAGCTGTTGAGAATAACGAAGAATGACAATCTAAGTAACACATTAGGAAGCCAATTTATTCAATAAGTTAAGTGAATAATTGTGCGCCCAGAGCCTTTGTAACTGCCGACTCAGCGAGAATTTCCGCAGTGTCATAAATAGGGGGTGATACATGGAGCGATGGACTCAAATAAGACAGTTCAGTGCAGGCAATCAGTATGTTGTCTGCGCCTTGTTCACTGAGGCTGCAATGGCACTTTCGAGAATTTTGGTGTCATCGATGTGAATTGAGTGCGCTTTATTCGCTTGATCAACGCCATAACTTGATGCTGATTCATGGAGTCGGGAAAAACAATCTCTATGTTCTGCTCAGAAAAGTATGGCTCAAATAACCTGACCTGCTGAACAGCGGTGGAGGCCAGTAAGCCAATTCTTTTAGAAAAGGGCTTTTGCTTACTCAAGTAAGCGGCAGAAATCTCAATCGTATTCAACATAGGAATAGCAACCTTATCCCTAATGTCTGAATAATAATGATGCGCGGTATTGCACGCAATGACGAGGAAATCAGCCCCCGCTTGCTGCAGGCCCTGCGCCATTGCAATTAAGGCAGGCAAAGGACTTTCGCCAGTTTGATCGATCAGGGCCTTAATCCGTGATGGTACTTTGGGGTTGTTATCGACGAGTAAACGGATATGGTCAATATCATCTGATGCGGGTGTAAGTTTGATGATCCTTTGCATCAAGTCCACGGTCGCATCAGGTCCCATTCCCCCCATAATGCCCACCGTGAGTGGCTTTTTTCTCATCAACTCGCCCTCTATATACTGCCAATGGTCCCGTATTTTGAGCAGCCTTATTTTTTCAACGGCGCAGTACTGTCTCTGGCAATAAGTTGGGTACTTACGGTTATTCTGTTTTCTGGCTCATTGCCTGCCAGCTTATCAAGAATATATTGAGCCGCCTTTTGCCCCATCGTTTTCGAGGGGATGTGTAAGGTTGTTAATGCGGGAGATAAATGCTCAGAAAACGGTAGGTCATCCACACCGGTTATAGAAACGTCCTCGGGCACATTGAGACCTAAATGCTGGCATTCGGTAATACAGCCAAACGCCAAGACATCGTTGCCACAAATAACGGCGGTTGGCCGCTCATTGTCTGGTCGACGCATCAGGTGTCGGGCTGCATGACGCCCTTCCCATATTCCGTAACGGCAC
Source organism: Veronia nyctiphanis (assembly GCF_004116385.1). Taxonomy (GTDB): domain Bacteria; phylum Pseudomonadota; class Gammaproteobacteria; order Enterobacterales; family Vibrionaceae; genus Veronia; species Veronia nyctiphanis. The sequence goes on along the minus strand of NZ_PEIB01000015.1, from coordinate 98,349 downwards.
TCAATAATATCTGCATCGTCGATGGTAATGCCTTCTGCGGCCAGTGCTTCGGTCACGCCGCGCACACGCTCCTGCGCCCTGTCATTACCCGTACGGATACCTGAAATGATAGCGAATTGCGTATGCCCCAAATTGAGCAGGTAGTTCGCAATCTTGGCACCCGCTTCTCTGTTATCAAAACCGACGGAGGGATGATCGTTGGTTTCGCTCAATGTCCAAAGGTTAACGTAAAGCTTTTGGTGTTGCTCTAGCAATGCATAGGACTCAGGGAGGTGTAAGTTCCCCACCAGTGCTACCGCCTCCACCCTTTGTTCCAACATATCGCGGATCTGTCGGTACTCATGCTCAAGGTCGTAATTCGATACCGACAGCATCAGCGTGTAACCCGCCTGATACAGCACTTTTTCCAGCTCACTGATACCTGACGCAAATATGGCGTTATCAATGGTGGGGATGATTGCGCCGACAATACGGGTTTTGCTTGAGGCAAGCGCCCGGGCTGCACCATCTCTCACATACCCTAATTTTAAAATCGTCTGCTCGATTTTCGCTCTGAGTTCTGGGTTAACCGGGCCACTGTTATTGATTACACGCGAAACCGAAGCCGTGGACACACCCGCCGCTTTCGCGACATCACTTAATGTCGGTTTATTCGTACCACTATGTAAGCGTTTTCTGGGCGTCATGTTCTGATTCTTCGTCAATTGATAACGTTACCTGCACTCCATCATATCTATTTCACATGGACGTTTTCAATCTTATTTTTGAGGCAGTCATTTATACGAAAAAATAAAATAAACAAATTTTTCAATGCATTAAGAATATAAAACAGTCTCTTTAGTATTTCACTTAGTATACGAAAACAAAAGTGCCAACTATTTACTCTTTTATTGTTTATAAAAAGTGAACGCACTCATGTTAATAACATTTCTATCACTAACAGACTCATCATGTAAGCGCTTACAGTTGATCTTACTTCCAGCTCTTCATAGGATAATTTTTGTTCAGCGAAAGCACGTAACTCACAAAGAATTATCAGAGCAACGCTCTGAACAGGAGTCGAAATGCCATCCAGCAACTCGTCAGCATCAGAAAACGCAAAACGTCGACTGGTGCAAAAAGGATATCTTTACGCCGCTTTGGTGTTTTTTATCGGCTATTGCATGAACATTCTCTTTGGGATCCTCAGTATTCGATTTGGTGCAGGCTTGCCATACGGAGAGCCGTTATTCGAATTCGTACTGCTTTTTCTTTCGGTGATTTTCGCCACCGCTTTCGTGCTCAAAAATGAGCAGCCTGATGGTAAGCCCCCTGTTGGCAGCCCCTCAAACACATAACAATGATCAAACCATACAGACGTTGCGCTTTATCTCTCTGAGTCTTCCTTAAATGAGTGGGTCGGCTCTTCACCTTACAGTAATGGGAGCACAACAATGAAAGGACTATTTAAGTCACGCAGCCATCAACACGCTAACCCAGACAGTGTTGAATCCATTGAGCGCCGCCGTTTCCTCGAGTTAAGTGGAAAATACGGATTCACGGCAGCCTTGGTTGCAGGTGCAGCAGGTACGCTTTTGTCCCCTGAAGCGAGCGCCGCCATCAGTAAAGAAGAAGCCCGACGCCAAAAAGCAGCAAAATACACCATGACGATAGCCACGGCCTATATTCTTGGTGCGTCACGCAGCTACCCCATCATGCAGCTCGATTTCAAAGAGAACATTCAGAACATGACCAATGATCAGGTCTATGTGAAGCTGGCACCGGGCGGGCAACTTGGTGCAGGCGGTGCGTTGGCTCAGAAGGTGCAGCAAGGTACCATTCAGGCGGCGCAGCACTCCTTGTCGAATTTTTCTTCCTTCGCGCCCGTGGTGGATTTGATCAATATTCCTTACTGGTGTGGCGAGAATCAGAAGTTTACCAACCTCGTCAATTCGGCGGCGTGGAAGAACGAAGTCGATGCCAAAATTGCTGACCGTGGCTTTAAAGCCCTATGGTATGTGTGTATTGACCCACGTGTTGTGGCGTTGCGTAAAGGCCGTGATGAGATCATCAAAACACCGGATCAACTTGAAGGGATCAAGTTCCGCGTGCCTGGCTCCAAAATCCTCCAGCAGTTCTATCGCCTGCTGGGAGCAAACCCAACACCCGTGGCATGGGGTGAAACACCGTCAGCATCAAACAAGGCGTAGCCGATGCCCTTGATCCGAGTGTTGAAGCTCTGAATATTTTTGGCTTTAAAGACGTGCTCTCCTCGGTGACCTTTATCCGCTCGGTGCCAGATGCACAGGTTTATTCCTGTAACCTCAAATGGTTTAACAGCCTGCCAAAAGACGTTCAAATGGGCATTGAGATGGCCAGTGAAGTAACTGCACAGCAGAATCTGGCAAAAGTTCCTGCCGCACGCGCGTTTGCGATGGCAGAACTGAAGAAAAACAAGGTGCAGTTCTACAGCCCAACGCCATCTGAGCTTAAACAGTGGCAAGACAAAGCAGGCCACCAGCTGCCTGTTTGGGATAAAACCAAAATCGAACTCGCAGGCTCACTCGATACTTTCAATAGCTTGCTTGAAGCAGCCAACACGCAAGGCCGTTATTACGTCCACGATATCTGATATCGAATTTCACTGAAATGGGTGAAGCTCTGTACCCAGACCCTTCGCATGATATTGGGGTACAGAGCCTTTCTTTACGGTTGTTTGCAGGTGGTTGTAATGCAAAATTGGCTCAAAAAAACGGACAATAATCTTGAGCGCTGGTTATGCCTAGTGTTCTACGCAATGATTGCTATCACCATTGTGTCTGAAGTGATGCGGCGGTTTTTACTCAGTTATTCCTCAATCTGGGGCGAGGAAGTCGCACGGTACTGTTTCATTTATCTCGCGTGGATTGGCGCGGCGTTAGCGGTCAAAGAGCGCAGCCATATCCGCATTGACGTGATCATGAATTTTTTGTCGTCACGCAATCAAATTCTCCTCTACATCTTCTCAGATATTCTGACGTTAATGCTTTCCGTGATTTGTCTGGTGGTCTCCGTGCTGCCTGTACTGACGTCGATTGAGTTCGGCTCCGTCACTCACGGCCTGAGGATCAGTCAATTTTGGTTTTTGATGGCTGTACCCATTGGTTTTTCATTGATTCTCGTTCGTCTCCTGCAGTCACTCAAACGCGATATTGCAGATTTACGGGCAGGAAGAGAGCCATTTAAAGGCACCCAGTTGGTTGACTAAGGAGTCAGGGAATGAATAACTATTATTTGCTGCAGGAAGCAGAAGCCGCCTCTTACGGTGCCAGCGTGTACATTCCAGTTCTGGCGATGATTGTGATGATTGCACTGGGTGTGCCAGTGTGGGTATTGCTGGGGTTAGGCTCTATCGCCATGCTGGTATTAACAGACGTACTGCCCTTGTCGCTGGTCGGCGAATCACTGTTTGACGGCATTGATGCATTTGCACTGATTGCCATTCCGCTCTTCATCCTGACAGGAGACGTTTTGGTTCGCACTGGCCTGTCGAATAAGCTGCTCGATATCGCGGAAGCTTGCACGGGCGCCGCACGTTCCGGGCTGGGCAGTTCAACCGTTCTCGGCTGTGGCTTTTTCGCCTGTATTTCCGGCTCTGACGCCGCGGGTGCTGCGGCAGTGGGCAGAATGACCATTCACCGCTTGGTAGACCGCGGATATCCAAAGGCTTATGCCTGTGCACTGGTCGCCTCCGGTGCATGTACCGGGATCCTGATACCACCCTCTATCGCCTATATCATCATCGGTCTGATTCTGGGTATTTCAGCATCGACATTGTTCCTAGCCGCCGCAATTCCCGGTCTGATGGTGATGATTTCCATTATGGTGACCAACGCCGTTCTCAACCGAATTTCCGGTTATGAGGATGCCAAAACAGGCTTCTCGTGGAAGCGTTGGACAAAAGCGATGATTGACGGACGCTATGCCCTTTTGATTCCCGGAATCATCCTGGGCGGCATTTACTCCGGCGTTTTCACCCCCACTGAAGCTGCTGCGATTGCCGTCTTCGTGGGCATTGTTATCGGTTTAGCGACAGGCACTATCACATGGCGTGATTTCCCAAAAATGCTGTATAGCTCAGCCAAAATCAACGGGATAATCCTGCCGATAATCGCCATGTCACTACCACTGGCCCAAACGCTAGCGATCCTCGATATTCCTCAGAGCTTTGTCGCCTCAATGACAGCTCTGACTGATGATCCGGTACATATCACCCTGTTGATGATTGCCATTTTAATTGTTGCTGGCTGTGTGATGGAAACCACACCGAATATCGTGGTGCTGTCGCCAATTCTTTTACCGCTGGCACAGTCGATAGGGATGGATGAAATCCACTTCTGCATCATGATGGTGACGGCATTGGGTGTTGGCTTTATTACCCCACCTTTGGGTCTGAACCTTTTCGTTGTTTCCGGCGTGACTGGCACACCGGTTCTGAGTGTTGCTCGCTACGCCGTGCCGTATGTGATTGCCATGCTTGGTGTGGTGTTGCTTCTGGCATTTATTCCGGCGTTGTCCCTTTGGGCATTACCAACTTAATACCCTGAGCAGCCACATAGCTGCTCCCCCTAATCCGTTTTTTCCAGCAGACAGACATGTCTGGTGAGTATTGTTGTGCGTTAAGGAGAGTCCAATGGCAATTACGTATTTAAAACAAGCAACCAAAACTGCGGCAACTGGCGAACAAGATGTCAGCGCCACCGTCAATGACATGTTGACTGCAATCGGTCAGCACGGCGAGCAAAAAGTCGTTGAATTCACTCAGTCATTTGATAAATGGCAAGGCGACATTCTGGTGCCTCAATCGGTGATTGATGATGCGGAAAAGCAGCTCAGCGAGCAGATGAAAAAAGATATCGCTTACGCCTATCAGCATGTAAAAGGCTTTGCCGAAGCGCAGCTTGATGCACTGAAAGAAACCGAAGTTGAGCTATCACCCGGTTTGATTGCCGGACAAAAGCTGATCCCGATGAATACCGCAGGTTGTTACATTCCGGGTGGCCGCTATTCGCATATCGCTTCTGCCATCATGAGTATCACCACTGCCAAAGTGGCAGGTGTCAAAAATGTGGTGGCTTGTTCACCCGCGAAACTGGGCAAGGGCGTACCTGCTGCCATCCTTTACACCATGAAATTGTGCGGTGCCGACCATATTCTTGCACTTGGCGGCGTGCAGGCTGTGGCCAGTATGGCTGAGGGTTTGTTTACAGGCACAAAGCCGACATTCTGGTTGGCCCGGGTAACCGCTTTGTCGCCGAAGCAAAAAGGCAGCTTTACGGTCGTGTCGGTATTGATATGTTTGCAGGGCCCTCTGAAGTCGCGGTCATAGCCGATGACAGCGCTGACCCACGCATTGTCGCCATTGACCTGATTGGTCAGGCAGAGCACGGTCTCGACAGCCCGGCGTGGCTCTTCACCACCAGCAGGCGTGTCGGTGAAGAAGTAATGAAACTGATGCCCGAGCTGATCGCCGATTTACCGGATACCGCGCGCGAAGCAGCCGAAACATCTTGGCGTGATTACGGCGAGGTAATTCTTTGCGAAAGTAGAGAGGAAATGGCCAGAATCAGCGACGAATATGCTTCTGAACACCTTGAGGTACAAACGGAAGATCTCGACTGGTGGCTGGAAAATCTGACCAATTATGGGTCGTTATTCCTTGGCGAAGAATCGACGGTTGCCTTTGGTGATAAATGCTCAGGGCCTAACCACATCTTGCCAACCAAAGGTGCGGCTAAATACACCGGAGGGTTGTCCGTCAGTAAATTCATCAAGATTTGCTCGTACCAGCGCCTAACGAAAGAGGCCAACCGTGATGTCGCGGCGGTCACAGCGAGACTCTCACGGTTGGAAGGCATGGAAGCGCACGCCAGAACCGGAGATGCGAGATTAGAAAAATACTTCCCGCAGGATGATTTTTCACTGCAGTACTGAATGCTCAGCACATTATCAGTGACCATGTGAGGAACAAAACAATGACAACATCACATCACCTGCCTCCTTCTCACTCACCGGAAAAGTGGCGCTCGTCACCGGGGGAGGAACAGGGCTAGGACGTCAGTTTGCAATAACATTGGCAGCCGCAGGGGCTGCCGTGATTGTGGTCGGTAGGCGGAAAGCACCGCTGCAAGAGACAGTAAAACGCATTGAGATAGATGGCGGACAAGCCGCCTGTGTCGCCGCCGATATCAGCGTAACTGCGGATATCCAAGATATTGTCTCACGCTGCAGCGAATATTTTGGCGCGCCGGACATTTTGGTCAATGCCGCTGGCGTTAACCTGCGTCAGCCTGTCGATGATATCGCTGAAAGCGACTGGGACATGACGCTAAACATCAACCTCAAAACCCCTTTCTTTCTCGCGCGTACCGTTTCTGACGCAATGAAAGCAAAAGGGGCGGGTAAAATTATCAATATCGCATCGTTGCAAAGTCAACGTGCCTTTGCCAATAGCCTGCCTTACGGCGCTTCAAAAGGTGGTATCTGTCAGCTCACACGGGCGATGGCTGAAACTTGGTCATCTTCGGGGATTCAGTGCAATGCCATCGCGCCGGGCTTCTTCCGCACTGAACTGACGCAGGCCGTTTTCGATGACACTGAGCGCGCCTCTAAACTGGCCGCCCAAACGGCAATAGGACGAAACGGTGAACCGGAAGATCTTAACGGCCCTTTACTGTTTTTTGCCTCATCGGCATCAGATTACGTCACAGGACAAACGCTCTACGTGGACGGAGGATTCACCGCAAAGTAGGCGCCTGACACAGCCTCATCGTTTCGAATACTGTAGAGAGAAATGACAATGAAAGCACTCGTATACGCTGCGAAAGAACACATGGAACTCCGCAACGAGCCAGAGCCTGTCGCGGAACAGGGCGAAGTGATTGTCCGCATCCTCAAAGCGGGGATCTGCGGGTCAGACATGCACGCCTATCACGGTCATGATCCCAGACGTGTGCCGCCGTTAATCCTTGGTCACGAAGCTTGCGGTATCGCAGAAAGCGGCAAATACAAAGGGCAAAAAGTGGTGCTCAACCCACTGATCACCTGCGGAGAATGCAACGATTGCCTGACAGGTCGACAAAACCTTTGCCAGTGCCGTACTGCCATTGGGTTAAAAAAGCCCGGCGCTTTCGCCGATTTTACGGCAATACCTGAACGCAACCTGATCCCGGTGCCGAATGACATGCCAGCCGAGCACGCTGCACTGGCCGAGCCAACTGCAACCGCAGTGCATGCCGTCGCGCTGGGTGAGCGGCATACGCATCGGCCTTTGAGCGAATACAAAATACTGGTGATCGGCGCAGGCTCCATCGGGTTACTCACTGCTCTGCTGCTGCAATACAAAGGCTGTATGGATGTGACCGTCAGCGACACAAATAGCTTGAGGCTTACCACCTGCCAGCAAGTAGGTATCGACAAGGTACATAATCCGCTGAATGATGCCCCTCATCCGGAAAATCATTTTGACTGGGTCATCGATGCGGTGGGCAGCGCAATCACACGCGATGTTGCCATGCATGCGATTCGCCCCGGTGGCGTGTTTATTCACGTCGGTTTACAGGATGCCTCCGGCACCTTTGATGTGCGTAAGATGACATTGCAGGAAGTCGCGGTTATCGGCGCATTCTCTTACACACAGACTGATATGAAAGTCGCGGTCGACTACCTCTACTCTGGTGCGCTTGGCACCCTGAACTGGATTGAGGAGCGTCAACTTTCTGAAGGCGCAGCGGCGTTTTCAGATCTCGATCAGGGGAAAACAGCAGCGGCGAAAATCATTCTCCAGATTGCTGATATGCCCGGGTAAGCCGTTCCGTGAGGAAAGAAGAGCGTAAAAGGAGCCACCATATATTGATGCTCCTTTTTCATATTAAGAAACGTGTCCTCTCACGGAGAAAAGTCTTGATTAATGATAAATTTAATGTGATGCAGAGCAGGCTCAGTCAACTCCCCTCCACCATCATTTTGTAGCTTTGATAACATCAGAGTGAATACGTTTTTTGAGTAAGGATTGTATGTCTAAACCCACCCATTTCATGCCGCTATACGCACAAGTCAAAGAACTTCTTACCCAGCGATTGATTGATAAAGTCTGGACGCCCGGAATGGCGTTACCCAGCGAGTTTCAACTCGCGGATGAGTTATCAGTCAGTCAGGGGACAGTACGTAAGGCATTGGATGAAATGGCGGCCGAGAAACTGGTAATCAGACGACAGGGAAAAGGCACCTATGTCGCCGAACACACCCAAGAACAGCCGCTCTACCACTTCTTCCGATTTGTCGATAACGACGGAAACCGTCATCTCCCCGATAGCAAACTGGAAAGTATCGTGCGGAAAAAAGCGACGCCCCTTGAGGCGCGTTCTCTCGGCCTTAAAAATAGCGATAAAGTGGTGCGCATCCATCGGGTTCGCTGGCTTGGTGGCCAACCTGTGATTAATGAAGTCGTCAGTCTGCCCGACGGGCTTTTTGACAACGCTGAAGTCCCGAGCGATCTTCCCAATATTCTCTACAGTTACTACCAACAGGATTTGGGCGTATCGATCGTAAAAGTCTCCGAAAAGCTGACTGCGGAATCGGCATCGGCAAGCGACCATCAGACTCTGGGGGTGGAAGTCGGAACACCTATACTGCAAGCATTACGTGTCGCTTACTCGCTTGATGGTCGAGCTGTAGAGATGCGCCAAACTCGCTGTCACACCGATCAGTACCACTACCTCAACGAGCTGACCTAAACCGTCGCGCCATGTGAAATAACGACGCACAGTCTCAGAACTTTCCCTTAAACACAAAAAAGCTGCAGCTCCAAGGGCAGGATGGCTGCAGCAAACACATAATAGGGAAAGGTTTTTACGTGTTAAGCACTTCGGTAAAGCTTAGTCAGAGAGAACTCGACGTGACCGAGCACTTCAGCGCAGGTGTGACGACCATTCGCAGTATCTATCACCATATCAATTAAGAGATCGCCCGCCTGATCCAGAGTCATCTCATGACGAAGGATGGCTGAAACATCATGATCGATATGTTCGCTCATGGTACGCACAGTTCTTGGGTTTCCGGTAATTTTCAAAACAGGCATGATCGGGTTACCAATCACGTTGCCTTGGCCTGTCGGGAACAGGTGAACCGCATAGCCTGCTGCTGCCTGAAGGGTGTTACACTCGGCCGCCGCTGACGAGGTATCCATAAAGTAGAGACCCGGGCCTTTTGCCGGCGCTTCAGCTGGCTCAAGGACATCGACATATTGGGTTTTCTTACCAATCTTCTGCACATTGCCAAGCGCTTTTTCTTCGATGGTCGTTAATCCACCTTCGATGTTGCCTTTGGTCGGTTGTGAATCTGACAGGTCATTGGTTTTCTCGGCGAGAATAAAATCGTTATAGGAAGACCAAGTACTCATGAATTTATCTGCTGCCTCCGGCGATGCTGCTCTGCCTTTTACAATGTGCTCAGCACCCGTAATTTCAGAGGTTTCACCAAAACAGGTAGTCGCGCCGATAGCATCCATTTTATCGATGAAGTTACCGACAGTCGGGTTGGCAGACAAACCTGATGTGGTATCAGATTCACCGCATTTTACCGCCACCCACAAATCACTCAGCGGGCATTCTTCGCGGCTCAATCCCGTCGCGTAGTGAACAAATTCTTTGGCTTTTCGTGAGGCCGCCGCCACGGTATTAATATCACCGTTCTGCTCAATCGAGAATCCGGCAACAGGCTTGCCCGTTTGTGCAATCCCTTCTACGACTTTCTGCGTCCAACCCGGTTCAATACCGATCACCACAACAGCAGCAACATTGGGGTTCGCACCGGTGCCGATAATGGTGCGGAAATGGAGTTCAAGGTCAGCACCAAACTGCAAACGTCCATATGAGTGCGGAATGGCAATCGTGCCTTTAATGTTGTTCGATACCGCCTCACAGGCTGCATTTGAAATATCATCCAATGGCAGAATAAGGACATGATTGCGGACACCGACACGGCCGTTATCTCTGCGGTAACCCATAAATGTTGTACGTTCCATTGTCTTGTCTCCTTTGGTTACCAGCGTTTGGTTTTGATGTTGTGAACGTGAGCATGACCACCCTGAGGGATCGCCTCAACCACCTTGCCCATATCGACACCGTATTTCATCACTGTGTCACCGATGTCCATATCGCCCAATGCGATTTTGTGGCCCAGCGGAATGTCATTTTGCGCTGTCATGGTCACTTTCTCGTGGGTATCCATGGTGTATCCACACACCTCCATACCCGCTTTCACTGTCTCAACAACCACAACGCCAACAGAGTCACCGTCATCGTGGATCAAAAAATGTGTCTCGCTCATTTCTCCTCCCAATCGCTCTTAGTCTGCATGTACTTCGTTTGAATGTATTTCGGTTTCAGTGTGCAAAACCTCAATCTGTATTTAGCCTAGCGATCGAACAGATCTTATACAAGATGTCTTTTGTCTTATATCTTATATAAGACTTAATTTGGATTTTAAGGTATTGATTTATGGGAGGTAAAAAAGAGAGAAAAATCTCAATCGATGAGGAAAGGGCAAATTGAGCAGCTAAAGAAGTTGATGCGTTGGGAGGGTTTTACGTTGAAAGTGATCGACTGACCGAGATCAGAAAAGATCTAAACAACAAGGTTTGATACTGATCTCAATTAGAGAGTTTGTGATCTGTGCAAAAGAGGTCATACACAAAAATCACAGCGGATTGTCATTTCTTTACAATCTCGAACCATCACAATTTGTGACTTCTCCAATAAAGATGAGTGATAACGATGAAACTCAAGAAACATGCTCTCGCTTTGATGATGGGAGCAAGCCTACTCGCTGGCTGTGCCAATTCAGACACCCGCAAGGCTGTCGAACCAACATTTAAAATCGCAGCCTACAATCTCTCTTTTGATCGCAGCACGTTTACTCAACTGGCTGAAGAAATGAACACAACGCCGCTTCAGCAACAACAGTTGATTCATGCCTTCACGCAAGGAGTATTGTCGGGCGAAAACAAGGTGCGGGCGGAAAAAATCATTCAAATCCGAAATGTTGCCGCAACCATTCAGGCAACGCGCCCACATGTACTCATGATGAGTGAGTTCAACAATGACGGAACGGGTGATGACCTTTCGGCGCTGCGCGATTTCCAGAAAAACTATCTCTCGGTAGGCCAACAAAGTGACGGCTTGCTGGGCGGTGAACGCCTCGCACCTATCGCTTACCCATTTGGTGAAAGTTTTTCTACCAACACAGGCCTGCTTAGCGACTTAGATTTGGACAACAATGGTAAGGTCGCTTTACCGGGCGATGCATGGGGCTTTGGCTTCTATCATGGTCAATATGCCTTTGCTGTTCTCTCTCAGTTTGAAATTGACCGTCAGAACATCCGCACCTTCCAGAACTTCAAATGGAAAGATTTGCCGGGCGCAGAGAACCCAACCATCACTAAGTGTGACAGCGAGAGACACTCTATTCCGTCAGGCATGAAGTGCGGTGACAACTGGTACAGTGATGATGAATGGCAGCAGGTTCGCCTGTCATCGAAAAACCATGTTGATGTGCCAGTTCTCATTGAAACTAATGACGGCGTGCGGTCTGTGCATTTATTGATGTCACACCCTACCCCACCCGTTTTCGATACCGTCACCATCAACAATAAGCTACGTAATCGCGACGAAATTCAGTTTTGGAATGATTACATCAGCGGCAAATCCTATTTCTATGACGACAAAGGTGTAAAAGGCGGTCTGAATGCAGATGCCGATTTCGTCATCATGGGTGATCTCAATGCCGACCCAGATGCCGGTGACGGATTCACAAAAACGATTGGCGCGCTGTTGTCGCACCCTAGTGTTAATCAGACAGCAACAACAGGTGACTTCGTACCAACCAGTCTTGGCGGAAGCAATGTTACTCTGGCAAAGAATGTCGAACAGATAACCCTTACGCTGAGCGCATCACCAGTACTTTTGGCCTCCGCGTCGACCATGTCATCCCTTCCAAAAAACTGGATGTAAAAGACTCTGGCGTCTTCTGGCCTGCAGTCGGTGAAAACGGTCGTGGCTTAGTAAATGACAAAGCAGTTGGAAAATACGGTAATGGTAAAGACGTATCGTCTGATCACCGTATGGTCTGGATTGAAACCAGCCTCAAATAAGACGCTTGTTGACTGATAACTAACCTTGAAGCCCCGCGTTGACGGGGCTTTTTTATAGATACTGATTAAACTCTAATACGTTGCCATCAGGATCACGGATAAAACATGCCAAACGTCGACCGCCAATTTTAATTGGTCCTTCGGTAATTGTTATCGATGCATCACGACAACCCCTTTCAAAGGCCGCCATTGAATCAATGATGAAAGCGACGTGCGTAATACCCGGCAGCTTAACCTTGTTGTCTTGCAATATGTTGAACTGCTTTGGTGAATTAGGCTGTGCGTTGAATATCAGGTTAAGCATCACGCCTTTCTCACTCACCAATTCAACGGCTTGATGTTCAGGTAGTTCCACATCCAGCCTAAAACCGAGCTTGGCATAAAAGGTGAGTGCTTCTGCTCGGTCACTGACCCTTATACCGACATGCTCGTATCCTTTAATCACAAAACTCATGGTGATTACTCAATCCCCGGCATGGTGATAAAGCCATTCAACATCTTTATCCGTTCACACCAAGCTCGAGTTTTAGGGTATGCATCAAGCGCAACACCTCCTTGATGAGCCAATGCGATATAGGGGAAACAGGCAATATCCGCCAATGTCACTTTATCACCCACCAGCCAATTACTGTCCTGCAAGGTGGCTTCAGTAACATCGAGGACAGCCCGCGCTTTGTCCCTTGCCTCAGCAACATCCAACGGCACTTCAAACAGATCATGCAAGCGGGCATCATTAGGGCCACGTGCAATTTCGTTGGCAGAAAAAGATAGCCACTGCATGATTAGCGCCTGACCGATAGCGCCATGCGGCCACCAGTTGATCAGGTCATATTTGACCGCGAGATACACCAAAATCGCTTGCGAGTCTCTGATGATCAGTCCGTTGTCATCTAGCGACGGGAGTTGCCCTAAAGGATTAATCGCAAGATACTCGCTACCTTTGTGCTCGCCTGCAAGATAATCGACGGGCACAATGTCCAGGGGGATGTTGTTAAGAGCACAAAACAGCCTGACTTTATAACAATTTCCTGACAGTTCCAGATCGTAAAGCTTCATCGTTACCGCTCCTTGTTCGCAATCGGTCAACTCACTTTAGGCAGAACAACTCACCATAACAGCCCTCAAACACGCTGGTGACTGATGCAAATTTGCATCTCGGATCAAGCTTCATACTAAGGGAGGATTGTCTCACTCACCCTAAGCTCCCACGATAGCGTTGAATAGTCATGGAGGGCGGAATGACAATTACCACCACAAGTAATTCAAAGCCTCAGCTCAGCTGGAATGATTTAAAGGTATTCCATGCTTTTGCTCAAACTGGCTCAATAAACAGTGCAGCCCGACACTTAGACGTTGATAACTCAACCGTATCCCGCCGATTACAGGATTTAGAAAAACAGTCTGGCGTCATGCTGGTAGAGAGAACATCGAACGGCTATCGGCTCACCCGCGAAGGCAGCGAACTTAAGCAACTGGTCAATGGTATGGCGGAAGGTGCGGGCAATATTCATCAATGGTTAAAAGAAAAAGAGAGCGTGTTGTCGGGCAGACTCACATTGAGCTGCTGTGACATTTCAATGCCACGACTATCAACCTTGATCCGATATTTTCAGGAACAGCACCCCGACACTCAATTTACCATCGAGCCAGTCCGTCACTTGCACGATTCGGGCCTGACGGTGTTGATATCGCAATAAGAGCGACTAACAACCCAGACGACAGTTTGATTGGTATTCGCCTACAGAATTTTGAGTTTGTGCTCACCTACCCATCATCCCGGCAAGAAATAACTGGGTTACCTTGGGTAAGGCTAAATGAGCAGCATCAAGGGCTGCCGTCAGAGCGATGGAATGGTGCCGAAAAAGCGACATGTCGATCACGCATCGCAACCGACAGTTACCTGAGTGTCATGCAGTTGATAAGCGCAGGAAATGGTATCGGCCTGGTACCGGACTTTGTTGTTCGAAGTAACCCATTACTGGGAAGCCAAAAAACCGAAACATCCTTACCACAGTGGTCTTTGTGGTTGCTTTACCAGCCTCAGCTGCGCAAGAGCCCATTGGCAAGGACATTCAGTGATTACCTAAAAGAAAATTGGCTACCACCTGTTAAGGCTATCAGTCGTGCAGCGAACTCGATAGAGTAAATACTTTCCCGTAGCTTTTGTCCAAAGCCATGCTTGAACATAAAAATCTCAGTCATTGCCTCTGACAAACCATAAATCGGTATGAATTCTTCTCGGGTTTAACTGATTCTATCCTTAGCGACGCGAGCTGAGAACATCACCCAAGATAACAGCTGTCGCGCAAGTTATGTGTTTCCAGCAGAGTCACCCCCTCTTCCACCACTCTTTGAAATTTCCCCCAAACTCTGCAGTTTCTCTATGTCATCCAAAGCCTGTCGTTACCCGTAAATAATTCGCAACAAACTAAATCAAAACAGGAATAGAGAAATATGTTCTCAGCAGACGAAGAGTCAAGAATCATTGAAATGGCGTGGGAAGACAGAACACCTTTCGAAGCGATCACACTTCAATTTGGTCTTACTGAGCCTCAGGTTCAGGCACTAATGCGCAGAAATCTTACTCCATCCTCATTTAAGCTTTGGCGTAAACGCGTGTCAGGAAGAAAGACCAAACATTTGCAACTGAGAAGCAAAGACGTCAGTCGCGGATACTGCCCCTCACAATACAAGCAGCGATAAAATCAAAAACCATCGTATAGATGAATGAATACACAGGACATTACTTTTTCGGTCTCGTCTTGATGAAATACGATCATAAAATATCAACATCATTTATATGCAGTGTGCCCCTCAAAGAAGTAACAAAGACGATGACTTTTTGATGATTTTTTTAGTATTCATAGCTGACAACAAGCTGAAAAACTAGGGGCAAATGTGGAAGTCAATTATCTCGACTGGGAAGGTAACTATGAAGACGTACTTAACGTGCTGCTAAGCTTACGCCCGTCTTACGATATAGAGACGCTCAAAACTCAGATAAAGAGGCAGCAACAGCAGGGCTATCAGGTGGTTTATGTTTCCGGAAAGCACGGCGTTCTGGCGGTCGCGGGGTTTGTGATAAGTGAAAAGCTGGCGTGGGGAAAACACATCTACATTGACGATCTTGTTACTAACCCTGAGTTTCGCTCGACTGGTGTTGGTGCGTTTCTGATGAGCTGGTTTAAAGCGCTGGCAGATGAAAAAGGGTGCGGTCAAATCCATCTCGATTCTGGTGTCCAACGTTTCGCTGCGCATAAGTTTTATTTGCGGGAAGGTTTTAATATCGCCAGCCACCACTTTTCATATATCAAAGATTAACCCGTAAATAAGCACGGAGTGGATGTGATCACTCCGTGCATCAAACGTTTTACCTCAGATAAAAGGGGCCAGACAAGTTAACGAGGTTTTAAAACGCTCCGAATAGTATTTTTCAGACCATCTCCATTTGGCTCCGTGATCTCTTTCCCTTTGCGTGTGGTTGGAAACGCAATATCTCTGTATGCATCAGAGATTTCTTTTGCTTGCGCTGTAATTTCCTCTTCACTGGTTAACTGACCTTCAGCAATTTGTATGACAAGCTCTTTGCTCTTAGTGCAATAGCCTACCTGACGGAATTTCGCATTTATCCAACCAATGGTATTACCATAACCACTGTTCTCGCGCCACTCGACCCAATGACCTGCTCCCTCCATCTTGGGAGAACGGGTAACGATGTCCCACGTCATGCTGTCATGACCAATATTACTGGCATAATCACCGTGCATAGAAACGGAGTCACCCTCTTTCGTCGCATAGCCATTCCAGTTTGGGAACGTATCTGAATACCAGTAGTAACTGGTATGAGTGCCGTTTGTACCGATAGGAATAAAGCATAACCCTTGTGTCGCCCATTGCTGGTGAACTGGGCTGCGATCGTTGTAAGCAGTGATGAGCCAACGATTTCCTCCATTTACCAAATCAGGAAAATGAGGGGGCTGTGAGTTAGCCATTGGGGCAGCTAACATTCCTGTCAGGACGACGAGTCCCGCTTTTTTCAATCGTGATGAACTTGATTTGCTTTCGTGTACTGTTTTCATTTCTGTACTCCTTGGCGGGGCCATGTTTAAAAAATCCACAGAAATGTCTAATTATTTAGCCTTTCAATCAAGGGAATTACCAGAAACACACCAATCAGTCTGAAATAATAGACAGGTGAAACTGAAGTATCGATTTAAAGATTGATAAGGGAGTGAGGGTAAAAACATATATAAATCATAAGCCTGTTAATCTTTTATTTTTTATCTTTGTTTTACTAAATTAGGTATAAAAGGAAGAAAAACAGATGGTTGATCTTAGTTTTTTCAACACGAGAGTTACAGAACCACACCAGCTAAAGATGCTAACTCGAATATTTGGTATCTGAATGGCAGCATATCGGTGCTGAACATACGACTTAAAAAATATGCATCGCAGAACTTCCGCTTTATTTCCAGCCTTAAAAGCGTCTCTCACAAAAAGCACTGTAAAATTTGCTCGTTCAATCAGGCAAAAATTCATCAACACTCACCACGGAATGACTTCATGGACATAACAGGCTTCTCAATCGCTGTGCTACCTTTTGCCCTCTCCCCCGGCGCTAGTTTTACGTTAACGATGAGTAATGTCACTCATTCAGGCATAAAAGGGGCGTTCAGCGTAATCGCAGGTACGGGTATCGGGATTTTGATCCATGCATTTCTGGTCGGTGTTGGTATTTCACAACTGTTGGCTTCAAGCAAGCTGGCAATGGCTACGTTAAATATCGTAGGTTTTGTATTCCTCTTTTGGTTGGGAGTTAAGCTCATCTATTCTGGCGTAAATAGTCGAAATACTCCCATCGCTGATTCTGATGAATTGCCAGTTACCGTTTCTCAGGCGTTATCGCTAAACATATTCAATGCGAAATCGGTGCTACTTTACCTGACCGTCGTGCCACTTTTTGCTGGCAATGCACTGACAGATTTCATGACATTAGGGGTTGTTCACACAGGGATCATGGCCAGTTGGCTTTTTCTATGTAGTTTTCTTCTGGGAATGGCAAGAAGGCAGTTTTCCCTCACGCCTATGACAACCGTGATTAATATCGTCGGCGGGCTGTTCCTCGTCTATACCTCAGTAGTGAAAATAGCTGTTTTTATCTCAGGGTAAGAAGCCTATTTTCTAAACTCGGCCGCAAATAAATAGCTGAAGATCCCAAGGTTTCTCATCTTCCGTTAGCTTGTCATGAAAAGTTAAGTATCGACATTTCGGTAACATGCAAAGCGAGAGGGAGTATTTGATGGCTGAACACAAAAGGCCATTGTCCATTCAGGCAAGTCACTTACTCGGTCTCAGGGTTCAGTGACAAAGCGGCCAATTGTCATTGCCCAATGTGCAGAAAGTTTTACGGCGCAGCCTTTACAACCCTTGTCGCCGTTGCCGATTTTATGTGACTTTCCGGATAACAGCAGCTTCGGGAGTTTACCGCTAACAATTGCACTGTTCGCACATTCTGCAGCAGATGTGGTTCAAGAATCGGCTTCGGGGTCAAAGATACTTCGCAAAGCAGCATAGAAGTGGCAATCGCAAGTTTTGATGAGGAGATTTCCGTCAAAATCGATGCCCACATCTATACAACTACAAAGCGAACTGGCGCGAGATATCCGATACATTACCGCCATTTGAAGACGGCAGAGAATAAGCCCCAAAACAAAACGGACTTTATAGTGAATATATTGACAGTAACATCAGAACACCTCGAACTCGTTGCTCCACTTTTTGATCAATACCGCGTGTTCTATGGGCACAACAGCAACCTCTCACTTGCAGGCACTTTCTTGAGTGAGCGGCTAAAGAAAAATGAATCGGTGATCTTTCTGGCGTAGAACGATCAAGATATACCTGTTGGCTTCACCCAGCTTTATCCCTCTTTCTCCTCTGTGTCGGCGCAAAAAACATGGATCTTGAATGGCCTGTTTGTGAAAGAAGAAGCGCGAGGGCAAGGCGCAGGGAAAGCATTATTAGATGCAGCAAAGGCGTTTACGCATTCGACGGGGGCAAAAGGATTATCGTTAGAGACCGCGAAGGACAATCATCATGCGCAAGCGCTTTATGAATCACTTGGCTACGAGAAAGACGACCGTTACTACAGCTACTTTTTAACGCTTTAGGCAGTTCGGCTGATATGGTTTTCATTCTGCGATATCAGCTTTCGAAGTTCGTCGTAATTATCAACCTTGTCAATAAATTGGTTGTGACAGACACAATGTATTGATTTACATTCAGGTAGTCACTTTGTCCCGAAAAGGCTTTTGGAGAGAATACTGTTATGAAGCTGCATTTCGAAAACGTTGCGTCAACCGAGCAAATTCATCAGGTCTTTGAGCTTGCCAACATTATTTGGACTGAACATTACACCCCCATTATCGGTGCTGATCAGGTCGAATATATGTTGGGTCACTTTCACTCAAAAGAAGTGATCACCGATGAAGTGACAACAGGGCTGACACATTACTTCTTGATGGTCAGTGATGATAAACCCGTTGGATACCTGGGTGTGAAGCTGAGTGAAGACGACCTGTTTTTGAGTAAAATCTATTTATTATCATCAGAGCGCGGTAACGGCTTTGGACGAAAAGCGATTGATTTCATCAAAGACATGGCGAAGGAATATCACAAGAAAAGCATCGTTTTGACGGTGAACAAATACAATACCAACACCATCAAAGCCTATCAGGCATGCGGTTTCGACATCGTCGAAGAGATTTGTGCAGATATTGGCCGCGGCTACGTTATGGACGATTACCGGATGCGCCTTATCGTGTAGTCATCACTCCAGAAAAAAGCACCTGATTTCTTGGCAATTGCGTTGTACCGCAACAACTGCTTTTAAGTATCAAAACAGCTTGAAAGAATCATATTATCTTGTTTTTATTGATTTAATTTTGGTTAGGTCAAAAGCAAGGACTCGCAATGAATTACTGGGTGCTAGGTGCGGGTGTAATTTCTCTACTGACGGCTTTCGTCCATATTTTTGCCGGACAAGTCGACCCTGTTAGGCCATTCCTCAAATCAGAACTGGCTGACGTACCCAAGGCAACACTCCTCTCCTGTTGGCATATGGTTTCTGTGGTTCTTTTGTGTTCTTCATTACTTTATCTATATGCGGGTTGGCGGCCAGCCCCATCTTTTGACATTCTCTCTATGTTCATGTCTTTTGGGTATCTCGCCTTCACCGCAGTGTTTGTTGTTGTCGGTTGGTATTTCTTTGGTGTAAAAAGCCTCCTCAAGCTACCGCAATGGGTATTGTTGCTTCCTGTTGGGGTAATGGGTTGCCTTGGTACATTTTTAGGGTCGTGAGAAAAATTGCATGCAAATCGATAATCAGTTTCAGCAGCTCAAACATCTTGGCGCGGGTGATTTTCAGCACCTCAATGGCTCGTTAGAGACCCACTTACAAGGCACAGAGGCGCTCCTTCGCGAGTGGCAAGCAGACGACATATTACGAACAGCCGGACTTTTTCATGCTGCTTATGGCACGGCGGGCTTTGACGAACAAATGGTGTCATTAAGCAAACGAGCAGAAATTGCAGATGTTATCGGCGTAGAGGCCGAAGCTCTGGTTTATCTGTATTGCTCATGTGATAGAGACGTCGTGTTCCCACAGTTTTCAGGCCAAAAAAGTATACAGTTTAAAGACAGATTCACAGGAGATGTGTTTTCCTTAAAGGAAAATCAATGCAGGTATTTTTGCGAACTGACCGTGGCCAACGAACTAGAGTTAGTCAAAAGTAGCGCCTCATTCAAAGCACAGTATGGGAGGGGTTTGCTGACCTTATTCACGTCTATGAACAACTATTTAAGTGAACATGCGATAGCAAGTTACGAGCAATTATTACAGTGATTCTTTGTTTCGAAATCTAGTTTGCGTGCAAACGCACGTGAACTGAGTCACCAATGTTCATAGTGTTATCATTTTTTATTTCACCGTCCAAAATGTCTACTTTTTAAGTCATCATCAATACCTCATGAAGAGTAATATTCTCTTAGATGTACATACTTGCTGAATCCATGAGGTTATACAATGAAATACCAGACTCTTCTTTTGCTGACTGCCGCTTCTCTGAGCGTCACCTCTCCGGCTATTGCTGCCTCCGAAAAAAGTGTCAGTGATTCTGTGGTGTCAGAGCAAAGAGCCAACCTTGCTACCAATACCTTAAACAAAGGCTTCGGCCCTCAATCACCCCGCGACATTGACTCAGTGAAAGGGGCTAACCCCATTACGTTCAACGCGGCTCCAGCCTATCAACAGATGAATCTGTGTAATATCCACTTTCATAAAAATGCTGAACACGCTGGCGGCGAATTCACCCGTTATGCCGGGAATGGTGACGGCAAAGGTTTCCAGAGTGGCTTTTTGTTCAGCGGTACACTGACAGAAAAAGAATTGGCGGCATTTGACGGAAATGTTTGCCCAAGTAAACATGGCGGGCTTTTCCCAGGTGATACAATTGAAGTTCACTACGTTCACACCTCTGCACAGGTATTACCCGGACCAACGCTGGGAGCTTGCTTGAGTGATGCCAACAAAAATCCGCAGCTGCGAGTTGAAGCGCAAGTAATGGTATTGGTAAACGATGACAAAGCACTCGACTTCAATCAGTTGGCTAAACTCGGCACAACCAATGGCTTTCAGCAGGCTGTCAATCTACCAGATAACACAGGGACACCCATTCAGTATGCCGGTTCAACAACTGGCCCGGCTTACAATGAGGCAGGATCGCCCTTTCAAGTGAGCTGGAGTGTTCGTCCGAAAGTTGCCAAAGTAAATATTAAAACTGTCGCGGACTGGTGTCAGGGTAACGTGTTCAACGAAGATCATGGCCACGGCGTTCGTAACTTAGTGAGGAACATGGCGCTACTCTCCCCAATAAAATAATCTCGCGCCTATTCTTCAGCACTACATCTACTGACGGCGTTCATTTGCACGCCGTCATCTTCATCGTGCTCTCGCAAAAGCAAGAAATCCCGCTGGTGAATTTCTCTCAATGCGTTAGGTTGTTGGCTTTTCCGGAGTGTGAGGCATTAAACATGACGTTGTCAGAGCTTCAGTCACAAATCAAAGCTCATGATCATAAACCAGAATTGGCTGACAAATATTTTCTCAAACTCATCGAAGAGGTGGGAGAACTATCAGAAGCCGTCAGAAAAGAACGTTTTGGACAGCCAACATTGGAGAACCTAAAAGGCTCTGTCGCAGAAGAGCTTCATGATGTGATTTACTATGCCTGCGCACTCGCCAATGTTCATAACATCGATCTGACACAAACCTGCCAACTGAAAAACACGCTCAATCGGGCAAAATACAACAGATGAGTATGCACATTTACATCCTCTGACTTGTTTATTTTCACAACCAATAAGGCGCTAAGAATGCAAAATCTTAATATTGTCGAGATTAAATCGTTTGTCCCCGCAAAAGATTTCGAGTTATCGAAACGCTTTTATCAAACTATTGGTTTTGAGATGGCCTCTGAGTTCGATGGGATCGCGTTTTTTCGAAAAGACCGGTTTTCATTCTTACTTCAGGCGTTTTACGAGCCAAAGCATGCTGAAAATTTTATGATGCACCTCCTTGTTGAAGATGTAGAAAGTTGGCATCAACACATCAGCGCCACAAACATTGACGAGTTTGGCGCAAAGTTGACCGAGCTGGTTGATCAACCGTGGGGAATGCGAGAGTGCTGTCTGTTTGACCCGAGCGGTGTACTCTGGCGAATTGCACAAAATCACGGTTAAAAAACTAAATACCGCTAAATTAGCTTGCCTCACCCTAAACCATTTTCCTGAGGGAGAAATCAGTGGGTCGCCAGATACTCGCAGCAAAACAGGGCAAGAACCTTGCCCTGATAACAATCAGTCACTACTTTCAACGCGCCCACACAAAGCCTGATACTGAATAGATTTCACTCACAGAATGGCCATCAAAACGTCGACGTTCTGCCGGGACATTCTTTAAATGCCATACTCCATGCATTCTGAAGCCTGTCTAACGGAATGGTCGCTGTGGTACTCAGACGGAAGTTACCATCGCTTGAGACCATTTCTGTGTCGCCGGAATACTCATTATATTCCGGGTACATTCGAAACGCCGTCATATTGATTTTGCGAGTATCGTACGTTTTTGAACCATCAGTGACGATACACGGCGCTGTTTGCACCCAGTATTTCCAGCTTCCCCCGTTAGGGTGTCCCGTTGTGGAAAAATTATAAACCTGCTCCATTAAGGTTTTTTCACGCGCCAGGTACTGCTGCCACACCTGCTCTTTCTGATTTCTCGCCTGTTGCTGTTTCTCTCGCTTAGCCTGCGCTTCGGCTTGCGCAATACGCTCTTGCTCAAGCTCTTTGTCACGCTCTGCGACACGGACCTCTAAGGTATCAAGCCCACGCTTAAACACATTGGCAAGCACCGGATGCGCCTCCTTCCACACCAGCATCAACGCAAAGGTTGTGCTGTTCCAATCGCCATATCGACCGCTGTTGTAGTTAAAATCTAAACAGGGCGTTTTACGCAGAGGTACTTTCTTCTCGATGATGTTGCCTACGTCATCCACCGTTTTTTCAATACGGAATTTTTGTTCGACGCATTCATCACGCAGATAGTGCAAAAGGTTGTCCTGAACAAATGTAAACAGCTGCGGCGCTTCTTTCTTCATGTAGTTCAAGCAAGCAGAAAGGTTGTAGTCAGCCTTCTGCATCGTTTCTTGTTCCAGCGTCAGCCGGTCAAGCCGGACACCTGCCGCCTCGAATTTTTTATTCACCCAGAGGCTCGAGGCCTCAATACCGTCCCACACAAAATCGCTGTTCATTGAATCGAGTTGATTGTAATCAGCCAAAGGGCGTTGAAAAAAAGGATGAGTAAACACGTTACAAATTTCCTGAGGGCTGGCAATAGTACCAACCGCAATATTTGTGCCCCAATCAAAACCGCTTTTGGGAACCAAAAGTTCGCCTGACGGCCAATTTGGTTGCGTTTCTTGGGTGTTAGTTTCTGCCTCCGACGCATTGGTAACGCTTACCAACGCCGTCAGTAAAACACTCATCAGGGCAAAACGATGATTCATAGTCAAAGAAGCCTTCTGTTGTGTATTCATTGTGGTATGTCATTTCCGCTGAAAAAAGACACATTCTGTTTATCAGAACATTCTTAAAATGTAGGAGAACTGACCGAGTCGTCAAATGAGAAAGTCACAAAAAAGCGTTACAAAGCAACTGGTTTCCTGACCTCCAGCCCGAGAGTCGTAAGTGAACGCTTCTGTTAAATAAGACGCAAAATAAAGAGAAGGCGCTACCTTGCAATATTGACAACCGAGTAAGGTAGAGCGTCCATAACCTTCTGGTCATCAGTATGCAATTTACACATTCGCACTATATTGGCACTGGCGTAAATCACGACAACGAGCAGTTTGAGGGAAAGCTGACAATCTCAAATTTATCCTCAACGGGTACGCAATCCATGCATTACATTTGTCAAAGAATTTCCGACGGCGAAAAAGTGCACGAAGAACTTGCACTGCTGACAACCAATGAGAACGGCGACAAAACACTTCATCTGCATATGGAGGAGCTACCGTCGATAACCATTCATACCTTAGCGACTCACGACGATGCCTTATGGACGTATTCCTACACCGGAACGGGCCAACTTGAGGGCTTCAACAGTGAGCTTGTCTTCGAATGGAATGAACGAAAAGTAAAATACCTTCACCGTTGGGCAGTGAATGATGAAGTGAGCGATAAATCATGGTGTCTTCTCGAACCCGTCAATGTCCCCGATACAGATGTTTCTCTCAGTCTTACATTGTCGAACAACCAATAAAGGAAAGCTCTTATGCAACCCAGAATGAGTATGTTGACACTCGGTGTCAGCGACCTGAAACGCTCAGTCAAATTCTATTCCGATCTCGGTTTCCCTCGTTATGGCAACGAGGATGAAGTGGCTTTCTTCAACCTTAACGGCACCTGGCTTGGCCTATATGGCAAAGACGCCTTAGCCGAAGATGCCAATGTGTCTGCCGAAGGCTCTGGCTTCAGCGGTGTGACGATTTCGCATTGTCTAGAAACTGAAGAGGAAGTCATTGCGGCAATGGAAGAAGCTGTAGCTGCTGGAGCAGAAATGGTGAAAGCGCCACAAAAGGTATTCTGGGGTGGGTTCAGTGGTTATTTCAAAGATCCTGATGGTTACCTCTGGGAGCTGGCGATGAACCCATTTACGTGGATAGGCCCGGAAAACATGCCCGTTCAATCCGACGAACATCAACCCAATGAGAGTCAAACAAACAGTGATTGATCATTTTGAAATCAAGACAAACAACTTCGACGTCTGCAAACGTTTTTATCAAGCCTGTCTTGCACTTTTGAACATTGAATTAAAGTGGAGTGATGACGCTGCCGCAGGCTTTGGTGTTATCGACGAAAACAAGGTGCGTTTTTTGATTGAACATGGAGAGAGCAATACCGGTTGCCATATTGCTTTCTCAGCAACAGACGAAAACGCTGTGAAACAGTTTCATCATGCAGCAATGGAGGTGAACGCGAAATGTAACGGCAAGCCGGGGCTTCGCGCGCATTACTCTCCAAACTACTATGCCGCTTTTGTTTTTGACCCTGATGGCAACAACGTAGAAGCGGTCACCTATTTATAATGCCGGAACGTCAACTCACATTGATGAATTAGATGGATGAAGAAGATACCAGAGGCATTACAAGGCTTTCTGTTGCCATATAACTGGGATGTCACCAAAGTCTGGGCGCTCGATGCGCCGAGCCAGCAGCTTCACATCGACACGTTAGCATTTATGTTTGAGCTTCCATTTTGGTCATCGGTAAAAGGCGAAATGCGTTTCGACGTGAAGCCCATTGATGTACTCAATGACCCAAGCCTGCATCCGCACCAGTGGCAGCGAGTCATACAAGCAGATTTGCGCTATCCCATAGACCTTATCTACTCTAACAACCGCTACTATATTCTTGATGGACTCCACCGACTGGCTAGATTAAAACAGCAAGGCCTAACAACTGTCAAAGTGCGCATTCACTCGCCCAACATCCAAGACTTTATAGAAATCAAATCCCTTGTAGCGCTATTCCCTACGGAATTCAGCCCAAGCTTATACAACCCTTGGCGTAATCCATCCTATGCTTGAAATAGTATTTTGACTCACGGGTCTTTATGACTAGGCAAGCTCGTGACTGGTTCAGTGACAACTCCAACACAGTCTAATTACCCAAAAAAGGATGCCGTACATGTCTATCCGAACAATGGAACCGGATGATTTCTTTGAGGTATACAACCTCTATCAGGATCAGGATGCTGTTTTTAACAGCTGGTATTTGCTGCCCTTTTTTACGATTGAAAACTTCCTCAACAAATTCTTAGAATCACAGTTGAACTTTGTATTCTGCGATAGTCAGGATAAATCGATTATCGGCCACCTGGTCATCACGCCGTTTTTAATGCCAAGCAACGTCATATCGTGTCATTTGGTATTACTGTTTCTCATCATAGCCGAGGCCAAGGTGTGGGTCAGCAACTACTCACTCACCTGTTTAAACTCTGCAAAAATGAGTTGGGAATAACGCGTATTGAGCTCGAGGTACCGGCCGATAACACGGGCGCACAAAAGCTTTATGTAAGAAATGGCTTTGTGGCTGAAGGGGTTAAGAAAAGCGCCGCTTATGGAAACGGCGCTTATTTTGATGTCATCGTCATGGCCAAATGTTTGGGAGTTGGCCACGAATAATCTTCATGCTGATTGACGACATATGTCTAAATACTGCTCCACAACACTGTCCAACCCCTGTTCGATACACTCAATCATTAATACATGACCAATTGAGACTTCCTTTATATCAGGGATGGTTAAAAAATGCGGAAGGTTTTGTAGGTCCAGATCATGCCCCGCGTTGACTTCAATTCCCAGCTCCTGAGCACGAGTGGCCACGGCTTTAAACTTAGCCAGTACACTGTCAAACTCTGGCGTGCCATAGGCGGCAGCAAGGGTTTCGGTATAGAGTTCAATGCGATGAGCATGTGTGGCTTTCACTCTTTCAACTTGCTCGAGACTAGGGTCTAAAAAAATGGCAGTGCGAATACCCTGCCCGTTCAGGCGCTCACAAATAGTCGCAAGGTACTCACCATCCTGGCTCAAATCCCAACCATGATCAGACGTTAACTGTTCGGGGGAATCCGGTACTAAGGTGCACTGTTTTGGTTTCACTTCCTCCACGAGCTGCAAAAAATCCTCAGATGGATAACCTTCGATATTAAACTCAACCTCGCCATCACAGGACAACAGGCGTGAAAGGTCTCTCACATCCTGTCGAGTAATATGTCGCTCATCTTGCCTCGGGTGAACGGTAATCCCGTGCACACCACGCGAGATAAATTTCTCTGCAAAATCGACAACATTGGGAAAGTCACGCCCTCTTGAATTTCTGAGTAACGCGATTTTATTGAGATTTACACTTAACTTGGTCATCGAACGCGATAACTCCTTTAGCAACGGGTTCACTTGCTTTCATTCTTCTCATGTCTTTTTGTGACAGACAAGTAACATCGCTGTGTAGTGAACCGCAAATATACGCAAAACTGACGGCCAATTTTCTCTTTACTACCAGAAGTAATTACAAACCATTGTTTTTATAGGTTTATTTTGATGTTTATAAAAGTGTAAGTTACGCCGCAAGAACGACCGGACTGCCTGAAAAGTTAGTCTCTCTATGGGGTATTTTTTGCTGGATCGAGACGTATCGGAGCAAAGATTTGAACATCACGTTAAGAGACTTTCGTGACAGCGATGGCGACTTACTGGAGAACATTCTGATTGAAAATGATCAATTTGAATTTCCTGACGTCGAGAATAAGGCCTCAATGAAACGGGTCGCTGATAACCCATCGTCAGTATTTTTGGTGGCTGAATGGGATGGCAAGGTCGCGGGGTTTGCCAAAGGTTTTTACGATGGCTCGCGCGCTCAGCTACAACTCGTTTCTGTTGCAAAGCAATACCAACGCTTCGGCGTAGGCAAAACGCTTATTCAAGCCGTTCAAAGCAACCTTAAAAAAATGGGCGCGCCAACTGTCGCTGTCGTGAATCGCGAAGAAACAGCGGAGTACTGGCTCAAATCTGGCTACTCGCCGCTCCCGGTCAACGTCATGGTAAAACGCATTTAACGCTTATTCTGACTTTAATAACAAACATTTATTTATCAAAAACACCCGCTAAGGAGTACACATTCATGGCATGGTTATTTCTACTTGTCGCAGGTCTATTCGAAGTCGTCTGGGCTGTCATGCTCAAGCAATCTGAGGGCTTTACCAAGCTCTGGCCATCGGTTATCACTATTGCAGCTATGTGGGTGAGCTTTGGCTGTTTGGCCATGGCGCTGAAAACACTGCCAATCGGCAATGCCTATGCCATATGGACGGGTATCGGCGCCGTTGGTGTGGCAATTGTTGGTATCGTGTGGTTCAACGAAAGTATTGATTTCGTCAGAGTGGCCTGCATCGGTCTGATTGTCGCAGGTGTTGTTGGGCTGAAGGTGCTGGGCTCAGGCAACGCGCTGGTTTAATTCTTATCATCTGCGACAGACGGCAGGGTCATTTTGCCCTGCCCGTTTCTCTTTCTTATATTATGAAAACACTCAACATTATAAAAGACGAATGTTCCGACCCATTATCATCTTCTTAGCACTTATCACCTGTAATTCGTTAACTCGCTTCAATTCGACATAAATATCGGAGGCAGA
Organism: Veronia nyctiphanis; assembly: GCF_004116385.1. Taxonomy (GTDB): domain Bacteria; phylum Pseudomonadota; class Gammaproteobacteria; order Enterobacterales; family Vibrionaceae; genus Veronia; species Veronia nyctiphanis. The sequence goes on along the minus strand of NZ_PEIB01000015.1, from coordinate 70,373 downwards.
CTGGTAAATGATTTTGTAAAACGGCTCTGACTGTTATCACAAGGTGCAAATATCGTTCTTCGAAAGTGCCTCTACTGGCTATTTTTAAAACGTAATTATAAGAATCGCACCGCAGCTTGGGGACCCGAGAAAATGATAAAGTACTTAGAAGTTCACGTAGATGATATTGAAAAATCGCGTATTTTTTGGTCATGGTTTCTGGATGAAGTCGGCTACTGTCCGAACGCGCAGTGGGATAAGGGGTTCAGTTATAATTTGGGTGAGTGTTACCTGTCGTTTGTGCAGGCCGCAAACCTCGAATCGCCTGAAGTTTTTCATCCAACACTGAAAGACCTCAAACATATACCCTTTGGCGCATCATCTGCCAACGATGTGGAACTTATGGCGCAAGCACTTACATCACGAGGTGTTGCACTCAATAAATTACAGCAGCCCGATGAAAGCGCTCTGCATGCCGAGCACTGCCTTTGGTTCACTGACCTTAATGGCCTATCGGTAGAATACTCGACGGCTGCCTGAATAAATAAAGGCTAAGATGACCGACAAAACCAATACACTGATCAATGATGTCGCCTCGCTCGACAGCATCAATATGACACCTATTATCGCCGCTGCTGGCGGCGTGTATGACATAAAGCGACGTATAAACGCGTTAACACAGGAAATTGAAAACGGTAGTCATATCGAGACCACGTATGTCAATGGCGCTCTGATTGGCTACATTCAGTGCTCGTCACGTGACAATTCATCAGCCTATATCAATTCGTTACAAATTCACCCACAGCACCGAAAAGGCGCTGTGCTTAGGAAACTTTTTAGAAACCTAGTCAAACAGCTTAACGAGCGACAGGTGAACTCGTTGACAAGCCGTGTTCACCAAAATAACGAAGCATCGATTCGATTACACCGACGGCTTGGGTTTTCAGAGTCACCTCCAGATGAGTGCTTTATTGCGTTCACGCTAAACAATACTGACTTTAAAGCACGAGCAGACCGATACATTCGCTGAGTGACTGAGAGATAATGAGTAACTTTCCGATAGCAGATAACACTTTCGTTATCGTCCAGTTTTCAGCATCGCACACGAAAGCACTTACGTCTCTCTGGCGAGAGGCGCATGCTGACGTCACAGGTATTTCCCCTATTCACCCTTTTGAAGGGCAGGCTGAATATTTTAAAACGGTACTAACGGAGCAATACCGTGTATTTACCGCATTGACCTCAACCGACAACTTACCTGTGGGTTTTATAGCAGTCAGTGATGACGAAATCTCCCAGCTCTATATTCACCCGAACTTCAAGGTCTAGGGCTGGGGAGTCAATTTATGAAAATAGCCAAAGAGTTATCGCTGGCCGCCTGACACTGAGAACATTTGAGAAAAACATCCGAGCACAGATATTTTATGAACGGCATGGTTTCACCAGTCAGCCGGGAGATACCAACAATGAAGAAGGTCTTTTGGACAGACTTTATACTTGGCAGCCGATCACTGATAATCCTTGATTACACCAACAAGCCTGAGTAGCGCTTCTAATGAAAATCTCTACGATTACTGCCCAGCAGGTACTCCCAATTCGACATCAGGTACTATGGCCCGATAAACCTGTCGATTTCAGTCAGGTTAAAGGTGACGACACTGCCACGCATTACGGTGCGTTTATTGAAGGTGAATTGGTGAGCGTCGGGTCGATTTTTATTGACGGTGACACGGCGAGGCTCAGAAAGTTTGCCACACTATCAGCTCACCAAGGGAAAGGCGTTGGCACCGCAATGCTTCATGTCATGCTCAGCGATCTCAAATCATCATCAGTGAAAACGTTTTGGTGTGATGCCAGAGAATCAGCAATGGCGATTTATCAACGTATTGGCATGAAAGCAGAGGGAGAACGTTTTCACAAAAGCGATATTCCGTATTTCAAAATGCAAATGCCAGTCAGTTCTAAAATCGCCAACCACTTATCTATGACTTATTCTCAAATCCAGAGATAAATATTTACATATAACCTCATAAAATTATTGATAAATACCTCTATGATGATGTGTTAAATTTACATCTTTTCTCTTACTCCATTCGACAAGCCTTCCATTAGCCATTCATTCCTCCAGCCTGAAAGAAAAACTTTATATTAGGTTCATTTTTAGAGTGTTTACTCAGCGACGTTTTTCATAATAACAAGGTTATCAAAGTGAATATTACACGCCGCTCTTTCATCAAAAACTCCGCAGCTCTCTCTGTGGTGCCCATGACTTTCTCTCTCACAGGTTGCGAGTTTAAAACGACCCCTTTCGTTCATGGGGTGGCCAGCGGTGACCCGCTTAGCGATCGCGTTATCATCTGGACGCACCTTTCTTTGCCGGAAGACGTAAAAGATAATTTTGATGTTAACGCACTGAATATTGCCGTTAAATGGGAAGTGTCACTCGACCCGCGATTCGATAGCTTGGTGCAAGAAGGTACAGTGGTAACCAGCCACGAACGTGATTTTACAGTGAAACAAGACGTTACTGGGTTGCAGGAAAATACCTACTACTATTTTCGCTTTACGTTAGCGGTCAAAGATAATGTCTACACCTCTACCATTGGCAGAACCAAAACACTGACTACTAATGATGTTTCTCGCGTCAAAATCGCCTTTACATCATGTTCTCATTACAGCTACGGATACTTTAACGTTTATGCCCGTATTGCAGAGATTCAGGAGATTGATGTCGTGCTCCACCTTGGTGATTATCTTTACGAATACGGTAATAAAGACATCTACCGTAATCATTTCCTCTGGAACCGGAAAGTATCGCCTGACGGCGAAATGATCACGCTTAACGATTACCGCGCTCGCCATGCAACCTACAAAACCGACAAAGATTTACAGGCACTCCATGCCAATCACCCGATGATCTGTATATGGGATGACCATGAATTTGCCAATAACACATGGAAACATGGTGCTGAAAACCACAATGAGGGTGAAGGAAGCTGGGAAGAACGCAGTGCAGCCGCGATAAAGCTTATCGCCGCTTTCGGTTTGGGCAATTAGTAGAGCTTAATATGCTCGATGCCCGTTTCATCGGGCGTGATCAACAGGTTGGGATTAATGACCCAGCCACACATGACCCTGAACGCACGTTGCTCGGCGTTGAGCAAGAGCAGTGGCTCTATGACAACCTTTCATCAGCGCAAAATGACGGTGTGAAGTGGAAACTTCTGGGTCAGCAAGTACAAATGCTACAAACTAAAATCTTTGGCAATCTGGTCAATACTGACTCGTGGGATGGCTACCCCGCAGCCAGAAATAGACTGCTCGACCATATCGTCAATCATGAAATCAATAACGTGATATTTCTGACGGGTGACGTTCATTCCTCATGGGCAGCAGATATCAGCTATGACCCTTATGACTGGAACCAGTACAACCCAATTACCCGTAATGGTGCAGTCGCGGTTGAGCTGGTGTCTTCATCAGTCACGTCGCCATCGATTCCAGTGCCTGGGTTGCAGCAAATTGTTGGAGATGTAGCGAAAGTATTACGACTTGAAAACCCACACATCCGCTATGTCGACATTAAAAATCGCGGCTTCGTTACTCTGACAATCACAGAGCAGGAGGCGGTAGCAGACTGGCATCATGTTCCCGTCGTCGGTGTGGTGAATGATAATGTTTTTGTAGACCGTAGCTTTAAAATAAAAGATGGCATCCCAAGGCTTATTAAAAACTAGTCTTCATCAATCTCTGATCAGGCTAGCTCTATAAATAAGGCATCAGTTGCTAAAAACACGTTGCTCAGTGACCCGTTCTCCGAGCAACGTTTTTACAATGTAAATCGCAGTCTTGCAGAGAGGTAACAGACCTGTCGACATGCCCTGCCATATACTACCAACCAGCTCAAACGGAGAATACAAGCGGGAGTCGTCTTGCCAACATTGCATTTTAAAAACGCAGAGATTTGTTTGTTGGACCTTGCTATACGAGGTGACCGTATCGTTCTTTTTCCAGTCCATGATCGATATGCCGAAACGATTTTCACTGAATTTAATGCAAGTATCACTCGCTACATGATCCCCAAACCAGCCGATGATATCAGTGAGATAAGAGAGTTTATCGACGTCGCCAAAACAGCCATGACACTGAGAACAAGTGTCTTTTGTGCGGTGTGCTGCAAGCAGAGCCATGAATTTTTGGGCATTTGTGCGTTTGAAGGCCAGAAGAGCGCATCGACACCCGAGTTAGGCCTGTGGATAAAGAAAAGCGCCCACGGCAATCGGTATGGGCTCGAGGCGATGGAGACATTGTTTAACTGGGCAATAGACAATATTGATTTCGACTTTGCGGTTTACCCAGTAGACAAAGCAAATGCTCCTAGCAGTGCAATCGCTGAGCACCTTGGCGGCGAAATCGCTTATGAGAAGCTGGCTAAATCACAATCCGGATTCACACTCAACGAAGTGGTTTATCATGTTCCTGGCCTTTGATGGCACAGTTATTGGGAACAGTAATCTACAAAATGTCTCCTCATGCTGCCATTATTGCTCGATCGGCTAACTCTTAAGCAACCTCTTAAACAATGTTGTGCGAAGCACCAGAGTACGCTAGCCCCGTCCTTATTTTGGTTGCATCAGCAAAATTAGGATTGAGTATGGGGGCCAACGTGCTTTCAGCTCATCAGAAATCACCGTTAAATCAAAGTTAAACAACCCTTTCTATTCATCAAGCTGACTCAGTATCACAGTCAGAACAATAGTTTCTAAGCGAGATTGCACTTTTTCCATTTATTACTTTGGTCAACGTAAGGTCACTTTCTCGTCCAACATCGCCGACGATCAATGTCACTATTTTTTATTTATTATACATTTATTACATATTTAAATTTGATTTATATTGGATTATTAGGTTTCGCTTTGATGAATTTATTTAGAGTTCAAAGCATTTTGAGTGCTTTTAGCTCTTCACCAGACTATTAAAATCAAGGGGATACCCAATTACAACCCCTCTTGATTTTCAAAAATTGAAGTTCTCGTCTCAGATCGATAGCATGCTCGCAAGAAATTGTTTAGAGATCTAAATAAAGGCAAACAAATGAGCATGGAGCTTTTACATTGCCACGACTCGCGAAAACCTATTAGCGAGAGTGGTGACACCCTGACTTTTCGAATACCAGAGAGGCAGGACGGTATTGATATTCACGATCTCATTGCCAAATGCCCACCGCTCGACGAAAACTCCTCATACTGTAACTTTCTCCAGTCTCATCACTTTAATCAGACGTGCCTTCTCGCTGAGGACAACGGTGTCATCGCTGGGTTTATCTCGGCGTATATCAAACCTCAGACAGCCAATGAGTTATTTGTTTGGCAGGTAGCCGTGTCGCCAACCATGCGCGGAAGAGGGCTGGCTTCGACCATGCTGGACAGGTTGCTTGAGCGAGAGCATTTATCAAAGATTGATGTAGTAGAAACCACCATCACCAAAACGAACAAAGCGTCCTGGCGTCTATTTGAAAAGCTTGACGAGCGCCATGGAAGAAATGGTGAAGTTTCCATTTTTCTTGATGAAGAAATGCACTTCAAAGGTCGTCATGACACTGAACATCTCTACCGCATCCCACTGAATTCAAGCCTCTAAGAAACTGGATAAACATGAATATCTTCGAAGAAAAAGAATCGAAAGTACGATCGTATTGCAATAGCTTTCCGGTCGTCTTCTCCAAAGCGAAAGGAAGCTGGCTGCATACGGCTGATAACAAAGGTTATATTGACTTTTTGGCAGGTGCTGGCTCGCTCAATTACGGCCACAACAATGACATTCTGAAAGAGGCGCTGCTCGCATACATTTCACAAGACGGTATCACCCACGGTCTTGATATGTATACCGATGCAAAACGCCAATTTCTCACTGCGTTTAATCAGCACATACTCTCTCCGCGCGGTCTGGATTATAAAACACAGTTTACGGGGCCAACGGGCACTAATGCTGTCGAGGCTGCGATGAAGTTGGCGAGAAAAGTGACAGGGCGAACTAACATTGTCACCTTTACAAATGGCTTCCATGGCTGCAGCTTGGGTGCGCTGGCTGCGACAGGTAATCAACATCATCGCGGTGGAGCGGGTATCCCACTTCCGGGAACAACCCGCATTCCGTTTGAGGATTATGCCGACATAGATGGTCTGACCTATTTCGATACCATGCTGTCAGATAACTCGAGCGGTTTAGACAAGCCAGCCGCGGTTCTGCTTGAGGCGGTTCAAGGCGAAGGCGGATTAAATGTCGCGTCAAATGCTTGGCTTCAACGTCTGGAGACTATCTGTAAAAAACACAAGATACTTGTGATCGTTGACGATATTCAGGCGGGCTGCGGCAGAACAGGCACCTTCTTTAGCTTTGAGCCCTCAGGTATAACACCTGACATTGTCACCCTGTCAAAATCCATTAGTGGTTACGGCCTCCCGATGGCGCTTGTACTGTTAAAGCCTGAGTTAGATGAATGGTTGCCTGGCGAACACAATGGTACATTCAGGGGCAACAACCATGCCTTTGTAACAGCCAAGACAGCTATCGAGCATTTCTGGCAAAACGATGCGTTCGAACAGCATATTCAGGCGCGCTCGGAACAGGTGACGAAGACAATCCAAACGGCGTTGAATTCATTCCCTAATATCTTCGTTAGAGCAAAGGGACGAGGAATGATGCAAGGCGTTGAAAGCATTAACGGTGATATTGCAGGCGATATTGCATCACTGTGTTTTGAAAACGGCATGGTGATTGAAACAGCGGGACCGAACGATGAAGTCATAAAATTCTTCTGTCCACTAACAATCACAGAGTCAGATTTGGCGCATGGACTTGCCATTTTCCTCAAAGCAGCCGAACAGGTTGCAGCAGAACAAACAAGAAAAGCGTCATAAGGGATTGAACGATGATTGTCAGAACGCTAGAAGAGTGTAAAAACAGCGAACGTCGGGTTGTTGCAGAAACATGGGAAAGCGTAAGAATGCTGCTCAAAGATGACAAGATGGGCTTTTCTTTCCATATCACCACGATCTACAAGGGTACGGAAACCCATATCCACTATAAAAATCACCTTGAGTCTGTCTACTGCATGTCAGGCACCGGTGAAATTGAGGTGATTGGCGACAAAACGTACCCCATTGAGCCGGGCACACTTTACATTCTGGATAAACACGATGAGCATTTTTTACGCGCGTTTGACGGTGAAGACATGGTGATGGCCTGTGTTTTCAACCCGCCCATCACTGGCAATGAAACGCACGATGAAAATGGCGTATATCCGTTGATCGACTAATAAGAATTTAAATCTAGGAATCTAAATCAAGCAAAGAAGCTTATCATCCATCTTTGCTTGACCTAACTTGAGCATCTCTTTTGGCTAGTCAGTGCTAAAAACTTTGTTAGTGTTTTTTAATAAATACTAAAATATATTCTAGAGAAGTAGCTGCTAAATTTCCCTTCGATATTTATCTAGATCTAGCCTTTTAAATACCTAGTAAAGCTTCTTTTGATGACGCAGCTAAAAATAGGCAACACTTTTGACCTTACTAGGTATGTTTGTAAAAAGCCCAGCTTTTCTGGGCTTGTTTAGAAAAGTGATGTTTAAAGCTATGCGTAACCTCGACCACGCCTTGCCGGATGTGGAGTAAACGGATTTAAATCATTAATTACCCGCGAGAGACCATTCAATGTCTGTGTAGCGCCCCTCTGGATTTGCTGAACTCCATGATTAACGTTTCTGGCGGTTTGCCTTGCCACATTTTGAAACCCTCTAACAACATTTTCTGCTCCCTGACGGACTGCTCCGAAAAATTGTCGGAATTGTCGTGCTGGCTCCTGGATAAGACCACGAAATGTTTCTGCTAGCTGAGGTGCTATGCTTTTTATTGCATCAAAATTACCGCGAGTAATTCCACCTGCTCCACGGAGAACAGTCTCAATGGCATTACCTGTAATATTTTCTGCAGCTTTGACCCCATTTCCGATTGAGCGATAAATGTCAGAAATAGGCTCAGGAGCAGGTTGAGAAACAAAGTTATTAAGAGGTTTAAGAAGACCTGCTACACCAGTTTGCTTGAGTATCCCGCTGGCAATATTCCAAAAATCCTGAAGTGCAGGATTATCAATAATGTTTCGTGCCACTATTTCAGCAATTTCCGATAGGGCCGGTGAAAATGGAGCAAATTGCTGTAACTTAGCAACGACCACATTAGTAACTACTTTCGCTAACTTCTTCGCACTGTTAGGGTCAGCCAGATAGTCTCCAATGGCATCGTTAACACCTTTGCCGCCCAAAACAAAATCTCCAGGTTGAGCAAGTACATCTCCAACAGTTACTTTTCCAGATTTTGCTTTGTTAATAAAGTCTTGGGTACCAGTTGCCAAGTCTAGCTTTATCGGTAATTGAGTATTGAGTAACTGCTGATCAGCAGTGTCCCCCGTCCTAACGACTACATTTGTTAGAGCTCCTGCAAGCTTCGACCTATCCCCATCGCTTAGACGCTCACCGGCCCTTAAACTTAGTCCTTTGAAAACTTCATTCCGAACGTTATTTGCCTGTGTTGCAGTAGAAAAAAGCGGTTGATTGCCCACTGCATTACCTGTGGCATTTCCATAAAATGCTTTGCCTAAGCTACCTGCTGTGACTCCGTCCTTAATCGTTCTATCTATATGTACGTTATTTGCGTTTCTTCTAGATGTGCTAGATGATGGATTTTGGGGGGCAGCTGCGGGGCGGGGAGCAGCAGGAGTGCGACGTCCTGAGAATGCTCTCCTATTATCACGTGGTTGATTTATAGGGCTCAACTGGCCTTGGCTAGATTGCTGTGGTCTATTGTTTCTTATTTCAGGCTTATAGTAGTTCGCCATGCTTTATCTCCATTACTGACGTTGTTTCACTTTATGAACGATTCCGTCGATCACTTATTCGTTTAGTTTTATAAAATTAATCTTATTTATCTTTTTAATATGAAGTGAGTATATATTTTTGTATCATTAGTTTTTAATAAAATAAAAAGCCGTTAATAAGTATTATCTAATGATTGAAAAGTATACTTTTAATATAAAAACTATAAATAAAGAATTAAGGAATAGGTTAAGGTTCTATTATTAAGAGTAACTCGCTTCTTTTAAGCGTGAAACCATCTAGACTTAACCCATTAAAAATTTATTTAATTTTTGGTTCCAATAACCTGCGCGAAGTGATCAATAAGACATTTATCTAAATCATCAAATTTCATCCCCAAATCGCGTTGAATATAGCTGTTGTCAAACGCTAGCTTGTAGCCAACATTCTTGCTAATAAACGCGCGAGTTATCCCGAACAGCGGCGCCACCAGCCAGAGTATCGATTTGGGCGCAGTAAACTTTGGCGTCAACTTCGCTTTGTCTTTGAAGTGCTCTCTGAGTACTGTTGCGATATCGAGATAGCTCATAGTGCCCGCTACCGTGATATGACGCCCTGAGGCATTCTCTGTAAATGCTGCCAGAAGGTGCGCTTTAGCCACATCCCGAACGTCGACAATACCGAACGTTAAATCAGGCGCGGCAGGGAAAAGCTTGCCGTCATAAAGGTCTTTAAATATTCGCATACTTTCACTGCCGGTATTACCAAGCGTTGGGCCAAGCACAAGACCGGGATTAATGGTAAGCAATTGCCAGCGGTTTTGCCCTTTATTCATTTGCCACGCAAGCTGTTCAGCAATGGTTTTTGAATAGGAGTAAGGCTGATGAACCGCAGAGCTCGACAAATTCCAATCAGTTTCATCAAAGGCGGATTTACCTGCATGCTGAAGATCCTCACTGTCGCCATAAATCGCAGCAACGCTCGAGGTCAATACAACACGCTTGACGGTTTCAGTTCGATTCACCGCATCAAGCACGTTCTTTGTACCGAGCTTTGCAGGTTCAAGTAAATCTTTCTCATTGTCCTTCACACCACGTACGACAAAAGGAGACGCTGTATGAAAGACTATTTCACAACCTAAAATGGCTTCATCGTAAGCACCTTCATCTAACAAATTGGCGTTAAATAGACAAAGTTTTCCCCCCGAAGACGCTGCCATTGCCTTAAGGTGTCCGACTTTGTCCTCGTTATCACGATCTCTTACCGTTGCGTGAACCGTGTTGCCCGCATCCAGCAGTTTTTTAACGATCCATGATGCGACATAGCCATTAGCCCCTGTCACTAGCACCGGTGATTGAGAAAAGAACTCGCTCATGTTGCACTCCCTGTCATTATTGAAGGACTTTCTCTTCAGCAGTTATATCCATACTCAGTCCATACTGCACCAAGTGACGTTGATATTCATCATTAGGCTTATCTAATGTGTTGCACTTTCGTCAGTCTTTCACTTGCCTCACACATGCGACAATTCGGTAGCAACCAGTAAATATTAACTGACTCGCAGTGTTCTTTCTGCGTGACTGCATACGCATGTTACTCAGGTAAATTTAACGATGACAATTCGAGGAATCACTATGAAACAAAGACTCATCGATATCATTACCACTAGCGCAGAGATCACCGAGACACTCCGTATTTGTGAAAAAATCGCATTGCCGAATTACTACCTCGCAGGTGGCGCGATAACTCAATGCGTATGGAATCACCTACTAGGTTTACCTTTGCTCAATAAAGTTAAGGACTTCGATATTGTCTACTTCGACGACCAGAGAGCATTAACTGAATCTTTTTATGAAACTCAGATTACCCGGCGAATCACTCACTCTATTCCGGTTGATGTGAAAAATCAGGCGATAGTACATGAGTGGTACCCCAGAAAGTTTGGACACACAATAACCCCTTATCAAAAGACGGAAGACGGTATCGCGTCATGGCTGCCTGCGTTTTCAATTGGCGTTAAATCGGTAAACGGAAACATTGAGGTGTTTTCTGCCTATGGTCTCGATGACTTGTTTTCCATGACCGTCAGACCCAATAAAATGGCGATGTCTGAGGAAAGTTATTTGAAAATGACTGACGGGTTTAAACGACGCTGGCCAGAGGTCTTTGTTTTGCCATGGAATGTTCATCACAGTTAAGGGGTGATAATTCTCTTATCAATCACTCTATTGAGGAGAAATGCGTCACAAGCGTCAACGTAAAGAGTGGGAAAAATGCGCCAGTTTGCATAACGTCTTAATTGTTAGGCAAGCGAAGGAGTTTTTCATGCAGTATGTCATACAGGCCATGTTTGCAGCCATGTCGAGTTTTATCTTACTCAGTGCCATCAACGAAACACTCGAAAATGGTTTATCCCCCCCAGCATTCGGCCTTTTTTTAATTAGTGGCGTATCGTTTTTTATTTATTATTTGCTTAACCAGCGACGAAACGGGTTTTTCTGTTGTGATAGCCTTTATTTTCTTTTTTCTTCCGCCCTCTTTTTCGGCCATATCGCCAATCACATTTATTTCGGAAGCCTCTCGCTAAGCCATGGCTTTCACATAGCAATTTGTATGATATTTTTTGCTGGATACCGACAGTGCAGCCTTATTACGAAAATTCGCCAGAAAGCCCGTAAATCAGTCAGCCGAAACGGTAATAATCTGGTTATTCACTCTGCTTTCCCCGAATCCCGCACAGACATTAAAATTGCTGATATTGCCTCAATAAGTATCAACGACGGTAATCTGGTGGTTGCAGAAAACCGTTCTTCAGTACATGACTTTATGGTCACATGTTCAAAGGAAGAGCTGCTATCACGCCTTTCTTTGATACTGACATCAGACGAGCAAGACAGCATAGAGTTGAATTTAAGCGCATTGAACGAAACACCCGCATGACCAATGCAATGTGTACTCACGTACCTGAGATGATAGAAAGAAGAAAGGAGCCTACACAGGCTCCTTTTTTTATAACTGAATAACTTACGATGTCTATCCCTGATACCCCATTAGCCTTGGCATAAAGAGAATGACATCTGGCAACATGATCATCGTAAACAGGGCTGCCAATAGTACACCGATAAAGGGTATCACCTGCTTGATTATCCCCGCCAATGGTATGCCTGTGGTGCCGTTTATCACAAACAGTAACACACCATAGGGCGGTGTTATCAGTCCTATCATCAAGTTAACGATGGTAATCACCCCGAAGTGAATCAAGTCTATCCCCAGTTCACGACATGCAGGTATAAACAGAGGCACAATCACCAGTATCACAGTGGTCGCATCAAGTACGAAACCGAGCATTAAATACACCAGATTGACCATCAGTAAAAACTGAATCGGTGACAAGTCCAGCGCCTGAATTAAGTTCGCAATCGACGTTGGCACATTCTCTGTTGCAATGATGTAGTTGAAGATCAGCGCTGAGCCTATCACCAACCCCACGGATGCAGAGGAATAAGCACTTTCCTTCAGCGCAGCATACAGCTGCTTCAGGCTGATAGAGCGGTAAACGACTGCGGCCAGAATCAGTGCGTAGGCGGCAGCGACAGCAGCAGCTTCCGTCGGTGTGGTGACACCACCGTAGATGCCAAACAACAAAATGGCTGGCATCAATAATGTCGGTAATGCACGAAAGGTAATACCGGGGATCTCTTTCAGCGGTGTCCGAGGCTCTCTGACGATATTCATTCTATGAGAAAGGTAGCCATTCATCCCCATCAGAACAACGCCCATTAACAGCCCCGGCACTAGGCCTGCAATGAACAGATAACCGATAGACGTATCGGAGACCAACGCATAGATAACCATTGGGATGGATGGCGGAATGATCGGTCCTATCGTCGCAGATGCGGCAGTGATAGCAGCAGCATAAGCTGGGGGATAACGCCCCTCTTTGGTCATCATATTAATGATGACACGCCCAACGCCTGCTGCATCAGCAACCGCGGAGCCAGACATACCGGAAAATATCAGGCTTGAAACGATATTTACATGTCCCAGCCCTCCACGTAAATGGCCAACCATGGCCACACAAAACTGAAGCAATCTGTCGGTGATACTGCCAGCATTCATAATGTTAGCAGCGGCAATAAACAGGGGGACAGCCAATAAAATAAAGCTGTTGTAAAAACCCTGAATAATCTGCTCTCCGGCCAACGCCAAGTCTTGTCCACTGACAGCAAGATATACAATGGCACCAATGATCATCGAGAATGATACGGGTGCACCAAACGCTGCCAGCAAAAAGACCGCCAGCAAGCAAAGTGTTAACGCTAGACTCATTCTTTCACCTGTCCGTCCTTGTCGTCTTCGACCTCAAAGTTTGGATTCAAATAGCGAATCAGGTCGTAGACGTAGCGAAGAATTATGACTCCGAGGAAAACCCCATAAATACTGAACACATAATCAAGCCGCCATTTCAGGATGGCGCTTTTCTTGATTTTGTAGAAAGTGATGTAGTCCCACGTTGGCAAAAAACTGGCTCCGAAACCCACGATAACGCCAACAGCAGCAATAATCAGAAACACGCGTTTTGCCTTGTTTGGCACATTCAGGTACAGCAAATCGAAGCGAATATGATCTTTGTGCTGCAAGCAAAATGCACCCGCCCAGAAAATCACCCACAACCACAGTGTGAGCAGTAATTCAGACGACCAGCCTATAGGCGCATTAAACACATAACGGGAAAGTATTTGTGCGCAGAAAATCAGGAACATTGCGGCCAACATAATGACCGCAACACCGTCTGCAATCCGCTTTATCCAATCAAGGATGCTTTTCACAGGCTACCCTCACAGGTTATTTATTTTCTCTACCAGACCTTCAGGCCAGGTATCAGAGAAATCTGATTCCAAATACGCTTTTTGTACATGTGTGCGGAACGCATCCAGATTTGGTTCATACACTTTCAGGCCTTGTTCGCGGAAGAAATCTGCCAGTTCAGATTCCAGTTTCAGTTGGTTGTTGCGACCAAACTCTGCGGCATCGTTAGCTGCTTTCACTAACTGCTTCTGTTGCGCAGGTGTCATCTTGTCGTAAACCTTTTTCGAGATCGCCAGATAGTTGAGATCAACAAGGTGACTGGTCAACACGATTTGTTTCGTAACCTCATAAAACTTGGCATCTTTATCAGTAGGTAGTGGGTTGTCCTGTCCATCAACAGCACCCGTCTGAAGGGCGGTATATACCTCAGTAAATGCCATTGGCGTTGGGTTGGCACCCAGCGCTTTGCCTAAGAATTGCCATGCCTCAGAACCCGGCATCCGGAGTTTTACCCCTTTCAAATCAGCGGGGGTGCTCACTTTCATGTCTTCACGCAGGTTCAACTGGCGACGACCAAGGTAAATGACAGTCAGCAGCTTCACACCCAATGTGTCTTCCACTTTCTCTTTTAACGGCTCCATAAAATCTGCGTTAAACACAGCGACCTGATGGGCAGCGTCACGGTGCATGTAACCTGCAGAGAAAATCGAAAACTCAGGAATAAACTCTGCCAGCTCCTGTGCTGACGCCATTGCCATGTCAAGATTGCCACGCGCAATCGCCTCAAGTTCAGTACCTTGCTTGAACAGAGATGCGTTCCAGTGAGGCTCAAACTCGGCAAAGCTCGCTACCCCGGGACCAAACACAGTTGTCAGTGCGACAGCGCGTTGGTCAGTCTCTGAGCTTGGTGCTGACAGGCGAAGTTTAATATCAGCAGCACTGGCGACCGATACTGACACTAAGCCTGCGACCAGCGTCGCAGTCTTCAGGAAGTGATTCAGCCCCTTCGCTGACACTTTCGACAACACTTTCATAAAACACTCCTTTGTGCAGAAGCAGCATAAGCACGCTTCCTGGTAATGAAGTGACACTCCTTAATGCGAGTAATGTCACCGTTTGATATGCCATTAGCCTAGACGATGACTTTAACCCTGTGTTGTCAAAATGTGTCTCAAATGTAAAAACAGCCTATATTTCTACTTTTATGGGTCATTTTTTGATTTATAGTAAACCTAGATAATTTAGAAGCTGATCACACTCAATAGTGACCAAGGCCAATGCGCAGTAATGAGAAATAATGGCAAGTAAAGCATTGATAATATGAATAATAATTTAGTTTTAGCACAAGGTATCTGTACGCATGACCCTGTATGAATCGCTGAGAAATGACATTTTGATGGGTGAATTTGAGCCGGGAAGTCGGCTAAGAATTGAATCGCTGAAAGAAAAATATGGCAGTGGCGTCAACTTGATCCGCGAAAGTTTGACCCGTTTATCGAGTGAAGGACTGATCGTTGCCGAAGGACAAAAAGGATTCAGTGTTCTTAACTACTCCTCAAAACGCATGGAAGAGCTGACGCGCTTTCGTATTCTCGTTGAATCTGACGGAGCGAAGGCGTCTTTCGCCAATGGTGATATGGAGTGGGAGAGCAATCTCGTTGCTGCGCACCACAAACTTGAGCACGTAGAGAGCAAGATGCGCGAGAGTGTCGATGACAACTTTTTGATTTGGCATCGCTGCGACTATGAATTCCATGCAGCCCTCATTGCGGCTTGTGGTTCTGATCTTCATAAGCACTATCATAAGCAGATTTACGACCAATTCCGTCAATTTGTGATGATGGACATCCGTGCCAATGGCTTCAGAGGGATTCATATTATTGATGAACATGCAGACATCATGGATGCCGCATTAAAACGGGATTTAACTGCCTGTGTCACTGCTATTAAGCAACACCTCGAAGGATTTGTTTCTCGGATCAGTCAGTCTCACCCAGATAACTGACATCATGCATTTCACCCTAAACAGGGTTACTTGAAGAAGGAAAATCATAGCCAATGGAGATGTTAAACCTCGCCGTCGTTGGCGCTGGACTGATAGGTAAAAGCCATATTCGCCTAATAAAAGCCAGTGACAGCTGCAATCTGGTCGCAATCGTCGACCCGTTTGAGGAGAGCAAGTTACTCGCAGAGGAGCATCATGTTCCCCACTTTTCGAAGCTTTCTGACCTCATTTCAGTGTTAGAAGTCGATGGGGTTATTCTCGCCACCCCTAACAGCTTGCATGTCGAACAAGCCATGGCTTGTATTGAGGCAGGGATACCGGTTTTGATTGAAAAACCGATTTCTCACTCAGTATCAGAAGCCAACACACTGGTTAATCTCGCGTCACGGTCCGAGGAAATATTCAACAGCATACTTATTGGTCACCACCGCATGCATAGCCCCATTATGCAGCGGACACGCGAGGTGATTGACTCAGGTGTGCTGGGAGATGTGGTGGCGGTGAATGGCAGTGCGCTTTTCTACAAACCCGATGAGTATTTTCTCGCAGCGAAATGGCGAACGCAGGAAGGCGGTGGACCTATTCTGATCAACCTGATCCATGATATCGGTAACCTTCGCTACATGTGTGGTGAAATCACCGCGGTTCAGGCCATTGCATCCAATCGGCACCGAAATTTCGATGTCGAAGATTCTGTCGGGATAACACTGGCATTCGAGAATGGCGCTATCGGTACCTTTATTCTTTCAGATACCGCAGGCTCAGGACAAAGCTGGGAACAAACCTCACAGGAAAATAAAGCCTATACGACCTGTAAAGACGAAGACTGCTATCACGTCGCAGGTACATCAGGCTCTCTTTCGGTACCGACAATGCGACTCAAATACTACACCGAAGACAGAGAACGTTCATGGTGGAAACCCTTTGAATCAGAACGTGTATCCCTTGAGCGTGATGACCCACTGCGTCTGCAATTACAGCATTTTTGTAATGTGATCCGAAAGACAGAGCCCCCCTTGGTGACAGTGCACGACGGGCTACAAAACCTGCGGGTCACAGAGGCAGTAGTGAAAGCCGTGAAAGAAGGCAAAACCATCTACGTCGACGACATCCACTAAATTCAGTAATTTGATTCCGTTAACGTCATCACCTTGTACAGGAAAGGAAGTGATCAATGAAGTCTGTACTCATTCTCAATGGACCCAACCTCAACCTGCTAGGGCAAAGGGAACCTGAAAAATATGGCACCAGTACCCTGCACGATGTCGAACAGCTTTGTCGCGAAACCGCAGCCAAGCACGACCTCTCAGTGACTTGTCTACAAAGCAACCATGAAGGCGAGTTGATTGAAGCACTCCATCAGGCAGGTAAAGCGTTACTCAAGGGTGACATGCTGGGTGTTGTTTTCAACGCTGGCGCATATACACATACCTCCGTTGCCCTTGCTGATGCAATCAAAGGCGCGAATGTACCTGTTGTCGAAGTACATATTTCAAATGTTCATCAGCGAGAATCGTTCAGGCATCACTCATTTCTCACGCCAGTCAGCGAGGGCGTCATTGCAGGCTTTGGCATAACAAGTTATGTGTTGGCTATCGAAGGCTGGTAAGAAAACTGGAGATGTCAGCATGATCTATTCCATCGCCACCGTTTGCCTGTCCGGCACCTTACGACAAAAGATCGAAGCCATCGCCAAAGCTGGTTTTCGGGGTATTGAGATCTTCGAAAATGATCTGATTACCCACACTGGCTCTGTGCATGAAATTCGCAGCATGCTTGATGATCATGGCCTTGAGGTTGTGACCTATCAGCCCTTCCGAGACTTTGAGGGATTACCCGCGCCATATCGCCAAAAAGCCTTTGATCGTGCAGAACGCAAGTTCGATTTAATGGAGCAACTCGGCACAGACTTGCTCATGGTATGCAGCAGTGTTTCTCCCAACGCGCTGGGTGGCATTCAGCGTGCGGCAGATGATTTTCACGAGCTGGGTGAACGTGCCGAAAAGCGCCGTATGCGGGTGGCTTATGAAGCACTTGGCTGGGGTAAACATGTTTATGACTACCGGGATTCATGGGAAATCGTCCGCCGTACGAATCATAAATCTATTGGTTTATGTTTAGATACCTTCCATATCTTTTCGCGCCAGTGCGATTTGAGCACCATGCTGAATATTCCCGGCGACCAGATCTTTCTGGTACAAGTTGCTGACGCTCCGAGTCTGTCTATGGATCACCTGAGTTGGAGCCGTCACTACCGCTGCTTTCCGGGACAGGGTGATCTGCCATTGGATCAATTCATGGCCAACCTCCAAGCAACGGGCTATGACGGCCCCTTCTCACTGGAAATTTTCAACGATCAGTTTCGTTCGGGCTCTCCGGAAAAGACCGCCATCGATGGCTATCGCTCGCTGGTGTTTGCTAATAACGCAGCCGAAAAGATTAAGCAGGAGATACCAGCGCCTTTGCCCGACGTCTCACCCCCTTCAGAAATCCAGTTTATTGAGTTCGCCCTCAGCAATAATGAAAAACAAGGTCTGACTACGTTGCTGCAACATCTTGGTTTCACTCACGCAGGCACGCATAAAAAGAAAGATGTTGAGCTGTGGCGCCAAGGTAACATCAATATGGTCATGAACCTTGAGCCGGACAGTTTTGCGCAAAAGTACCACCAGCAGCATGGCGTGTCGGTTTGTGCGGTTGGGTTAACCTGTCGCGATGTCAGCCAGCTTGTTGCCCGCGCCGAGCAGCTTTGTTTCCCCGCCGTATTTGGTAACCCGGACACAGATACTCATGGTATTCCTGCTATTTCAGGGCCCGGCGCAGTCTCATCTATCTGATTGATGAAGCCGACAGCCCTGCGCACTGGGAGCGGGAATTCCATTGGCATGATCCGGCAGAGCCGCAAGCTTTTCTCGGCCGGGTTGATCACATTGCCACCACCATGAGCTATGAAGAAATGCTTCACTCCATTCTGCTTTACCGGGCAATGTTTGGCATGACAACGATGCCTACCGTAGATGTCTCAGACCCCGGTGGGTTGGTAAAAAGTCAGGCAATGCAGACGCCAGACAAGCAAGTCAGTTTTACCATGAACAGCAGTCAGGCTTCGCGTACGGTTTCCAGCAAAATTCTTGACCAGTATGCCGGAACCGGAGTGAACCATATTGCACTTACTACCAGAGACATGTTTGAAACAGCTGCGTTTATTGAGAAGCAGGGCGCCAACACTATGCCAGTGACTGCAAACTACTACGACGACCTGGCTGCGCGTTTTAACCTCTCGGATGAAACATTGAGACAACTTAAACGCTTCAACATCCTTTACGATGAAGATGGGTTCGGCAGTTTTTATCAACTTTACACCTCAATGTTCGCCGGACGCTTTTGTTTTGAAATCGTGCAACGAAATGGCTATCAGGGTTTTGGTGCGGCAAACAGCCAGATGAGACTGACCATGCAGGCCAGAGAATTGAATTAAGGAGAGTATGAAAAGCAGTATATTTTCCCGTATTAGACCAATTCTATTCACCATTTTCGGCTTTGCCATCAGTCACAACCTTTTCTTCATCATGCTGCCTATCAGGATGAAGGAAACGGGCTACGAAACTTCGAATATTGGTCTGGCGATGAGTATGTTCGCAGTCGGTGCGATTTGCGCCGGCTTATTTGGTTCGCGAGCGGTTATGCGTGTTGGACACATACGCGCCTTTGCGTCGATGGCCGCAATGCTAGCGATCATTTCTGTCGTTCATAGTTATTCCAACGATATTTTCCTGACTGCTGCACTCCGGATGATGGCCGGATTCTGTTATGTAACCTCATTTATCACGCTCGAAAGCTGGCTTAACGTACTGAGTGACCGCAGTAATCGCGGGCGTGTTTACGGTACCTACCAGATCTGTTTTGCCGTCGGTTTTGGTACGGCGCCGTTTTTGTTCAGCCTCTACAACGAGCAAGACCCAAGGGTATTTGGTGTGATCAGTGTCTTCTTGTGTTTTTCACTGATCATCATGTCGATGAGCCGCTTGCCTGCCCCCGAACTGCCCGAGAAAAGTGCACCGATGTCACTATCAACACTCTGGCGCTATTCGCCGTCGGGAACGATTTCATGCTTTTGTGCGGGCCTTATCAATGCGTCCAGCGTATCGCTTATCGCGCTTTACGCCTATGGCAAGGGGATTTCAGGAATTTGGCTGTCATTGATCCTCGGTTCCTATCAAATGGGCGGCTTGCTCACGCAGTTCCCGACGGGCTGGCTCGCCGACCGATTTGATAAGCGGGTGATTGCCTCAGGCCTGATGGTGATGGGCGTGTTGAGTAACAGCATGATTGTCTACGACTACTTCAACCCAATGCCAATTGAAGTGCTCGCCGTTTTATTCTGGATTTCTGGCGGCTCTGGCGTTGCGCTGTTCCCTCTCGCGGTGACGCAGGTGTTTGACCATATCTCGCCCAAAGAAGCCATGCCCGCCACCAGCAGCATGCAGATTTTACTCGGGTGCGGGGGCATTATCGGCCCTATCGTCGCCAGTAACCTGATGAACAGTTTCAGCATTGTCTGGCTCTATTACTACGTCATTGCTGTACATATATTTGTTTTTGCCTTCTTGACGACGCGAAAGCTGATCTTCCGTACAGAAACATTACCCGCTACCACGCAGTTTCAGGTTAACGTTCAGCCCCTGCCTACGGGTAGCACAGAGCTAGACCCCATGCTCGACTTTAAAGAAGTGGGTAAAACCAACCCCGAGCTTAAACTGCTCATCGCTGCATTGGGCCAAAATCCGTCTGACCCGGGTCAACTGATGAAAGTTGCATTGGAAGGTTCAGCGTTAAATGCCAATGACATTGCCAAGAACATTGCCCTAACTTTCCCGAAACGATCCGGCGAATTAATCGGCTATCTCGTCGAACAATTTCCTAAGCGGCGATTGGAAGTCGCCTATTCACTGCATGATTTATTTATCCTTCGTAAAGAAAGGATAAATCAGCGAATTCATGAAGTATTGATCAAGGATGCCAGCGATGAAGAGACAGCAGAGATTAATCAGCTTTTTGAAGATCTGGAATATGTCGGCTAATCGAATGTAAGCACTTGGGATCACGGCAGGATAACCTATCCAATAGACAAAAATAGGCTGCCACTAAGTATTCTGCACGACGTAATAGGTCTCCAACACATTTGTAGGCACCCTTTTCACCGACAAGACAAATCGCAATATTGCGCCTCTGATGCAGTGGTAAGAATTCAAGTCATCGCTGTTTGTTTTTCCTTACAATTTATTCATGTCCATATTAGCGTTTAGCAGAGGCTTTCTACGTCTTTGTTTGAAATTTAACGTTAAGCCTCTATTTATAAACAACCTTTCAGGGGTAATCATGTATAAATACATCCTATTTTCCGCCTTGTTTACATTACTCTCGCTCCTTTCATCATTTACTCATGCACATGGCTCGAAACAACACTATTGGTGGGGCGGCGCATTCAGCCACCCTCAGCCCTGTCACAATCACATAAACCCAAACCCTTTTCACTACTACTGGGCGCAGTTTTTTTGGTGGCACAACCACTGCCTGAATCAACAGCCTAACGCTGATGCAGGTGATAATCAGGATGTCGCCAGTGACACGCTGGTTAAACTTGATGGAACAAATAGCGCCGATCCAGACGGTATTCTTGTCAGGTATTACTGGCGACAGGTCAGGGGGCCTTGGGTGAAACTCAGTGGACGGCATTCCCCCAGCGCATCATTTACCGCACCCGATGTTAGCGAAGAAACACGCCTCGTTTTCCGGCTTACTGTTAAAGACAACATGTGGGCAAGGGACGTGGATTTCGTTTCAGTGAATATTTCGCCTGCGGATGCCACATCAAACGTAAATCTTCGTATCCGCTCAGTCGATGGCAGTCCGGTTTCCAACGCAGAACTGTCTTTCTTTCAGTCTGGCGTAGGGGTTTCGGACCTAGCAACCATAGTGAGTGGATCGCAACAGGTCGCTGTTGACCCAGAGACAGATTATGCTCTGAAAGTTAACGCGCCGGGATTTGCCGTGCAGAGCGTACCCTTCAGTTCACCAGCTTCAGGCGGAGAAACAGATCTCACTGTCACCCTCATCCCACGAGGAAGTGTTATCAATGTGACGGCGGCAGGTAATACCTCTGAAAACGGCGCTGATGGTGCAACCGTTTCATTCAACGCCAGCGAATTTGTTGATGACAACGGTAACGCCGTGACGCAGGAGATTCAGCTGACTATCACGCCCGTGGATATCTCTCAACCAGCACACTGGCTGCCTTCCCCGGCGACTTTACGGGCATTCTGGAAGGAAGCGGGGCCTCGTCTCCAATCGTCAGTTTGGGTACGGTAGAGTTTCATTTCACCGCCAATGGCGAAGAAATCGACCTTGCCCCCGGTGCTACCGCAGACGTCACCATTCCGATTTACACTGCCACCTATCCGGACGGCAGTAACATCAACATCGGTGACTCCGTACCACTGTGGTCACTGAATGAAGATACGGGAATATGGACGCAAGAAGGGAACGGAACCGTTATCGCATCGTCAGATTCACCAACAGCATTAGCCTTTGAGGCCACTGTTAGTCATTTTTCATGGTGGAACTGCGATGTCAGCATCAATGCGGGTCAGGTGACCGTAACCGTGGTTTCCGACAAAGAGGGGACAGCCACCATTTACGGTGAAACACAGACTGATATCGGCTGGCGGCCCAGTCAGGTCGGTACAGTAATTTCAGTTAACTCCTCAACAAACCCTTTATTTGTGCCCAGCAATGCGGAAACATGTCTGAGAGTCACCGCCAACTTTGACGACGGGACAAGCGCAAACAGCGACACGCAGTGTGTTACGCCAGCACCGAGTGAATCGCTGGCGAGAACATTCACGGTTGGGATTGATACAGGTGAACCGTTGAATGTGGTTCCGCTACCCAAAACGGGTGATGACCTCGTTGAAGTAGTAGGCTTATACCTCAACAGTCTTATTACTCCAATCCAGCTGCTGCCAGTTAGCACGGAATCATCGGTGACATATTCGATTTCGTCGGGCTCTTTGCCCCCGGGCATCAGTCTCAACGCAATTAATGCCACCCAAGCAGAAATCGTTGGCTCGACGACAACCTCAGGGAGTTTCAGCGCTATCATCCTCGCTATTGATGACGAGGGCGCATCAGACGAAATTATCGTGAGTTTTGACGTCAGCAATGCGGTTGCTCCCCCCGATTTGCCTGCGGCAAGCCAAAAAATTGAGGGAACTGAAAACGTTGTTGTTGATCTGAATACCTTCAATCAGGGCGGTGCAGTAGCAGCTTGGATGATATCTGACGAACTGCCTGACTGGCTGTCTTTCAACAACAGTACGGGAATTTTAACCATGATTGAGGAGCCTGATACTGTGTGTAAGAGCTTTACGTCCCCTATCATGGCAACAAACAGTTCGGGTAACGCCAATTCGCTATTAACCGTCGGCATATTTCAGGGCGGCACGTATGTTCAAATCGGTGGAGACGGCCTTCCTTGCGTAGACAATGTTGATCAAGGGCCTTTGTTCTGACATAAGGTGATCGAACTAAGCAAACGGGTCGGATAATTCCGACCCGTTACTGCTAAATCAATATTGGCTTAGAGTCAGCCCTGTCCTTTTCTGAATCCATCACTTTCATTTGTCCAGCGCTGTATCGCTCACCTATAACTTTCTCATCATTAATCAGAGCACTGAGCTGGCTAACCGTGGCATCATCAAGCAGAACATCGCATGCTCTTTGATTTTCAATCATATAGCTTACGTGTTTGGTGCCGGGGATAGGCACCAGTGTTTGCTTGCCAAGCTATTTTTCAGAGCCAGCAACCACGACAAGGCCAGTTGTGCCATTGAGCACCCAAGCTCTCTCGCTATGTCAGCCATCGGCCGTAGAAGCCGACTGTTCGCCTCAAACGCGTCAGGTTCAAAACGCGGGCTGCATTGCCAGTTCTGATATCGCCTGCGGTCAGATGAGTCAGGTTCTGTGCTTTTCCAGTCAAGAACTGCCGGGCCAGTGGCGAGAAGGGAACGAAGGTTACCCCTAACTCCTCGCATGCTGCGAGCATTTTCAGTTCAGGCAGCCGTGTCCAAAGTGAGTATTCCGACTGGACGGCAGCTATCTGATGCTCCTGACAGGCGCGTCGAAGTGTGTCTGAAGATACTTCGGAAAGACCAATTTCCTGCACCTTTCCTTGTCTCACCAGCTCAGACAGCGCACCGACACTTTCCTCAATCGGTACATTTGGATCGAGGCGATGAAGATAGTAAAGATCAATCACGTCAGTTTGCAGGCGCTCGAGGCTGGCTTCGCACTGTGCTCGGATTGTCTCCGGCCTGCCATCAATGGTCGGTTTGCCGTCTTTCTTGAACAAAGCACATTTACTGGCAAGTACATATTCACTGCGGCGATCTTTCAGTACACGACCAATCAAGGATTCGTTGTGCCCGCCGCCATACATGGTCGCCGTATCCAGAAAGTCATAGCCGTTATCTAAGGCTGATGCAGCAGAACTTCTGACACCTTGTCGTCCGATGGCCCATAGCCATGAGACATGTTCATACAACCAAGACCAATGGGGGATACCCTTAGTGAGCCGATTTGACGCTTTTCCATCTAACTGCCTGTTCTCGTAAGGTCTGAATTTAGGATTTTTCGCCGAGTACGTTATCGATGCGATCCAGCACTTTCATTGCCGCCAGCGCTTGATTGACACTCGCATTGGGTTCACGACCCTCTCGAATGGCAGCAAAAAACTCTCTGTCCTGAAGCTCTATCCCGTTCATAGAGACATCAACATCACTGACATCAATTGCGTTTTCGTTACCGTCGACCAAGTCATCGTATCTTGCAATGTAAGTCCCATTGTCACAGATATAACGGAAAAAGGTGCCGAGCGGGCCATCATTGTTGAAAGAAAGTGAGAGCGTACATAGAGCGCCCGAGGCCGTTTTCATTAAGATACTCATGTCCATCGCAATGCCTAACTCTGGGTGTTTCGGCCCCTGCATTGCCTGAACATCAACGATTTCCTCACCTGTCTGATACGCGAACAGATCAACAGTATGACAGGCATGGTGCCAGAGCAGATGATCTGTCCAGCTTCGTGGTTGACCCAACGCATTCAGGTTTTTGCGACGGAAGAAGTAGGTCTGTACATCCATTTGTTGAATGCGAATCTCACCCGCTCGCAGTTTTTGGTTCAAATACTGATGCGAGGGGTTGAAGCGACGGGTATGGCCAGCCATGGCAACAAGGCCAGTCTCACGTTGCACATCGCAAACACGTTGTGCATCTTCCAGTGAGTCAGCCATCGGGATTTCTACCATCACATGCTTTCCTGCCTGCATGACCTCAATGGCCTGACTGGCATGGATAGGCGTTGGGGAGGTGATGATGGCAGCCTCTACCCCGGGAAGAGCAAGCGCATCCTGAAGGTCCAGCGTCCACTCTGGTATCCCGTACTTTTCAGCAGTTGCACGGGTACTTTGCTCTTCACCACCAGCAATACCCACCACTTCAACATTTTCAATATTCTTAATCGCATCCAGATGTTTGTGTCCGAATGCCCCTTCTCCAACCATGATGATTTTCATTTTTCCCTGACTCCCTCGGTAAACGGCGACGTAGTAACCGTTTACACCGCTGTTTGTATAGGTCGCTGTAACTGTAGCGCTCCACTTCTTGGCTAATTGGCTGAGTGATTTATTAGCCCCAAAAGAGGGGGCTACGTTGCGCGGTCACTCTTGTTTTCCAGTAACGTGAGACCGTAGTGCGAGTTCGACACAGGCACATGACTAAATCGATACACTTCCTCGACGTCGAGATCCATTGCGCCACGCATCACCAGCCACATGATGACCTCAATGCCTTCTGAACCAGCCTCGCGAAGATATTCCGTATGGGGCGTATCTTTGACTGAAAGCGGATCATTCACCATGTTATCGAGCCAGTTCAGGTCAAATTCGGTGTTAATCAGCCCAGCACGCTCTCCCTGAAGTTGATGAGACATGCCACCAGTACCAAAAACAGCAACAGTGATGTCTTCAGGGAAAGACTCAATAGCTTTGCGCAGTGCTTTCCCGATGTTGTAGCAACGGTTCCTGTCGGGGGTGGGTATTGCACAACATTGACAGCAAACGGGATCACCTTGCAGGGCCAGCTTTCAGGTTGCCCATACATGATTGAAAGTGGGACAGTGAGGCCGTGGTCAACGGGCATTTCATTGACTATCGTCATATCAAATTCGTCGAGGATCAGTGACTCAGCGAGATGCCATGCCAATTCACTATGACCTTCGCATTCCGGCACATTTCTCGGGCCATACCCCTCATCCGCAGGCGGAAAGCTGGGCGCCACACCAATAGAAAAGGTGGATACTGATTCCAGAGAAAACGCAGACGCATGATCGTTATACACCACCAAGCAAACGTCCGGCTTCACTTTCTCCATCCATTCTCTTGCAGGTTGAATACCATCAATAAACCGTTGCCAATATTCACCCTTCATGGTGCCGTTATCCATGGCTGCGCCAATAGAGGGAATATGAGACGTGCCGATACCGGCAATGAGTTTAGCCATTGGGGTTCTCCTTGCCGCTAGCTTTTTCCTGATTACTTAGTTTTTCCTCGACGCTTGGTTTTTCTTCGGCGTTTTGAGTCCATTCTTTCTTGCTTCTGTTTCCATCAATTTTCCTTCCGCCATCCAGCATCATCTGACGAAAGTCGTCGACGGTCATCCCCGTCCCTGACATCGCTGCGCCAGCATCTTGCATCGTCAGACCATCAAAAATCGCCAGTTTAAAGGTGTAGTAGATATTGCCACCGAGACGGAGCATACCGAGCCAATCACGCGCCAACACCGCATTCCTCTGTGCCTCTGTCATTGGGTAGGCGCTCAGATAATCCGTTTCGCTCTCACGAAACTTTTCGCGGTTTTCAGCCTTGTTCAGCGACATACAAAACCTATTGAGGTGATACCCCTTACGTGAGTGCTCACCATCAAATATATAGGTACCCGGTATGTCGTGGTAATCCTTATTCCCTGCCATCAACGGCTCCTTCATTGTGATATTGGATTGCAAGCTCGTGGCATTTAAAGCAAACCGACCTGCTTAAACCTGTCGTCCATACGCGGAAAAACGTTACGCACGTTACCGTTAAAGATTTGTCTTTTCTCTTCGGCATTGAGCTTGCTGCCGTCAATGTATCGCTTGGTATCATCAAAATAGTGGCCCGTTAAGGGGTCAATGCCCCGCACCGCACCAATCATTTCAGAGGCAAACAGGATGTTCTCCATCGGCACCACTTCTAGTAATAAATCGATCCCTTCCTGATGATAGACACAAGTATCGAAGTAGATGTTGTCTTTCACAATCTCATTGAGTGGCGGCAACCCGAACATGTCACACAGCCCTCTGAAGCGTCCCCAGTGATACGGCACTGCACCGCCACCATGAGGAATAATGAATTTCAGGGTCGGAAAGTCTTTAAACAAGGTTTCAGACATCATGAGCTGCTGAAAAGCTGTCGTGTCCGCACCGAGGTAATGAGACCCTGTGGTGTGGAAGCAGGGATGACAACAGCCGCTAACATGGATCATGGCTGGCACATCCAGCTCACACATCTTTTCATAAAGCGGATAGTAGTATTTGTCATCCAGCGGCGGTGCAGTCCAATACCCACCGGAAGGGTCCGGGCTTAAATTACAACCGACAAAGCCAAACTCGGTGACACAACGTTCGAGCTCAGCGGCGCTGGCGGTCAGGTCTGCGCCCGGCGACTGAGGTAACTGCGCCGCACCAATGAAGTTTTGAGGGTACAGTTCCGTGATGCGATAAATCAGGTCATTACAATGCTCAGTCCAAAACTTGCTGGTTGACTGATTACCGATATGATGGCCCATCCAGCTCGCCCGGGGCGAAAACACGGTGACATCCGTATCGCGCTCATTTTGAAGTTTAAGCTGTGCACCTTCGAGGCTCTCGCGCAGTTGATCATCGGTAATGTTAATGACACCTTTGACGTGTTCAAACAAAGGATCGGATTTCAAATCTGATTTTTGTTGGTCCCGGTATTCGCCCAACTCATCGGGAGCTGTCGTGTAATGCCCATGGCAATCAATGACCAATGTGTCCGTACTCATTTCAGATCCTCCAATGAATCTACATATCTGAAACCGGCATTCGCCAGCTTTTCACGCATGCTGTACATATCCAGCCCCAGCTCACCATCTGCCAGACGCTCCCGTTTTTGTTCCTCATTCGCCATTCTTGTCTGCGCTGCTTCTAACGTCTTTGCTGCGTTCTCTCTCGGCACCACGCAAATGCCATCATCGTCAGCCACAATCACATCACCGGGTGTCACAGACTGGCCGGCACATATCACTGGTACATTGACTGAACCCAACGTCGCTTTAACCGTACCTTTAATGGAGATGCTTTTGACCACACAGGAAACGCCATCTCACTCAAATCTTTGGTGTCACGTACCCCCGCATCGATGATCAAGCCGTGTACGCCCCTCGCCTGCGCCGATGTAGCAAGCAGATCGCCAAAATATCCGTCAGTGCAAGGTGACGTTGTCGCAATCACCAATACATCACCGGGCTGACAAAGCTCGATAGCCACATGCACCATCCAGTTATCTCCCGCTGCGCCAGCACAGTCACCGCGCTCCCGGCGATTTGTGCACCCGAATAAATGGGACGCATCTCTGGATTCATCTGTCCGGTGCGGCTTTGTGCTTCATGCACGGTGGCGCTGCCGCATTCGGCCAATTGGCGAATTGCGTCTTTGTCGGCGCGGGCGATATGTCTGACAGCCACGCCTTGAATCATGTGGTTGTGCATTGGCTTCTCCTTATCGGCCGATAACGGGGTATCAAATCCATATAAACGGGCGGGGTTATCCACCAGAATCTTCCGCTGCGTCGCTTCATCTCTCGCGATCAGGGGCACCAGATCCAGCAAGTCGGCATCATTGGGCATATGTTTTTTGATATTTGGGTGCGGGTAATCCGTCCCCCATAAAACACGATCTGGCGCTACTTCAATCAATCCCTGTGCATAGGGCACCGCATCATAGAAGGGAGGTGCAATCGCGATACGCTCGGAGCCGCAGACTTTGACCCACCAGTTTTCACGTCGCATAAAGTCCAGCAACAGTTGATAGGCAGGCTGCCCAACACCTTCACTGGTCGGCACACGCCCCATATGATCAACCACAATGTCCATGTCAAACTGGTCGAAAAAGTGCTCGTAGGTCAGCAAGTCTTCCGCATTAACATGGATAACGAGGTGCCAACCGAAGGGTTTTACTTTGTCCAACACACGTTTCATCATCGCCAGATCCGGCGCGCCACCAAGGTGAGTCACGAAGTTGAACCGAATTCCTCTTACGCCGCCAAGGTGCAGTTCTTCAAAGTCTTTTTCGCTGAATGTATCGTCAGCCATGCAAACGCCACGATATGCGCCACCACTGCTGGCGATGGCATCCATCATTGCGCGATTGTCACGCCCGTGGCAGCTCGCCTGTACCAACACAGCACGCTGAATGCCGAGTTTGTCGTGTACGCGCTTCAACGCATCTTTGCCTGCATCAGGCGGCCAATATGTCGCGTTGTCGCTGTAAGGAAAAAGCGCGTGCGGACCGAATACATGGCAATGCGCATCACAGGCATTCTGTGGTGCTTTGAACCTTGGGGGTCGCGTATCGTTATCGGGCGGCATACAGCTTGGCTTGGTCATCTCACCTGACTCCTTGGTTTTAGAAATTGGCATGTTCGGGGATATACACTTCCCCTTTTGCGAGTAATCGTGTTGTTCGGAGTAACCCTGCAGATAGCACCTGTCCGGCAGTATCTGTTATCAAGGTCATGGAAAATTCTCCGGACGGATGTTCAACAGAGACATACTTGATATCCCCTTCTGGCACCGTTGCGATCCCCTCTGCACTGAACCGGGGGTAATACAGGCCGTCGCCACAGAAACAGCGCCCAGTACACCAATGGCGGTGTGACAAACTTCGGGATGAAGGTACGACTTGAAACATGACCGCCGTGTTGTGCAGGCGCAATCAGACTCATTTTGGGAATCACTTTGTCTGTGATATCGCCAATCCCCATTGCCTTGCCAGCGGCGAGACGCACTTTCTCGACGCGTGATTTCAATTCGTCATTGCCGTTAAGTTCATCGCAGCTTTCATAGCCGCTGATACCTAGGTCTTTTGCGCGCATCACCACGACGGGCATGCCATTGTCGATGCAAGTCACCTCAACACCGTGAAATTCATCCAAGGCGTTTCCTGTCGGCAACAGCGCGCCAGTCACAGAGCCTGCAATGTCCTGATAGTTACAGATAACTGGAGCAGCAGTACCCGGCACGCCATCAATTCGCGCGTTTCCTTCGTACTGAACTTGTCCATTGGGTGTTTGCATCACCAATTCGCAGCGATTCCCGGTGTTTTCCATAAACACAGCCACACGGGTTTCACTCTCTGTCACGTCGATCAACCCCGACTCAATGGCAAAGGCACCTACACCAGCCAGAATGTTGCCGCAGTTAGGTGCGGTATCGACCCGGTTTTCTCCGACAACAACCTGTACAAACAGGTAATCAACATCGATGCCTTCACGCTGAGAGGGAGAGACGATGGCGACTTTGCTGGTAAGCGGGTGTGCGCCACCAAGGCCATCGATTTGCCGGATATCGCGTCCGACAGCATCCAACAGGATTTGATTTCGACTTTCCTTGTCAGCGGGCAGATCGCTGGCGAGAAAATACAATCCTTTTGAGCTGCCGCCTCGCATTTGCATGAAGGGATATGAGCGCATGAAAACCTGCCTTGGTTATTAACAATGCAATCAGCATAGGCGGGAAGTCTCACTCATTAAATTCAAGTTTTTGACATTTTATTGTACATTTTTAATACATGATGAGATTAGGATGCAGCATGACTGACATTCCACACTATGCCCTTTATGGCGAAGATTTCGCTGCCGATGCACCGGATTACCTGCACATTGCGAGGCTTGAAGAGTCATTACCCAAGCACAATTGGGAAATACATCCACACCGTCACGATAACCTTCATCAGTTTATGATTTTGGAGTCTGGGTCTATGCACGCGCAGTTCCGCGATAGCAGTGACGAGTACCAAGGCAGCTGTGTGCTCTCCATCCCAGCAAAAGAGGTGCATGGCTTCATCCACCAGCCTGAAGTTAAAGGTTTTATTCTGTCTATATCGCACCCTTTTCTGCTTAATCTGTTCAATGAAGCAGAGCGCACCGCTCTCCTTTCGCTGTTTAGGGAACCACAGGCGATAAGAACGCCGGGAAGGCGAGAAACTGTCGAGATAAAAATGCTGGCAGAGAGAATGCTGAGCGAATATCTGGAGAAAGGTCAGCTGATGGCCTCTATGGTCGGTGCGCATTTAAAAGCCATGATGATCCATCTTGCTCGCCATATCATGCGCCAAACCACACAGACAAAAAGTCAGGTAAAAACTCACGAGTTTGAGCAATTTATTGGCTTGGTTGACCTACACCTGAGAGACCAGTGGCTGGTTACTCAATATGCAGAGGCTATGGGCCTGAGCAGTGGTCAATTAAATCGCATCTGTCAACGGCACGCAGACCAACAGGCATTGGCGATCATCCATGAAAAAACGATCGATGAGGCAAAACGGCAGCTTATATTTACTCAGCTATCCGCAAAAGAAGTGGCTTACAAACTAGGGTTTAAAGATCCCGGTTACTTTTCACGTTTCTTTTCTCGCCGGGTAGGTATGTCACCAAAAGCTTATAGAAATAAAGTCATCGCTGACACACAAAAGTAATCAAAAAAATAGGGCAATAGAATTCTATCGCCCCCTCACTTTATGGAAAGCAAATCATCCAATTTACAGTGGAGATAGGATTATTAATTGAATTAGTTTATGTATTTATATTTAAGGTATATTTATAATTAACATCAAACAAATAAATTTAGCTTTATGATTTACTAATTTCAATTTTCTTAGGGCGTAATGTCTCGGGAACCTCTTTTTCAAGGCTTATCGTTAATAGCCCGTCTTCTAATTCCGCGCCACGAACTTCAATATAATCAGCAAGATTAAACTTACGTTCGAATGTGCGATTCGCAATGCCACGGTGCAGGTACTTACTGTCTGATGATTTTTCTTTCTCACCACGCACACTCAGTAGACCGCGGTCGACATTGATATCTAGTTCGCCTTGTTTGAAGCCTGCGACAGCAAGGGTTATTGCATATTTCCCTTCATCCAACACTTCAATGTTATAGGGTGGGTACCCCGTCGCTGAATCTGTTGTTAATGCATTATTTAATAATGATGCAAAGCGGTCAAAGCCTACGCTATTTCTATATAGGGGAGTTAGATCAAGTGCGTTCATAGTATATCCTCCAAAGAAGCGATATGTTAATTTAATGAATTCGATAAGAGAGTGCGATTATCACCACTATTTATCTTAACTATTAAATGGGGCTATAATTTTCGGTTTCAAGGATTAAATAAAAAATATTTTAAAAAGTTACTTGAAACTAGATTAGAAAACACTGGGTACAAATACTGACATTGGGGTGCCAGATTATTATTTCAAGTCTACCATCTGAAAATATTTTTAATCAGAATAAACTTTATTAAAAGATTCAGTAACGCCTTGTAATCACGCAATTACGCATATTTAGATCCAGCCTGAATAGAAGTACACCCCATTTTATTGGTGAATTTATGCTGAAGCCCCTTACGCACTGACGCTGTTTAGTTTCTTTGAGCTTTGCCAGATCAACAGACCAAACACACTCAGTGCATAGATCATAGACCAACCCAAACAGATAAATACAAACAGACATAACGCCAGAGAAACCGCTGCCAACCATTTAGCGGAGCCTGATAGCAGCTTGTAGGCTGCGAGCATGGCCATCAAGTAAAGCAACACGAAAACACCGTTGGCCAGCTTAAGAAAAAACTCCAAATCTAAGCCCGACCAGTAACCAATGATGCTTGACGCTGCCAGTACCATGCCGACACACAAGGTTGCATTATGTGGCACACCCCGCTGAGAGATCTCTGCTAATTTTCCGTCAGGTTTATACTCCCGCGCCTGTGCCCAAACCATACGAGAGAGGCTTTGGGTATATAAATTCACGCTGGCAAAGCATGCGGAGAAACCAATCACGCTGATAGCCACTTTGAAATGGGGGCCAAACAACTGCTCACTCAGCCACGGAATAGAGGCACTATCAAATTGCGCTGTACCATAGGCACCGAACTTAAGAATAACCACTGACATCGCCCAGTAAGTCGCGCCAGCAACAAAACAGCCCGCAATGATCGCCAGTGGGAAATCCCGGGTTGGGTTTTTAAACTCTTCTCCCATATGGGCAAACGCTTCAATGCCAACAAAGCACCAAAACATGACACCGAGTGCTGCACCAATTTGCCAAATTGATGCTTCATTGACACTGGGCATAGTTAAATCAGTCAAGCCCACATCCCCCTGCCAGAGAAACGCGCCGACCAACACAAAGATGCTCATTGCAATAACGGTCTGAAGTTGCCCCGAAGACTTTGCCCCCATCAAGTTAACACCAATCAATAACGCGACGGTTATCAGCTGAGCAATCAGTGGATCGTTGGCAGGCGCTGGCAGAAATTGTTGAAGAAAACCCGCGGCCAACGCAACAGCTGCGGGCACCCCGACCGGGATGACACTGACGAACAACCAAGCGACGCTGCGCTCTAATCGTCGATCAAACGCCTTTCGGACGAAGTACGCAGTCCCACCCGCATTTGGGTAGCGTTTACCGAGTTGAGCAAACGTGAGCGCAATAGGACAAATAGCTACAAAGAGGAGTAGCCAAGCCCACAGTGAAAGGTTGCCTGCAATACCTGCCGCAATAGCAGGGATCATGAAAAGTCCGGTACCGAGCAAGGTAGTGGATAGCTGACCAATACCGGACAGGAGGGTGATTTCTTTTTTTAACTGGCTCATCTGACTTATGATTTTTATAAAATTGATTGCATCAGATTAAATCTCAGTAAGCTAAAAAGCATCGCGCAAATCGTTTTTGTTGCGTGTCAGATTGCTGGTTTTGCCTTTGTAAGCTGACAAAATGACAGTTTTCACGCACTATCATTGGTCATTGAACGGTAAGTAAACGAGAACATGGATAAGTTCGACCAACACATTTTGCAGATTCTACGTCTCAATGCCCGCAGCTCGGTCAGTGACATCGCGAGGGACGTTAATTTATCTCGTTCAGCGGTGACAGCCAGGATCAAAAAGCTTGAGCAAGACAGAGTGATTCTTGGTTATCACGCAGAGATACTCGAAAATAACAGCGAGGAGTTGCTCCGGGCGTATCTGGCCCTGAAATACGATACGTCTTCAAGTGACACTCGTTGTGAGACCTATGCTGAAACCTTCAGACAGATTGAAGGCGTTAAATGGTGTCATGCTATCAGTGGCGAAACGGATATGATGCTTTACCTCGAGGTCCCCGGGATGAGCCATATCAATAAAATACGGGAAGAAATTCAAGCAATACCTGAGATGAAGCAAGTACTGACCCACGTAGTGATGACAGAGTTCTTCAACACCACCAAGTAAATGGGCTGACTCAAAGTGCCCCCATCAACTCAAAAAAACGTGTTTCCGGTTTATGGGCATCAGCTAACAAGCACACCAATTTAATCGGAAACAGAAATCATCTGTGACTCTCCTCGCTCAACATCTACATCAGCGTTGATGAAAACAAGCTCTCGTTTATATTCAATGACATAAGCCAACTGAGTACTAGCGAGCCGCCTCACTTAGCAATTACCGAACAACACACAAGGTGTTACCGCTTCACCCGTTATTTACTTTTGCCACCTTACTTTGAGGACGACAAAATGATCGCACCTGTAAAGCGCCTGCTTCCACTCCTTTCTCTTGCTGTCATTTCTGCTTTTTGGGCACTGTATTATCAAAGCAACAGCCCTCTAAATGAGGGGCAATGCTAATTTTGAATGGCTGTTTCTTGTCGACGCCTTTATTACGCTTCCTATCGTGTGCTTGCTGTGTGCGGAGAACAAGAAAAAGGCCGCGATACAGATCTTGGCCTTATGTATGCTGGCCGTTTTTATCGGCAGCATGATCATTCCTGATTCAAGCAAAGTCGTCTGGCCTTACCTCGAGAGTCTGAGACTTCTATCCATTCCCATTCTCGTTTTGTTCGAAGTTATTGCCGTGGTCACTGTGTTGATTGCCATAAAAGCAGCAATGAGCAGAAAACAAGATATCGATATAGCAATCCATCACGCGGTAAGTAAATTGTTCGGTACGGGGAACTTGGCAAAACTCTCGGCGCTAGAAGTACGTGTTTGGACATTTTTTCTTATGGCCACAAGGGTCAAACCAGAGCAATTTGAGGGCGAGTCACATTTCACCTACCACAAAAAGGATCATGCCCATAGTAATGCGTTTGGTTTTCTGATGATTATGGTGCTGAAACGCCCATCATGCATCTTATCCTTCACTATGCTTGGTCACCGACTGCCGCGAACATCATTACGCTTTTAACCCTTATTAGTATCGTTTTTTTCGTGGCAGAATACCGAGCAATGCCACGCCGCCCGATATCTCTGACCCAAAATACGCTGATAATTCGCTATGGCGTGTTTAACCCACTCACTCTACCGATATCAAACATTGAGTCTATTTCCTTACACAGCAAAGAAGTAAAGGGAAAAGCAAACCTTAAGGTTTACAACCATTTTGGCGTCCCCAATATCGAGATTAGTCTAAGAGAGCCCGATGGTGACCTTAAGAAGATCTACTTAGGTGTTGATAACCCCAACCGACTCATTGAAGCGGTGAGCGGCGCTGTTGCGCCGCAAAATCAGTGAAAGGGGCTGGCAAGTAGGTTTGTTGAATAATTCAGGGAGTCAGACTGCGACTTCCTGATACTCATTCTCACGAAGAAAAATATCGAGACTCTCTTTTTGCTTTTGCCGATCAAGATTACTGATATCAGGCATCTCAGCAGACTTTGCGAAGAGTGTCATTGCCTTTGGGTTATTCGGATGCCACTCGAGAAAGTTAAGTTCATCCGGGTTGTAGATAGCCAGCGTGCGTTTTTTCAGTCCTGACGCGATATGAACAATCGCGGTATCGACAGTGACGACCCTTTTCGCAGCATGTACCAGCGCAATCGCATCGTAAATTGTCTTACTTTCGGGGTAAAAAAAGACTCGGCCTGAGAAATTATCGGTAAGCCTCTTAACATCCGATTTTGTCTCTTCTGTATGAAGTAAAACCACTTTGCTGTTTGGCGCACGATGCAAAATATCGCTCAACAAAGATTGAGACGCATTGAAATTCATCTTTCTCGCATTACCGCTACCGTACAGGTTGACGACAATAAGGCCCTCTCTCGCAATCCCAGCCTGACTTAAAAAAGCGGTGACTGATGCTAGAGATTGCTGATTAACAGGGACGATATAGTCACGGGAAAAGTCATCAATACTGAGTGCATTAAGGAGCAATGCGAATTTTTCAGAAAAATGTTTCGCCTTGGATGTTTGTCCAAGCTTGATGTTGATAAGATTTAATTCGTCATCAAGCCCCGCAATCGCACCTGCATCGACATGACGCAAGAAGAAAAGATCTTTCATTTTCAGCGTTGGACTCATGTGAACCAATACATCCACCTCACCCAAATTAGCCGCTAACTGTTTCAGTTGTTTGTACTTCGGCCTTTTAGCAATTTCATGGACACGATCTACACCATAGTACTCAGAGAATAGGACAGACATTTGGGGAGTAGTCACTAACTCTATGATGATATTTGGGTATGTTTTTCTGAGCGCCTCAAAGACAAACGAAGAAACAATCGCATCTCCCCACTTGGCGTCAGAGCGAACAAAGACGATTTTCTTGGGTGGAAAAGCATGGTAGGTGTTTACAGAATTTGTATCGAAGAGCTTGATACCAAGCCAGCGGTGAGCAACATCTCTGAACAACTGAAAATTTGAAATGAACTTTTTCAACATTTAGGTGTTTTTAGGGTCAGAAGATACCGATACCCTATCGCCTAAATATTAATATTTTTAATTATTTTCCTGTCTCTTCGTTACATTCAATGGTTCTTGCGGCGCACCTCGAAAAAGTTCGAAATACTTACTGGCGTTGAGCGTATTAACTCGGTGAAAAACTGCGGGAACTTATCAAAAACTGATGATGGTGGAGATGCAAGCTGGAGTGATCTCAATCATCAAAGCGCCGCTATCACATATAGATGACAGTGACGCTCACTAAAAAATTGGCTTAATGGAAGTCAAGAAGCTCAACGTCAAATATCAGCGTTGAACCGGGCTGAATAGCGCCAGCACTTCGATTTCCATAAGCAAGTTCGGACGGATAAAAAAGCGCGTTTTTTCTCCCTTCACCATAAGTTGAACACCTTCGGTCCAACCGCGAATGACTTGATTTAAGCCGAACTCAATGGGCTCGCCACGTTCGACAGAGCTGTCAAAAACGGCTCCATTGATCAACGTGCCGTGATAATGCACCTTCACCTTTGATGAAGATTTAGGATGCTCCTCACCATCACCAGCTTCCAAGACTTTATATTGCAATCCTGAAGCCGTAGTTTTTACGCCTTCATCCTTGGCATTTTCTTCCAGGAACGCATTACCTGCGCGTTTGTTTACCGCCGCTTCTTCATTCGCTTTCAGTCGCTTTCGCAATATAAGCATCAGCAATAAAACGATAATAATGGGTAAGATGAAATCTAACATATGTCCAAAACCTTTACTTTGATAACGCAATGACAGCACGGCTGCCGCCGTAAGTTCGTTTACTTGATGTCGAGCAGTTCTACATCAAAAATCAGTGTTGCACCTGGCTCAATAATGCCCGTGCTTCTTTTTCCGTAAGCGAGATTCGCCGGGATGTAGAAACGGGTTTTCTCGCCAGCGACCATATGCTGTAGACCTTCTGTCCAACCGGAAATGACCTGGTTAAGACCGAAAGTCGCAGGTTTCCCGCGTTCGACAGAACTATCAAAGACTCTTCCATCTAGCAGGGTGCCGTGATAATGCACAGTCACTTTTGAATCCGATTTAGGATGAACATCACCCGTTCCTTGTTGTAACACTTTGTACTGCAGGCCAGATTCAGTAGTAACTACGCCCTCTTTCTTTCCATTTTTAGCAGCAAACACTTTACCTGCAGCAACATTGTTCTCGTAGGTTTCGCCAGATACAAAACCACCGTTGAAGTACCAAAAGGCGGCAATTAATACCAGAAGTGGAGCAATATATTTCGTCATTGGATGACCTATTTAGGAAACTATTGATACAAAACAGGGGTTGATTATCAATAACTTGATGTAAAAAGAAAACCGTCAACAGAGAGAAATTGTAACAAGAGTAAAAATGCAACTTTCCCTCATCAAGATATAGGTAATCTGGAGCTCACCGAATCGCCAAGTGTATCTCAAGCCATTCGTAAATATCCGCTTCTATCGAATGTTGCTTTTCAAGCATCAATTCAAATAGTTCGTCATTATCTTCAGCCGAGCAGGGTTTCTCACGTTCTTTAGCAAGCAGTGCAGCCATAACCTTGCGCCGCTTGGGCTCTGTCATTAAGTAATAAGACCACAACCATGCATTAGCGTATAACTCAGTCGTTGTTTGGTGGCCATATTTGTACCAGTATTCTTCTTGTCCGAAAAGCGCTGACAAATCGAAGAAGGTCTCTTCAAACTGATTATCACCGTTAACCCACTGTTGGCTCATCGGTACCTCACCGCCGACAGTAGAATATGAAATGTTCTCAAAGTATTCAGCCAGGCCTTCATTGATCCAATAGGGCGTCACGCCGATGTTGGCGTGATTCAGCGCATGCACATATTCGTGCAAAGCTGTGCGAAAAAGTTGCTTATTATTCTGAAATAACACTAGCGCTTTGCCATCAGCAGGGGAATAGACCCCCAATGGTAATGACCCTTGATATCCGGTCTTGGCAAGCGCATTTTGAAACTCTCCAATGTCTCCGTAAACTTCCAGCACATATGTCACAGAAGAGAAGTGTTTACTGCCAACGAGTTGCTGATACTGCTGGTTTATCTGACTCAATGCACTCTTCAGTTTGGCCCTAAAATCGGGTGTGACATCAGCATCGTAAATGCGTAATGCCAAGTTCAAGTTAGAAAACGTACTTGCCAGCGCATCAGTTTTAATTACCCGACGAGGTCCGAAACAAATGTCTGGGTTCGGATTGAATGTAACATCCGTAAAAGTCAGTGAGCCATTACCTTGTTCAGCAGATTCTTCGCTGTAGCTAACGGAGTACAAGTCGGAATCGGTGGAATGAGAGGGAGAAGCGGGTAGATGGGTGACATGATTGCTGAACACAAATACGTTTAGTTTGTCTGTGTCCGAAAAAGCTAGCCAAAGGCCAACAAGGCATGAGCAGAAAAGCAGTATCCATCGCCTTTTTCGAACATGTTTAGCCATTCCATACCCCTATCAGCGGTCGACTTTCCCCTTGAACATCCCCACCGTATCAACGCTATTTTAGTGCACTTTGATGGAGTAGCCTCATTAACGAAACGACATAAAATGAGGCCCGGATAGAATAAGTTAGCGTCTATGAAGATGAAATTTCAAGCAAACCTTTGAGAGTTTAAAACGACGTCATAATGAGCGTGTTCACAATGAGAAGCAGGGTTACTTTCCTTTGTACTTTCTGATACAAACTTCTGCTAGGTCGAGATCAAGCTGGGTATCTATATCGACTGAATCGCGGCTATCCATTTCGAAAGCAAATGCGCGATTAGAGAAGTTAATGGCTGACGTTTGAAGGAGGTCTGCCTTATCCAACGCATAAATAGCACCATTCAAACGATAATGCGTTGGCAAATCCTGACTTCTTACTGCTGCCTCAGGGCGAATGAAGTCATCCATCGCCATCGTATCGGGCAAGGTATTTGCCCACAAGGGGCTGTGCTCGCAAGGGGTGACTGAAATAACACTTAGGGCTTCTTTAGAATCAAAAAGTGTTAATGCATTATCAATATGTTCCGATGTGCGCAATGGCGAAGTTGGCTGGAGCAAAACAATAATATCAGCTTCTGAACCATAACGTTC
This sequence comes from Veronia nyctiphanis, assembly GCF_004116385.1. GTDB lineage: Bacteria > Pseudomonadota > Gammaproteobacteria > Enterobacterales > Vibrionaceae > Veronia > Veronia nyctiphanis. The sequence goes on along the minus strand of NZ_PEIB01000015.1, from coordinate 30,518 downwards.
CACCGCGTCAATCAATACCGTGACACTGGACGCCTTGTCATCAGACAATTCCGGCGCTCTCAATGAAGGAACCCTGACACCAAACATGTCTGCTACATCTGCGATTTGTTGACTGTCGGTACTGACAACAACCTTATCGACATACTGACTTTGCTGTGCAGCCTCTATCGTCCAGCCAATAAGCGGTTTGCCAGCAAGAGGCAGAATATTTTTACCGGGAAGACGTTTGCTGCCACCACGGGCTGGAATAACAGCCATGACAACTTTTCCGTTTAACATAGTTACATTCCCAGCCTGTGGATGTCCTGTTGTGCGCGATCAAAATCGTCGGGACGGCCAATATCAAGCCAATACTCATGGACGGGGTAAATAAGTACATTGTCACGTTCAGCCATGTGCTGTTCAAGCAAGGTAGGCATGTCGATGGCTTCATTTTTGATGACTGAGCGAATGACACGTGGCGAAATCACATAGATTCCTGTATTAACATGAAAACGCTGAACCGGCTTTTCTTCCATCCCGGTAATTTTCTTCCCCTTACTGCTGATGACACCGTAAGGAACCTGATATTCATACTCTCTGACACACATGGTAGCGTCGGCGTCATTGTCAGTATGGAAGTTAAGCAGACTCTCGAAATCTACCGTTGTCAGTACATCGCCATTCATGACGATCACAGGTTTTTCTTCAGGCAAATCTGCGGGTAGCAACCCAAGCGCTCCGCCCGTTCCAAGCGGTTGGTTTTCGTGAATATAGGTAATGTTAATCCCCATGACTGAGCCATTGCCGAAGTGCTCATGGATTTTTTCTGGCATGTAATGTGTTGAGATGAAAAAGTTCTCAAAGCCTGCCTTCATGAAACTGCGGATCACTGTTTCAAGAATCGGCCTGTCGCCAATTTTCAGCATCGGCTTCGGATTACTCTCTGTGAGAGGTCGTAACCGAGTACCAAAGCCCCCCGCCATCAACAGCACTGGGTTGTCCATTCTGGGTTTGTTCAATGCGCTGTGGAGTGTTTCCATGCCACAGATTTTTTCACCGTCAACCAAGGGAATGGCAAGAATACTTTTCGACTCCATGAGTTCGATAAGCTGCTTGCGTGTCGCAGACAGCGGAGCCGTTACCGGTGATGTGTTCATCACCTTCTCGACGGGTTCCGACATCGAAATATCTTTTAACAACGCGCGCCTTATATCACCGTCGGTCACCACACCCAGTAATTTATCGCTATCAGACACCACCAGCGCAACACGCAGCGCTTCTCTATCGATGATCTCCAGTGCCTCTCGGATGGAACTGTCAGGATGAATTAAAACGTTTCGCCAACTTGGATTCATGGCATCACCTTTGGTTCGATAGATTGCTGTACTGATTGAGCAGGCAAACAAATGTGTCCTACTGATAAGTCTTTAGTCACTGCGGCTCCGGCCCCAATGATTGCACCTGTACCGATTGATATTGACTGGATCACGGTTGCACCCGCACCGATAAACACAGAATCATGGCATTCAACCTGACCACATAGCGTCGCTCTGGGGGCGACGTGATTAAAATTACCCAGCACGCAATCGTGTTCAATCAACGCAGCGGAATTTACGATTGAATGTGTACCTAATTGGCTACCTGCCTGCACAATACTGCCGGGGAAAAGCTGAACCCCGTCAGCAAGTTGTGCGAAAGGAGACACAATGGCGCTAGATGCGATAACCGAGTCAAAGCGATAGCCCATTGCTTCAAATTTGTTGGCGACATGCTTTCTGATTGTATTTCCCGGCAGCATACCGATACCGTTGATCAGGCGAACCGCATTTGTTTCGAACTGGTGTATATCATCGTCAGACAATAGGTGCAGTATGCCGTTAAACACACTGCGGCTATCAATCGGGTCAGGAGAAATAACCGCCAGAATGTCTCTGTTCTGTTGACGGAGAATATCCACCAGCACAGAAGCATGTCCGCCACCACCGATGATCACAACCGGAAGCACTGGATCACTCATCAATCAGCTCTCCCTTTCGATATGCTCGGCCTGCGGGAGTATTCAGCACACGCCAATATGCGGAGGGTGACATGCCAGTGCCCGGACGTTTAACGTGTAGATTAACAGTGGAAAACAACTCTCCCGCTGCGATGTCTTTATCTGCAACAAGACTCTTTCTGGCCACGGCTTTATTTTTAATTTCTGATTCAGCAGGCGCTTTGACACCATGCCCGATTGCTTTTTCAATTTGCCTGACTGATGAAACCATCTGCGACAGCTCATCCGGCTCAAGAGAAGCCTTGTGATCAGGACCTTCCATTGTCTTATCCAACGTGAAGTGCTTTTCGATAACAGTCGCCCCTCGGGCAACAGCCGCAACAGGGATCAAGATGCCTTCACTGTGATCGGAGTATCCAATGTTCAAGCCAAACGCTGCCGTCATCGTGTCCATGGCTTTTAGGTTAATGTCTTCAATAGGCGCAGGGTACTCTGTCGTACAATGCAGCAAAGTGACTTTCTGCTTCAACGCACGCTGGCCTTCAACAGATTCATAAGCTTTTCGGAAAGCCTGCTCACTCGGTTTCGCGTCTTCATCAGCCGTGTACCCAAAGGCAATCACAGATAATGCACTTTCGACTTCATCCAGTGTCGCCATGCCGGTGGAGACGATCATGTCCAAACCGGATCGGGCATGTGCAAGCACCAACGGTGCATTGGTCAGCTCACCAGATGGCAGTTTTAAGCGATGGATCCCCAGATCAGAAACAAGGAAGTTCAGGCTCTGTTCATCAAAGGCGGTAGAGAGAAACTCAATACCCAACGACTCACAATGTTTAGCCAGTACAAAATGCGCCTCGTGAGAAAGCTCAAGACGAGAAAGCATGGCCAGTTGAGATTCCTTCTTACCAGTATTGGCGACCTGATAATCCGCCTGCTTCGCTTCTTCTGTTACCAGCGAAGAGGCTTTAAACGTCTGGAATTTAACAATGTCTACGCCCGCCTTTGCGGCAGCATTGACCAGCTCGAATGCCAGTTTTTCATCGCCATTATGGTTAACGCCTGCTTCGGCAATAATCAGCGTCATTGAAGACTCACTTTACGTCGTAGAATGTTTTGACAGGGTTGTAACTCATTGACTTAATCATTTGAATCACTTGTTGACTCGCGTTGCCCTTTCCATAAGGGTTATCAGCAGGCATCCCCTGATGTTGACGGAACCAATTTGCCGCCTCCTCAATAGCCTGCAATATTGATGCCTTATCAGGCGTACAGTGGAAAACCGAATTTGCAGCGGTTCTTCCCTGCTGACGGCTGCCTATATTTACCGTCGGCACGGAAAAAGAAGGCACTTCAATAATGCCGCTTGATGAATTGCCAATAACAGCATCCGCATGCTTCACAGCACTCAAGTAACGCTGAACGCCGAGAGAAGGTATTGCGTAAATACGGTCTTGATGTTTTGCGGCAAAGGCTTCCAATAAAGGAATGACTTTTCTTCCACCTTCGTCGGCATTGGGGTAAGTGAGAATGACCTTGTATTGCGGGTATTGCTCTAAAGCATCCAATAAGGCGGTAAATGTTTCTTCTGGGTCTTCAGTAGCCAAGGTCACAGGATGATAGGTCGCAATAAAATAAGGGTCATTGAGGTCGAAATTCAGTGATTCACTCAACGCTTTTCGAGTCATAAAGGATGAGCGTTCAAGGTGGTCTAACCCCATGGCTCCAACATTCTTGACGCGCTCAGGGCTTTCACCAAGCTGAATAACGCGCTCGCGGTGCGCTTCTGTCGATGTTCCGTGTAGGTAGCTGAATTTACTGATGGCATGGCGAAATGCCTCGTCATTGGCACCTTCAGTGATCTCGCCGCCGTGAAGATGAACGACAGGAATTTGCATCACATACGCCGTCTGTGCTGCCGCTAAGGCTTCAAACCGATCACCCAAAATCACCAATACATCAGGCTGCATACGAGCCAGCGCATCGGCAAAGCCTATCATGCCAAGCCCGATGCTTTTGGCTGTACCGACTTGTGTGTCGGAGGAAAGCAACATTTCGACTTTTTCGTCAATGTGAAAACCGTCTTTTTCGATTTGACGGTATGTCTCGCCGAACTCAGGAGAGAGATGGGACCCGGTCACTAAAACCTGAAGCTCGAGTGCGTTGTCCTTTTCAATGTCTTTCATCAGCCAGTATAAAAGGCCGTATTCAGCGCGGGTGCCAGTAAAGACAGCCACCTTTTTTATGTCTTTCGACATCCTTTCAGCTCCTCACGGATTCTGGGTGCGATTCCAAACTAACGGGTGAACTGGGTAAGTTGACCAGTCTTGCTTCAACAAATTCTGAATGTAAAAGGTCACCCCGATGCGCGCCGGAGAACATGGGCAATTTGTGCATCAATTGCCACACAGGGCGGGTCATCACTCCCGCTTGATTCGTCTCTCTCAGCAGGTGATCCCGGCAATCAATATCAGGCAGAGAATGGCATTCAGCCAATAGTTAGATTGCGCATAATCAGGCTCTGAGATGAAGGTATATTCGGAATGATTAAAAAAGGCCTCGTAAGCCATGGCGAGCCGACGTTTTCGCCAGACAAAGTCATCCAGCATTTCTATTTGCCCACACCCTAATGCCGCATTCAAATTCGGCATCCGGTAATTAAAGCCCACCTCATCATGGAAAAACTCATAAGGATGGGAGACTTTTGCCGTCGTTGTCAGATGTCTGGCTCGTTCACCTGCCTCCTCAGAGCGGCATAGCATCATACCACCTCCGCCTGTGGTGATAATCTTGTTGCCATTGAAGCTTAATGCGCCATACTCGCCTATGGTGCCTGTGTGGCGGCCCTTATAGAAAGAACCAAGACTTTCGGCGGCATCCTCGACCAGCACAATTCCCCATTTTTCACATACCGCCTGAATTTCATCTAACTGTGCGGGATGACCAAAGGTGTGCATTGGCATTACGGCACGGATCACCTGCCCTGTTTTATGGTGAACACAACGACCATTATCATCCAAATCGGCGTGTGCCGAGAGAAAACTCTCGAGAGCGTGCGGACACAGACTCAAACTGACAGGGGATACATCAACAAAAACCGGCTCCGCACCCAAATGGTAAATCACGTTGCAGGTTGCCACGAATGTCAGCGCCTGTGTGATCACCATATCACCGCGTTGAACACCCGCGAGGTAAAGCGCCGTATGTAATGCCGCCGTGCCATTTACCGTGGCAACGGCTGCTGTAGAGCCCGTGTAATTGACGACACGCTTTTCAAACTCACTAACAAACTGACCAACGCTGGACACAAACGTGCTATCGAGGGTTTCGTTAACGTACTGTTTTTCATTCCCCGCAAACTGCGGCGCATGCAGCGGAATAAAGTCTGTCGTTTGATAGGCATCACGAATGAATTCAACGAGGTTATTTGGTGTCATATCGCCATCCCCTACATTTTCCCATCAAGATACTTCCCCGTTTCCTTATGGCCAAAGTCAGGGATCATGTCGTGAAACAGCGCAACAAGGTCGGCTTTTGACCAGCACTTTTCTACCTTGAACCCACGAATTTTTTGCTCAAAATGTTCGAGTTTTTCAGAGTCATATCCTGCTTCGTTTTTAATGATACCGAGGTTATCAAATCTCGCCATATCAAGCGTTTCATTGTCGGTATAGAATTCCTCGAAGTCCTTCTCACCCGTTGTGTCACTGAGGGTAAACAAGCAAGGCCAAACGCCATCAACCTGCTCAGAAGCACGTTGTCTTGCTTGCTCTTCGTTTTCGCACTCAAATACCTCGTAACCTTGCTGTCGAAGATACTTAATGGCGATATCAGAAAAAGAAATGAGATGAAGACTATCACTGAGTTTAGGGAAGAAAATATCGCGGTTATCACCGAAAATACACGACATTAAACACAATTCACCTGATTCTTGTGGCGTAACGAAGTAACGTTTTATATCACTCGGGGCAACAATAGGCTGCTGTTTCTGTATACGTTGATTAAAGCTGTGTAGCAGAGAGCCGTCTGAAAAAGCGACATTGGCGAATCTCGCCGTGGATATTTTTATTTGTTCACTCCGACGAAGCAGAAACATTTCCATGATTCGCTTCGATGCACCCATCATATTTACCGGGTTAGCCGCTTTGTCTGTTGAGACACAAAAGTATTTTTTAACGCCTTTCTCTATTGATTGTCTGAGTGTTTTATCTGTATTGAAGATATTTACATCAATCATTCTCATCAATGTGTAAGGGTCTTTTTCACTTCTGACATGCTTCAATGCTGACAAATTGAGCACATAGTCATACTCTCCATCTGCATGAATAAAGGCATCATACTCTAGCGAACCAATATCCAATGCGAAGGTTTTAAAATCGCCTTCTATATATCCATAAGAACTACGAATATCTCTGACGAGTTCAACCAAGTTATTTTCACTAATATCCACCACATGCAATTTACGGGGGTGACGTTTAAAGATTTCTTTGGTCACCGCCTGGCCGATCGAGCCTGCACCGCCCAGCACCAAAACCGGAGCCCGCCACCTCTTGTTCTAACAAGGTAGCGTGAGAAGCAAGATCGTCAGTGAACAACGCCTTGTCGCGGCCGATCAAGGAGAGAATATTAGACATGGTGTTCCTTAGTCTCTAGATAAGACATCATCTTACGTCGCTGAATGACCATTATCGTTAAGTCCATGTTTTACTGTAATACCTAATCCGAATGGAGGCGGGTTTAGCGCAAAGTTATCTGCCATTTTTCGGACCATGCACACTATTTGAGCAAAAATGGGCAATGGCAAGCAATCATACCAAGCTGCAGAAACTGAGGTAGCACTGCATGAAATTTGGCTGGTTTGTCATAACAATGGTAGAGGCTATATATCTTTCACCGCAGTATACCTGCCAAAAGCGACTAATGCCCTCTCCTTAAGGTCTAAACAAAGTCACTTCAACATACAATCAACAAAAGTAGTTTAACCATAATTTTCATGTAAGTCATTGAAAGAATTGATATATAAAATTATATGGAACTAATATCTATTCAACTTCACTTATATAGGAATTATAAAAATAGAACGGCTGAGCGCCTACACAGGCTTTGGCCAACAAAGACATCGTAAGACTACACATTAAATTTTTGCCTTCAAAAGGAATAAAACATTGAAAATTATTTTATTTAGGGGAAACAAAAATGGTATCACCAGTCTCACGATGTGCATCAGCACCTGTATATGTTTGCTGTCCGTCAAATCCAACGAACGGTAATCATGGAAAACCAAATCATACTGACCACTCTGCCATAACGGAATCAGTGCGAGCAGCAAGTATGACGAGGGCTGTTATGGCGCAAAAAACGACCGTAAAGCATATAAGAAATTCTATAAGCAAAAAGCGAAGCACTTCGGTTTAGCAGGCACGAACAACAGGCTCTGCCGAAACGAACAAAGGAAGGAAAAACTTGCCGACCGTATCGAAAAGATAAAGTGCAAGCCTTCCAATGATAAGCGCGAGAAACGTTTGGAACATTTAGAACTGATGCAAGACAGAAACGAAGTCAGAATCGACGTTTTGAGCTGCAGAAAAGATTTCCTTGAAGCAAAACAAGCGTATAAGGGCGTTTAAAAACTAAACTACGGTGGTGCTTATGCGCCACCAGTTCATATTAAAATGAACAAATTCAGTCCCTTTTTGCGTGCTTTGAGGAACCAAGCACCAACCAGCGTCACATAAAGAATGGCGTATGAAAATGAAACAACTTGTTTTCACTGCACCCATCGCTTGCGCAAACTTCGCACTAGTACAGTTGGGAAGATGACGCAGTGTAAAAATTCTAATCGTCTTAAGGGGACAAAAAATGACAGCACCAGTACATGCAGCAGGACCTCCTAGAATTGCAGATCAAAGGGGGTATAATTCCTACAATGATCACAATCATCACGGGCACTATGGCATCAGTGCCAACTCCCAGTTTGGGAAAGAACCGTTTGTAACAGCCGATCACCCACAATTTGATAAGTTCAGGCTTTTCTATCGAGATAAGGCACTTCACTTTGATCAACACATGACCAGAGAGAAGTTCGAACATCAGACGCAGAGGCTTCACAACCTTAAACGCAAGATTAAGAATGTTAAACACAAACTGAGCAATGAGCATCTTACTCAGCATCAGGAAAAGCAACTTAAAGAGCGTTTGAAAGAGCTCGAAGTTTATGAAGACAGAACTGAATGGAAACTGAAGGTACTGAAACGAAGACTCCATTATTTCAATACTGGTGGCCCTCAAGGTGCTCCTGGCTTTAAACCTGATAGTGCAGGTAACGGGCATCATGGAGGAGGGTACGGAAATACCGTGAATATCAATATTTATATTCAGATCATGTACTGGAAGTATATCCAGCAAATGTTCAACTACTATGCTATCACAACCCACACAGGCAGTACTAAACAGCGTGTAGGCAAAATGAAAGTCCGTCTAGAGCACCCTGTAAACGGGTGCTTTTTTAGTTCTTTACCTCTGAAACCCATCACACCCGCACTTGCCAGATAGATATTTTGATTCCCGTCGTAACAGCAACTCACTTTAGAAAACGTCGTTTTTAAGCATGCTAAACTCCGCATTTAAAATCGCTGTGTTGATTATGCCTTTTTTCACAAAAAGTAAGTTCATCTCCTCAGAGTCACTTCACCTTCTTAGTGACAAAAGTTTTAGACTCTTTATCGTTGGTACCGCTATGTCGGTCGTCGGCAATCAATTTTCGATGATCACCATTCCTTTCTTGATTCTTCATCTTGGTGGAGGTGCTCAGGATATTGCGTTGGCGGTTTCAATTGCGACACTGGGGCCTGTCATATTATCTATTTTTTCCGGCTCTATATCTGATGCGTTCAGAAGGAAGCCTATTATTCTCTTTTGTGAGGCTGCAGCGATGTTGTCTCTCTCTGTTATGGCTGCGCTATATTTTCTCGGTAAGTTACAGATTCTGCACATATACCTTTGTATCGCAATCACCTCTCTGCTTGGTACCCTGTCTTACATCACGAAGTCGTCGGCAATCAGGACCCTAGTAGGGAAAGACAACCTCCAGGATGCAAAAATCATTCAACAGTATCTGATTTCAAGCATTGGAATTCTCACGCCGGTTCTCGCAGGCATATGTATTGCAGTATGGGGTTTGGGGCTGGGTTTAGTGATTGATATTTTGTCATTTCTTGCGACTTTTATTGCCGTATCAATGATTAGAGGCGACAGGCTGGGCCTCAGTGCCAAGCAAAAAACAATAAACGACCTCATTCGTTCATCGTTGGACGGGTTTATATGGGTAGCCAGCAGCGATCCAAAAGGCAACGCAGTTTTAAAGCTATCGTTACTGTGGGTGGTACAAAAATTTATCGCGTCTGCGCCGAGCGCATTGCTTGTCTATTTTTTAGTCAGTCAATATCAGTTCACGACAGAAAGCATCGGTTTTTGGAATGGTCTGACTGGAATAATGGGGTTAGTGCTGGGTTTGTCTTTTTTAAAATCGCTCATTTCAAAACTGGGTTACTTCCTACAAATTCAATTGGGCCTTCTGCTCAGTGCAATTACTATTGCCTCCCTGTATTTCAGCCCAAATCTGTATTTGCTTTTCTTCGTAATGACACTAAAGACAGCCGCAACCACAGCGGTGAACACCAGCATATCAACAGCGATTCAACTCGAAATACCTGATGAACTGATGGGTAGAGTGTTATCTGCTGTCTCATTGATAACGGGCTTATCTCTCCCTGTTGGGGCGGCTTTCTTTGGCTATGTTTCGGAGAGTTACGACAACCAAACTGCTTTTTTAGTTGCCGGTATTTTAGGAATCAGTGTAAGTCTGCTGCTCATTAGCAAAGGAATAAAACAGCGAACAGTACAGGTACAATCTTAAATCTGTTTACTTTCAAAATCAGGCTTCGATACAGTGGAGCCTGATTGACTCACATCGACTGAAGCCAAAAACTCTCTCGCCTGGCGATGATTTTGAATTCGCACAAAGCGGATATGCGCATACTCGCTTGACGCCAAATCAGCCTCGTAGCGACGCCGGACTTTATAATAATTTTTTAACGTCCACAAAACGATGGAGTGCTTGCTGAACAGCTTTTTCAATGACTCTTTATTGCCAGTTCCGGCCCATATTTCTTTACGAGACATCACACGTGTTAACGCCCGTTTAATTGCCTGAAATACGGTTCTCGGAAATGAGTAGTCAATCCAAACAACCGTATCGACATCCTTCCATTTTACCGATCTCGTACGGTTGTAATTACCGTCCAACACCCAGGAATCAATGGAAATTGCAGCGCTGAGGTTTGCAAAAAACTCGTCGTCTTTCGACTCCTCCCAATTGGGCTTCCAGAAAATCGCATCCATCTCCAGATAAGATGCATCCAGCTTTTCGGCAAGCTCCTTCGAGAAAAAAGACTTACCGCTTCCACTCACGCCGACCACATTGATTTTCTTCACGTCGATGCTCTCCTGATATAAATGGGGCGGAGGAGATTATCTATTTCTTTCGATCTAACAACATCATACCAATGGAATTGCGACTCATGATGAACAAATGATCGCATTGTTGCTCGAGACCTTTCTGTTCACCCCCGAGTCAAAGAAATCCGGTTAAAGGTACATTTACAATACACAATTCAACGCTCTGACTAAGATATCATTACGGTACTTACAGATGTTCAACACCCATTTATGCCCATACCGCAACTCAATTTTCGTCACATCCCTTCACTTCGGGAAGAAATAGAAGTCGTTGATCTCACTGATCTCAGATTACGGGAGGCAGTGGAGCATTGTCCGAGTCAACCTCATCGAATCTCGTTTTTCTCATTGATTTTTTTTGAGGGCGGCGAAGGTAACCACATGATTGATTTCGCTAACATACCTTTTCGTCAAGGAACGGTGATCAGCCTGCAGAAAGGGCAAGTTAACGCGTTTGATTTCGCATCAATGCCTACAGGTAAAGCTTTAGTTTTTACGCAAGCGTATATTGAGAACGTTATGACCAATATGCGGTTACCTGAGTTCTCTCCGTTACATTTAGTCAGTAACCACACACCGAGCTTACAGTTAAACCATAACGACCTTTCCCGCTTTCTCGTTTTGCTGTCTCAAATCGACGCGGAGTTAAAGGCAAAAAACAGCGACCCTCTTATCGTCATGTATCTGTTCTCAGCATTAACTCTCTTTCATAAAAGGTTCGAACATCAGTATGACGCTGCCTCTCTGACAGCATCACAACGACGCATTTTTTCTCGTTTTTCCTCACTGCTGGAGAAAAACTGCAATGTAAGTCGAGATGCAAACTGGTATGCGGAGCAGTTATCGACCACCTACAAGACACTGAATCAAGTCGTTAAAAAATCGACGGAATTATCAGCAAAACAAATGATAGACGCCTATACCGTCATTGAAATGAAACGCAGGCTAGCACTCACTCAAGTCACATCCAAAGAGCTGGCATATGATTTCAACTTTGATGATCAAAGTAACTTTATAAAATACTTCAAGAAATTAACCGGTAACACGCCCCATGCGTTCAGGCAGCAGTACTTGAAAACCTATGGGCCGGCTTGCGAGTGAAATAAATACTTTAATCGGTTCGATATTTACCATTTAATTGACGACTTTGACTTTGTTCCCAATGCGCGAGTTGTATTACGATTGAGTGGTCAAAGGTTTAACATAATTCCAGACAAAGACATCGTATATATCAGCGCTAGACACTAGCGTTTCTGCTCACTTTCTTCGTTAAGTGAGAACAATCCTAGTACCCCGGGGTTGGTTATCGAATTGACGAAGGGAGTGAGCAGTCATTTTCGAGCTGACCCTAGAAGACTGACCTTTTTCCTCATAGCAAAAACTTTGGCTAATTTCTCATTCATATTTTTTTATGTATGTGCTCGCTTTACTGCCTTTTTCGCCGCCTGTCGCAACCTATAAATACTTCGCTCGAACTGCCTATCATTTCCTCTTACTATCGCAACTAATGTAACCACTCAACAGAGATGCCGTCAGTATGGACATTGAAGTTCTCAGTAACCCACCGCAATCACTCGTTGATTTTCTGGAAAACAAAATTGATAAATTTAACCTTGAGCACTGGGAAGTAAAAGAACGACACCCTCTCGCCGTTCAGCTAAAAGACGCTCAGGGAAACATTATTGCGGGTGCAGCTGCGCGCTCATTCGGTAAATGGCTACTGCTGGACAACCTTTGGGTTGATGACAGCCTGAGGGGCAAAAATGTTGGAAGTAAGGTATTGCAAAAGATCGAAGAGGCTGGAAAATTACGCAGCTGTGAAATGTGTCTGCTAGATACCCTTAACTTTCAGGCAATGCCTTTTTACCGGAAACATGGCTACGAAGTACAATGGGTACAAGAGAACTACCCAGAGTCAGGCTGTAAATATTTTATGACCAAAGCGCTATGAATACCTCAGGTAAGGCGCGAGTTTGATGTCTGGTTTTCTTAGTCATATTGAGATCAACGTGTCCAACCTTGCGAGATCTCGCGACTTCTGGTCATGGCTTCTCGAAAGACTAGGTTATACCCTCTACCAGAAATGGGAGCACGGATTCAGTTTTGAATTGGCGGGCACCTACCTTGTATTTGTTCAGACAACCGATAAATATCTCGACTGCGGCTATCATCGGCAGAAAACAGGGCTTAATCATCTTGCTTTTCGTGCATCGTCAATAGCTGATATTGACGCACTTACACACGAACTTTCCTCGCGAGGCGTCAAAATACTTTACCCAGATAAACATCCTTACGCTGGCGGGAGAGAACATTATGCTGTGTATTTCGAAGACCCCGACCGAATAAAAGTTGAAGTCTGCCTGCACCTCGCGCACGACTTGGGCTAGCTCTCTATGTAGGTCACGCACTCATTCCTTGCTATTAAAATTAGTCTTAGCTAATTGACAGCATTACATCCTCAATATGCATAAGGTTACTCATTGACGTGTTGATGCATTTGCATTGAACACATGAATGGAGTGATAACGTCAAAGGAGTGAAATGTTGAAAAATGTCTATCTCGGATTGGCCATTATTGGTGCAGTCGTGCCATACCTTTTCTTTTGGGATTTTATGGGTGAGTACGGTATTGATATACCACTATTTCTGAGCATGCTTTTCCCTAATGATGCTGCCGGTGGTTTTGTGGCTGATCTACTGGTTTCGTCCGCTGTGTTCTGGGTTTTCATGTTTGTAAAACAGCAAAAGGAAAACGGCCCAAAACCTTGGATATTTATTGCCCTTAATGTCACGGTAGGTCTAAGTTGTGCACTCCCTGCCTACCTCTACGCAATTGAAGAAGAATAAAAGAGACGCAGGCACTCACTGCGTCTCTCTGTTTTCTATTCTCACGAGCACGGTTTTCGTCGATTTCATTACCTTATTAAGGTTAAAGCATGCCGTCTTCAGTCCGCAGGAATTTCACGGCTTCACCCGGCTTTACCCTTCCCTTGTTGTACTGCACCCAATCAACCCGCTCATCGTTGGCGGTATAGAGTTTAATTACGTCACCTCGATTCGATAACCGTATCTTAGACAACTGACGGGCAACAATACTCTCTCCGGGTAACAAATGACGTTTTCCTTGCGCTAATGGCTCCTTTATCCCGCTATTGTCTGACAAGTACCAGCCAGATATATCGATTTCATCATTCCCGAGATTAATCACCGATACCCATTCATTTCCTCTGTCGGTACCCTCTGGGTTCACCAATGCTGCCGCGATATGAATATCGAAATCATCATCTCTAACCGACTCACGACGATCACCTGTATTGACGATGTCCTTGGGCTGGGCAACTTCAATACGCTCCGGGGTCGTAACAATATTCTCTGCATTGTTAGGCTCGGGCTCTAAAAACAGAAGCGGATTGGCATCATATAAGTGGCTGGCAAAAATAAGTCCGGTTTGCTCTTCTATCTCCGTCAGGCTGCTGATACACTTCATTGTTGTATCCGGCACGTTTAGAGGCATTCTTACTGGCAAGGGCAGCTTGATCCTGGTACTGAATAAAGGCACGAACTTCAAGCTTATCCTGTTTATTGATGAAGCAAACGACCTTGAAGAACCCTGCGGGTACAAGCGCCAGTTGTCGTCCTGATGGCTGCACGGTTCTGTCTGCACCACCATAAATACAGCCTGAAAAAGAGGTTATTCTGCCGTCTTTATCTAAATCTAACGATTTCACCCAATTTTCAAGGCTCAGCCATTCATCTTGATTCAAGGTGTCATACTGCAACGCTGCATTGGTGAAATAAAAGGTTTCGTTTGATGCGCGTTGTGCGTCTGAACGTGAATCCCCCCATGCTGCGGTAGAACGGCGGGCAAGGTGACCTCTGTCTAGCGGGTTATTGGCATAGTAGGCGTTATCTAATTGATTGATGCTCCAACACGGCTGTCCGTTCGCCAGTTGTCGATTCGCCTGACATTTTTAAACTTCGACTGGTCGATATTGAGGGCAACAAAGGCCGCTGAGCGTTTCTCCGCCGCTTTATTCATCACCAATGAAAAATTCGGGTAATCCGCAATATATCCGTCACGGAGCCTAGAATCGAAAAGAATATCAGCCTGCAACGATGCAGAAAATGTAGGTAGCGGAATAGAAACACCCTGTAAAAAATCCGTATCGTAACCCTGAGATGTCATATCGTTCTCCCGTAAAAATAGTGCCATAACATGCGGTTGCAAGGGTTTGCCGTCAACGGCTTTACACACTCAACTGCTGGAATTTACAGGATTAATACCTTGTCTTGATTTCAGGACAACCTGCGTGTAGGGGGAGATATTGCCGAAGTTGATGGTAGATAAAACATCGTCAAATACGGTCAGTTTTATCGACTATGGGGTCATTAAATACCGGTTGGCATTCATTGATACGCAACTAGATTCATTTAGGTATTAGACGAAACCGTGTCGTTAGTGTGGTTATCTGCTGAGTACTCTTCGCATGTTTTGACTGCAGGTTCGCTTTTCTCTTCAATCATTGTCATTACGCATGCCATGATATAATCAAGTGTGTCATGTGGAATATCTAAAGCAATCTCCGGTACATCAATTTCCCGGTTCATCAGAAGCTTTACCCTCGGCCAGTAGCCTTCGATATTCTCACTCCATCGTCTTATTACCATCAAAGATACATTGAGATAGAGTGCGCCTCCGCGCCGAAGAATGTTTTCGTCAATGTAGTTCAAAAGCGCCGTATTATTGCAAATATTTGGGCTGATGTTACCGACGTAACGCGACCAACAACATTGTGCTTCGTTTAAGGTTCCAGATAATCGCCCACCACTAAAAATTGCCGATATGTAAGAGAGTACAGCTAATCGCTTGCGCTCATCTAACAAAGCTAATTGAATGAAGTGGTCATTATTAATAGATGCTTCCTTCAACACCGGGACCTGAAGCGCATTCATTACTGCATCATAGAAAACGGCCTCATTAAGGGGACTTTCGACCACAGAAACATCGACCACATCGTGCCAACTTTGGTCCATATACTTCCAGGGCCGATACCAGAACTCTGCCCACTGAGTTTGCATTTTCATAACATCAGCGAGACAACATCAGGCGAAAGTTGCTTCATTACTCAACTCAGTGTCTGATGGCACATTTAATGTGTCTTCACTTTCAACAAACTGGAATTCAACTTCGTCTTGCACAAAATAAAGTGCGCACATAATGATGTAATGTAGCTTCTGAACATACACCTTATCCTCGACAGACGGGAAGTGCAGATCTTTCGCAAATCTCAGTTTGTATCGTGTCCAAAAGCCGGAGTGTTCACCTGTCACATTCATCACCGCATAGGCAGCAATCGATTTATGTGCCTCTTTATCGTGGACAAAAGACGGATGAAACAGCACCTCAATCATTTCATTGTGTACTTTGATTTGGCTGAGATTCAGAGCATTGTAGATCCGGCTACACCAAACAACGAGATCATCGCTCAAAAACGAGGACATGCATCCGTTGGTTAATATTCCGCACACTAATGCGTGATAAATAGCTTCTTCATCTTTATCGAGCGCAATCATCATTGCCTCGATGACATCGTCAGGCTCTTTTTCAATTGAGGGAGAAACTCCAAGCTCATTCATTAATATTTCATAATTCAAAGCTTCAGTAATACCATTGCTGTCTAAGACAGAGTGAGTCACTTCCTTCCAAGTACTATGTCCATTTTTCCAAGGTCGGTACCAAAACTTCGCCCACTGAGATTCAAAATTTCTTTTCTGCTTAGCGTCTAAAAGATTAAACATATCTATATACCCAAAACATCGAACAATTTTCTGTACCTTTCAAATCAAAGGTGCCCACCTCTCCTAACATCATATTGTCTAAACGAGTATCTCGTTTGCTCTTCTGAATAAGTATGTTTTACTCTGCTTGGACTACAGTTCATCGGATTCAATGACGCAGACAGTTCTTTTAGCTCAACCTTATAGTAATATGACTCTGATATCATTGATAACTGGAGAGCAAGTTTAGAGATTAATTTTATCCTAACATCCTTATTTTGGAGACGAATAAGATATAGTAAGTCTCTAATAAGCGCTTGGCCATCAACGTTATTATTCCCATGACTGCTTAAAAACTTTGACAGGTCTTTATGTGTCTTATTTATTTCTGACTTAATACTCTCAGCTACCCTCTTAGAACATGTGATAGATTCTAAATCATTGAAACCAGATATTGCACTGTAGCAATGAGAGAGAAATTCTTTTATGACAAAAGATTTATTATCCATTTCTTACCCTAGTCACTTTAATTAAAAGTTCATAAGTATCTTTTGTGAGAATTAGACATTTCCTGACAATGTTTTAATCTGTTCTCATGAGTATCGGCGATATAGCTTCTAACAATACTATTTCTCGCATGCATGTGATTGAAAGCCATTTTACTACGTTCCACTTCATAATTACTTTGTTGGATTTTACCTACCCGATCATTATTTTGGTCCAGCATTTTATTCATCACTTGGCTGTTCAAGTTACTCGCAATGTGATTAATGGGCGTAATACTTCTTAAGGCCATAAAACATTCCTTTAATATTAGCAATCTACTATAGGTATCTTTTTCTTGCCTGCCCTGTGGCAGCGAGTTTCTCAAGCGTATCCTCATGTTCTTTTTGTATAAAATCTCTCATGTTACTATTTAACGCGTGCGCTTTATCCTTATCCATTTTGTCGTCTTCAACTTGTTTATTGTCACCCATCATTTTTCCCATCTGTCCCGCGGATTGCGCTGTTGTGCCATACCCAAGACCCCATTCATTATCATTGAAACTGGACCTAACATAGAACCTCCTATTTGTTTTCTCTTTTTAAAATATTTTCAATAAAGTTTATCGTACGATTTATCATTAGTTTGTTCATGACTAACTCTAATCGCTCTTCATTTTTCTTTTTCCTCTCTTCTTCAATTTTTTTTTGGGCCTCCATCACCATTACCTTTCCCATCAATCATAGCTACGGCTTGCGCTTCTTATGACTTTTCTTAGCACCGGATTTGAAAAGTCCGGTTGATCTCGTGCACTCATGGTTGCTTACCTTCTTATGTAATTGGCTCACTAACCTCCGCCAGTGTAGTGTTTTCTTCGATAATATTAAAAGCCATCATAAGAATTTCATTAATTCTTTCATTGCTTAATCTGCTTACCGATTCGAGTATATCTGTCTCACTCTCTTGTTTAATAACACAGTCCATTTTTCCTCCCTGTATTCAGATAACTTTCAGAAATTTAACTAACGATCGCCAACTGATCGTTATAGTATTGAATATCTATACCCAACATAAACTCTAGCTGATATAATACCCTGAATCGCTTCTTAAAAAAGCAATCCATTGTTATTACCTTGGATAAATTTACTTTATTTATTAATAGAACCGCTATACATAATGCCTCTCTCCGTGTCATTGGGTTTATGTTCCAAAAGTTATAATAACTCATAACTTACGGGGTATAACACCAGGAATACTATCCGTTTTCAGTATATTTATAAGCGAAAGTGATAAGATATATAGTTCGTAATCGACAGCAATTTCAAACTATTTCATACGAAAAAACTACAATCTCTACACTATTTCACTTCGGCTGGTTTACGGAGGAAACGTTATTTCTAACTGTTTCGACTGGAAACCTAGCACTGACTTTTACCTACGTGAACGCTCTCTGTTGTTCACTTTTTATTTTTGTAATTTTTTTCAATCCACGCCCTTACTATATCGCCATTTTTTGCAATTTCCATCTTTTAAAAAAAAAATAGTTCCAAAATAATTATGACAAAGTTAATCAAGTACATTTCTAAGAGTAAATCAATGAAATAAGTTTCATTTTTTAGATTTAATTGACTAATAATGAACATGTAGTGATAATAAAATATTCTATTTTTAATTATAATAATCAGCAACTTGAAATCCTACCCCGCGCTTTATCCATCATCAATAGCGCCAAAATCCTGATTATGATACGAGTGTAATTAATCAATATCAATTCTATTATCATTGATGAAAACTATATGTAATATATAATTTATATGTCATTTTGATAAATTATTTATTTCAAGATGAATTAGCATTATATTTTGAATGGTTAGGAAAAATGTTCTGCTGTTAAAAACTATTTATACTTTTACTGAATAATAGAAATTGTTTTGATATCAACTGGAACATACATGCCTTATCAGATTGGCCGAGGATCACTTAAAATGAGACAAAGGCACGCCTAGAACTCTACTCTTGGCTGAGTAAACTGACTTTAGTTCTGTTGGTACAGTGCCACGATGTTACTGAAGCAACATTTTATGATGACGAAACAAGCGAAGGTTACTTCTGACAAACCCTCCAGAATACGTAGCAACGAGCATGCCACATAAGATGAAAGGTCAACTGAACATTGATTCACTGATAGGCAATTTATCGAGAGGAAAAAACGAAAGGCTTCGCCTGAGTTAAAAAGGCACACTCAAGCCAACATCAAAAGACTTGATACCTTTCCCACTACCAGCACCAATGGTTAAGCGCACCTCATCTAACACACCGGAATCGAGGTCAAAATCAGTTTTTATATTGAAACCGACCTGCAAGTGGTGAATGAAAATATTTTCATCCTCCGTGAAGTTTGAATTGAGTATGTTGACGACGGAGTATGTAAGATCTGTGCTCCCTGAACGAGATATCAAAGGATACGTGTGCGCGGTTTCGACTGATGCGGACGCCGTGATGAAATTTCGATCAAAGTCTATACGATGCGCATCGTTTGTGACGTTCCTGGTATAAAGGTGTTCGTATTGATAAGTACTAGAAAACGTTGCACTGTAACCATTGCCAAACTCCGTTTTTTTAGAAAGGGTTATCCTTGGTGCTAGCGTGAGCGTATCTAGTGACCAGTTAAAGATAAAGCCATTAACCAATGGCTCCGCAAGAAGCTTGGCAAAATCCCCTCTCAGCTCAGCGGTATTCTTCATCTTTTGATATCGCACGCCGAACGAGGGGATGATCGTTACGTCCGATGTCAGTTGATGATAATAAGAGAGTGAGGCACCAACAGATTGGCTAACATAGGTGACCAGTTCAGTTTGCGCGTCTTCTTCAAAGGTTTTTTCCTCGGTGTGTGCTTCACCTCGGGCAAAGAAGACTGAAGTCTCCAGATAATCCGAGTTTTCCTGAAATTGCCACTGCCAGTTAAATGGCAACTTGAAGCCAGAGTAGCGTACATCATCCACTTTTACATACGCCGCAGAGAGCAGGTCTGAGTTGGTAAGTAAGCTCATACCATCTACGGTGGCAAGAATGAACTCGCGTACAACAGGTGCAAGCTCTTTCTTCATCGCCTGCAAAGCCTCTTGGTCAATCTCTAACTCATCGCCAACAGCAGTCCCCATGGGCAGGGTTAATATACAGACGCCCATCAGGACCACTAAATATTGCCTTTTCATACAACTCAATCTCAAGAAAAGTCTCATCCAAACAAAAGTGACAACACTGAGAAAGGATAACAGATATAGCAATTGCGACATGTTCAAACAGTGTGCTTCTGTGCCAAAAGATGTTTACCGATGTGATCAGGCATCAATACAAACACTCATCCGAAACACATAGAAAAAGTTACTACACTAGTGAAGGGCTAACTGGCAGTTTGATTTACTTACTCAAGGAGTCAATTTACAACCGAGCTATCGCTGACTATGGCATTCATATATAGACTCTTTTCATCAACAAACTCTCTGCCTGCGTCACACACCATGCCATTACAACAATAAATACTAAAAACATACTGATACTGAGAGAAGTATTCATTCCCCAATCATTGAACATCATGACCAAAAACATAAATGGGTAATGGAGTAAAAATAAGGGGAAGGCGATATCACTGAGAAAAGTAACAGGTTTGCGTAATAGGGAGATGTCTAACTTGAACCAAAAGTTGTGTTTAACTTGCAAGGCCAGATATATTCCCAGAGCAAACTCAAATACCCTACACAGAGGAAACCAGTCTGTTGGCCTGCCCGGCATAAAGCCAAATTGCCGATACGTCCAACCTTTAAGGTCATCAAAAACAGAATCATCAAAGGGGAAAACGCCCTCAGCACCCACATACCAGCGCGAAAACACACTTAGAATAAATAGAAACTGTAAAGTGACATTTGGTGACCACTTGAACAAACCAATAAGGGGGACAGCCAACAGGTACATGGCCATGATCAAGCCGATAAACCAACTTGGTGGGTTATATGGCCCTCCCCACAGCCCTAGCCATGCGTAAGCACCCGTCACCGAACCCAAGGTGTCAATCCAGAAGCCATTGGGGAACACATCAGGCAGACCACCATCAAGCACAAGGCCTGATAGAAGATAACCCACAAATGAAAGAGGCACAGTCAGTAAATACATGGGATAAATACGCACTACTTTCTTTTTCATGTAAGGAAGAAAACGTGGTGATCTGTGCGCATCTGTCAGACCCACCAGCAAGCCAGAGAGTAGCAAGAACAATGACACCCCTACCCCACCCAAACTGACGTAATAGAAGTTCTTGATACCAAAAAAGTCGCCGGAAGCATGACCCAGCAACTGTCCAAAATGGGCGATGAGCACCAATGCAATGGCGAATACCCTCGCCATATCAAGCATTAATGACCTTTGCATAACTGCCTGACATCCTTACAAAGAAAACAACGGGCATTGGTTTAACAGCTAGCTATGACAGCTGATTGACGAGTTAATGAAGAGCCGGTGAAGAGTTGATTTTTCAATCATAAATAACCGTTAGTCGATTAATGCACATGTCGACAAAGCCTTCCTGCTGCTTGTCCGATGCAAACATAAGACACTGCTGATAATCAGTGCCCTCTATGCTTCTGCTAGTACGGTTTTTTATATCAAGGATCGATAATGAAAAATCCAAAGAAAATTGGACTTTCTTTTATGCTGGCGGCGCTTACCTCTTTCACACTCCCGGTTTGTGCCGAACCAAACGACAGTCAACCCGCACAAACAGCCGCGAGTGATGCCACTACACGCATTTTCGGAGGCTCCACCGCGTCGGAACAAGACTGGCCATTTGCCGTGTCGTTGTTCAGCGATACAATTTTTGGTGTGAGTTTTCGTTGTACAGCATCGTTAATAAGCAAAAAACATATTCTGACTGCCGCACATTGCGTTGTTCCCCCGATAGAACAAGGTCGACGTATTTACGTGTCCGTTGGTCTGCAAAGTCTCGCCTCGTCTATCGAAATACCCGTTGAAAACATTACCGTTCATCCAGAATACCGCTCTTACAAAGCTGACGATATTGCGATTCTAGAGTTGCCATTTACGCTGGCAGATTCGTTGCCCGTCGCACTCGCCAGTAGTCGGATAATGGACGGTAAGGATACTGGCGACAAACTCACGGTTGCAGGATGGGGATACCGTGATGGCTCGGCGTTTATTCCAACGCAACTGTTTGAGGCAAAAGTCCCGCTCGCGGCCAACAGAACATGCGAAAGTCTCGCCAGCACTCAAGGGGGAGCGAATCAAACACTCAGTCGAAAACATCATTGCACGCTGGTCGTCAACAATGTGGGAACCTGTAACGGCGACAGCGGTGGCCCAGTGATAGTTGAAGCCTCAAGCGGTAAGCGGTATCAGGCCGCGGTAACCAATTACACCCAAAAGAAAAGTGGAAGCCCGGACAGAATATGTAACACCGCCGAAAACTTTGGTCTTTTTAATGCTGCATCATCTATTGCTTACTACTCTCGCTGGATTTATCAAACGATCACTGGCATCGATGTGAATGCCTCACTCACCCACGTCGGGCAAGCCATTAATACGCAAGTTAACCATCGTTTCGTTCTCACCAATAAGGGCGACAAAGCCGCTAACGTCAATGTCATCGGGGCCTCTCAGGGTCTCACCGTCACTGAAAATACCTGTCAGGCACAGATTAACCGTGGGGAACAATGCATCATAGCGGGCAACACCTCAGTGCCTAGCGAAGGTCGAAACGAGCAATTCCTCTCTGTTGCTCTCAGTCACCCAGATTACGGAAGTCTGAATTTGGAGCTGTTAGCGAACACCGTCGGCCGTCCGCCAAATGCAACTAATGCTGTCACTCAGGCTGTGAACATTAACGACATCAATGTCTATGCCGCGCCAGAGCAATGGCAGACTTCAGGTAACAGAGGAGTATCTGCCACAAACAACAGCTCAAAGACTTCCGTGCTTGAGCTCGACGGACTGGCGACAGGCGACTTTAGCTTTGATTACTCACTACCTGCTGGCAGCGCAGCCGGTACACTTTGGGTGATGAGTGAAAAGATGAATACACTGGACAGACTGCCCGCTCTGAATAACGGCAGTTTTAGCCTCAATATCACCGAGAGCGATGAGTCGATCGCTATCGTTTACGAGTTTCCTTCACCTTCGGCTTCGGGGCAGCCGGCTGCGGTGGTCCGTAACTTTAAATCCGGCGGTTACCTTACCTTTAGCGCGCTGATTGCAATAATGGTATTTGGCCTTACAACGAGCAACAAACGCCGCCGTAAAGCCTGACGACAAACGCAGACGAACCATAACGGACGAGACAACTACAAGGCTTTTTCCAGAAGGAGGCAATGGTATTTTTTACCCAATTCGAATTCTGGGAAAAAGCCTTTTATCTGGGTAAAGCCTTGTTGATACCAGAAACGAAACGCCGCCATATTTTCGGCATAAACGTTGAGCGCAACATGGGTAAATTCAGCATATTGTGTAACGGTATCAATCACACTCTCGACCACCTCACGACCAACGTTTTTCCCCTGATACTCAGGAACAATAGATAACATTGGGATAAAGAAAACGCCCGGCTTAGGGGCATTCACTTCAATCTGCACATAACCGATTGGCACATTATCTTTGGTGGAGATTTTACGTAGATAAAAGCCTTCTTTGGTTAATGGTGTTTTTTCTTCATGGCTTTTGCTTATGAGCTCATCGTACTCACCGAGCGGCCATTCTCTGAAGGTCGGATCCACATCAACCATTTCGCGGTTTTGATCGAACAGTGATTTCGCCAAATCAGCTTCAGATTTTTCAAATTCACTGAACATCAAGTTCGCTGACGTCCATTGTTTTTTAAGCATCAGTTTTCCACTTCTCATATCGTCTAAATGTTCAAAAATCGCCGATGTAATCTGGCTCAGGTAAGGTTTCAATAAACACCGCATTGATGGAGGTATGCCCATTAAGGTGCGCTTTTACAATCCTGTGTAATCCGTCCATCACACCAAACTCTGTTGAGATAATGATGGGGCAATTCAAATCAGCATTCTCGGCACGACGATAGTGTTCTATCAGAGAACGTATCGTGGGTTGATGAGTTCCATGAAACCACGCATTCTCATCCAGATAGTCGTCCAACGTAGTCAATTCGACCTTAACAATCGGCAGATTACGTGTCGCTTCAACCAAACTTTGAATAAACCATGTCTGCCGCTCTCCCTCCACTCGCAACGACACTTTGCCGTAAAAGCCTGTCGGCATATCTCTGATATCGTCGCTGCTCAAAGCCTGCTTCAACTTACTGCTCCCTGACTACGTGATGCATTGAATGACAAAGAAACAACAGACTAAAACAAGCTTCAAATTCATTGCGTAAAAGCCCGGTGCACTGCACATAAGCGTAAATACAGGTCTGATACCTATCGGAAAAATCGACATTGTTAGCGGTTAAGGGGTTTTAGAGTGGAGTAGATTGAGTACGGGCAGCAAAGCCAAGCGATAAAGCACAGGAAATTAAACGATAAAGCGCCCGCGACGCTTTATCTGACACCAAAAAGCTTACTCAAATTTAATGATATAGCCTCATCAGCACTTCATGCTATTTGATATTACTCGCCAGCTTGGTCACTTTGCCGAGCCACGCTTCTCTGCTTTCAGGCTTTGAGTTGATAACAGGGCCAAAATACGTCGATGTACGGTTTTTTATCCCTGTAAAATCCAAGGTGCATTTTTTCAATTGTTTATACACCGCGTTGCCTTTCACGTATTTGTACCAAAGGGGCGGTGTATCGAGAGTAATGATAAGTTCGGATGTTCTGCCCTTTAATAACTTCTCAGGAATGGCTTTGCCCTTGGTATATTTAAAAGCAAAGTTTGGTAAGAATGTTCTGTCTATCAGGCCTTTGAGTTTTGCTGGCACCGTACCCCACCAGACGGGACTGACGATCACGACATGTTCGGCCCACATGATCATCTTTTGAAAGTTCGCGAGGTCAGGCTCCATCGCTGTGTTCTTGTCGTAACCCGCACTGAGGTTCATCTGAAAATCCAAATCACCGACATGAATTTGTTCCACGTTGTGATGCTTGGCAGCAACTGTTGCATACTGGTCTGCCATAGATTTACATAGACTGTCTGATTTCGGATTACCGTTGATAACTAACACTTTTTTCATGAGGTTTGATTCCCTTTTCATGTTTAAGCGCAGTCTACACTCTCACCTATAGGTCAGAGTCAAGGGCCTGATTACATTTATTTATCGATATTCGATAACTCTCTATGCGGCGTTTCTTTGCCTCTAACACTTCAATCTCTTTTTCGACCGACTTTTGTTTCTCAATCAAAAAGTCACTGACCAATTTCCAATCGAAATCTTCATCATCAGCTTTCAGACGGCTCAAATCTGATAAAGAGATACCCAATGTCTGCGCTTCTTTGATCAGCATAATCAGGTTTATGTTTTGTTCGCTGTAGACCCGATATTTTCCTACGCGTCTTACATTCAACAGGCCTATAGATTCATACAGCCTTATTGCTCTTTGAGTCGCACCCGTTTGTTCAGAAGCTTCCTTGATATACACGTTCCCATCCCACTATTCATCTGGCATTACAGCATGTTCTGACGCATCAACACTGCGTTTACATCAAGAACAAAAAACAACATGAGTAGCAGTAAATCAACACTGTGGTTGATAATTCAGGCACACAACACAAACCGCAACCTTGTCTTGGCGGCATACAAAGGCGCCAACATAGAACATGGGTTTCATCCTCCCGCCTTAGAGCTTAAACACTACCCTCTCACTTGTCGTACACATCTTGCTGACTCTCTCTGACTACATTCAAAAATTACAAAACAGGATTGCCTTTACCTTCAAAGTGGAAAGGCAGATAAAGCATCACTATAAAAACAAGACAGGGAGAAAAATGTGAACACCATAACCAGATATGTCATGGTTTTGCTGTTATTTATGTTGAATATAAACACGGCAAACGCGGAAAACAGGTTTTTCTTTCATCATAATCCGCCCATCGAATTTCCGAGGGACGAAGCCGCTCATGATGGCATTGCCGAGTGGTGGTATTGGACGGGCAATGTTCAGGATGATGAAGGGAATACATACGGCTTCCAACTGACGTTTTTCAATATGGCGAGCTTCTTTGGCTTTTCAACGTTATCGACACATGTTGCCATTACCGATCTTTCGACAGGCCGCCATCATCACTCAGAGAATTTTCAGTTTTTCCATCGTCCAAATAAGCGTCGCCTCAACATTGCCAGCAGAATCGGTTCAGCCGAACGCTTTCCCGATGGACGCTATGAGATCTCAGGGGATGCCGAAGGTATCGAATATCGATTCACGCTGAACGATATCAAGGGCGCAATTCTTCATGACGACGATGGTATCGTCTCTATCGGTGCACATGCTGGCACAGGCTATTACTACTCTCGGCCACGCATGGATGTGCAGGGAACCATTAAGAAAGGTGGGGTCACCGCCAATGTTAATGGATCAACCTGGATGGACCACGTATGGGGACATTTTGTACCCATTTTCATCAAAGGCTGGGACTGGTTTTCTATTCAACTCGATGACAATTCAGAGATCATGTTCTGGATATTCCGAAGAGACGAAGAAAACCCTTATGACATTGAACTTGCCTACGGTACCTACATTGATAGCGATGGTAACGCATCGAAACTCAGCCAAGAGCAGGTGGATGTCAATGTCTTAGACTGGTGGCAAGGGCAAGAAACCAATGGCCTTTACCCTCAGAACTGGACCATGTCTATCCCTCACCTTGGTTTCAGCGCAAACATTAATGCCACCCTGCCCGAACAAGAAATGCCGAATGCACTTTGGAACTATTGGGAAGGCCTGATATCCATTGACGGCACAAAAGCAGGCAATGAAATTAACGGTAAAGGCTATGTAGAACTGTCTGGCTATTCCGGAGGATGGTTTCAGTAAAAGGTTTACCTCGATCATTTTTTAAAAATATCGATTAAATACTAAGTATAAAAATAGCCACTTGAAGGGGCTATCACCCACCTTATCACTTTAAGTACCAATAACTACCTCCTCTAAGTATTAAAACCAGTTTCATAAATAATAAATATCTCATAGTAAATACATTTAATATACAACTGACTTTATAATATAAATATTTTAAAATTAACGATTAAATATAATTAAATTTATCAAAGTAAAAAAAATAAATATCGACATCACAATAAAAAGTGAAATGAAGAGAAAATTTGAAAAAAACACCTTGCAAAAATAGTAACTGGTATATGGTTAATACCAATAACTGGTATGCATTAAGTACCAAAAAATAAAATACTAATAACGTCAGTTGGCTAAACCAATCTTAATTTCAGTCAGTTAGGAGGTAAACATGGGTGTCGTAGCTACAAAAAATACGGAAACAGTAACAAAACCTAAGTCACCAAGGGACAATGACGATAAAGATCAAGATATTAGCCCGTCAAGTAAAAGACCAAACAGAGAAAAACTTGTAAAACCTAGTGACAGTAGTAAAGACCAGATCGACCAAAAAAGAGCTGCCGCAGAGCAAAACATACGAAGCAAGCTTGAGGTTAACAGCCAATCGTCACAAACATCTAATGAGGCAGCAGTTAGCTCAGAAAAAAATAAGGGTGAAATTGAAAATAAACATCCTGTTGAGGTTAAGAGTAGCGAACCTATTAAAGAAAAAAACACACCATATAACAAAGACGATTTAAGTAGAGACGTAAATAAGGTCACTTCGCTAATCAAAGATACAAACGCTCAAATAGAAAGCCAGCGTGATAAGTTTTCCAAAGACGTTAATATCGACACGAATAAAATCATTTCTCCTGAAGTTGTTGCAAATACAAAATTCAAATTAGCGGATATTGATAACTCAAAATACAAAGACAAATACCAGGGTGCAACAGCACTTTACGATGATAAAACTAATACAGTGACGCTTGATAAACAGCGCTTTGGTAATCTCTCACCAGACGAACGGACCAGTGTTTTAGTCCATGAGCTTCGCATGCGAAAGAAGATACAGACAGTAAAAGCCTTTCAGACACCGCGAAAGACACAGAAGCGTCAGCGAGAGAAATAGAGAAAAGTACGGTCAATGCAATCAATTTAGCTAAAAATAAAGACCTCAAGCTGTCACCTGAATCCTTCGATCCTGTAAAAAATGACAATATTCATCCTGCAAATATCATTCAGGCTCAAGTAGCCGAAGTATATGGTATACCGATCGATGCTGTTCAAGTTAAGCAATTCGACAACGAAAATGAAGCAAAAGAATTTTACGATAACAATCCTGGGTGGAATCCAGCTGAAGCTGTACTGCCAGAAGCAACCAAAGAACAAGTCATTAAATGGGCAGCCCTAGCCTCCACCTTTCCATATGTAGGTTTCTCCTTGATTTCTCGCGGAGGAGTAGGAGGATTTGCAAGTCGTACAAACTCCGGTACACAGAATCGTCGTAATCCTCAAGCATCCGGCACACAGAATAGTCGTAATCCTCAAGCAAACTCCGTCACACAGAATGCTAGGAACGTCAATCCCGCTCAAAGTCAAGCCGCAGATCTCTTGAATGGTGTCGCTACAGGAATTGGTGTATTGGTTTCATCTGGAAAAGCTATTGAGTACGCGGATGCGGCAACTAAGATTGCAAATGGGGTAACACCCGACCTTCTGGATAAAGCAGTTGACTACGCTAACAGTGTTGAAAATCTGTCCGGTTCAGATAACCGAGAATTTTCGGTTCACGATAACCCCAAAGGCCCAAGATGGGGAGATCAATACTCAAAACGTGGGCCATTACCAGCATGGTATCACCAAACTGCATTCAATAAAGCTCAGTCGTTAAGCGCTCCTCTATACAAAGAAGGATTTGGGCCAGAAAATGAAGTGTCGGGTGGGGGTACAGCAGTCACCACTGAATCGAGAGAGACATATGTTGTTCATGCCCCGAGAACGGGTGTCATAAATGGTGAAAAAGTTACGACAATG
This sequence comes from Veronia nyctiphanis, assembly GCF_004116385.1. Lineage (GTDB taxonomy): Bacteria > Pseudomonadota > Gammaproteobacteria > Enterobacterales > Vibrionaceae > Veronia > Veronia nyctiphanis. Next base: position 1,711 of record NZ_PEIB01000015.1, on the reverse strand, counting down.
CAGATGGATGTGAAACTGCATGGTGTTGTAAACGCCACCCTCGGATATAGCGGCAAAGCAACAGACTCAGCCACTGGTGCAGGTGGCACTGGTCACATTACTAATGCAGTCGAAGCTGGAATAGAAAATGGCTATAGCATCAATTTGATAAAAAACGAACAGACGGGCAAGTGGGAGCTACCTAAAACTGAAAATGCAGCGGGACAAGAGATCATTGATGCCAGTAATATCGACTATTTTACAAAAGTATACGGCTTGGGGGGGTGATTTCAGGTCAGAATATGACTCTTGGAAATCAAGGTCTGACTGCTGCCTATGGCGGTTTAGAGTTCGGATTGTATAACGCGGGCAGGAAGTGGAGCTGGAAAATGGATCAAGGTGGCGCTGATGCCGCAAGGGCGACATTGGTACTCAAGTCGCTACAAAAGTACTGGCAGGTATGGCTGCGGGCGCAGTGGGCTTAGCCAGCCGTAGAAGCAGAAACCCTGATCTGTTGCGTGGAACAGCAGATGCTATAGGAGGAGTCGCAGTAGCTGCTTCAGACATAGCATTTGGAGCGACAACTTCGGCACTAATCGATGCGGCCATTCCCGCCCAGTCAGACCACTCAACGGTAGGCGCTTTTCTGATTGCAGGTACGCAGGGAGAACTCAAGTATAACAAATCTGGGACAAAGCCAAGTGTTGCTGTTAAAGATTTACAAGGTTTAGCTGGCTTTGTGACATTCGAAGATTTTGATCATAATACAGGAACACCGAGTAACGTTTCACAACCAAGAGGTCCTGTTCAACTGGGTTCTGGATTAACAAATTATAATCAAGATAAAGAACAGCCAAACGACGACTTCCCAGGGCTTCAGTGGCAAATAAGCGGGTTTGGCACGAGAACATACTATGATGGTCAATTAATCACGAGTCCTGACCAATTGCCACAACAACCCAGCAATAGCTATGGGACAAGAGCGGATGGCACATGGGGTAGATTGGACCGTAAAGAAGAAGTGGACCGTAAAGAAGACTCACAAGTTGGATTCACACCTAGTGGTCACTGGACTTTCGAAGATGGCCACTGGTATCAAGATGGCGTAAAAAGGACCTCCTAGCTTTCACTCCGCTGCCTGAAATAATTCAACTAAAATGCATAAGCGTAATAAACCAGTAGGGTATTAACTCTACTGGTTTGTTGCACATAACGAAATTTTACCCGCAACACTAACCATAATGAATGGACAAACCCTGTCTAAATATTTTTATCTTTTTTTACAAAATAACTCCCTGAAACCAAAATCATTCTCAAAAAAGAAAGGATAAAACTATCGTCAAATATTATTTTGGACGTTGTTTTTTATTACCCCTGAATAATAATACGACGTCCAATTAATTCAGGTGAGAGAAAAGAAATGAACTTCAAGATTGTAACGTTATGTTTGTTAACATCTTTAACTATGGTCGGCTGGGGCGGGGTTCTAGTGACTCTGCGACCGCCACAGGTGGTACTGGCTCTGTTTCTATAAGAAAAAATGATCTTCCTGTCATCGTTAATAACTACAGTGAATCAGGCCAAGATTTTTGGCTAAGCGAAGATTCTACGTGGCAAAGTGCAACACAAATTAATTGGCTTACCGATTACTTATTCCCTCCGTAACCATTCCCCGAATAGCGGGTCGAAAAGTTAACGAAGTCTGCCGTGAATACGGCATTTCCGATGCAAC
>NZ_PEIB01000014.1 GCF_004116385.1 Veronia nyctiphanis | reverse complement strand
GTCAGCGGGTGCCGCTGCAGGCGCAGGTGCGGCGGTGCTGCTGTTGGTGGCGTGAGTGTGGCTGCTGTAGCGGTAGGTGCCGTTGCAGTTGCGGCCGTTGCTATCGCTGAAGATGCGTCAGGCGATACTGGAACAACAGGTACTACGGGTACCAATTAATCGAAAGTCGCTTCGAAGCCGGGCGATGTCCCGGCTTTTTTATCTTTGTTACGTTATTTTCGATATCTATCATCACGAACTTAGAGCTTTGGATATGAACACTCTACCCCTTATTTTTCGATACTGGCGTTCTTATCCGTTACTTTTTCTATTTTTTATCTTTCTTTCAGGCTGTAGCCAGAACGCTGAATTGTTTAAAAACACGTTTAAAGACGCCGTTCTCAGCCAAGAAGACATTACCGTTGAAACAAAAGATATTGAGGCACTTCCGTATGCCAGCATGTACGCGCAATTAGAAACGGGTAATCGCTCTTTTGTCGTACTTGGCTTTGCTGACCCCAACGTACAATCACAACCCTTGCAAGACCTGTATTCGCTAAGTTGGTTATCCGCAGACAAGAAAACGCTGGTGACTGAATCAGGGCGATTAATAAGAACCGATGGTCTGATAGAAGGAAACTTACTGGCAAGCTTTGCCTCGGAGCCTGACCCAATAGCACTGGGCTTATTAAAAGATAGCACCCCGTTGACTTGGCAAAGGCATATAGATTGGCAACCTGGCAACCACTTTGGGGTAAAACTTGTTTCGACATTCACAAGGCAAGGGGTAACGAGTATTGATGTGAATGGCCGAGAGGTGTCCGCCGTTCATTTTACAGAGTATGTGAATGCGCCATCTTACGACGTGAGCTATCAAAACGATTTTTGGCTTAACCCAAGCACGGGTAATGTACTGAAAAGCAAACAGCGTGTTGCTCCTCTTTTGCCCTCTCTTTCTTTAGTGGTTTTAAAACCTTTTTCGCCCTCGTCGTAGAGAAGAGCCAAATGCCAACAATGTTATCTGTTCTGGAAATTCGAAAAGCGCTTACTTCACTATTTGTGCTCCTTTCAGCTCTGCTCTCGAATAACGCATTTGCCACCTCAGTACAAGTGGTGCATGAAATTGCTTCAGGCACTGATATTCGAGAGGGAAAAAGCGTCTTTCTCCGGTATGTGACTCAACCTCGCTTCTCACAAGCTATCACCGATGGATACGTTCAAGTTCAAGATCAATTAGCCACCAGCTCTTTGCCTCATCAATCCTCCTTTGTTTTTTGGCCCGCGTCAGGGCTGTTTGATTTATCTAAAAGCGCGAAATTGAATGAACAACGCAAAGAAATTCAAAACGTGTTATACCAAGCGGCAAAGCAGGAACAGAGAAAAAGCGACACTTTGGCGCTAGAGCAAGATGCCGCACAGTGGGAAAAAAGCAGCTTCCTATCACGCGTACCTTTGACAGTTAACTTTGATCAAGCACGATTGGGGCCACTCGAGAACCCGCTTCTAACAGGTAACTTCCTCCTTTATCTTCCTTCAAGACCGCAACAAATACAGGTTTTCGGTCCAGTTGCTGGTAAACGAACAATCACATGGCAACCGGGGCAATCTCTGGACGATATTGTGGATGCCTCGAAACCTATTGGTCATCTGTCTGACAGAGATTTCGCTAAGGTTATTTCACCTGGTGGACAAGTCAGCACATTTGGTATTGCTTATTGGAACAAGGAGGATGTTTTACTGGTTCCCGGTAGTGCTGTTTTCTTCCCCTACTCGATATTCTCTGATGGCGACAACAACGTAAATTCAAAAATCGTCGAATTATTGTCTAACAGGTTGGCGCAATGATTTGTTTAAAAAGGAATTCCCTACTATCGCTTGTGGCCTCTCTCTCCCTGTTTACCGTTTCTTTTGAGGCTTTCAGCGGGCAATTTGAGCCTTCGCAATCCGATTTTGGTGGCGTTGGCCTCATGCAAATGCCAACAGGCCGCAGCGCAAAAGACGGGTCGTTTTCATTTGGACTCACCTTCAACCAGGATTACGAGCACTACCACGCGTCAATTCAACTGTTTGATCGCCTTGAAACAACGTTGAGATACACTTTATTGCCCAACCGTCGGTATAGCAGCTCGGTCAGCTTTGGAGGGGATAATAAGTACACCGACAAAGGTATCGACGTAAAATTTAAGTTACTTGATGAGAGTTATTGGCTACCTGAAACCTCTATTGGGTTCAGAGATCTTGGTGGTACTGGCTTGTTCGACGGTGAGTATATTGCAGCAACGAAACGTTTTGGTTCTGTAGACATCACTGCTGGTATTGCATGGGGTTACATGGGTAATAGTGCAAACCTCAGTGGTGATGAACATCTGTCTGATAACGAGTGTGGTCGGGTATCATCTTATGGCGGGAAAGGTGGGCAGTTAGACGTTGAACGAGGTTTTACCGGTTGTGTCTCAGCTTTTGGCGGCCTCGAATATAAGCCATCGGGTTTGCCCATCAGACTCAAACTAGAATATGACGCGAATGATTACAAAGGCGATTTCGCGCCATTAGAAAAAGCACCTCAAAGTAATATAAACCTTGGCGTAATTTATGAACTAAGTGACTGGGGTAACATTCGTGCAAACTTTGAACGCGGCAACACATGGACGCTGGGTTTCACGCTCAATACTAATTTCAACGATGTCCACCAAGTCTGGTTCAATGACCCCCACCCAATTTATGCACCGTCTGACTCAGTAAAAAGTTGGAAACAAACTCAAGAGGAGCTGACCCGCTTCTCAGGGTATCGAAATGTATCTCTATACGACGATGAGGGTGATATATCTGTCGCTGGTACGCCAAGTAAATATAGAAACATTGACGTAGGCAGAGAAAGGCTTGCGGCAACCTTGCTCAACCGTGATGAAACACCTTCATCGATCACTATCACCGAGCGCGTTAAGGGTATGCCAGTAACCTCAATAAACGTGAATGGAGATAAATTAAAACAGGTAGTGAACCAAGAGCAGGTTGGGCTGCGTTTTGGTGACGCCTACAAGGAGATGTCATCGTTTACAAAGCCTACTGATTCATCTCTTGTCGGAAAGTCGTATGAACGTTTCACTTACGGCCTCTCACCAGCTCTTTCTCAAAGTATTGGTAGTGCCGAAGATTTTTACCTATTTAGCTTAGGAATTGCAGGTAACGCTGCTTACATGCTAACAAACACCACTGAAATAAGCGGCTCTGTTCACTTAAACGTATTCAACAACTACGATAAGTTCAACCATACGATTGCGCCCGGCGACAGTACCCAACTGAAACGCGTAAGAACCTTGGTAAGACAATACCTTTCAAATAAGCCATTACGAATGAACAATCTGCAACTCACGCAATTTGGGAAGCTGGGTGACGATGTTTTTGTTCAAGCCTATGCAGGATACCTCGAAAGTATGTTTGCTGGTGTAGGCGGCGAAGTGCTGTTTCGTCCGCTCAATAGCAACTGGGCGTTGGGTGTTGACGCTAATTACGTAAAGCAGCGTGATCCATCATCCCAATTCGGCTTATTTTCCAGCCCGACGATCTTTGATGAAAGGGACAAAAGAACATACAAAACACAACTTGGCACCTTAACTGGCCATGTATCTGTCTACTATCGGCCTGAATGGGCATGGTTTGAAGATATCGAGCTAAAAGTTAGTGCGGGCAAATATCTTGCTGAGGACAAAGGCGTAACCGTTGATGCTTCTCGCCAATTTGAAAGTGGCGTTAAGGTGGGTGCATTTGCAACAAAGACAAACTTATCGGCAGAGGAATTCGGCGAGGGAAGCTTTAACAAAGGGTTTTATATTTCTGTTCCTCTTGATGTGTTAACCACATATCCGAGTACAAATCGCACTGTTGTCAGCTGGGTACCTTTGACTAGAGATGGCGGTCAAATGCTTAACCGCAGTTATCATCTTTACGGGATGACGGGTTCGAGATACAAGAGAAGCGAATATATATACTAAAAATGACCATACCGTTTGAAGACACTTTGGTTGTAATAGTGACGAAGTCAGCTATTCAAAGATTTCACAAGGTTTTGAACGACCAATGATGCTCTCATCGTTACAAAGTAGATTAGGAACAAACCAACAAAAAGTGAAAACGATAATGTTTCTGATATGTCAAAAAACTCAAAAGACAACCCGACCAAAGCGAAGGTTATAGCAACAAAGGTAAGTAGAATGAGTGTTGTCGTTTTGGTCATTCCTCTTTGCAACAAAATATGGTGTATATGATCCCTACCAGCAGTAAACGGTAATTTCTTACTTAGACAACGTGAAATAATCACGGCCGTCATGTCCATCAAAGGAACAGCTATTAGCCAGAGTGCAGTAGATGGACGCATTGCAGCGATATTATCACCAGATGCGCTAATCAACATCCAGATGATGAACATACCGAGAAACATGCTACCGGAATCTCCCATGAAAATTTTTGCAGAGGTCCCCAGCATACCAACATTGGCCATTAAACATGGGATAAGTGACGCGAGCAAAACAGCACACATTAAGGCATGCTCTTTTGAACCATGAGAGTAGAAGACAAAAGTCAGACATGTTAGCGAGACAAGGCTCATCGATAGAAGTAAACCATCAATACCATCAATCATATTGAAGGCGTTAACATTGCCTAATACTGCACAAATCGTTATGACTGCGGAAAATACGCCAAGCGATAATGAACCAATACCGACGATATCACCAAAAGACTTCAACTCGACCCCAGACACTATCATGATTAAGGCAAGAAATGAGACCACAGAAAGTCTCAATCGATAATCAAGATTAAACTTATCGTCGAGGGCTCCAAGCAGAGATATAGAGAAGAGAGAAACAACAAGTAACCAATGGCTGGTATAGACAAAAGGAAAGACCAACACAACAGCAATTAACGAAGACAGTATAGCAAGGCCACCAACTTGGGGTATGGGCTGGTTGTGCTGTTTTCTCGAGTCCGGCAAGTCAACAAGCCCTAACTGTTCGGCAAAAAGCTTGAGTATGAAGATTGCAGAAACCGAAACTACCATTGACAAAGCAAGAACTGCTAACATCTTCTTATTCCAAGTTGACCGTCTATAGAACTTTTTTTTCAAAACACTGTAGATTGTAACTCAAACCAAAACTCAAAAAAGTTCAAATATTAAGACAGTTATCAGTGGGCGACATACTCTTTCGTGCAAAACATCCGGTACAAAAATTTACTGCGAGTAACAACGGCTTTTGATAGCTTTAGAGTTTCTCTTGTACCTAAGAAAAAGTCGTACTTTCTTGTAAAGTGAATAAAGTTCTCGAGAGGGTGCACGATACCAAACTGTTTTTTGTCTAGTATTGTTTTGGAACGTCGTTTCCTCATCTCCGTGGTGAACAACAAGAGTCGGAGACATTTGAAAGGAATCAACGCCATGAATGTAATTAGCACCGACGAAACAATCGACAGGGAAACACCAGCGATGTTTGATTAGTCTGGAAGCAGCCTCCGGTGATATGGCATAAGCTCTTAAACCGCCATAGTTGTCTTCCATTAGCCGATATGTAAAGTCACCTTTTTCTTCAACACAGAACGACCGTCCCCCAGGTTCAATAGCTTCGAGACGCAAAAAACCATATGTTCTCACGCTATCCAGAGCGTTGGCAATTACCTGCTCAGCTCGTTCATTGAGGTAAATATCGTCTTCACATATTATTATTGGCCTATTCTCATATACGCACTTGAGCCAAAGGTTGTAATGGCTGGCGTAACAACCGCATTCACCAGGTAAAGGTGGCTTACCGCTTGTTAGCCATAGTCTTTTAGGATTATCATAATCGACGCCCAACAGTGGCATCGATGTTCTACCATCAATCGCATCAAAAAACTCGAAACTCACCCCAGCCTTTGTAAATTCATTCGATACATGTTGTCGTCGACTCTCACTACACATCAAACTGATAACAAATACGCTTGTGCTCTTCGGTTCAAGGTTATTACTTGGCATTATACATTCACATTCGGGTAAATTGGCAAAGCACATGATAACTTAGAGTAAGACTGTTATCATCCATCGCCGAGATATTTCGCACTGTGGTTTACTGGAAAAATATCAAAATGAATACAAAGAAAGTCTTCTCCTCAATTGAGATGCTATTCCTTCTCTCGCCTATGATTGTGCTGCTCACAATGGCTTTTACTATCCCTGATGCTAAATCAATAATATCCAGACTTGTTCCAGTTGTTGTGATCTACTGCCTTGTCAGATACCGCTCTGAGATAAAAGAGAGTTTTCACAACCCTCTTATCAGATTTTTCTTCCTAATATCAGTCATGTACATTGTTTATGGCGCTGTACTAATGCTAGTTTGTGGGGAGCAGTTTGGACCATATCGGTCGTTGCTTACATCAACCATTTACCTGATAGTCTTACCGTGGCATAGATTTTCTAGGGAACACATTTATATGCTTGCTTCTATCGGCGGTGTCGCAGCAGGTGTATACGCTATATATGTAACACAAATTATAGGGCAAGCAAAAGCAAGCTCAGTGGTTAACCCTATACCTTTTGCATTATACTGTTTGCTCTGCTTTTTATTCTCTATCCATGCTTGTTTATCATCACCGCTATCAAAAACACATACTATTTTTGCACTTGGTTTGCTTGGTTCAATATCAGCGATTTTTCTCTCTGGTGTCAGGGGTATATGGATTGCGTTACCTGTGGTGATAGCTTTAGTGATTATGCTCAATAAGCGTTGGTCACTTCGTTACAAAAGTATTTTCGCAATTTCCGTTTTAGTTATTCTTTCTTCACTCGGCTTTTATTTCAAAGATTCACTAGAGGCCAGAGTTGCTCAGACAAAGTGGGAATTCTCAAGAATATCACAAGGAAATCTTGAATCATCCGTTGGCTGGAGGCTTGGAATGTGGGAGGTGGGCTACAATTGGGTGAAAGAATCGCCACTCTTAGGAATAGGCTATTCTCAAATAAAACCAAAAGCCGAAAGGGATGATTTGAATGAAAGAGTTCGCTTTTACATTACAAACTCTCATTTCCACAATCAATTCATCGATATACTTGTCAGAAATGGTCTCTTAGGTCTGGTGATATTTCTTTTTTGGCTTTTACTTCCAGCTTATTTATTAGCAACAAAAGCTAAAAGTCACGATAGAGCTCTTGGTTACTCGTGTCTCGCAGGCATACTAATCGCTTCTTTGACGGATGTGCCATTTCATCACACTCATATCATGTACACGTATTCATTTCTAATTGGATCGTTACTTTTGGTTAATTTGGCTAATCCACTCTCTGAAGAATATTGAATATCAGATCGGCTCCAAAATAAATTGCCCTGCATAGTAACGTCCTCTTTATGGGGCGTTTGCTACGTAACTTTAGTCAAGGAAAAGCCCGGAGAGAAGAACCGTAGTGCTGAGTATGGGCATTATTCACTATAAGCGAGTAGATAATCTCGAGCATAATGTGGATATCCCCGCTTCAAGATACAGTCGATACTAGGGTTAGAAGACTTTTATATTGTGGTATTTCACGCAAAACAGAAGTGACGTCCGCCGTTAATTGGATCTCTTTTGCATATTTATCTTCATAATTGATTGATTAACATGACTGAGTGAACATTGGATCAGTAAGTGGGAACAGGTAAATTTCACTGACTTGAAGAGAAAGAAATGTCGTTGTTATCGACGCTCAGAAGAACAGAGTTATTCAAAAGTGAAAGGAGTAAAATTGAACGCTTATCTCCGTCAGGCTCCTTGAATACAGCGCTAACTCCCTGATAGGGTCCATTGTGAATGATAACATTGTCCCCCTGACAAAAGCCTTCACGAAAGTGCTCTCTGACAGAGTCTGAATCCTCACATACCATTAGAGATTTAATTATCTCAATACTAACAATTGAGGGTTCAGAACCGCTTCTTACAAACTGGAGTACACCGCGAGTAGAGCGAACAGTAGTAAAACTAACCACTTCAGGATCAAAGTTCACAAAAACATAGTTTGGAAACAATGGTTCCAGTAAAGTCGACCGCTTTCCGCGACGCACTTTTTCCACTGTGACTTTTGGGTAGTAACAATCGACGCTTGGCGCTTGAGGTTAATCTCAGCTCTTTCCTGCTCATTTCGCTTACAGAAAACTAGATACCAATTTTTCACATCAACAACCTCAAAAATTAGCACTTACGGTGAAAATTTAGTTATTTGGGATGTGTATCCCCAAAGTTGGAGCAGGATTATATTTAGCTGCGCACCATGGAGCAAGACCAAAAGCAATTTTCTTGTACCCAAGAGACTTAAGCTAGCAAACTTCTCTCATTACTGCAGTTTTTAACCAACTGACTGGCAGAGCTTTTCTAGTTCAATACCAAAACTGCTTAGCCCTGTATTTTTTAGGGTTAGCCTCGTTTTAGAGGTAAGGAGGGGAATATCTATAAATTTAACATTAGTCCCAATAGCACCAATGAGGCCGTTTTCATTAACAATGCGTACCGACTCTTTTGCATCTCCTTCAGTCGATAGGGTTGCCTCAAGACCTGCTGAAAGTATGTCTAAGTTTTGTTCACGCGCGTTAAGTACTCCAAACATCGCTTTCACTGGCGAGGCATAGGTAGATTTTTTTATCGCCGTTTCAATCTGATGGATCAGTTTGACGAAATTCTTATCGCTAGCCTGATGAGAACGAAGGAACTCATTGAAGAATGCGCGGATCATCAAGGTGGTAGCAGTACCGTTTTTTCCTGCAGATGAGGAATCGACGACATAGAATGCAAGCTTACCGTCTATCATCCACATGTAGTCGATGACAATCGGGCTGGTATCTGCAGATTGGAGTGAATGGTAGGACAACTGCCAATCACCTTGGCGGGACACAGGGTCTGGCATCAGTCCGAGCAGCAAATCGCGCGCACTTTCAGGGTCTTCCAATAATTCGTCAAGATGCCACTTCAGTTCTTCATTCAATGGCTTCTCATCATCATTCCCAACCTGAAACCATTGCTGACTAAAATCGTTGTTCGCGTTCGCCGCTAGCTTGTCATCTTTTAGCACATTCAGGATGGATGACTTAACAGTCATCACGTCTTCAATGGGCTTTATCAGAAAATCTTTCACACCATAGCGAAGAGCCTGCGCCACATCTGACATTCCACCCGTGCCAGAAATTACAATTACTGGCACCATAGGGTATTCACGGCTTATCTCTTCCACAAACTCTAAGCCTGTCATTACGGGCATAGAAAGATCGCTGATGAGGAGATCAGGGATGGCTTCCCGTAGAGATCGAAGTCCCTCGAGACCGTTTTCTGCAGTCCTCACAATACAGCCTTCTTTATTTAGGAAGCCCGCAACAATAGTGCTGAAAACCGGGTCATCCTCAACAATCAGTATCTCTTTGCCTTCAAGCACCACGCTCTCCCCTACTCAACGGATATTGGCCAGCCAAACTGCCTGTATTTTCTGCTCTTAAAGCATAGTTTGGTTTGTAAAAACAAGAATTAATGACCAATAAAAAAGGCAATGCATATCACTATAACTCTGATATACCTTCACTTTTATCCATTACGAAGACGAAAATGCGCACTTTTATATACAGTCATGCAGATACACTACGTGGTCTATTCTACTCTAACTTAATGAAAACAAAGTAAAGATAAGCGATAAAATTTAAAATGTTTTCGATTTAAGACCCACGTTTACTCGCTGCAACCTTTTGGTAATTTCAAATATTAGATGCTTTTGGTAAGTGCAAAGATGCCCGGAATACGGCTCATACAAAGACCAGAGACCGACACCTCAGTTTCACTTACACCTAAAAGAAACAAAAACCCGTATCACATCACATTTTAAGACTCATCAAACGAATGAATAACGATCAAATGTTAATGGTATGTAATTATTTGGTTCTATATTGATTACAATTCAGTCAGGCAGTGACCAAGCATAATAACAGGAGCAATTATGATTCTGGGGCATTTAGTGGGTCTGTATGTTCAGCCAAAAGAAGAATGGAAGAATATAGATAGACTCCATGAAGGGGCATCAAATAGTCTTATTCACGCATTGATTATGGCAATGATACCGCCAGTCTGTGCTTACTATTCAAGTGTTCACATAGGATGGAAGATTGGTGTTGGCGACCCGATATTTATTACAGGTGATAGTGCGCTGATGATTGCAATTGCAATGTACTTTGCGCTCATTATCGGCGTTTGTGCTTTGGCCTACTTGACTCTCTGGATGAGTAGGACATTTGGTTCGTCACCAAGTTATACGCAGGCACTAGAGTTAGCTGCCTACACAGCCACGCCAATATTTATGGTTGGCTTATCCGCACTCTACCCTGTCGTGTGGTTTGTTATGCTCGTTGGCTTAGTAGGTGTCGCGTACTCGGTATACCTCCTGTATACGGGCGTGCCGATTATCATGCACATTCCTGAAGAGCGAGGTTTTATTTACGCCAGTTCAGTAGTCACTTGTGGGTTGGTGTTATTGGTCTCTATTCTCGCTGCTTCTGTCATTCTCTGGAATAGCGGACTGGGGCCAATATTTGTTCAATAACTCTCGAGCTCATACAAAACAAACGCGGCTACTAGCCGCGTTTGTTTTTTGCGAAAACCAACCGTGCGTTAGCTTTCGTTATGAATTTCTAAGTTAGCCAATTCCTGCTGCTGTTCTCGGACAGTCTTAGCATCATCGCTTCTCAAACTTTCCAAGTAATCCAGATAAGACTGATCGATGTCATCTGTCACGTACTGACCACAGAATACCGAGCTTTCAAAACTCGCAATATCGGGGTTACCTTCGCGAACAGCATTCTCAAGATCCTCTAGGTTTTGGAATATCAGACCATCAGCACCAATGATTTTACTGATTTCATCGACATCACGACCATGAGCAATGAGCTCGTTAGCGCTTGGCATATCGATACCGTAGACATTTGGGAAGCGAATTTCAGGAGCCGCAGATGCCATGTAGACTTTCTTCGCACCTGCCTCGCGTGCCATCTCAATGATTTGTTCTGACGTGGTTCCTCGAACAATCGAGTCATCCACCAGCAGTACGTTTTTACCTTTGAATTCAGAACGGATCGCATTGAGCTTGCGGCGAACAGATTTTCTGCGCTGCTGTTGACCAGGCATGATGAAGGTTCGGCCAACATAACGGTTCTTAACAAAACCCTGACGATAAGGCTTGTTGAGGACCTGAGAGATCTCTAGCGCGATATCCATGGACGTTTCTGGAATAGGGATAACGACATCTATATCCATGTCTTCCCATTCTTTGCGAATTTTCGCACCCAACATCTTGCCCATGTTCAGGCGAGCTGCGTAGACAGAAATCTTATCGATGAATGAGTCAGGACGAGAGAAATAGACAAACTCAAAAATGCATGGCGTCAGTGATGGAGAAGCTGCGCACTGGCGAGTGTAAAGCTTACCGTCAAATGTTGCATAGATAGCCTCACCTGGCGCCACGTCGCGGATAAAGTCAAAGCCTACGGCATCCAGAGCTACAGATTCAGACGCAACCATGTACTCTTCCTGTCCATTTTCGTTGACGCGCTTGCCAAGGCACAGAGGACGAATACCATTTGGATCACGGAAGGCGATTAAGCCATGACCGATAACCATAGCAACAGCCGCATAACCACCCGAGACTTGCTCATGTACTGCACTTACTGCTTTGAAGATATCTTCTTCAGTAAGCGGGTGATTCCCTGCTTTGTCTATCTGGTGGGCAAGAACATTAAGAAGTACTTCAGAATCAGACGTCGTGTTGAGGTGACGCTTATCTTGTTGGAAGAGGGATTCTCTGAGGTCGTTAGCGTTGGTTAAGTTACCGTTGTGGGCGAGAGTAATACCGTAAGGAGAATTCACATAAAACGGTTGCGCTTCAGAAGCACTTGAGCTTCCCGCGGTAGGATATCGATTGTGTCCGATTCCCACCGTTCCTTGCAGTCGTTGCATGTGCTTAAGTTGAAAAACATCCTTCACTAGTCCGTTGGCTTTTCTGAGCCGGAAGCGGTTTTCATCAATGGTGACAATACCGGCTGCATCCTGGCCGCGATGCTGTAATACAGTCAAAGCATCATAAATCGATTGATTTACAGGCGTCTGACCTACGATCCCAACAATCCCACACATGTAAACTATTTCCTTTTTAAAGCGTAATGTAACCCGGTGTTAAGCCACCTTGGGTAAAAAGCTGGAGCTCTGCTCCAGATACGAAAAAAACCACTCAATGACTATTCCAAACTTAGGAATAAGTTGCGACTGCTTCCAGTCAACCTGGTTAGGCGCACCCGTAAACGCGTCCAGTGCAAACAGCAATGCTGCCACCACCAGTACACCTCTGATGCCACCGAACACCATACCGAGAAGTCTATCAGTTCCGGAAAGGCCTGTTTTATCAACTAACTGACCAATCACATAATTTACAAGCGCACCGATAATCAATGTGGCAATGAAAAGCGCAGCTATCGCCGCTCCATTTCTTACTACTTCATCCTTGAAGCCGGTAAAGTAGGCTGCCAATTGAGGGTAAAACTGACTGGCAATGAAAAACGCGCCAAACCAAATTACCAGAGACAACACTTCCTTGACGAAGCCTCTAACCACACTGATCAGGCAGAGAAACTGATGACGCCAAGGATAATAAAATCAATCCAATTCATATATTCTTCTTCTATTGGATTTGCGCGCATTCTAACAGAAAAAATGGCGACGCAAACGTTTTCTTAAGGGTTTAAAGGGTTAAATCTGACGAGTTGGCCTTTCAGTCCAGTCAAAGATTCCAGATCAGCGCGCATCCCTTGCAGCTTGTCTTTGGAAAGGTCAGGCCCGACCTCAACACGAGCCAATTGGCCAGCTCGAATATTTCTCGGGTAAATCTGGGCCGGATATCCTTTATTCCTCAGCTTCGAAACTAAATTTTTGGCATTATCAATGTTTCTGAATGTACCTAAACGCAACACCCAAGCTGCATCTGTTAAGCCATTCTGTTCAATAATATTTTGCTTTTCTTCAGTTGTATTTTGATGCTGCTTTTTGAGCGTTTTATTGGGAGCTTCTCCTAACGTCACAGAAGCCATATTATCACTCAGCAGATCATCAGCGTGTTCGTCAAGGTCCTCAACAATGCCGGTATCTGGCTTATTGATTTGCGATGTTGTTATAGATTCATCGATGGGTTGATGAATAGGAATTGCATCAAAGTCTTCCTGAAACTGCTCTTTTTTGCCATCAAGAACATCCGGAAGGAAGATCACACCAAGACAAACCAACACCACGGTGCCAACCAATCGATTTTGGAATTGAGTCGCCACAAATTACTCCGATTCAGCTAAATAAGAGGACACCTGACCAACGGTGTGGAACGAACCGAAGACGATAACTAGATCTCCTTCCCAACCCAAAGATGCAACAGCGGTTTGATAAGCAAGTTCAGGCGTTTCGAATGTTTTTGTTCCTGCAGGTAAATAGGTAACAAGCTCATCTGCAGTCGCGGCTCTGGGACCTTTCAGGCTGGCAGGGAACCACGCATCAACAACGTTTTTCATTTCTGCTAGCGTTGACTCGATATCTTTGTCGTGAAGCATCGCGACAACAGCATGGACTTTACCATTTCGTTTTGCTTTCGCCTTCTCAAGCTGTTTAGCAAGGTACGCCGCAGAATGCGGGTTGTGCGCAACATCCATCAAAACCAAAGGAGACTCACTGACGGTTTCCATTCTGCCCGACAATTTGGCGGCTTTAATGCCTTCAACAATGTGCTCATCAGTAATGTTAAGCTCTGACGCACCAAGAGCCATCAGCGCGGTTGCTGCATTTTGTATCGGAAGTGCAGGCAGTGGTAAATCCTTCAAATCGAACGCACCACACTGCCAGTGCCATACATTCTCTTCTTGTTGATAATCGAACTGGTAACCTACCTGATAAAGCTTTGCATCAATGTCGTCTGCATGAGCTGCAACACTTGCTGGCGGCTCCGGCTGGCCGCAAACAGCGGGTTTGCCAGATCGGAAGATACCTGCTTTCTCAAAGCCGATGACTTCAATGTCATCCCCAAGCCAATCGACATGGTCAATGGCAAGGCTAGTAATCACAGACACATCATGCTCACAGATGTTTGTGGCATCCAAACGCCCACCCAAACCAACTTCAAGCAACACTACATCTAAATCGTGTTGTTTGAACAGCCAGAGTGCTGCGAGAGTGCCAAATTCGAAGAAGCTCAAGCTAGTATCGCCCCGAATGGCTTCAATATTTGAAAACGCTTCGCAGTGGCGTTCATCATCCAACTCTCGACCGTCTATGCGAACACGCTCGTTATACCGGATCAAGTGAGGGGAACTGTACACGCCTGTTTTATACCCAGCCTTTGTCAAAATGGCTTCCAATATCGCACAGGTTGACCCTTTGCCATTTGTGCCAGCCACTGTAATGACAGTCGGCGCGGGTTTGGTGAGTTTGGCATCTTGGGCCACTCGCCCTACCCGGTCTAAGCCAAGATCGATAGCACTGGTATGCAGACTCTCTAAATAGGCTTGCCATTCATTTAATGGTGCAGTCGCACCCGGTGGGTTAGTTCTTAACGAATTGGCATGTGGTGGATTTGTATCAGGCATGTTGTTTTTTATAAGTTCAATAATACTTTAATCATATCAGCTTATAGACAAAGAGCGCCATAAGGCGCTCTTTGTCTGTGACCATGGAAATGCTTAGTTGTCATTATCCAAAGGTTCTGCGGTATTTTCTGCTTCTTCAACTACTTCCCCTTCCAGCGGTTGCTGCACTGGTACAACAAGCGGTGAAGGTTGGTTAGTCAATTTGGCGAGAATACCCGCAAGACGCTGGCGTAATTCACGGCGGTCGACGATCATATCGAGCGTTCCATGCTCCAGCAAAAATTCAGCCGTCTGGAAATCATCGGGGAGTTTCTCGCGAACCGTCTGTTCGACAACAAGGCGGCCAGCAAAACCGATTCGGGCTTTTGGCTCTCCAACGTTAATATCACCCAACATTGCAAGACTTGCCGAAACACCACCATAGGTAGGGTCTGTTAACACAGAAATGTAAGGCAAACCTTTTTCTGACATTTTTTCAAGCGCTGCGCTGGTTTTTGCCATCTGCATAAGAGACATCAAAGACTCTTGCATACGGGCACCACCACTCGCAGAGAAACAGATAAGCGGGCAGTTATCTTCCATTGCTTGCTCTGCTGCACGAACAAAGCGTGCTCCGACAACAGATCCCATTGAACCGAGAATAAACCGAGTGTCGAATGCACAGGTGACAACAGGTAGGCCAAGAAGGTGACCTTTCAGCACAACCATGGCTTCGGTTTCACCAGTAGCCTTTTGCGCCGAGGCCAAACGGTCTTTGTACTTCTTTGTATCTCGGAATTTAAGAGGATCCTGAGGAAGAAGATCTGCTCCCAGTTCTTGAACATTGCCTTCATCAAGAAATGCTTCAAGACGCTGACGTGCATAGAAGGGCATGTGATGGTCACATTTCGGACACACATTCAGGTTACGCTCTAAGTCTGCGTGGTATAGCACCTGCTCGCAGGATGCGCATTTGGTCCAAACTCCCTCTGGGATTGACGCTTTTCGCGTCGAACCAATTTTGCTTTTTGTCAGAATTTTTTCAAGCCAGCTCATGGACTACCTTTTTGTTCTGCACCACTTGCCGTTAGCAAATGGTCTGTAATCTATTAATTCAAACGAGATTAAATCACAACTCAACACGAGTTGGGACTAAAAACTGGTTGTACCTATCCGTGAAGCCCCATAGATTATCATTTTTTCCAGTCTCGTTTCAGAATCTGTTCGAGACTTTTTGCAATCAACATTGAGTGTCTGGCAAAAAGAGTGGGCCCGGAGTTACATTGGGTAAATCAAAGGACTCAGGGTAATCAACCTCAACCAAATAAAGCCCTGCGGCTTTCGCTGTTGCTGCCGCCAAGTTCCGATCTTTGGCATTAAGTAGCCACTTTATCCATTCAGGTTTTTGTTCTCCCCGCCCAACCGCAATGAGGCTACCCGTAATGTTTCTGACCATATGGTGCACGAATGCGTTGGCCTTGATATCGATGATGACAAAATTCCCCTGGCGCGACACATTAAGATGCATCACGTTTCGCCATGGCGATTTTGACTGGCACTGCACAGCCCGAAATGAACTGAAGTCATTTTCACCGAGCAAATACTGACCTGCTTCGTGCATTAGCTTTTCATCAAGGTCGCCATGATAGTGACTAACGCCGTGACGGAATATACCCGGCCGGAAAGCGTGATTGTAAATGATGTAGCGGTAGCGCCTCGCCGTTGCTGTAAATCGGGCATGAAAGTCATCTGGCACTTCTTTTGCCCACCTTACAGCAATATCGTCAGGTAGATTGCTGTTTGTGCCCATGGTCCATGCCTTGAGTGGTCTTGGAGACGTAACATCAAAATGCACAACCTGACCGGTGCCATGAACCCCCGCATCGGTGCGTCCGGCACATTGCACGCCAACAGGTTGATTCGCCACTTTACTCAGTGCTTTTTCCAATTGTTCTTGCACACTTGCCACTTCTCGCTGTCTCTGCCAGCCATAGTAACGCGCGCCATCGTACTCCACACCCAGTGCAATTCTCATGGTCAGGTTCTCTGTGTTACTTTAAAAAAGGGCGACATTATACTCATAACCGTCAACTTGGTCAGCAGCAATAAAAAAACGGCAGTCATGACTGCCGTTTTTTTATTTCAATGAAGCGAAAGTTAATGGAGTTTTTCCATAATTTCCATCGCTTCACTTTTGAGGTTCGAGTCCCCTGATGTCATCACCTTCTCAAGTAATGCCATCGCGCCGTCCACATCGTTCATCTCAAGGTAGGCTTTGGCCAGATCCATGTTATTTGCCGCTTCGCCCGATTTGTCCACATCATAAGGCTCAACTTCATTCAACATATCTGGAAACTCATCTAACCCCACATTGAGATCAATTGGCTTTGAATCTGGGTCTTCCTGCTCTTCGCCATCATCTTTCATTAACTCTTCGATGCTGATGTAAGGGTTATCTTCAGTGGTAGTTTCAAGCAGCTCACTGTGGCCTTCTTCAAGAAGCTGTCGAGATCGTTGTCGAATTCCAAGTCAGTGACGTCTTCACCAAGTATCTGCGGTTGTTCAGACCAGTCTTCCGATTCCAACTCGGGCTCAGGTGTTTGCTCAGTATTCCATACCGCCGATTCATCTTCCGGGATTGGCGGCTCAACATCCTGTAAATCAGGGTCAGACAGCAGCGCATCCATATCCAGACCTGCAACCTGATATTGCTCATCATCCATGTCTGCCACGGATGTCTCTGGTACAGGCACTTCGGCAGTTTGCCCTGTTGTGGCCGTTTGCTCTTGAAAACCACCGTCTAATTCACGTTGTTCTTCAAACGCAGCATGAAGAGCATCTTCTTCAGAGAATTCACCCAGCTGGTTATCATCGAGCGTTTCAAGCCCCTCAGCAGGGACATTGAATGGGCTGTCAGCGACAGAATCTGTCGACGGTTCGGAGAAATCTTCAAGCGAGTCTGCTGTTTCGTCCTCACTACCAAGTTCTGGAGCCTCAACGGCGGAATCTGACATATCAGCTGGCATCGGCATATCGATGGCAGGCATAACATCGGCAAGAGAGTCTGATGCTGGCTGTGGGTTCTGCGTTTCGTCAAGCGCAGCTTGTGGCGAGACCTCTAAGTCAGCATCAAGGGCTGCATCTTCTTCCGAGTATTCTGGTAACTCGGTTAAATCTAAAGGCTCATCACTGGCAGACTGCGGTGAGTCAATTTCCGCTGGTTCACCATTGATGTCAGCCAGTGCTGACGCTTCGTCGTATTCAGGTAGCTGCGTCAGGTCAATATCTGATGGCTCTGACGCACTGGTTTCAATGTCTGTCGACATATCAGACTGGGAGTCAGCCTGTTCGTCGCCAATAAAGTCATTCAGGTCGTCAATAACCTGCGCATCAGAGGCATATGCCTCGTTACTCTGTACTTGAGCAACTGCCGAGTTCGGATCAAGCTGAACAGATTCGGTGTCTAATCCTGATTCCGGCAGTGTTCCAGTTTCTGTCGAAAGGTCACTCTCTATTTGCTGAGCGGGCTCGGGGATTGATTCATGTTCATATGACTCGCTGCCAATGACTGCATCTTCGATAGGCTCACTTGAAAATGCGGCCATATCGTTGGGTTCAGCGACATCAGGGAAGTCCGCGTTCTCTTCCATTGCCGCATCAAAAGAAGCTTCACTCGAGCTAGGATCCTGGCCTTCTGATTGCGGCGGTTCGAGCGTTGAATCACTGCCTAACTCAGGCTCTAACGGTACTTCTGTCTCAGACGGCTCTTGGCCAACATCTGCTGAAGCTTCTTGCGCGGTGTCTGGGGTGAAATCTTCTGGTTCTTCGGTTTCAGCAATGGGTTCCGCGCTGAGCTCAGGCATCTCAACGGGTGCTTCATCAGCACTTTCAGCAAGTTCCGATGTCTCTGGCATAAATTCGCTAGAGGCCGAAAGCTCGTTATCTACGGGTAATTCATCAGACAAGTTTGCTTCGTTATCAGGCCCTTCTAACTCATCATTAACATCCGTCAACGCCTCATTGATAAAAGCTTCATCAGACAGGGCTTCGTTAATCGAAGCGGCATCCCCAACGAATGCTTCCTCATTGTTGTCTGATGTTTCATCGAGAAGTGAATCTATATCCAACACCGAATCTGTTGCAGGCAGATCTAACTCAGCATCAAGCGCTTCAATACCTGACGTCTCAGGCGTAACTACGTCATCTGGAATAACGTCATCACCACCAGCAGAAGGCTCGGAAGTGACATCGGACACCGCATCAGGCATTGAACCGTCCGCCATATCAAATTCAGCAATCTCTTCAACAGGCTGAGCCGAAAAATCAGGCGCATCATCGTCTGCGTCTAAGACAGGAGAAGACGCCAGTGCCTCAAGCTCATCCATAGGATCGAGCTCATCTACTGGCTGATCAAGCGGGTCAGATTCAACATCAATGAGCTCATCCAGCAGAGCGTCTGTGTCACTTAAATCAACATTGATGTCGGTATCAGGTACTGTATCAACGACGTCAGTAAGAAGATCGCTGGCATCAATACTTTGGTCAAGCATGTCCGATTCGTCGAAATTCTCCGCTGAACCATCAAGCATTTCATCAAGCAGCGCGTCACCGCCCACCTCGAGGTCGCTGTCAGGCAGGGAGAGATCGCCAGCGTCATCATGCGAACCTAAGTCGAGTGGTAAACCATTTCCATCAAGATGTTCATTGTCAAGCAGTTCATCAAGCAGCGCATCGGTATCACCAATATCGGAGGCGTCTTCTTGAGCATGAGTCTCTGCTGACAGGGTGTCACTGTCAGTGTCAGACAGTGACGTTTCGAGCTCCGGGTCGGGGGTGCCTCCCATCAGCTCATCAATCAGTGCATCGCTGCCATCTTGCGACATCGGTACTGCAGGTTCTGGCTCCGCACCACTATCCATCAGCTCATCGATTAATGCGTCGCTACCATCTTGCGACATGGGGATTTCAGGTTCGGGTTCCGCCCCCATCAGCTCATCGTTCAGCGCATCGCTGCCATCTTGCGACATAGGGATTTCAGGTTCAGGCTCTGGAGTCCCTCCCATCATTTCATCAATGAGCGCATCACTGCTATCCTGGGACATTGCCACTTCTGGCTCAGAGTCCATCGAGAGGTCGATATCCTGAGTCAGATCGACCTCAGGTTCGCCTTCCATCACATTGTCAAATAGGGCATCGTTAGTCTCAGCCGAAGGCTCTTCTGCTACTGAAGCTGGCTCGTCACCACCTTGAGCGCCATCAAGTAAGGCGTCAATATCCTCTACGTCGCCGTCACCTTCGGTTAGCGATTGCTCCCACATCGCAGCAAGGGCCTCGTCAGGGCTAAGTTCAGCATCTTCCGACGGAGCAGCCATCTCATCGAGAGACTTCTCCATATCTTCAAGACCAATCGCATCATCAGAGCTTGCAGCAACATTCAAATCGGGGTTCATGGCTAAATCAGGATCAGCCATCGCCATATCGAGGTTTTCAGCCACACTGTTATCAGGCTGCTGCATATTCATTTGAGGCATCTCAACTTGCTGCATAGCATCCTGCGCAGGGAATCCATCCTGCATTGGCATGTTGTCGAAGCCCTGCTGTTGCATGTTAGGATCAAAGGCTTGCTGCGCGTTCGGGTCAAACGCTTGCTGTTGATCAGGGAACGCTTGTTGATTATCAAAACCCTGATCCATCATCGGTTGCTGGGCGACCGCCGTTAAATCAAGGCCGTCGTTTTCAAGCACCAGTTCGTCGGTTTCACCCATCGCCATCGGCGAATCGGCAGTCATGCAGGAATATCAAGATCATCAAAGCCATCAGGCTCAGCCACAGGCTGTTCTTCTTTACGACTGCGTCGGAAGAGAATAAAGCCGATGAGTGAGATGACCAAAAGTGCAGGTGTCACCCCAAGAGCAATCAGCACTGCGGGGTTATTAACCAATGATTCCCAAACATCTTCCTGCGCTTCAACTTCTGCCGCGAGCAGTTTCGCTTTGTGATCAGCCAGTAAGGACTGTAGCTCCGTTGTTAACTGATCATCTAACGTGATTTTTTCCCGCAGTGATTTCAGCTCGCCCTGCACCTCGGCCAAACGCACTTTCAGGATATGATTACTTTCGAGCAGACGACCCACTTCCACATCATTGTTATCGACCTGATTCTTCAATGAAGATAAATCTGGTTTAGGTGGCGTAGTAGTCGACGGCTTAAGCGGCTCATCGGTTGGTTTTGGTGCTGCGTCTTCCGATGCGGTCACAGGCTCTTTGGCGGGTTGTTCAGTTTGAGAAGCCTCTGTGGTTTGCTGCTCACTGGCAACATTGGACGTTGCTGGTGCGACTGGTTTTGCCGGTGTGGTCGTTGATATCTGTGGTGTCGCCGCCGGGGCTTCTGGCTTAGAGACTGTTGCAGGTTCAGCCTGCGGTCTATTTACTTGTGCTGTAGCTGGTTGAGCCGTGGCTGTATTGCCCGATAAAGGTGATTGGGCACGCGTTGCCTGTTGACGCTGAGCCAACGCTTTTCTTGCTTTGTCTTCATTAAGTCGCTGTACCACATCTTCCGTCTGTTCACGGCGAATTTCAGAGTTCGTCGGCATGCGCAGAATGGTGCCGGGTATCAGGCTATGAATATTCTGATTTTCGAATGCAGCAGGGTTTAAGCGGAAAATTGCGCCCAGCGTTTGATAGATAGAAACGGAGTTATCGGGTCGATATTGCGTTGCAATAGACCAAAGCGTTGTATTGCCATCTTCAGGCACACTGAATAACGGCCGTTCTGGACTCGCTGTCCTGTTGACCGGCGCGACTCTCGCTTCCTGAGAAAGCGACTCGTTATCTGGGCCTATGATCTTTATGTCAGCAGTTGCGCTAAAGGCGGCAAATAAGAAAAGCGTTAAAATAGAGGAAAACCGCACTTTTTTGCTTTTAAGGCCATATTTTTTAAAACTAAAGGTTCGCTTCATACCAGTAATTAACTCTGCGTCAGATACTGCCTAAAATCCCTTTGGCAGAAATTTGGCGTTTTCTTGATATATATCTTTAACTATATCGGATGGTCGGATGAAAACTGAAATACAAAAAACGAAAACTGTATTTTTGTGATCTTACAACCGTTCACAACGCAAGACGGTTGGAACGGCTGTAAGATAGGCAGGGATTACAAATAGTCGCGAATCAACAGCTCTGCAATTTGTACTGAGTTGGTTGCGGCACCTTTTCGGACATTATCCGCAACAACCCACATGTTGAGTCCATTCGGATGGCTGATGTCATTTCGAACACGCCCGACCATCACATGGTCTTTACCCGTTGCGTCTTTGACCTGGGTCGGGTATTCCTCATTGATGAAGACTTCAATTCCTTCAGTTCTCGAGAGCAATGCCATTGCTTCAGTCGCATCAATAGGTTGCTGGCATTCGATGTGAACCGCTTCAGCATGACCGTAGAAAACAGGCACACGCACACATGTCGGATTAACCGCCACACTGTTATCACCAAGGATTTTTTGAGTTTCCCATACCATCTTCATTTCTTCTTTGGTGTAACCATTATCCATGAACTGGTCGATATGGGGTAAGCAGTTAAACGCGATCTGCTTTTTGTACACACTTGGCTCTGCTTCCTGGCTGTTCAGGAGCTTAACGGTCTGCCCTGCAAGTTCATCAACACCGGATTTTCCGGAGCCAGAGACAGACTGATACGTCGCCACATTAATTCGTTCAATGCCTGCTGCATCGTAGATTGGCTTTAATGCGACCAGCATCTGAATCGTTGAGCAGTTTGGGTTAGCAATGATGTTACGGTTACGAAAGTCAGCGATGGCCTCAGGGTTCACCTCCGGAACAACCAGAGGAATATCGTAGTCATAACGATAGCGCGACGTGTTATCGATGACGATAACACCCTCATCAGCCGCAACAGGCGCCCAACGCTCTGACGCTTCAGAGCCTGCTGAGAACAGAGCAATTTGTACCTGACTCCAGTCAAACGTTTCTACATCCTGTACTCTGACTGATTTACCGTTAAAACGAATGGTCTCGCCAGCGCTTCTCTCGCTAGCCAGCAAGTGAAGGTTGCGAATGGGAAACTTTCGTTCTTCCAGTACCTCAATCATGGTGCGACCAACAGCTCCTGTGGCGCCCAATACTGCGATATCGTATTCCTGTGTCATGCTTGTTCCTCTACCGTAAAGCCTAACTTAGCGAGCGACTCTACCCCAAACGAGGCATGACCTGCTACCGTAATTGCACTGTACTCACGTCGATCGCGATAATTTTTTCTCAGACGGTCAAAAGTTGCTCTGTGTTGTTGAGGGTCAGCCATCTCACGCCGGAACTGACTATCATCGCGACGAATATCATAAACCAGCTGGCAAAGTGCCATCAGATCGCTGTTATCCCAGTGCCTGCTCAGGGAAACTGAAGGTAAAGGCGCGACTGGCAACAGGAATGCCGGATCTGCGCATAGTTCACTTCCTAAAAACCCACAATAGCTATTAAAAATCATTGTCGTGCCGCGGGCTTTCCCCTCGAGACCATACCCTGCAATATGCGGTGTGGCAAAGGCCAGCAAGGGTAATAACGACATATCAACTTCTGGCTCTTGCTCAAAAACATCAAGCACTGCGGTGAGGCTTTGGTTTTGTAGCGCAGCTTTCAACGCATCGTTACTTACGATGGGGCCACGCGCTGCGTTAATCAGTATGCTCCCGGGCTTGAGTCTCACCAGTTGCTCTTCGCCAATCAAGTGATGAGTTTTATGCTGGCCTTCTTTTGTCAACGGCGTGTGCAGCGTGACGACATCGCATTGCTCAAGAATGTCATTCAAAGCAACAAACTCACGATGATCACCTTCCGCTTGTTTGATAGGGTCACAAAGCAGGTGGCGGATACCAAGTGCGCTCAGACAATCTGACAGATAACTGCCCACCTGCCCGGCTCCGACAACGCCAATCGTTCGCTCAGTAAAATCAAAGCCCTGTTCCTGCCCCAATACCATCATGGCACTGAGCACATACTCAGCGACACCAACCTTGTTACAACCCGGGGCAGCCGTAAAGGTAATACCGCGTTCTTGCAGTAATGTTTTATCGACATGATCCATGCCTGCCGTTGCCGTTCCAACGAACTTCAATTTGTTGGCTTTTTCCAACAATACCTCATTCACTTTGGTCACGGAGCGAATCATCAGCGCGTCAACATCAATCAAATCATCCGGTGTGAGGTTTCGCCCTGGTTTTGCAACTACCTCACCCAGTTGACTAAATAGCCCTTGCGCAAATGGCATGTTTTCATCAATCAGTATTTTCAAGTTCCGCTCCATCGCCTTTTTCTTACTGCTGCATAGTTTACGTGTTTGTCGCCAAGTTAAAACGAAAAAACCCGGCCGAAGCCGGGTAAATCCAGGACCTGAATAACCTAAGACCAGCTCTCAATGGTCATAAGCTGTTTTTGTTTGACCCGCCAGATGAGTTCTGACTCGTCTTCCCTGGAAACTGGCGAGGGAATATCTCTCCCTCAGGTCATGCCGCAATGATGCAATGACGTCATCAGACGCTGCTGTATTGCGGCGAAGGCGATAATGCTTCCTTGCCCTTAACCTTCGTATTTTTTGATAACCAGAGTGGCGTTGGTACCACCAAAACCAAAGCTGTTAGACATGACAGTCTTCAGCGACTGCTCGCGGGTCTCTGTGACAATATCCAGACCTTCAGCAGCGTCATCCAGCGTTTCCACGTTAATGCTTGGCGCAATGAAGTCATTATCAAGCATCAATGTTGAGTAGATAGCTTCGTGAACACCCGCCGCACCCAGTGCGTGGCCCGTCATTGCTTTGGTGGCAGAAATCGCGGGGCCATCGTTACCGAAGACTTCTTTGATTGCGCCCAATTCTTTCACGTCGCCGACCGGGGTCGATGTACCATGAGTATTGATGTAATCAACGCCATCAACATTTTGCATCGCCATGTTCATACAACGAATCGCACCTTCACCGGAAGGAGCAACCATATCGAAGCCGTCAGACGTTGCGCCATAGCCGACAATCTCACCGTAAATTTTCGCGCCACGAGCAAGTGCATGCTCAAGCTCTTCCACGACCAACATGCCGCCGCCACCAGAGATGACAAAACCATCACGGTCAGCATCATAAGTACGTGATGCTTGCTCTGGCGATTCGTTGTACTTAGTTGACAACGCACCCATGGCGTCGAACATCATGGTCAATGTCCAGTCCAATTCTTCACCGCCACCGGCGAAGACGATATCTTGTTTACCCAGTTGGATTAGTTCAAGTGCATGGCCAATACAGTGTGCTGATGTCGCACAGGCCGAACTCATGGTGTAGTTAACACCACGAATTTTGAATGGGGTTGCCAGACACGCGGATACTGTTGACGACATGGTACGTGGCACCATGTAAGGCCCTACACGCTTCACGCCTTTTTCTCGCAGTGTGTCTACTGCCAGCGCCTGGTTTACTGAGGATGCGCCGCCTGAACCTGCAACAAGGCCAGTGCGGTCATTTGATACGTGATGTTCTTCCAGACCTGCATCTTCAATTGCTTGTTCCATCGAGAGATATGCAAATCCTGCTGCGTCGCCCATAAAACGCATCTTCTTTCTGTCGATATGCTCGGCAGGATTCAGTTTGAGGTCTCCCCAAACATTGCTTCGTAGTTTCATGTCTGCGAATTGCTGAGAAAACGAAATACCTGATTTCCCCGCCTTTAATGACTCCAGCACTTCTTTCACGTTGTTACCTATGCTGGAAACAATTCCCATACCTGTAATTACGGCTCGTTTCATCATTTTTCCCTACACGTCTAGTTCGCAGTGATAATAGCGGTTTTGCTGTTCTTAAGTGGTCAGCTTTCCTGATAACCGCTACAATTCCCGGCCCGACTTACTGTGATATTTTGAAGGTTTAGCTGTGACTCACCCTCGCATTGAACACGCCCAGATCCATTGGAATGAAGCTGGAACGCCTGTCTCGGATGACTTTGACGATGTCTACTTCTCCAATGCCAACGGTCTGGAAGAAACACGCTACGTGTTCTTGCAGCAGAATCAATTACCTCTTCGCTGGTACCATTTTGA
Organism: Veronia nyctiphanis; assembly: GCF_004116385.1. Lineage (GTDB taxonomy): Bacteria > Pseudomonadota > Gammaproteobacteria > Enterobacterales > Vibrionaceae > Veronia > Veronia nyctiphanis. Next base: position 97,920 of record NZ_PEIB01000014.1, on the reverse strand, counting down.
TCGTCAACGCTTCGTAATCGCCGAAACTGGTTTTGGTACCGGCCTAAACTTTTTGGCCGTTTGGCAATGGTTTGCACAATTTCGTGCTGAAAACCCAGAAGCGCCCACCCGACAGTTACATTTTGTCAGTTTTGAAAAATATCCAGTTACCGCCGACGATCTTCTAAAAGCTCACGCTTCTTGGCCAGAGCTTGCTGAGTATGCTGCTGAGTTACGCAAACATTACCCCGTCGCTGTGTCTGGCTGTCATCGGTTAGTACTCGCGAACGGCCTCATCACCCTTGACCTTTGGTTTGGCGATATCAAAGACAGTTTGCCGCAAGTCTGGACCACAGATGACGGTATCATTGATTGTTGGTTCCTTGATGGTTTTGCTCCAAGCAAAAACCCAGAAATGTGGAGTAGCTCTCTCTTTCAAGGTATGGCAAGACTGGCACGAAATGATTGTACACTGGCCACATTTACCGCGGCAGGTTTTGTCAGACGAGGCCTGATTGACGCTGGCTTCGAAATGGAAAAAGCCAAAGGCTTTGGTACAAAACGAGACATGCTCACTGGACGCATGGCCGACCGCTCAAAACAAACCATGCAATTGCCTTGGTATCACAGAAAGTCAGCGGTTGAATCAGATGACATTGCCATTATCGGTGGTGGTGTCGCCAGCGCTGCACTTGCCGTTTCACTCGTCAGACGCGGCAAAAAAGTGAGCCTTTATTGTGCTGACGAAGCTGCAGGACATGGTGCATCTGGCAACCGACAAGGCGCTGTTTACCCTCTTCTTAATGGCAGTGATGATGCACTAAGCCGATTTTTTGCTCCTGCATTTTTGTATGCCCGTCAGTTTATTGAACAGGCCTCTGAGAGCGCTTCTTTCGAACATGATTGGTGCGGCGTGACTCAACTGGCTTGGGATGAAAAAAGCGGCGAAAAGCTCGCAAAAATGCTTAAAGGCGAGTTTCCGGAAACGCTGTTGAAGAAGCTTTCTCGCAACGATGTGACTGCAGCAACCGGTGTAAAAACGGGTCATTCCGGGGTCAACTACCCACTTGGTGGTTGGTTGTATCCGCAACAACTGACACAGGCTTTAATTGCCATGGCCCAGGATACAGGCTTGCTTACCTGTTTTTATGGTCAGGAAATATTATCACTATCGCACAGTGACGGTGTTTGGGCACTTCACGCTCAAGAGCAGATTTTCCGCCACCAAACTGTTGTGATCGCCAATGGACAAAAATTTACTACTTACCCGCAAACGCAGCCTATTCCGGCCTACTCGGTAAGAGGGCAAATCAGCCACATAAATACGACACCATCTTTGAGAAAGCTAAAAACCGTGCTGTGTTATGACGGCTACCTGACACCAATGCATCCGGACACAGAAACACACTGCATCGGCGCGACGTATAGCCGCAACGATGAGTCTCTGGAATTCAGAACCCAAGACCAGATTGATAATCGCAAGAGACTCATTAACTGCATCAACGCTGAGTGGCCAAGTGAAGTTGACACCGATCATGGTGCAGGACGAGTAGGAATCCGCTGTGCCAGCCGTGATCACCTTCCTTTTGTAGGTGATGTCTGCAATTTTGAAGAGCTCTGCGAGCAATATAAACACTTACGAGAAGAACAACACTCAGCAGAGCCTGTTGCAACTTATCCCGGTTTATATAGCTTACTTGCGCTCGGCTCAAGAGGATTAACCTCTGCACCTTTACTCGGGGAGTTACTGGCCTCGCAACTATGTGGCGACCCTCTCCCCTTGTCTGTAGACGTGCTTAACGCTCTCCATCCTGGCAGGATGTGGGTAAGGAAATTGCTGAAAGGTAAAACAATAAACTGAGAGCAGAAAGGCGCATAAAGCGCCTTTTTTTAACAGTACATCAGGTTCAGTCAACTTGCTCTTTTAGGCGAAGCCATAGGTTTGAGACCAGTCCTTGGTCGGCAGGGCTCAGCTCGCTAGCATTATCTTTTAAACTCTGTGCAACCCGGATTTGAAGCTCGCTGACAGCATCCATCCCTTCTTGTTCACAATCGGCCGCTGCCAGAGAAATATGTCCACGAAGATACCCGCTGGCAAACAGCTCATCATCCGACGCGGTTTCGACCATAGTATCGATAAGGTCTAGAATTTTCTCTTCGTATTCTTGGATCATCTTGGTTTCAGGCCTCTTGTCTTTCAATAGTATCTGTCGGTATCAAGCAGTGAAGGATTCTGGTGTGAGCGGAGGTATACCATAAAACGCGCGCAGTGCATCTGAAAATGTTTTGGCTCTTTCAGGAATACCAACACTCAAGTATGTCAGTGCCTGCTCACGGACTTTCCCCGTGAACGCTTCTCTATCTGGCTCTACGCCACTGAGGTTGTCACAACTTACCTGAAATGGGAAGCCACAACTGGCAGACAATATCCACTCGATGGCCTGCGGTTTAACCTCTACCTTTTCAAATTCTGCCTGCGTTTTTTCATCACGGCCATCAGGGTGATACCAGTAGCCGTAATCCTCTACGAGTCTGCGTTCGGGACCTGCAATGCACCAGTGAGCTAATTCATGCAGCGCAGAGGCAAAAAAGCCACGAGCAAAAATAATTCGGTGGGCAGAATAGTTTTCATCAGCAGGAAGGTAAATGGGTTCATCACCGCCTAATAACAACTCTGTATTTAGAGAAGACAGAAAGGTTTGATTAAAAACAGATATCAGGTGGCTGTAGTCGTGATTCATTTCGTTATTACGTTTGTTCAGGTAAATGCAAGATTTTGAGCTCTCAATCTTACCTGTAGTTAAGACTTTTGTCCCTCCTAACCGTCGAAATCCGTTTCTAGCTTTTACGAGTTAATGCATGAATTCAATTAATGTATAACGTATTAACATTTCATTGGATGAAGAGGTAAATCGCATTTACACTCGCTCTATCATTAGTGCTTTTAACCAAATTACGAAGAAAAATCATGTTACTGACCACACTTTATATTATCGGGATCACTGCTGAAGCCATGACGGGCGCCCTTGCGGCTGGCCGTAAACACATGGACTGGTTTGGCGTAATGCTGGTTGCCAGCGCAACAGCAATCGGCGGTGGAACAGTTCGTGACATTTTGTTGGGTCACTACCCTCTTGGTTGGGTGGCAAATCCACACTATCTGATGATCACCTGTGCAGCAGGTGTTGTAACAACGTGGATGGCAAGCTGGGTCGCTAAAAACCACAAGTTCTTCATTACCTTAGATGCGCTCGGGCTAATCGTCTTCAGCATCATTGGTAGCCGTATCGCGATGGACATGGGGTTACCACCATTCATCTGCATGGTATCGGCTTTAGTAACTGGCGTGTTTGGTGGTTTGTTGCGTGATTTAATGTGTAGACGTCCGCCCATGGTGCTTCACAAGGAGCTTTATGCCTCTGTGTCTTTCCTTGCTGGCGGAATGTACTGGGGCTTAATGCATTTGGGTATAAACGAACTTATCGCTACCGTCAGTACCTTGGTTGTTGGATTCAGCTTCCGAATGGCTGCGGCTAAATTCGGTTGGAGCCTGCCAATATTTCGTTTCGACGCAGAGCCAGAAGGCAGCCACTAAAGGTTAGGAAACGAACGGACAATAACAACAAAAACTATTACCCATTAAAAAAGCCGCCTAATGAGGGCGGCTTTTTTGCAGATTAGAGGATTTGGTTTTTCTTCCATTCCTCAGCTCTTGCAGCTCTTGCTTCGCGTTTTTTTCTAGCATCGCAAGGCTCAGGGCAATTGCACACTTTTTCAATGCCCAGAGGGCCTAGTCCACCACAGCTTCCGCTGATAGATTTACGTTGAAAAATGTAGCCGACTGCCATACCGGCGATAACTAACAAGAAGATAGAGAATGTCACTAGAAATACAGACATTCATTAACCCTTACTTTGACAAATATTTAGCAAAAGCATCTGAGGCAACTTCGTTGAAACCATCGTCCGTTTTTACAATGAAAAACGCTGCGATATTTTCTTTGTTTGCCAGTTCCAGTGCTTTCTCTGCTCCCAGCACCATAAAGCCAGTAGACAGACCATCAGCCGTCATACAAGACTTGTCCAATACAGTTACAGAAACCAGTCTGTGATTAATTGGGTTAGCCGTTCTTGGATCTATAGCATGTGAATAGCGTACACCATTTTCCTCAAAATAGTTACGATAACTACCAGAGGTGGCCATCGCCATATCACCGGGTGCGATGATTTCCTGTACAGACTGCAGACCTACTGTTGGCTTCTCGATAGCTATTTTCCAAGGCTGGCCTTCCTGATTTACACCTTTGAGCTGTAGCTCACCGCCGATTTCAACCAGATAGTTGTGCGCACCCAGACTCGCCAGATAATCAGCGACTACATCAACACCAAAGCCTTTAGCGATTGAAGATAAGTCTACATACAACTCAGGGATATATTTGGTCAGCGTATTGCCGTTAACAGACAAATGTTCAATACCGCTAATTGCGCGACGCTCAGCAATTTGCTCTTCGCTAGGTACACGGTCAGGACGGCCTTCAGGGCCAAAGCCCCAAAGATTAACCAAAGGACCGACGGTTACGTCCAGCGCACCTTGTGTTACTTTGTTCAGACGCATCGCTTCAGCAACAACCTTCGCTGTATCAGCAGAAACCGTAAATGGTGCTGTCTCACGTGACTGGTTGAACTGGCTCAGTTCAGAGCTCTTGCGGTAAGTAGACATCTGATCGTTGACCAACTCAAGACGCTTGTCTATTTCCGCCTGAATCTCTTCAGCTTTCGGCAGGCTACCGTCATCAGTAAACTTCACTGAATAGTACGTGCCCATGGTTTTACCTTTGAGGTGAACCAATTCAGGTGCTTTCTCACACCCAACAACAGAAAGGGCAAGACCTAAGATCAGGCCTGCTTGCAAAAGGAGTTTCTTCATTTCTATTTCCAGTTTTATGTGACAGACGCCAACGGAACTGCGTTGGATAGCATCCTTGTTATGCCTGCCCTTTTACGAAAAATGGCTGACCCATAAAGGTCAGCCATAACTTGAGATTTTCAGTAACTTACTTAGCCACCGAAGTCATCCAGTAGGATGTTTTCATCTTCAACACCGAGGTCTTTTAGCATGCCTATAACGGCTGCGTTCATCATCGGTGGACCACACATGTAGTACTCACAGTCTTCTGGCGCATCATGATCTTTCAGATAGTTTTCATAAAGCACGTTGTGAATGAAGCCTGTGTAACCATCCCAGTTATCTTCTGGTTGTGGATCAGACAGCGCACAATGCCATACGAAGTTATCGTTTTCAGCTTGTAGACCATCGAAATCTTCTACATAGAACATTTCACGCTTAGAGCGAGCACCGTACCAGAACGACATCTTGCGCGAAGAGTTCAGACGCTTCAGTTGGTCAAAGATGTGCGAGCGCATTGGGGCCATGCCTGCACCACCACCAACGAATACCATTTCAGCATCCGTGTCTTTCGCAAAGAATTCACCAAACGGACCAGAGATTGTCACCTTGTCGCCTTCTTTCAAAGACCAGATGTAAGATGACATGATACCAGGAGCAACATTCGGGTTGTTCGGCGGCGGCGTAGCGATACGCACATTCAGCATGATGATGCCAAACTCTTCTGGGTAGTTCGCCATTGAGTACGCACGGATCGTATGGTCGTTGACCTTAGACTCGTAGCGGAACAAGTTGAACTTCTCCCAGTCTTCACGATATTCCTGCGGAACATCGTAATCCGCATATTTAACGTGGTGAGCTGGCGCTTCAATCTGGATATAACCACCGGCACGGAATGGCACAGATTCGCCATCAGGAATCTGTAGCTTAAGTTCTTTGATGAAGGTAGCTTTGTTGTCGTTGGAGATAACAGAACATTCCCACTTTTTAACACCAAAGATTTCTTCAGGCAGCTGGATTTCCATGTCAGATTTTACGTTTACCTGACAGGCAAGACGTTCGCCTTCACGCGCTTCACCCTTTGAGATGTGGTCAAGCTCAGTTGGCAGGATATCACCGCCACCAGAGCTGATTTTCACGCGACACTGGCCACATGAACCACCACCACCACAGGCTGAAGATACAAAAATCCCTGAACCTGCAAGTGCACTCAGCAGCTTACCGCCAGCTGGCGTGTTGATTGTTTTGTCTGCATCCCCATTGATGAGGATGCTGATGTCACCTGATGGTACAAGCTTGGATTTGGCAAATAAAATCACCAGTACCAATGCCAGTACGATAAGAGTAAACATCACTACACCAAGAATAATGTCCATTGACTATTCCTTAATTCGCGGTTTACCCGACTTACAGTTGAACACCGGAGAAAGACATAAAGCCTAACGCCATCAGACCTACAGTGATGAAGGTGATGCCCAGACCACGAAGGCCAGGAGGAACATCAGAGTACTTCATCTTCTCGCGGATACCCGCAAGCGTAACAATCGCTAGCATCCAACCAATACCAGAACCTACGCCGTAAACGACGGACTCCGCAAAGTTGTAATCGCGTTGTACCATAAAAGATACACCACCGAAGATCGCACAGTTAACTGTGATCAACGGTAGGAAGATACCCAGCGCGTTATAGAGCGGTGGGAAAAAGCGGTCCAGAATCATTTCCAGAATCTGTACCAATGCCGCGATAACACCGATGAAGGTGATAAAGTTCAGGAAGGTCAGGTCAACACCGTCCATCAATGCGTTTTCACGCAGGACGTTGGTGTAAATCAGGTTGTTAACAGGTACCGCAATCGCAAGTACGACAGTAACCGCAACACCCAGACCAAATGCTGTTTTTACCTTCTTAGAAACGGCCAAAAAGGTACACATTCCCAAGAAGAAAGACAGAGCCAGGTTTTCGATAAAAATCGAACGAACCAACAGGCTAATATAATGTTCCATTGTGTCTTACCCCTTCGCTTCGACTTGTTCTGGCTTCACGGAACGGATCACCCAAATCAGAAGACCGATCAGGAAGAACGCCGAAGGTGCAAGCAGCATCAGGCCGTTCGGTTGATACCAACCACCTTCAGATACCAGTGGCATCACTGACATACCGAAGATTTTCCCAGAACCTAACAGTTCACGGAAGAACGCCACACTCAGAAGGACAAAACCGTAACCAAGACCGTTACCAATACCGTCAATGAACGAAGGCAGTGGCGCTGATTTCATTGCATACGCTTCAGCACGCCCCATTACGATACAGTTTGTGATGATGAGGCCAACGAATACTGACAGCTGCTTAGAGATGTCGTAGACATATGCCTTCAACACCTCGTCAACAACGATAACCAGTGATGCGATGATCGCCATCTGAACGATGATACGTACTGAATTAGGAATGTGATTACGAATGGTTGATACAAATAAGTTTGAAAACGCAGTAACGAAAACAACTGCAAGCGTCATAACAAACGCAGTTTCAAGCTTAGTGGTAACCGCCAGAGCTGAACACACACCCAATACTTGCAACGCTATTGGATTGTTGTCGAGAACTGGTGCCCACAGATTCTTTTTAAGTTCTTTAGCTTCAGCCATTGTTCAGGCCTCCATTTCGAACTTTAGTCAAGAAAGGACCAAAGCCGTTTTCGCCCAGCCAGAAATTAAATGTATTCTGAACACCGTCACTGGTCAGCGTTGCGCCAGACAGGCCGTCCACACCGTGGATGTCACCTGATTGTGCGCCGCCTTTAACAACTTTAAGCGCAGGCTTGCCTTGCTCATCAAAAAGTTGCTTACCAACGAATTGTCCACGCCAGCGAGGATTTTCAACTTCACCACCCAGTCCAGGAGTTTCACCCTGCTTGTAGTAGGTGATACCAGCGACCGTGTTGCCATCGGTTTCAACAGCAACGAAGGCGTACATCATCGACCACAGACCGTTACCATGTACAGGCAGGATCACGCGTGAGATATTTCCTTTCTCGTCTTTGACCAGATAAATTTTCGCCAGATTAGCACGGCGAAGGATTTTGGCTTTATCTTGATCAGGTGTTAGAGCAATTGACGTTGATGCATCTTTTGCAGCGATAACTTGATCGTATGACGCAGCATCAACATCGTTGCTGTATTCACCTGTTTTCAAATCGACCAGCTTGGTCTCGATGTACTTGTCAAACATCGCTGTGATGTCTGAGGTATCACCCGGCAGACCAGCAACAGCAATGATGTTGCGCTGAACATCCAGCTTGGCATTTGCTTGCTGCTGCGGACGAAGCACTACTGCAGACATCGATACGATCACTGAGCACACAAGGCTCAGTGCGATTACAACTGTCAGCGTTTTCTTAAAACTATCGTTATTGCTTGACACGAGCCAGTCTCCGTTTGATGTTGCCCTGGATAACCAGGTTGTCGAACAGCGGTGCAAACAGGTTCGCGAACAGGATAGCCAGCATCATACCCTCTGGGTATGCAGGGTTAACCACACGAATCATTACAGCCATTGCACCGATCAAAATGCCATACCACCATTTTGCTTTATTGGTGAATGAAGCTGAGACTGGATCAGTCGCCATGAAGAACATACCGAACGCAAAACCACCCAGAACGAGGTGCCAGTGCCAAGGCATATTGAACATAGGGTTAGTATCTGAACCAATGACATTAAACAAGGTTGCAGTTGCAACGAGGCCAATCAACACACCCAGAACGATACGCCACGAGGCAATACCCAAACCGATGATGAACAACCCACCAATGGCCAATGCCAGGGTTGATGTTTCACCGATTGAACCCGGGATGTTACCAATGAACGCGTCCATCCAAGTGATGGTTTGGCCAGTAACATTGTGGATTAACGAACCTTCGCCGCCTGAAGCCCACTGGCTCAGGGCTGTCGCGCCTGAGTAACCATCGGCTGCAGTCCATACCAAGTCGCCCGAAAGCTGAGCTGGGTATGCGAAGAATAAGAACGCGCGGCCAGCCAGTGCAGGGTTCAGGAAGTTACGGCCCGTGCCACCAAAGATTTCTTTTGCCAGAACAACACCGAAGGTAATACCCAGCGCCGCTTGCCAAAGTGGAAGTGTTGGCGGAACAATCAGTGCAAACAGAATCGACGTAACGAAGAAACCTTCGTTGACTTCGTGCTTTCGCACCATACAGAAAAGGACTTCCCAGAAACCACCAACAATAAACACAGTTGCGTAAATTGGCAGGAAGTAAGTCGCACCGAGCAGCATCTTACTGACCCAACTCGCATCAGCTGCCAGTGAGCCGCCAAGTGCTTGAGTCAACCAGTAGTGCCAGTTACCATCGATGATGGTTGCCAGTTGCTCACCGCTGTATAGGTAGTTCAGCGCCATGACGGCCTGGTTACCTGAGTTGTACATACCCCAGAACATTGCTGGGAAAACCGCCATCCACACCATGATCATGATGCGTTTGAGGTCAATGCTGTCACGTACGTGAGAACCCTGTCGGGTTACCATGCCTGGCGTATAAAGAACGGTCGCCACTGCTTCGTACAGCGCGAACCACTTCTCGTGTTTACCACCAGGCAAAAAGTTAGGCTCGATTTTCTCGATATAATGTTTCAGGCTCATGGTTACCCTTCCTTCTCAATTTGGTCCAGGCACTCACGGAGCATAGGGCCGTACTCGTATTTGCCGGGGCAAACAAAAGTACACAAAGCCAAATCCTCAGGATCCAGTTCCAGCGCGCCTAGTTGAGACATGCTTTCGAGGTCACCAGCGCAAATGTCACGAAGTAACATCGTCGGCTCGATATCCAGAGGCATCACACGTTCGTAGTTGCCGATTGGCACCATAGAACGCTCACTTCCGTTCGTGGTGGTTGTCATGTTGAAAAGCTGGCCTTTAAAGAATTGGCTCAGGTATGCACGGGTGATAGAAAACTTATTCTTACCCGGAGCAATCCAACCAAGCAGTTCTTTTTCACGGCCTTCACTCAAGACAGACACTTGGAGGTGATAACGGCCAAGATATGCGTGAGGACCACCAGCTTGTACACCACTTAGTACGGAACCGGAAATCACTCGGACTTCACCTGGCATCACTTCGTCTTTAATCAGTTGCTCAGTGCATGCACCTGCAATTGTGCGGACAAGGCGAGGGTTATTGACAACAGGACCACCCAGAGAAATAACACGATCGGAGTACAGCTCACCTGTCAGGAACAATTTACCGATCGCGATAACGTCCTGATAGTTCAGATGCCACACTTGTGTGTTCATATCAACTGGGCGCAGGAAATGGATATGAGTACCCACTAAACCTGCAGGGTGCGGACCATTAAAGACCTGCTCTTCAACATTTGGCTGACTACTGCGAGGCAGCGCTGCATCTGCTTTACACACATACACTTTTTTATCAGTCAAACGCGAGATGGTATCAAGTCCTGCAACAAACGCCTCTTGTTGCTCATTGATCACCAATTCTGGATTAGCAGAAAGCGGGTTGGTGTCGACGGCAGTTACAAAAATTGCAGCTGGCTCGGCATCAATGGCTGGCGTTTTAGAGAACGGTCTTGTTCGGAACGATGTCCACAGACCTGAATCGACAAGCTGCTCTACAACTGCTTTGCGGTCAAGCGAAGCGATTTGAGAAGCATCATACTTATTGAAAGTGACTTGCTCGGAGCCTGAAATCTCAATGACAACAGACTGAAGAACACGTTTAGCACCACGGTTAACAGCAACCACAGTACCAGCGGCTGGAGCGGTAAATTTTACGCCTAGGTTCTTTTTGTCTTCAAAAAGTACCTGACCTTTCTTTACAACATCTCCAACACGCGCATGCATCGTAGGACGCATGCCAACGTATTCTTCGCCGAGCAAGGCGACTTTAGTGATGGCAGGACCATCATTTATCACCTGAGCAGGAGTCCCTGAAATTGGGATATCCAAACCCTTTTTAATTGTAATCATACGCACTTGCACTACATTAACGGGAAAAAGAATACTTTTGATTGCGCAGTTTATACACGACCTTGCACTGCCTCTTTGGTCGAAAATTACACCAAAGATTGTAATTTTCTAAACCATGACTGAATGTTTCGACAGTCAATGGCAATTTACAGGGTCGGCATTCTATCACTAACCCAAGAATCGATTCTATGGTATTCGATGTGATAGCAGGCTAATTTCCGGCAACTGCACAAGAAACACCCAACCCAAACCGATAAATTTGAACTAATGCACGTTTTGCTTCCCGCCTTGGATACATTTCAACATCCCAGTTTACGCGCACCCTACTCGTAAAGATGTTCAATATTTATTCGTTATTTTTCATCGAAATAATATTGAATTCTTTTTTTTGAATGTTCATGCACTTTTGAAAGCATAGACCCTAAACCCATACCAGTAGATATATCTACTGCAAAGTGGTGGAAAAAAATGACAACACGCTGAGAATTACAACTTAGAGCCACCTTGGCATTGAGGAGAGTCTGGCGCAGCCCCATTTGCTTCGCGCCATTCACTGTCTGTATAGGTGTGCATCGCAAGTGCGTGAATATCATTTTTCAGTTCATCTGCCAGCACAGTATTGATTGCACGATGGCGAGCGATAAGCCGCTTATTTTCAAACGTTTCACTGACAACAATTACTTTAAAGTGACTTTCCGAGCCTTTCGGAACATTGTGCATGTGACTTTCATTTATCACTTCTAAGTGAGATGGCGAAAATTCATCGGTGAGTTTTTTCTCAATTCTTTGTTGAATAATCATTGCGTTTCCTTTGTTAAAACCTGATGACCGCAATTTGTCGGCAGTGACAAAAGTGACTCATATCACCCTATGTCTTGATATCACAGTTATTGCAGTCTTTATTCGTTCTGCGACAATATACTCCATTATCTCTCGCGCCACACAAGTTAGGCATCATGAATACCGACCTCCAGATCGGCGACAAACATTTCACTTTGCGCCGCTACCCATTACAAAAAAATGAAACCCTGCAGGCATGGGACGCTGCAGACGAATATCTGATTGAACAGGTTTCTGAGTCAGCACTCCCAAAAGGAAAGCATATTGCTATTTTCAATGATGGTTTTGGCGCTCTGACATGTTGGTGCAAGGAGAATGGCTACCGGGTATCACACGTCAGTGACTCAGTGTTGAGTCAGATCAGTTGCAGGGAAAATCTAAAAGTAAACTCACACGACACGTCGGAAACATCTGATGTAGGTTTTCTTTCATCACTATCATCCCTCCCCGATGATATCGACTTAGTACTAATGAAATTACCCAAATACAGTCGATTCTTGGTCTGGCAGTTACAACAACTCGCATTCATTAACCGTCAGCGTTTTGCTGTCATTGCAGGTGCAAAAGCGAAAGATATTCATACTTCGACACTTAAGCTGTTTGAAAAGCACTTGGGCCCAACGATGACATCGCTTGCTAAAAAGAAAGCAAGACTCATTTTCTGCCAGCCAAAAGAAACATCGGCTGAGTTGCCAGGGGCAACCACACAGTTTTCAGTTGATGATTTCCAATTAACGCTTCATAACCACGCTAATGTCTTCTCTTCGGAAAGCCTTGATATCGCCGCCTACCTGATGTTGAAGCACATCCCTGAAAACATTGGTGAAGGCCATATTATTGATTTGGGCTGTGGTAATGGTGTGCTTGCTGTTCAAGCTGCCCTACTCAACCCAAATGCGTCCATCACCGCCGTTGATGAAAGTCACATGGCCGTTGCCTCTGCCGATCTCAATTTACGTAGCCATGGCATTGAAACAACAAGGTTCAAATGTGTTGCGAATAACTGTCTTGATGGCTTTCACAATGACAGTGCGGATCTGATACTCTGTAATCCTCCGTTTCATCAGTTGAATGCAGTAACAGATCATATTGCTTGGCAAATGTTTTGTGATGCTCGACGAGTTCTGAGCCAGAAAGGGCGGCTTTTGGTGATAGGTAACCGTCACCTTGGCTATCATGCTAAATTGAAACGTCTTTTTGGTAATGCTTCCGTCGTGGCGTCTAACAAGAAGTTTGTGATCGTTGAAGCTTACGTGAAATAAATACAAGGATGCCCCATAACATGAAAAAACTTTTTTCTGCGATTGGGCTGACACTCATACTGTCAGCATGTAGTGCTCCACAGGCTCCTCAACTTAATATTGCACCTAAACCTGCGCAAGTCTCTGCATCGCAGGAAAACATGGGTAAAGCAATTGACTTGAGCAGCCGGGATTTACGAACAGCTCAGTATGTTGCTGTTATTGATAACGGTCGTCGCAGTGTCGACCCAATACATGCCACCGCTAACCTCCGTGTCGCTCTGGAAGATGCGTTACGCCAACAACTCAACGCGCAGGGTTTCAAAGTCTCTTCAGGCACCGAAGGTAAACTTCGGATGGACCTGCTGGAAGCCTTGGTGAAAGTTAAACACAATGTGTTCAACCATGAGATGGACAGTCAGGTACAAATTCAGCTGGTTGCTGAAACGGACAAAGGTAAATTCGTAAAACGTTACCGCGGCCAGTCAAAGATTGAAGATGCAGGCAGTGCATCAAATGCTGACATGGAATTGGCACTTAACACACTGTTGGAAGCTGTTCTCAAAGACATTGCTAACGACAAACAACTGACTCAATATATGGACCAGAATTTCTAATGAAGACAATGATAAAAGCGCTGGTGCTTTCTGCAGCTATGCTGCCAGCGGTCGCGCTAGCAGGACAAAAAGTTGAAGTCGAAACCTCTATGGGCCCGTTCACACTAGAACTTAACGATCAAAAAGCGCCCAAGTCGGTTGCTAACTTTATCCGGTATGTCAAAGACGGCAGCTATGTGGGTACACAGTTCCACCGCGTCATCTCAGGTTTTGTCGCTCAGAGCGGTGGATTCGATAAAGATTTCAAACGTCTGCCGAGTTATGAAACTGTAGTCAACGAGTCAACCAATGGGTTGAGCAACGCGACTGGCACGATTGCGATGGCACGTACGCAAGACCCTAACTCTGCAACGCGCCAGTTCTACATTAATTTGAAAGATAATGCCTTCTTGGATGGCAGCGCAGCCAAACCGGGATATACCGTTTTCGGCAAAGTCACTGATGGCTTTGATACCTTCAAGAAAATCGCCAGCGTAAAAACAGGCATTAAAAACGGTATGCGCGACGTACCACAAAAGCCTGTGGTCATTACCTCAGTGAAATTATTGCCATAGAGCTTTTAGCCATAACGATGTTCAACGTTCTAAACCGCCCAAGTGGCGGTTTTTTTCTTCTGATCTTAGTGTCACATTAACTTTTCATCACCACATCACTTCAATCGTCCAGTCGCACGTTTCCAGCTCACACACTCATGGCTTGCGTTTTAGATTCCATAAACCATCCAAAAGCCATGCTGATGATTTCCCCTATGATAAAAGAGAAATAATCGCAGAGGAGAAAAGAAGTGACATCACTGACAACAACACAAAGACAGATTGTTGAATCCGATCTAGGACAATGCATTACTCACGAAAAACTCTTGGGCGAAGGGTGGTCCAATACCGTCAGTTGTATTAACAACAAATGGGTTGCGCGTTTTCCTCATACCCCTGAAAGCACTCAGGTTGCAGTAGAGAAGCAGTTTCTTTATGCCTTTGGCAAGGGCTCTCCAATTAACCTACCAAACCTCAAGCAGACCGAAGGAAACTATTGCCTTTATCCGTTGCTCGACGGTAAGCGATTAAACCTCGAAGAAGCAGCGAAGTTATCTCATCAAGAAAAACAGAAGGCCTGTCATCAACTGGGGGAGTTTCTTTCCTGGTTACATACCTCATCATTCACTGATGAAAACCTATCAACAGCGCCATACGGAGAGGCAGATTTCTATCAAGATCTCTGGCAATACGTCGCAGAAGCGTTACCTTGCGATTTAAGGCTAAAAGCCGAGGCGTATCTAGACAGTTATTTCACCACTGTACCTGATGAGGAGAGAAAGCCAGTTATCTGCCATGGTGATTTGGGACTGAATAACATTCTTTGGGACAACAGCAACGCCATTTCCTCCATTATCGATTTTACTGACCTGTTCCTCTGTGACCCCGCTTATGACTTTAATGCGTTTTACAGCTATTTCGGACAGAAATGGGTAAACATGATGTCGGAAACTTATACGCCGCATATCGGCGATCATTTCTGGCAACGAGTCACCTTCAATAAGCTGCGCAAAGCATTGTTTGTCGTCTACTACGCCCGTCACTTTGGTTATGAGAGCTATATTCCGGGAAGAATTGAAAGTATCAAAGAAAGCCTGTCTCAACAGCTCATCTAACTCTCCTATGCCCCATGCAATGAAGCAATATGCAGCCAAATTTATATTTATTATGGCTGCATAGATGTGAAATCCATCATTGAATCAACAGTCTAGCGCCGAGTCATTTGTTGCGGATATGTTATAAACTTCAAAAAAACACACCTTTATTACACCATTCCTCTCCCTGTTCATGTTTCTGTCGCGCAGCCCATAGTCTTGAAAATAGGTGGCGGTTACGATGAGCAGATAACAAACATAAAATTGCAGGGAGAACATTATGTCTCTGAATACCCCACAAACTTGGTGGGACACGCTTCGTAGTTATGCTGACCGACGACTTCTCTGGGTATTTATGCTGGGCTGTGCCAGCGGCTTTCCTTGGGTGCTAATCGGCTCAAACATGTCAGGCTGGCTTAAAGATGCTGGATTGACCCGCACCGCCATCGGCTTTTTTGGCTCAGTATTCGCTGTGTACGCCATTAACTGGATGTGGGCGCCACTGGTGGACAGGGTCAAAATACCGGTCTTGGCCAATAGCCTTGGCCAGCGTCGTAGCTGGATTTTTGTTACTCAGCTTGTGATGCTCATTTGTACCCTTGGCATTGCCACCACCGATCCGGGCATCAGCTTAGTAATGACATCGGCTTTAGCGTTTGCCATTGCCCTCGCCTCTGCGACACAAGATGTGGCTGTTGATGCTTTTCGTATCGATAGTTTCCGTGAGAGCGAAAGCCATAAAATGCCGCAGGCGGCAGCATGGCAGTCATTGGTTGGTGGACGGGTTACAGTCTCCCGGGGTATGTTGCGTTCATGAATGCCGATACCATTGGCTGGAACGGCGTCTACTTTGGTATGGCAGGCTTTGTCGTGCTGTTGATGATTTTCACCCTGTTTGTCGGCGAGCCTGACACAGACAGGGAAAAACTTCAGTCTGAGGCAAGTAAGCGTTATCAGGACATGATGGGTGATGGTGATGTGACTCCAGCAAAACGATTTGCTGTGTGGTTTGCTGTCACTATCGCGGAGCCCTTCCTCGATTTCTTCCGCCGAAACGGCGTCAAGATAGCCCTAACACTTCTTCTTTTCGTCTTCCTGTTTAAAATTGGTGAAGCTTTCCTCGGTCGAATGTCGGTGGTGTTTTACAAAGAAATTGGCTTCAGTAACGAGCAAATTGGTCACTACTCTAAATTGATTGGCTGGGGGGCAACTGTTGCATTCACCTTGCTGGGGAGCATAGTGAATGTCAGGTATGGCGTTGTCAGGGGTCTACTGATTGGCGGCACAGCAATGGCAGCCAGCAACCTAATGTTTGCATGGATTGCACAGGTTGGTCCGAGTGAAGACCTGTTCCTCGCAACAATTTTGGTCGACAACTTCACAACCGCGTTTTCAACTATCGCCTTCGTGTCTTTCCTCACCTTTTTAACGGGGCGGGCATTTTCCGCCACCCAGTATGCACTGCTTGCGTCCTTGGGAAATTTAGGAAGGACAACCATTGCTTCATTCAGTGGCGCCTTGGTGGACTGGCTGAATGACTGGACGACCTTCTTCGTTTTGACAGCGGTGATGGTTATCCCGAGTCTGCTGATGATCGTTGCCTTGCGCGGACACTTTGCAAAACTGGCGGGTGAAGAGCCGCAAGAAAAGCTGAATACTGAAGAACAGCCCAACAATACCTGACGGTACTCCCCTAAGCTGTGCAATATTCCTTATCAGGTAGACAGCAACAAAAAAAGCCGCATTCAGCGGCTTTTTTTATTGGATGTGTGAAACATTGAAGGCAAATTAAATCTTCGGTGTCTCTGTCACTACATCCGCGTTTTGCGCTCTATGACGCAACAGGTGGTCCATCAGGATGATGGCAACCATAGCTTCAGCGATTGGCACAGCGCGAATACCCACACACGGGTCGTGTCGTCCTTTCGTAACCACATCAACGGTTTCACCATCAACGTTGATAGTCTCACCTGGCACCGTGATGCTTGATGTGGGTTTAAGAGCAAGATGCGCGACAATATCTTGGCCAGATGAAATACCGCCAAGCACACCACCAGCATGATTAGACTTGAAGCCTTCAGGCGAAAGCTCATCACGATGCTCGCTGCCACGCTGATTAACGACATCAAAACCATCGCCAATTTCGACGCCTTTGACTGCATTGATACCCATCAAGGCATAAGCAATATCGGCATCAAGGCGATCAAAAACAGGCTCACCAAGACCGACTGGCACATTTTCCGCAACCACGGTCAGTTTAGCACCAATGGAGTCGCCTTCTTTCTTGAGCTTGCGGATAAGTTCATCAAGCGCATCCAACTTGTTAACATCAGGACAGAAAAACGGGTTTTGTTCCACCTGATCCCAGTCAACCTGATCAATGGTGACATCACCCATTTGCGACAGGTAAGCACGCACTTCAATACCAAACTTTTCTTTAAGGTATTTCTTGGCAATCCCCCCCGCAGCTACACGCATAGCGGTCTCGCGCGCTGACGAACGTCCGCCACCGCGGTAATCGCGGATACCGTATTTTTGGTGATAGGTATAATCAGCATGTCCTGGACGGAAGCGATCGGCAATTTTCGAATAGTCTTTCGAGCGTTGGTCAGTATTTTCAATCATGAGGCCAATTGACGTACCGGTGGTTTTACCGTCAAACACGCCTGAGAGAAATTTCACTTCATCGGCTTCACGGCGCTGCGTGGTGTACTTTGACGTACCCGGACGGCGACGGTCCAAATCGACTTGCAGATCGGCCTCAGAAATCTCGAGTCCTGGAGGACATCCGTCGATAATGCAACCTAGTGCCAAACCGTGGCTTTCTCCGAAGGTGGTTACGCGGAACACTTGTCCGATTGTATTGCCAGCCATTACTTCCCCTGTTTTGCGCTACCCGTCCCTGCAAGCAGCTCTGAAATATCAAAAACTGTCCATTAATGAACCATATTGAGCCGCGATAAGCAAAAAATATTTTTTCTTTAAGAGTAGAAATCGACTGTCAGAAAAGGCGTTAGAAGCAATTTAGATGATTTTATAACGGTTTGATGAGGAAAACGGCGGAAAGCATATGAGAAGGAATAAAGAGCAACAGCGCAAGCTGTTACTCTTAGGAAGTTCAATCAGTCTTTGTAGATCTTGAACTCATCAGCGACACTCATCAGGTCCTGATACGTCATCATGAACACGCCATGACCGCCGTTCTCAAACTCCAACCATGTCAGTGGTAGGTTTGGATATTGTTCATCAACATGGACCATCGAGTTGCCCACTTCGCAGATCAACACGCCCTGCTCAGTTAAGTAATCCGGCGCGTTAGCATAATACGGCGCATCAGTTTGAGACCATCGCTGCCTGCCGCCAAACCTAACTCGGGTTCATGACGGAATTCATCGGGTAGCGCATCCATGTCTTCTTGATCGACATATGGCGGGTTGCTAACAACCAGATCGTATTTGTCTTTCGGCAGATCGCGGAACAAGTCAGAGCGCAGCGGAATAACTTGCTGCTCCATGCCATGATCCTGAATATTGATTTCGGTCACTTCCAGCGCATCCGCAGAAATATCCACCGCATCAACTTCAGCCTCGGGGAAGGCATAGGCACAGGCAATAGCGATGCAGCCGCTTCCCGTACAAAGGTCCATAATACGCTTTGGTTGTGTTTGCAACATAGGCGCAAACTGATTTTGAATCAGCTCACCAATCGGTGAACGAGGCACCAGCACTCTTTCATCAACGAAGAATTCAAGACCACAGAAGTATGCTTTTTTCGTCAGATATGCCACTGGCGTACGTTCGTTAATTCTGCGCACCACACGCTCAACGATACGATGGCGCTCACTGGTCGTCAGGCGTGAGAAACGGGTCTCCGCTGGCACATCAATAGGAAGATAGAGTGTTGGCAGTACCAGTTGGACCGCCTCATCCCATGCATTGTCTGTTCCATGACCATAAAACAAACCCGCAGCGTTAAAGCGGCTTACTGTCCAGCGCAGCATATCCTGAAGTGTCTGTAGTTCGTTAACAACTTCATCGACAAAAATTTTATCCAAGGTGGCCTCCAGTAGCCTTATTTATCACCTTGTACGACACGTTCTGCTGGTAATCATGACTCTTAAACACCAAACCTTCACGTCGAATACCACAACTTTGAGTAAGTTAAGGTACAATGTTCGTATTGGTAGTTGGAATACGTTTTATGAGTAAGAAAAACCCAGCCTCAGAATCTAGTGATGACTTCTCGCTTTTTCGAGAAGAGGTACAAGGCGTCAAAAAACTGCAGCAGGATACCATAAACCCGCCGAGACGCCAGATCACCAAACAAACCAAGGAATCGTCAAGCACGCGTCACGCAGCGGATCACAGCTTTCATTTTTCCGATGAATTCGAACCCTTGCTGAAAGAAGACGGCCCAACACAGTATGCTCGCAGTGATGTCTCTAAATATGAGGTAAAACGGCTGCGGCGTGGTGTTTACGTGCCTGATATCTTCTTGGATATGCATGGCATGACTCAGCAGGAAGCCAAAAGAGAGTTGGGCGCCATGCTGGCAGAGTGCATCAAGGCAAAAATAAGCTGTGCCTGTGTCATGCATGGTATAGGTAAACATATTCTTAAACAGAAAGCCCCTCTGTGGCTGGCTCAGCATCCCGACGTTATGGCTTTTCATCAAGCTCCTCTCGAGTTCGGTGGTGATGGTGCACTGCTGGTATTGGTTGAAGTACCTGAAAAGTAACCGTTAACGAAAAGCCAACTTATAGGTTAAAGCGAGCACTTCCCCTCTTCCCTGCTCGCTTTAAATCTCCATCATCGATGAAATTACCTGTTCGCCTTTTCAGCAATTCACTTTTTGACTCGAAAAATCCAGCCCTTCAACACCCCAACAAACGATAACGCCATGAATATCTGTGTTTTTTGGGCGTACACCGTTAGTCTTGAAGTGTACTCAGAGAATGCTCAGATAATTTTCGGCATCACCAGACAACCTTCCGGATGAGTGAAAGGGAGAAGGCAATGCGAGCCGTTGTGTATACCAAGTATGGCGACCCGAGTGTGTTATCGACACAAGAAGTGGGCAAACCTGCTCCAGCCCCTAATGAACTGCTCGTTGAAGTGCATGCCACAGAAGTGACCAAAGCGGATTGTGAAATGCGCAGTTTCAATTTCCCTACCAAATTGTTTGTCGTTCCACTCAGGCTGGTATTTGGTATCACTAAACCAAAGAAAAATGTTCTCGGGCTTTATTTTGCTGGGGAAGTGGCAGCCGTCGGTAGCGAAGTAACGCGATTTAACGTTGGCGACAAAATATTTGGTAGCTCTCAGTTAAAGCTCGGTGGGTACGCTGAATACCTTTGCGTACCGGAGCACTATACGCTGACAACCCAGCCAAAAAATATATCACACGCAGAATCGGCATCACTTACCCTTGGTGGGCTAAATGCTTTGCACTTTATGAATCTGGCTGACCTGAAAAAAGGCGACCGAATAATGATTATCGGCGCGGGAGGCAGCATTGGGCTCCATGCAGTCCAAATGGCAAAAGCCGCAGGAGCACTTGTCACCGCTGTCGACCATGGTAGAAAAGAGGACATGTTGCGTCAGATTGGTGCTGATGACTTTATTGACTATACCAAGCAGTCGTTCAGTAACAACGCAGAAAAGTATGATGTTATTTTCAACATGATTGTCAGTACGCCATTCAAATCCTGTATCAATATGCTCAACGAAAAGGGGCTCTATCTGATGGGTAACCCGACATTGAGCGATATGATCCAAACCAAGCTCACTAATACGTTTTCAACAAAGCGCGCCAACTTTAGCTTTGCATCAGAGACAGTTACTGAGCTTGAAGCGCTGAGAAATAAAGTCGAATCTGGTGACTAGTCCCCGTTGTTGACAGCATTATGCAGTTTGATGAAGCCTCTGAGGCACATAGAAAAGTCGAGAATGAGACGAGACTGGGAGCAGTGATACTGACACCTTTGCGTCAGAAAGAAACAATAAAGCAGCAAGAGGACAACACTGAATCTCAGCTAGCATAACTCCTCAAGAGCGCTATAGGTGTTTTGATTAGATGGGCAGAGAAAATCTGCCCCGTTTAAACTAAGCTAATTTGCCGTCGGCAGACGATTTGGACTTTGCAACCAAAGTAACCTGCCACGCTCTGTATCAGGGTCGTATTCGACGCATGCCACTGCCGAGGTTGAAAAGACTGGCGGCTGAATCCCCAAAACAAGCTCAGATGTCAGATATCCCACCAAAGGTAAATGCGATACCAACAAAATACTCTCAGGTCGCTCAACGCTTATCTTGGCACGCAAATAATCTGCCACATCTTCACCATCACCATAGGGAGTAATACCCTCATCAGTGACGACGTTAGACGCTGGAGAAATGTATTCCCCCATCACATCCCACGTTTGCTGGGCGCGAACATAGGGGCTAACAATGACAGTATCGAGAGGTTGAGTTAACTGGCCCTGCAGCCATTCAGCAATCATTGCTGTCTGAACGCGTCCATGCTCAGTAAGCGGTCGCTCTTCATCGGTTGCAGCAAAAGGTTTGGCTTCGCCATGGCGAAGAATATAAATCTGCATACGGCTTTCTTAGAATTACAACTAACAGTGCTATGCTATCAGTGAAATACATGATCGTGGAAGGGATTGTTTGCCTGTTTGCTAACCTGTCGTCATAATTGACTGACCACATTTGCCAACCGCTAAGGGTGTCTTGTGCACAAAAGCCCAAATGACCACCGGGAATACCGCATTGTCACGTTGCCAAATGCACTCAAAGTGTTGCTTATCCATGATGATCAAGCGCCACGCAGTGCTGCAGCATTGACTGTCAATGTTGGCCATTTCTGCGATCCCGAAGACAGGGAAGGATTGGCACACTTTCTTGAACATATGCTGTTTCTTGGTACGGAGAAGTACCCGGATGTAGGCGAGTTTCAGTCTTTCATCAGCCGACATGGTGGTAGCAACAATGCGTGGACTGGAACCGAAAACACCACCTTTTTCTTTGATATTCACCACAGCTACTTCGATGAAGCACTAGACCGTTTCGGACAGTTTTTTTCAGCGCCGCTTTTTAACCCCGAAGCTGTCGATAAAGAACGTCAGGCCGTCGATTCTGAGTATCGACTCAAGATACAGGACGACGTCAGGCGTATTTATCAGGTTCAGAAAGAAACCATTAATCCCGCGCATCCATTTTCGAAGTTTTCTGTAGGTAGCATTGATACGCTCGCGGACCGAGAAGGTAAGACCGTCAGAGACGAGCTCATTGCGTTTTATAACACACACTACAGTGCAAACGTGATGACAGCCTCTATCATCAGCCCTCTCTCTCTTGATGAACAGGAAGCTGAAGCCATACGCTGCTTTGCAAGCATACCCAATCATGACCTCGCCGCTTTCCATTCTTCAGAACCTTATGTTCTGCCTGAACAAATTGGCCAGATGGTTATCGTCGAGCCAATGAAAGAAGTGCGTAAACTTACTCTGGCGTTCTCATTGCCGGAAAGTCGCTATTACTACCGTACCAAGCCACTGTCTTACATTGCTCACCTCCTGGGCTATGAAGGGCCGGGTAGCCTGATGTCGCTACTTAAAAATAAGGGGCTAATTAATACCTTGTCTGCGGGCGGTGGCATCAGCGGTTCAAACTTCAGAGAATTCGTTATCAGTGTCAGCCTGACTGAAGCGGGTTTGAACCAAATTGACGATATTGTCAGCTATACCTTTCAGATGATTAACCTCATCCGTCAAAAAGGCCTGTCTGACTGGCGATACGAGGAAAAGAAAGCGGTTCAAGAAATGGCGTTCCAGTTTCAAGAGCCGTCTAGGCCGATGGATACTGTCAGCATCTCGTGATGAATCTTATGCATTATGAGCCGGAAGACGCCTCTATGGCGACTACATGATGGATGGATATGATGAAGACCTCATCACATCGATGCTTAGTCATTTGAACCCAGACAATTTGCGCTTAACCTTGATAGCTCAAGGTTATAATTATGACCGATTTGCCAAATGGTACGACACGCCATATACCATCAGGACATTTTCTGACGAACAGAAAGAAAAATGGCATTCAAACCATATATCACCAACATTGGTTCTGCCTGAGCAAAACCCCTATATTTCCTATCAGTTAAAACCTTTGAACGTTGAATCGCCGGACAAACATTTACCTGAGATGATTCAGGAACTAGCCGGATTTCGTCTTTGGCACTGCCAGGATACTGAGTTTAAGGTGCCCAAAGGCATGATTTTCGTCGCCATAGACAGCCCTCACTCGGTGTCATCAGTCGAGAATATTGTCAAAAGCCGCGTCAGTGTCGAGATGCTGCTGGAATCTATTAATGAGGATGCCTATCAGGCGGAAATAGCAGGCCTGAGTTACAACCTCTATGCGCATCAGGGCGGGTTCACGCTAAAATTGAGTGGCTTTAACGAGAAGCTGCACTTGCTGATGGACTTGATTTTGGAAAAGTTCAGGGACAGAAGCTTTAAACCCGAGCGCTTCGATATTATCAAAACCCAGTTACTTCGCGGATGGCGTAATGCAGCTCAAAACAAACCGATAAGTCAACTGTACAATGCGATGACTGGGATTTTACAGCCAAACAACCCACCTTACGATCAGATGATTGTCGCGCTGGAATCTCTTGAGGTATCGGAGCTTCCTCCATTCATTGAAAAGGTGATGTCAGAGCTTCATGTTGAAATGTTTGTTTATGGCAACTGGCATAAAGAACAAACATTTTCTTTGGCAGAAACCATCAAGGACGCACTTCGTGTTGAAGAACAGACATACGAAGAGTCAACAAGGCCATTGATGCTGCTCGATAAGGCCGGAAGCAAAAGTTTTGAGTTTAATTGTGACCATCAGGACTCTGCGGTATTGGTCTATTTCCAGAGTTTCGAGACGGGTCCGGAAAATATTGCGCTGTACACTTTTGCTCATCATTTGATGTCGTCAGTATTCTTCAATGAACTCAGAACTAAACAGCAGCTGGGCTACATGGTTGGCTCCGGAAATTTACCTCTCAACCGCCACCCCGGATTGATCTTCTATGTTCAGTCACCGTTAGCGGGTCCAGACTTGCTGGTTGAGGCGATAGATGACTTCCTGAATGCCTTCTTCCTTATTCTGCTTGAACTCAGTGATGCTGAGTTTCAAGAGAGTAAACAAGGTCTGATTGCGCAAGTTGAAGAGCCTGATGCTAACCTTCGAGCCCGTGCACAACGCTTTTGGATCAGTATTGGCAATAAAGATACGGAATTCATGCAGCGTCAGAAAGTCGCGGCAAGACTTAAGAAGATGGATCGCTCTGATATGGTCAAATTCATCGTCGAAAAACTGAAACCAAGAACCTCAGACAGACTGATCATGCACAGCTGTGGTCTGCTCATCCTGACCAATGCCTCGTTGATGAAAACGGTGCAATTGTCGATGTGGATGCATTTCGCAAAGGAAGGCTGGAATACGAGTGATCTGCTCCAGTTTATGAAAGCAACATTCAACCAATAGAAAAAGCCCGGCAGCATTGCCGGGCTTTTCATCTCAGAAAACGTATTGAGAGAAACGTCTACTCCGCAAAAGAGTTAGCCGTGGAACGTCTCACCGTTTTCCGCCATTGATTTCAGCTTCTCGCATGGTGCGAAACGCTCACCATACTTATTGGTATGCTGCTCAAGGAGTTCAACCACTTTCTTGATACCCAGATGGTCCATGTAACGGAATGGTCCACCAAGGAACGGAGGGAAACCGATACCAAAGATAGAGCCAATATCACCATCACGCGCTGATGCAACAACACCTTCATCAAGACAGCGCGCCGCCTCGTTAAGCATCATTAATGTGCAACGTATGGCTAAATCTTTACCATCCATCTTCGCTTGCGGTGAGATATTCAGAATGCTGTAAATCTCTTTATCAACAGTCTTCTTCTTGCCGTTGTAGATGTAAACGCCTTTACCGCTCTTACGTCCTTTTCTACCGTCTTCAATCAAAGCGCTGAAAACGTCAGGTGCTTTGAAACGATCACCAAGCTCCGCAGCCAGAATCGGACCAATCTTAGCGCCAACATCGATACCTACCTCATCAAGTAAGGTCACAGGTCCAACAGGGAAGCCAAAGTCGACCAATGAGCTATCAATATGCTCAACAGGCTCTCCTTCAAGCATCGCCATTGCTGATTCGTTCATGTAAGGTGCCAAGATTCGGTTGACATAGAATCCCGCTTTGTCAGCAACAACGATAGGTGTTTTACCCTGTTTACGGGCAAGATTAACCACTGTCGCTACTGTTTCGTCTGAAGTACCTGCATGAGGAATAACCTCAACCAGCGGCATTTTCTCTACTGGGCTGAAGTAGTGCAAGCCAACAATGTTTTCAGGTCGCTTAGCACCTTCGGCAATTTGGTGGATAGGCAGTGATGACGTATTGGTTGCAAAGATCGTGTCTTCGGGCAACTCTTCCTCGATGTCAGCAACCATATTGCGCTTGAGTGTCAAATCTTCAAACACGGCTTCAACAACAACATTGTTTCTGCCCATGCCCTGAAAACTGATGCCAGCACTGATTTGCGACATCTGCTGCTGAACTTGCGCTGACGTCAAAATACGACGTTTACGCTTTTTGTCCAGAAGCTTAAAGTTGTACTGAAGAGCATTCAGTGCACCGTCATTACTGACGTCTTTCACACGAACCGGCAAACCCGCTTTTGTCGCAGAAACGTGCGCAATACCTGCGCCCATCAAGCCACCACCTAAAACATTTACGCCAGTCACTTTACGTGGTTCAGCTTCTGCGCCATTTTCTTTCTTCATCTCAGTGACAGCGAAGAAAAGGCTTCGAAGTGAATCTGAAGCATTTGTCTGAACTAATTCACCGAAACGCTTTGCTTCAAGCGCCAGACCTTTGCTCATTCCGTTCTCAAGGCCATGCTTGATGACTTCAAGAATTGCCTCAGCAGCAGGATAGTTACCACGCGTTTTTTCAAGAGTCTTCTTCGTTGCCTGATCAAAGACAAAGTTTCGGCCCAGTGAGTTCTTCGCCATCGCCCACTCTTTCCAGTCGCCACCTTTACGTTTTGGTTTTGACTTCAGTGCAAGCTCTTCAGCGACATCAAGGAGAACCGATTTAGGTACGCAGTCATCCGCGACACCCATTTTTTTCGCTTTGCTGGCTCTCAATTGTTTACCCGTCAGGATCATATCCAGTGAGTTCGCAACACCAACAAGACGAGGTAAACGTTGAGTACCACCAGAGCCTGGTAACAGACCGAGTTGCACTTCAGGCAGCCCAAGACGCGTTTTGTCATCATCTGACACAATACGGCTGTGGCATGCCAGCGCTAACTCAAGACCCCCGCCCAAACAGGGGCCATGAATTGCAGCAACAACATGCATGGGTAAAGCTTCAAGGCGGGCAAATAGCTCTTGCCCACGACGGGCAATGGTTTCACCCTCTTCAGCCGTTTTACATGCACTCAGCATTCTTACATCCGCGCCGGCAACAAAGTTGTCTGGCTTACCTGAATAAACAACAAGACCTTTCAGTCTTTCCGTGATTCAAGCGCATCAAGTACTTCGCTTACTTCTTCATCGAAAGACGCTTGCAGGGTATTCATCTTTTCACCCGGCACATCCATTTCAAGCCATGCGATTCCATTGTCTGCAAATCGCAACGTAAATGCGGATGTCTTCTCGCTTTGTTGTGCTACTTCTGCCATTACTCAGCCTCCAGGATCATAGCTGCACCCAGACCACCAGCAGCACACGCTGTGTTCAGGGCAAGACCACCACCACGTCTTTGCAGTTCGCGAAGCGTTTGGGTGATCATACGTGCGCCAGTTGCTGCGAATGGGTGACCATAAGCAATCGAACCACCAAGCACGTTAAATTTATCCATATCAACTTCACCAATAGCACTGCTTCGGTTCAGTTCTTCTTTTGCAAACTTATCTGATGCAAACATTTTCAGGTTTGCCAGTGTTTGCGCCGCAAACGCCTCATGCATATCGATCAATGTCAGATCAGACAATGCTATACCTGCGCGATCAAGAGCTAATGGCGTCGCATATGATGGACCCATCAGCATGTCTTTTTCAACTTGCGTTGCACTAAAGGCAAATGAACGGATGTAACCGATAGGCTCATAACCCAATTCTTTTGCGCGGCTTTCACGCATCAACAATACCGCTGCTGCACCGTCAGTCAAAGGCGTGCTGTTAGCAGCCGTTACAGAACCGTGCTTACGGTCGAACGCAGGGCGAAGCTTTGTGTAGCCTCAAGCGTCGAATCCATACGTACATTGTTGTCTTTATCAAACCACTGCTTGTAAGGTGCCGGGAATGCTGTCATCACTTCATCACGTACCAAACCGTCTTCCCATGCTTTTGCAGCCAGAGAATGAGAACGGTGAGCCAGTGCATCTTGATCTTCACGGCTGATGCTGTGTGTCTTCGCCATCTGCTCAGCAGTTTGTCCCATTGACAGACCTGTTGAATACTCAGCAACCGCTGGAGGCACTGGTGCAAGATCTTTTAGCTTCAACTTGCTAAGAAGCTTCAGGCGCTTACTTACCGTCTTCGCTTTTGACAGATCAAGCAGCGTAGATGCCAGCTTTTTCGACACACCGATTGGTACAACAGATGTTGTATCTGCACCACCTGCAACACCGATATCGATAGTACCAGCAACGATACTCTCTGCGACGTTCGCTACAGACTGAAAACTTGTCGCACATGCACGGGTAACGCTGTAAGCGTCAGTATTGATATTCATACCCGTACCCAGAACAATTTCGCGCGCAATGTTTGGTGCTTCTGGCATTTGAAGCACTTGCCCGAATACAACCTGATCAATCAATTTTGGATCGATATCGGTTTTTGTTAACAGCTCGCTGACCGCCATTTTACCCAGGTCAATTGCGGGCACGTCTTTGTAAGCGGTCGTCTGTCGTGCAAACGGGGTTCGCACACCAGAGACAACTGCGATTCTCTCTCCTTGACGTGTGGTCAGATTCTGTCGCTTAGCCATAGCTGCTCCTTAGCTGCTTATAAGAGGTCAGACCACATGATAGTAACCATTTTTTAAACGGAATAAAACATATGTTTGAATTAAGTCTCTTTAGTGAGACACTAAGCGGATTAAGAAATCAGAAATATAATGTTAAGTTAATAAAAAATATAACTTTTATATAAAAACCCAGTAAGAACCCCACACATAAACACCGTGCAAAAACGCTATTAGTTACATATAACTAGAATAGCTAGTTCACTTTATTTGATCTGCTGTTTAATCTATCAGTCTCATTTTTCGTGCCACTTATGGCACTATACCTGTCTCAAAAATGACAGATCATTGTGAGACAGCAACGTGTTTTACTTATCGTGTTGTCGTGAGCACCTTCATGTTCACACACCACACGAAATCCGGTTTTTAATTGGGTTATCAGGGAACCTTAGCGGATGAAAAAAAGATGGCCTTGAACTTTTTTAAAAAGTCACGAAATAAAAAAGCAGAAGACCAGGTCTCTATTGCTATGAATAAGGAAAAGCGATACGAAGCCTTGGTTCGAGTCTGGCATAAAGATTTGTTCAGATACGCTTATTGGCTGACAAAAGACAGAGATGTAGCTGAAGATTTGGTTCAAGAAACTTGCTTGCGCGCGTGGCGCTCAATGGACAGCCTTCTTGATGATAAAGCAGCGAAATCATGGTTAATCACAATTCTCCGCAGAGAAAACGCGCGTCGTTTTGAACGGAAGCAACTTGAGCTGGTGGATATTGATGATCATCAGATAGAGACACCCACTCCCAGCGGGGAGACGAATATCGAGAACCGATGGCTGCACAAGCAGATCATGCGATTGGCGCCTGAATATAGAGAGCCCTTGGTTTTACAAGTAATGGCAGGGTTTAGCGGCGAAGAAATTGCCAGCATTCTCGACCTCAACAAAAATACCGTGATGACGAGGCTATTCCGAGCCAGAAGTCAGCTAAAAGAATTTATGGAACACCAAGAGAGTTCTACAGGGGGGCAGATAAGTGGACGAACTTGAATTTCGTCGGCGTATTCTAGGAAACCCTCAGGACGACAGTCCTGATGTTCTGGAAATGCGTAAGGCGTCACCATCGAATGAGAAACTTGTCCGGGAGCTTGAGCAACTGGATGCGATGATTGATGAAACTTTACGGGTTGATATACCAGAGGATCTGGCAGACAAGATAATCTTTAAACAAAGCAGCGAGCTTGAGCGAGAAAATCGAAAACCCAAGTTTCACATGTCCATCGCAGCTTCTGTTGCCTTCGTTTTCGGTATAGTGCTGGGTCAGTTCAACTGGTCTGAAGCGCCTGCCAACATTGCGCAGCAAGCAACCAGCAATGTCGCAAAGAGCATCAATAGTCTTGGACAGGTTGCCTTGAAGCACTATTATGACGAATCGCCATTTACTAACGTTGCTGACGAGAAAGCAACACTCAAACAAGTAAATCTTAAACTCTCTCCTTTTGGTCAGCAGTTTAAAAATGGTTTTCCGGGAAGAATTACCTATGTAAACCATTGTAACTTTGGCGAACTGGGTCCGGGGTTACATGTTGTCATGCAAACAGACCAGGGCGAATCGATGACCTTCTTTGTTGTCAAAACCATAGGTGAGAACACCGAGCGTTTCTCAGATGACAAGATGAATGTCATCATGAAACAGTCTGATGACAACAGGCTTATTGTGGTCGGTCAAAAGGGGTCTGAGGTTGAAGAGGTCGCAGAAAAGCTAAAACAAAACCTTTACTCGATTATCTAAGACAGCTCACTGTTTTTTGATAGAAAAAACCGCCGATTGGCGGTTTTTATTTTTTACTCGTCAATTTCATCAAGAAACGCTTCGATATCGTCATCATCAAGCGTTTCAATCGCCACATCATTACCTCGAGCTTTGAACTCTTTGTTCTGTAAATAGGCATCACGGACGAACTTATAAGGATCCGGAGAACTGTTTAGCATGGCTTCTTGCTTTGATAGCTCAGCACGTTTCTCCAAGCCATCAACGACCAGCTTCGCGAGAGACTGAGGCAGAGTCAAAAGCGCCAGCGGTGGATAAAGACCATCAACCACCTTACCTCCAGCAATACGCAGCGTTGTAGGCCCATAGCCCGGCACCATAATATAGGCTCCCTGCCCTACACCATAATGACCAGCCGCATCACCAAATTCTCTCTCCGACATTTTGGGTATGTTGGCAGCGGAAGCAATATCAATCAGGCCACCTAACCCGAAAAGCGTATTTATCCAGAAGCGATTGAAGTGGTTAACCGCATCCTGCCCCTCAAGCATGAAAATACTGTTTATCATGCTCGCAGGCTCACCGAGGTTATCGACAAAATTAGAGACGCCTTTGCGCGTCCAGCCTGGGACATATCCTACATAGATAACCGATGCAGGTTTAAGCAAGTAGGGGTCAAGATAATCATAATTGACCGCCCACATGGCTCTGTTAAATCCTTCTAGGGGATCATCAGGGTGCGTTTTTACTTCCAGCCCAGCTTCTTCCTGCGGCGTCTGAACACAACCAGTCAACGCGAGGCACAATCCCAGTAAGACAGTTAAGCGCTTAAAATACACAGTGTTACCCGTATTCTTAAAATAAAAGAGGCCGGCAAAAAGCCAGCCTTTTGGAGGTCATCAGCCAATTATATACAAGTCAGAACCGTTTGTTGATTCTAACTTGAGACTCATCTCCCAGCTTTAGAGGTTCACTTGTGCCGTACCAGTCACCTTTTTTCGTTGTAACGTCACCGTCAGTATCAAGCCTTGCTTTAACCACCACTTCTGACAATGCACTCATTGGTCGAGCGGCTATCATATTGTCCACATCAGACAATGACACAGAAAGTGGAAATACTGGTTTGTCTATCCGTTGAGCCGCATAGGGCATTGGGGCGCCGTCCGCAGAATGCACTGATACGATCAACACTGAGCCATCCGCGATCGTCACATCACTGGACAGGGTAACATTGACTGATACAGACGACGCTGGATTGACACCCAATTTTGTTTTCGCCTGCGCAATACTCATATCCAGCATTCTATGTCTAGGATCGTCTTGAGGCAGGAAAACCTTCATTGCTGACCAGGCTTCAATTGCTTCTTGAAACGCTCCACGCCCAAATCCTTCAAACGCAAGAAGGGAGTACGCTTGTGTATTGGTGGGGTCCTCACCAATGACTGAACGTAATAACTCTCTCGCTTTCTGAAGGTATACATCATCGCCGGTGTACAACATGGCCTGCGCATAGCCAAGCTTCATGGTCATATCCTGAGGCTTGAGCTTGTAAGCCTTCTCCATTGCACCAAGTGCAGTGGCCATATCTCGGTTTGCAATACCCAGCCTTCCCAACAATAACCACCCTGTCGCGTCACTCGGCGTTTGATGGAGCCTTGTTCTCAGCGCGAGCGCGAGATCTTCCATTTCTTGATCTGACAAAGGTTCAGCGTCACTGTTCATTAAACGCTGTGACAATTCGGGTAGCTCCGCCGTTACCTGATGCCAATGGTTAACTTTGTCGCTGTTACCTTTGATGAAATACACACCATAACTCAACCCTATCAGGAGAATCAGACCGGGAACAATCATCCATACTTTGACAGTGTTGTTGTCTGACACACCCCCGGTGTCAGGGATGTCATCAAGCAATGATTTTTTTAGCTCGACCTCTAACTCGCCCTGGTCATTAATTAATCCCTCACGGTTCTCGTCATTCAGTTCACTCATCCTTTCGCGGAAAAACGCTTTATTTAGCTGATCACGGCTGGCAGAAACATCTTGCGTCTTCCCCTTCAAAATAGGAATAACAAAAATAGCGATGGAAAACAGAACGATAACGGCTGTTACTAGCCAAAACCACAACTCGGTCATTACTTCTTGTCCTTCTGGCTTTCTGCTGCATGCTCATCGGCCAGCAAAGTGGTGAGTCTTGCTTCCTCTTCGGTATCTAACCGTTTATCTGTTGTCATTGAGCTCTCTTCACGCCGACGACTTCGCATCACAAGTACAGTGAACCCCAAAAAGATAAATAAGGCAGGTCCCGCCCAGAGAATAAATGTCGAGCGGGTTACCGGAGGATTGTAGGTCACAAAATTTCCGTAGCGAGCAACCATATAGCCGACAATTTCTTTTTCAGATTTGCCCTGCTTGATCATCTCATACACTTTCATACGCAAGTCTTGCGCAAGGCCAGCATTTGAATCAGCAATGTTATTGTTCTGACACTTTGGACACCGCAGCTCTTTACCGAGAGCATGAAAAAGCGCCTCCTGCTCAGGCGTGTCAAAATCATAAACATCCACTGTCGCTGACACAGAAAAGACAAGCAGGACAGAAAGCAGCGAAACTGTTAACCACTTTTTCATGATTGACTCTCCGCGAGCATTTTTTCATACATAGGTTTTAGCGTATCACGCCAGTTTCTATCGTTAACATCACCAACATGGCGATAACGGATGATACCTTGCGCGTCAATCAGGAAGGTTTCTGGCGCACCATACACGCCAAGGTCTAACCCCAACATCCCGCTACCATCAAAGAGCGTTACCAGATAAGGGTTACCAAGATCATTGAGCCAACCGACCGCTTTTAGGCGCTCGTCTTTGTAGTTGAGACCAATGATTTTGACCCCTTGCTGTGCCAACGTATTGAGGAAAGTATGCTCGCTGTAACAGGTTGGGCACCATGTAGCCCATACATTGAGCAGCAAAGGCTTGCCTCTGAAAATACTTTGGTCATAGAGTTTTCCGGGCTCAGCCAGATCTTCAAGACGAAATTCAGGTACAGCCTTTCCAACCAAGACCGATTCCAGTTTTGTCGGGTCGTCTCCTTCAGCATTTCGGCCCAGCTGAACAAAGAAAACAGCCACTAACACCATAAACGCAATCAGCGGTGCGAAAAGTAACGTCCGGTTCATTCATTAGCCTCATTGAGTGCCGCTGATGGCTGAGGCGAAACATCAGCCTTTTTCGTCACTTTTCTAAAACGGTATCGCTTGTCTGAAACCGCTAACGCTCCACCCAAAGACATCAGAATCGCACCTAACCAGATCCACCGAACAAAAGGTTTGTAATAAATACGTACAGCCCAAGCACCATCATCCAGTCGCTCTCCCAGAGCAACATAGAGATCACGGGTGAGACCAGCATCAATGGCAGCCTCAGTCATCATTGAACGCTGGACAGAATAAAACCTTTTTTCGGCACGCAGTTCAGCGATTATTTCACCATCGGAGAAAACCTTGAATACGCCTTCAAAGCCTTCATAGTTGGAGCCATTCTTATCTCGCAGACCAGCAAAGTTAAATTGATATCCCTGAATCTCAACGGTCTCGCCAGGTGCCATGCGGACGTCCCGCTCGATATCATAGTTTTGAACCATGCAATACCGATTACCGTTACCGCCATCCCCAAATGAGCCAATACCATCGCCCAATGCTTCGCCCTAGCTTTCCGACGCCTGTCCAGAAGTCATGCCTGTGCGTAGCACGCTGATAAACCTCGATCCCCTGAAGAATGACAATCCACAGCGCCATGACAGCCCCCGTCGCCGCGAGCGGCATGAAGGTATCACTCACCAACCATACGATACCAATACCAAGTGGCAAGGCAATTAATGCGGTCACTGCCAACTCTTTGCTGAAGCTCGATAGTTTATCGCGCTTCCAACGAATAAGCGGACCAATACCCAGTAAGAAGGCAAATGGCACTGACAACCAGGTGAAAAGCATATTAAAGAAAGGTTCGCCAATAGACACAGAGCCCAGCCCCAACTGCTTGTGTACCAATGGCAGCAAGGTTCCAAGAAGAACAACAATCAAGGCCGCGACGAGAAAGATATTGTTAGCAAGTAAACCATTTTCGCGAGACAACAGCTCGAAATTACCACGCACTCTGACATCTGAGGCCCTGAGTGCGTAGAGCAGCAAAGAGCCACCAATCACGAAGACAAGGAAGCCAAGAATAAACAGCCCGCGCGCCGGATCTGACGCAAAAGCATGGACTGAAACCAATACACCGGAACGCACCAGAAACGTCCCTAACAAGCTGAGTGAGAAGCGGAAATCGCCAGAAGCACTGTCCACGCCTTGAACGTGCCACGCTTCTCAGTCACAGCAAGCGAGTGGATCAGCGCTGTACCCGCAAGCCAAGGCATAAATGAGGCATTTTCTACAGGATCCCAGAACCACCAGCCTCCCCAGCCCAGCTCGTAATAGGCCCACCATGACCCCAGCGCAATACCCAGCGTCAGGAATATCCATGCCGCCATTGTCCATGGTCGAGACCAGCGCGCCCAAGCTGTATCGAGACGCCCAGAAATCAAGGATGCAATGGCGAAAGAAAACGCCACTGAAAAGCCCACGTACCCCATGTAAAGCATAGGAGGGTGAATAATCAGTCCTGGGTCTTGTAACAACGGATTAAGGTCTCTTCCATCGATGGGGAAAATAGGCAATGTTCGCTCAAATGGGTTAGAGGTCAGAATGATAAACAAAAGGAAACCAACCCCTATCATTCCCATTACAGCAAGCACACGGGCAACTGACTCAAGTGGCATATTGCGGCTGAAAATAGCAACCGCCAGTGTCCATGTGGCCTGAATCAGCACCCAGAGCAGTAATGAGCCTTCATGTGCTCCCCAGACCGCCGTTAATCTGTAATACCAGGGTAATGCCGAGTTTGAATTGCTGGCAACGTAAGTAACGGTGAAGTCATTGATATAAAACGCCCACATAAGACTGGCAAATGACAATGACAACATCACGAAAAGCCCGATAGAGAGTGGTCGGGCCGAGCGCATCATTGCCTGATTACCAATGTGAGCACCCCACATTGGATAGAGACTAAGTAATACGGAGAAGGCCAGTGCGACAATCAGGGTGAAATGACCCAGTTCAGCAGTCATAAGTCAGTACCTTTTTTTTGCTCTTCCGTGTAATTCAGCGGTTTATGCGACTTTTTCATCGCTTCAGCCACTTCCGGCGGCATGTATTCCTCATCATGTTTAGCCAATACTTCATGGGCTTTCACCGTTGTCGCATTCACTAATTCTCCCTGCGCGACAATCCCCTGCCCCTCGCGGAATAAGTCAGGCAAAATTCCGTCATAGGTAACTGTCACTTCAGGTCCAACATCTTTCACTTTGAATGACACTTTCAGAGATTGCGGGTCACGTTTCACCGAGCCTTTCACCACCATTCCACCGATGCGCAGACGTTGTCCAACCGATGGTTTTGACCCATCAGCTTTACCTTCAACAAGCTCTGTGGGCGTATAAAAAAGGTCAATATTCTGGGTCAGGGCGTAGAGCATTAATCCAATGGCCGTGCCAACCCCAATAACAAGAGCCAGTGCCAGTGCCAGACGTTTTTTACGTCTCGGGTTCATAGCGTGTTCTCCATGTCTTTGGCTTTCTGAATCCTTTCCTCACGGGCTACATTATTTTTTATACCGCGAAGGAGGCGACGGTGAGTTAGCGCTGATGACAAAACGACGCCCACCATAGAGACAA
Source organism: Veronia nyctiphanis (assembly GCF_004116385.1). Lineage (GTDB taxonomy): Bacteria > Pseudomonadota > Gammaproteobacteria > Enterobacterales > Vibrionaceae > Veronia > Veronia nyctiphanis. Next base: position 62,145 of record NZ_PEIB01000014.1, on the reverse strand, counting down.
ATGTTATTCCGAAGGCAGCCCACACATAGTAGGCATAACCGCCCATCGCAAGAAAATCTGAGAAAGAATCAAAATGCATGTTAGCTCCTTTCTACCAGTTGCTTCACCCAGGGACGATGAGACTCTCGCTGAATGATATGATTGCGAAGCCCCATCAATGTAGCCCCACCGAAAAACAACGCAAAACCCAGAAGATTCAGCAGCAACGGCCACAGCATTTCTGGCGCAATAGAAGGTTTGGCAAATTTCGTGATAGTGGCTCCCTGATGCAGGGTATTCCACCACTCTACAGAGAAATGAATGATGGGCAAATTGATGACTCCCACCATCGCAAGGATGCCCGCAGCACGTCCTGCGGTTTTGCTATCATCGAATGCGTTGTAAAGCGCTATCACGCCGAGGTAGAGGAAGAGAAGGATCAGCTCTGACGTCAGGCGCGCATCCCATACCCACCAGGCTCCCCACATCGGCTTACCCCAGATGGCACCAGTGACCAGAGCAATAAAGGTGAATACAGCGCCAACAGGTGCCATTGCAGCAGCAGCCCAGTCTGACGTTTTGATTTGCCAGACGGTACCGATGAATGCAGCGATAGCCATAGACATGTATGCCCCCATCGACCAGATAGCCGCAGGGACGTGTATATATATGATCCGGAAGCTGTCACCCTGTTGGTAGTCTGAGGGCGCAAACATCAGCCCCAAAGGGTGCCAACAACAAGCGAAACCACACCGATAACCATAAACCAAGGTAAAAGTGTTGAACAAAGTCTGTAGCTTGCCTCAGGCTTTGCGTAAGGATGTAGCCATTTCCACATTGCAATATCGCTCTAGGTTCAGTTATTTCTTTATGTTAATGAAGACTTACTCTTAACCCCGCAGAAACCGCAAGCGGAGTGAGGGTGACTGATGCCGCTAACATCGCACCAAGAATGGCCAATTGTCCATTGATAGCGAGGCCCATTGCCGCAGCGTCAATCGCTGACGTTGCAAAAATTAATACCGGAATATAAAGCGGCAAGATCAATAAACTGAGTAGTACACCGCCTTTTCTCAGGCCAACGGTGAGTGAAACGCCAATAGCACCGAGAAAACTCAATGTTGGCGTACCCAGCAACAGCGTAAAGAGCACAGCTACATATGTTTGCATATCCAACGATAACAGAATTGCTAATAATGGACTGACAATCAACAGGGGCAGTCCAGTTAATAACCAATGCGCCACAATTTTGGCAAACACCAAAACAGGAAGTGGTTCAGGCATTAACAACATTTGCTCCAGTGAGCCATCAATAAAATCATCTCTGAAGAGTCGTTCAAGGGATAATAATGCAGCCAGTAACGCAGCAACCCAGATAATTCCGGGGGCAATTTCAGCCAGTAGCTGCGGGCCGGGCCCAACGCCTAAAGGAAATAATGTGATAACGATGATAAAAAACCAGATCGGGTTAAGTACATCAGCCTGTCGACGGAGTGCTATCATCAATTCGCGTCGAACCACGGTTAAAATAGCACCAATCATTGAGCCTCCAGTTTGATCTTACGCAAACTATCGCACCCTTCGAACATATCTTGATGGGTTGTAAACAATACAGACCCGCCATTATTTACATGCTTATCAAAAAGGTTTTCCAAAACACGACGACCTTTTTTATCAATGGCTGTCAGAGGCTCGTCCAAAATCCAAAGGGGGGCTTGACTCAGCCAAAGACGCGCAAGCGCGACACGACGGTTTTGTCCTGCAGAGAGTTGGGCAGCAGAGATATCTTCTCTTCCCGCTAACCCAACACAGGCCAGAGCATGAAAGAGTTGTTCTTCATCAGCATGAATATGGTGCAAGCGACAATAAAAAGACAGGTTTTCAAACGCAGTTAATTCACGTTTTACGCCGGTGCTATGACCGAGGTAAAGAAGATCGCTGTGGAATTCATCTCTTTGTTTCTCAATGGCTCTACCCTTCCACAGAACCGAGCCCTTGTCTGCAAGCCCAAGACCAGTCACTATTCTGAGTAGGGTTGTTTTTCCAGCACCATTTTCACCTTCTACCTGAACCAGCTCTCCTTCACTGACAACAAAATTCAGGTTTTCAAACAACACTCTGTCTCCCCGAATGCTGCTTAACTGCCGAACTTCCAACATAAAGACTGCTGCTTCCTGTAAAATAATAAATAGTATGTCCGATAATATCATAGAGGCGATCGCCGCGGTTAGCGACGCCAGTCTTTGCAAGGGATGTGGGCGAAAGATAATGATTGTAGGAAAAACACCCCAATTACAGAGTAACGGAATTGCTGTTGGTAAAGCCATTCAAGAACTGAATAACGTTAACCAGCTAAAGCAAATATTACTGGAAGCAACACTGAGCCCAACAAAAAATAGCAATCCGCAAAGTTTGCAGGTATCAACGTCACTGCCGCGTATTATTTCGTTGCTACAAAACCTCAATCTCTATCCGGCCCTCACAAAGCAATCCTCTCAAGCGCCGAGTAATGTCTCTCAACTGTTTCAAGCGCTGTTGTCTCAACTCACACTCCCGATGCCATCTGAAAATGCTCCGATCAAAAACTGGCTAAAGCAACGCCCTGCGGATAGCACGCTGTCTTCAATGCTCTCTTTGTTAGCCGATACCAATCTCGTAAACGAAGACTCCCCAGCATCACAACTTAAATCGCTACTGATGCTATCTGCAGAAAAAAGAGTGGCAGAGCAACCCCGAGATGGTCAGTTTCACTGGCTTATTCCTCATGCCGATCCGGAAAAGACGCCTGTTGAAGTCAATGTGTCACGCAGAGCAAAAGGAGATAACGACGAGGATGGCACTGATGGCATTGAAATTCGGATAACTCTACCGTTAGAGAGTGGGGAAAGGGTGATCGCTTTGGCTTCTCTTGAACAGCAATCTTTACGCCTTCACTTTACGACCAGTACAGAAAAAGTCGAAAGAAAAATACAAACTAGCTTGCCCTTGTTGGAGCATGTCTTTGCCAGCCACAATATTGCATTGAGTGGTTGTCAGGTATCACGACATACAGAAAGTGACATGTCGGCATCTGAACAAACGCCTTCTTCTGGGCTGAGTATTAAGGTCTGACGGTGAATGAGATGGTAAATAATAAAGAAACATCAACAGATAAAACACGTTTCAACAGAAACTTGCCGCCGCGTGAGAAGAGGACAGCTGTCGCACTTCATTATGATGGTAACAGTGCCCCAAAAATAACAGGGAAAGGGTTTAATCAACTGGCTGAGCAGTTAATTGACGACATGCGCCGTGATGGGAAGCTTATCCATGAAGATGAAGAGCTGGTGAAGTTACTTCAACAGAAAGATGTCGGAGAGGAAATCCCAGAGAATTTATTTCTGGTGATTGCTGAACTTATCGCATTTGCTTGGTATATAGATGGAAAAACCCCTCCACAATGGGAGGGGCGAATGCTGAACAAAAAAGTGTGAGACAAACTATCTAGTTGCCCGCTGACGCCTGATATTCATCAAAAGCTCAGCTTCAGCTTTTGGCAGATCACACTCTTCCATAAGTTCATTAATATCAGCCCCTAAATCAACCATTTTGGTTGCACGGCTGTATAGCCGACCGTCGGGGTCTAACATTTCAATTTCGTTCTGTTTATCAACCAAACCATCGAACTGACCGGATAATTCAGCAAGCTTCTGGCTCATTCCCATGGCACCAGCACGCAGTTCCGTGAATTGATTCGTCAGGTTTTCATGCTGTTTCCGGCTGTTCTTTAGCAATAGCTCCATTGCCTGCATCTTGGTTTCCATTTCTTTCTTGTAGCTGCGGCTTTTGAGTAATACCACAATCGATATCACACATGAAATAGCCAGCAGTACATAGGGCAACCAATACAATGCAATGTCGAGCATCAGAGTCCTTGCACCTCAGACCACTCTTCATCTGTCAGGAGTTTGTTGAGATCAACCAAGATCAGCAGTTTACTCTCACGGTTGCAGACACCGAGGATAAACTTAGAACTCTCGTCAGTACCAACGCTTGGTGTGGTATCGACCTCAGACGCTCGCAGTTCTACAACTTCAGCAACGCTGTCGACCAGAATACCAATCACCTGAGATTCTGTTTCTATCACAATGATGCGCGTGTTCTCGGTGACTTCGCCTTGTGATAGGCCGAAGCGCGAACGCGTATCAATGACAGTAACAACTTGACCACGAAGGTTAATGATACCCAGCACGTATTCCGGTGCACCCGGGACAGGTGCAATCTCGGTATAACGCAGTACTTCTTTAACCTGCATGACATTGATGCCGTAGGTCTCGTCTTCCAGATGGAAGGTCACCCACTGCAGGCCCTCGTCTTTCACTTCTTCTTCGTGGAATTCAGCTACCTGAGACATTTCATTTCCTCTTTACGTGCTGTGCTTCGCTATTTAAGCCAATGCTCGGGCATCTATACCCTGGTTAAACATATCAGTGAGTGCCTCGACGTGAATCAAAACACACATTTTTTCTTTGACCAATCCAGCTAACCACGGCCGCCTTCCGGCTTGCTCACGCCACTGCACTTGCTCTCCATCAAGGGTTTCCGTACCAAGTAGGGTATTGCACGCCAATCCCCACATACTATCCCCAAGGATCACAATATAACTATAGTCATCGCGGTGGCAGTTATCTGTTATTTTTTCGGGCATTACCCATTTGGCCAGATCAACTATATCCAGTTTTTGATCTTTTTCTGTCTGCAGTCCGATGTACCAATCTGGCCTTCCAATAAGGTGGCTACATTCGCCCAGCGAGAGAATACCGCCTAAGTGCGCGAGTGGAACCGCATATTTTACGCCGTGGCATTCGAAAAAGAGAACCTCAAACGAGAAACCTAGATCAACATTTTCCCATGGTTGGTTAGTGTCACCATGATCTCCAGCTTGTGTTTCAGGCTCTGCCTGAGTATCAATGTCAGATGCCTGTATGGTGCTCTCATCAGCATCAGTTTCAATGTCAACGCCAACCACAACTTCAGATTCAACCTCGATTTCAGGTTCAACCAGAATGTCTGACGTATCACTATCAACCTTAACTTCGGTATCGGCAAGTGCTTTAGTTTCTGCAGTGATCTCTTGCTCAAGATCCGCAGAAACCTCGACAATTGGCTCTGATACCTTTAGTTCAGTCTCAACATCGAGCTCTGATTCCGTTACTTCCGAGACTTTGCTTAACAATCGCTCAACATGAGAAAGATCTGGCGCTGAGGGTTTGAATACAGCTTCAGGAAGTATCGGGGCAGGGTTTATGTCCTTAGGCTCAGGAACATATGTTTCAATAATTTCAGGCTGTAAATCATCGGCGGCGACGGAGGCCAGAGAGCCTTGCTCATTCAGTGCATTAACGTCGACCTCGTCATCTGGTCCATCAGAGAGAGGTAATTCTTGCTGGTTAGGATCAACTTCCGGCATATCGACAGGAACAACAGATACGTTGTGCCCCCCGGTTTCATCCAGAAGAGCATCAAAATAATCCTCTATCGCTTGCGCGCTTGATAGCGAAAAATTATTTTTCATCCTGCTCTAAACGCTCTAAGTACCTTAGTAAGGTATGGTAAGCGAAAACTCCCCGGCAATTTTTCGAGTAATAAGACGGTGGCATACTTTTTAGGCTGGCATCACGAAATTTGGTGTCAATCGGCACAGCAGAAGCCCACACATTATCTGGGTACATTGATTTCAACTGCTGCAATGTTTCGAGTGACGCGCGGGTACGTTTGTCATACATAGTAGGAACAACCGTGACCTTGAAGCCTGAAGAACGTGATTTCTGCATGATTTGTAACGTACGCATCATGCGTTCGAGGCCTTTCATTGCTAAAAATTCTGTCTGTACAGGAATGATGATTCGGTGGCTCGCAGCCAGCGCATTGACCATCATCACACCAAGTATTGGCGGACAATCGATCAGCGCATAATCATATTCTTCATCAAGACAGGTTAACGCCTTTTTCAACATCAAACCCATGCCACCTCTGTTTCCCATCGCGCGATCGAGTGTCGCCAGGGACATGTGAGAGGGCATAAGGTCAATGTTTTCATATGCCGTCGACAGCAACAAAGGTTTAACTGTGTCTCTATCTATTCTGGGTAATTGAAATAAATCAAACAGCGAGCCGGGTAATTCATCAGAGTCAAAGCCCAGATAAGTTGTGAGGGAAGCATGTGGATCGGTATCAATCAGCAGAACACGTTTTCCCGCCTGGCTCAACAAGCCAGCTAACGTTACTGTGGTCGTTGTTTTACCAACACCACCTTTTTGGTTAGCAATACTCCAGACTTTCACGCCTGCCCTTATACGAGATTTAATTCGATTTTGATCCGCTCGGCGATGCGATCCAACGGTAAATCTTCTGAAGAGATCCCCTCTTTAGCTACCGCCTGAGGCATTCCATAAACGACACAAGAATCTGCATCTTGGGCCCATATTGTGGACCCTGCAGATTTCAACATTCTTGAGCCTTCACGACCGTCAGCGCCCATCCCTGTCATGATAATTGACAGAACACTGTTCCCATAAATTTTTGCAGCCGAGCCAAAAGTAACATCGACACACGGCTTATAGTTCATTCGATCCCCGCCGTCGACAAGCTTGATGCGGGAAGAACCAGGACGACCGTCAACCATCATTTGCAGGCCACCTGGCGCCAGATAAGCACATCCTGGCCTGATAGATTCACCGTCTTCAGCTTCTTTGACTGTGATTTTACACAGACCGTTCAGCCTCGTTGCAAACGCAGCGGTAAATGTCGCTGGCATATGTTGCACAAGAACAATGGGGATCGGGAAATTCGCAGGTAACGCTGACAACACTTTTTGCAGTGCAACTGGTCCGCCCGTCGATGTCCCTATAGCAAGTAACTGGTATCGCTTGCCAGATGCTTGAAATGAGCCAGCAACCCGTTTCGGTGTCGGCTTGGCTGAATTCAACTTGTCTGTAAGAGGACGTTTGGGTAACGTTGGCTCTTTTCTCGCATCGAGTGCAGGAGACGAAGCCAGAGTTGAGCTTGCAGGGCTGGCACGTCTCATGAAAATACCTTTGCGGGCAATTTCACGCACTCTGTTTTGCAAAAGGCTCACAGCTTCATCACGGTTGCACGCAATGTCCTCGAACTTCTTTGGCAGAAAGTCCAATGCACCCGCATCCAATGCGTCTAGCGTAGCTTTGGCACCCTCATGTGTCAGGGATGAAAACATCAGAATTGGCGTAGGCTGCTGTCTCATGATTTCCCTGACAGACGTTATCCCATCCATGACCGGCATCTCTATGTCCATAGTGATGACATCCGGCTTTAGCTGAACTGTTTTATCTATTGCCTCTCTGCCATTGACAGCACAGTCAATAACTTCGAGGCGAGGGTCTCCGTTAATGATTTCACTCACTCGGCGGCGGAAAAAACTCGAATCGTCCACCACCAGTACTTTAAGTGTCATGTGTTTCCTTCTTTCTAGTGCCGCCCGGCATAGCGCTGAAGCAAGTTTGGCACATCAAGAATCAAGGCAATGTGTCCGTCACTGGTAATCGTTGCTCCAGCCATTCCCGGCGTCCCCTGTAGCAAGGTATCGAGAGGCTTGATAACGACCTCTTCCTGACCAAACAGCGAGTCGACAACAAAGGCAACTGGCTGATGACCGACCTGAATGATAACAACATGACCGTGCTCCTTTCCTGAGGTATCCCAAGGACACAGCCAGTCACGTAAGTAAAACAGAGGTAATGCCCGTTCACGAACAATCAGTGTGAGCTGTCCGTCAACTGTATTTGTTCTCTCCAGATTAAGCGGAATAATCTCGGATACATTTGACAGTGGGAAAGCAAACGGATTGCTTCCGACCCCGACCATTAAGGTTGGCAGTATTGCCAACGTCAAAGGTACCTTGATTTCAATTCGGGTGCCACGCCCAAGCTTAGAGTCAATGTTGATTGTACCGTTAAGCTGGGAAATAGCCGTCTTAACCACGTCCATTCCCACACCACGACCTGAAATATCTGATATCTCGGTCTTGGTTGAGAAACCCGGTGCAAAAATCAGGTTGTAAGCTTCGTTATCAGTCAAACGTGCAGCGGCATCGGCATCAAGTACCCCGCGATTGACCGCGATATCTCGAAGCTTATCTGGATCCATACCGCCACCATCATCTTCGATGGTCAACAGAATATGATCCCCTTCTTGCGACGCTGAGAGAGTGACCGTACCCACTCTTGGCTTATCGTTCGCTTCACGGACGTCTGGCATCTCAATGCCGTGGTCTACCGAGTTCCTGACCAAGTGAACCATTGGATCGGCAAGCGCTTCAACCAAGTTTTTGTCAAGATCAGTCTCTTCGCCACGCATTTCCAACACGATCTCTTTTTTGAGGCTTCGTGCCAAATCACGAACAACGCGTGGGAATCGACCAAACACTTTCTTAACTGGCTGCATCCGCGTTTTCATGACCGAGTTTTGCAAGTCAGTGGTAGTGACATCTAGCTCTGTCACTGCACGTGACATGTTTTCATCACCCAGACTCTGCGCAAGGTTCACCAATCGGTTACGTGCCAATACCAGCTCACCGACCATGTTCATGATTTCATCAAGCGTTGATGTGTTAACACGGACAGTTTGCTCAGCCTGAGGGGCGGCTTTTTTCTCTTCGACAACAGCTGGCGCTTTGGCTGCGGCAACGGGAGGCTTAGCTTCTGGTTTCGGCTCAGGTTTTGGTGCAGGTTTCGGCTTTTCTTCTACTTTGGCTTCTTCTTTCGGTGCGTCTGCAGCGTCGATTTTTGGACCTTGACCTTTACCGTGCAAGTCATCGAGTAGTTTCTCAAATTCGTCATCGGTAATTTCGTCAGAAGAAGGACTCTCTACCGAAGAAGACTGAGGTGCACTCTTATCGTCCGAATTGGCGTCGCCGTCAGATCCATTCAAAGGACCGTTACCAGCACCATGCAATTCATCCAAAAGCTTGTCGAATTCGTCGTCAGTAATATCGCCAGACTCGGCTTTGGTATCAGCGACGACATCAGGCTCACTCTTACCAACAGCAGGCCCTTGGCCTTGACCATGAAGCTGATCCAAGAGTTTATCGAATTCATCATCAGTGATTTCATCAACAGAATCGCCCGCAATCGCATCATCAGCTTCAGCAATAACTTCAGGCTCTGGTTCGGGCTCTGGTTCGGCCTCAGCGGCAGGCGCAGTATCTTCATCTTCAGATGCAGGTTTGCTGTAGCGGTGAAGTGCAGAAATCAATTCAGGATCAGCGGCCGGGACATCAGATTGTTGTTGAACAGCAGCAAACTGTTCGTTGACCGTATCAAGCGCCTGAAGAATGATATCCATCACTTCAGATGTCAGTTCACGGCCACCATTTCTGAGGTTATCAAAAATGTTTTCTGCACCATGACAGGTCTCAACCAGCTCAGTCAGTGATAAGAAACCTGCACCACCTTTAACGGTGTGGAAACCCCGGAAAATCGCGTTGAGAAGATCTCTGTCTTCCGGCGTTTTTTCCAAGTCGACTAACTGTTCCGAAAGCAGTTCAAGTATTTCACCTGCTTCAATCAGGAAGTCCTGCAGGATTTCTTCATCCATATCAAAACTCATATCTCACCCCTAAAACCCAAGGCTGGAGAGCAAATCGTCAACGTCGTCCTGACTTTGCATCACTGCTTTGTCTTGACGCTCTTGTTCGTTAACAATCGGTCCTTCCGCCATAACGGCAGACTCTTCTTTGCTTACACTCTCAACTGAAACAGCTGGGTGCTCACTCTTCTCATCATGTTGATGCATACCAAATGCTGTCAGTATCTCAACAAGCTGATGTTCTACCTCGTGTACCAAATCAATCACGCGACGGATAACCTGTCCGGTCAAATCCTGAAAATCCTGAGCCATCAGGATTTCGTGTAACTGGCTTTGCAGCGTTGTTGTATCACCTTCAACCTGTCCGAGTAGACCGTCGATTTGGTGACACAATTCTTTGAAGCGGTCGAGTTCGATTCTTCCGCTCATTAACGCATTCCATTGAGGGCGAACCTGAGACAGACACGTTGATAAGTTGTCCGCTATCGGAAGCGTTGCTTCAACCGCATCCATGGTGCGGTTGGCCGCTGTCTCAGTTTTCTCAATGACAAAATTTAATCTGTCTTTGGCATCCGGAATTTCACTGGTTGCCAGGTCACTGACTCTTCGATCAAGGCTGAAGTTTGTCAGTGAGTTATGTAATTGCCGTGTCAGTTTTCCGACCTCGTTGAAGAGCGGGTTACTCGCATCATCGACGAGCGACGCAAGCATTGCATTCGCATCTTCCTGCTTCCCATCCTCGAGTAAACTGACCAGCTCTCTCGCTTGGTCGAGTGAAATCATTTACCTATTATCCTTAACTGCAGGAACAGGGATTACATGCGCTCGAAAATCTTGTCCAGTTTCTCTTTGAGCGTTGCAGCAGTGAATGGTTTAACGATATAGCCATTAACACCAGCTTGTGCGGCTTCAACGATTTGCTCTCGTTTAGCCTCAGCAGTGATCATCAAGACTGGCAAATGGCGCAGCGATTCATCGGCACGAATATGCTTGAGCAGCTCAATACCCTGCATGCCCGGCATGTTCCAATCCGTTACGACGAAATCAATCCCACCCTGCTTTAAGATCGGTAAAGCAGTCAAACCGTCATCGGCTTCAACTGTATTGTTAAATCCTAAATCACGAAGAAGATTTTTGACGATACGGCGCATTGTTGAGAAATCATCAACAACGAGGATTTTCATATTAGTGTTCAAAGTTGCCTCCGGTGAGGTCTCTTATTGTTGTAAACTTAATTCGACCAAGCTGATAGCTTGGTTCGTAACCGCTGCATTGCCTGATTTTGAATCTGGCAAACTCGGGATTCGCTAACCCCTATAATGGCACCTATCTCTTTGAGGTTGAGTTCCTCATCGTAATAAAGGGACAGGACCAGTGCTTCCCTCTCTGGTAGTTTCTTGATAGCGTCCGCGAGATGCGATTTAAAGCTACCATCTGAAACTTCCTGAAAAGTTAAATTCTCTTCGTGTTGACCGCCTACGGAATACACTTCTTCGGTAATTCCTAGGTCTTCCATGCCAACTAATCGGCCATTATTTATGTCAGTCTGTGCCTGGTGATACTGCGCCAGTGACATACCTAACCGCTCTGCGATTTCGTTATCTTTGGGGTCGCGACCCAGTTCGTTCTCCAGCACAGCAATCGCTTCGCCAATCTGGCGGTTATTTTTGTGAACTGATCTCGGTACCCAATCTCCCCGACGAATATCGTCGAGCATGGCACCCCGTATACGGATTCCCGCATAAGTTTCAAAACTTGCTCCCTTTGACGGATCATAGTTTTGCTTCGCTTCGATCAGTCCAACCATGCCCGCCTGAATCAAATCTTCTACCTGAACATTGGGCGGCAGGCGCGCAATTATATGATGTGCAATGCGTTTTACCAATGACGAATACTGTGCAATGAGAGCATCCGGCGCGGTTCCAGTTCGATTATAGGTCAATGCTCTATTCACTCTGGACGTCCCCCGGAAGTTCTTCTCTTACCAGCAAACGCTCAACAAAAAATTCCAAATGGCCACTTGGGCTATGTGGTATGGGCCAAGTCAGCGCTTTGCTCGACAATGCAGTAAGTGCATGAGCGGCAGGGCAGCTTGGGTATGCATCCACAACGACTTTTTGTCTTCTTACCGACTGACGTACTCGTTCATCAATTGGAACACATGCTACTAATTCTAGATTAGCATTTAAAAATCTTTCTGTTACCCGGGTTAATTTTGTGAACAAATCTCGCCCTTCGCGGTAACTCCTGACCATATTGGCAACAACTTTGAATCGTGTTACCCCATGTTCCCGGCTCAAAAGCTTGATTAACGCATATGCATCAGTGATTGATGTTGGCTCATCGCAAACAACAATTAACACATCCTGCGCTGCTCGTGAGAAGCTGAGCACCATATCTGATATGCCCGCCGCAGTATCGACCAGCAAGACGTCAATCTCTTCATCCAGTGTGCCAAATGCTCTAATCAAACCGCCATGTTGAGCGGGAGACAATTCCGTCATTCCCTGCATGCCAGATGAAGCAGGAATAATTTTCATACCATGCGGACCTTCGACGATAACGTCCTTAAGATCACATAATCCTTGCATGACATGAGAAAGATTCTTGCCTACGCGAAGTCCAAGTAGCACATCTACGTTGGCAAGGCCAAGGTCTGCATCAAGAACCATGACTTTCTTTCCAGATTTAGCCATGGCTACCGCCATATTAAGCGTAATGTTTGTTTTACCTACACCGCCCTTTCCGCCGGTCACTGTAATGACTTTGGTCCGTGTTGGACTCCTCATACGGCGGAGGCCGCTGGCTTGATCCTGCATGGTGCTCTCAATCATAGAAATCTGCCGAGTTTGACTCTGGTACATCATGGCTCCAGAAAGTGTGCTGTTGCTCATTGTCACTGTCTAAAAGTTCACTGGCCTTAGCGACCAGATACTGCCCACTGGCATGACGGATATCTTCCGGAACCCGCTGACCATCAGCGAGAAAGGTAACCGGAAGCGCATTTTCAATGGTGACACTCAGAAGTTCACCCAGACTTAAGGATTCGTCCAGTTTAGTGAGGACGCATCCAGATAAAGGTATTCGACGGAAATGATCTATGGTTTCCTGTAGCACTTTACGCTGTGCGGTTGCTGGCAGTACCAATAGGCTTCGTATGTGCGATCCGCTATTCTGAATCAGCGTATCTAACTGCTCAGTGAGGCGAATATCCCTTTGGCCCATGCCTGCGGTATCAACAAACACTAAACGGCGATGCCGTAGCTGATACAATATATCGGCCAGTTCGTCTGCATCTTTTGCAATTTTTACCGGACAACCCAAAATTCTTCCGTACGTCGAAAGCTGTTCATGTGCACCGATACGATAGGTATCTGTCGTAACCAGTGCTATTTCTTCAGGGCCGAAGTCCATCGCTGCACGTGCAGCAAGCTTGGCAATAGTCGTCGTTTTACCGACGCCTGTTGGCCCCAGCAGTGCTATCACACCGCCATGTTCTAAAATGTTTCCGTCACTGGTGATCACCTGATCTGTCAACAGCTCAGTGACTGCCGTCCACGCTTCAGCAGCAGGTGTATCTTCAGGGATATATCCCGCAAGCTGGTCAGACAGGAAGGGAGAAAGTCCCATCGCTTCAAGCCGTTTTATCAGCATGGCGCGCAACGGTTCTTTGCGTTCAACTTCCTGCCACATTAGACCGGATAATTGATGTTCAAGAAGATTTCGGATAGAAGCCATTTCTTTTTTCATGGCCTCCATCTCTCCATTATTCCCACCGCCGCGCGTGGATCAGTCAACCCGCCCTCGCGAGGATTTCAGCGCCTCTCAGGCCACCACGCTCCTGCTCTCTTCTCAGAGCAGGGAGACCTTCGCCACGCCCCTGACTTTTCATTTTCTGGCGATACAGACTGTCGAGTTTCTGACTCTTTTCCTGTTGCTGGCGCTCGTAATCGCCACCGAAGGCATGGTTATGATTACGAGTACGCGTCAGACCACCTTGTGGGGACTTTGGTGAAGGAGCATTTTGCGCAGGTGCTTTTTGCCCCGCGCTCTGACCCGCATTTTGCTGACGTGCCAACAAACTTTTTAGGCTATCCGCTGGCGCTGAGTCTTGCTGCTGAAGCGCAGGCTCAGGCTCTCCTTGATAACGGTTCAGCAGTGATGAAAACTTGCTGCTTAAGGAGGCTTGCGCAGGATTTTCATCTTGCTGACGAGAGCGGATATCCACTTTGTCATCGGCAAGACGGCGCTGCTTCTCGCCCATGGCCTGTGCGACCTGCGAGCGAACAGCTTCCTTACGGCTGTCACTGGGTGATGTCTCGGTATCAATTGCAGCGACAATTTCGACGCCACCAGTGACCTTCTTGTTAGACATAATGACAGCATCAGAGCCCAGTGACTCTTTCACTTGGCTTAGCGCTGTTCTCATGTCTTTTGCAAAAAATCGTTTAATCTTCAAATTCTTTGTCTCACATCACTGATTCAAACATCAGTTGCCAACGGCGTTCACTATTCTGATTTGTTTTTCATCCGGTACTTCCTGATAAGACAGAACACGCAGTGCCGGAATCGTATTTTTAACAAACTTAGCCAGCGTCGCTCTCAGTACACCTGATGTCAGCAACACCGCAGGCTCACCCTGGAGTTCTTGTTGCTGAGTCGCTTCTGATAACGACTGTTGCAAGCGTTCTGCAAGTCCCGGTTCAATACCCGTGGACTCACCACCCGCTGCCTGCATTGTTTTATGCAATATCTGTTCCAGCTCAGGAGCCAGAGTAATAACAGGTAATTCTGGTTCTATGCCGTTGATTTCCTGAACAATCATTCGACGTAACGAGATTCTGACAGCGGCAGTCAAAATGTCAGGATCTTGACTCTTCGGCGCGTACTCAGAAAGTGTCTGTACAATCGTCCTGATATCACGGATTGGAATCGCCTCGTTAAGTAGGTTCTGCAGTACTTTTACGATGGCTCCCAGAGTTAACAAATCCGGTATCAAACCTTCCGTCAGGCGTGGGGCTTGTTTACCCAGAAGGTCAATCAGGTTCTGCGCTTCCTCATGCCCCAACAAGCGCTCTGCGTTATTAGTCAGCAACTGGCTAAGGTGAGTCGCCAATACCGTGGCGGAATCAACCACGGTATAACCCAACGCTTGCGCATGTTCACGCTGCTTTTTGTCAATCCAGACAGCATCAAGACCAAACGCCGGGTCTTGGGTTTGCTCGCCGTCAAGCGGGCCAAATACTTGCCCCGGGTTGATTGCCAGCTCCATGTCTGGACGAATATCTGCCGAGCCTGCGGCAACCCCCATCAAGGTAATGCGATAGCTGTTAGGCGGTAACTCAAGGTTGTCACGAATATGAACCGCTGGGATGAGGAAACCAAAGTCCTGTGACAATTTCTTGCGCACCCCTTTTACACGGTCAAGCAGTTCACCGCCCTGATCTCGGTCTACCATGGAAATCAGTCGATAACCGACTTCCAAGCCAATCACATCAACAGGCATCACATCATCCCAAGACAGCTCTTTTGGCTTAGGCGCAACCATGTCGGTAGCAGGTTCAGCTTCATCAGCCTCTTTGGCTTTTTTCTGCTGACGGATTTTCCAATAAGAGAAGCTACCGCAAATAAATGCCAAGAAAAGGAACGGAACGTGTGGCATGCCCGGAACAACACCCATAACGAACAAGATGCCCGTTGCGATTACCAGTGCCTTAGGGTTGTCGATAAGCTGGAAGACAACCTGCTGCCCCATGTCTTCGTCAGTATTCTGACGAGTCACCATGATTGCAGCGCCAATTGACAGCAGTAGCGATGGAATCTGCGCGACCAGACCATCACCAATGGTCAGCAGGGTGTAGATTTCAATCGCTTTCGAGAAACTGACATCGTGTTGAATCATCCCGATGCTGAGGCCACCGAGGATGTTAATGACAAGGATCAGGATGCCGGCGATTGCATCTCCTTTAACAAACTTTGACGCACCGTCCATCGAGCCGTAAAAGTCCGCTTCTTTGGTGACTTCTGAACGACGAAGGCGTGCCTGATCCTGATCAATCAATCCCGCATTCAAGTCAGCATCAATTGCCATTTGCTTTCCGGGTAAAGCATCAAGGGTGAAACGCGCAGATACCTCGGAAATACGCCCGGCACCTTTTGTGACAACCATAAAGTTAATGATCATCAGGATAAGGAAGACGACAAGACCAACAGCATAGTTACCGCCGATAACTACGTTACCGAAGGCATCAATCACCTGACCGGCAGCGCCCGGCCCTTCATGACCATGTAGCAGGACTACACGCGTGGATGCGACGTTCAGCGCAAGTCGCATCAAGGTAGCGATAAGCAGAACGGTAGGGAAAGCAGCAAAGTCTAACGGGCGACGGGTATAGACCGTCACCAGCAGCACAACCAGAGAAAGGGCAATGTTAAAAGAGAACATCAGGTCGAGCAGCATAGGTGGCATTGGCAATACCACCATAGCCAGCGTTGCCAATACGAGGATTGGCGCACCGATGGCTGGCATCCCCCCTTCATATTTGAAAGGGATTTTCTCTTGGACCTTATTGAGTAACGGCAAAGCAGCTTTCATTGTCGTTGTTCTTCGAACTCCATAATCGATTATTGGAGTTATAAGCAAAAAATGAACCAGCTTTTTTTTCGTTGATTTGTCAGTAAGTTGATAGCGAAAGCGATGTCAAACAATCACTAGCGACGTAATTCTGACGGTATTGGCAACATCTCAGATTTGATAGGTTGTGGACGTTTGCCCCGACCCTTCTTGTATTGGTTCATCTGGAAGACGTAAGCCAGTAGCTGCGCAACGGCGGTGAAAAGGCCGTCAGGAATTTGTTGCTCAAGTTCCGTGCTGTAATAGACCGCACGGGCAAGTGGCGGTGCGGGGACAATGGTGATGTCGTATTCAGTGGCGATCTCACGAATTTTCATCGCCGTAAAATCAATACCTTTTGCAACTACAACAGGTGCTCTATCAAGGGAGCTGTCGTAGCGCAGCGCAACCGAATAGTGCTCCGGGTTGGTAATTACAACGTCAGCAGTCGGGATCTCGGCCATCATACGGCGCTGCGCCATTTCACGCTGCAACATACGAATTCGGCCTTTGACTTCTGGCTTACCTTCCGTCTCTTTAAATTCGTCTTTGATTTCCTGTTTGGTCATTTTCAGTTGTTCATTGTGCTGCCAAATCTGGAAAGGAATATCGATAGCAACCACCAACAATAATGACAAACAAATCAACAACACGAAGTTCAGCAACATGTCGAGTGCGTGGTAGAGATTGATTGGGAATGGCTCAATTGTTAGCTGATGAAAATCATTTAGGCTTGACCACATCAAAAAGACAGCCACACCACTGACCAATGTCACTTTAAGAATCGACTTGATCAGCTCAACAAGGCTTTGCTTGCCCAGCATTCGCTTTAAACCACTCAACGGGTTCATCTTTGAAAGCTTTGGCCTCGCCGCTTCCCAAGAAAAACTGACGCCACCAATACCCGCAGCCCCCGCCAGAGCAGCGCCGAATAAGGTGATGAGAATAAGCGCCAACGGCCAGAAAATATGCCAGACCGAGCCAGATAAAATCAGCCATAAGCGATGTACGTCGTAGATTTCTTCGCGCGATAAACTGAACATCTGCTTCATGACATCCATTAAGCCACCGCCAAGATCTTCGCCAAACCACATTAATGACAGAGCGCCGATAACCAGTACCGAAGCAGACGCCAGTTCTCTTGAGCGCGGAACCTGACCTTTCTCCCGCGCCTGCTCACGCCTTCGGGGCGTGGCGTCTTCTGTACGTTCCTGACCGTCACTCTCAGCCACGCATCACGCTCCTTACTGCTCGCAGTTCAAACGGATAAGGTCGCATACCGCATTCACCCCAGTTTGCCAGTGTTGTAGGTACTTCGGCAGAATACCAATGAGGATGTACCAGCTGACAAACAGACCAATCAGCAGTGCAAAGGCAAAACCCAGCGAGAAAATATTCAGCTGAGGTGCCGCACGGGTCATGACACCAAAAGACAAGTTAATTGTCAGCAGGGCGATGACTCCAACCAAAGAAATACTGAGCGCGACACTGAACATAATACCGAACCATTGCGTCATCGCCTGATAATCAAGCGCTGTCAGCGCCGTGCCCACAGGTAAGGTTTTAAAGCTCATCACCACCAGCTTCAGCATCTCTAAGTGTCCGTCAGTAGCCAGAAACAGCATGGTGACGAGGAATAAATAGAGCTGACCAAGCAATGGCGTATTCTGACCATTGGCAGGGTCGACCATGGAAGCAAAACCCAAGCTCGACTGCATACCGAGAATCTGTCCCAGCAAAACAAAGGTCTGAATAACAAACTGGGTCACAGTTCCCATGGCAACACCAATCAGCACTTGCTGCGCAAGCATGACGAAGCCACCGAAAGAGACCAGTTCGATATTATCAGGCATTGCCGGTATGGCTGGCATAACAGCAAACGTGATGGCTAAAGACAGATACAAACGAATCCGCACTGGCACAAAACGGGCACCGAAAAACGTCATCGTCATCAACATGGACGAAATGCGCGTCCATGGCCAAAAGTAGTTGGCCATCCAGTCGAGAATAATCGATGTGGGATATTCCATTTATGCTCTCAGTACAATAACTGGGGCATTTCTTCGATCAATCGGAAGAAATACTCCATCAACAGTCTTGTCATCCAGTGGCCAAAAAACATCAGCGCCAGCAGAGTAACAATAAGCCTTGGCAGGAAACTCAATGTCTGTTCGTTAATCGATGTTGCGGCCTGAAAAATCGCCACAATCAGACCAACCAACAATCCTGGCAGGACAATCGCCGACACCATAATCAATATCAGTTGCAATGAGTCCTGAAATAGCCCGACAAAATGCTCTGGAGTCATGATTCAGCCCTCTATCCAAAGCTTCCGGCAAGGGTAGATAAAATCAGGTTCCACCCATCAACCAGCACAAAGAGCATTAATTTGAACGGTAACGAAACAATCATCGGCGATAGCATCATCATACCCATGGCCATCAATACCGATGCGACGACCAAGTCAATCACCAAAAACGGCAGAAACAGCATAAAACCAATCTGGAAAGCCGTTTTCAATTCTGACGTGATGAAAGCCGGAATTAATACCGTCATCGGAACGTCAGCCGGATCCGTTGCATCGGAGCCTGACATGTTCACGAAGGTCTCCAAATCTTTGACTCGGGTCTGCTTGAGCATGAAATCACGCAGCGGCACCTGAACACGGTCAAATGCTTCTCGGGCGCTGATACTTTCATTCATATAAGGCTGAATCGCATCCGTATTCATTCGGTCAATAACCGGTGACATAATGAAAAACGTCAAAAACATGGCTATACCGATAATCACCTGGTTAGACGGTGTTTGCTGCAAGCCCATCGCCTGACGAAGAATGGCCATCACGACAACAATTCGAGTAAACGACGTCATCAAAATCACAATGGCAGGCAAAAAGCCTAGCGCCGTCATCAGCGCCAGGATCTGTAGGGTTACCGAGTAATCTTCACTGCCATCAGGGTTAACCGTCATGGTCAGTGCCGGAATACCGCCACCTGTGTTTTTCTGCTGGATCATTGACGCATCACCGGACTTCTCAATCGCTGTGACTACCTGTGCGGCCAAATTAGCGTCTTGGTCATCAGCGACCGCTGGCAACGAATACGACCCAAAGACCGTCAAAATTATGACAAGTAAAATATTAAGCGTTTTCATTTTTCTTCAGTATCTGGTTGAGGTGTTTGCTAAAAGATGCAGGAGGCGGTGGTACATCCATCGGTTCGTTGAGCGTTTTCAACAAGGTGATTTGTTGACTGGTTACACCAATCATCACTTGCTCTTTATTCACCTCAACAACCAAAACGCGCTCTTTCTGACCTACCGCTAACTGACTGATAACTCTCATACCTGACTGCCCATTTGGCAGCCCTGGCATCTTAAGTCGCTTTACGATCCAGCTGAGCGCGAGAATCAAACCAATCACCAGCAGCAAAGACACCAATGTGGTACCCAGGTTTAAATCTGCCTGTGGTGCTGCCATCGCGGGTAGCGAAAATGCGGCAAGGAAAAGGATGAGGAGCTTTTTCACCATCTATGAGCCATCCACTGATAAACCGAATAAAACAGGGATAAAGCAAATTTCAGGCCGAAAAAAAGCACCTCATAAATAGAGGTGCTTTTTAATAACGATTTATTGGGTTAGCTGAGCTTTTTGATTCGCTCAGTCTGGCTGATAACATCGGTCAATCGAATACCAAACTTATCATTGACCACAACCACTTCACCGTGGGCAATCAAGGTGCCGTTGACTAACACATCTAATGATTCGCCGGCCAAACGGTCAAGTTCAACACAGAGCCTTGGTTAAGCTGAAGAAGGTTACGAATATTAATATTTGTCCGGCCCACTTCCATCGAGATGGTCACCGGAATATCCATAATGGAATCCAGCTTGCGCTGTTCGTCTTCAGAGATCGTTACCGTTTCATCAGTAAGTTCATCAAGGGGAGCCACCTCGCAGCCGACTCAACTTCTTCCTGTTCGGCAAGGGCTGCAGCCCATTCGTCTTCTACATCACTCATCGCAATTCACCGTATTCGTCATTTCGACTGCCATCATATTTCTCACAGAGATATCTTTAGTCTTCATCTCTGTTTTTTGACTCTTTTTTCTCAAGCAGCATGATGTCGCTTTTCGCGACCTCAGGACGCTTGAGTTTTTCTGTAATCTTTATCGCCATATTTTCATTCGATTGCCCCATCTTCCCTCGGAAGGTCGGCAAATCTTCGATAAACACCGTGCAATGTTCTGGCATTTTCACCGGGATCACATCCCCAGGTTCCATTTCCATCAGTCACGGAGTGACAATTGGGTTTCGAGCAGTTTTGCTGTCAGAAGCACCTCAACACCCATCACTTCCTCTTCCAACGCTGTTGTCCAACGGTGGTCGGTATCGCCCTTATCACTCTGAATACCAGCATCCAGCATTTCGCGGATAGGCTCTACCATCGAGTATGGCAACACTATGTGGAAATCGCCGCCACCACCGTCAAGCTCAATATGGAATGAGCTGACCACGATAACTTCTGTCGGGCTGACAATGTTCGCCATTGCTGGGTTCACTTCCGAATCCAGATAATCGAATTCCACATTCATCACTGGTTCCCAGGCATCAATGTAATCTTCGAAAATCAGCTTCAACAGCATGCGGATAACACGACGCTCTGTGGGCGTAAATTCACGCCCTTCGATACGCGCGTGGTAACGTCCATCCCCTCCGAAGAAGTTCTCGACGAGAATAAATACCAGACGGGCTTCCATCGTTATCAGGGCGGTACCTTTAAGCGGCCGGAAGCGAACCATGTTCAAACTGGTCGGGACAAAAAGGGTATTCTGATATTCACCAAATTTTAGTGTCTGGACACCGTTGATCGAGACTTCAGCCGTCTTGCGCAGCATATTGAATATACTGATCCGCATATGACGGGCAAAGCGCTCATTAATAAGTTCCAGCGTAGGCATTCGCCCACGGACAATCCGATCCTGTGATGAAAAGTCGTAGCTGTTGGCACTGCCACTCTCGGCGGGCACATCAGCTTCTACCTCATCATCCGGCGGATCGCCACCACTGAGGAGAGCATCAATTTCGTCCTGACTGAGTAAGTCGGTCACATCACACCTATTGCATTACAAAACCAGTGAATAACACCCGTTCAACGACGCTTCGCCAATGGCTTTTTCCATCGCATTTTGAACGGATTCTGCCGCCATCTGGCGGACTTCATCCTGTCCTTGTGCTGTTCGCAGTTGCTGTACAGTCGCTTTACCAAATGCTTCCAGTAATGCCGACTCTACCAGCGGTAAATTCTGCTGAACCATAAATTGATGAGACTCACCGCGTACCATCAATTGAATTTCTACCTGTACCAGCCTGTGTGCACTATCTCCGGTCACGTTAAAAATAAATGGCATGTCTAACGTAACATACAGTGCCGGAGCAGGTGGCGCATCAGACACCGCTTTCTCTTGCGATGCTGTCGCTTCAGGTGGCGCTTCGTCACCGCCTGACATCAAAAAGAAGGCTGCACCGCCACCACCCGCCAATAATACGACAGCAGCGATAATGATGATAAGCAGTTTCGATTTACCACCACCACCTTCTTCTTCTGTATTTTCCTGTTCTTCGTCAGCCATTTACTACCTCAATCTACCTACAGAGTGACTAATGGGTTATTTCACCAAGACTTTATGACACGTTTTTGGCTCAGGCGTAGTAATCAACGCCGTCCGATGCAGGTCTAATATACAAATCCCGTACCAAAGTGTTTGCATCTTCCTCTAACTTTACGCCATTGTGACCTGAGTCAGAGGAACCTTTGTTATCACCCTGTTGGCCATCGCCACTAAATGCCTGTCGATTGCCACTGTCTTGTTGTTGAACGCTGGACTGAGAAAGCTGAAGTCCTTGTTGTTGCATCATTTCTCTAAGCCTTGGCATCGTACTCTCTAATGCATCTCTGGCGTGCTGACTGGATACCGTGAACTGAACCGATGCCTGCTGATCGCTGCCCATTGAAAGCTTAATTTGTACACGGCCAAGTTCAGGTGGATCAAGGCGGATATCAACCTGACGTAAATTTTTTGACATCATGATATTCACGCGCTCAGCAAGAGCCGCAGCGGCTTCATTTTGATTGGTACTCAATTGCAGTGGGCTTTGTGCCACGCTGGTGTCGAGTTTTGCTGCAATGGTTGACCCTTGCTGGCCAAATGATGCCGCCAATTGTTGGGCGAGTACTTCAGGTTTTGCCTCAGCCTGCGCCATTTTACCGTCAGCCTGCGCATTAAGCTGCAACTTCGCAAGCTCTGGAGATATTCCCTCTTTCACCGCTTTTTGCAGCTCGCTCTGGCTGAAACCAGACGCCGCTAACACAGCCTGTGATAACTCAGGTTTGGCTTGGGTTGACACTTGGACAGCCTGATCAGCGACAATCTGAGTGGGTTGAGAGAATTGCTTTAGACTGGTGTCTTGTAGTGGCTTGCCTGCGTCAGTTACCTGCTGTGAAGCAATATGCTTCATCATTTCCAGACTTGCCAGTTTTGCGTCAGTACTCGTCACTTTCGTTGATGTATCAAGTGTCGGCTTATCGCTCATCGATAACGCTTTGTTATCTACCTGCTCGCTTTTTGCCACTTGAGTAGACACAACGTTATCGGCAATTTTGAGTTCACTACTGAGTGTTGCAAGCACGGTTTTTTGTTCGTCAGAAAGCATCTCAGGTGATTGTGTAGCAGCCTTTAATGCTTCGAGTTGTTCACTGCTGAGCGAGGCGGCAAGCTCTGGTGACTTTTGGATAAGCGTGATCAGTTGCTGCAGATCAGCTTCTGACAACTCAGCCACTTCGCCATCAATGAGTATCTTTGGATCTATGGCGTCAGAGGCCTCAGGATTGGCTGAACGAAACTGCTCGGCAAGTAACACGCCGGTTTGCGGCAATGTCTTGCCAGTAGGTTCAAACACGATATTTTCATCGTTAACAGGTGCATCAATGAGCTCTCCCTTGCTCGAGGCAGCCATTTTTACATCATCGGAAAGCGCAGCGGAAGAGGCATTTAATCGTTCAAGTAATGCTTTAGAGTCCAACAAGGCTTGTTCTGTTTCCAGATCAACAGGCGCTTCAGCAGCAATGTCTGTCTGGTCACCCTCTGCCGTTTCAGCGTCAGCCTCCATTGAATGGCCTTCGACGGCCGCATCAGACTGAGCTTCATCATTAGTCACGTTTTGACTTTCAGGCTCTTCTGACGATGCGGTTTTCTGAACAGAAGCACTTTCGGTTTTCTCAACCTTTTCAGGCTCCTTAATATCAGAGGCTTATCGTCTGCAACCATATTCGAGTACGTATCTTTAAACGTCTCGCTATCAGTGCGCGTATCAGGCGCCGCCGCTTTACTCTCTGTCGGTGCAGGTGCCGATTTCAGTGAAAGGCCACTAAGAGGAAGTGCTGACTGATTCATATGATTACCATCATCAGTTAATAAGGTCAGATGGCCCGTTTTATCAGGCTCATCAACGCATTTATTGCTTTATTAACTGTTAGATAGCAATTATCAGGCCAAATTGGATTTTTTTTGTAATTGGCGGAAATAGGAGAGAGTGGCAAATTCATCCATTTGTTTTTGTTCTATTTTTTCTGCGCGTTTTTTTTCTTCGTTTTTGCGTTTCTCACACAACCACTCCAACGCACGGTATTTTTCGCGGCAATCGTGCCAGTAGATACGGCAATCTTCGACTTTCTGTTCGAAAGATGTTGCCGCTTGCCGCTGTTTTGCCAATGTTTCATCAAGTTGAACGATAAATCGATTCAAATGCCCGTAGTTACTGGCGGAAAGGCCTTGCTGGCCTCTGGCGGTCATTTGTTTGCAGTAATCGAAGCGGTATTGTTCAATTTGTTCGAGCTGTCGGCGGTAACCTTCCAGCTCTTGCTGAGCGGCAACAAGCGCCAGTTGTGCGTTCTGCTCGTCTGACTTTGCCCTTTCCAACAGAAGATCCATCGCTGAGTCAGCCATTTATTCTTCCTCAGCCCTGAAGTGACGAACGAAGCATGTTGACACACATATCGTATGGCACCACTTCTTTCATCCCTTGCTGCAAATACTGATCAAGCCTTGGCTTGAACGTAAACGCCTGATCGATAGCCTGATCGGTACCCGGCTTATAAGCGCCAATCGATACCAAATCCTGATTTTTCCGGCAAACTGACAGCACTTGCCTAACCGCACGTGCCATCAACATATGCTCTTCATTAACAATGTTTGGCATCACACGACTCACGGAACGTTCAACATCAATAGCGGGATAATGCCCAGCATCAGCCATTTCACGCGACAAAACAATATGTCCATCCAAAATGGCACGCGCCGCATCGGCAATAGGATCTTGTAAATCATCCCCTTCAGTCAGTACGGTAAAAAATGCTGTAATTGAGCCCTGCCCGTCACTGCCGTTTCCTGCTCTCTCAACAAGCGCGGGGAGTTTGGCAAAAACAGAAGGCGGATAACCCTTCGTCGCGGGGGGCTCACCGACAGATAACGCAATTTCACGTTGAGCTTGGGCAAAGCGAGTCAGCGAGTCCATGAGCAATAAGACATCTAATCCCTGATCGCGAAAGTACTCAGCTATGGTCAGCGCCGTCTGGCAACCTTTCAAACGCATCAATGGTGACGAATCAGCCGGAGCGGCAATAACCACTGAACGTGCACGTCCTTCTTCACCAAGAATTTCATCGATAAACTCTTTGACCTCACGGCCCCGCTCACCAATTAGCCCAACCACAACCACCTGCGCTGTCGTTCCGCGGGTCATCATGCCAAGTGTCACTGATTTACCGACACCGGAACCGGCAAAAAGACCGATACGTTGACCTTTACCGACCGTCAATAAACCGTTTATTGATTTAATACCGACATCGAGCGGCGAGTCTATTGGCTTTCTCGCAAGAGGGTTAATCGTATGAGCAGTGAATGATGCTTTCTTTTCAGTGAACAGTTCGCCTTTACCATCAAGTGGGTTACCAACGCCATCAATCACGCGACCCAGTAATTCTGGGCCAACAGCAATGCCTTGTTCGTGCACTAACGGGGTCACTCTCGCGCCCGGTAATACGCCGGTCAATTGTTCACTGGGCATCAGGAAAAGTGTTTCGCCCGAAAAACCAACGACTTCAGCTTCAATATCACCGTGGAGGGTTTCAACACGGCAAAGGCTTCCAACGGACGCCCGGCAGCCAATGGCTTCAAGCGTCAAACCGACGACACGCACCAGTCGCCCTGAGGCGACAGGTCTTGTCACTAGATTAGCGGTTTTGAGCGTGTTGAATCGCTCAGACAGGCTCTGCATTATTGTTCTCTGGCGTCGTTTCTGGCGCAGAAGGTTCAGTATGCTCTTCAACTTGCTCGGCGGACGCGTCCATTACCTCTGACGTTTCAGTGTGAATTTCACTTTCAACAACAGGGGGCTCTCCAACGGGTTCTTTGGGCTCATCAAGTAATACATTCTGATGGTTTCCCGGAGGTGCAGGTACATCAGGGACAGGGTTCTGCCCGCTGAACTGTTCGAGTAAATGTCGAACACGGTCTTCCATACGATAGTCAACAGACGAGTCTTCACAATGCAATTGAATATCACCAACATTCAAAGAAGGCTCTGATACCAATTTCCAGTTTCGTTCTGCGATACCCTGCTCACCGTGGGCATCTTCAACTCTTTCGCGATCTTCAGGGTGCAGATAGACAGAGACTTTTCGCCCCGACACTGGCAATGACTGCACCGCTTCACGCAACGTCGACAAAATAACTTGGGGATTTGTTTGTACTTCAACATCGATAAGGGAACGAGTAAGCATCAAAACCACATCCATCATCTGCTGATGGATACTTTGATCAACCTGCTGTAGGGGATGTGCCAGCTTTTCAATCATTTCGCCAAGCTGCTGGCACTTTTCATCAATCGTTTGCTGACCGTTAGTCAAACCTTCCTGATAGCCGGCTTCTCGACCTTCTTCAAAGCCCGCTTCTCGACCTTCAGCGAAACCGGCTTCACGTCCCTCATCAAAACCAGCCTGACGTCCCTCTTCTCTACCCTCTTCAACGGCAGAAGAGTGAATTTCTTCCAAGTCATCAGCGGTCAGAGGTTTTACGGCGACGTGTGGTTCATTATGCTGAAGATCTTCTTCCTCAATCTCAGGCGCCCAACCGGGATCAAAATTTAACGCGGTTTCACGCGGCGGCGGCTTTTTGTCATGATGATCTGGGAGAGACCAACGACTAAAGGTATCCGAAGGTAGTTCATTAGAGCGAATAAAGCCGCGACGGCGATCATCAGTCATCATTCACTCCAAACAAAAATTAACGATAACAGGCAGCCAGTGGCCGCCTGTTTCTTATAGGAATTCGTCGGCACCGCCGCCACCTAACATGATCTCGCCAGAGTCGGCAAGGCGTCGTGCCACAGACAGGATTTCTTTCTGAGCGGTCTCGACATCGGCCACCCTGATTGGGCCCATGGCTTCCAAATCGTCACGCAGCATTTCTGCAGCACGGGAGGACATGTTGGCAAACATCTTCTCGCGCAACCCTTCTTCCGCACCTTTGAGTGCTTTTTGCAGGGCTTCCTGCGGAACGTCGCGGAGGATAGCCTGAATACCACGATCGTCGACATCGGCCAGATTGTCGAAAACGAACATGAGATCCTGAATCTGGGATGCCATATCTTCGTCGTTCTGCTCGATTTGCTCCATGAGCGCCGCTTCCATGGTTTTGTCCATGTAGTTCATAATATCGGCTGCGGCTTTCAGGCCACCAATCTTGGCCGCTTGCGCGCCAGACTGACCGGCAAACTGTTTTTCCATGATTTCGTTCAGCTCTTTCAATGCGGCAGGCTGCACTTCTTCAAGTGTAGCAATACGCATCACCAAATCTAAGGCATCACGTTCGGCAAACTGTGTCAGTATCTCGGCAGACTGTTCCGGCTCAAGATACGACAGGACGATAGTCTGGATCTGCGGGTGCTCATTCAAAATAATGGAGGCAACCTGACGAGGATCCATCCATTTGAGCGCCTCAAGACCGCGAGAGGCACCACCAGAGATAATTTGATCGACAAGGTTGTTAGCCTTATCTTCACCCAATGCAGCGACCAATGCGTTACGAACAAAGTCTTCACTGCCCATACCGATCGAGGTGTACTGCTGGATCTCTTCGATGAACGAACTGTGAACCGCGGCAACACGCTCCTGGCTAAGATCGGTCAACGACGTCATCGCTTGACCCACTTTCTGAACCTGCTTGGGTTCTAGGTGACGGATAATACTCGCGGCGTCCTGCTCGGTGAGACTGAGAAGCAGTATTGCAGCTTTCTCAATCCCTGAAAGGGTGCCTTCAGCATTTTCATTCTCAGCCATTTTCACTTATCCAGTTTTTAACAACTTGTGCTGCCAGATCTGGCTCATTAGCCACCAATGCACGGACAGCTTTGAGCATATCTTCGTCTTTGTGGAGGTCCGGTAAACCGACACCGGAATCGCCGATAGAGAAGTCCCCACTACCATCAAGATCTGCGCCTATCAGGCCAATATCATCGTCAGGGTTCAATGGCAGGCCATCAGGGCCAAGCATTTCGCCATTCGGCCCCAGCATGCCATCGTCGTCCTGCTCTGGGTACATCAACTTAGTCAATGCAGGGCGAATGAGTACAAGAATGACGACAATAACAATCAGTGCGCCTGCTAACCAGCGTATCCAATCATTAAAGTTCTCATGTTCCCAAATTGGGACATCGCCAATTTCTTCGACTTCTGGTCTGACAAATGGAACAGATATCACTTCAAGCACATCACCACGAGCTTGAGAGAAGCCAACGCCGCCCATCAGCAGACGCCGAATCTTTTCGAGCTCCGCGTCGGCAACCGGGCCAAATGTGGCTTCGCCAGTCTCACTATTGACGCCCTGAACATAATTCACAGCAACAGACACTGTCTGCCTGCTGATGACACCCGTTTGTGAACGTTTGTGGCTAATGGTGGTATCCAGCTCATAGTTACGGGTTGACTCGCGGCTGAGTGAGCCATTCTCGGCATTTTCACCGTTGTTCAGTGTTTTCACGTCCTCAGGAATTGCCGAGTCGGCAGGAGGCTGATTGCTCAATGCCCCCGGAATACCTGCAACGAGGTCGCTGTTATTGTAATCTTCTCGGCTATACTCGCTGCGTGTCGCGGGCGTCGCCGGGTCAAAGCGTTTGCGCGTTTCTTCTGTTTTCGTGAAATCCAGCGTGATATCAACCTGTGAGGTGTAGTTTCCAAGCCCGAGGACCGGAATCAAAATGGCATCAATTTTTTCACGTAATGTCTGTTCTTGCTTACGCTCGAGTTCGTATTCTTTTTGTTGTGCCGCCGAGAGCGGGTCCTGACTACCCGAGCTGAGCAAACGACCATGTTGGTCAGTCACCGTAACCCGATTAGGTTTTAAACCCGGTACGGCCGATGCAACCATATCAACGACGGAATTGACTTCTTCCTGCCCCAGCGTGCTGACATTCCTCAATGAGAGTAATACAGTTGCTGACGCTTCTTCGTTGTGGCGAACAAATACGCTTCGTTTCGGCAACGCAAGAAGAACACGCGCTTTCTTAACATGCTGAATTTTTTCTATTGCCGTTGCCAACTGGCGCTCACGGCTCAGTTTAAGCCGTTCACGTTCAAGTTGTTGAGAGACACCAAAGCCCATATCCTGCAAAAGAATATCATCGCCCTCTTCAGTACGCTGATTGAGGCCGCCCCTGACCATATCAAGCTTGATATCACCGTATTCATTCGCAGGTACCATGATGGTATTGCCATCAAGGCGGTAATCCACTTTCTTGCTGTCAAGGTGATCAAGAATAGGAATAAGATCTTCGGTTTCATACTGACCCAACGGACGAAGCTCTGGCTCTCTGAGCCAGAAGAACATCATGATGATCAGTGAAATGAAGATGGCCAATGCCGTTACTAGGATCAGCTGGCGAGCAAAATCCATCCCGCCTAACACACTGGAGGAATCGTTTGCAGGTGCTACCAACACATCATCACCAACGTCTGCGGCTGCAGGTAATGCTGCCACGGTGTCTGATATTGCCAGATCTGTATTTTGACTTTCTTCTGCCACGGTTTAGATCCCAGGTTAAACAGGCATGTTCATCAGTTCTTTGTAGGCTTCGACAAGCTTATTTCTTGTCTGCACCGTTGCGTCAAAAGCAACGCTGGATTTGTTTCGGGCAATCATGACATCTGACAAACTGACACTGCGGTCTCCCTGATCGAACCTTGTCGTCATATCAGACGATGATTTCTGTAGACCATTAACAGTGTTGATTGCGCTCGATAAAAGTTGACCAAAATCTTGACCGACCTGTTGGCCAGTTGCTGGGCGACTGGTGTTTTGAGCTTCTGCCATTAGGGCTTGCATTTCCTGTTGCATTGCGTTGATTTTCATCTGCCACCTTCGCTGTCAAAATTTTGACTCAATCCCTTGAGACTAGATAAATACTGTGCTTCTTACCATCTAATGCAAAAAGCAAGCCATTATCTTTGCTGTTACTTTATTGGGTGATACCTAGCCCGGTAGTTCGATTCCAGCATCACGCATCTTCGCGAGCTTGTATCTTAAGGTCCTTGGGCTAATACCAAGTTTCTCGGCAACATCTTTTCGGCGCCCTTCACAGGCTTTTAATGCGTCAAGAATAATCGCGAACTCTTGCTCTCGCAATTCACCACCCAACCCTTCTTTCACAGACATTGGCAAGTCCATTGAAGAAGGCTCAGCCTGAACAGTCGTGGTAGGTGCCACGAATGTCGATACCTGCTCCGTCAAACCATTGGCATCTTGCCAATCCAGCCCTTCAAGAAGGATATCCTCAGCCTGAATCTGGTTATTCCCGCACAGAATTAATGCTCGTTGAATAACGTTATCCAATTCCCTGACATTACCGGGCCATGGGTATGACACCAGTTTTTGCGCAGCGCAACTTTTTATATCAGGCACACCCTGTCCCAGTTTCAGGCTGTGACGCTGAGTCAGATGGGTGGCCAGAGGCAGAATATCGCCCTGCCTGTCTTTTAGAGGCAGCCAGCTGATAGGAAAAACATTCAGGCGGTAGTACAAATCCTCACGGAAGTTACCTTGCTCGACGTAATGGCGTAAATCACGGTTGCTGGTTGCCAACACGCGAACATCCAATTGAATGCTTTTACGTCCGCCGAGCCTTTCCACTTCGCGCTCTTGCAGCACACGCAATAGCTTGGCTTGCAGAGACAAATCCATTTCGCTGATTTCATCCAGCAAAATCGTGCCACCCTGCGCCTGTTCAAACTTACCCGGACACGCCTGCACTGCACCGGTAAACGCGCCTTTTTCGTAGCCGAACAGCGTCGCTTCCAACATATTTTCTGGAATTGCTGCACAGTTAATCGCGACAAAGGGGCCGTCATGGCGGGTAGAGTTACAGTGGATATGACGCGCCATCACCTCTTTACCAGAACCACTGGGGCCCAGGATCATCACGTTAGCGTCAGTTTTCGCCACTTTATCGGCTAACGCCATCAAGGCCTTACTTTTTGGATCCGCGACCACTGCATCGACTTTATCGACATGAGGTGGCGCATATCGTCCAATCATGTTGAGGAGCACCTCAGGCGCAAAAGGTTTGGCCATGTAGTCGATGGCGCCTTCTTTCATTGCAGATACTGCATCAGCAATATTGGCATAAGCTGTCATCAATAAGACGGGTAGCTTAGGGTAATTAATTTTCAGGTTACGCAACAACGCAAGTCCATCCATCCCCGCCATTTGAACATCAGAGACAACAATATCGACAGACTCTTTTTTAAGGAGAAGAAGGGCCTCTTCTGCACTGTCTGCCTCAATCCATTGGTATCCTGCCAGAGCCAGCGTATCGACCAGTGCCTCACGCAAGCCTGCGTCGTCTTCTACGATCAGAACTTTGCTCTGTTTCATTGTGTATCTCCTGAAAAATGAACGGGCTGCGCATCTGCGTTTTCAGCCACTGGCAGACAAAGGGTAAAACAGGCTCCCTTTCCCGGCTCAGAATTGACAGTTAACTGTCCTTTGTGGGCATGGCATACCATCTGTACGACGGTCAAACCCAAGCCAGTGCCTTGTTTGCGTGTTGTGAAAAAAGGTTCAAAAATTTGCTCTTGCAGTGCTTTCTCAATCCCCGGGCCATTGTCGGCAACCGAGATTAATACCTTATCGTCGATAGCTCTGACATCGACGACAACCTTGCAGCCTTTGCCAGATATATCAATTGCATTGAGGACAAGGTTTGATAATCCACTTGCCAACGCATTGACGTTGCCTATCAGACAGTGAGATTCATCGAGGCAATTAATCGCAAAGTCGACGTTATGTCCCATGACGGTTGTCTCAACCATAGGCTCGAATTCGTTCAGTAAATCTTCCAACGTGAAGCGATTAATGACTTTGTTATCGCCGCCCTTCGCAAATAGCAGCATGTCATTAACCTGCTTTTCGAGATCATGCAGGCGATCGACAAGCTTCCGCTGAAAGTGCTGGCGAGAATCATCGGTCAGCGACGGTACTGCCAAATTCTCGGCATATAACAGTGCGCTCGACAGCGGGGTGCGAACTTGATGCGCCAAAGACGCCACCATTTTCCCAAGTGACGACAATCGTTGCAGATCGCTGACTCGAGATTGTAGAAGGCGGGTCTCTGTCATGTCGGTGATCAGAATCAGCTGACCCTGTTCAGACGCAGATATGGCGAGTTTTACCTTTCGGCCATCTTTGAGAGACACCTCATGCCCATCATCGTCACGAGGTGAGAAGGCGCGCTGTATAACATCGAACCAACGCTCGCGCTCAAGAGGTTCACCCAACAAACGCAAAGCTTCAGGGTTTGCTTCTGCAATACATCCGCGAGAATCCAGGAGGATAACACCAGCAGGCATAACATCGAGTACCTGCTTGTATCGCTGAGTTTGTTGTTCAAGTGATCCTAACGGCGAATCAATAGCATCCATCTTTCTTCACTAACCACGTTTGGTTTCTGACATGATTAGCTTTAAGCATGGAGTGTGCCAATTTTTAGTCTAAATATATCAAGGGATTAACGGGTGATTCAGATAAAAAAACGAAGTCATTTTTTTGACTTCGTTTTTTTGACGTAAGTATTACGCTTAGGTTTGAATGCAATCAGACAATGTCATCTTTGTTGAGGCCATACTTACGCATTTTCTCAACAAGTGTTGTTCGACGCATACCAAGCATATCAGCAGCCCTCGCAACGACACCCATTTGCGCCTCAAGTGCTTGCCTGATCATATCGATTTCCAGATCAGCAAGCATCTCTTTTAGATTGACACCTTCTGGCGGTAACTCATTCAGTGCTGCCACCGCTTCATCGATAGGGTCTTCTTCGTAGAACATGGCATTCAATGCGTCCCTTTCTTGTTCTTCTTCTGTTTCCAGATAGCCAGAACCAGGCTCAGGAGTAAAGTGAGGGACGTCAGTGTAACGGTAATTTGAAGGAAGACGATTGACGTCGACCATCTGACCCGGATAGAGGATCACGAGACGCTCAATCAGATTGGCTAACTCGCGAATGTTTCCTTGCCAAGCATGCTCCATCAATGAAGACACTGCTCTTGGCGTAAGGTGGACTTTATCCCCACCCTCCGCCTCTAATCTGGCGAGTAACTCCTGCACCAACAGCGGAATGTCTTCGATACGTTCACGCAGTGCTGGCATTTCTATCGGAAAAACATTGAGTCGATAAAACAAATCTTCACGGAATCCACCGTCCTGAATCATTGTCGGCAAGTTACGGTGAGTGGCGGCCACAACCCTCACATTGACGTTGATCGTCTTGCTACCACCAACCCGCTCGAAACAACGCTCCTGAAGCACGCGTAGCAGCTTTACCTGCATCGGCTGAGGCATATCGCCAATTTCGTCAAGAAACAGCGTTCCACCTTCGGCTAACTCAAATCTGCCTTTTCTCGCTGAGATAGCACCTGTAAACGCGCCTTTTTCATGGCCAAAAAGTTCACTTTCCAACAGATCCGGAGGGATCGCCCCGCAGTTAACCGGAACAAACGGTCCTTTACCACGGCTGGAGTGGAAGTGAATATTACGGGCAGCGACTTCTTTTCCTGTTCCTGACTCACCAAGGATCAACACATTTGCATCCGTCGGGGCAACCTGTTCTATCAGGTGACGGACTTCAGTGATCGTATCACTACGGCCAACCATACTTCTAAACAGCGTATTTTTCTGATGAAGCTGAGGGATCTTTATCGCGTTCTTACCGGAGAACTCCTGACAGTGGCGAAGAGCATCAGCCAACTGGGGATAGTTAAGGGGCAACGCCAGCTCACCAACAAAATTCGGCAAACCAGATACTGCACTGGCGTTACAACTAAGCGCGATAACAGGGATATGGTTGTTTATAGACAGGAAATCAGAAATTTGAGCAAGGTGTTCGGGAGCATGAATATGCCCGAGAAAAAAAGTGCCTTCCGCCTGTTTCCAGATGGCTTGATCGAACTCAGCTGACGAGCAGGTAATAAACTGTTCGCCTATGAAATCAAAAATGACACCGAGATCATGACGAAACCGTTCGTCATCATCTACTACAAGAACCTTCGCTAAACATTGCATGAGTGAGTAGTATCTACCTCAAATTCCATTGATTTTTTACGCAACTAATGCCAATTAGCGTTGCACGTCGCGCTATTGTAATTAATGTGCGACATATGGCAACCAAAGACCCACAAAACCTGTGAGCCTAGTGCAATTCAATAGGAATATGTATGAAGTGTGACTCAGGCCCCAACAACATTTCCATCGTGAAATTCAGCAGGAATTTGATCCCACGCTGATTTGATCTCTTTTAAGATCTCGACAACATCGTCGATGGGTTGTTCTTCATTGTCTCTATTCGCGACAGAAATCTGACGGATCATGAAATCATACAAGGCATCAAGGTTTTCTGCGATTTCACCACCATCATCCATAGACAGGCATGTGCGAAGGCTTATGATGATGTCCAGCGCTTTACCGAGACGTTCGCCTTTCACAGAAATGTTACCTGTTTGCATTGCTGCCTTGCCTTGAACAAGGCGTTCAATGGCACCAGCCATCAGCATTTGTACGACCTTGTGTGGCGATGCCTCACTTAGCTGACTGTCTATCGAGACTTTTTTATAGGCTTTAAGGGAGCCTCTCATAATATTCCTCACCGGCTAATGCGTTGATATACCTGTATCGACTTGCGTCCTTTTTGCAACTTAAACATCAGTTGCGACGCCAGACTGTGGTGCTCTTTTATCTTGTCAAAAATCGTCTGACTTCTGGACATTGCGTCTTCCCATACTGTCTTATCAGTAAAGCTCTGGGCTTTTTCAATGTCACCAAGGCAACCTTCTCGTTCTTTCAATAAATATGCCAATCTTTCATGATCAAGACTCTCTTCATTCAGAAGAGAAAGCAGTTGCTCATCAATATGGTTGAGAGCTGACAGTAATGCCATTATTGGTTACCCATTTGTGGCATCATGCTCATCATGGCGGACATTTGATACTGCATCTGCGCCATCGCACTCTCCATGGCCGTGAACTGACTCATGGTTCTTTTTTCTAATTGTTCCATGCGTAAGTCTAATGTGACCTGATCATCATCGAGACGATTTTTTTGTTCATTCAGGCTGTTTTCACGGCTTTTTATCGACCCGGTAAAACTGGTAAACCGGTCGACAGTGTCCTCTAATTTCTTGGCAAAACCATTATTGCCATCAAAAAAGTCACCCAGCTTGCTGAAGTTTTGATCAAGCTGTTTGTCCATGATGGTTGAATCTATTTCCAGACGCCCTTCCATCGTGGTCGTCACACCAAACTCACTGAGTGTTTTCATTGTGTCTGGTGCGCCTTCAATTGGCGAAGAGAAGACCGCACGCAACTGACTGGTTGCGGAACGAATCAGGCTATCACCGACTAACGCACCGCCAGTTCCCGATTCAGGGTCATATTTCGCCACAGACTGGGTGATTTGATAAAAAGCGTTGTAAGAGTCAACAAACTCTTCCATTACCTTTTTTACTGCTGCTTTGTCTTCACTGACAGAAATATTGACAGGGGAGCCATTGCTCAACTCTTTCGCTTCAATTTTCACACCAGGAATAGCACTACTGAAGGTATTGTTGGAGTTTGTGATAGTGGCAAGACCGTCAACAACAATACGGGCATCTTTTGCCGCCTGTACTTCTGTGAGATTGTTCACTGTACCGGGCACATACGCCAAACTATTGAGATCACCCGTGGTGCTTGAATCGACGGTAAGCGTGATCGTGTTGTCCGCGCCTGTCTTCTCGGAACCGAGGATAAGCCGTTCACCGTCATCATCTTTGATGACAGAAGCAGCAATACCGGGGTTGGAAGCGTGTTTATTGATGAGGCTGGCAATATCGGCAAGCGTATTTTCTGTCTCGCCAACATTTAGAGTGATAGATTCCGAACCCAGTTGGAGCGTCAGGCTACCGGAACCAAAGTTTTTGTCTTCTGTAAACGCGTCGGACACCAATTTCTGGGATTGTGCCAACTGCTGTACATCAACGGAATACGACCCTGTCATCGCATCGTGTTCAGCAGAAACAGAAACAGCCTCCGGGTTATCGGAAGCAGAGCTTCTGGCTGCGAACGTATGGTCTTTACGAAATTTAGACATAGTGTCTTTCATCGTATCCAGCGCATCTTTAAGTCGACCATAAGCACTGATATCAGTTTCTATATCATTTTGCTGTTTGGTAATGCGACTTTGTTTTGGGGCACGCTCTGCCTCAACAAGTTGGCTAACCAGATTGTTTATGTCTAAACCACTGACTAAGCCTGATGCACTTAAGCCCATAATTGCCTCTACTTACACTTTTTCCTGAACCAGCCCTCTTGCATGAAGCGAGAGCTGTTGAGCAAGTTCCAGCATTTCTTTCTCAGGTATCTGGCGTATCACATCGCCGGTACTCATTTCGTACACAGTGACAACACTTTTACCAGATGCCTCGTCGAGTCGAAACGACAGGCCCTTGTTGAAGGTAGAGACAAAATCATCTAACCGTGATACCAGCATTTCAAGCTGCTCTTTTTGCAGCTTTTGTGCCTTGCCTAACTGTTCTTTCAGTTGCTCGCTATTGCTAGCAGCTTCTGTCTCAGTAGAGACAGGCACTCGCTGGTTTGCGATTTTAGGTTGCTCTCCATCCACTTTTTTATTAGCAACATTTGTGCCTGTTTGTGGATTGACTTGAGCATTAGATGACAGGGAAACGGATGAATTGTCCATTGCTGTTCACCTCTTCGGTCAGTCATGGTGGGTGATAACCACCCACCATTTCATAACGTTACCTAATTATCCTAGCAGACTCAGTGCCGCCGATGGTGCTTGCTTCGCTTGCGCCAGAATCGAGGTACCAGACTGTTGTAGAATCTGAGACTTGGTGAATTGCGTTGTCTCTTTCGCAAAGTCGACATCTTTGATGCGGCTGTTCGATGCACTCACGTTCTCGTTTACGTTTTGTAAGTTCGAGATAGTGTGAGTCAGGCGGTTTTGCTTCGCACCCAGCTCAGCACGGTGAGAGTCAACATACTTAAGAGCGTTGTCGATAAGACCAACAGCCGTTTGTGCGCCACCCACAGTACTCACGTCAACGTCTTGGATGCTCTCAGCGGTACCCGCGCCGTTAGACATGCCCAGAGATGTTGATAGGTTACCTGTGAAAGTAATCGTCGAGCCAGCTGCAGCAACAATCTCTAGTTCACCGTCTTCGTTAACAGATGCAGAGACAGATTTGTTTGACTGACCGTTGATGTAAGTCGCTACTTCCTCAATGTCGTCACCCGCTTTCGCGTTGATAGTGATACTCTCACCACCATCAATGACCATCTTGAATTCGGTGTTACCAGCAGTGACGGCCCAGCCAGCTGACTGACCATTACCCGCGGTGTGTACCTGACCACCCATTTCTGATTCGTCAGCACGGATGTTCTTGAATTCCATCATGACAGCTTCACCAGCATCCGCACCCACTTGGAATGCACGTGTGCCGAATGTGCCGTTGAGCAGTTTAGAACCACCGAAAGATGTTGTCTCTGCGATACGGTTCAATTCGTCCTGAAGTGCTACCACTTCTTCCTGAATTGACTCACGTTCTTTCGCACCGTTAACACCGTTAGCTGATTGCAGAGACAAGTCACGCATACGTTGCAGGATGCTGGTGGTTTCTTCCATCGCACCTTCTGCTGTCTGTGACATCGAGATGCCGTCGTTTGCGTTTCGTACTGCAACGTCCAGACCGCGGCTTTGCGCTGTCAGACGGTTAGAAATTTGTAAACCCGCAGCATCATCCTTTGCGCTGTTTATGCGCAAGCCCGATGAAAGGCGCTCCATAGAGTTATTCAACGAGTTAGTTGAATTGTTCAAGAAACGCTGAGCGGTCATTGCAGACACATTAGTGTTTACAGTAATAGCCATAACTATTCTCCATTCGTTCTTACTCTGATTTCCGCCCAGCTAATCTAGGGAAAATCAGTACACTTCTTTCTCACCCTGTTTAACGGCAAGGTGGCGAAAACCTTTATCTTTTTTTTAAACTATTTAAAAACTGCAGCGTAAATGAGGTTTTGATCTCAACCTTGATGGTCAAACAGCGAGCACCGAGGTACAGCGATCACATTCATCGCAGCAGGGATAACAAATTAATCGGTAGTGCTTTTGCCTGAACAAGAACAGAGGTACCCGCCTGTTCAAGAATCTGTGCCTTGGTGAAATTGACACTTTCACGGGCAAAGTCTGCATCCATGATTCGGCTATATGAGGCCGACAGGTTTTCCTGCGTCATGGATAAATTATTCATGATGTGATTAAGCCGATTCTGAAATGCCCCAGATTTCGCCCTTTCACTGTCAATGTGCTCAAGTGCGGCATCAATAATGCCGACACCGAGCTGTGCGCCGCCAATCGAGCTGATATCTACATCATCCAGCGTTTTATTTGCGCTCAGAGTTCCCATACCAGCCAGCCCAATAAAGGACAATGAAGTGGCCAAGCCACCACTAATATTAAATGACGTCATACCCGTTTCAGGTGTGAACACCTGCAATTTGCCGTCGCCATCCACAGAGGCTGCCAGCCTTCCGTCCGCTTGACCGTTTATCAAGGTGGCGACTTCTTCGATATCATCGCCAGCCTTTGCATTTATCGTGATATCAAAGGCCTTGCCGGAACTGGGGGTGAAGTTAATTCTTATTGTGGTGGCACTGCCAGACACAGACCAATCAGCCGATGTCCCAGTAGCAGCTGAGTGGTGATAGCCCCCCATGTTACTGTTTTCTGTACGTAAGCTATCAAGCTTCATCAGTACAGCTTCACCCGCTTCTGCGCCAAATTGAATCGCCGCGGACCCAAACGAACCATTGAGCAGCTTCTTACCCGCAAAACTCGTGGTTTCAGCAATTCGATTTATTTCATCTTTGAGCGCCGAAATTTCTTCCTGCATGGCTTCGCGCTCTTTCACGGTATTGGAGCCATTGGTTGACTGCAGGGCTAAATCCCGCATTCGGAATAACATGCTGGTTGCTTCTTCCATCGCGCCATCCACACCTGAGACATTGACAGGCCGTCGTTGCATTTCTCAGCCCAACATCCATTCCCCGTATGTGGCTATTCAGGCGATTGGCTATTTGTAACCCGGCGGCATCATCTTTCGCGCTATTAATCCGCTGTCCGGACGCCAGGCGCTCCATGGCAGTATTCAACATACCGTTTGTCCGGTTCAGGAACCGGTATGCCCGCATAGCCGACATATTGGTCAAGATACTGAATGACATATTGCCTCCAGACAAACTCCAATAGCGTGAGATGCTGTCTCAAGCCGCTCTTGGTTATTGTGTCGGCAAAAAATGTTTTTTCTTTAGAGGGTTATATTTTTGAGGGCAGGTTTATAGGGAAAATAAATAGAGTGAAAAGTGAAGACCGATGCTATTGAAGCCAGTAAAAATGAGTGATTCAGAATGTGAACGGCCATGTGATAAAAAGCCATAAAAAAAGCGGCAATACCATGCCGCTTTTCTCGACTAGCCTCACATTAATTACCCAGTAAGCTAAGTGCAGCCTGCGGCAGTTGTTTCGCCTGAGCAAGAATTGATGTACTGGCCTGCTGCATAATCTGGCCTTTTGTGAGCTGGGTGGTTTCTTTCGCAAAATCCACATCCCGAATACGACTGTTCGACGCTGACACATTCTCTTGAATGCTGGCCAGGTTATTGATCGTATGACTGAGACGGTTTTGCTTAGCACCGAGATCAGCGCGTTGTTTATCGATGTAGTCCAACGCGGAGTCAATGATACTGACACCCAGTTGCGCCCCACCAGACGTGCTGACATCGATACTCTGGGCAGTTACAGCTGTACCTGCGCCCGTGGTGATACCTAGTGAGGATGCAAGGCCACCACCAAACGTCACGTTGCCATCGACATAGGCATCTCGGAAGAAAATCTGTAGTTCGCCATCTTCAGTCACTGACGCGCTGAGCTTACTTTCAGATTTACCGTTGATGTAGGTGGCAACTTCTTCAATATCATCACCGACTTTAGCGTCGATTTTGATCGTTGTTGTCGTGCCTGCTCCAGCATCAAAGGTGATGTTTAGTGTGTTGTTACTCGCCGCAACTGACCACCCAGACGATTTGGCATTCGAGCCTTCAAATGCGACCCCGCCCATTCGACTGTCATCCGCACGGATGCTGGTCATCGTAATGGTCATCGCTTCACCCGCATCAGCACCTATCTGGAATGCTGAGGGGCTGAAGGTTCCATTTAGCAGTTTCCGACCACCAAAAGCGGTGGTTTCTGCTATCCGGTTGAGTTCGTCCTGCAACGCAGTGACTTCTTCCTGTATTGCTTCCCGCTCTAACGTGCTGTTAGTACCGTTCGCGGACTGCAGTGACAAGTCACGCATGCGTTGGAGTATGGTGGTTGATTCCTGCATCGCACCTTCGGCTGTCTGCGCTATCGAAATACCATCATTCGCGTTGCGCATTGCCACATCAAGACCCCGAGTTTGGGTCATGAGTCGGTTTGAAATCTGCAGTCCTGCTGCATCGTCTTTGGCGCTGTTTATACGGCTACCAGAAGATAAGCGTTCCATCGACGTGCTGAGTGCATTAGTCGACTGATTTAGGTAACGCTGCGCAGTCATTGCAGACACGTTGGTGTTAACTGTTACACCCATTTTGCTCTCCTTTGACTTTCGCTTAACTCTGCGAAAACGGCTAGCCCGCATCTACAACTTGAAAACTACACAGCGGGTATTGCCTTTCTGCTCTTAGTTTCTCACCTGCCAAGACAAAAACTTGGACTTGCTCAAAATATATACAAATAGCATGCCAAAAAATTTATCTATTTAAAACCAATAACTTAGGAGAAGTCATTTTAAAAGCGGCAACAATTTTTTTTGATGCTCTCCGCAAAAGCGGCAAAAAGTTGTCCCTACAATAACAGCAATTAAATTCATATTTTACAAGTCGACTCATGAAATTCGACATCAGAATAGTGTGACTTAAAACAAGTTAAAGTGAAAAAAACTCCCGTAATTACAGCGTCGGTACGGTATTTGCTAAAAATAGGACTATAAAGAAAATGTCGCAAAACTACCTGCCTTCGCGCGCACAACAACTTCAGGTAAACACTATGAATGAAACCACCTCTGAGAATGCAATGACTCTCGATCAGGCATTTCAACACGGCGTGTCTTTGTATCAACAAAAGCAACCACTGCAAGCCCGCGAAGTGTTTGAACAAATTCTTCATCATGCACCGGACTCAGTGGCTGTTCTCCAGATACTGTGTGTACTCGACATGGAGGACGGTAAATTTGATGCGGCAATATCTCGTCTTGATGCGGCGCTGGAAGTTGAACCGGAAAATCTCTCAGTCTGGTTTGATAAGGCCAACCTGCTGCACCAGTTAGGCATAACAAAGATGCGCTGCTCATTGTTGAGGTGTTGCAAGAACAGGCACCGGATAATCAAGATATTTTGGCATTGCGGCAAAAGCTGGCCGACGCCACAAGAAATCTCGCAGACAGCCGAAAAACCAAACGACAAATGTCAGACAGTACCATGATCAAACGGCAGGTTATGTCGGATGAAATTGAGCAAACCTTTGCCGTTGCTCTTGAAATGGAGCAAGGCGGCAATTTCCAGCAAGCCGCAGATCTTTACTCCGCAATATTGGCGATAGATGATCGCCATGTGCCCGCCTATCAAGCACTTTCCCAATTGCAGATCGAGCTCGAAAAGCCTGAAGCAGCGAGACAAACTGCATTGCGTGGACTCGACCTTGCCGAATCAGACCTTAGATTGACCGTGTTGCTGGCAAAAGCCGAAATCATGATGGGGCACTACACTGCCGGGCGAGAATATTGCCGAAAAGTGTTAAAAACATCGCCGACCGAACTGACTGCTCAGCGATTGATCATCAATAGCTACGAACATGAGCAAAATTGGATAGAGGTCAATCGGGTCGCGACAGACATGCACCGTGAGCACCCTAATGATCGTCAATTTTTGTCTCAACTCGCCTTTTCGGGTTTTCGCCTACTTCGCGATAAACATAATTTTGTGCCGGAAAGCATCATCAGATGTCAAAAGCTAATGGCAAAGGCCATCAGCAAATCAGAAACCGAACAGCAAAAAGATAAGTTTTTGCCTTGTCTTGCTGAAACCTTCTGGTACGCAGGTGAGCCAAAAAAATCACTCGAAATTCTTGATGATTATCTCAATCGTTACCCTCAGGACATTGAAGCACAATTCAACGCCTGTTTTATTCATAGGACGCTCTATAACTGGGATGCATTTTATGACGCTTTTGAAAAAGGCATCGAATCTGGTGCTCGTCTGAGTTATCGCGGTGACATTGCTCGGTGGGATTTATCGAGACCAAAAAGCGACATCGTATTGGTCGTCCCTGAACAGGGCGTGGGTGATGAAATCGAGTTTTTCCATAATTTAGCGATTGTTGTCGAGAATGCGGCAAAAGTATATGTTGCCTGCGAACCAAGACTGGTGCCAGTGCTTAACATTTCACATCCAGAGGTTATCGCCGTTCCCGTCAAACGTGTCGACCATGAAAGTATGGCCATTCCGGAAGAAGTAAAACGTGATATTACCAGTTGGATTGCGGGTGGCAGCCTTGCGGCCATTGCATACCAATCATCAGGAAAGCACCATTATCAGGCGAGCTATTTTTCACCACCCAACGATCAAGTTGAAAAATGGTCCTCTCATTTCGACGAACTTAAAAAAGCGCACAATAAAAAACACGTAATCGGTCTGAGCTGGCGAAGTGGTCTGGCGGGGGCAAGCCGTAACATTCACTTTTTGTCTGTCGATGATGTGGCCCGATTGGTTGAAGCGTTTCCCGAGGCTTTATTTGTAAATCTTCAATATGACGATTGCAGTAAAGAGATTAGAAAAATCAAAAAACTCAGCGGCGTTGACATTATCCAGCTTGAAGATATCGATCTGCGTGATGATTTTGTGGGTACTGGCGCGCTGATTGAGGCCTGCGATCTGGTGATCACCGCGGCAACGGCAATCTTCCGACTAACCAATGCCATCGGCAAAGAATGTCATCTGTTCTATGGCTGGGATAAAGATTCTGATCATAATGTGCCAGTAAAACTCGAGTGGGAAACGGGCTTCGGCTATTACTACCCACCACTCATCGAAAACAAATATCCTGTTGTCGACAGCATAGTGAAGCATGTTACCGGTCGACTGTCTTCCCAATAAACATGGTGACAAAAAAGAACCCCCGCAATTGCGGGGGTTCTTTTTTTTCTAACGAAGAAAAATGGCGAACTTTTGACTGATATATCTACATATAATTGAACAGACTCAGCGATTTTGCTTTTGAGAAAGCTTGTTGAGATGCCTGCAATGCCAGCATATTTTCATTCAATTCAATGACAGCTTTTGAGTAATCCAAATCTTCCATCGTTCCTAATGAACGGTTGAGATCGACCTTAAAATCTTGATGGGTTTCTTCCTGACGATCCATTGTTTGCAGGCGAATACCCACATCAGAACGGGCTTGGTTTAAATGTTTAAAAGCCCCCGCCAACTGCTCAGTGACCTTGTGCAATTCGGCAGTCGCAGAAGCATCATCCGGCGCTTTGTCTGACATGTCCATCGCATGTTTGAAGGATTCAAACACGCTGAAAGTATCTTGACGAGACAAGTCTATCGAATCACCCGATTCTATATTGCCTTCCACTTGAACCGAGAGTGTTCCCCAGTTCACACCATTTTGAGGATCGTAAACGCCAGCATCAACAGAAACACCATTCTGGAAAAGCTCATAAGTTGTGTTGCCACTGGCATCCGCGCCAAACGATATTTCATAAGCCGCATTGTCACTGTTGTTGGCATTCACTGCCGACGACAACAACAGGGTTGAGTCGTCACCAAGGTCATAGGTCGGATCGTAATTGCCAAATGGATTATCAATATCCATAAAGACTTTGTCACCCGGGTCACTGGTCACGACATCAAGCGATGCTGCAATTTGCGATTTGCGGTGATAACTGTCGCCAACGTAGGTGACGTCACCACTGTTGTTGCGGAAGAAAGGTTGTGCATCAGTGCGAGTGCCTGCAAACAGGTAGTTCCCGGACTCATCTTTTGAGTTAACAAGATTCATGAAGTTATCAAAAATCCCTTTCAACTCTTGCTTATGCGCCTCACGATCATCTTCAGACAATGCACCGTTGATCATCGCCAACGACGTGCGTTTTGCACTGTCCACCAACTGCTCCGCATTGTCGATGGCAATTTCTTCACGAGCCTGACGGTTTCGGGCAAGGTTGATCGAATCCAGATACTGATCAATTTGGGTGTTTTGTTGCTTAAAATTCTGAATATAAATAGAAGAAACCGGATCATCACCCGCTGTCAGCACGCGTTTTCCTGATGCCAGTTGATCTTGATTTTGCTGAATACGGACTTGTTGCTTCATCATGTCA
Source organism: Veronia nyctiphanis (assembly GCF_004116385.1). Taxonomy (GTDB): domain Bacteria; phylum Pseudomonadota; class Gammaproteobacteria; order Enterobacterales; family Vibrionaceae; genus Veronia; species Veronia nyctiphanis. Next base: position 17,870 of record NZ_PEIB01000014.1, on the reverse strand, counting down.
TTGGAAACAGACTGATAATTGTGAAAGCTGGAAATACGATTCATCATCACTCAGTCTCCTTAACGTGTTGCACTCAACAATTGCTGAAACGCATCATTCGCCGCTGTCATTATGCGGGATGATGCCATGTAGGCTTGCTGAAATTTCATCATGTTGGCAGCCTCTTCATCAAGGTTGACGCCAGAGACTTCGGCCACTTTACTTTGCGCAGCGTCATGTTCAGTGACCGCCACCGCTCGTTGGTTACCCGCTGATGCTTTTAACATACCAATACGGGTATTCAGCCCTTCGAAAACGTCAATGATGCTGGAGCGGCCTTCATCCATTTGCTTATCGGTTTGCAACGCCTGAAGTTTCAGAAGGTTGCCGTTCTCACCAACAGCTGGGTTCAGGTTAATATCAAAAACATCGTTAGGCATCGCGCCGTTCGTTAACTCGAACTGTGTACCGTTAACCGTTACCGGTGATGATGGCGGATAGGCCGCTGCTGTCAGCAAGGTGTTACCGTCTTTATCCAGCACAGTATATTGAGAAGCATCATTCGAAATCACGACCTGAAACTGGTCCTGCGCACCCACACTGTTTATTTTTACGTCACCACTTCCACTCAGACGGGATTGTGAACTGATAAAACTCTGAGCGGCAATTTTTGCCGGGTCATCCATGGTGATTTCAATTTGTCCAGCTCCTTGGCGAAACGGACGCAAAATTAACGCATCACCCGCACTCATCGGCGAGTCCATCTGAATTTTCAAACCGTCAATTTCGAAACTTGGCGGAACGCCAGTTGGCGTGACAGACTGAGTCTGATCGTCAGGATTGGTAATGCTGTACGCTGCTCCATCAAAACGAAGCTGGTAATCACCGCTACGTGCCACATTGATGTCATCGATGTAAACTTTTACATCGGCGGTAGAAGACGGATTGGCGACAACGCGCGACGCAGCAATTTGATCGCTGTTCATGTCTCGGAACATCAAATCACCGACATTGCCGTAGGCATCAAAACCCTGCTCTTGCAGTTCATTGACCTTAATCGCAAAGCCCGCTGCCACCCGACCCAACTCGTCTCGGGTATCAGGCAGAATTTTGTCACGAAATTCAAAAAGAGCCCCGAGCTTGCCACGTATATCTGACTTATCGATGGTTTTTACCGCATTGCCTTCAACCATCGCAAGGCGACGCTGATGCTGATCAGGGTCACCGGGTACGGTTGTTAACTCACTGGAATGCACACCGGAAACAAGGTTGTGACCACTGCCAATAATGATATTGAAATTACCGCTGTTTCTCGGGCTAACACTGACTTGCGTATATTCAGAGAGTTCGTTAATCAGGCGCTGATGACGGTCGTAAAGGTCGTTATTGGTTGGGTCATTGACCATCGATTGGTGAATATCTGCCAGCTCTTTGCCGATGCCATTGATGCGATCTAAGGTCACATCAATTTCTTCGTTGGTATCACGCTCACGACTGAACAGCACATCGTTAACCTGGTTCAGGCTATTTGACACCATCCGGGCTTTTTCAAGTACCACACTGCGCGCGCCCATATCACCTGGATTATCTGACAGCGTGCGAACGGCACCATAGAATTCGTTCATTTGCTCGGGGACTTTGCCCGCCATGCCTGACATGATGCCGTCAATAAGATTCAGCCTGTCATCGCGTGCTTTGGCATTACCGAGGTTAGACGTTGCCACATGAAGTTGATCAACGGAAAATTGATCAAAGTTGCGTTTTACCGTCTTGGCATAGACACCAGTACCCCACTGATTGCCACCCCAGTAGTAAGGATCACTGGCAGACTGCTCCACAGTCTGGCGACTGTAGCCCTCAGTGTTCACGTTGGAAATGTTGTGACCTGTGGTATTCAGCTGACGCTGTGCCGTCATGACACTTTGCGCGCCGAGATTCAGCAAATCAAAACCCATCCTGCCCCCGGTAATCTCGTTTTAACTTCATTTGCATCAAACAATGATACAAAAACCATGCCATGAAGTACTGCATAAAACAGAGTGTGAAAACGCTGTATTCCGGCTATTGCACCGTAATAACGATAAGAAATTTAAGGGAATTACAATCTTGCGGCTAATTGCAGGCAAAACCTTGCCGTAGCCAGACAGGCAGAATCCCTTCGCGTTATGGAGCGTATCGGCCGCTAGGGTCAGGACTTGACCTTTTAGCAAAAGAAATTATTTGAGCAGGCTTTTTACCTGTTCAAAAACACGCAGAACTTTGTCGGAATAATCCGGGTCAGTCGCGTAACCAGCTTTGTGCAGACCACGGATAAACCCTTCAGGGTTAGATGACTCTTTCAGCGCATCTTTGTAGCGTGGCTGAGTCGTCAGAAAGTCCGCATAGTCATTAAAGCTTTCTTCAAAAGACGGGTATTTACGGAAAGCGGCTTGCTTATTGACTGGGATATCGTTTTCGAACTCGAGTGTCCGTGTTGACACTTTATCGCCATCCCAGCTGCGGTTCGCTTTGATATTGAATAGGTTAAAGCTACTGCCCATCCCATTCTCGATGACTTTTTGACCCCATCCGGTCTCAAGCGCAGCCTGCGCCAGCAGGATAGCAGGGTCAGCGCCCAGTGCACGTCCTGCTTTCATTGCATGCGGCAACATGGTCGTGACGAAGCCTGCTGGCGAAGAGAAACCCCGCTCACGCTCTTTCGGTGGCGCAGACTTGGTATCCGTCGCTTCTTTCGCAGCGACAGTTTCGGTTACTGGCTTATCGTCTTGCTCTTTTTCATTTTCAGCAGGCGCTGCATCGGGCTTAGCAGCGGGAAGCTTCAACCGATCAGAAGCGGTATTCGCACCCACATCCATTGGCTCGCTGCTCTGCAAGCCTGAAAGCTGCTTAACAATCATTTCCGCCAAGCCCAAAGAACCTTGCTGACTCAATGTACTCGACAGTTGTTCATCGGCCATTTGCTGATAGAACTTAGATGTACGATTGTCGGTCAATCCCGAGTCGAAAACCGAGTTTGCATCACGCATAGATTTAAACAGCATTTGCGTGAAGATACTCTCAAATTGGCTTGCCGCCGAGCGCAAGGCATCTTCTTTCCCCTCACCGCTTTGTGCTTGTTGCCTGAGCATATCTAAACTGCTCAGGTCATTGATAAAACTGGTATCGACTGGTGATTTCATACGCTATATCACTATCATCTGACCATCAATTGCACCCGCCTGCTTGAGAGCCTGTAGTATGGCCATCAAGTCTGAAGGCGCTGCGCCAACACTGTTTACTGCTCTTACAAGTTCATCCAGCGTAACACCCGGTTTGAAGTGGAACATACGACCTTCCTGTTCAGTCACTTCAATATTCGAATCGGGGGTGACGACTGTCTCGCCGCCTGCCAGCGGATTAGGCTGACTGACATTAAAATCTTCTTTGATGGTAACCGTCATACCACCATGGGTAATGGCTGCCGGACGTAGTCTCACATTCTGACCAATGACGATGGTTCCGGTGCGGCTGTTCACAATAATCTTTGCAGCCGCCTCAGCCGGATTAAACTCTAAGTTTTCAATCATCGACAAGAAGGCAACGCGCTGACTAATATCTCGTGGGGCACGAACACGCACTGAGGTTGCGTCCATCGCTGCTGCCACATTTGGCCCCAGCAAACCATTGATGGTTTCCGCCATACGCTGAGCAGTGGTGAAATCAGAGTCAAACAGGTTGAACGTCAAGAAATCGCCGCGACCAAATGGATTAGGTACTTCACGCTCAACAGTGGCACCGTCAGTGATTCTTCCTACCGTTGGAGTATTGCCGACAATCTTTGAACCGTCGGCCCCTTCTGCGCTGAAGCCACCCACAATCAGGTTGCCTTGTGCGATGGCGTACGTCTTTCCATCTAACCCTTTGAGAAAAGTCTGCACCAGTGTGCCGCCTCTGAGGCTCTTCGCTGAGCCAATCGACGACACAGTGACGTCAATTTTTTGACCTGACTTTGAAAAGGGGGGTAATTCTGCACTCACGGCAACCGCAGCAACATTTTTTGTCTTGGGTTTGGTGCCGGGAGGCAAGACAATGCCGAAGTTTTTCAGCAATGCCGTAAAGCTTTGATCAGTAAAAGGCGTCGTCTCACCCGTCCCCGCCAAACCGACCACCAGACCGTAACCAACAAGTTGGTTACTTCGCACACCAGCCACCTCAGACACATCTTTGATGCGGGCAGCCTGTGCAGCCGTCACGCTGAACGCAAAGGCGATCAGAAGGCTGTGAATCAGGGTTTTAAAACTATTTTTACGACGACACATAGCGTTTACTTGACCTTAATCTGCAAACCGTTGGGTTACAGAATGACATTGAAGAATCGTGCCAACCATCCCTGCTCTTGCGTATCCTGACGGTCACCGGTTCCAGAATATTGAATTCGGGCATTCGAAATACGGGTTGAAGCCACGGTGTTTTCTGAACTGATATCGTCTGGGCGAATTGTGCCGCTCAAACGGATGTATTCATCCCCAGTGTTTAGCGTCAACCATTTCTCACCACGGATCATTAAGTTGCCATTTGCCAATACATCAATCACTTCGACAGAAATTGAACCAGAGATACTGTTGCTTTGATTGGCATTGCTGGTGCCGGACGTGGTGTTGTTATGTTTCGCCTCGTACGACAGTTCTTTTTCACCCAACAAGAAAGGCTGCCCCTGCACCTTAAGCGGGTCCATGCTCAAATCACTGCTTTTTGTTGCATCCGCACTGGCTGTCTTCTTCGCCTGTGTTTTTTCTTCCAGCATGACAGTCACGATATCGCCAATCTGGTGAGGACGTTTATCGTCGTACATGCTGTGTGTCATATTCACGTCAAACAACGAACCCGTTGCCGTCGCGTAATGTTCAGGCTTACGAGTAGGATGAAGCGGAGACCATGCAGGATCACCTGCCGACGGATCATCACGCTTCTCAGCATATCAACGAGTCCGCCGCTTTGAGGCGCAGGGTCACCCGTCTCTACAGCAGGCTTGGTTGACGTACCCGCGGTAACTTCGTCCAAGACGGGAGGAGTCGCACAGGCTGACACCAAAATTCCCAGAACCGGAATGAGAATGCACTTTTTCATCCTTCACCTACTCCATTACAACTGCTGATTCACGTAGCTCAGCATCTGGTCAACCGATGAAATCACCTTGGAATTCATTTCGTAGACGCGCTGCGCTTCAATCATGTTCACGAGTTCTTCCGTCACGTTAACGTTTGATGTTTCCAACATTGACTGACGAATATCACCAAGACCATCAAGTCCCGGCACACCCTCTTGAGGGTCACCACTTGAGCCGGTCGGTAAGTAAAGGTTCTGACCGATAGGCTCCAAACCGCCCGGGTTGATGAAATCTACAGTGGTGATTTGACCCAGCACCTGATTTGCTTGCTGCCCACGAACACGCACTGATACTTCACCGTCGGTACCGATGGCAATATTGATGGCATCAGGCGGAATCACAATCTCAGGCTGCAGGCGATAACCTGCACCCGACGTCACAAGCGCACCTTCGTCGTTCATGGTGAACTGGCCGTTACGCTGGTAACCGATATTGCCGTCCGGTAGCAGAACCTGGAAGAAGCCATCGCCCTCAATCATCAGATCGAGTGAGTTATTGGTGGTCTGCGCATTACCGTTGCTGTGTACGCGCTGCGTGGCGACAACTTTAGAACCGGCACCCAGCATCAAACCACTCGGTAGTTCGGTGTTCTGCGTTGATTGGCCGCCTGGCTGGTTGATGTTTTGGTAGAAAAGATCCTCAAACACCGCTCGTGACTTTTTAAAGCCAATGGTCGAGGCGTTAGCAGGTTGTTCGAAATTGTCGATATATTAGTCTGTTGAGCGTCCAGACCTGTTTTACTCACCCATAATGCCGGATGCATAGTAACTTCCTCTTACTTAACCCAGACGCAACAGAGAACTGGATGCCTGATCCATTTCCTCTGCCGTTTTCATTAGTTTGACCTGCATTTCGAAATGACGCTGAAGCTCGATGAGGCTTGTCATTTCACCTACTGCATTTACGTTGCTCCCTTCGAGCATGCCCTTTTCAAGCGTAACACCCGCATCTGCAGGGTAAATCTCACCAGGCTGTGTCGAACGGAACAGGCCGTCAGAACCTTTGACCAGTTCCTGGTTGTCGGGCCTGACCAGCTTAATTCTATCTACCACCTGAATCGCTTCAGGCGGTGCACCTTTCGGCAGTACCGATACGGTGCCATCTTTACCAATCTCTATTTTTGACACGGGGAGAGGAATAAATATCGGTGCACCTGATTCACCAGCGACGAGATGACCGCTGGTGTTTTGTAGCAAACCGGTTTCATCCACTTTTAGGTGGCCAGAACGGGTGTAGCTTTCTTGTCCTTGGTTATCAAGAACCGCCATCCAACCATCGCCACGAATCGCCACATCAAGGTCTCGCCCAGTCGTGACGGTAGAGCCTTGCGCTGAGTTGAACCCGGGACGCTCAGTCATACTGAATACTCGGGTTGGAAGCCCTTCGCCGTAGGCTTGCATTGAACGGGCCTGCTCAAGATCAGCACGGAAACCCGTAGTACTGACGTTGGCCAGGTTATTTGCACGCAATTGCATTGCCTGCATGTCTTGTTTAGCGCCGCTCATGGCGAGGAATAATGCGCGATCCATGAAATTCTCCCCTTAGGTTACTTTATCTAAAGCAAGAAGAATGCCAGTTCGTATTTATTGGAATTTTTATAGAAAAGTCTGTGCCAGCGTCGAAGAAGTGTCACTGGGAAGTATCATTGGTGCCAAAAATCTGCCTTCAGGCATAAAATTGCCGCCAGATGGCGGCAATTTTTCGGCATATCAGTCGGTAACCATTAACGAAGTTGCAGTATCGTCTGTTGCATTTGGTTGCCGACTTCAAGCGAACGGGAGTTAGCCTGGAAGTTACGCTGAGCAGTGATAAGGTCCACCAGCTCCTGCGTCATATCGATGTTTGATTGCTCAATCGTACCACTCTTGATTCGACCAAACGCACCTTGCATCCCCTCACCCCACACTGCATCGCCCGATGTGGTGGTAATTTTCCACTGAGTACTGCCCGTTTGGCTAAGGCCCTGCTCGTTAGGGACTCGCACCATAGCAACACGGCCTAGAGCAACATTCTCACCGTTACTGTAAGAGGCCATAATGGTTCCGCGAGTATCAATGTCAACCTTGGCAAGATAACCCGTTGTCGCACCATCTTCAGTAAATTTGCGAAGTTCGAAAGGCGCAGCATATTGCGTAGGCTCATCGTAATTCACCGTTAGCGTCTGAGTATCATCCGCACCGTTCATCGAGATACCAGCACTGTTAAAGGTCTCTGTCACTACCGGGTTGCCGCTGTTGACAGTATTTACCGAACCATCGGTATTGAATGAAACCGTATGACCCGCATGGCCGCTTGAGCTGGTGATGTCGCCACTCGCAACGTCAAGTGGCTGCTCGCCGTTACCGTCAGTCACTGTGTAATATACCGCCCAGGTATTTGGCGCCGCGTTACTCTTGACGTAGTAACTCGTCATTTTGTAAGGCTGACCTAACGAATCGAATACCGTCGACGAGGTCGATTTGTTATATGTTGAAGGATCGTCGTAGTTGAAAGACGCCGCCGTTTTCTCTGCTGCAGCTGCCGGCAGGTTCAGACCCACTTCAAGGTTTTGAGACGATTTAGGTTGACCAAACTGATCAGGTACCTGCAGTGATTTGGGCTCAAAAGACCCTACCTGTTGGGTCTCTTCATCGACGTTATAGCCAAGAAGGAACTGACCATCAGCGTTAACTATGTTGTTGTCTTTATCGAGGTGGAATGAACCGTTACGTGTCAGGTAATTGTCCTGAGCAACCAAAGGATCATCAGTGACCGCGAAAAAGCCAGTACCACTTACACGCAAATCCAGCGGGTTATTGGTATAAATACTGGAACCTTCATGGAATTGCTGCGCAACCAGCGATGTCTGTACACCACCACCTGTCGTCGTTTTGGTGTTTGAGAAAATCGATGCTGAATACACATCACCAAACTCCGCTCTCGACTCTTTAAAGCCATAGCTGTTTGCGTTAGCAATGTTGTTACTGGTTGTATTCATGTCTTTTTGAGCAGCACCCAAACCACTCAGCGCGATATTCAATGACATAGCTAAAACTCCTTTGTCCTTTAACCTTTACTTACCGTACTGACGTCGGCATTACCTACTTCGAGTACTTCAGCAAGTTTCACCGGTGACTCAAAACCAGCAAGGTTTAGCATGACGTTGCCGTCACCGTTACCAAGCAGGACACTGTTTACATTTGCATACGTTGACACTTCAAATTCCTGTGATTTGCCAGCGATAAGGCCACTCACACGAACGTTGTATTTTCCTTCCGGCATGGGATTGCCGTTTTCATCATTGCCATCCCATTCGACTCTGTGGTCGCCTGCCGATTTGGCACCGAGGTCAATCGTCCGTAAAATCTGACCTTGTCCATTTTCGATACGAACCACAGCACCATCAACAGCCTGTGGAAGTTTGACCATCCCGGCTACCCCGCCCGTTGCTTTCTTCATTCCTTCATTACCGGGAACGAGAACATCACGGCCGACCAAAGATGATGCCTGTAATGCCTGATTTGATGTCATCGCGGCATTGAGGCTACCAAACTGCGTATTCATTTTTCCGATACCGTCAACCGTCGCAAACGATGCCATTTGGGCAATCATCTGTCATTACTGACAGGTTTGAACGGATCCTGTTGGGCCAGTTGTTGTGTCAGGAGAGACAGGAAATCTTCCTGTTTAAGGTCTGTCTGTCCAGACACTTTTTCCTGGCCATTTTCCTTGAGTTGCTTTTGTTGCAACTCTTTGAGCTGATCGATGTAGCTGGATGAACCGCTACCAGCACCTTCTATTGGGCTCATGATCTACCCTCTCCTGTTACTCGCCGAGCTGCAGCGTGCGCATCAGCATCTGTTTGCTCGCCTCAGCAACCTGTGCATTGGTCTGATATGAACGTGATGCAGAAATCATGTTCGCCATCTCTTCCATCACATTCACGTTCGGCTTATAGATATAGCCATCAGCATTTGCCATGGGATGGTCGGGCATAAATTCCGCTTCCAAGGGTTTTTGACTCTCAACAATACCCGCCACACGAACAGGAACACTTTCCCCTTGCTGGGAGCGAAAACGGTTCAACTCCGCGGCAAAAACAGGGTGGCGAGCTTTGTACGTTTCATCCGCTGAACTGGTCACCGCATTCGCATTGGCAAGGTTACTTGATGTCGTATTAAGCCTTACCGCTTCTGCGCTCATGGCTGATCCTGTTACATCAAAAACATTAAACAGACTCATCCGTTACTCCCCTTTCAGCGCTTTAGTCATATTTCTAAACTTCGACCCGAGAAAATCCAACGACGCCTGATACTCGAGTGCGTTTTGCATAAACAGGTTACTTTCAACCTGAGCATCAACCGTATTGCCGTCACCGGTATCCGGTTGATTAGGAATTCGATACATTTTTTCACCCGCGACCTGCGATGTGGCAGGGATATGCCGCCCATCAGTCCGGCTCAGGCCAATTTTTGCCCCAGATGTTGCCACAGCAAGTGCCTTTTCAAAGTTCACATCCTGCGCTTTATATCCCGGTGTATTGGCGTTGGCGAGGTTACTGGCCAGCGTCTCTGCACGCTTCGACCTGACTCCAACCGTATACTGGTGAACGCCAAGTGCCTTATCGAATGAAATTGCCATGTGTAACCTCCAAATGCTTCTGAGAGTTATAAAGCAAGTAGAATGCCAAAAAACGAAAATGGTGTGATTGCCTTTTATTTATCTTAATAACAAGGGTTTACTACTTTGATTTATTAAAGAGAGGAAACAGGCATGGATATGAAGAGGCAAAATCAATGCCACAGGCGGCAAGCATTGCAGATTTAGGCTTATGAGCGCTAGTTTGACAGAGCTGGCAAAGAAAAAAGGCCGCTGTGAGCGACCTTTTTAATGCAAAACGAGCGAATAGAGGCTATTTCAGCTTATACACAATGCCGGGATTACAACGAATCATATCAAAGCGATCTGTCAGGCCTGTCAACGACTCTGAGGCGCCCAAAAACAGATATCCCCCCGGATTAAGGCTATCAGCCATCCGGTTTAACACATCAGATTTCATTGCTGGTGAGAAGTAAATCAACACGTTACGACAAAAGATAATATCGAACTTACCCAACAGCTTGTAGTTATCTAACAGGTTTTGCTGACGGAAATTGATGAGACGCTTGGTTTGGTCTTTAATCTTCATCTTGCCGTCGCCGGCATCATCAAAAAACTGCTTCTTACGCGCTTCTGAGAGACCACGGCTTAACGCCAAGTTGTCATACACACCCAGACGGCAGCGATTCAGCATATCTGAAGAAATATCTGTTGCCGTGATATTGGCATCTGAAACCAAGCCGGGACGTTTCAATGCTAATTCTTGAATCGCCATAGCAATCGAATAGGGTTCTTGACCAGATGAACTCGCCGCAGACCAGATTTTCAACTGCTTACCTCGACGAGATACCTCTGGAATAATGGTATTCGATAAGATTTCAAACGGATAAAAGTCGCGAAACCACAACGTCTCGTTAGTTGTCATCGCATCGATCGCTTCTACCGCGAGATCACGATTACGACCAGACACAACGAGCTGAAGCAGCTCAGACATTGAGCCGATTTTATTTCGGGTAAGCAATGGGCCCAGCCGGCTCCTGACTAAATACTGTTTGCTTTCTCCTAATACAATGCCGCATTTGGCTTCGAGGTATTTACAAAAATCTTGGTACTCTTGTTCTGTAATCGCTATGTTTGTCATTTATCGTTTTTTTCTCGCCTTGCTTTGACGACCTGTAAAATGGCAGCACTGAGTTCATCGGGATCAAATTTAGGTATGAATGAATCTGCACCGACCCTCTGAACCATCGCTTCATTAAATACACCACTGAGTGATGAGTGCAATACTACATGAAGATCTTTGAGGCGAGTATCTTTTCGGATCTCGGTTGTCAGTGTATAGCCATCCATTTCTGGCATCTCGATGTCTGAAATTACCAATGCCAAACGATTAATGATGTGCTCATTGTCTGCAATTCCTTTGAGCTGCCTGAGCGCATCTCCGCCGTCTTCCGCTTGCATAACTTCGAAACCCAGCGATTCAACGGTCCGTCTTACCTGACGTCGCGCAACACTGGAGTCATCCGCGATGAGGATTATTTCAGTATTTTCCGTTTCCTCATCCGTGACTTCAGTTTTTTGAGAAAGGATGTCTTCACTGATTTCCTCATTCACAGGCGAGATTCTATTGAGTATTTTTTCGACATCAAGTATCTCGACCAACTCATCGTCAATATCTGTCACAGCAGTGAGAAAATTCTCCTTTCCTGAACCATCTGGAGGCGGAAGGATCTTTTCCCAATGCATATTTACAATTCTTTCAACCGCACCGACAAGAAAGCCTTGTGTGGTTCTGTTGAACTCAGAGATGATCATAAAGCGATTCTCTGGGTCTGGAATCGGCGGGCCACCAGTGGCGAGACTCATGTCGATCACAGAGAACGTTAAGCCTCTGATGTGCGCCATACCTTTTACGAGCGGATGAAGTTTCGGCACCGTAGTCAAGGGAGGGCATTGCAAGACTTCTTTGACCTTGAAAACATTTATACCGTAGCGTTGTTTGGTCATCAGCCTGAACGTAAGCAACTCAAGGCGGTTTTGGCCAACGAGCTGTGTACGTTGGTTTACCGTGTCAAGAATACCCGACATAACTCAACTCCATACTACGCGGTCAGTTAACCCGCACCCATTTTTACATCGCAGTATTTAATGGCCGCGCATGCAATCACATATAATGATAAGGTTTGATGGATTACTAACCACTGAGTAACACATGATACGAATCAAAGTTCTATGGCTATTTTCGTTTATTTGCACATTAAGTTTTAGCTCAAGTATAGCTGCTGCTACGACAAATCAACTTAATGCAGTAAAAGAAGCCGCAGTTGAAGAAGTCAGCCGCACAGTCACTGCGCCCGTCAATGGAAAAATGGTCATACGCGCGGGAAATGTTGACAGCAGAGTCAAACTGACCAATTGCCCTGAACCACTGAAAACACAAATCCCAGGGCGTCAAACAATCAAAACCAGTGCAACAGTCTTGGTAACATGCCTTGCTGACAACTGGCAGCTTTATGTGCCCGTTAAGATTCGCATACTTAGCCCTGTTGTGACAGCAGCAAGGCCGTTAGATCGTGGTGTAGCTTTATCAGCAGCTGATTTAGTCGTTCAAATGGTCGATGTGGGCTTTCAACGCGGTCAAACATACACAGATAAGAGTTCACTGATTGGGTCACGCGTAAAGCGGACGGTTGGCATTGGACAACCGATACAAGGGACAGACATCTGCATGGTTTGCCGCAACGATGAAGTGTATATCAACGCAGCAAGCGGACCGATAAATATCACTGCAAAAGGAACGGCTCTCAGCGATGGAGCACTGGGCGATCGCATAAAAGTCCGAAACAGTAAATCGCGCAGAATTGTAGATGCTACAATTACTGCAGTAGGTGAAGTAAAGGTAAGCTTTTAAAATTACTTCAAAAGAACGCTAAAGTTTTCAGATCGTAGCCGATATATATGGGTGTAAGGCTTTTCCGCCACGTATTTAAAGGCTAATTCGCCAAAAAGGCTCAATCATGGCAGGTACAATAAACCACTTACGTTCGGGGCAACAGTTGGATCAAACCAACAATGCGCAGAACAAGAAAACGCAACAATCGCAAAGTCAGGCGTCGAGCACCTCTGTTGAAAAGAGCGGCTCACACAAACCTGATGCGGTTTCGATCAGCAGCGAAAGCAGAGCTATCGGCGCATTAAACCAACAAATTGCCAGTGAAGGGCAATTCGATGCAGCCAAAGTTGCAGAGATTAAAGCGGCGATTGCAAACGGCTCATACCAAATTGATGCTGATAAGCTGGCATCAAATATGCTTAAGTTTGAAGACGAGTTCCGCGGCAAAGAATAATATCTTATGCAACAGATGAACAACATGTCCTCGTTACAAGATTTGCTTGCAGCGCAACTGCAGGCTATTTGTGATCTTGAAACCCTGCTTGGTGAAGAAACTCAAGCTATCGCTTACAGGAAATCTGATGATATTCAGGCCTGTGCGAAACGAAAGCTCACATTACTGAATCAAATCAAGCAAGGCGATACGTCTATCTCACAATGCTCAGAAATCAGTGAGCCTTCTGATGAGCACCGAGAGAAAATTGACGAAATAAAGAAATTGCTTTCACACTGCCACCAGCTAAACGAAACAAACGGCGACGCACTGAAACGTGCTCACCTAAGCATGCACAAGCTTCGTAATATGTTCCAAGAAGCCGCTGGCCGTTTTGAAATGACCTACGACAGTGAAGGTCAGGCATCAGGAAGTAAAACGCTGGGTACTAACGTTAAGGCATAATTGAGCAGGTTAGAGTTTATAACTCTTATATTGAATCAGACCAGAAAAACAAAAGGCGCGTAATGCGCCTTTTTTGATCTCTCTATTTGCGGGAGAATCAAAACAAAATAGATGTGTTTCTCGGTACCGACTGAACCTCACCAAATTCCATCATCTTCTTCATTTTGCGCAAGTCCAAACGCATCTCTGTGACATAGCTGTCTCCAACCGGATAGCTTGCAATCACTTCTGCGCCTCGAATGATACCGTCGACTTCGCCATTCGCCTTGTCAATGCCCAACCTTTCTTTATCGATTTCCATTTCACCACTGACTCGGAAGCCATAAATTTGCTCAGACAGCTCGCGGTATGCTTCCAACTTTGACGCTTTAATAGCTTTGAAACGCTTCTCTTCCAGTGTTTTTCCATCTTGAGCACTGATTGACGCCGTGCCAACGGCTGTCAGTACTTCCATTGGTGTCATTTGAGACAGTGGCTGACAGGCACTGAGCAGCATTACCGCTGAGAGAGTTAGTATCTTTTTAAACATGACAGCCTCCAACCTTATGGCTTCAATACAATCGTATTTTTCTTCTGGGTGTTTTGATCATCGCGAATAATCACGCCGTCCTGAATACGTACCTTTCTGAGCGTATCCAAATCGCGACCAATTCGATCAGACGGTAAAAAACCTTGCGCAGTTGCAACAACCACTCTGGATCGCATACCAACAATTCTTGCGTTCACCAAAACGCCACCACCTTGGCGAAGCATGGTTCCTGTCAGCACATAGTCTATTTGCTGTGAGGGATTTAAGTCACGCCAGTTACGGCTAATTGTAAAGTCACCGTCAGGTGTCACTTTTATGGCTCCCGTGGTTTTAAAATCAATAACGGTAAAACCACGACGCTGCATTTGATAGATCATACCTTCAGTGACAGAGTTACCCAGCCAGTTTGTTTCTGTCATATTTTCGACATCGACAAAAGAGACAACCGCCATCGGCGTTTTCGCTGTCAAATAATTGTTCGTCTGAAGGAGTTCTTCAGCAACACCATCAAGAAAGTAGTCAATAGTGTGACGCGGTGTTTGCTGTAAAGTAATTGGGCTGCCTGAATACGGTTCTTTACCGTTATATATCGGAGAATAAGCACAGGAAACTGTGGTTAAGCTCAGCAGGAATAAAATCCAGTTCTTCATTTTCTCTGGCTCCGGAATCATTCGGTAGCAGGTGCAGCCACCCATATTAGTGTTGCAACCTTACATTTTTAATCAGCTTTAAAGAGGAACAATCTTTGCATCTATCACCTAAACGCGATATCAACATTCCAAACCTTTAAGGCAGTGTTGAGATACTCAAAGCAATTTTTATACCCATTATGGAATCTCGCAGAAATGTATAAACGAATTGTTCTTTTCCTCATGGTCAGCCTGCTGGGCTTTAGCGCCAGCTCGCATGCAGCATGGTATGAAGTTACTGGTTACAGTGCTCTGTTGAAAAGTAAGTCGGAAGCCAGAACCCGGGCACTCGAAGATGCGGTGTTTCAGGCCATTCAGTTTGCTGGCGGTGATATCACAGGTGTTACCCGGCTGAAGCCTTTTCTCAGTGAACAACGGGACGTTTACCAGTTCACGGGTGACGAAATCAGAGAGATCCAGATTGTTGAGGAGCGCACCTCAACCAAAGCAGTGACAATAACGGCAAGGGTTAGTATCAACCCAACGGCAAAAGCTTGCCACAAAAGTCAGTATCGAAAAAATATCGTCTTGAATCGATTCGGTATCGTCACTCCCCAGCATGCCGCTCTGGGTGGTATTTTCCGTTTTGGTGATGACTTCACTGATCTGCTTCAACGCCAGTTCGACAAACAGTCCCAAAGTTTTGTCGTCAGCGATGTCTCTGATTTGGCCATTAGCCCGGGTAACCCTGTCGTTAACACCATGATTGCTGATGACAATAACGCCCAGTACCTTATTTCTGGCTCAATCACTGATATGACCGCCACACTGGATGAACGAATCTTTCGACGTGACGGTGTTAACCGCCAACTTGCTCTGACCATCGATGTGATTGACGGAAAAACTGGTGATGTCATTTATCAGAATAATTACCGGGATATTGCTGCATGGCCGTTTGAGAACACCAGTAAAGTTGATACCCGAACAGCGAGATTTTGGGCATCGTCATACGGTGAAATGGCAAGGCGGATGAGTCGAAACATTATGTTGGATTTGGAATCAGTGCTTGCTTGCCGCGCAACCTCACCGGAGGTAGTGGCATTCAACGGAGACCAAGGTCAGATTAATGTCGGCCGTGTTCATGGCGTTAAAATGGGTGATAAACTCCAGTTGTGGCACAACGCCTCTTTTATTGATCAATTTGGCAGTAGCAGAAATCAATTCAGAAAAAGTGAGATGACGCTGACGGTGACACGTGTTTACGATCACTCTGCTGAAATCTCTGTCAGTCCAGCAGAATTGGCACGAAGTGTTCAAATTGGCGATTTGGTAACCAAACACGTGAATTAGCGGCTCTTAGCCCTTAATTTCGTGACGGATTTAGGTATACTCAAAAGTAGGTAGTCGTTCTGTCTACCTTTTTGCTCCCATAGCTCAACAGGATAGAGCAGTCGCCTCCTAAGCGATCGATCGGGGTTCGAGTCCCTGTGGGAGCGCCATTCCCTTATTTTTCCTCAAGCCACTTATATCAGTGATCTCAGCATGACACTTCATTTTTCAGCCATAAAAAAGGCTGCAAAATGCAGCCTCATTTATCTGTATCTCTGCAAAAGCAAAAATGGACTTATGCGTTTGCTTCACGCTCAGAAATAAATGCCAGTGCCTTACCGATTCGGCTGGCGACGCGCTCTTTGCCAACCAAATTCATTACTGCATCAACGGACGGTGATTGACCCAGCCCCGTCACTGCAACACGCAATGGCATACCCACTTTACCCATTCCAAGCTCCAGCTCTTCACAGGTATCAGCAATCACTTGGTGCAGGTTTTCGGTATTCCAGTCTTCCAACGCTTCTACTTTGCTCAGTGCCAGCTGCAGTGCTTCTTTTGCTACAGGGCGCAGATGTTTCTTGGCAGCGCCTGCATCAAATGCATCATACTCTTGGTAGAAGTATCGGCTCTGCTCAGCCAATTCAATCAGGGTGTTGCAACGCTCACCGACCAGTTTGATGACATCTGCGATTGCTGGACCTTCGCTGATATCAATCTCTTTCTGGTCCAAGTGCCATTGCAGGTACTCTGCAACGTATGCTGGCTCAGCCGTTTTGATATAGTGATT
Organism: Veronia nyctiphanis; assembly: GCF_004116385.1. Lineage (GTDB taxonomy): Bacteria > Pseudomonadota > Gammaproteobacteria > Enterobacterales > Vibrionaceae > Veronia > Veronia nyctiphanis. Next base: position 1,099 of record NZ_PEIB01000014.1, on the reverse strand, counting down.
GTTCAACCAAAGCAGCTTTTCAGTGTTAAATGCTGACGCTGATTTACTGATGGAATCTAAGCTGAACAGATTAATCATTTCTTCCAAAGAGAAAATCTCCTGATCGCCATGAGACCAGCCCAAACGAACAAGGTAGTTCAGCAGCGCCTGAGGAAGGTAACCTTCATCACGGTATTGCATCACACTGACAGCACCATGACGCTTCGAAAGCTTGGCACCATCGTCACCTAAGATCATTGCGCAGTGCGCGAACTCAGGAACAGGCGCACCCAATGCCTCGTAGATGTTAATTTGACGAGGAGTGTTATTGATGTGGTCTTCGCCACGAACAACCTGGGTGATACCCATATCCCAGTCGTCAACCACAACACAGAAATTGTAAGTCGGGCTGCCATCAGTCCGACGGATGATCAAGTCATCGAGTTCGCTGTTAGCAATTTCAATCTTTCCACGAACGTGATCATCAAAGACTACTGTTCCCTCTTTCGGGTTGCGGAAACGGATCACGAACGGGGCATCGTCAGCCACATTGCTGTTAGCTTCGACGATTTTTGGATGGTTAGCATCGTAGCGCGGCTTAACACCCGCCGCCATTTGCTCTTCACGTATCTCATCCAGCAGCTCTTTAGGCGCATAACATTTATATGCTTTGTCTTCTGCCATCATCTGGTCGATAAGCTGGTTGTAACGGTCAAAACGCTTGGTCTGGTAGTAAGGGCCCTCGTCCCAAGTCAACCCAATCCACTCCATTCCCTCAAGGATCGCATCAATGGCTTCCTGAGTAGAGCGTTCAAGATCGGTATCTTCGATACGAAGAACAAATTCACCACCCGTATGTTTGGCATATAACCAAGAGTAAAGTGCGGTGCGAGCACCACCTACATGCAAAAAGCCTGTTGGGCTTGGAGCAAAGCGAGTTTTAACCGTCATTGAGCTGCCTTAATATCAATCGGAATGCTAGCGGGCGTCTGCCCTGATTTTGTGGGCGCTATTGTATCACCCCGCTGCGGATCTACAATTACTACGCGAGTTTACCCTTCACCGAGTAAAAAAACACCTGCAGAGCAGGTGGCTTTGAAACGGCCCCCTAAAACCAGCC
>NZ_PEIB01000013.1 GCF_004116385.1 Veronia nyctiphanis | reverse complement strand
CTTTGGTGGAGACTTTACCACCTTAAATGGTGTCCGGGTTCATTAAACCACTACAAACAGAGTCTTGCTGAGTCAAAGCATAAGGAACCCACGGAAGAAAAACTGACAATTCAGCTTTGCTTTCAATGATTGCTTCCAGCATATCAGGTTGAAGTTCCATCGAAGGTGGAAGAAGTTTTAACCTCTCAGTTTCCATTCGTTGTATTTACCTTTTAGACTTATAACGCCTGCCAGCGCAGGCAAAATATAGTGGGGCGTTTTTTTGCCCTGTGGCTGCATTTGTTAGTTACCTCTGCAATTCTCTCACCGTAATCGTCAATTAACATCACTAACGAACTGCTGACAAAATGAACTTGAAGGTTCAACAGATCCTCTAACGCGCTAAGCAATATTTTGAGCCGCCTTGTTGTCATACCAGGACGATTGGGCTAAGTACATTTGAGCATATTGGCCCTTTAGAGCCATAAGTTTATGATGGTCGCCGACTTCTATGGTACGGCCCTCTTTGAGCACTACTATCTTGTCTGCTAACTTGGTGGAACCTAGCCTGTGAGTGATCATTAAGCTGGATTTTCCTTGGCAAATCTTCGCAAACAATTGATATAGTTCTGATTCCACTAACGGATCCAGAGCGGCGGTGGGTTCATCCAGAACCATCAAGCTGTTAGATTTGGCCAAGGCGCGCGCGATGGCTAATTTTTGCCATTGGCCACCGGAGAGATCTGTGTTGCCAAACTGTTTGCCCAAGCGTGTATCGAGTCCTTGCGGTAAGCTGGCAAACCAATTGTCCAAACCAACTTGTGTCAATAGTTGTTTAAGTTGGTCGTCGCTAAAATTTGGGTTAGCAAAGATCAAATTCTCGCGCACACTGTATTGATACTGCCCAAACTGCTGGAATACCGGAGAGATCAACGAGCGCCATTGTTCGAGATCATATTCCTGTAAGGGCTTGTTGTTTAGATAAATAGTTCCAGACGTTGGATCAAGAAAGCGCAGCAAGAGTTTGACTATGGTTGATTTACCGCTGCCATTAGGGCCAACCAAGGCGATGTTTTCACCCCAGTTCCAAGTGAAGCTGATCTTATCAAGTACGAGTGGTCCCCCCTCATAGGCAAAGCTGACATCTTCGAAGCGTATGTTTACCTCTTGCTGGGGAACTAAGGGCAAGGGGGGCTTCGCCAACTGAATCTTTGCTTGAATAGCCTGTACGCGGAATATGGCATTGAAGTTGAGTAGGTAATAGGTGACAACATTAACCCCTTCTAACAGGGCTTCCAGTCTGCTTTGGATCCCGTAAAGGCTTTGCAATACCACTACAATCGCCGCAGCGCTGATCAATCCAGCTTGAAAATCTTGTAATACCAACAGCAGGCTGATCACCGAGCCAAGTTGCAGGATTAGTAAGGTAGGGATGGGGTAGCTGGTACTTTTAAATCGAGCAGATTTTAGTTGCCTATTAAGCTTGTCGAAATGCAGCTGGGTTTTGTCCACCAAGTAGTTACCCAGTGAAAAGAAACGTGATTCTTTGCTAATAGCCTCATCATTTAACGAAAGAGAACAATATTGGATTTCCTTCCAAGGCTCAGTGTTTAATCGTGCGTTCCAATGGTTGTACTTGGCCAAGAACTTCATCATTAAAGCATGTGGCAGTAATGCGGCCAGCATGATCAGGCCAACTAACCAACTTACCTGCAGTACTATGGCTATCAGTGCCACACTGGTGATCAAGTTTTCGACGATACGGCCGCAAGTAGAGATAAAGTTTCCGGGCGTGTATTCCAGGCAGCGTTGTACAAAGCTGACGTCGTCGTGGAAAGATTTCGATTCCAACATGGTGAGATCGGGTGTTTGGTGCAACTTACCGATAAGATCTGACTGTAGTTGCTTTAATGAAACATCGGCGATGGCATATTGAAAGTAGGTATGCCAGGGAGTGACTGCACTGGCTATGGTTAAGCTAAGCAGCCACATGGCACCTAGTTTGATTTGATGCCACATGGAGGCGTCTTCAAAGACTAGGATTTCATCGATAATTTGCCCAGTCAACCAAACGGTAAACGGAAAAGAAAGTGCACGCAAAATCAGCAGAGTAAGCCATGCAAAGCTATATAGTGGACTTTGTCCGAAGGTTATGGTGCAGGCTTGAAGAAAAGAACTCATATTAGATTTTAGTATTCTCATTTTTATTGTGAAAAGCCAAGAAATAAACATGTCACCATTACTAAGTAAGAACAAAGGCCAAACTTGGTGATGTTAATTTTTGATAGATCCCTTTTCATTTACAATTCCTTAAACCACATAACGCCTGCCAGCACAGGCAAAAAATGGCGGAGCAGTTTTTTGTCCTGTGGCTGCATTTGTTAGCCCTTGTTCCACGTCTTTCGCGGATTGCCGCCAGCAACTATAGAAAAAGCTACCGCATTTCACTTTGCCACAAACCGTGTTTAAGCCACCAAGAGACAACAACCTGATTTTGAATTCAAATGCGTGATTGGAATTTCAGACACGTCACTCAAACAAAGGTTGTTCGCGGGATTGCTAACACCAGACGAGATAGAGCAGATTTGGACAGAATAAAGTTGGCAAGATGACTTAGGCGATTGAGTTTTTGATAATAAAAACTAATGGGTTCTTGGCTTAGTGCTGCATGGTCTAGTTTTTGGGGAGCAGGTCAGCAGTCCAAAACCCACCTTCAAAACTCTAGCGGATATTTGACGAACGGGGGAATCCATGTAGCCCTGTTAAGGGGCTGACTTTTCTACACAAATCCTAAATCTAGGCTACAAAGCCTGAGCCGTACCACTGAGTAATTAGCTATGAAAGCAAGGTTTTGACGAAAAAATTGACAGCACGTCGGCGTCTTGAGGTGAAATGAATGCGAGCTATGTTCGAATAGCATACGTCAACATTTCCATGGGCATCGGTGTCTGTGTACGCTTCATACGTTAATTGACAAGGAGAGTACGATGACAAGTTCAATATGGCATGAAGTGTCGACAGTCGCGACCGAAGTGTCTGAAAATAATCCTCAGGTTGCCGATAGTCAGGCGATGATATTGAACCGATACTTTTCAGAACTGGCGAAGCATAAAAAGTATCTGGGAAGCGCAGCGATATATCAAAACGGGATGAGGCAGTATCATCATACGCTTGGACTGAATGAAAACGGTGAGACCGTCAGTTCAGAACAGACTTTGAGGTACCGGATCGGCTCTATCACTAAAACCTTTACCAGTGTGCTTATTTTCACGCTGATTGAAAAAGGTATGTTATGTCTAGAGACAAAGCTATCGACGTTTTATCCGAATATTCCTCATGCCGATAGCATTGCTATCGCTCAGCTGCTTGGCCACACCAGTGGTGTCAAAAGCTTCACTAATGTACCCGATTTTGAAGCGTTTGAGAGCACCCGGCAAGATGTAGAGACGATCATTCAATGGATAGAAAGTCTCGAGCCACAGTTTGATCCAGGACGTCAGGCTGAGTACAGCAACAGTAATTACTACTTACTGGGGCAAATCATTGAGATTGTCACAGCAGAAAACTATCAGCAAAACCTGAAGAAATATATTACGGACAAGTTGGGTTTAATGGATACATATTTTGGCGGAGATATTAATACCGACTCCCGAGAAGTCCATTCCTATAAAATGCAGAATAACCAGTGGATACAGATATCGAAACCAGCTCATATGAGTGTCCCGCATGGTGCAGGGGCAGTGATCTCTTCCACGCATGATTTAAGTGTCTTTATTCATGCTTTATTCAGCGGGCAACTGATCAGTGAATCATCACTACAGTCGATGTTTGAAATACAGAATGATATGGGAAAAGGCATATTTAAGAGTGAAGTCAATGGCAGGGTCGTTTATGGACACACTGGTTCGATTGATGACTTTATCTCATTGCTGTTTTACGATTTTGAGTCGAAGGTGAGTGTGTGCGTATTGGCCAACGGTGCGGTTGTTGGTCCTCGAGCTATCGCTGATGAGTTACTTGCTGCGGCGTATGGGGAAGAAGTCACCCTGCCTGATTTTAGTTGTATTAAGCTTTCCGGTGATGAACTGAGTCACTACACCGGGAAATATACCAGTGAAACTGCACCTGTGGATATTGATATTTTCATTCACGGATCAACGCTGATGTTGCAAATGACAGGGGAGGATCCAGCGCCTTTGGTTGCTAAGTCTACGGCTGAGTTTGAGTTTTTGGAGCATCCTGTCTCTGTGGTATTTGAGGCGGGGTTACGTCAGTTTACGCTCAAGCAAGGGATCCATTCTGATATTTTTGTGTGGCATGAACCCTGCGATTGAAATAATTGGGCTGCCAATCGAGTTATTTCTTGTTCCCACTAGGAATTTCCTCTCAGGGGCCTTATGAGGTGTTTGTTGGAAGAATGGCTCAGCACATTCTTCCTCAAGGCTTTCATGTCGGAGGACATTAAAGTTTGAAACTCTTCTTTTGTGTGGATCTTGTTTTTGTCCAGTGAATAGCCACTGACTTGATAGACACATTTGAGTTAGGCACGATGATGGGCGATTTACGTCTTACTGAAGGTGTTTTTGATTAACTCGAAAGCGATAGTCGTTTATTTGAGTGCATTTTCGATAAACACTTTGGCGTCATTTTTGCTGGTAACTGATTGATAAAAATGACCATTAACAAAGTGTAATGCTGCATAGTTACTAATGCCATAGCATGGTACGCTGCAATTATTTTGAGAAAAATCTGAAAATAGATCAGCCTTTGCATCACTGCCAGTAAAGTGTGCGGAAGCCAACCCACGAAGGAAGCCCAAACCATCTATAACCGTATATTCCTCTGGATTACTGTCTGTAATACCATGCTCAAACCAACATATAGCTCCCGCACTCATTCCGCACAATACGATACCGCTTTCGTAACATTCTCTGAGTATCTTATCGATACCCCACTCTCGCCAAATAGCTAGCATTGACCGTGTATTCCCACCACCAACATAAATGACATCTTACTCCTGCAACTTTGACCGCCAATTTAGGTCTGGTTTGAATAATGGAAAATGGGTTAGATTGGAGCTAAGACCAGAGTCATAGAATCGTTGAATTGCTTCATCGGCATCACCAGTTGCAGTAGGGATATAGCAAACCTTAGGGTCTTCTTTCCCCGTAAGATCTAGAGCATAACGATCTAACTTACTTTGCACCTCTCCCATCATCCAACCACCGCCGCCCAAAGCTACGATGTGTTTATCCATAAACTCTAATCCGATGTGATACGCCCTCTAACGCTGCCATAAACGGCGAGCAATTTTTGCTAAAGGGACGATGTTTGATGGCATTGTTATGTGACTTTACGCTTGATGTAATTAGCACCCTGCTCGTAGGCTTTTTGGTATCCGTTTTTTTCGTAAAACCTGCCAGCACTCGCTGTATCGGTGAACAGCCGTATCTCACTGAAGTGATCAAATGCAAAAGCTTCGATTCGCTTTAATAAGCGGGCCCCAACACCGTACCCTCTATGCGACTGTTTCACGTAAAATCGACGAAGCCTACCAACTGCCCCCCGATACCTCTTGCACATTGATGCCACCTATAGCTATCAGAACATTAGCTTCGAATACAGCGAATAAGGCTTCACCGTCGTTACTAAAGGTGTTTACACGACTATCGAAATCAGATTTCAGCCGGGTAAGAAACCGAAATCCTTCCCTCTCACTTTCATTGACTAACGACATGATTTGGCTGGGTAGTTCGTAAACTCTCTCTATTCTCATGCTGCTCACTTAGTCACATAACCCCTGCCTGCACAGTCAGTTTTTTGTCCTGTGGCTGCATTTGTTAGTTACCTCGGCAATTCTCTGACCTAACGCGGAAAACACTTTCGTTTGGCGTTGGAGGCTCAAACCAAGTCCAGAACATATCTAACATTGCGGGTGTCATTTTATATGACTTGCCATTTGAATCTGAATTTCGCGCAAACGCTCTTTCCTTGCATGTATCAAAGGAGACATCTAGATAATGAACCTCACTCTCAACACCCGCTTTTGAGGCCCAGCTGCTAAAGTTATCTCGATCAGATTTGGACCAAAAACCAAAGTCAAAAATAACCGGAACTCCGAGAGAAGTTAGTTTTAGCGCAGAATCTTTGAATAACTCTTGAAGAGTAGCCAAACGGCTGTCGAAGACTTCGCGCTCCATATGCTCACCATACAAAGGGATCATCCATTCATCTATAGAGAAACGGAAAGCTCCATGTCTATCAGCAAGTACTTTGGAGTAGGTAGTTTTACCCGAGCCTATAAAGCCACATACGAAGTAAACTTTAGCCATAATTCCTTTCAAGCTTAATGGGCATCGACGTGCTCAATATAAACCGAGCCTACCAAGCGTTAAATCAGTTGTTGTCGATACTGCGTGCCTCCCCTAGAAATCACCGACCTACCCTCCCATTTCGGTAGGTCAGCCCTCTGGTACACCCAAAAACATCATATGTACCAAGATTTCGCCTATTTCCACTACTAAGGTGTACCATGATAAAAATCAGTTACTTATAACATAAATTGCATCCATCCTGACTTCATCACTTTCCTTGGTACACCTCTAACCCATTGAAAAAACTCATGGTACACCTGCTACACATAGGTGTACCAAGGTGTAGCAGCGTAACCTGTTGAATTTAAAGGTTGGTACACGTGGTACACCTCAAAAACAACGTATAGGGCTAGGATTCAGGAAGAGGGAAATAGGGGGGCGCGTTTCACGACTCCCTTGGATGGGGTAACGAATCGTGACGCCATAGACCTCAGCTAGGAAGCGATACTGTTTCTGGCATCCGTCATATTTCCTCGTCAAACAGAAGTATCTCGATCTAGTCGGTCAACTCAATCACAAATCCCTTTGGCTCGCAAAATACTCGAAAGAGGAGACCACGAGTAATGTGGATGCTTATCGAATAAACTTGAGTACCGTCTTATTTCGGGTTTGAAGTGTGGAAACAGAGAGCGAGAAACTCCTATAAATGCGAAAAGGCAACGAGGCTATTTAAGTTTCAGTCACCTCTCGGCTATTGAGTATATGCTTATTAAATAGTGGGTTATTTAATAGTTTTATATTAGGCATAGTCGGTATGAAAATTTTACTCTCCGCCCTTTTGTTTTCTTATTTACTTGCGGGTTGTGATAATCAGGGAAGCTCAACCACTCCGACACGCTCAGGTGATACTGATTCTAAATTAGACAATCAGAACCTCTTCGTTGTTGGTTTTTCTATTGAAGGAGAGGGTTCAGGATACTTCTCTGGTAATAAAACGCTGACTAAATCAGACTCGGCGCAGTTCAAAGAAAGTGACAGCACTCACATAGAGTTAGTTGTATCCGAACACCACTATATCGAGTCGGCAACAGGCTGTGACGGTTCGCTGACCAAAGACGGGTATACAATCAGCAACGTCATAAAAGATTGTCATGTCGACATCAACATAAAACCCTCCGTTTTCACAATCACTTCAGATAAAACTGGTCAGGGAACCATCAGCCCAACGTCGTTTGACTTAGCCTATGGTGATTCGAAAACCTTCACTGCTTCACCCAATGAGCACCATTCACTTGCCAGCTTTTCAGGATGCGACGGCACGCGAAATGGAGACAAACTTGTCGTCAGCGCGATAACAAATACCTGCGAGATCAAAGCGGAATTCAAACCAACCCTTTACAAAATTACGTCAAGTACGACTGGCGAGGGAGCCATCAGCCAGTGACCTATGACTTGACACATAGTGACTTGAAAACGTTTACCGCTTCCCCTGATGAGCATCATTCGCTTGTCAATTTTTCAGGATGCGGCGGTACGCGTGACGGGGACAGTCTAGTGATCAGCGCTTTAACAGATAACTGCGAGATCAAAGCGGAATTCCAACCCAAACTTTATAAGATCACCTCGAACCTGAGTGGTCAAGGGTCCATCAGTCCAGCGGCGTTTGACTTGGCTTACGGGGATTCGAAAACGTTCACAGCTACGCCGGATAAACACCATTCGCTTCTCAGTATTTCAGGTTGTGGCGGTACGCGAGACGGAGACAGCCTAGTCATCAGCGAGCTAACGAATAACTGTGAGATCATAGCGGAATTCCAACCTAAACACACAATCTTCACAGTGAAAGACACGACCGAAATTAGCCGCAACTACTTTGATGGGTATGACATCGATGATATTCATATTGTTCATCACACCCCCGGCATGATTGAGCTGGTAAACAACACGCCCAGATATGTGCACCACCCCCTCATTCAGTTGGATGACAGCATTGTGAAGGTGAATAAGCTAATCGCCCCATTTACTCGTTTGCATATTGAACTTCCCACCCAGTTCAGTGAGAAACTGTCCAAAGCTCACTTCATAGAAGAGCAGCCTTTCTTCAAAGCGAAAGTTAAGGAATACGTGGATATTAAGCCGGCTCAAGCCAAATATGCGATGCCGACTGAGCTCAATACCTATCAGTATGAAAAGGAAATACGTGGTCTTAAACAGGTTTTCAATAACTACAGCTATAACTATGAATTCATTTCCTTTATTGAAGGGTACATGAATAAATCTTTACGGTTTAGTCGCCAATTCCATGAGGATGAGTGGTGTGAGACACATGATACGGTGCATACACGTGCGTTATCGCCGTCTGACGATGACATATCGTTCAAACCCAACGATAACTCTGAAAATACGGTAAAGCATATTAGCATGCTTGCGAATAAGCCTCGGCCAAGTACACCATGCTTACGTCTTCAGCCAACGGAGTCGCAACCGTTGGTAATGGGTGGCTCAGCGTTCGTGATTTCAGACTGTTCAAAGAGGGGGCAACTCGCCCGAAGACCACCTTCATGCATGAGAAAATGCACAACCATGGATTTTCTCACAAAGGTGGCATGACGTACGGATATCCAGCGAAAACAGGTGATTTTGTCAGAGACCATTGGAATCACTTTTATATTGACAGTCATGTCGAGCAAAATACGCCGACGCTGGCAGTGATGCACGAAAGCACGGATCTTGGCGATGAAGTCAAAGTAACGATCCAGTTACTCGATAAAGAGGGTGGCTCTGAATCAACACGAGGCATCGACAAGTTTATGTTACTGGCAACAGATACTCTAAAACTTAGCCGGGCAGAGTTTAATGATGGTAATGGCCAACAACAGAACATCGAGCCAAGCCGTGTGGTGGCTGATGGCAATACCTACATCTTTGAGAACATACCTACTTTAAAGGCGCAAACACTTGGTGATGTGAATGACAAGACACCGCCTGAAAATACACTCAGTCTAGTATTTGAAAAGCCAACCAGTGCAGTGTCTTCGAAGGAAGAAGCACCCACTTCATTGATCTTTATTGGCGGTAGCAATGATGATTTCTTCCAACAAGCGAACCTTGCGCTAAATTATCCAGGCTCATTTGGGTACCCCTACAAAAATAATCAGATCGTGTATTCCTCCAGACATCAGATACTCAATGGTAATAACAAGTTTGAGGAAAAGCATAAGCTGTTCACACCTCAGCGGGCAGAGGAGTTTTGCGCGGAGAAGGGCATGACGCTAGGGTTACTCGAACCTTTTAAAAGTAAAGCGATGATGTCTTTCCAAACAAAGTTCTTGAAGTACGGAACTCAAGTTGGCCTCTCTCACGAAACAGGTTTGCCTATCGCGGTAAGCGTACCGACTACATATTTAAAGAATAAAATCAAAGAGACCGACAAAGGCGCCGTCATAGTTTGTAAGGAATAGTGAAAGCGACCGACCAGCTTGAACCCTTAACCACAACACAATGACCCACGCGCCATTCTTTGTGTCAGAAATTTCATCGGCGCTGCTACAATGGAGAGACCTTCCATGCGGCCTCTTCATTTACCCTCCATTCGGATACATTGCCTGATTGCTCTGCGCCTCTGATACGACAGGGAGTGATTCTTCTATCCCCTTTAAAATGCGAGTATGAACGCCAGAAGGTAGCGACAAGAAAACAATCGTCGGCTGATATACCCCTAGCCAGAAAGCCACCAAGCATGCCATCAGACGCTTTGGGTTCAGGATTTTCTGTATTTAGGATATCGTGGGTGAATCGATTTACATGCTGAATTTGTCGATACAATGTCAAATGAATGAAAGATCTATTTGGCTGGATGACATTATCCACTATCGGCTGAATATTCTTTACCTTTTCAAAGTAATGAACATCGCAATAGCGATAGGTGCGTTGTTGATGACTTTTCAATGCGAGAGCATCATGGACAGATTCCATAAACGCCGAAACATGTTTTTTTGAGCGCCACTGGCCCAAGACCAAAGCCTCACCGTCTTCAGACCAACCTCCGCATTGGCCTTCGAAGCCGTCACATCCTTTAAGCTCACTCCAAACTGATTGTCCTTGAGAGAAAGACTCTTTTTGGCCTTCAGTGACCGCACATCTTATAAGTTTTATTATCGACAAAGTCCGTCTCAATGCCCGTTGAAAAGTAGTAAGAGAATAGCGCTTCCGTCATTAACCATCTTAGGTTTGGGAAATGCTTAACTTCATCTCTTGGCTGTAGACGACCTTAAAGTGTTCTAAAACGAGCAACATGTCTTCGCTGGGCTGGATACCTAACTCATCGCATTCTTTCGAGAAGAAATTCCAATGCGCTTTTCGCCACCACGCCAAGCTTTTATCTCCCTCGCCCTCTTCCTCGGCAAAACTTTCTGGTACATCACTATATTTGCACCTTGATACTGAGGTGATTTCGACAATACAGACAGGGTTGCCCTGCCAGTCAGTCACAACCTGAAGGTGCCCGACTTCAGGCATTTTTTCACCTTCATGGCTATACCAGTAATCCATGCTGCATGACGCTCGCTTCTCGCCATGGAGAATCAATTGGGCGCATAAGTTGGCGTTGTATTCGTCAGCGCAAAAATAATCGGCACTGAATGAGGTATATTTGCTCAGTGATTCAGCAGGTAGAGTATCTAGGTACGCTTCCAAATACTGCTGACTTCTCTTGTCCATATTTTCACTCATCCACAAAGTAGTTGTGCTTTTAAGCCTGCGGGATTACTTATCAATCAATTCTGTTGGCTATTCGTGAGTTAAGTCGAGCTCCATATAAACACTCAACGGGTCGAACTGATAGCTGCCAAATTCGCACCGTTTCTTGAACCCAAAACGTGTGTAGAGATGAATCGCTTCAGGCTGTTTAACGCCTGTTTCCAGTCGAATAGCATGGAATCTTTCTTTTTTGGCGTACTTTATGAGGGCGTTTATTATCGACTTGGAAATACCTTTTCCACGATACTTAGGCTTAACATAGATGCGTTTTAATTCGCCATATACGCCGTCATCGCGCTTGTGAACAATTGCACCACAACCTGCAAGTTCTTCACCTTCATGCATTCCGATGAAATAAACATCGTCACTCAACAATTCCTCGGCTGACAACAACTGATTGCTTTCAGCAGGATACAGTGAGTTCATCAATGTATCGATATCCTCAATGACCGATATGACCTCTTCTGAATGAGGGTTTAACTCAATTACTTCCATGTATTTTCTTAAGGCTCCTTACTTCAAAACCGATACGCAGAAGCCACTATAGATCACACCATGATCTCACTACACAAAACGAATGCACGAATGCGTCCCTAATCGAAAATTCTCATTTGCTTTATTACTTAGGGTGTTAATGAAATTTGATTGGGAAAAGTAAAAGGTATGCCTGTCATTGAATCGAACCAAGGTTAACAGGCGATCTCAACCGCCTTTATAAAACCAAACTATTAATATTCAGAGATCATTACCACGGCTTTGCCATAGTTGTTCGTCCACGCAAACGGGAAAATGACATCATTAATTTTAAAATAAAGTGTTTTCCCGACAAAGTTAGGCCGCTGCCGGGTATCCAGTGCCGCAAAATCCTTACGGGATAGACACTCAGCATTATTGTTATTCGGACAAACCATCACCGAGCCTAGACGGATGCTTTTGTTCATGGCAAGAAAGCGTGAAAAGTATTCCTGAATATCGTGTGCCCATGAACGTGTCCAACCATCTACCGTATTAGGCCAAAAAAAGTCACGCCAGTTTTGCTCATCGATAGCGTGAATATCGATGAGATATCGAGTGTTACTTCGAAGCGTCGTTGTGACCTTTGTGAATTCTCTTGCGCCGTCAAACTCGACACTTTCGAGAACATAGGTGGCACTTACCGATGAACTAAACACCGAGATCCATATCAAGACGCCGATTTTTAGAGCTGACCTAACGTTATTCATCCATACACCTCCAATGCACAGTGATTGCTAAAAAAACGCATATTGCGTCGCTTCACCAAGCAACTCTAGTTACCCAAAAGGAAATGCAGTGCGTTGCATTTGCGAAAACACACCTTCAATTTCAAAATGCATCACATCTCATAAGGGATAACTACCTAAATCTCAATTACATACAAAGCATACTCATGTCATCCTTTGACAAATTTTCATCGATTCATTTTCTTTCTGACGCATAAATACTGTACAGATATCAAGACATTTGGAGTTATTTGCCCAAGGAGTAAACAATGACTATCGCGGTAAACGGAAAGAAACGAAAAGTCTGTCTGGTATTACAAGGCGGCGGTGCACTGGGTGCCTATCAGATTGGCGTTTATAAAGCCTACAGGAAGAGATACTTCAGAATGAAGATTTTCACGGTGTTGATTGGTTTGCTGGCATTTCAATTGGTGCGATCAACGCAACGCTGCTCGCCGCTAACAAAGAATCTGATCGCCTGACCACTTTGGAAACGTTTTGGGACAGAATCTCCTACCCGATGACAGACCCTCAGGATAATTTTACAAGCAGTAATTCTAACCTTCAGTGGATGAACTGGGGACAAGGCGTTAACTCAACGTTCGCCAATAACGATACTGATGCTTTGCTGAAATCCATGGAAGCATTCTGGCAGTTTAACCCTTTCATGAAGCAGCTCGTCGAAGCAACAATAAAAAGCACGCCAGCTTACAATCAATCGTTATGGCCGACGCCTTTCACCACCAATGACAAATTGGGTGACATGGGGTATCTGTTCAACTGGATGAATGTAGGCGCATCGCTGATGTTCGGGCAACCTGACTTCTTTACACCGCGGCTGCCATGGGTTGTTGGGCCGCTGACGTCAGCGCCTGGTACGGATGCTGCCACCAGCTTCTATGACACGACGCCTTTGAGAAATACATTGGGCGAGATGTGTGATTTTGATTTGCTGAAAACCAACGAATCAGAACAAGGTAAAGCACGGCTCACTGTCGGCGCAACACGTGTGACTGACGGTGTATTAAAATTCTTCGACAGCGAAGAAGAACTGCTTCCAATGGGACCAGAGCATGCTGTTGCAAGTGGCTCTCTGCCTCCTGCCTTCCCAGCAACGAAAATCGGTGATTACTATTACTGGGATGGTGGTGTCGTCTCTAACACCCCACTTAACGGTATTCTGGATCGTGCAGAGAGAGATGAAGACCTTCTTATTTTTATGGTCGATTTATGGAATCCGAACGGCGAACGCCCGAAGAACTTGTCTGATGTTGAATGGCGACAAAAAGAGATTCAGTATGCCAGTCGTTCTAAAGCCCAAATTGACGCTGTCGTTGCACAACACAATTTCAGGCATTTACAGAGTGTTGTGAAGAGTGGTCAATTAAGTGAAGCCGAGTATGAGAAGGTACATGGTAGAAATATCGACATTGTTCATATTACGTTCGAACCCTTCTCTGACCACACCTGGCTCAGCGACACCGAGTTTTCCCGACGTTCAATCCGAAGAAGAAGCGAGACGGGTTACTCGGATATGAAAGAAGCATTGGCCCACTCTCCGTGGAAAGCGGCACGAAGCAAGAAGCCTCACGAGCACGAGCCAGTTCGCTTCCATACGCGCCTCGATAACGGTGCATGGGGATGTCAGGGTGTTCTGAGCACACCAGAAGAGGCAATCTCTGAAGAACCTGTTTGGCAGCCTGAAGCGGCAACAAAGCCAACAGCTTCAAAGACCAAATCGGCCACCGCATCAAAACCTAAAGCCGCTACAAAAACAGCGACTACAGCAAGAAAGTCTGCAGCAGATAAACCGAAAGCAGCGGCAACCACTAAACCCGCGCAAAAAGCGACATCAACTACCGCGCGTCGCACCACAGCAAAAAAGCCCACCAAGGCTAGCTGATGAAAACAAAAAAACCGCCCGTAGCTGGGCGGTTTTATTTCTTGGCCTTAATTATATCAACAACTTGAGTCATTGGCATCCACCAATTTCGGGCTGGTGCTCTTTGAGCTAACCCCGCCGCATTAACAAAAAACATCGCCCTATTCGGGGGTTAAATCAGCAATATTAGCGCTCCCATCTCTTATGCAGGAGCTCAACACCCATTATGAAAACAACGTTTTCTTTATTGTCCTATATCTTCCGCATGCTCTTTTCAGCTTCGCCAGTTATTGCACTGCTTTTTTTGGTGTTAATGGTTATTCAAGGTTTAATGCCAGCCATCAATATTAAAATCAGTATGATGCTGGGTGACGCCTTTCAGAACGGGGATATACCCCAATGGCTACCCTTGTTATGGGCCGCCACATTTGCTCTACCCATTATTCTTCAACCTCTGATAAACCTCTTTCAACTACTGCTCAATGATAAACTGACACGCAAAGCACAGGTACAAATCATGAAATCTGCTTCGGCAATTCCTGATTTGGCAACACTCGAAAAAACAGAGATCCATGACACTATTGAGGTAATGGCTCGCGAGTCGGCTCATCGACCTTTGGGGATGGTCGTCAATGCGTTTACGCTTCTCCGGGTAGTATTAGTTAGCGTATCCTTGATGGTGGTTCTTGCATCATTGGGGTGGTGGCTGCCAGTGGCACTGATGTTACCGCTATTGCCTCTCAGTTGGTCGACAATTTCCGCTAAACATAAGTTGTTCCTATTCATACTCCGGCACGGTAAGGAGCCTCGTCGCTTCAAGTACTTCCTTCAAACTATTCTGGACCCCAAAAAAGCAGAAGAAACTCGCCTGTTTAAACTTGCACCCTTTTTTATAGAAAAATACCAGCAAAGTTATGACAAATATCTGAAAAGTATTGCCAGTGCCAGAGTTCAAACAGCGATCTCACCACAAAAATGGAGCCTCCTCTATGTCATCAGCCTCGGTATCACCTTCTACTACCTGACCCCAATGATGACCAGTTCAACGTTTAGCGTCGGCGATCTGATGGGTCTGGTACAGTCTCTGGCTTTGTTTTCCGTCAATAGTAGTGTCTTGGCCGTGGTCCTCGGCTCTTTTGGCGACAGCCTGCCGTTTTTCAAAAAAATGAAGGAACTTGAGGATATCGAGCCAGAGATTACGTTCAAATATTACGGTTTACCTTTGCCGGAAGATAAAACTATTCGTTTCCATAACGTCAGTTTTTCTTACCCGGACGGTCGTCCTGCGTTGAAAAATATTTCACTAACGATCAATGACGGTGAGCACATTGCGTTAGTGGGAGAAAATGGCGCTGGGAAAAGTACGCTTATCAAGCTGCTTTGCCGCTTCTACGACCCAACAGAGGGATATATCTCGATTGGCGGTATTGACATTAGAGATCTTGATCTTGACAGCTGGCGCGAATACCTCGGTGCTGTATTCCAGAACTTTGGTCGCTACGACCTGACCATTGAAGAGAACATTGCCCTTGGCAGCACCGCCAGTATGAATAAACCCGAAGTGCTGGCACAGGCGGCACACGATGCAAAATTCCCATTGTCGGATACGCTTTCACTCGATGCACAACTCGGGAAAGAATTTGATGGTACCGATCTCTCCGGCGGGCAGTGGCAGCGTCTTGCATTGGCGCGCTCTTTGGTACGTGAGTGCGGATTGATCATGCTTGATGAGCCGACCAGCGCCATGGACCCAAGGGTGGAAACTGAATTGTTTAAACAATTTGCTGCACTCATGCAGGGAAGAACGGCGCTGATGGTCACACACAGGTTGGGATCAGTGAACATGCTGAACCGGGTTATTGTGCTGAAGCAGGGCGAAATAACGGAAGATGGCAGCCCAGAAGCGCTAAAACAAAGCAACGGAGAATATGCCGAACTTTGGAAACTGCAGGCCGAACAGTACGAAGCCAAAGAATCGTCTGACCAGACCGCACTGGAAGTACCCGCTTAATATCGACTCACTCAATTCATTGGCAGCTCCATGTGGGCTGCCTTTTTATCATCGGCTCAGCCTTTACTTTTCGTCTCGGTATTGCCAGCAACACTCTTGACGCTGTTCAACGCTACCACATCGGCCCGTAAAACAGACTGATCAACCACCAGCCCGTGTATTTGCTCGCGACTTTTCAGGTAATGCGCAGTCTGTTTATGTTCCGCTAGCGCTTCCTGATCGCGATAGACCTCATAGAGATAAAAGGTACTCTCCTCGTCTCTTGCGGCGACAACATCAAACGTCAGACATCCCGGCTCGTCACGAACAGATGCCTCCGCGTTTTCCAACATCGCCTTGAGATAAGCATCTTCTTCACCTGTCACAATCTGGTTTTTCACCACGATGCAGTACATCCCTTTATTCATGACCTGATCCTCACTTTCGTTACATCTTTTCAACAGCCCTCAGGTTAAATTGTATACAATTTTATTTAAATATTGTTCTCAAAAGAGGAAGGTATGGAAAACCCAGTTACTTTACACGGACTCCGGCACCTTGCACTTAAAGTGCAGAACCTGGAGGAATGCGAAGCTTTCTACACCAAAATATTGGGTATGAAGGTATTGAGACGCGCAAGCGACAATCTGGTGTACCTGACACTTGGCAATGACAATCTCTCGCTGGGGAGAGCCCAGAATGAAACCAACAATACGGGTTCAGCGCTCGATCATTTTGGTTTTATTGTCCAGTCTGTCGACGACCTACAAACACTCTACGACTACTTTGTTGCTGAGGACGTACCACTGTTAGATAAACCCCACAAACACACCGATGGCGCTTGGTCATTTCACTGTAAAGACCCTGCTGGCAATGTCATACAACCGATTTATCACCCCGACGTACACTAAGCTGACGTCACTGCCAGCAATAAAAAAGGAGGCCAAAATGGCCTCCCATAGGTTTGTTCTGTTTTGATGTTGTGCGTTTTACGCTCTCGCTTTGCGCTGGAAAAGCTCAACGTCGACAGTACGGCTCAGCCACAAGCTGCTTGCAAGGCCACCTGCTGCCAACACAACGTACAAAACCATATTGTAAGCGGTGAAACCCAGCGGTACAGTTTGGTCACCATAGACATTCCAGAAGATCTGAGTCGACAACATGAACATAGACTCAAGGATCAGACCTCCCACCTCGATGTCGAGAAACAGCATACTCAGTAAGTCAATCACTATGAAGCCAATAACCAACACCAGAACCGGATGACGGAATAGTTGCGACATTGTCATCAGGACGACAGCCGCAGGGAGCAGCAATACACCAGACAGCGCCAGAGAAAACGCATACACAGGGAAGTTAAGCATCATTCCCACAAACGTCAGCTCCTGAGGCCAAAATTCGTCAGGTGTGCCAAGCACCATCGCGAACAACCATAGCCCCAGCGAGATAGCCAACATGATAAGAGAACACATTAACGGTATCCCAATCAATCCAAATACCAGTTTAACTGCATGATCTTTGGTTGAGCTGACTGGCATTCCGGCCCAGAACATCGCACTGCCGTCACTTCGGGCTTTCCTGAACGAGAGGCTGAAGTACTGGATAATCAAAACAACAGCAATGATGGCAGGAACAAATACCGCAAAGCCGAGGCCACAGGTTAAGGCGCCCCCCTTCACATCACCAATGGTACACACTCCTTCGGTCTGAATAAACTCAGACAAAGTCAGGCTTCGTTTTGCCGCCGTTTCTTCGTCTAACATCTCTGGAAACAGTCTGGCGTTGTTGTCAGCATTCCAAACAAGCGCAGCGGTTGAAATAAGTACTAAAGCGAGGAAAAACACCACGACGTTGCTGATAAATTTCTTTTCCAGCCATTCTCTTCTAAACATTTGAATCAGGGCTTGCATCAGGCTTCCTCCCCTTGCAGCGCGAGAAACAGGTTGGCCAACTGAACAGGTTTGTGTGTACCCAGCTCTCTGACCGCATCAATGTGTTTGGCATCCAGCATCCATTCGCAGGTGCCCAGCCCTTTACGGCTGAAGATAGGAGCAAGCGGCGCAACTTTGTCGCCTGCAGTCTGGCTGGCTTCTAACATGAAGTACTTCGACGACATATCTTCCATCGAGCCGTGATACACCGTCTTACCTTTCTTGAGGATCAATACATCTGTCAGCAGATGTTCAATTTCCGCCACTTCATGGCTGGCGATGATCATTGAACGCTGACCATCCTCAAACCACTCAATCAAGTGGCGGTAGAAAACGTCGCGATACATTAAATCGAGACCAAGCGTGGGTTCATCGAGAATCAACACCTTGGTATCGGTAGCCACCACAATAGCCAGATGCACCTGTACCTTCATGCCTTTTGATAAGGTTTTGATCTTTTTATCTTCAGTCACATCCGTGCTGTTAAGAATTGCGCGGGCTTTCTCGAGGTTAAAGCTTGGGTGAACGCCATCGACATATTTCAGCAGATCGCCAACCTTCATCCATCCCGGTAGAACGTTCACATCAGAGATATATGACAAGGACTTCATGACCTCTGTGCGATCAGCAATAGGGTCTGAGCCATTAATCTTGATGGTGCCATCGGCTTTGTGACTGCCAAGAAGGGCTTTAATCAAGGTCGATTTGCCCGCACCATTGTGCCCCAAGAGCCCCATTATTTGCCCCGGATGTAGGGTGAAGCTGACATCAGACAATGCTTCCCCATTCGTTTTTCGCCAACTGCCGTATTGTTTGGAAACCTTCTTCACTTCAACAAGGGGTGCCATTATTTTTCTCCCATGCAAGCTTTAAGCTTTGCGACAAATTCATCCAACGAGATCCCTGTCTGAGTCAGCACAGCCGCTATCGCTGGAATTTGTTGTTCAATGAATTGTTGCTGTTGTTCTTCACGCAATGCACTCATCGCACCCTCTGCGACAAACATACCCTGACCACGCTTTTTCTCAATCAATCCTTCGTCAACCATGAGCTGATATCCTTTCATCACCGTTAGATGGTTAATTTTCATGTCTGCAGCCACTACCCTCACCGACGGAAGTGCCTCCCCTTCCTGCCACATACCTTGCAAAATCTGTTGCCTGATAGTGTCTGCCAGTTGGCGGTAAATTGGCTGGTTTTCATTCCATTCCGACATACGCGTGCCCTTTCTTTATTTTTGAGTCTTGATGTAACACTCAATGATTTCCTCTGTATTGCGAAACGGTATCGTCAGCATGATGTCTACTCTGACTTCACATAATTGATGTTTATATTAATTATTTTAAGAATGCTGATTTTGAACGAGAAGCGAAAAGCCGATAGCGCTTTTCCCGCACTTTGTCGAAATCCACCCTCGCTGCTTACCACATTCTCTACCTCAATAGGTGAAGCCATGATTTTCTCCATACCGATTCATGCACGTTCCATTGCCACGTGTTGCCTGGCCGTAACTTTCTCTACAGATATGCATTGTTCGCTTCAGTGCTATATCTGTGTATAACACTATATCGATATATCAGAGTTGGCGAATGAATAATCAATGGGTTGCGATTTACGGCTCAATTCTATGAAACTGATAAATAACGCTTTTTCTTTAGGACTATTTGTAAGGTACTTTGAAAGATGAAAGAAACATGACCAGATGGCATTAATTGGCCGACATCCCAGCATGGACAGCAAATTCCGTTATCCTGTATAAAGGAGAATTCAAATTTTTTGGTGTTCGTGCTACTCTGCGCGCCCTTTAACCTCACAGTGATCTGAACCATGAGCCAAGGTACGCTTTATATCGTTTCTGCACCGAGCGGTGCGGGTAAGTCGAGTCTTATTTCTGCTCTGCTTAAAGATAACCCTCGCTACGACATGAAAGTGTCCGTTTCTCACACCACCCGCGCGATGCGTCCCGGTGAAGAAAATGGCGTGCACTATCACTTTGTCGCGGTTGATGAGTTCAAAGCACTGATTGAGCAAGAAGCATTTCTCGAGCACGCTGAAGTATTCGGCAATTTTTATGGCACATCACGCCTGTGGATCGAGGAAATGTTGGCAAACGGCGTAGACATCTTTTTGGATATTGACTGGCAAGGTGCTCAACAGATCCGCAAGATGATGCCGCAAGCAAAAAGTATCTTTATTCTGCCACCGAGCCGTGAGGAGCTGGAACGTCGCCTGAACGCTCGGGGGCAAGATTCAGAAGAGGTGATCGCCAAACGTATGGAAGAAGCCTGTTCTGAAATCTCTCATTACAATGAGTATAATTATTTGATTGTTAACGACGATTTTGACGTCGCGTTGATGGATCTTAAAGCTATAATTCGCGCAGAGCGGATGAAAGAAGGAAAGCAGGCTGCCAAATATCACGATATGCTTGAGAGATTACTGGCACAATAACCCTCGCTTTTGTATAATTTTCGGTCATTTTGATTTAATTACTTACTGGAGTTCTTCATGGCACGCGTAACCGTTCAAGACGCCGTTGAAAAAATTGGCAACCGTTTCGATCTCGTACTGGTCGCCGCACGACGCGCACGTCAAATGCAAACAGGTGGTAAAGACGCACTGGTTCAGGAAGAAAACGATAAGACAACCGTTATCGCTCTTCGTGAAATCGAAGAAAGCCTGATCACTAAAGAAGTGCTTGATGCACGTGAGCGTCAGGAGCAGCAGGAGCAAGAAGCAGCTGAGATGGCTGCAGTCAGCACCATTTCTGGACAACTTCGCTAAGTAACAGAGCAACTGTCTTCAGTTGCTCTGACTGTAACTAAAGGAAACAGGCCGTTTGTATCTTTTTGATAGCCTGCAAGAAGTCGCAGTACAATACCTGCCGGAAGACCAACTTGAAGTGCTCCGGCAGGCATATTTAGTTGCCCGCGACGCCCATGAAGGGCAATCCCGCTCCAGTGGCGAACCCTACATTATCCATCCCATTGCTGTCGCCCGTATCCTAGGAGATGCGACTCGATCACGAAACCCTGATGGCAGCCCTGCTGCACGATGTGATTGAAGATACTGAAGTCACCAAAGAAGATTTGGAACAACGCTTCGGTACCACAGTGGCTGATTTGGTTGATGGGGTCTCCAAGCTCGACAAACTCAAGTTTCGCGACCGTGAAGAAGCGCAGGCAGAAAACTTCCGTAAAATGATCATGCCATGGCCAAGGACATTCGGGTTATTCTGATCAAACTGGCTGACCGCACACACAATATGCGAACGCTGGGCTCGTTGCGCCCGGAAAAGAAACGCCGTATTGCCCGCGAAACACTGGAAATCTTCTCGCCACTTGCCCACCGCCTCGGTATTCACAACATCAAAAGTGAACTGGAGGATCTGGGCTTTGAAGCGCTACATCCTATGCGCTATCGGGTACTTCACGCTGTGGTGGCAAAAGCCCTCGGTAATCGCAAAGCGATGATCGACAAAATACACAGTGACATTGAAAACCGCCTGCAAGAATCTGGCATCAATGCACGGGTGTTTGGTCGCGAGAAGCATGTTTACTCCATCTACAAGAAGATGAAGAGTAAAGAGCACCGTTTCCACACCATTATGGATCTCTCGGCGTTCAGGATTGTCGTCGACGACCTCGATACCTGTTATCGGGTACTGGGGCAGATTCATAACCTTTACAAGCCCCGCCCGGGCCGGGTGAAAGACTATATTGCAGTTCCGAAAGCCAACGGCTATCAGTCACTGCATACTTCACTGATTGGCCCGCACGGTGTGTCTGTCGAAATTCAGATCCGTACTGAAGATATGGATCAGATGGCAGACAAAGGCGTTGCCGCCCACTGGGCATATAAAGACAAATCAGACGGTATTGTCGGCACCACAGCGCAGGTTCGTGCGCAGCGTTGGATGCAAAACTTGCTGGAGCTTCAGCAAAGCGCAGGCAGTTCCTTCGAGTTCATCGAAAACGTTAAATCCGACTTCTTCCCGGATGAGCTCTTTGTCTTTTCACCCAAAGGGCGAATTGTCGAACTGCCCGTCGGTGCCACCGCGGTTGATTTCGCCTACGCCGTGCATACTGATGTGGGTAATGCCTGCGTCGGTGCAAGAGTTGACCGTCAGTCCTATCCGCTGAGTCAGCCGCTGACCAATGGCCAGACCGTTGAGATCATTACCTCACCGGGAGCCCGACCGAACGCAGCATGGCTCAACTATGTGGTGACAGCACGTGCACGCTCTAAAATCCGCCAGGTGCTGAAAACCATGCGCCGTGAAGAATCAATTCTTCTTGGCCGTCGCCTGCTGAATCACGCACTCGGCGAAAGCGTCGGCATTGCTGATGTTGATGAAGGCAATATGCAGCATGTGCTGCAAGATCTGAAACTGGAAACAGTCGAAGACATGCTCGCAGGCATTGGTCTTGGTGAGCTGATGAGTGTGGTCGTCGCGAAACGCTTACTCGGCGATGCTGACAGCCTGTACGAGCACACCAATGACATGCCAATACGTGGTGCTGATGGCATCTTGCTGACCTATGCCAACTGCTGTCTGCCTATACCCGGCGACCCAGTGGTAGCTCATTTGAGCCCGGGCAAAGGCCTAGTACTGCACCGCGAAGAGTGTTCAAACATTCGAGGCTATCGTCAGGAGCCTGATAAGTACATGCCGGTTCAGTGGGGTGAAGACTTCAATCAGGAGTTCACAACAGCCCTTAGAATAGACATGCACAACCATCAGGGCGCATTGGCAGACTTGACCAACATCATTGCCTCAACGGGCTCAAACATTCAAAAACTGAGCACGGAAGAGAAGGACGGTCGCCTGTACAGTATCCATGTCAGGCTGACGACCAAAGACCGGATACATCTGGCCAATATTATGCGCCGGATCCGGGTGATGAAAAACGTGGTCAAAGTCAGCAGGATCAGGCGTAACCGCCAAGCTGATATTCAGCAAACCGCCCGCTTTTCTGCGGGCGTTTTTTTTAGCTCAAAGAATACAAACTGCTTCGTTCACACGTAAAACAGAACATGTGACAAGCAGGAAAAAAGAGTAAGAGAAACAACAATGACACCAGAACGTTTTGAACGGATACAGGAAGTGCTCGCCACCCGCCAGCCCGACCTTACCGTGTGCATGGAAGAAGTCCATAAACCCAATAACATCTCCGCGATTATCCGAACGGCCGACGCCGTCGGCGTACACCAGATCCACGCGGTGTGGCCAAAAGACAGTAAAATGCGAGTGCTGGGCGGTACATCAGCAGGCGCACGTAACTGGATAGACGTTGTTACTCACGACAATACTGTTGACGCCTTTGCCGCGATGAAAGCCAAAGGCATGCAAATACTGGTGACCAACCTGTCTGAACGTGCTGTCGATTTTCGAGAAATTGATTACACCGAGCCAACCGCTGTGGTACTAGGTCAGGAAAAGCATGGCATTAGCAACAAGCGCTTGAAATGGCAGATAAAGACATCATTATCCCTATGGTGGGTATGGTACAGTCACTCAATGTCTCCGTTGCCAGCGCGCTCATCTTGTATGAAGCGCAGCGCCAGCGGCAAAACGCGGGCATGTATGACAGGACCCAAACGCTGATACCCGTCGACGAAGTCAGCCGAATCCTCTTCGAGCGCGGCCATCCGGTATTGGCGAAAGTGGCAAGACGTAAAGGCCTGCCCTATCCCACCATCGACGATCAGGGTCAGGTTGTTGCCGATGAGCAATGGTGGGCCACCATGCAGGCAGCCAAATAAAGATATACTCGAAAATAAAAGAACACACGGAGAAAAAAGAACCGCATGCGATCCTCAATGCTAGACGCAGTCCCCGTCAGCTCTCTTAAGGGTGTTGGCGCTAAAATGGCCGAGAAGTGCGAAAAGCTTGGTCTGTTCACTGTGCAGGATCTGCTGTTTCATCTCCCGTATCGTTACGAAGACCGAACCCGTGTATGGCCGATTGCCAGCCTGATGCCCGGACAACACGCCACCGTTGAGGGCGAGATAGTCAATAACGATACCGTGTTCGGCCGCCGTAAGATGTTGACGGTCAAAATCACCGACGGCAACGGCTCCATGACCCTGCGCTTTTTCAATTTCAACGCAGCAATGAAAAACAGCCTTGGACAGGGAAAACGCGTCAAGGCGTTTGGTGAAATCAAGCGCGGCAAAGCCGGGCTTGAAATCATTCACCCGGAATACTCTGTGTTTTCAGAGCAGACCGACATCAAGGTTGAGGAAACCCTGACGCCCGTTTATCACGCAACGGAAGGGTTAAAACAAATCACGCTACGCAACCTGACCGACCAAGCCCTCGCACTGCTTGATGGTGCTGCCGTAAAAGAATTGCTGCCTGAAGGCTTGCTCGACACCCCGTTAACACTGAGTGACGCGATCAAAACCCTGCATAGGCCAACACCCGATATTTCGGTGGAATCACTGGAAAACGGACAACACCCTGCGCAAAGCAGACTGATCATGGAAGAGCTGCTGGCCCACAACCTTTCGATGCTCGCGGTGCGCGCCAAGCTGCAACAAGACCCGACATATACGCTCCCGCCATCATCGATGCTTAAAGAGAAATTACTCGAGGCACTGCCCTTTACCCCTACGGGTGCCCAGCAACGTGTCGTCGCCGATATAGAGCGGGACATGGCAGACAGCAAACCCATGATGCGTCTGGTTCAGGGTGACGTTGGCTCAGGCAAAACACTGGTTGCAGCACTGGCAGCCCTTCAGGCTATCGAACAAGGTCATCAGGTCGCCATGATGGCACCAACCGAACTCTTGGCAGAGCAACATGCGCTGAACTTTGCCGGATGGCTTGAACCACTGGGTATCAGCGTCGGCTGGCTGGCTGGCAAGTTAACGGGTAAGGCGCGTGAAAAAGAGCTGACCGCTATCGCCAGTGGCGAAGCAAAAATGATTGTTGGCACCCATGCGCTATTCCAAAAGCAGGTCGAATTCCACCAGCTTGCATTGGTGATCATTGATGAGCAGCACCGTTTTGGTGTCCACCAGCGCCTTGAACTGCGTGAGAAAGGTCTGAAAGCGGGTATTCATCCTCACCAACTGATCATGACAGCGACACCGATTCCCCGGACGTTGGCGATGACAGCCTATGCCGATCTCGATACATCTATCATTGATGAGCTTCCTCCCGGGCGAACACCAATACAAACCGTTGCAGTACCTGATACCCGACGGATTGATATCGTCAATCGCGTTCGCGCAGCTTGCCTTGAGGAAGGACGACAAGCTTACTGGGTTTGCACCCTGATTGATGAGTCCGAAGTATTGGAAGCGCAGGCTGCCGCAGACACCGCTGATGATTTGTCACGCGCCCTGCCCGACTTGAATATTGGCTTGGTGCATGGACGAATGAAAGCCGCCGAGAAGCAAGCCGTGATGCAAGCTTTCAAAGACGGCGACCTTCATCTTTTGGTGGCCACCACAGTGATTGAAGTCGGCGTGGATGTCCCCAATGCAAGCCTTATGATCATTGAAAACCCAGAGCGGCTTGGTCTTGCGCAGCTTCACCAGCTTCGCGGGCGTGTTGGCCGTGGCTCGGTCGCCAGTCATTGTGTGTTGCTCTATCACGCTCCTCTCTCCAAAACCGCCACCAAGCGTCTCGGTGTATTAAGGGAAAGCAGCGATGGCTTCGTGATTGCACAGCGCGATCTCGAAATTCGTGGACCCGGTGAATTACTGGGCACCAAACAGACGGGCATGGTGGATTTCAAAATAGCCGACTTGGTTCGCGACCAACGCCTGATCCCCGACGTTCAGCACCTTGCACACACCTTGCACCATCAATATCCGGAAAATGCACAAGCGATCATTGAGCGCTGGTTGGGTAACCGAGAAAAATACACCAACGCGTGATTTGCCAGTTGCCATTGAATACTGAATGATAAATCGACGGACTGAGGTGAAGGTTAGTCTTCTTCACCCCAGTTTTGCATGATGAGCATCATCAGTTCAGAGCGACTGTAACCAATCTCGCGGGCGTCAGTGATAAGCGCCCGCAAGGGCGATTCAATCAGGCTGAACCTGTCCATCATTTTCTCTTTGAGGTTAGCTGACGCTGCCACCACCATGCCGACACCACGCTGACGTTCAAGCCAGCCCTCCTGTTCAAGCATCTGATAACAGCGCGAAATGGTCATTGGGTTAATGTCCAGTTCGACAGCCAATTTACGGACAGAAATCAGTCGCTGTCCGGGTCGCAGGTGACCACCCACGATCAGACGCCGCAGTTGGTCAGTAAGCTGACGGAACTTAGGTGTCGGATCATCTGGGTCGAGCACAATTTTCATTGCGTGCGGCACTCTGCTGTATGGAGTTGTTATTACAGTAATAGCAGATGATTCACAATTGAGACGATTGTATCGCCATTATTTGACCCTGATCCTTGTCGCAGGGTGAGGAGAGTTACCTTACCTCACGTCTCTGACAGGAAGTTTAATTTCGGCCCGAAGGCCCCCTTCAGCGCTGCTTGGCAGCAACTGCAGTTCGCCACCATGCTGAGTGACAATACGTTTGACGATAGCCAGGCCGAGCCCTGTGCCTTCACTGCCACGGGCAGTATCACCGCGCGTAAACGGCTCAAGTAGCGACGGTACCTGCGATGGTTCAATACCCGGCCCATTATCATCCACCGCGATAATAAACGCCCGGTTATCCGCCGACAGACATGTTGTCAGGCGAATCAAACCACCGCCATAACGAATCGAGTTGGTGACCAAATTGCTGATCGCTCGCTTTATCGCGACCTCGTTAGCGACGATATCAACATTAATCTCACCAAGACGGGTTTCAATCTCGATGCCAGCGCAGCGATTTGCTGATGCAACGTCATACACCAGTTTATTTAGCTCAAACGGTGCCATATCTTGTTGGCGTACCGAGCGCAGATAATCCATAAACTGATTGATGATCTCGTTACACTCTTCGGTATCTTTGTTGATGCTGTCAGCAAGGTAACTGTCCTCCGGTGACATCATCTCAGTCGCAAGCCGAATACGTGTCAGCGGCGTACGAATATCATGACTGACCCCGGCCATCAGCAAGGCGCGGTCTTCTTCAAGCTTGCGTATGCCATCACTCATTCGGTTAAACGAACGCGTCACCGCGCGAATATCAGACGAGCCTGTTTCGCGAATTGGCCCCGGATAGCGGCCTTTACCCACTTCAAGCGCTGCTTTTTCAAGTATCGCCAGAGGGCGGTTATTGATCTTGATGAATAGCCATCCGCCCCCCATCACCGCAAAGGCAATCAACATGCTGAAATAAAACAGCGGCAGAAAATCCTCGACCTGCAATTCGGTCAAAGGAATGCGCATCAGATACCCTTTAAAGGCATCGCTGCGCAGCCACATCACATAGCTTTCAGAGCCCAGACGAATTCTCACTTCCGTCCACGCGCCTAATTGCGCGCTCATATTCTCACTGAGCAAATCAATAGATGTCGCAGAATCGTAGTCGCGACGGACTCGCGGATCGGTGTCGTCGTAGAGCGTCACACCAAGTTTTTCGAGAAGGCGCACCTTGAACTCTTCATCAAGGTGGTAAGGGTGGCCGTTCAACTCTTCGTCATCATCATCGAGAATAAAACGGATTTCGTAAGCCAGGATCTTATTGAACTGCTGGATGCTTGGCATCAAAGCGTAATGCATCACAGTGACATAAGAGAAGACCTGGCTGGCAATCAAAAGGCCAGCCAGAACGAAAAAGGTACGGGTAACGTGACTGCGCGGCTTAAAGCGCATTACTCTTCCCCGTCAGGAATAAAGACGTAACCAAGCCCCCACACCGTCTGGATATATCTTGGCTTACCCGGATCCACTTCAACCATGCGGCGCAGTCGTGATACCTGAACATCAATCGCACGCTCCATCGCTGAGTATTCACGGCCTCGTGCCATGTTCATCAACTTATCGCGAGACAGGGGTTCACGGGCGTGGGTGACAAGTGCTTTCAGCACAGCAAACTCACCTGACGTCAGAGTCAGTAGCTCGTCGCCTTTGAACATTTCACGGGTACCAAGGTTGAGCCTGAACTCACCGAAGGTCACTATCTTGTCTTCCGCACTCGGTGCGCCCGGCAGTTCTTTGGTCTGACGGCGAAGCACAGCACGCAGGCGAGCCAGCAACTCGCGCGGGTTAAAGGGTTTAGGCAAGTAATCATCCGCGCCCATTTCAAGCCCAATAATGCGGTCAACCTCATCGCCTTTCGCTGTCAGCATCAAAATAGGCATGGTGTTGTTCGCCTGACGCAGACGGCGGCAGACAGACAGGCCATCCTCTCCCGGCAACATCAGGTCGAGAACCATAAGATGGAAGCTCTCGCGAGCCAGCACCCGATCCATTTGATCAGCATTGGCCACACTACGCACCTGAAAGCCCTGCTCAGACAGATACCTGTCCAGTAATGCTCTCAGTCGCATGTCATCATCAACAACCAGAATCTTATACGTCTCTTGCATCATTCACCTACTTCACTGACAAATGAAAATCCTAAATTAACGCCAGCAGTGTACACCGATTGAACGATACACAATAGAAACACTCGACGCACAGCACAGAATTTATGTTTCGAATTATTGCTGAATACATTATGAAATAAATGAAAATTCGCCCCGTCTATGGCTTTTTGATTGGTACCAACAGACGGTACGACCAACGAAAAGACTGAAAAAACATCACAAAACAAATATCAATCGCCTGCAACCACGCTAAAAGGTGAAACCTGACAATAAACATGCGAAATATCCTGCAATTAGACGGCAAAGAATTTGACCAAATATCTAGTCAGGCGAGATATTGACCAAATTAAAGCTGACTCTAATTGGCACTGTCTTGCTCTCACTCTTTGCCAGATGCCTTTGAGTCATTCCTTCACAAAAATATTGTTGGCCATAGATGTTGAAATTTAATACCTCCGTTATTCTCTCGATTTTTCTTGTCCTACTTTTCGGCTGTAACCAAAAACAGTTTGATTTTAGTCCTGAAGAGCTGACTAAGCGGCTTGAACATGACCTTGATTTAAAATCAGGTATGTTGCCAAACGGCCTGAGATACTATTTTGTAGAAACGACAAACACCCACACAACCCTGCAACTTAATGTTAATGTAGGCTCTGCCGATGAAGATGAGGATGAACGCGGTCTTGCACACTTAGTTGAACACATGGCATTTCAGGGAACTGAGCAATTTTCATTTGAAGCCCTCCAAACGCTTTATCGCGATGTGGGCATGTCTCTTGGTCCAGATATCAATGCGACGACCAGCCTCTACAAAACTCAATATGTCGCGACCGTACCCAATAATGAAGGTAATGACGAACACTTTTATCGACTTGCTGACTGGATGGCAGACATCAGTAAGGGGAAGTTTCGATTTGATGAGAGACAACTAGCAACAGAGAAAACGGTTGTTAATAATGAGAGGCTTACCAAAGATAAAGAGAGTTATGCCTATCAAAGTACGTTGGCATTTCTCAAGCAATCAGACCTGTTAAATCGCTTGCCAATAGGGGATAAAGCGACAGTAGCGAATGCGACAGAACAGCAACTGGCGTCTTTTGTGAGTAAGCATTACCACCCAAGTAGCAATTCACTTGTTATTGTAGGAAATATCAGTAAAGAGCGCTTGGCCCATATCAAATCAGTCTTTGGCGGTAATGAAAAACCCAGAAAAATCGTTGAGCGCCAGCCTCTAGTCTCAAGCTTTGATACGTTTATTTATCAAGCAAAAGATGCCAGTTCATTCTCGCATGCGCTAATTATTCACGGTAACCCTCAAATCAGATCTAGGCAGTCAATCATTGAATACTATATGGCCGAAAGCTTTCGAGATATTTTATTTGAGCGGTTGAAACAATCAAACGACCTCCATGAAAACTTCACCTTTGACATTGAGGTAACCCCCTACTTCCTATTCGACTTCAAGGCTACCTCAATTGTTTTCGATCATGACTCAAAATCTTATCCCGCCGCTATTCAGACTCTGACTCAGGAGCTCACTCGTCTTAGGGTGCATGGCCTGACTGAGGCGGAGTACAAAACATTTGTTGATAAATGGCAAGATTATGAGGTAAGCACGAAAAATGAATACACATCATTCTCTACAGCAAACAAAATTAATGCTCGCCTCGATAATGGCGGCGTTTATCGTGATGTGAAATGGGAACAGGAATTAGCAAAAGCGTATCTCAGCGATATTGGTAAAATAGCACTTGAAAAACATCTCACAGACTTGCTATCAAAACCTGTTCGTTGGGGTTTCTCCGGGACGAAGCTGGACAGCCAAGCGATCAATAATCAAATCGCTGTAGCTTCTCGTATTCAAGTTGCTCCACCAACAGAACAATCCCTTCCCTTGGTGCCGGTTCCTGACTTAAAACCTGCGCAAATAATCAAAGAAAGTAAACGAGATAAAATCATAGAGTGGCACCTCTCAAACGGTGTAAAAGTAATACTCGAACCGAGAGACTACAGCGACCGAATTTCCTACTTGATGGTAAAAGACGGCGGATTAAATGGGTTGCAAACCATTGAAGACTACGATGCCGCGTCTATCGCGCCTTCCGTTTTTGCAATGAGCGGCCAAAACTGGATTAAACCCGCTCAAATGGAGGCACTGCTTCGTACTCATAAAATGAGTTTGAACCCCGTACTTAACGACATCTACCATGGCATCGAAATTCAGTCAGAAGCAAAAGACAGTACACTTGCTTTCTCAATTCTTTACAACGCAATGCAGAATGCAGTCATTAATGAGAAGGTTTTTAAGCACGTTAAAAATACTCGTCTGGAAGATCTCAAGTTAACCTCTGCCAGTGAAACGTTTCACGCTCAATTAAACCTGAGCAGAAGCGGTGAAGAAGCCACCAGAGCGAAAATGACTCCAGAACGCATGCAAAAAGTGAGTCTGAAAAATGTTAAGAGGATTTACAATCAGCTGTTCCAGCAAGTCGATGGTTATACATTGGTGATTGTTGGAAAGTTTACGCCAGAAGCTATCCGTGACGATGTATTAACGTTTGTCGGTGGTTTACCGCAAGGGGAGAGCTATACGAATAGAGAGCGACCTCCCTATTCTCTGCCGTCATCAAAAAAGATTGAGGCAAACGGGAATGAAAAAGGTAAGAGTCACTTTCACTTTGGGTACCAGTCACCCGTCACTAGAAAAGCTTCAATCAAAGAGCGCATAGCATTTTTAATTGTGGCAAACACGCTGCAGCAACGCCTATTTGACGTGCTCCGTGAAGAAAAAGGCTGGGTATACAATGTATCTGTTCGCCGATCCTACAATAATGCGTCACAGCCTCTAACCTACTTGATGCAGATGTCATGGTCGACCCCAAGTTTCAAAGCCAAGCAATCAATGAGGTCGCAAAACAATTTGATTTGCTGTTGAAGCAAGGCCTGTCGCAAGAAGAATTAGACAGATTTAAGCCGCTTATTGAAGGAAGCTTTAATGCAGCATTGTCTGACGATCTAACGACTACCCATGTATACGGCAGTAACGAACTTGCAGGCTTAGATATTCAGGATGTAATTCATTTCCAACGAACGTTTGAACAAATCACGCTAGAGTATACAAACAGTTTGCTACCAAGCTGGCTTCCAGAAAGTGGCGTTAGCATTGGGACGTTTACCCAATAAGTTCTTCATCGGGTAACAGGAAACGCGACAAGAAACGTGCCTTCACCAAGGCCAAAAGCAGAAAAGAAGCACCGATAAACGTTTAACGGTGCTTCTTTTTTCCCTCTTCAGAATACGACTCTCCAAAGCCTTCCTTTAATCGACGCACAGCACAGAATTTATGTTTCGAATTATTACTGTATGTAGCGATTCATTGATCGGGCCGACATGTCGGTAAATGTGAGCACGATTAATGTTTCCATCAAGATTTCATCGGTTGGCAGCCCACCAGACTTCTCTATTCTCAATAAAGGCGATATAAAGACAGCAGCCTGCTTCAGTCAGGGGGAAATGTGTCAGCACGACTACAAAGACACCTCATTGCCCCCCTCCTGACAAAAAAGCTGCCAGCAAGAAGGATTGTGATGAAGAAAACCGATTTGGTTACCCGAGAGGGTTACAACAAACTCAAACAAGAACTCGACTATCTTTGGAAAGAGCGCCGTCCCGAGATCACTAAAATTGTCTCATGGGCAGCGAGTCTCGGAGATCGCAGTGAGAACGCAGATTACACTTATAACAAAAGGCTACTTCGAGAAATTGACCGCCGTGTCAGATACTTACGTAAGCGACTCGAAATTCTTAGGGTCATAGATTACAACCCTCAACAGGATGGCAAAGTGTTCTTTGGTGCTTGGGTTGAAGTTGAAAACGAAGACGGCGACACCAAATCATTCCGCATTGTTGGCCCGGATGAGATTTATGGCGAGAAGCAATATATCTCTATCGACAGCCCCATGGCCCGCGCATTAATCAAAAAAGAAGTGGACGAAGAAGCTATCGTCCAGACCCCCGAAGGCCCTAAGACCTGGTACGTGAATTCAATTCGTTACCAGCAGGACTCAGAATAAATCTCCCGTCATACCCCGGGAAGATACTTCGCAAGGACTATCATGACTAATTCTATTACCCGACAAATTGCCAATGAGCTGAGCGTGAATGAAGCGCAGGTCAATGCCGCTGTTACGCTGCTTGATGACGGCAATACTGTCCCTTTTATCGCTCGCTACCGTAAAGAAGTCACACAAGGACTGGACGACACCCAGCTTCGTAACCTTGAATCACGCCTTGGTTATTTACGTGAGCTGGAAGACCGTCGTCAGGTGATCCTGAAATCTATCGATGAGCAGGGCAAATTAGACGGTACACTGAAAAATGCAATTCTTGGTGCCGACAGCAAGACCAGCCTTGAAGATTTATACCTGCCCTACAAGCCGAAACGACGCACCAAAGGTCAAATAGCGATAGAAGCAGGCCTGGAGACTCTTGCAGACTTGTTGTGGGCAGAGCCTGAGCATGATCCGGAAACTGAATCATCGAAGTACATCAGCGCTGAAAAAGGCGTTGCAGATACAAAAGCGGCACTTGATGGCGCCCGTGCTATTTTGATGGAGCGTTTTGCTGAAGATGCAGCACTGTTAGCGAAAGTTCGCCGCCATTTACAACATAATGCGGAGCTGTCTTCTCGTATGGTTGACGGCAAGGAGCAGGAAGGTGCGAAGTTTAAAGACTACTTTGCGCATGATGAAGCACTGAGCAAGGTACCCTCTCACCGTGCACTGGCGATGTTCCGTGGCCGAAATGAGGGCGTATTGCAGTTAACACTCAATGCCGACCCGGGACAGGACGAAAAATCCACGGGCTCTTACTGCGAAAATATTATCATCGACCACTACGGTGTAAATATTGGCAATCAGCCTGCTGACCGCTGGCGCAAGCAGGTGATTAGCTTTGCATGGCGAATAAAAATTTCGATGCACATGGAAACAGAGCTGATGAGCGGCCTGCGTGACATGGCGGAAACAGGTGCGATTCAGGTCTTTGCCGACAACCTAAAAGACTTATTGATGGCCGCTCCTGCTGGCCCGCGTTGCACGCTGGGCATCGACCCGGGGCTGCGCACAGGGTGCAAAGTGGCGGTAATCGACAATACGGGTAAGTTACTTGATACCGCGACCATCTACCCGACCCCGCCACAAAACAAGATTGCCGAGTCGGCCAAAGTGGTGCTTGGTTTCATCAAAAAGCATCAGGTCGATTTAATTGCTATCGGCAACGGCACCGCCTCCCGTGAAACCGATGCCTTTGTCAGCAAGATGCTGAAGGATGCCGAGCTGAAAATTCAGAGCGTGATGGTGAGCGAGGCAGGTGCATCAGTCTATTCGGCAAGTGAGCTTGCTGCATCTGAATTCCCAAGCCTTGATGTCTCGCTGCGCGGTGCGGTTTCTATTGCACGTCGCCTTCAGGACCCCCTTGCCGAGCTGGTGAAAATCGACCCGAAATCGATTGGTGTGGGTCAGTATCAACATGATGTCAGCCAAAGCCAGTTAGCCAAACGTCTCGATACGGTTGTCGAGGACTGTGTAAACGCCGTTGGTGTTGATGTTAATAGTGCATCGCCTGCACTTCTCAACCGTGTTGCGGGCC
Organism: Veronia nyctiphanis; assembly: GCF_004116385.1. Lineage (GTDB taxonomy): Bacteria > Pseudomonadota > Gammaproteobacteria > Enterobacterales > Vibrionaceae > Veronia > Veronia nyctiphanis. Next base: position 92,905 of record NZ_PEIB01000013.1, on the reverse strand, counting down.
TGAGCAGTACCATTGCACAGAATATCGTGGCATTTCGCGATGAAAATGGCCGCTTTGCAGATCGAAAAACATTGCTGAAAGTGCCACGCTTGGGCCAAAAGCCTATGAGCAGTGTGCAGGTTTCCTTAGAGTGATGAAAGGAAAGAACCCGCTCGACAGCTCTTCCGTTCACCCTGAGGCTTATCCAGTGGTTCAGCGCATCGCTAAACAAACGGGCAAAGCGGTTGATGCCATGATTGGCAATCACGACTTCCTTCGCAGTGTCAATGCCAATGACTATGTCGACGACACCTTTGGTCTGCCGACGGTGACCGATATTCTCGCTGAGCTGACGAAGCCGGGACGCGACCCTCGCCCTGAATTCAAAACAGCGACGTTTGCAGATGGCGTGAACGAGGTCAAAGACCTGATCCCGGGTATGGTGCTGGAAGGGGTGATCACCAACGTGACTAACTTCGGCGCGTTTGTCGATGTCGGTGTGCATCAAGATGGTCTCGTCCATATCTCGGCGCTTTCAGACAAGTTTGTTTCTGACCCACGAGAAGTGGTCAAAGCCGGTGATGTGGTCAAAGTGAAAGTGATGGAAGTTGACCTTGGCCGCAAGCGCATTGCGCTTTCTATGCGTCTCAATGACCAGCCGGGCGAGAACAACAAGCCGACTCGTCAAAACAGACAGGAAAATCGCAACACGGGTAACCGCTCAGCGCCTCAGCATAACAAACAGCGTGGACAGAACAATGCCAGTGGAAATGCCATGGGCGGTGCGTTTGCCGATGCGTTTGCAAAGGCTAAAAGGAAATAGCATCAGGCTTGAATATCACGCAATACCGCAATCAAACCAAAAACAGCGTCGAAAGACGCTGTTTTTATATCACAATCAATATTTCCGACGGCCGATTGGGAATAGCTGTCTGCTGGTAGCGTACCGCCACCACCGCACGTGTTTTTTCAAATTTTTCCATCTCTTGCAGCTTTTCGGTCAGTGACTCCGGCAAACTGAAGCGCATGGTATAGCCATGGCTGGAGGTGAAAGAGTCCCCGGAAACAAAACTCCCGCCCAGTAAATATTCGGAATAAGGAAACGCATGGCTATAAGGAGACTCGTTGTCAGTGTCTGGTAGCCCATAGTCCTGATGCTCAGCGGGGTCCCAAGACGGCTTTTTACGTTGCTTTTCGGCAAGATTGGCAGGCTTTTCTGCCATGCTCTCGGTGAGCTGGCGAGGGGGTATGATTTTTTCACGCAGCAAGTTATCCCGCGCAACCTGCTCGGTCGGCGGGTTAACTGACGGAACGACAGCAGGTATGCTGACGTTTGCCGGTGAAATGTTCATGCCAATGCCTTCTCCTAAACATTGGCCAAAGACGTTGCGCCGACTCAGTGGGCGCAGCGGCTAACGAATCAAATCAGAATCGACAGCACTGCACCTATAGTACCCAGCGCGGATAACGCCTGTCCTGCACTGTACGCAGAGTCGTCGTTACTTTTCACAGTTTCGGGATGGTCCATCCCCAATGCACCGTAAGCAAACGACTCAACAGAACCAGCATCCTTTTCCTTGCCATTGGCTCTGTTGTTGCTTTCACTCCATTGCCTTGTTGAACACCCGAGACATTTTGCTCCGGTGTCAACGGGGTTTTCTCCGCAGTTTTCGCCTGATGCTGACAGCAGTTGTGTTTTACTGGCTGCTGATAGACCGGAGAATATCCGCCGTTACTAATATTCATTATGGTCTCTCCTTTTCCCTTCGCAAGTGACCCGATTAATTTATCGGCATTTGAGGGGCAAAATTTAGCCAGTACATCAGACCCGTCTCACATTTTTCTAATGCATCGGCAAAAATTGGCCACAAAACGTTTTCAGTGATTCAACAAATGATGCGGGCTCCGATATAAACGGGGCATGGGACGCTTTGGCGAAGACAGTTTGCGTTGAAGTCGGTGCCAGCGCACTGACGTCATCCGCAACCTTTATGGGCACCAATCCATCAAGCCTTCCATACATTCGCAGCATCGGCACCGACAACAAACGCAACTGCGAGCGCAAGTCAGCCTGCCCAAGAATATCCAGCCCTTGAGATAAAGCTGCTTTGTCGGGTAAAGGCCGCGATAGCACAGCGTCTTTCAGCCACTTGATGTCCTGCCTTGCTGTTGGGCTTCCCATGGCTTGCAACGCCATAAAGCGTTCAATGGTGACTTTAAAGTCGTTCTCAAGCTGCGCGGAAAAGGCTTCAAGGACCGCAGGTTTAATGCCTCGCCATCCGTCTTGTTCCGCAAAACAAGGGCTGCTTGCAACAGTCACTAACCCTTTCATTTTATTTGGGTTAATTAAAGCTGCTTGCGTTGCCACCAATCCGCCCAGCGACCAGCCAAGCCATATCGCATCATCTGGTGATTCTCTAAGCAAGAGCTGCGCCATCTCTTCAAGACTGTAAGTGCCTGCCTGATGACTGAGACCAAAGCCCGGCAGGTCAACAGTATGAATGCGAAACTGATCTTTAAGGCGCGGCATCACTTGTTCCCACACCGCGGCGTTCATTCCCCACCCGTGAATGAGAATCAGGTCTAAGCCCTCGCCTTCCGAGTGCCAATGGAGCTTTTTTGTCATTACACTTTCCGTTGTTTGCTTGCATGTTGGTGATTATGATTCGTTCTATCCTACGTGCGTTACCGTCACGTTGTCAGCTCTGTCATCAAAGGCTGGATGAAGATCCGGGTCCTTGGTGTCGCGTTTGCCGCGATTGCTTACCCAATAGTTCGCGATGTGAGTGCTGCGGCCTGACTTGTGGCGCAGATACAGACATCTGTGGTGCATGTTTAAATGACAAGCCCGAATGGGATAAGCTCTTCTGCGCCGCCGACTACGATTTTCCGATGAACACGCTGCTGCATGATTTCAAATATCGAGGCAAATTTTGGCTCGCCGAGCCGCTCACATCGCTACTCAGTGAAAAAATCACCCAGCCCGCTGACTTGTTGCTTCCCGTTCCTATGCACTGGCAACGTCGTTTCTTCCGTGGTTATAACCAAAGCGCGCTGTTAACCCGTTCGTTGGCGAAAATGCTAAAGACCAAATGGTGTCCTGATGTGATTAAGCGAATCAAGGCAACCCCGGCGCAACGTGGACTTAAACGGTCTCAACGTTTATCAAACCTCGCTTCAGCGTTTGAAGTCAGAAATGATGTACTTCCCCCTCATATAGCAATTGTTGATGATGTCGTCACAACAGGCAGCACAGTCAGTATCTTGTGCCAGCTTCTGCGCCAGCAAGGAGCACAACGCATTGATGTTTATTGTTTATGCAGAACAGCCAAATACCGTGACATATAGTGTGGGTGAATGCATACAGCTAAAACCTTTCGGCTTATGGGGTGATACTGAGACAAAACAGGAGTAAACTGAACGAAGGATAATCAGAAAATCAGGTAATTTGCAGTGTCGAATATTACAATTTCAGAAAACGCACAAAGCCACTTCGTTAAACTGCTTGAGCAGCAGCCGGAGGGAACCAATATCCGTGTATTCGTTGTAAATCCGGGTACACAAAATGCGGAGTGTGGCGTTTCTTACTGCCCTCAAGATGCCATTGAGGCCAGCGACACACATTTAGAATTCAGTGGCTTTTCAGCCTACGTGGACGAACTCAGCCTGCCATTTTTGGACGATGCAGAGATTGATTTCGTCACCGATAAAATGGGCTCGCAACTGACGCTGAAGGCACCAAACGCCAAGATGCGTAAAGTGGGTGACGACGCACCATTGATGGAGCGTGTTGAATACATGATCCAGACACAAATTAACCCGCAGCTTGCAGGCCATGGCGGCCACATCAGTCTGGTTGAAATCACAGATGAAGGTACTGCCGTTATCCAGTTTGGTGGTGGCTGTAACGGTTGCTCAATGGTTGACGTCACGCTGAAAGACGGCATTGAGAAGCAACTAATGGCTGAATTCAGTGACGAGCTGAAAGCAGTGCGTGATGTTACCGAGCACGCTCACGGCGACCATTCTTACTACTAAACACATCGTGTGAGTATGAGAATCGAAACAGGCGCATTAGCGCCTGTTTTTAATTTGATAAAGCCAGTATGGCCTACCCTAAACTATCAGTGCTCGGGTAAAAATTGTTCTTTGCGCCACTGATAAAACATCACCACTGCAAGCAAGCCACCACGCAGCCCCATAAATGTCAGCATTGCCGCCCAAAGGGCGTGGTTACCGAAATCATTCAATGCCCACCAGACAAAGAAAAAGCCCAGCATAGCCAGTAGCATAGTATTCCTCATGTCTTTACCTCGGGTTGCCCCGATGAATATTCCATCAAGCAAGAAACACCACATAGAAATTACGGGCATCACAATCAACCAAGGCAAGTATATCGATGCCTCAGATCTCACCGCATCGATATCAGAAATAATGGCGACAATCTGCGCGCCAAAGACACCAAAGACCACCGTCAATAGTACTGCACCGATCCCACCCCAGAATGTTGTCACTGACAAGGTGATAGTCAACTGCTGGCGGTCTTTCGCACCAATCGCTTTTCCCACCATAGATTCCATGGCGTAAGCGAAACCATCCATTGCATAAGAGATAAGCATCAAGAAACTCATCAAAACGGCGTTGGCGGCGATTATATTGTCACCCAACGTAGCGCCTTGAAACGTCATGAAACTAAAGACCAATTGCAGAGAAAGACTGCGTAAAAAGATATCCCTATTGAGGCGGACAAACCTTCCGATACCTTGCCTGATAGACGCAAAGGGCTTTGCGAATGTACCCAGTTGTAGCTGTCGGCTGCGCCTGATGACAAACCAGATTCCGAGTACTAACCCTGCGTAATCAGCCAAGACACTCGCCGCCGCCGCACCCTGAACTTTCCAATCAAAGCCAACAACAAACAGAATATCGAGGCCGATATTGAAGATATTCACGACAATCGAGAGCACCATCGGCAGCCGTGCGTTCTGTGTGCCAAGTAACCACCCCATTATCACCATGTTGGTCAGCGTGGCAGGTGCACTCCAAATCCTGACGCTGAAATATTCTTCTGCGTAAAAACGCACTTCATCACTGGCATCACTGAGGCCAAGCACGACTCGCTCGATAAGGGGGTGTATCAGCAATATCACCAGCGCAGCCAGCAAAGACATCAATACACCCTGTGCTAAAACTCGCACCAACGCTTGTTTATCATTGGCACCCAGAGCCTGCGCTGTCAGGCCAGTCGTCGACATCCGCAGAAAGCCCAACAAAAAGAAAAGCACGGTGATCATTGTGCTTCCCATCGCTACGCCACCTAAATAAAAGGCATGTTCGAGGTGGCCAATGACTGCGGTGTCGACAAGACCAAGCAGAGGCACGGTGATATTGGACAAGACCATTGGGAACGCGAGAGCGAACACAGCTTTATGTGTTTGGAGGTTTTTAAACACAGAGATAGTCATAACGATTGAGAATCAAGGAACAATAACGCGGGAGTGTAACACCAGAACAATGAAAATCAGCTACAGCAAAGAGTAAAGGGCCGTTATTTTGGCCCTTTTAGCATTAGGTCATCGCATACCAGGCATGGTCTGCAAGAAGCACCACAAAAAGGCCGAGAATGTGCCAGATTGAAAACTTGAAGGTGTCCCACGCAAGGCCTTTTTGGTCCGAAAACTTCAATCGCCATGCATATGCGACAAAGCCGAGGTTCAACGCCAAGCTGCCAATGAGATAGATATGGCCACTCATTCCTGACAGCCAAGCAATAAGCCAACCACCACCTGAAGCAAGGTGTACAACAGGACCATAGTTTTGGTGAAATCAATGCCATGCGTGACGGGCAGCATTGGCACGCCCGCTTTGGCGTAATCTTTCTTGCGGTGAATGGCCAACGCCCAGAAGTGCGGCGGTGTCCATGTGAAAATCAGCATCACCAACAACAGCGCATGAGGGTGAACTTCTCCGGTAACCGCGACCCAACCCAGCAGTGGTGGCATTGCTCCCGCCAGTCCACCAATCACAATATTTTGTGGCGTGGCATGCTTGAGCCAAACGGTATACACAAGCGCATAACCAATCAGACTGGCGAACGTCAACCATGCCACCAATGCATTGAGAGCGTAAAGAAGGGCAAAACCCATCACCATCAACGCTACACCAAACGCCAACGCATTGAACATAGTCACACGGCCTTTGGCCATAGGACGTTTAAATGTCCGTTGCATCTGACGGTCAATGCGTTGATCGAGAACATGATTAAAAACCGCAGCAGCAGAAGACTGCATGCCAATACCTAGCAGACCCACTATCACGGCGGTTGCCGGCGGTAACGTAGGCACAGCCAGACACATTCCGACCAATGCGGTGAGCAACAGCATCGCTACCACTTTTGGTTTGGTCATTTCCAGATAATCTCGCCACCCCGGGGATGCTTCAAGTTCAGGTTCTAACGCGATGTTTGCCTGCTCTTGTGTTGGAGACACCTTATCCATGGCTTAATCCTCTTGCATCCCTTCTTTTCGCAAGGACTGATAGTGAGCCAGTCCAGTAAAATAACTGCATGTTGATATTAACCACAGCCAATAGCAGAGCCAAACCACCGAGGTTATGTGCGACAGCCACGGGCAGCGGCAACAACGCCACGACATTTGTCACACCCAAAATTATCTGGACCGAAAGCAAACCCACTAACAGATAGCTTTGTCTTGCTCCGAGTAGGCGATAGACGGCAGCAGCCAGCAAAAGAACCAGACCAGAGACTATGATGGCGCCGATACGGTGCGTGGCATGTATGGTGACCCGCTGGTCAAAATTAAGCACACCGTATTGGTAGGTATCGTGCTCAGGAACAACAAGGTTGAATGCTGACGTGTCATATTTTTCGACCCAGTCCACCTCGCAGATTGGAAGTTGCGTACATACTGTCGCCGCATAGTTGGCCGATGTCCATCCACCCAAGACAATCTGCAATACCACAGCGAAAAATGCACCCACTGCCAATGCTTTAGTTTTGCCATCAATGGGTGAGAGTTTCAGACGTCGATGATGAATACCTTCTGACTTTTTCTGACGTTGCCTCTCAAGATACTGCCGCCGGGCAAGCACCCCCAGCAAAGTCACGGTACAAAAGCCTCCCATCAAGTGACCCATCACAACGATAGGCATGAGGTTCATCGTGACTGTCCACATCCCGAGGACAGCCTGAAACACAACGACACCAAGTAGCGCCGCTGGGACAATTCTTGGTCTGCCTTTAACCTGCCACGACATACACGCAATAGCTGCAATCATTAACCCGAGACCACCAGCGATATAGCGATGAATCATTTCATTCCATGCTTTCTCAATTTCAACAGGTGCGCCGGGAAAAGCCTTCTCGGCTTTCGTGATCTGTATTTCTGTCTGAGGCACAGTCAAAAGGCCATAACACCCTGGCCAGTCTGGGCAACCAAGCCCTGCCTCTGTAAGCCGAGTGTATGCCCCCATCGCAACAACCATCAGGGACCACACAAGCGTAACGTAGATAAATATCCGATAAGTTCTGTCTTTATCCATGGTTAACCCACCTTTGACAGTTTCATCAATTTGCGAAGATCAGTAAGCAGCCCTTTTCCTTGTGCAATTCTCTCAGAATCATCAGCAGGTATTGGATAAGCCATGATGACGTTGCCAAGCGGATCGGCAAGATATAGGACCTCACCGTCGTGGCTAATTGGAAGTGCTTCAATCTGACGTGCGATTTCTGCATCAATTTGCTGTACCAGAAATTCTTTTTGTCCTGACAGTTGCGCAGTCACCTGATTAACGTTTTCCTGCCCCGCATCCGTCAGGATAATACTCGCAAACCTGTCACGATTTGGGCCGACAGCCGTGGGCATTTGGCCAAGCTGGAACAGAGCATATTTACAGGCTTCACCACAATCATCGGGCATTGGGTAAACCACCCGCCACATACCTTGTTGCTCAAGCCACTTGGCATCCAACATATCTTTTTCGGCAAACAAGTGTCCGTTGTTCGTCGAACCGCCCTGATATAACCCCATTTCTAAAACCAGTTTTGCAGCGGCTATTGGCAGAATGAATACTGCTGCCACTATCAGCAATGCTTTCTTCCCTTTCACTGACTACTCCTTCGCCACCATATGACGGTTCCGATTACGACAACTAAGGCCAGACCAAACCACTGCAATGCGTAGGCATAATGTTTTTCTGGTTTCATAACGACAGGTTCCCAGACGTGAGTCACGCCAAGAGCGGGTAAAATATCGTTGGTATTTCCTGTTTGAGATATCGAATCCACCTGACAAGCCAAGGCAAAACCGACTCTCCTATTTCTTTTTCAAATCTCTCCACACTGACTGTCTGCACCCTGAAAGGCCATGTCGCCTCTTGCTCTGCCTCGGCCAAGGTGACGCGTTTTGATGGCATATCTGCCACACCTGATACCAGATAATCCCCGGCTAGACTGGGTAATGCTGGTAATTCGCTGCGGTAATAGGGTGCTGCCACCCAACCAAGCTCCAACAAAACGACACCGTAGCCTGTGAAAAGTGGTGCAAACCAGCGATAACCCTGCTGACCATTGTGTGTCTGGTTATCAAGCAACAAGCTGTTTCGCGAATCAATCCGCCCATTAAGGGCCACCATGGTGCCGCGCACGTCTCCGATCACGTCTAATGGAGAAGTCACAGTATGTTGTTGGCGTTGCACTATCGTATTCAGTAGCTCAGCTTTTTCGATACCACGCCCTATCTGCCAAAATCCAAGCTTGACCAGAATCAGGGTTGCCGCCAAAGTGAACAACAAGAATCCGAAACGCCTTAGTCGGCGTACTGGAAAGGATGACTTCTCATTATTGCCTGCTGGAGGCGACATGCTGCTCAAAGGAATTCTCGTTTGCCTGCTGATATTTATTTTATTCAACCTGTTTCGTGCATTGCCGATACTGGTCAAAGGTCAGTCTGATGTTCCGATGTCGCGCTATCTTGGTCGTCGGGTGTTCTTTTCGGTTATTGTCTTTGTCATTCTTCTTGTTGCTCTGGCAACAGGGGCGATAGAGCCAAACTCACGCCCCTTCTGAATATCGTCAAATGATGTAAACGAAGACGAAAAGACAGAGCCAGACGACATCAACGAAGTGCCAATACCAAGCACCTGCTTGGAAGGCGAAATGGCTCTGTGACGTCATATGCCCCCTGAGTATCCGAAGCCAAACAACGAAGAGTATTATCGTCCCGAGTGTTACATGCAGCCCGTGGAACCCGGTGAGTAAGAAGAAGGTATTTCCATACACACCAGAATCTAAACGCAAGTCCAGGTCACGGTAAGCGTGAATGTACTCTTCTACTTGAAAGAACAAGAACACCCAGCCGAGAACAATGGTCGCAAGTAAAAACCAAGTGAGTTGCGAGCGCTTGTCTTTTTCCAGACCAACGTGCGCAAAGTGGATTGTAATTGACGATGTAAGCAGCAGAAGTGTGTTGTACAAAGGGAGCCCCATCGCTGGCATTGCCTGTGTTTCTGTACCACCCGGAGTTTTAAGCAATGGCCACTGAGCTACAAAATCAGGCCAAAGCACAGCCGCGGTCATGGCATTGTTGCTAGCACCACCCAGCCAAGGCACTGCAATTAATCTTGCGTAGAAGAGTGCACCGAAGAACGCGCCAAAGAACATTACTTCAGAAAAGATGAACCAACTCATGCCCTGACGGAATGATCGGTCCATCTGCGCAGAATAAAGGCCGCCCATAGATTCGTTGATGACATCTCTAAACCAGCCAGTCAGCATGAAGAGAATCAGTCCCACTCCGATGAGAAGCATCCATGGGCCATTGCCACCAAATAGATCAGCGACCGTAGCACCCGCCCCCATTGCGATGAAGAAAAGCGCTATCGCACCAACAATAGGCCAAATGCTCTGTGCTGGTACGTAATAGTTTTCGTAGTCCGTTGCCAGATCTGAACCAGATTCAGTCGTAGCCATAGTAACCTCGTAGCGATTATTGTGTTGCTGACTTGGGTTCTTTTTTTGCGTCGAACAGGGTGTAAGCCAGCGTCATTGTATTGATGTCGTCCGGTATATTCGGGTCGACATAAAACACCAAAGGCAATTCCGCACGCGCTCCTGCGGCCAGAGGTTGCCTGTTGAAACAAAAGCATTCGATTTTATTTAGGTACTGTGCAGCGAGACCGGGGCTGACCGAGGGTACGGCCTGCCCGACAGCGTCCCAAAGCGAACGGTTTTCTGCCATGTACGATATCGTTTTGGTTTCACCTGGATGCACGGTGATCCGCTTGATTTCAGGTTTGAACGACCAATTCATCCCGGGACGGGTGTAGGCGATAAACTCAACCGTAACGGTGCGGGAGAAATCGACCTGATTAATCTCTTGCGCCGCTTCATTGCTGGTTTTGCCGTTTATACCCGTGATATCGCAAAACACGTCATACAGAGGTACCAACGCGAAGGCGAATCCAAACATCAGCAACGCCATAACGGCCAGCTTTACCGCTGACTTGTTATTAGCTTTTTCGTTGTTTTGTTCTGAATTCATATTGCCTCCGACCTAATCGATTTTTGGTGGCGTTGAGAACGTGTGGTAAGGCGCTGGTGATGGTACTTCCCACTCAAGACCTTCAGCACCATCCCATGGTTTAGCCGGTGCTTTCTCTCCACCTCTTGCACATTTAACAATCAGAGCAAGGAAAATAAGCTGAGATAAGCCAAAGGCGAAACCACCAATACTCACTATCGCGTTGATGTCTGCAAATTGAAGCGCGTAATCAGGAATACGGCGAGGCATGCCCGCAAGACCTAAGAAGTGCATAGGGAAGAAAAGTACGTTGACTGAAATCAACGAACACCAGAAGTGCCACGACGCCAGCTTGGTGTCATACATATGGCCTGTCCATTTCGGCAACCAGTAGTAAGCGGCCGCCATGATGGAGAATATCGCGCCACTGACAAGTACGTAGTGGAAGTGCGCCACGACGAAATAGGTGTCGTGATACTGGAAGTCAACCGGTGTGATAGCCAGCATCAGCCCGGAGAACCCACCTATCGTAAACAGAACGATAAAGGCGAGCGCGAATAACATCGGCGTCTCAAAGGTCATCGACCCTCGCCACATCGTCGCCACCCAGTTAAAGACTTTCACGCCGGTGGGCACCGATATCAACATGGTACAGAACATGAAGAAGAGCTCGGCAAAGACTGGCATACCCGTGGTAAACATGTGGTGAGCCCAAACGATAAAGCTCAAGCCCGCAATTGATGCGGTTGCGTAAACCATAGATGCATAACCGAACAGTTTTTTACGCGAAAACGCAGGCACGATGGCCGAGATGATCCCGAAGCTCGGCAGGATCATGATGTAGACCTCAGGGTGACCAAAGAACCAGAAGATATGCTGGAACATTACTGGGTCACCACCCCCGGCGGCATCAAAGAACGATGTACCAAAGTATTTATCGGTCAAGACCATGGTGACCGCCCCCGCGAGTACAGGCATCACCGCAATCAGCAAGAATGCGGTGATAAACCATGTCCACACAAACAGAGGCATTTTCATGTAGGTCATGCCAGGCGCACGAAGGTTCATGATGGTCACAATCACGTTGATCGCGCCCATGATTGAACTGATACCCATGATGTGGATAGCAAACACGAACAAGGCCGTACTGTCTGGAGAGTAGGTGGTGGAAAGCGGCGCATAGAAGGTCCAACCGAAGTTCGGACCGCCCCCTTCCATAAACAGTGACATTAACAGCATCGCGAATGCAAAAGGCAGGATCCAGAAGCTCCAGTTATTCATTCGCGGTAACGCCATGTCTGGCGCGCCTATCATCATCGGTACCATCCAGTTAGCCAGCCCGGTAAATGCCGGCATAACGGCACCAAAAACCATAATCAGGCCGTGAACAGTCGTCATCTGGTTGAAGAAGTTAGGCTCTACCAGTTGCAGTCCGGGTTGAAATAGCTCGGCACGGATGACCATTGCCATCGCACCGCCCGTCAAAAACATCGCAAAACTGAACACCAAATACATGGTGCCGATGTCTTTGTGGTTAGTAGTGAGTACCCAACGCATTATGCCTGATGGCTTGTGGTCGTGATCATGATGGTCTGTTCCCACCTGATCCGGCGTCATATCAGTCATCTGAATCTCTCCTTAAAGCTCTTGGCCATTGAGCACAGCATTAATCTGAGCAGCTTGAACCGCTTCGCCCGTGTTGTTACCCCAAGCATTACGCTGATAGGTAATAACGGCTGCGAGTTCTTTGAGGCTGAGTTGATTACCAAATGCCTGCATTGCCGTACCTTTTCGCCCGTTGACAACGGTGTCTACGTGCTCGAGCTTGCGACTTGGATTCACCGCAATATCCGCTTTGGCAACGGCGGGGAAAACCCCAGGTATACCCTGTCCGTTTGCCATGTGGCAGGCAGCACAACGTGCGACATAGACCTCTTCGCCCAGCGTCATCAGCTCATCCATTGGCATCTTCATATCGAGGAGTTTTTGTTCTTCCGCTTTCGCTGCAGCTGAGTCGATGCTGTTTGTTGGATCCATGCTTCAAACTCGTCGACGGGTTTAGCGATAACCACAACAGGCATGAAGCCGTGGTCCTTACCACACAGCTCTGTGCACTGGCCGCGGTAGATACCCGGCTTGTCGATTTTGGTCCACGCTTCGTTGATAAAGCCCGGATTTGCATCTTTCTTAACTGCAAAATCAGGCACCCACCAAGAGTGGATGACATCTTCGGAGGTGATGAGGAACCTCACCTTTTTCCCGATAGGCAAAACCAATGGGCGATCTACCTCAAGAAGGTAAGCTTCTCGCTTTGGTGCTTCATTTGCGATCTGAGCCGGAGAAGAGGCGAGTAACGAGAAGTATTCGACTTCATGATCGAAATAACGGTAGTGCCATTTCCATTGTGAACCCGTGACTTGAACCGTAATGTCAGGCTCACTGGCGTCTTCCATCGCCAGCAATACGCGTGTTGCGGGTATTGCCATACCAATGAGAATTAAAAGCGGGACAACAGTCCAGGCAACCTCCACCTTGGTACTCTCATGGAACGTTGCCGGCACCGCGCCTTTAGACTTACGGTGGTGAAGAATAGACCAGAACATCACGCCAAAAACGATGACGCCGATGATGATACATATGTACAGAATCGTCATATGCAGTCCGTACACTTGCTCACTAATATCAGTAACACCACGGGTTAGATTCAGCGTGTATTGATCTGAATCAGCCCAAACTGAAAAAGCAGGCACGAGCATGGAAAACACGAACAGTAGACGGGTTATCACAAGATCCCTCCTAAGTTTCACAAAGCATCCAAAAAACGCCTGATTTTAAAATAAGGCAATTATAGTTAATGTGTCGTTAAGAGATTGTTACTCATAAAGGTTAGGTAAGGAAAGTGCACAGGACAAAAAACACACAATTAATTGCCCTGAAACTTGAAGGCTTCCACGAAATTTCGAGATGAGGACATGTGTTGCAAGAACTGAATCAAGGATATCCCCAACATTTACGCTATTCAGATTAGTTGGTTGATATAGCCATGATTTTACGTTTTTTAACGACAGTGATTTGGTTTTTCACGCAAAAGAAGAGTTTCTTTTGCCAGTGGTGCAAGGGCTTTTTTTGAAATGCTTTGAGAGGAAAAATAGCTAACTTTACTAGACAGCAAAGCTTTTTGTCGCCAAGCTGTCATATTGGACGATATGTTGCAAAAATGTAACCAGCCTACATCCAGTTGTTATTTCGAATAACACCGACTGCAATACCCTCAATCGTCAGGCTTTGTTGTGTCAGGTCCACAGCGATTGGTGAGAACTCTTCGTTTTCGGCATGTAATAGAACTTCGGTGCCATTGCGCTCGAGACGTTTTACCGTTACGTCATCTTCGACACGCGCCACGACAACCTGTCCGTTTCGCACATCTTGTGTTCTATGTACCGCCAACAGGTCACCATCAATGATACCGATGTCTCTCATACTCATCCCATTAACACGGAGCAGAAAGTCAGCAGATGGCTTGAACAGGCTCGGATCAACATTGTAATGCGTCTCAACATGCTCCTGCGCTAAAATGGGCTCGCCTGCGGCAACCCTTCCTATGAGAGGTAAACCCGTCTCATCATTGGCTGCATCATTATTGACTAATAACCTGATACCGCGAGAAGCACCGGGAATAATTTCCAATACCCCTTTGCGAGCGAGGGCTTTCAAGTGTTCTTCTGCGGCGTTGGCAGACCGGAAACCAAGTTCACGAGCAATCTCCGCTCTTGTCGGTGGCATTCCTGTTTCAACGATTTTTGCTTTGATTAAATCAAATACTTCTTGTTGTCTTGACGTTAGCGGCTTCATGGCATGACCTGTCTTTTTATACAGTTAACTGTGAGTATATCCAGTGTTTAAGCCATTGAAAAGCGGATTAGTCATTATTTCGCCATTTGTGTGTTCTCACCACGATTGAATTTTTAGAGAATTCGTTTCGAAGATAATCTGTCATGTTTAAATCATGAAAAGATTGCCAATTAGCAAACCCAGACAGCAGTCCAATCAAATATTTTCTGATATGCTTGCCGCGCACTAAACCTATGAGGCTTCGATGTCATGTCTGCGCGGCAATCCCTTTACCATAAGTTGTTGAATGTTCCAGTATCGATGCTGGTTAAAGCTATTAGCATTCCTTCTGAACCCGTCAGTCAACTTGAGTTAGATCTTGCAAGACCTGTTGTTTATGTCCTGCCTTTTCACTCTCATACTGATTTATTGACACTGAGAACCAGTTGCTTAAAACACCAGCTTCCGGATCCTCTTGAGCCCTTGAACATCAATGGTAAAACGATTTGTCGGTATGTATTTATCTCTGAAGGGAATCGTCTTTTTAGCAGAAGCGATGAAATACCTGCGACCTCATTAAAGCTGTTCAGCGAACTCTTGGCACTTCACAAGCAAGACAGCGAACTGGACATCCAGCTTGTGCCAGCTTCCGTGGTATGGGATCGCTCAGCAGTCAATGAAAAGCGAGCGGCAGGGCCAGCATTAAAGCCGATGAATGGTTTTCAGAAAGCATGGGCGATCATGAATCTTGGCCGTGATGGGATGGTGCGCTTCAGCCGGGCCGTGTCAGTGCGCTACATGGCAGACCAGCATGGCACCGACGACAGTATTGCACAAAAACTTGCCCGGGTAGCCAAAATTCACTTTTCTCGTCAAAAGCTGGCAGCGTCGGGCCCCAATTTACCTGACCGACAAGCACTCTTTAAACGCCTTCTGAACTCGAAAGCGATAGATAAAGTTGTTCAGGAAGAGGCGAAAAGCCGAAATGTTCCTGTAGACAAAGTGCGTAAAGAAGCCGTCGATATGATGGAAGAAGTCGCAGCGAACTTCTCACCTAACATCATTCGCTTGTTTGATAGAGTACTCACATACATCTGGAACAAGATTTATCAGGGGATTGAAGTCAGCAACTCAGAGCGAATCAGACAACTTGCTCAGGATGGACATGAAATCGTTTATGTTCCCTGTCATCGCTCCCATATGGATTACCTGCTTCTCTCATACGTATTGTATAAAGAAGGCCTTGTGCCCCCGCACATCGCCGCAGGGGTCAACCTGAACTTCTTCCCAGCGGGTGCCATTTTCCGTCGAAGTGGCGCTTTCTTCATCCGCCGATCGTTCAAAGGGAATCGCCTCTATTCAACGGTATTTCGCGAATACCTGGCAGAGCTGTTTGCGCGTGGCTACTCCGTTGAATACTTCTCTGAAGGTGGACGTTCGCGCACCGGTCGGCTTCTTTCCGCGAAGACAGGTATGGTTGCCATGACATTGCAAGCCATGCTGCGTGGTCTTAAAAGGCCTGTCACCTTAGTCCCCGTCTATATTGGCTACGAACATGTCATGGAAGTGGCTACGTATTCGAAAGAACTCCAGGGCAAGCGCAAAGAAAAGGAAAGCGTCGGGCAAGTGCTGGGTATCTGGCGCAAACTGCGTAACTTCGGTAAAGGCTACGTTAACTTTGGCGAGCCAATCTCGATTAACCAACACCTAAACGACCATGTGCCCCATTGGCACGAGTCCATTGACCCTGTCGAGCCGCAGCGCCCTGAGTGGCTGATACCAACCGTCAATCAGCTTGCTGATAAAATGATGACAGGTATAAACAATGCAGCAGCAGCAAATGCGTTAACGCTTTGTGCGACCGCATTGCTGGCATCACGCCAACGCGCACTCAGTCGTGATGCCCTTGAGGGTCAGATAGCCCTGTATCTCGACTTGCTCCGTCAGGCTCCATATTCAGAAATGAATACCACTCCTGAAGAATCTGCAAAAGAGATGGTTGAACACGCGCTGTCACTGGATAAATTTCTTGTGGAACGAGACTCTCTGGGCGAAATCATTTCGCTCGACCGTCAACAGTCTCTACTGATGACCTACTACCGAAACAACATCATTCACCTGTTTATGATGCCATCGCTGATTGCACAGGTATTGGTTTACCAAAAGTCAGTGAGCTATGACGCGCTGTGTCAAACAGTCAAAACACTTTACCCCTTCTTCAAAGCTGAGCTCTACATGCGTAATGAAGAAGAATACCTGTCCGATTATATCGATCAGATCCTGGCGGTAATGGCAGAGAAATCTTTGCTGCTGCGCGAAGGCGACATCCTGTCGCTCAACCCTGCAAATTTGAGTCAAACACAGTTGTTGGGTAGAACCATCACCGAGACTCTGCAGCGCTACGCCATTACTCTGACACTGCTCAATCACCACCAGCCCGGTAAAGCGGAATTGGAAAAACAAAGCCAGATGATGGCACAGCGTTTGTCTCGCTTGCACGGTATCAACGCCCCAGAATTTTTCGATAAGGGTGTTTTCAGCACCTTGATGACGACACTGAAAAAGCAGGGCTATACGGATGAGGAATGTACGATACTCGCAGTGAAAGAGTGAATCATCTGATGAAAGAAATCACCAATCTGATTTCACCCGAAGTAAAGCTCACTATTCAAGCAATAATGAATCAGCCAATAGAATCAGAAAAGACCGATGAATAGCCTATTGAACGAAAAACCGGCGATTAGCCGGTTTTTTTTATTTCTGATGAGTCACAGGACTTAACCCAGCAAACTGGCAGCAATACCAATGAAAATCACCATGCCGACCTGATTATTGTTTAGAAAAGCCCAGAAACACGCATCACGTTCACGATCTCTAATCACTATTTGCTGGCGGATCAACAACACAGATGCAATCGCCAAACTCGCATAGTATGGCCAGGTCAGTGACGATAGCATGCCAACGACTGCCATCATCGCGATAAACGACAACTGCAGTAAGCCAACAATCGCTTTATCATTGCGACCAAAGAGAATCGCTGATGATTTCACACCAATTTTTAAATCATCGTCTCTGTCGACCATGGCATAAAGCGTGTCATAGGCCACGGTCCACACAACATTAGCCACAAATAGCAGCCATGCAATAAACGGTAACTCTCCGGACTGTGCGGCATATGCCATCGGGATTGCCCAGCCAAATGCCATACCAAGAACCAGCTGTGGCATGTGCGTATATCGCTTCATGAACGGATAAATAGAGGCAAGCAGCAAACCAACAACGGAAAGACTGACAGTAAACCAATCAAGCGTAAGCACGAGCGCAAAAGAGACCAAAATAAGCACAGAGAAGAGCAGTAAGGCTTCTTTAGTGCTCACTAGCCCTGACGGTAAAGGTCGGTTTTTCGTCCTTTTGACATGACCATCGACCTTACGGTCAGCAAAATCGTTGATCACACATCCTGCTGCTCGCATGAATACGACGCCTGCGATAAACACCAGCAAAATTT
Organism: Veronia nyctiphanis; assembly: GCF_004116385.1. Classification (GTDB taxonomy): domain Bacteria; phylum Pseudomonadota; class Gammaproteobacteria; order Enterobacterales; family Vibrionaceae; genus Veronia; species Veronia nyctiphanis. The sequence continues at coordinate 75,049 of NZ_PEIB01000013.1, read as the reverse complement.
GAGGATCAGGAAAACCACCCGCCGCGATGAACAGCGCCCATAGTGTCGGCCATAGCAACAGCAAGGTACCGATAGGCCTATCCATCCTGGTCAGTTGCCAAAAGGCCTGCGTTTTAGTGAGTTCCATCAAGCGCACCTTCAACGTTATAAATAGGAGCATCGCGCAAGAAAATCTCGGAAACCAGCATTGGCTTCTCATTGAGCCAAAGCCTTGAACGTCGCGCATCAAGCTGTTGATTTTCTATCGTCAGGCTGGTCACTTCGATGGCATCACGTCTTGCTGTGGCATGGGTAAATACACGTTGTCCCAACGGCACTGAGCCAAGCTCGGCGATATCCTGCTCCTGATCTGTCAGTGTCGAAAGCGGCATGAGCGTTCTCGCACAGACCCAAGGGACGCCATCCCCAGCCAGCACGACATCTCTCACCACACATGCCTCGTCATTTAGCAGGGCCTTTTCGGCCTCAGTTAAATCATCACGCTCACACTGAGAAATACCGAGAACAGTGACGCTAAGCTCTTTACAATGGTGCTTGAGTCTTTCTGTCATTGACCCATGTTCCAGAAGCCACGCTCCTTTTTCTGTATTCTCAAATACAGACTTGTCAGGATGCTTCCATTGCGCCAACCGCAGCGCTGATAAATATAATGACTTGAATTCTGTCATGTTATCCTGATATGAAATGACAAAAACGACGTACAAATTGCCGAGATGGTCAATAATGATCTTTAACGTAATGCCGCATTGTACACTGCGGTTCGTCATACAGCGAAACTCAAACGGGAATCAGACCTGCTCTGACTGAATGTTATGATAAAAATACTCCGCCCACTGATCTTTTCACTTGTGGCTACCACGACATGCGCTCTGCCCGTTTATGCCGAAGAAGGGGGTATGGCACCCTCTTTTGTGTATTACACGATGCAGCCTGAGATCACGACAAATTACATTACCCCCGGTAAAAAAGTTGGCTTTATTAACATAAAAGTCCAGCTAATGCTCGAAGACCCGACATTGGAAGCTACTGTTGCTTATCATCAGGGTCTTCTGCGTGACGCTCTTATCGATATCATCAGTAAAGAGCCAGAGGCAACCATCAAATCCATGTCAGGCCGGCAGGCAATTCGGGAAAAATGTTTGGCGAGACTCAATGAACTTTTGGAAGCAGAGACGCAACAGGTCATCATCAAAGACCTTCTTTTTACCAAATACCTTTATCAATAATACTGTTTCATAAAGGTTTAGAGCTGAACTGACTAGCTAAACAGTCGGTTTAGCTATATTCCTAGCCATAACTCACTAATAATGGAACAAGACTTCATCTGAACACACTCACTGAGAGTCAACGCTGTCTGTTGGCACGTTTTACGTTCAGGAGAGGCAAGTTATGTCAGATTTAACAGGTGCAATTCCTTCACGGGCTGCCTACAACGCTCATGTCGGCGTCCAAACACCAACAAATATGCCATTAGATACAACAGGTACTGGAGATGGCATAGCGACAGGCTCAGACACCAACGCAGGTGATGATGCAAAACAGCAAACGCCGAGAGCTGTGCTATCGGAAGAAGTCGGCAGAATGCCAATGGACACGCAAAGCGCTCGGATCATGAACCGCATCAGTAACCTTCAGGCAAAAACGCCCGAACAGAATGCTGATAAAGTGCAAGAAAATAAAAAAGCACAAGAAGCGCAGGAAGCACAAGCGCTTGAACAACAGTTCATGGAACAGGAAGAAGAACTCATCGCGGCGGCCATGGCGCAAAAAAGCCAAGAAGAGTCTCTAGAACAGCTGGCAACGAACATGATTATGGCCCTGATATCGAACGCAAAGGACGCGAAATCGGTTGAGCAGATCATCGCTAGCTTAGCAAGCTTGATTAAATCAGGCGGTGGCCTCGCAGTCCAAACTGCACTGGCACAAGTCTTCAAGGACGCAGTGAAGTCTGATTCGCTGAAGAACCCTGAATTCCAAAAAGCGATCAACGAACTCGCTAAAGACCCTGACATTCAACCCGTACTCATGAATGCTGTTGAGGAAGCTAAGGGGGGCGAAAAAGCAAAAAATACGCCTTCACCGACCAACATGCTTTAAATAATTTAAAACACCTCTTCTGAACAGGGCGGCATTATTGTCGCCCACCCTCGTTCATACGCTAAGCCTTCACTTTTGCCGCATACCATCCCATCATGCAGCCAGATATTAGGCCTGCCAAGTGCGCAATATTGGCAATTTGCATTCCTAGGGGCTCGAAAAAGCCAATCACCAGCCAAGCAAGCATGAAACCTACGTACGCGCGCTCTATCTGAATGCCCTTTTCTGGCGCAAAGTAACCGAGAAACCACACGTATCCGAGCAGAGCGTAGACGACACCAGACAGCCCGCCAAAGTTGGGGCCCGCTGACAGGTACTGGGCGAGACCAGAAAATGCCGCAGATATCAGAAATACCTGCAATAGCCGATAAGCTCCCTGCTTTTGTTCTATGCGCCCGCCTAACACCCACCACCAGATAAGATTAAAGACCAGGTGAAGCGTCGAAAAATGGAGCAACCCATGGCTGAACCAGCGCCAAACTTGCCAAGATTCATCAATGCTTTCAGGAAAGTGCAACAGATCAAAAATGGGAACAATGAAGCCGAGCCAGCTGAATATATACACGACCGCACAAGTCACCATCAGTGACAACGTTAACGGGCCAGCTTGCTGTTTGAGTAAGGTTAAAAGACCCGTTGAGCCGTAGCTAAATGTCGCCGTACGGGTTTCAGCGACTTTCCATGATGATTCGAAGTATTTACCGGCAGTAGGATCAGTTAAAAAGTCTGCCAGTTCCTTTTCGGCGATCTCTTGGTTGATGTCATTAATCAGCCACAATCCAACTCGGCCACCGTCCTCCGGCCCAAGCTTAACGTCAATGTCCATTGCAGCCATGTAGTCGACAAAAGCCTGCGCCATTCTTGGGTTATCCAACACGCCGAGTTTGATCATATTGTTCTCTATTTGCCCGAAGAAACAGGTAACTCGGCCCGATGCCAAGCTTCAAAGCCACCATCGACGCTATACACTTCCTCGAAACCTTGGTTGATAAGATACTGCGCAGCTCCCTGACTACTGACACCGTGATAACACATCACCAACACAGGCTGATCAAAGTCCACTTCCTGCATAAAGGACACGATCGTATCGTTTGTCAGGTGAAGGGCACTCTCAGCATGCGCTAGTTGGAACGATTGAGGATCCCGTATATCAACCATCACACCGGTTGATCCTCTTTTTTCAACATCGACCACGCCTCAGCTACCGAGATATGCGCAAAATTTTCCATAGGTTGTTCCACTCCAAACAAGGGTTTACTCATAACAGCCCCATACTACCTAGAGCAAAGGGCAAGCATTATCCCTTATTCTACATGAGTTTTTCTCTTGCCAATACGTAAGCGAGATTCACAGCAGTACAAAATCCATCCAGCTGTGGAAAATCCTGTGAATTGCGTTGATAAGGTAGGATCTCCACATTGGATCCACTATATCTAGTGTTGATCCATTGATAACCTGTGAATAACTATCAATAATCTATGTATATTCTTGGATCACAGGCACAAAAAAACCGGCTGAGCGCCGGTTTTTTTCACTATGCTAAACAGTCTCAGAGGTCATCACCTACTGCTTCTTTTAGCTTTTTCATCGCGTTCTTTTCAAGTTGACGAATACGTTCAGCAGAGACCTGATAGTGCTCGGCAAGCTCCTGTAGCGTCGATTTGTTTTCATCCAACCAACGCGAACGAACAATATGCTGACTTCTCTCGTCAAGGCCTGCTATCGCTTGGGCAAGGCGCTGGTTAGCATGCGCTTCCCAGTTTTGCGCTTCTACATTATCTGCCAAGTCAGACGATTTGTCTTCGAGATAAAAGACCGGAGCAGTCGGCCCGCTGTCTTTATCGTCATCGTCGCCATAGCCATCAAAACCTGCATCATGAGCGGCCAGCCTTGATTCCATCTCACGGACTTCAGACGCCTCAACACCCAGTTGCTCAGCAACCATGTTAACTTCTTCGGCGTTGAACCAACCAAGACGCTTCTTCGCTTTGCGAAGATTAAAGAACAACTTGCGTTGTGCTTTTGTGGTCGCGACCTTTACGATGCGCCAATTACGCAGCACATACTCGTGAATTTCAGCCTTGATCCAATGTACAGCGAAAGACACCAGTCTTACGCCAACTTCAGGGTTGAAGCGTTTGACTGCTTTCATCAGGCCGATGTTGCCTTCCTGAATAAGATCAGACACGGGTAAGCCGTAGCCTGAATAGCCACGTGCAATATGAACAACAAATCGCAGGTGTGACAGGATCAAGCCTTTCGCAGCCTCCAGGTCACCCTCGTAATGCAGACGCTCAGCCAGTTCACGCTCTTCTTCCGCTGACAGCATGGAGTAGCTGTTCACGTTCTGCAAATAGCTGTCGTAGCTATCCTGAGAGATCGGGGCCAGTGCGTACATTTCTGTTGTCATCTTCACCTCGTTAATTTGCGATCCTTAGGATCGGGGAAAACGTCCACTGTGATCCGATATATTGTACTTTTCGCGTACAGAATACAAGCCCATTCATTTCTCTATGAGCCCGAATTCTCGTGCAATCCGCTATTATATCGGTTCCATGTTTCTAAGATGTTTCGCGGTTGCCAGTCTTGCTGCTAGGAGTCCTATGAGACTCGCAGACAATATCAGGATAAGAAATTCATCAATCCGAAGTCCTGCCAACTCAAAACTGCTGTCATACAACGCAGCCAATGTAGCAACGGCCCTATCAAGCATGAATGTGACAATCATAGTCACAAACCATGCCAGTACAGCGCCTGCTAAACCAAACCATGCCCCTTTATAGAGGTAAGGTCTCAGTATGAAACTGTCAGTCGCGCCGACCAGCTTCATCACCTGAATTTCTTCTTTGTGGCTGAGCACTGTTAGCCTCAATGTGTTACCTATTATAAGGAAGACACCCACCAGCATCAGCAAAGAAAAAGTCATCGTCAGGGCTAGAATTACTTTCTCTAGCGCCTGAAGCCTCTCAAGCCAGTCGCGATCAAGTCTAACTTCATCAACCTGTTTCAATAATCCCAGAGAAGACGCTAATGCAGAGACGCGATCTGGTGATAGCCCTTCATCAGGGATAACAACAATGACCGACGGTAACGGATTTTCTTCCAGAAGACTTATCGCTTGTTCAAAACCGGAGTTTTTTCGAAGTTGGGCTAAGCCCGAGTCAGGGCTGACAAGCTCAGTCTTTGCCACGCCTTCTTTATTAGTGATCTCCGAAGCCAGATTAGTTCCCTGCTTTTGAGAAATACCCGGCGAGAGGTATAAGGTCATCTGCGTTGGGTCTTGCCATTGCTCCTTTACGACCAGTAAGTTTTTCGATAACAAAAATAGGGTAGTTGGAAGACTCAATGCCACGGCCAAGACCAGAACCGTAAGAAGATTACTGCTCGGATTCGAAAAAAGATCACGAAAGGCCTGCGTGCTTTGCTCGATGTGCGTTCGAAGAAACTTAGCCATGCAGTCTTCCCTGTTGTAACTCTAAGCGGCGGATTTCCGGGTAGCTACCCAGCAGAGAAGTATCATGTGTGGCCATCAGCACGGTCACGCCAATACGATTGAATTGCTTGAATAGTGACATAATCTGCTTGGATAAGTCCGCATCAAGGTTACCTGTCGGTTCATCGGCAATCAGCACTAGCGGGCGGTTAACGACAGCACGGGCAATACCAACACGCTGCTGCTCGCCGCCAGAGAGCTGAATCGGTAGACACAGCGCTTTATCAAGCAGGTCAACTTTGTCGAGAGCTGCGGAGACCCGCTTTTTGACTTCACTCTCGTCTGCCAAGTTTATACGCAGTGGCAGTGCAACATTGTCGAAGACAGTGCGATCCATCAACAGCTTATGGTCTTGAAAAATCATCCCAATCCTGCGGCGCAGGAAGGGGATGTCTTTACCGGGGAGTCGTGAGATATCATGACCATTAAACAAAATTGTGCCATCGCTAGGACGTTCAATGGCACAAAGCAGCTTCAACAACGTACTCTTACCCGCACCTGAGTGCCCTGTCAGAAACGCCATCTCTCCTTTTTCGAGCTGGAAGCTGACTTTCTGCAATGCCTGCTTTCCGCCCTGATAGGCCTTACTGACTTGCTGAAACTGGATCAAGCTGCTATTCCTCCCTGCTGAATAACGCCTCAATAAATTCTTCTGATGCGAATGGACGAAGGTCATCAATACCCTCTCCCACCCCGATAAAACGAAGTGGAATTTTAAATTGATCCGCAACAGCAAAAATAACACCACCCTTCGCCGTACCGTCCAATTTGGTCAGGCTGATACCTGTCAGTGGCGCAATATCATTGAATAAACGTGCCTGACTGATGGCATTCTGTCCAGTACCAGCATCAATCGTCAGCATGATTTCATGCGGCGCTTCAGGGTCGAGTTTCTTCATTACGCGGACAATTTTGCGTAATTCTTCCATCAGGTTAGCTTTGTTTTGCAAACGACCCGCAGTATCTGCAATGACTACATCAACGTTTCGCGCTTTTGCGGCCTCAATTGTGTCGTAGATCACTGACGCACTGTCCGCTCCTGTATGTTGAGCCACAACAGGGACATTGTTTCGCTCACCCCATACCTGCAGCTGTTCAACAGCAGCCGCACGGAAAGTATCCCCTGCTGCCAGCATGACGGATTTACCCTGTTGCTGGAATTGCTTGGCGAGTTTACCGATAGTGGTCGTTTTACCTACACCGTTCACACCCACCATCAGGATTACAAACGGGCCGTCAGACGTTTCAACATTGAGCGGCTTTTCAACTTCAGAAAGGATGTCTGCCATTTCCTGCTTTAATAGTCCATAAAGGCTTCGCCATCTTTCAGCTCGCGACGACTTGCTTTGTCGGTCAGACTGTCGATGATCTTGGTCGTGGTATCCATGCCCACGTCCGCAATTAACAGTTGCTCTTCGAGTTCTTCGAAGAGTTCATCATCTATTTTCTTGCCACTGAACAGGCCAAAAAAGCCTGCACCTAGATTGGCTTTGGTCTTTTGTAGACCACGTTTAAGACGTGCAAAGAAACCTTCACGTTTCGGCTTCTCTTTTTCAGCATTTTCAGCTTTTTGACGTTCTGCTTCTTCCTCAGAGGCAAGTGCTTGCGCTTCAGCTTCTGCTTGTAAACGAGCCTCTTCCTCGGCAAGAGCTTTTGCCTCTGCTTCTGCTTGCAGACGAGCCTCTTCCTCGGCGCGGGCTTTGGCTTCAGCTTCCGCTTTCAAACGTGCTTCTTCCTCAGCGCGAGCTTTGGCTTCAGCCTCCGCTTTCAAACGTGCTTCTTCCTCAGCGCGAGCTTGGCTTCAGCTTCCGCTTTCAAACGTGCTTCTTCCTCAGCGCGGGCTTTGGCTTCGGCCTCCGCTTTCAGACGCGCCTCTTCCTCAGCGCGGGCTTCGGCTTCTTTGCGAGCTTCTTCCTGCTCGCGAAGTGCAGCGGCTTCAGCCTCAATGCGGGCTTGCTCCTGCGCTAACGCTTCTGCCTGCTGAGAAGTATCTGTGTCAGGGGTACTGGTTTCGACGGTATTGGTTTCAACGTCGACCGCCGTTTCCTGCTCTGTGCTTTGCGTTTCCGGTTCTTGTTCTTTCTTGCGGCCAAAGCCCAGCCAGGACATAAATCCGCGTTTCTTTTTTTCTGCCATTGGCAAATCCTAAAGCTTGATTGGTACAATCAGCGTTAAATACATTAACTGTTCAAATGACGTGCGAGCGGCAAAAAAGCCGTCGTGCCGATGCTCTGTGTTTACCTGCCGTTACAATTAGCCCGTGGCAAAGCCAGCGGGACCATGCAAAATGCAGGCTTCGAGGTACGGAAAACACCATGAGATAACCTGAGCGGCTTATTCTATCACCTTCTTTGCGGTCGAAAAATCTATGACGAGACGTAGCTCAAAAAACACCAATCCAAAACGCCAAATATCGGCAAACAAACGCGGAGGTATCAGCGCTGGTACACCGGGTTTTGTGAGGATTATTGGTGGCCGCTGGCGTGGTAGAAAGCTTCCGGTCAAAAATGTGGAGGGATTACGCCCCACAACGGACAGAATCAAGGAAACCGTGTTCAACTGGCTCAACGCTGACATTTATCAGGCTAAATGCTTAGATGTGTTTGCTGGTAGCGGCGGACTTGGCCTTGAAGCCTGTCACGACAAGCTGCTTTCGTCACCTTAATAGAGAAGGATGCTGGAGCCGCTGCCCAGATCTCACAAAATCTTGCCACCTTGCAAACCGATCAGGCTAAAGTGCTGAATCAGGATGCACTCTCGGTGCTGGAGCAACAAGGTGAACCGCAGGATCTGGTGTTTGTTGACCCGCCGTTTAGGAAAGACCTGCTTCAGGATGTCTTCCAGCGCCTTGAACAAAATGGCTGGCTCGCCGAAGGTAGCCTAATTTACGTCGAGTCTGAAAAAGAACTCGCCGAGATCCCTGCACCAGACAACTGGTCAATGATTAAGGAAAAAACAGCGGGTCAGGTTAACTTCCGGCTGTATTTGAGAGAGGAATAAATGAAAGCTTTACTGTTAATCGCGAAACTGGCGCTCGGATTTGTGTGGTTTGTACTGTTTGCCAACGTGTTTTATCCCTTCCCAGGCAATGCTGCTATTACGCTTTACATTCTGGCGGCCTTCCTGTTTATGATGCACGGCCTACAAATGCTGATGTTCATTGGTGCCTACGGCGAAAAAATTAACGCCAGCCGGTGGGAGAAGTTCTCCATTCTGGCCTTCGGTGTCTTCGCCATGCTCGATCTTCGCCGCAAGTACATGCAGTAAGACTACGAAATTACGAAAAAGCCTCTCGGGGCTTTTTCTTAACCTAACAACCCATCTTTCATCTCTGACACCAGCTCACATTGCCCTTCCTTCTGGACAAATAATTTTCGATGCGACTCTAAGAAGCGAAGACTCCTCTTTATCTATCAACGCCGTCAGATACTCTTTTGTCACGCTCACCAGAACAAAACAGCTTCTAAATAATCCAATAAATAGAGTGATATGCATGGCTTTAGGTGACTTTTTTACGGCGTTACTTTCATTCCCAATCAGTATCTTCTTTGTCCCATTTACTGTATTGGCCTTATTAATGATCATTGACCAGCTATTTAACGTGGTCGATGGCCTTACCTCAGATCTTGACCTGTTTGATTTTGACCAAATTCCGGGTACAGGCTTATTGCTGCCCCCCATACTGTCAAAAGTCCCTTTGACTGTCGCACTTTGCGTCTCCTTCTTTCTGGCAACCGTGCTGTCTTTTTATCTCTCCCAGTTCACTGGATCAGCTTTATCAGGGTCACTGAAACTGGTGCTAGATATCGCCATGATCCCCGTTATCGCTTACGTATCCCTTGCCTTAGCGGCGTGGCTACTTAAGCCATTAGCGCCTCTATTTGATAAACAAAAAGCATTTGCCAACGTCGACTTTATTGGCCTCAGAGCCCGTGTACACAGCAGTAAAGTATGCGATGAGGCAGGCGAAGTCGTGGTCTTGCATGAGGGCAACGAGTTTTTACTTGATGCCGCGCGCCAAGGTGATACCCAACTTGAATACGGCGATGAAGTCATCATCGTCTCTAAAGACTCAACAACCTCCCGATACTGGGTGGCTAAAGCATAATTAATTTTTCGTCAGGAGCTAATCATGGAAATGGATATTTCACCGGGCCTCATCTTTACAGGTGTCGCAGTGGTTGTCGTTCTTCTTGTCCTTATATACATCACCTCACGTTATAAAAAAGTACGTGGCGAGGGTGATGCGCTGATTGTTAACGGCTTACACCGTACTCGCGCCTCACTGACTGGTACTTTCGTCTGGCCTATCATCAACCAGCACGAGTACATGGATATCACCCGCAAGAAAATTTCGGTGATCCGCAGCGGACAAAAAGATCAGGAAGGTGAAGAGTATGAAGGTCTGCACTGCAGCGATAACATTCGCGCCGACCTCAAAGTAGACTTCTATATCGGTGTTAATCACGAAGAAGACGACATCATCCGTGTTGCCAAGCTCTTCACTGCACACGAAGCGTCAAACCTTGACCGCCTGAAAGAGCACTTCCAGCCGAAGTTCTCAGAGGCACTGAAAACTGCCGTTAAGCAATTCGAATTTGAAGAACTGCTAACAAACCGCCGCGCATTCCGAGATGCGGTTGTCAGTGTCATCGGCAGCGAAATGGACGGATTCAAAATTTACGACGTGGTTATCGACAAGATTGATCAGACCTCGCTCGACGCACACAAAGCGGACAACATCCTTGATGTGGAAGGCATCCGCAAAATCTCCGCTATTACTGCGCAGAAGAACACGGAAACCAATGCTATCCGTCAGGATGAGCGCACTACGATCAAGAAAAAGAACGTAGAAGCAGAAGCGAACCGACTCCAGCTCGATAAGCAAGAGCAGGAAAGCATCGCACGCACCAAGCGTGAAATTGACATCATCAAAGCACAAGAAGACGCCCTGTCGGCAGAAAAACGCGAGGAATACCAGCGCGTGACTCAGCTAGCAGAACTGGAGACCGAAGAAGAAGTCTCCAAGAAGCGAGAAAGTGTTCAGATGGAAGTGGAAATGACGCGCATTGCTAACCAGCGTCAGGTTGCCATTCAGGAAGAAGAACTTAATCGTTCTGTGGAAACCGAGAAAGTCAGAACCGCATCGGAAGTGGCCGAGCGTGAAATGCAAAAAGAAACCACGGTCGAAGAAGCCTCAAAGCCGTGTCTGAAACCCGCTCTCAACGTGTTGAAATTGAGCGTAAGATTGCCCGCGAAGAAGAAGAGACCGAGAACCTGCGTGTTAACGAGCGCGTTAACCGTGATAAACGCGTCAAGCTGGTTGAGGCAGAAGCCGCAGCAGAAGCCGCACAACTTGAGTTACTGGTCGCAGCCCGCGCCGAAAAAGATGCAGCCCGCGAACGTTCTGAGCGTCTGCTGATTGAGAATGAAGCAGAGCTGAAAGTGAAAACGCGCAGCGCTGAAAACGATCTGGCGGTGAAGACCCGTCAGGCAGAAGCCGATCAGGTGGTGATGACCAAACTTGCTGAAGCTGAATACGTCACTAAAGACCGTGAAGCCGCGGCCAAAGAGCGTATGGCACAGGCTGAGAGAGAGCTCATCAGCGCGACGGGCCTTGCTGAAGTGGAAGTTGAACGCGAACGTGCGCAAGCTATTAAAGAAACTGGCGAAGCGCATGCATTCACCCTGCAAAGTGCGGGTGAAGCAGAAGCTCAAGCGCTGCGTGCAAAAGGGCTTGCTGAAGCAGAATCTCAAACTGCTCGCTTTGAAGCCGCGCAGCAGTATGATGAGCATACCCGTGAACACGACAAGTGGGTTATGCAGCTGCAGCAACACAAAGAGTTGGAACTGGCACGTATTACTGCACAGACATCTGTGGTCAGTGAAAATGCCAAAGCGCTTGCGGAAGCACTGGGCAAAGCGGACATCAAACTGTTTGGTGGTGAAGGCATGGAGCAGCTGCGTCGCACGGTACTGGATGCCGCCGCCATGGACACCAAGTTCCAAGAGTCTGATGTGCTGAACCCACTGGTTTCTGAATACATGGACGGCAATCGAAGCCTGCCAGCCGACATAAAAGAAATCCTTGAGAATACTGACCTGAAAAGCAGCGACCTGAGTAATGTCGCGTTGGCCAGCCTACTCAACACACAAGGCGGCGCTACTGAACTTCTCAAGAAGATTCAAAGTTCAATGTCTGGAGCACCACAAACGGACGCCTAACCACACCTCTCTTTTTGCACCCCGCCTCATCGGAGGCGGGGTAAACAGGAATAAATATGTCAGACACAACGCAACAAGCTGTGGCTGAGGGTGGCGCTTATGAGGTTCTTAAATCACGCCTCACACATCAGGGCGAACACCTAAAATCCCTCTCCCAGACATTCAATCAAACACGTCAGCAGGTATTCGGCGGTCAGGAACTCTCTCTGGTCGGCAAAGCCAATGTGCAAACCGACGCCCGCTGCATTCCCATCGATATGGCGCAGGTGAATCAGCAACTGCTGTTTGGCTACCATGTTCAGGTGGGCATGAAAGCTGCGCCCAGCCTCAACGACGTATTCGGCCTTTATCAACTGCACGAGAATGACGGCACCTTCCGGGTTGAGCCGGTAGCCATTGAAAGCAGCTTTCTCAGTGACAACCGTTTTGTTCACGAATTCACCGAGCTATTCACCTACTACCGTGACGCTAAATTACTGCAGATCTCTCGACAGGAAAGCATTCTCTATATTGCCTTCCAGATAGGGATGCGGCCGGAAGACCGCAAAGTCTTCCGCTTTCAGCTCAACGCGGACTCTGTGGAGTATCTCGATTCGTTCGGTCATGCTTCACTTGAGAACACGGTGCAGCAAGACATTGAGTGGACCCCAACCACCCGTGATGACCATGTGCTGGGCGATCACCCGCACGTCTCAATCCGCGACAAGTTGTTTATCGAATGCGTGGGTGGCGATCTGACCATCAAGGTCGAAGATAACACCACAGACGGCAAAGGTATTTACCGTGAAGAGGTGGAAGATCCGCACCAAAGTCTTGCCGACGCTCACATCGACTATGCCTTTATCGGCGATTTAATTGCGCTGCGCGTAAAGCCTAACCGCGAAAAGCACAGCCGCTATTTTGTTTACAATCCGCTGAACCAATCGGTTGTCCGCGCCGATGCGTTGGGCCAGAGCCTCAAAGCTTTGCCCGAAGAACATGGTCTGCTGTATGCCAATGGTTATGTCCTTGCCAACGGTGAACACAAACGCTTTGATTTTCCGACTGAGCACCTGAAGTTTTTCCAGAAAATCATTTCTCCGAACGGCGAAGACATACTGTTTTTCTTTTTCGATGCGGAAAATGGCTACTACATTTCTTACGCCTACAACCTCATCGAAAAGCGCTTTGAAGCGCCGATGGAGAGCCACGGCTACAGCCTCTACCCTGATGGCCGGATGCTGGTTTTCCAACTGTCGGAGAATGCTGAAGCCTCAACCATTCATCCGCTGCGCATCTGGGATACGCCCTTCTCGACGCCAGAGCACTATGCCAAGGTTAATGCGATGTCAGATGGCGGAAGCCGCTGTTCAACTTAGGCAATACTGAGCTGGTGCGCGCCCTGTCATCTGTGCTGACAATCTGCCATTTGGCACAGACCGACGATGTCACTCAGGCCGCTTTCGAAACGTTACTTAAGCAATGTCAGTCGACACTCGACCATTACACATGGCTGGCACATGAGTATGCGCTGGGCATGGGGGATGCCATCAATCAGTTGATGGAAACCGCCGACAAGATCATTGATGAATTTGCCAAGGTGCAGCAACTGCAATCACACGCAGCCGCAAGCCTTGTCGCGCAGTCAGACTTAGTGGCAGAACTCGTCGGCAGAATAAAACTGGCACCGAAAGATCAAGCCAACACCCTGCTGAGCCTGCTTGCAGACGTCAAACGTCAGGTTGGTGCAGTGATGGCGTTGCGGCAGCAGCATTACATCGATACCAATCAGGTCGAGCAACTACTGAACACTTTGCAGGCCGAGCGTGAAAACCTCAATGTTCGGCTTCTAAAACTGCTTCAGGATGAAAAGGCCTATCAGCCGTTCAAACAGCAGATACATCAGATTGAAGAAACGCTGCAATCTCTAACGAAAACCAGTGAAATTCAGAAGCTGCAGGAAGCTGTCGACACCCTCAGAGGCGAGCTTCAGTTGGTGACCGAAGAAGTCACCGACATAGAAACCGATGACCCGACGCAGTCAACGCGTATTCTTGACCTCACGACCGAAGTTTCTTCACTGCTCAATACCGTCTCTGCCAAACTACGTGGCAAAGCCAAAGGCTTGCAAAGCGACGAAGCTCAGGCGGAATTCAGTGCGCAATTTAAACTGCTCGGTCAGTCAGTTAGCAGCGCTATGGAGCAAGCCACGACGCCAGATGAGTGTGACAATCAGCTGGCAAAACTGATTGGTCAGCTGGATAAACTGGAATCCCGCTTTGCTGATTTTGATCAGTTCCTTGCCGAAATTTATGCCAAGCGCGATGAAATTCAGTCCACGCTGGATAACCACAAACAGCAGCTCATTTCCGCTCAGCAGCGACGCGTACAAAACCTGATGCAAGCAGCCAAGGTCACTATGGCCAGTATCGAAAAACGTGTTGAGCGTTTTGACGATGTGGCGGCGCTAAACAGCTACTTTGCCACCGACGCCATGGTGCTGAAGCTGCATCAGCTGTCTAAGACGATTCGTGAATTGGACGACAGCGTGAAAGCCGACAGCCTTGATGCCAAGCTCAAGTCACTGCAAGACCAATCGCTGCGCTCACTTCGCGATAATCAGGATATCTTTGAGCAAGGCGGAAAAGTCCTTCGCCTCGGCAAACACAAGTTCAGTGTTAACCAGCAAACCCTTGATGTGTCGCTGGTCGAACACGATAATACTTTGTGTTCACACATCTCGGGAACAGATTTTTATCAGCCTGTTGATGATACTGAATTTCTTGAACTTCAGGCCATGGCGCACCTCGATGTCGCCTCAGAGACAGAAGCGCTTTATCGCAGTGAATACCTCGCCTACCTGATTTTACAAGGCGCGCAGCAAAACAGCGGCGACGAAACCATTGAAAGCCTGCTGGCCGCCAATGAACAAGGACAGTTATCTGATATCGTTCAACGATTTGCCGCGCCGAGATACAAAGAGGGGTACGTAAAAGGGATTCATGACAATGATGCCACCCGCATCCTTGCTGCACTTTTGCCTGTTTACCAGCAAGCGGGGTTACTGCGTTTCAGCCAAACAGCAAGGGCTGAGGCCTTGCTCTGGCTGTTATCTGTCAGCAATGAGCAACGCAACGGTTTCCAAACGGAGGCCAAAAATGCGCAGCTGCTTAGAGAGCATCTCAACGCCAGTAACGCCTACCTGACTTTGCAACAGCAACTGGCTGACAGCCTGAACGGCACCTATGGTCTGGAAAGCGCCGATTATCTGATTCAGGTTTTGTCTGCTGCCGATGAATCATTGCGTATTACGGTCAGTAAAGATGCAAAGGCACTTTGTAACGATTACCTTCAATTCCGCCAAAGCCTTGGTTGGCAGGCAGACACTCGCTCACCAGACAGTGCGTTTGCCGATCACAAGCAATGGCTTGCGGCGTATACGGCGCAGAAAGACTACGGCAGTGAATTCATCACCGAAGCTGCCGTTGTCGCCGTCCTGAAAACACATGCTGAATTTCCGCTCGATAGCGCAGACTTCTCGCTCGCTTTTGAGGTGAAAGAGCTACTGGGTGAGCACAACCGTATTCAAAAAGGCGGGCTGTCACTGGTCCTTGATGACTTTTTGCAGCGGGCAGAATTCCACCGCAGCGTCACTGTGCCTGCGCTCGAGCGCTACCTGACACAACGGACCGCCTTGCTGCAATCGGCCAAAGAGTCACTGCGGCTGAGTGAATTCAAGCCACGTCCGCTGACATCGTTTGTCCGTAACAAGCTCATCAGTGAAAGTTACCTGCCTTTGATTGGTGATAACTTTGCCAAACAGATGGGAACACTGGGTGACAAAAAACGCACCGATCTCATGGGTATGCTGCTGCTGATTTCACCGCCGGGCTACGGAAAAACCACCTTGATTGAATACGTGGCCCACAAGCTTGGGCTGGTGTTTATGAAAATAAACGGGCCGTCTATTGGGCATCAGGCAACATCGCTCGACCCGTCAGAAGCCCCTGACCAGAACGCCGCCCGTGAAATTGAGAAAATTAACCTCGCCTTCGAGATGGGCAACAATGTTCTGCTCTATCTCGATGATATTCAGCACACTCACCCGGAGTTCCTGCAAAAATTCATCTCTCTTTGTGACGGTACCCGTCGTATTGAAGGCACCTGGCAGGGCAAAACCAAAACCTACGACATGCGCGGCAAGAAGTTCGCCGTGGTGATGGCTGGCAACCCCTATACCGAGACTGGTGAGGCTTTCCGTATCCCTGACATGCTGTCAAACCGTGCGGATATCTATAACCTCGGTGACATGCTGTCCGACCAGAAGCAGGCGTTTGAGCTGAGCTTTATCGAGAACTCCTTAACCTCGAACAGCGTACTTGCCCCGCTCGCGACCCGCGACCTTAATGACCTTTATCGGTTCGTCCAAATGGCGCAAGGCGAAAGTATTGCGCTAAGCGAAATGTCGCACGCTTACTCCTCAACGGAAGCCAATGAAATTGTCACAACGCTGCAAAAACTCGCCAAAGCGCAGCAAATCGTGCTCAAGGTGAACCAGCAGTACATCAAATCGGCCGCCACCGCAGACCAATATCGCGTTGAACCACCGTTCAAACTGCAAGGCTCATACCGCAACATGAACAAGCTGTCAGAGAAAATCTCTGCTGTCATGACCGATGACGAGCTGAACACCATGCTGCAAGACCATTATCAGGGCGAAGCCCAGACACTGGCGGCGGGCACAGAGGAAAACCTGCTCAAACTGGCGCAGCTGCGCGGCAATATGACCGCCGAGCAACAAGCACGCTGGCAGGAAATCAAAGAAGGGTATCAGCGTCAGCAAATGATGGGTGACACCGATGACAGAGCAGGACAAGTCGTCCAACAGCTGGTCACGCTTAACCAACATATCGCCCGTTTTGGCGAGCCGTCGTCAGGGAGAGAGTAACAATGAATAGACAAAAATGGACCAACTGGCTTGAGGCCTCGCTGGAAGATGCGCGGCTTGACGATCAGGAAAAAAGAGAGCTTCAGGCAGAGCTGACAGAAGCCACGTTGTCTGAGGAAGACAGAGCGTATCTGCGCAATGTCAGCTTCAAAATGGCACAAAAGGCCGTGTCTGATAACGCCGATGCTGGCCAGACATTACGCTGGCTTGAGCGGGTCGTTAAGGTGCTGGATAACGTCAGAAGCGCCGCTGTCTCTGATACCGCGACCAGCTGGTTCTCCCCCGGGAGAGCCTGTATTGCCGGGATCACCGAGCAGCTGAAACTGGCGCGTCAATCAATTGATATTTGTGTGTTCACCATTGCCGATAACGACCTGACAAAGCAAATTCTTGATGCTCACAAGCGAGGCGTTGCTGTCAGGATCATTACCGACAACGATAAAATGGACGACAAGGGCAGCGACATTGAATACCTCGCAGAACAAGGTATTGCGGTAAAGATTGATACCACGCCGTATCACATGCACCACAAGTTCGCGATATTCGACAACAAGCGTCTGATTAATGGCAGCTTCAACTGGACACGAAGCGCGACCAAATATAATCAGGAAGACATTACGCTAACCGATGATCGCCGTTTCGTGGATGCCTTCTCGAGACAATTCGACAAGTTGTGGCAGAAATTTCCCTGCCATCAACCTTCGCAACGATAGGGACAAGGTATGACTGAACTGACGAAAACCCAAACCACGCTCACGCCTTTGGCCGAAGCCGATATCACGCCGCGCATTATTGATATAGCTGAGCAGTTTGACCCATTCGATACGGTTGCCACTATCACCTTCGGTAAAGAAGCGCTGGAGCAAATTACCGCTTTTTCCGATGACGTGCTCGGTCAAATCCGAGTCCGTGACAGCGGTGAGGCCGGCGGTATCCTTCAATCTATGGTCTCATCAATGGACAGTGCGGAGTTTGATCAACTGGGTAAAGACAGTCTGCTGTCAAAACTCCCGTTAATTGGTGAAATGTTCAACTCGTTCAAGACATTCTCCGCGAGCTTCGATTCGGTGAAGGCACAGCTTGACGGACTCTCATCTCAACTCGAAGCGCAAGAAGTTAAGCTCGCCCACGACATCAACCAGCTGGATGCGCTTTATGACCACAATCTCGCGCTATTAAAAGGGTTGGACGAGTTTATCGCCGCCGGTAAATACAAACTTAACGCGTTAAACCAGACAGTACTTCCTGAACTTCTCAGCCTGTCAGAGAGCAGCGGTGATGCCTTGGATGCACAAAAATACCGCGATGCAACACAAGCTGTCGCCAGATTAGAAAAGCGTATTCATAACCTTGAACTGACAAGGCTGGCGGCCATTCAGACTGCGCCACAAATCCGCTTGTCGCAGGAGGGCAATAAGATGTTGATGGAAGACATTCAGGACATCGTTCACAACACCTTCCCGCTATGGAAACGTCAGTTCCTGATTGCTATCTCCAACTATGAGAAAGAGAAAGCTCTGAAGGTCACCCGAGCGGTGAAAGACTACACCAATAAGCAATATGTGCAGAATGCGGAGAAGCTTAAGGTACTGGAAGAGCAGATCGCCGAGAACTATCAGCGCGGTATTCTTGATTTGGAATCGCTGCAAACCGTTAACCAGCTGACCATCGAGACCCTCAACAACACGCTATCACGTGTGAAAGAAGGCCGAGGCCAGCGTGAAGCCGCGCAACTGGTGATAGAGAAAGCCGAGCAGGAGCTGAAAGCCGCCCTGCAACAAACGCTCTAAACCGCGAAGCACAGGCCAACAACGTAAACACCTGCCCGCTCCCCATAGCGGGCTTTTCTTATCCCACCGTTATGCTTATTGATGGCAAAATCTGACAGCGAGCCATGTTTTCACATTTGGTTCATGCGATTTTGAATATCGAATTGTATCCACCCCTGAAATCACGTTGAATGGAATCTTTGTTTACTTAGCCTTTTGTAAGGGATACCACGCATGGATATGGTTTCAGCCGCAGTAATGCTGTTTCTTATCATGGACCCCATGGGAAACCTTCCCATCTTTTCATCGATTCTCCGGCATATAGAGAAAAAACGTCGCCGAAAAATACTGATCAGAGAATTACTCATTGCCCTAGCGGTGATGATGCTGTTTCTCTATGCCGGACAGGTCATTCTGAATTTTCTCTCGCTTCAGCGCGAGGCGATTTCTATTTCTGGTTCTATCATCCTATTCCTCATTGCGCTGAAAATGATCTTTCCCTCTCATGAGAGCTCCACCAGCCTTGCTGCAGGCGAAGAGCCGCTGATTGTGCCGCTGGCCATTCCTATGCTGGCAGGCCCGTCAATACTCGCCACCCTGATCCTGATTGCGCACCAGTCACCGGATAAAATGCTGGACTGGACATTAGCGCTGCTGATAGCGTGGGGCGCGTCGGCGTTTATTCTGATGTTCGGTGAGCTGTTCGAAAAGCTGGTCGGCGATCGAGGCCTTGCAGCGATAGAGCGCTTGATGGGCATGTTACTGATGATGATTTCAGTGCAGATGTTCTTGAACGGACTGGTCAGCTACTTTGAGCACATTAAGAGCGGCTACTAGTGCCAGACAAAACAGCACAGACGCAAACAAAAAAGGTGGGGTAAACCCACCTTTTTACTTTTCAACACGCTCGGCAGAGCAATTCCAACACACCTCGAAATTACCGCCATTTTCTTCATGGCATTGTTGGCATAGCCAGCTTTCGTGTCGCTGGTTTTCGTATTTAAACAGCACTTTTCGGGCTTTGTCTTCCAAACGACTTTCGACCCACAATGTCACCGCAACAACGTCAGCAGGTAATTCACCTGCCGCAGAAGACAAGCTTTCTCCTTTGAGGTGCGACTCTATTCCCTCAGCCTCCAGCATCCCTTTAAGGCTATGGGCTTCGAGAGAGTTTCCCGCTTTATAGACTTCTACCCATTGGCTCATGCCTTTCCTCCCTGATACGGATTAACACTTATAACACCGACGCAGTGATCAGAGCCTGTGCCAGAAAATAACTCCCCATCACCATAAGGGTCGAGGAGCGAAATGGTCCTTTGAATTTATTGAATGCCAAAAATGCATCGGAAAAGACAAAGAGCAACGCCCCCGAGAATGCCAAACCTGCTGCTTCTGTCTGCGAGCCGAGCCATACCTGTCCCGATGCCCAAGCCATTTGTGAAATAACGGCGATATACAAACCAATGGGGACCAATAGCTTGCCAAGGTTAGGCAACAAAAGTAAAAAAATAATGATGGCTACAGCGGCAATCAGGAAAGGAAGCCAGAGCATAATCGCAGCGTCGTTTTGCTGCCAAAACGCAAGACTGTAGGAAAGGTGAGCCAGGAGAAAGCTGAACAATCCGCCAACGAACTTTTCGTTGGGCAACATGAGGCAAACATCGCCCAGTAGCGAAAAGGCCAAACCGGCCAAAATTAGATTTCGATATTCTCCGGCTCGCCGAGAAAAAAGGCAATGGCTATTAGGCACAAGATAGTCAAGGGTTTGAAAAGGTAATACTGCCATCTGGGGCCGCGATATGCCGCATTGATATGCAGTATCCCCGAGCAGCAGACTGCTAACCAGCTCAACATCAATTTCTCCCTAAACGTGATACTCCACCATACCTATGGCAGATGTTCTGCAAACCATGCAGAAAGTCCTGAACCCAAACATCATACAATACTGTTTGTCACAACTGGATACCCCGTCAGCAATCCTCGGTCACAGAATCAACCATGGTTTAATTTTTCATCTTCATGATAAAAACCAGATTTTTATAACAAAAATCACGACATAGTAAGCAATAAACACGGAAAGAAATAAAAAAACAAAACCACTAAGTTTAATATTATCAATAGCATGCATTTGCAACCTTTCCTTTTTGTCGCAAACACAACAAGTACGCGCTGGTATTCCCCCAAAGACAAGCTGTGATAGCGATATCTTTTCTACAAACTCACTATTGATGACTATTCAGCCGCACACTCTGTTAGTAGGTATCTAAATACTTTTCGAACAGTACTTTTTCAACCAATGCATGAATTACCGAAAATAAGCACCGAAAAAAGTAATACTCAATGACCAAACCAGAAAAGCCAATAATTAACAGATACTTAAAAATCAATCCAAGTCTAACTTAAATATTTAAAATATAGAAAAGAGCTTTAAACCGTCAAAAAACACAAACAAACATACATTTAAACAACTTTTAGACACATTTCTTATTGAAGAGCCTAAAAAAACAAATTAGGATTACAAAAAAGAGCGCATATAGAGGAGTGACGACAATGAGTAGTGGGCAGAAGCAAGGTCTGATGATAATCGCAGTTGTCGTCAGCTTAATGAGCCTTCCTATCCTTTATTGACGGATAAACGCTAGGAAAACCGACAAAAAAGCCCCTTATCAGGTGCTTTTTTAGTTTTCGATGAATAATCCCCAGTGGAATATGTAGAACGCCATCGCAAAGCCTGTCATTGCCACGATGAGACTCACCACCAGCCACCAGATACGTTTGGTTGCTCGGGGCACCAACTGCTTCTCCAACTTGATACAGGTGCGTTCGTAACCCCGAATATCATCGACTTCATAACCATCCTGATGAACGGCTTTATTTCTCACTGTCGCCACAAATCGTAATTGCTTGATGGAATCATGAGGCAACCGCTGCTCACAGCTTGTCACCAGTTGATGGAGGCCTTTTCCCTCTGCGTGGTAGTGCTCTTTTAGTAGCCGCTCCAGCCGTCTGCTATATCTAACTACGCGTCCAATGTCGTCCATGTTATCCCCTAAAATGTCATCCATCGCCTAACATGGTTACCTGCGACGTTTCCTTTTCTCCAGAATCTTCGCCCTGCTCTTTCTAGCCTAACTGACCTCAAGCTTATGAATAGTGGGACAGATCACGAAAATTCCTCAACTCGTCTTTATCCGCCTCCCCACGTTACGTACACTCAGGAAAGAGACAAACAAGGAAGGCCATTGACTATGCCCATAATTCTGATCGTTTTGATCACAGCACTGATTGCAGTATCCGCCACGTATTTTTTTATGACCTTCAAAAAGCACACCTTGGGCGAGGGCGCGACGTCTAAAACCATTGATATCAAAATCCTTGATAAACAGGTGGTCAGCAAAACATTCGCTGCTGAGCATGAAGAACAGGAAGAATACTGGATTTATGTTGAGCCCATGGAGGGTGGTCCAAAACGCGAGTTTCAGGTCGGCGTGCATTACTACCATGCTCTGTCTCCCGGCGACTGCGGCACACTGACCTATAAAGGCAATCAATTCATGCACTTTGCTAAGTTACAACGTTTCTAAAATTCGAGTTCCGGTTTTTTTGACCTTTGAACGTCTAGGGAACAAGCCAGTTCAGACGACACTTGGCCGCCAACAGCCAAGTCAGTCCCAGCGATAAACCAAACGCCACCAGACTTAATATAGGTATGACCAACCATGCATGCGGTGGTGTTGGGTCAATTTGATGAAAAAAAGACAAAAACAGAGGGTGCACCAAATAAATGCCCAAGCTGTAACGGCTGATAACCTGTATGGCATGTGACGCTCTGCCTTTATCATCAATTACCAGCTTACTGGCTGACATAAAGACAGCAGCAGAAACCAGTACCGTATTTAGTGTTTGGTAAGACAGCCAGTTACCCGGTTGATAGCTTCCCTCAGGCAAGCTCGCGGTGACCACCTGATAATACGTCAATAATCCTGAAAGTGCCCCAGCCAGTAACCAAAGCGGCAGACCATACGCGTAACGCTTGAGGGTATACCCCAATACCAAGTAACCGGAATAGTAAATCAGGTCGGTCAGTATGCCGAGGTCAAAGCCATTGATGCGTAATCCACAAAGCAATAGCCAACAGGCATTGAGCGCGAGCAGCGACTGTGTATCACTTCTTTGCACCAGTGGGCGCAAAAAAGGGATAACGAAGTAAAGTGGCAAAAAATAGTAAAAAAAACCGAGGTGGTAGTAGGTCTCCGTATTCGCAGAAGCTGCAAGCTTTTCCCTGATAACATCGACGTTAACCCCGTCAGCATGTACACCAGAAAATATCGCATACAATAGGGACCAAACCACAAACGGCACGAGTACCTTCCCTGCACGTTTGACAAAAAACACGGTCGGCTCAAACGGGCGAGTATCAGAAAGCATTAGCGCACCGGTGATCATAATAAATATAGGCACGCCCCATCGATTAAGGCTGTTGAACAGTACCGCGGCTAACCAGTCTGCATCAGGCACCACTCCCAACGCCTCGCGGTATGGCCACAAAGCATGGACCATCACCACGGAGAACGCCGCCACACAACGCAAAACGTCCAAATGCATGTCTCGTTTAAAGGTATTCTCAATCACAGCCTGACGACCTCCCTTATTCTGATTTCCTTCTCATTTCTTTGTGCATCAAAACCGTTCAACAAGGTGTCAAACACAGACACCCCGAAAAAGAAAAAAACACTGGTCAAATCATTAAAACCCTTTATGAAATCAAAAATATGCACAACTATTCGGTATTTTACTTTGCATTTAGCAAGTTATAATGACTAATATCGCCGCCCTACAAAATGAAAAAATGATAAATAAGTCCAAAAAAAGGAGAAAATGCATGCAATCATCGGTATCGCATCATTCGTCCGCGCCACCGGGGAAAAAGTCCCCTTTTACCCGCTTTCTGGATACGGTGGAGTGGCTGGGCAACCTGCTTCCTCACCCTGTCACCCTTTTCGCCTCACTCTGCCTCGCACTTTTTGTCGCTTCCGGTATTGCAGGGTACTTTGAACTTTCGGTCGCAGATCCTCGGCCAGAAGGTGCTGCAGGACGCGCAGCCGACGGCATTATCGCTGTAAACAGCCTGGTGAACGCAGAAGGTGTTCAGTTGATTGTGACCCAGATGGTGAAAAACTTCACCGGGTTCGCGCCACTGGGAACCGTACTGGTCGCGATGATGGGTGTAGCCGTTGCTGAGCACTCTGGGCTCCTCTCTGCGGTAATGCGTTCACTGGTACTGGGCGCGTCAAAGCGTCTGGTCACCATGACCATTGTGTTTGCCGCTATCGTATCTAACACCGCCTCGGAACTTGGCTATGTGGTGCTTATCCCTCTGGCCGCGATGATATTCCACTCGCTGGGTCGTCACCCACTCGCCGGACTCGCTGCTGCATTTGCTGGTGTGTCGGGTGGCTATTCCGCCAATATTCTCTTGGGCACCGTCGACCCTCTGCTTTCAGGGATCACCCAGACCGCTGCACAGATGATTGACCCACACTATCAGGTTGGTCCGGAAGCTAACTGGTACTTCATGGCCGCTTCGACCTTAATCGTCACCCTGCTGGGGACACTGGTGACGGAAAAAATCGTCGAGCCGAAATTGGGGCCATACAACCCGGAAGATGCGTCAGCAGATTTCGTTCCGGAAGAAGCTCAGGCGGTCACCGAGCTTGAGCGCAAAGGGATGCGCAACGCAGGGGTAGCGGCACTGGTTGTCTGCGCTGTCCTGGCACTGACTATCGTGCCGGAATGGGGCATTCTCCGTCACCCGGAAACCGGCGCAGTATCGGGTTCGCCCTTTCTGAAAGGCATTGTGGCGATGATTGTGGTGTTCTTTGCCATTCCTGGCTTTGTGTACGGCAAAACCGTCGGCACCATGAAAAACGACCGCGATGTGATTGATGCGATGGCAAAGTCCATCGGCTCACTCGGGCTTTACATCGTTCTGGTTTTCTTTGCGGCTCAATTTGTCGCACTGTTTAAGTGGACTAACTTTGGTCAGGTGATTGCCGTTAGCGGCGCGGATATGCTGCAAAGCATTGGTCTGACGGGCCCGATGTTGTTTTTCGCCTTTATTGTCATTTGCGGCATTATTAACCTGTCGTTGGGCTCAGCCTCGGCACAGTGGGCTGTCACCGCACCGATTTTTGTTCCTATGCTGATGCTGGTCGGCTATGCCCCGGAAACCATTCAGGCGGCCTACCGCATTGGTGACTCTGTGACTAACCTCATCACGCCAATGATGAGCTATTTCGGACTCATCATGGCTGTAGCCACCAAATACAAAAGAGACCTTGGTATCGGTACCTTGATTGCGACCATGTTGCCTTACACCCTCGTCTTTCTGGTGGGTTGGAGCCTGTTTTTCTTTGTCTGGGTATTTGGCCTTGGTTTTCCTGTTGGTCCAGGATCAGCAACTTACTTCGAAATGTTGCCTTAGCGCCCTTATCCGCGCAGCCTCAGAGCAGGCTGCGCATTCATTTTTCGCTGCAAATCCCACCTTTCTGCTGTCATTTCATTGGTATCCCACCTAAAATTGCACCGACTCGCGCGCGAGTGCCTGCTGCGTGATATGCTTTTTAAGAGTAACCACTGGGATCACCATGACAACGTCTCCACAACCACTTTTCACGTCCGAAGCGGATTTCCTGTCAACCATGGCCTCGTCGATTGAGTCATTCTGGCATCAACGCGACAAAGGCTTCTTTACAGGAAAAGACGGACTGCGTATTCACTGGTGCTCAATGACCGATCCCAGCCACACGCAGGCAGTGATCATCGTTAACGGCCGGGCAGAGAGCACGGTAAAGTATCAGGAACTGATGTTTGACCTTTTCCGTCAAGGTTATGATGTGTATAGCCACGATCATCGCGGGCAAGGGCACAGTGAACGTCTGCTACTCAAAAGCGATGCCGGGCACATCGACAGATTCGATGACTATGTCGACGATCTGGATACCTTCATCAATAACATCGTTTCCGCCAAAGACTATTCACACCGTTTTCTGCTGAGTCACTCAATGGGTGGCGCTGTTGCGACGCTTTACGGCATCCGAAAACCTGCCCATATCGATGCGATTGTATTGAGCGCACCCATGTTTGGTATCCAAATTCCGGCACCAACTCGCTGGATTGCCCAACCCGCGGCATGGCTTCACAGCTCTCTTCAACACCCACCAAGCTATGCTTTAGGTCAGGGGCCTTACGACAACAAGTCGTTCACCGACAATGTGCTGACCCATTCTGAAGTGCGTTATCACTGGTTTCGTGAGTTGTATGAAGTAGACAGTTCACTCAAAGTCGGCGGACCGACACCCCGCTGGGTGTGGCAATCGCTGGAAGCATGCAGACGCTGCCAAAAAGCGGCGGAGGAAGTCAGCCTGCCGATGCTCTTGCTACAGGCAATGTCGGACTCTATCGTGTCTAACGATGCGATCAGTCGTTTCGTTACCCGTCGTCAAAATGCCGGATTCCAGATAGACGTTGCCCCCATGGCGGGCTCACGCCATGAAATCCTGTTCGAAGTCGACCCAATACGTCAGGATGCGTTATCGGCAACACTGGCATTTTTCAAACGTCACGCTGAGCTTTAATGCCTGCAAAATAAGGAAGTCTGGCGGTAACAAGTTTACCCTTTTATTTCCTGATAAAGACCATAGACTGTAAGCCTGAACATAGCGCCACCTGAGCAAGCAGCGTGGTCGTTTCACGTAAAAGAGGTATGCATGTTTAAAATTGTCGCATCAGATCTGGATGGCACACTGTTAACTCCTGATCACCAGATAGCCCCCTACACCCGCGATGTCCTTCAACGCCTTCACGCTAAAGGCGAGCATTTTGTTTTTGCGACTGGCCGTCACCATGTTGATGTCGCTGGAATTCGTGAGAACGTCGGGATCCCAGCCTTCATGATCACCTCCAACGGTGCCCGTGTGCATGATGCCGACGACAATCTGGTCTTCAGTGCCAATGTTGAACCCGAACTGGTTTCTCAAATTATTGCGCTGGTCAAAGACGATACGACGCTAACCTGCCATATGTACCGTGACCACGACTGGCTGCTCAGTCGTGTTGATGAAGAGCTTGAGAAGTTCCATACCGAATCAGGCTTCAGTTTTGCGCACTTTGATCTTGATACCCCCCCTGTCGAGAACGTCGCAAAGGTGTTTTTTATCAGACACGACCACGAATACCTCACCCGCTACGAGAAGCTGTTCAAAGAGACCTTTGGTGATCGCATCAGTGTGGCTTTCTCGACCCCTTTCTGTCTCGAAGTAATGGGCGCGGGTGTATCAAAAGGCATAGCACTTGAAGCGGTAGCAAAGATGAAAGGCTACACGCTGGATGATTGTGTGGCGTTCGGTGATGGCATGAATGATGTCGAAATGCTGGAAGCCGCCGGGAAAGGGCTGGTGATGGCAACCGCACAAGATAGAGTAAAAGCGGCACTGCCAGACCATGAAGTTATTGGTAGTAATGCAGACGAGTCTGTAGCCAAATACCTTGACCAACACCTGCTCAAATAACCTTGCGCGTAAACCTGAGGAGAAGATACTTCTCCTCTGTTTTTCATCGTTACCTTTCAAGACTCATAAGATCTCACAGGCTCTCTTCCTGCCATCGCAAGTACCGTATCCCATTCGTGCTCAGTCACTGGCATGATACTGAGGCGGTTACCCTTTTTTACCAAAGGCATGTTTTCTAATTCGGGACGGGCTTTTATTTTTGCCAATGGCACTAAGGGCAAGTGCTCTCGATAAGCCACATCGACCATTATCCATCGCGGATTATCAGGGTCGCTTTTAGGGTCAAAATAGTGACTCTCCGGATCAAACTGGAAATGATCAGGGTACGCTTCATTCACCACCTCAGCGATACCGACTACACCGACTTTCTTGCAAGACGAATGGTAAATCAGTACCAGATCACCGTTTTTCATCTGATCACGCATCATATTCCGCGCCTGATAATTACGGACACCTTCCCAGCACGACACGTCCATCTCTTTTAGTGTATCGATGGAAAAAGTGTCAGGTTCGGTTTTCATTAGCCAATACGCCATGATCTCCTCTTTTCATGTAAACTGGTCGTCAAATTTATTACTGATAAAATAATCAGAAATTAGCGCAAAAGAGAGAGTCCCATTGAGCCAAAGTAATAAGCCTTCACTCATTCTGTCAGCCGCAGCACTCTGTCTTCTGGCGGGGTGTAGCAGCATTAATTTTGATGTCTTTTCATCAGACCCGGTTGAGCTTGGCGATAGTAACACGGCCTTGGCATCTCTACCTCAGCCAACCAGCGAACCCTATGTGCTTCGGGGCGAGATTCAGCAAATTGCTGACTATATCGCGCTGGTTCCTTGCGACACTGACAACCCGATCGCCCTCTATCTAGATGAAAACACCAAGCAAACATTCACCGGGGAGCCCTCTGAACCCGTCTACGCTGAACTATCAGGCTACATGACCGAGGCAAATTCAGGTCAGCAATCTCGCTACGCTTTTGCCGTCACGGGTGTTAACGTTCGCAGCAATAACCTCAAACAGTGCCGCATCGATACGATGAAACTCACTGCCGCGGGTCACGAGCCCTACTGGTATGCGCGTGTTTCTGATGACTACCTGGTGCTCCGCCACTCTGAATCATTTGATCGCCGCGAAAAAATCGACCTTTCAGCCATCGCCGATCGTCAGCAATCATATCAAACTCAGGATTACAGCCTGTCCGTTAACAAGGCGAGCTGTAAAGACAGTGTGAGTAACGCCAAATTTGGCTGGACAGCCACGCTGGTTCTCGGTGATGAGGAATTCAGCGGCTGCGCTGCGATGCCCAATAACGACATCGACTCTGAATGGGTGGGACGGTACCAAGGTGAGATAGAGGAAAACAAAGATACCTTGACCACGGAGATGACCCTCTACCCCGATCACAGGGTGGTCACCCGCTATATTCGAAAATATCAGCCAGCCACAGAAGAAACGGGGATTTGGCAGGCCATGAAAGATGGCAAAGTAAAAGTGATTGTGATGAAAAGCCGCGCCGCGCCGTTCGATAGCAAACGCGTATTTCGCCGTGAAGGTGACCTGCTGGTTGCTGATACCGAAGAGTTGAATGGTCAGCCCTTACCGCTGGCTGGCGGTGGACTGCAGCTGCGATTGGTCAACCAAAGCCTCATCAATCTATGACACCGCAGAGCTATCGAAAAAGCGCATGACTATCATCAAACCGCCCGCCTGCAAAGGTTGTGGTTTTCATTACAACTGCCTTTGCGCACATGTACCGACGTTGAATACGTCGGTACGCATTGATCTGCTGATGCACGAAACAGAAGTTGATAAAGCCAGTAATACGGGAAAATTACTGCGGGAGACTTTCCCCCATTGTCATCAGCATGTTTGGCGACGAACAGAGCCACCCAGAGATTTACTGGCTGTTATCGCAGACCCAGAGATAAAGAGCTGGCTGTTGTTTCCTGACGAAAATGCCACAGACGTAAAATGTCTGCCTGAGGGCCATAACGACGACCGAAAGGCGCACTTCATCATGATTGATGCCACCTGGCAGCAAGCCAAAAAGATGGTCCGAAAAAGCCCATGGTTACAGAGTCTGGGCACAGCAACGTTCAGCTCTCTGCCGCCCTCACAGTACACCCTCAGGCGAAACCAGCAACCGGGCAACCTCTGTACCTGTGAGGCCGGCATCGCCCTGTTAAGCGCAATGGGTGAATCAGAAAACGCTGAATTATTGTCTCAGTACTTTCTGCAATTTATGACAACCTTTGATGCCGACCGTCAACACATGTCACTGCCTGCCACATAAGTCTGATAAATCTCTCTTGCCGCCCCAAAAATCGCGCCATATTGTATAGGTGTGCCTTGTCTCAAGGAGGGGTAAGAAAATATGACTGTTGTTTCACTCGCTACTCGCATTCCCGTTGCCCAGCAGCTTAAAGTGCTGGAGAGAAAGTTTTCAACGTTAAGTGACGCTTTTGACAGCCAGCCTCTGCGCGGTTACAAACAAAGGCAGAATGACCTAAAGCGCCTGCATCAATCTATTCTGCCTATCGACAACATTTGATTACCGCACTGTCGCAGGACTATGGCTACCGCTCAAGCTACGAAACCTTGCTGGCGGACATCCTGCCAAGCCTTCGGGCCATCAAGCACGCAAAGCGCCACCTCAAACGCTGGATGAAACCTCTAAAAGGCCCTTCTTTCCTCCCTTCATCAAGCAACGTTGAGATTCAGTACCAACCCCTTGGAGTGATAGGCATCATGGTGCCCTGGAACTTCCCCATCTCTTTAAGTTTAGTGCCGCTCATTACCGCGTTAGCCGCCGGAAACCGGGTGATGATTAAGGCCAGTGAGCAAACACCACGCACCAATGAAGCGCTCAAGAACATGCTCTCGGAGACGTTTCCTGATGATCAGGTGTGTCTGGTGGAAGGCGATCGGGCATTGGCCACCGCGTTTTGTGAACTTCCGTTTGCCCATCTTCAATTTACAGGTACAGGTGAAGCGGGTAAGCAGGTGATGCGCGCCGCGTCGCAGTCGCTGACGCCCGTTTCCCTCGACTTCGGCGGTCGCTCGCCTGCGGTGATAACACCTGATATGCCACCCGAGCAAGCAGCACAGCGATTGCTGTTCGGGAAAAGCCTCAACAGTGGGCAGCTTTGTGTAGCGCCCGACCTTTGTTATGCACATGAGTCCAGTGTAGAAAACCTGATAGAAGCGCTGGCGATGGGGTGGAATAAAGCCTATCCCGGAGGGCTATCAAACAGAGATTGGACATCGGTTAACGGCGAACAGCACTATCAACGGCTGATTGCCATGATTGATGATGCCAGACGCAGAGGCGCTAAAATTGTGCCCGTTACTGAACCCGCCGTTAACCCAAAGCAGCAGCGTCTCGCCCTTCATTTGATTATCAATCCGCCCGTTGACGCACTGGTAATGCAAGAAGAAGTGTTTGGCCCCATATTGCCAATAAAAACCTATGACGAACTGGATACCGTCATTGACGAATTGCGCACTCAACAACTCAGGGTTCTATATCTAATGAGCCAGAAAGAGCTGACGATTAAGCGCATCGTTTCCCAAACACAATCACAGGCGATGGTCGTTAACGACACGTTGGCACAGTTTGCGATTGATGATGCCTTGTTCGGCGGTATTGGTGCGTCTGGTGTTGCGCATTATCATGGCAAGCAGGGCTTTAAAACACTCAGCCAGAAGCGAACCATATTTCGTCGAAAAGGGTTCAATCTGGGTCAGTTGATGCAGCCCCCCTATCGGCGATGGTGGCAGCGTCTAATTCTGGGAATATTACTTCGTTAACCGTACGGTATGTTTCATATAAAACATACCGTCAGCCTCACTTACGACTGGCAAACTCTTTGCAAATTGGCATTTCGAATAGGGCACTCGGGTCGTTATTGCGATCTGAAAAACGACAAAGCCTGATACGGTTCTTGCCTGCCGTCTTTGCATCATACAATAAGCTGTCAGCTTGCTCGAAAACCTCACGGTAGCTAACAGACTGCCCCGGCGAGACACACACCGCGCCGACAGAAATCGTCACTGTACCCATCTGACGGGCATGAGGAAGGTTTCTGTTTGCAACATGATTTCTTACTCTCTCTGCCAATCGATGCACCTCGTCGCAGTGGCAACAGGAGGCCATCACCACAAACTCTTCACCACCAATTCGAAACGCCAACTCATCGCCCAGCAAGGCGGAATTAATGGCATCAGCGACAATTTTCAGCACCTCGTCGCCCCGGCTATGGCCGAAGTTGTCATTGAACAGCTTGAAGTTGTCGATGTCACAAATGATCAGGCCAAAATAACGCTTACTGGCCATCGTATGACGGTAAAACACCTCAGCTGAGGTGTTATAGCTGTGTCTACCGCCAAGTCCCGTTAGCGCATCGGTATCTGACTTATGTCTGAGTTCTTTCAGTTGCGCCTGTACCTTTTCCGCTAGCATCTTCAGCATTCTGGCCAGTGACCCGATTTCATCCCGTCTATCTAACTCCGGCAACGTCGAGAAGTTCATCTTCTCGATATCCTGACTCATATAACTGGCCATACGGCGAATAGGTTTAACTATCCAATACGTCACCGACAAGATGATCAATATCGATACCAATATTGCGACAACAGCTTCAACGGCCAAAGAGCGGACAATGTCACTTCGCAGTTGATACAGTGCACTGGCATCAAACACCGCAAACAGGCTACCACCACTTTTATTAACAAGAGGAATATGAATCTGCAGGCTTTGGGTCTTGGGTACCAACACAAAAGGATGATCGTCGTCTGAGGCCAGACGTACCTCGAAACGCGTTTCGTTCTTCAGCACCATACTTCGTTCCAGCATACGCAGGTCTTCGCTGGATTTATTGAACAGGTATTGCAGCTTGACCCGTTTATCACCCGATGAGTCAACCAGAGACTGGCTCAGTCCATGCAGGGTTTGCTTGGCCCGAATAATGTCCTCGGCGCTGACGTCAGTGCGCCAAATAATATCCTCATCATGAGAAAAACGGACACCCACGGGCAAACCACTGTAGTCCGACTGCCCTCTGATCTCCATAAACAGAAGGTTCTCAATGCCTTGAAGGTGATTCAACTGACTGGGCATGGTCAATTTCGTGTAGTTACGGCCAGCTACCGATAAAGAAATATCATTGATCATTGAAGACAGAGATTGCTGCGCAATCAGGCCTGCACTTTCAACCCGTGTATTCCACTCACTTTCATACCGGGAAAAACTCATCCCGATAATGATAACCATCACCAAAAACAGATGAGAAAAAAAGAGCATTTGGTTAACAGACAATAATTTCGACGCAAATTTATTCATCGTTTGTTTGCTGTTTGCCCCCCGACGACGAATAGCTTTTCATCACCAAATCAGTGCAGGTACCGTTTCGGCATATCTCCTGATAAGTCTGGTGGCACTTATCGCAAAAGTCCGGGTCAAGGCTCGGGTGAGTGTGGCTGATATCATTGCCTTGCCTATCGTAGGTGCCATAGACAGGAAACCCTGATAAATGCTCGGTTACCCAAATCATACCGGGGATCTCTGATACAGCGACGGCCGTTGGGCCATCGCTATAAGGGCCATGGGTTTTGTATTCCTCGATTTTTTTCGGATTAACCCTGATGGTTAGCGGTGATCCCTCGCCATTATTTATCCATGAATAAGCCTCTACGGCTTCTTGGATAAACAAAGAGGCATCAGGGGGTAAAACCGTGTCTGCAGGTAAGGTCTCTGAGAGTTTAACGACAGGCCATGTTTCCCACCCTTTGGGAAAACTCGCAATGGACTCGGCAACAGCAGAAAAAGAGAACCCTGCCACCAAAAAGTAAAGACGGGACATCCACGCTTGCTTCACTTTCCCTACCATCATTAATTTCAGACCTCAAAGATAAATTTCAAACTAATAGATGCTTATCAAATGTTTTTTCCCGAAACAATTAAACCCCGATAGGTTAAAAATTGGCAACAGGTCACCTTTTATTGATATTGCTATCAGCATATTCATCATGACTAATATCTGCACCATAAATACAAACGCAGAAATATGCATTATTTATCATTAACTTATATTTACAGTGATTCATTAAAACTTAAAAAAGAAGGGCTAAACGCCGATCCTCAAAGGCCTAAAAGACGTCAGCGCAGACTCTTTTCGCCGTTAAATTTTTTATATGCCTATATTTCAATTCACTATTTAGGTCGTAAGTAAATAAGGCGAAAGGGAGAAATACGCTATTTCAGTGGCCTCAGGAAAGTGCTCACTTATTATTTAATTCAGGCATGTCAAAATAACCATACGTTTAATTAAGGCCATCACTCTCTTGTAAAGAAACACCCATCATTTAAAAATCAAATATAGAACATCGTCACTCATCACTTATTGAAATAGATAACTTGCACTGATTAGTCACACAAAGATAGGTTGATAGACCAAACCTTTTTTAACCAAGCAGTGTTGAGAACATCAAAATGACAACCAGAAAAATTGCGACCATTGCTATCCACGGAGGCAACCAACAGGACAAGGGGAATAATGCCATTTTCCCGCCCATCACCACTGCGAGCTCGTTTGTCCAACCCAATCTTGGTGAAGGGGGTGATTTCAGTTACTCGCGCTGCGACAACCCCACCCGGCAGGCTTACGAATCTGCCCTCGCTGCGCTGGAAGACGGCATTTATGCGACTGCAACCGCATCCGGCATGGCAGCCACATCGCTCGTGCTTGAACTTCTGCCCAAAGACGCGCACCTAATTGTGATGTCGAGTGTCTACGGCGGCACCTATCGCCTGTTTGAAGACCTTCGCACCCGCACATCCGGCCTCACGTTCACTTATGTCAATCTCAACGATACACAAGCCGTTATCTCCGCCATTCAGAGCAATACCGCCATGATTTGGATTGAGACACCGACCAACCCACTGCTTGAACTGGTCGACATGTCAGCCATCTGCAACGTCGCCAAAGACAACAACCTTCTGACCTGTGTCGATAACACCTTTTCAACGGCGTGGAATCAGCGTCCGCTCTCCCATGGCGCAGATATCGTGATGCTCTCCACCAGCAAATATATAGGCGGGCATTCAGATTTGATTGGCGGTGCACTGATCACCGCACGCGACGATTTGGCCATCTCACTCGATAAGCTCAAAACCACTGTTGGTGCGATAGCTTCTCCGTTTGATGCCTATCTGGCGCTCCGAGGGCTGAAGACACTGGATGTCAGAATGGAACGTCAGTGTGCCAATGCCCTTAAGATTGCAGAATATCTATCAAGCCACAGTGAAATTTTAGAAGTCCATTACCCGGGGCTTCCTTCACATCCCCAACATGCGTTATGCAAAAGCCAGATGCGCGCAGGCGGTGCCGTGGTCACCATACGCCTTAAAGGCAATGAAGACACAGTAAAACGCTTCATCGGCCGATTAGAGCTGTTTGTGCTTGCGGAATCGCTCGGTGGCGTGGAAAGTATGGTCAACCATACTGCCAGTATGTCTCATGGCTCTGTCCCTCAAAAAGAGCGCGAAGCGATGGGGATTTATTTCGAAACCCTTCGCCTATCGATTGGTATTGAGGACGGCGATGATTTGATGGATGACCTCAAACACGCACTGGCACCCTAAAACAAAAAAGCCTGCGAAAATGCAGGCTTTTTTTAGTTGTTAACGGACCATCTTTATTGTCTCAAAACGCTTTTACGGGCAAACTTTATTGTTCCAAAACACCACTAGACGTGCTGACCAGCCACCCAGCCAGAGCTCCAGGCCCATTGAAAGTTGTAGCCTCCCAACCAACCGGACACATCCATCACTTCACCGATGAAATAAAGACCGGGTACAGATTTGGTTTCCATCGTTTTGGATGACAGCTCGTCGGTATCGACACCACCAAGAGTAACTTCCGCTGTACGGTAACCCTCTGTGCCATTTGGCGCGATAGTCCACGCATGGAAATAGTCAGACAGTGCTTGCAGCTCTTTCGGCGTAAACTGTTTTAGCGGCTTGTCGGTGATGTCACCGCGCTCAATTAAGGCTTCAACAAAGCGTTTGGGTAACAAGCGCGAAAGGCTATTTTTCAGGCTTTGACCCGGGTGTTTATCGGCCATGGTCACTAAGGTATCAAGCAACGTCAGATCTGGCAGTAAATCGACAGTGACTTTCTGGCCCGGTGTCCAGTAAGAGCTAATTTGTAGAACAACCGGCCCTGATAAGCCACGGTGGGTAAACAGCAGGTTTTCTTTAAATCGGGTACCGTCCTCAGCATCAATGGTTACCGGAATCGCAATACCTGATAGGTCAGCAAAGGCTTCTTTGTCGCTATTGTGCAAGGTAAAGGGAACCAACCCCGCTCTCGTTGGAACACGCTTTAAGCCAAACTGCTCGGCAACCTGATAACCATAAGGCGTCGCGCCGAGTTTCGGCATTGAAAGACCGCCCGTGGCGACAACCAGTGACTGGCAAGTGACCGTATCGGTGTCGAGCTTGAGCGTGAAGCCTTGTTCTGTCTTTTCGATATCATGCACATCGCAGCGGTAACGCTGGCTGATGGTGGGCTGGTCGCATTCTTTCAGCAATAAGTTAACAATATCTTTGGCTGAGTCGAGACAAAACAATTGGCCGTGGTCCCGCTCTTCAAAGTCGATACCGTATTCTGACACCAGAGAGATAAAATCCCAGTGGGTATACTGCGCCAATGCAGATTCGCGAAATGAGGGTTGTTACAAACGAAGTTTGCTGCCGTGACATCATAGTTGGTGAAGTTACAACGCCCGCCGCCTGAGATCAGGATTTTCCGGCCAGGCTTTTTGCCGTTGTCGACCACCAGCACTGAGCGTCCGCGCTTTCCTGCTTGCGCTGCGCACATCAGCCTGCGGCTCCCGCACCTATAACGATTACATCAAACTGGGTCATTTCTCTGCACTACTCCGACTTCACACGCCCAATAACAAAAACGGGCGGCATTGTAGCCGCCCTTTGCTGGATGAGCCAGTATTTATGATTGTAGCGGTAGATCTGCACCATCAAGTCCATCCATGTCTCTTGGTGCTTCGGACGCTCCACTTTCCATCATTAGCGTTCGGGTCGGGAAAGCGAAGTCAGCGCCATGTTGATGAACAATCTCAACAATTTTTAGCATGACGTCCTGCTTAATTTCATGGAAATGAATCCAGTTGACGGTTTTGGTGAAGGTGTAGATAAAGAAGTTGAGTGACGAGTCGCCAAAGTGATCGAAATTCACAATCAGTGTCTGTCGATTATCAATTTCAGGGTGAGATGCCAGCATTGACCTGACATCTTCAATGATCACCTGCATTTTTCCGGCATCTTCATAGCGAATCCCCATGCTTTCCTTTATCTGTCGGTTTGACATCCGGGAAGGGTTCTCAACAACTATGTTACTGAATACTGAGTTGGGGACATAAAGAGGGCGCTTATCAAAGGTGCGGATAATAGTCACGCGGAGCCCTATTTTCTCTACTGTGCCCTCGATTTTTCTATCTGGTGAGCGGATCCAGTCACCGACTTTGAACGGGCGGTCGAAGTAAATCATCATTCCGCCGAAGAAGTTTGACAGCAAATCTTTCGCGGCGAGACCGACGATCAGGCCACCGACACCACCGAAGGTAAGCAGACCGGTCAGGCTTATCCCGAGTTCCTGCAATACTGACAGGACGACAAAGACAGTGATCACCATGCGTAGCAGGTTGGATATTGCCGCAACAGTGGTTTTATCGCGCTTTTCTGAGGTAAGCAGCTCTTCTTCGCCGCGGTTAATCAGGCGCAAAACAAACCAGACAAAAATGGCCAGCGCAGCAAACTCTCGCAGTTGGCCAACCCAATGTGGGTCGTTCCCTGTCAGAGCTTTAAATATGTCTGCGATGGCAATGGTAAACGGAAAGACCCAGATAATAACGCTGATCGGCGTGCTTGCAGCAGAGACAAGAATCTCATCCCATGCTGTGCGGGTTTTGACCACTACTGCCTCGAGCTTTTTCAATACCACTCGCCAAATGGCCCACACTATGGTTGAAAGAAGCAGTAAATAAAGACATGTCTCCAGCCAAACCAAATCGTATTCCACCATCAATTTGTGGATACTGGCCAAAAATTGCTGCATAACGATCCTCACGCGAAATCAACACTTGAATATGTCGGCAGAGTAACAAAAAAAACACCAGCCGTAGCCAGTGTTTTAGGGATTTAACAGGATTTGCTCACATGCCAGAAAACGCGACAAAAAAGAGGGTGGCAACGAGAGCGGCACTGAGACCAACAGAGAGCACGAACAAGTGGCGAACTTTGTTGCACTTGGCAATAAAGGCTTCATCGTGATGGTGAAGGTATTCTTGGCTGCGTATGTAATGGTAGAGACGTTTTTGTTTGCTGATATCACCTTGTGGCGCAAAGAAGTTGTTTCCTCTGGCGACTTGCTGGTACAGCAAAGGGTTGGCTTCGCGCATCATGCACAGGAGCACGCGCAACGAACTGAAATAGCGCAAGATGTTTACTGATAGTACAAAGAAAATTGCAACAATTATCGCGTCTCCGCTCATAGTTTGTCCTCCCAGTTACCTCGGGAAGCCAGCGCGAAGACGCAGGTTACATATATGGCGTTACGCGGCTGGCGTATCCATCACAGAGGTCGATTCTTGTTTGGCCATCGCTGCCAAATCTTTATCGATAAAGAACAATGCTTTACCGTCTTCCCCTACAAGTTCGATCTTATCAAGTACACTCTTGAACAGTTTTTCTTCTTCATGCTGTTCTGCGACATACCATTGCAGGAAGTTGAACGTCGAGTAATCCTGCGTGGTAAACGCGACATGAGCGAGCTCATTGATTTTTTTGGTTATAAACTGTTCGTGCTTGTACGTTTCGCGAAACACTTCACCCAAGGTTTCAAACTCGTGTTGTGGTGCTTCGATGGTGCCAAGGATAGGCAACGCACCTGTCTCGCTCACGTAAGTAAATAGTTTTTGCATGTGCTCCATTTCTTCTTGTGCGTGGGCACGAAGAAACTCAGCGGCACCTTCGAAACCTTTGTCTTCACACCAAGCACTCATTTGTAAGTATAGGTTTGATGAGAAAAACTCCAAGTTTATCTGCTCATTAAGCTGAGCAACCATGGTTTCGGCTAACATTCTAAAATTCCTTATTTCATTAAAGTTGGGACATTTTGTCTGGCTAGCCTGCTATTTTCAACTTTTACTACAAAGTGGTGTTTGATTACGATCGTAATCAGTACGAACCTAACGATGTTCTTGTCAATGAGACAATGCTAACCTGAAAGGATATACGTTGATGGAGCCGTTTATGATCTATAAACACATCCTTGTTGCTGTTGACCTGTCAAAAGAAAGTAATGTTTTGTTGGCGAAGGGTGCTTC
Organism: Veronia nyctiphanis; assembly: GCF_004116385.1. Taxonomy (GTDB): domain Bacteria; phylum Pseudomonadota; class Gammaproteobacteria; order Enterobacterales; family Vibrionaceae; genus Veronia; species Veronia nyctiphanis. The sequence goes on along the minus strand of NZ_PEIB01000013.1, from coordinate 36,562 downwards.
ACTCGCGCAAGCAATGGATACAAAACTTTCACTCATTCATATCGACGCCAGTTATGTCGGGCTTTACACAGGGATGCTCGACATCAATATCGCAGAAGCCCACCACAGAATAGTCGAAGAAGCGCAACATCAGCTTATTCAACTGCACACAAAGCAGGTGTTGAGGTCACGCATAGCTTTGTCGGCGGGGGAAGCATGGCGCAGGAGGTTGTTGATACGATCGCCGAGTGCGACATTGATTTGGTGGTTCTTGGCCATCATCAGGATTTCTGGCGTAGTCTTTTATCCTCCGTCAACCAGTTAATCAATAAAGCGCCAATCGATATACTGCTGATACCATTGGATAAATAGCTCCATTCATCACCCAGTTTCTTTGTATTCCTGACTGTTTTGGGCGAGCTTTTATCTAAATCTGACTATCGGATACTTTCGCCCTGCCCCTTCAAAGTATCAATACGTCCCGCCGTGGTAAGGTAGAAAGTCTACGCAATCATTGCGCCCTTAACGTAATAGAGATTAATCGGACACATTAATTGTTTTACAAAATAAGATTTTGCGTATCACACGACGTAAAAACAACGAATACTGATATTAGTAACTGTAAATAAGCTGGGTTGGGAATTATTCTACAACTCATGAGGTGCAACCAGAGGTTGTATAAAAAACTGGATTATTGAAATAAATTGGGATAATACACTTAATACATAAGATGTGATTTGTTTTCAGAAACCAGATGTAATCGATTTCAGGTTGTAGAGAGAAGCGAGTAACTAGGCTTTATACAACTGAAAACACCGCGAGGTTCGCGGTGTTTTTTATTAGGAAGCGCTTTTTTACAGGAAGGCGAACGCATCTGCGTACATGCTGCTGCGAGAAGCACCACGCTCAGTGCTGAATAACTCTCTGGCAGCACCTGCCATTTCGAATCGGCCTGCGATGTAGATATCGTAGGTAGACAGGGAAATAAAGTCTTCCATCACCGCGTCTAAAACCGTACCTGTCTTACCCGCCCAGCCTTCAACAGCGTCCTGAACCACGGTACATAGGTCAAATTTGCGTGCTTGAGTGCCAGCGCTTCAAGCTCTTCATTCGCGTAAAGCTGCTCTATACCACGACCACCCCAGTAAAGGAAAATCGGTACGTCGACATTTTGGCTCAGACAATGGTCAAGCATGCTGCGGACATACGAAAAGCCTGTACCACCAGCAATCAATACCAATGGACGCTGTGTTTCCTCACGAAGCCATGCATTACCTTCAGGGCCTTCAATCAGAAAAGACGCATCGCCTTTTTCAAACGCCGCTTTCGCTGCTTCGACCACTTGCATCGCGTAAGGATTTTCTTCCGCTGCGCCAATGTGCAGCTCCAGTTCATGACCATTTTGGCGACATGGGCTGCTGGCAATAGAAAATGGACGCTTATCTTTCTCGCCCATCACGGCCAGAAGGTATTGACCAGCCTTGTACGTCACAGCATGTTCCGGTTTTAGTAGTATCCGGTATGTATTGGTGGTCAGTGCGGTTACTGACGTCACTTCACAATTGATTGGCATTGTTTTCCTCTAATCTAACTGCAGCACAAGATCCGTTTTTGGGTAAGCCTGACAAGTAAATACCCATCCCTGTGCTTTCTCTTCTGCCGTCATAACCGGATCGAGACGGTATTGAACCTCTCCCTCAATCATCTGACACAGACAGGTCGCGCAAGCACCAATCTGACAGCGGTTAGGAAACCGGACACCTGCTTCAAGCGCAGCAGCAAGAATGGTCTGATGTTCTGAGACCATAAACTGTTCATCACTTGGCATCAGGTGCACGGTAAACAACATTAAATCCCTAATTTATCCCACATTGCGTCAACACGAGACACAGTGTCGGGATCTTTGGTGATGGGCGTTCCCCATTCACGCTGTGTTTCACCCGGCCATTTATTTGTGGCATCTAAGCCCATTTTAGACCCGGGACGCAGAGCCTGCGGATCACCGCTCTGCTCGTTTTCGCGCAACAGGGTATCACGAGCCGGATCCATTCGGGTGGTTATTGCCCAAATTACATCGTTCCAATCGCGGATGTTGACGTCTTCATCATCAAAGAGCATCACAAATTTCACATCAGCGACCTTATCCAGCGTTGACCAAATCGCTTCTATCAGGCGAGGGCCATCACCAGCCGATTGCTTATTAATGGTAGCCATCACCATGCCATGTTGGTGGGCTTCTGGCGGAAGATAAATATCAGCAAACTCGGGGTGATTCGCTTTAAGTACCGCCACGCAATCATCGATTTCTGACTGATTGGTAACGCGCGCTGCATCATTGGCATACCCAGCCAGCTCAGCTTCCCACTTTTTCGTCACATCCAGCCCCATTTTGGAGCCCAAGCCGACGACTGGCGAAGCAAAATCAAGCGAATCTATTGGTGTATGCTCGATAAGCAAGGTATCTCTTACCGGATCCATGCGCGTCGTCATGGCGTTAACGACACTCGCCCAATCGCGGGCATCCACGTCTTCATCACAGACAATAACGTATTTGGTGTACATGAACTGGCGAAGGAACGACCATACCCCCATCATCACCCGCTTGGCATGACCCGGGTATTGTTTCTTCATGGTTACTACCGCCGCGCGGTATGAACACCCCTCAGGCGGAAGATAAAAATCGACAATCTCTGGAAACTGCTTTTGCAGTATCGGCACAAACACTTCGTTAAGCGCAACGCCGAGTACGGCAGGCTCATCGGGCGGACGACCCGTGTAAGTGCTGTGATAAATCGGTTTCTGACGCATGCTGACATGGGTAATGGTGAAAACATGATGGCGCTCTACCTCGTTGTAGTAGAGTATGGTCGCCGTATGGCCCTTCATCAGCGTATTCACTCGGGTCGATATAGCCTTCCATGACGATTTCGGCACTTGCCGGCACATCTAACCCGTTGCTGAGGCTTTTCACCACCTCCGTCTTACTGCCACGCAACAGGCCTGCAAACGCATACTCAGATAGCGTATCCGGCACAGGGGTCACAGCTCCCAAAATGGTTGCGGGATCAGCGCCGTAGGCGACAGAGATCGGGAATGGTTCACCAGGGTGGGTTTCCATCCAATCTCGCAAATCCAATGCACCGCCACGGTGAGCGAGCCAACGCATGATGACTTTGTTCTTACCAATTTTTTGCTGTCGGTAAATACCAATGTTCTGGCGTTTTTTCGAGGGCCCTTTCGTAATGGTCAGGCCCCATGTCAGCAGCGGTGCGACGTCACCGGGCCAGCACCCATCACAGGGATTTTATCAAGGTCGACCTCATCTCCCTGCCAGACAATCTCTTGGCACGGCGCTTTTCGAAGCCGTTTCACTGGCATGTTCAATACTTGTCTGAATACGGGCAGCTTATCCAGTGCATCCCGGAATCCCTGTGGGGGCTCAGGCTCTTTCAGGTAAGCCATCAGCTTACCGACATCACGCAGCTCCAAAACATCACTGCGCCCCATACCAATGGCAACACGTTTGGGTGTACCGAATAGGTTTGCCAGCACGGGTATGTCGTACCCCACCGGATTTTCGAACAGTAGCGCCGGACCACCAGCGCGCAGCACACGATCACTGATTTCTGTCATCTCCTGATGTGGATCGACAGGATGGGTAATGCGCTTGAGTTCACCGATGGACTCAAGGTATTCAATAAAATCACGTAAATCGGAAAATTTCATAGCCTGCTCAGGTTTTTCAGGATGTGCCGATTATAACGGCAACAAAGATGATTAGCAGCGCCGACTCTGATGAGCGGGACTGACCAGCATCACAGCTTATTGTGAAAGTGACTTGGCTTTCACGACGTTTCTTTGGGCTATTGCATTGGCTTTCGCCGCAATGTCGTCAAGGAGTGCAACATTGCCCTCCTCTATCATCAGCTTTGCAATTTCTTCGCCCTTCCAGCGTCGGCTCAGCTCTTTAGCCAGATAGTTACGCACTATGTCTGGCATTGGATTTACACCAGCCAGTATTTCAAGCGCATGGCTGCGAAGCGTCGAATTGGCAGTCGCATCAATCAGCATCTGCGCGGCAAACTCAGAGAGCTCAGGTTTATCAAATTGTTCCAGCGCTTCGAGACTGTAATTGTCTGACTTGCTACTCCAAAGCTGATGCATCAGTTTAGCATCCTGAAGTCTGACGGCCAGCGCAGCCAATACCGCATTATCAGGCGACCACATCATCCCCTCATCATCAATAAACAGTGCTTTCAGCACCTGAACCTTCTCAATACTTTGATTTTCAATCAAAGAAACGATCGCTGCGCGGCGAAGCGTGTAGTCCTTACCACCAAAAGACATCCATTTCGACAAAATGAGATTATCGTAAAGCAGTTGGGTGGCGGCCTCGTCAGCGAGCAATTTGATTTGCCAGCGATTGAGTATCCAGCGGGCGCTACCGGAATAATTGAAGACAGGTTTCGTGACCCAATAAGTACCAATACTTTCTTTCACCAAATAGGTAGGCTGAAGATGACTGAGCTTGACCAAAAACGTCTCACGCTCCGGTGTCATTGTCGACAGGTCGGTTGTCTGACGACATAGAAAGTCAAAAACAGCTTCTTGAGTAAGAAGAGGCAACTCGGCAAGGTATAAATCCAACTGCTTGAAGTTGTTGGCATGAAAAAGGGAAGCCGCGTTTTGCGTTGCGGTCTTGTAATGATAACTGGCTAGCTCAGCGTTAACGGCATCTACATTCAGCGTTGTCGCCGTTACATAGGGGCTTACCCACATTGTGGCCAGTAAAAGTGCTACTTGAAGATACTTCATCCTCATTGTGTATCCCTGAACATCCTGTAGTTTTTAAACGTCTGACACGAAAAAGCACCGCCAGAGGCAGTGCTTTTATGATAACGCAGGCTTACGTCAAACTACGATTTTTGGCGACGCATCGCTTCAAAGAAGTCGTCGTTCGTTTTCGACATGGCCAGCTTATCAATCAGGAACTCCATGCCTTCGATTTCACCCATAGGATGTACAATCTTACGCAGGATCCACATTTTCTGAAGCTCGTCCGCTTTAGTCAATAGTTCCTCGCGACGAGTACCTGAACGGGTAAAGTCGATAGCTGGGAAGACGCGCTTCTCAGCAATCTTACGAGACAGGTGCAGTTCCATATTACCTGTACCCTTGAATTCTTCGTAGATAACTTCGTCCATCTTAGAGCCAGTATCAACCAGCGCTGTTGCAATGATGGTCAGGCTTCCGCCCTCTTCTACGTTACGCGCAGCACCGAAGAAACGCTTAGGGCGATGCAGTGCATTGGCGTCAACACCACCGGTCAGGACTTTACCTGAACTTGGCACCACGGTGTTGTATGCACGGGCCAGACGCGTGATCGAGTCCAGCAGGATAACCACGTCTTTTTTGTGCTCAACCAGACGTTTTGCCTTTTCGATAACCATTTCAGCTACCTGAACGTGACGGCTTGCTGGCTCATCGAACGTTGAGGCAACCACTTCGCCTTTCACCAGACGTTGCATTTCGGTAACTTCTTCCGGACGTTCGTCAATCAGAAGTACCATCAGCTCACACTCTGGGTGATTGTGGGCAATGCTCTGTGCAATGTTTTGCAGCAGCAAAGTTTTACCCGCTTTTGGCGGTGCCACGATAAGACCGCGCTGGCCTTTACCGATTGGCGATGCCAAATCCAGTACACGCGCCGTGATGTCTTCGGTTGAACCATTACCACGTTCCATGACCATACGTTCGTTGGCATGAAGTGGGGTAAGGTTTTCGAAGAGGATTTTGTTGCGGGCGTTGTCAGGTTTGTCGTGGTTTACTTCGTTAACTTTCAGCAGGGCAAAATAGCGTTCGCCGTCTTTCGGTGGGCGAATTTTGCCGGAAATCGTATCACCCGTTCGCAGGTTAAAGCGACGAATTTGGCTTGGTGAGACATAAATGTCGTCCGGTCCTGCCAAATACGAGCTGTCCGCACTCCGCAAGAAACCGAAACCATCCTGAAGAATTTCAAGGACACCATTGCCGAATATATCTTCGCCACCTTTCGCGTGTTGCTTGAGGATAGCAAAAATAATGTCTTGTTTTCTCAGGCGAGCAAGGTTTTCGAGGCCCATACTTTCGCCCAGGGAAACCAGGGTAGAAACTGCCTGATTCTTCAGTTCGGTAAGATTCATAGTGGTGAGTGTCTTGTCTGTCAAAGTTGAGGTCTGATTAAAAGTTAGGAGCCATTGAGCTGGTCAGTGGTCAGAAGTGGATATGAACAATCTACGTGCATTAAGGTAGCACTAGATCTTCTGACTGTCTAGGAAATGGATAAAGATTGAGCCGCGTGCAAATTTGTACGCGACTCATCATCACACTTACAGGTTCGCGTCCAGGAATTCTTTCAGCTGAGTCTTTGACAAAGCGCCTACCTTGGTCGCAGCAACAGAGCCATCCTTGAACAGCAGCAGCGTTGGAATACCACGAATACCAAATTTTGGTGGCGTTCCTGCGTTCTGATCGATGTTCAGCTTACCGATGGTCACTTTGCCTTCGTACTCGTCGGCAATTTCGTCCAGAATCGGTGCAATCATCTTACAAGGGCCACACCATTCTGCCCAAAAGTCTACCAGTACAGGGCCAGCAGCACCGATCACATCAGTATCAAAACTGTCGTCGCTCAGCTGCAAAATCTTGTCGCTCATCTTCCACTCCAATGATAATTTTCGTCGCTGGTTAATAACCAACCAGCAAAACATCGCACTATTTGAATGTATTCACTATCGTATTGCAAGTCTAAGCTGATATTCTATGCGAATGAAAATGACTCATATCACAGAGCAGAAATTTGCCGAACTCGGTCTTCACGCCGATGTTTTGAAGGGATTGGATGAAAAAGGGTTTCATAATTGTACCCCTATCCAAGCTCAGGCATTGCCGGTCCTGCTCACCGGCCGAGACATCGCAGGACAGGCCCAGACAGGCACAGGAAAGACCCTGGCATTCTTGACTGCAACTTTTAATCACCTTCTAACCACTGAGGCACCTGAGGGCAGACGTCAGAACCACCCACGGGCCATTATCATGGCGCCAACCCGTGAACTGGCGATTCAGATTTACAATGATGCAGCACCTATGCTGGCATCAACGTCGATCACCGCAGGCCTTGCCTATGGTGGTGAAGCGTATGAAAAGCAACAGAAGAAGCTTGAAGACGGCGTTGATATCCTGATCGGTACCACAGGCCGTATTATTGATTTCTACAAACAGCGCGTTTTGGACTTCAAATCGATTCAGGTTGTTGTATTGGATGAAGCCGACCGTATGTTCGACCTTGGTTTCATTAAAGATATCCGTTTCCTATTCCGCAGAATGCCAGCACCGGCGGAACGCCTGAACATGCTGTTTTCTGCGACCTTGTCGTACCGTGTTCAGGAGCTGGCTTTCGAGCACATGACAAGCCCAGAACATGTTGTTGTTGAACCTGAACAAAAAACAGGTCACCGCATTCAGGAAGAATTGTTCTATCCATCGAACAGCGACAAAATGCGTTTACTGCAAACGCTGGTTGAAGAAGATTGGCCTGAGCGCGCAATTATTTTTGCTAACACCAAGCACCGCTGTGAAAACATTTGGGGACATCTTGCTGCCGACGGACACCGTGTTGGGCTTCTGACAGGTGATGTACCGCAGAAGAAACGTGTGAGGATCCTCGAAGAATTCACAAAAGGTCAGGTCGACATTCTGGTCGCAACCGATGTTGCCGCGCGTGGCTTACATATCCCTCAGGTAACACACGTCTTCAACTACGATCTTCCTGACGATTCTGAAGATTATGTTCACCGTATCGGCCGTACAGGTCGTGCTGGTGCAAGTGGTCACTCCATCAGCTTCGCCTGTGAAGAGTACGCCATTAACTTGCCATCTATTGAAGAGTACATTCAGCACGCTATCCCTGTGTCTGATTACGACGCAACAGCACTGCTTGATGACCTACCACCGCCAATCCGCGTTCAAAAGCCACGTCAAGTTAACAGTCGACGTAATACAGGCTCGTCTAACCGACAATCTTCCGGTCAGCAACGTGGCCGTGGTCGCCGTCGTCCGGCAAACAAAGCCTAAGCATCTCAGGGGTAACACAGCATGGAACACTCGCCGTCGCCCCTGTATGCCGCCATTGACCTTGGCTCGAACAGCTTTCACATGTTGGTTGTTCGAGAGGTTGCTGGCAGTGTACAAATACTGGCAAAAATTAAACGTAAAGTTCGCCTCGCAGCAGGTCTTGATGACAAGCTGAATCTCAGTGAAGAGGCCATGCAGCGCGGTTGGGATTGCCTGTCGCTGTTTGCCGAACGACTGCAAGATATCGACCCAAACAACATCCGTATCGTCGCTACTGCTGCACTTCGCAGCGCAAAAAACGCCGATCATTTTATTCATAAAGCCGACGCCATACTCGGCCATAACGTTGATGTCATCAGCGGTCAGGAAGAAGCACGCACGATTTACCAAGGTGTCGCGCACACCTCGGGCGGCACAGGAAAGCGTCTTGTTGTTGATATTGGTGGTGCAAGCACTGAGCTAATCATCGGTGAAGGCTTTAATGCTGCTGCGCTTAATAGTCTGAATATGGGCTGTGTCACCTGGCTTGAAAACCATTTTAAAGATCGCGCACTGACTAAACAAAGTTTCGACAATGCCATCGCAGGCGCGAAGCAGGTTTTATCTCCTATCCTTTCGCAATATAAGCAACTTGGCTGGGATGTGTGCGTGGGTGCCAGCGGCACTGTGCAGGCATTACAGGAAATTATGGTTGCGCAGGGCATGGATGAAGTCATTACACTGGAAAAGCTTCATCGACTCCGCAAGCAAGCCATTGGCTGTGGTCAGCTTGAAGAGCTGGATATAGAAGGCCTTACCCTTGAGCGAGCGCTGGTTTTCCCAAGTGGCTTGTCAATTCTGATTGCTATCTTTGAAGCATTTGATATCGATGAAATGACACTGGCAGGTGGCGCGCTGCGTGAAGGCATGGTGTATGAAATGATGGATACAATGCGTCAGCAAGATATCCGTAGCCGTACGATTCAAAGCATACGCACCCGTTTTTCGCTTGATGAAATTCATGCCCAATCCGTATCTGACGTCGCCAGTAGATTGCTATCGCAAACACAAAATGAATGGATGACAGAAAATGTTAGTGATGAGATGCTCAAATGTGCTGCACAGTTGCATGAAGTAGGCCTCACCTTAAGCTTCAAACAAGACGGTGAGCACGCGGCTTATATTCTGCAGCACTCCGATTTACCGGGCTTCACACGAGCGCAGAAAAAACTGCTTTGCGAGCTGGTCCGTCGCTATCGAGATACTTTATCGTCAGTGAGTAACCAGAACGCGGTCTCATCGGTCAGTGCTGATCGCCTGCTTCGTCTGCTTCGCCTTGCTGTCATTCTGTGCCATCGAAGGCAATCAGAGGCAGTACCAATGTTCTCGTTGGAGTCTGATGAAGATGCATTGTCGTTAACGTTGGAAGCCGGCTGGTAGATAAAAATCCACTCATGGCAGTTGAACTCGCACAGGAAGCACAAAAACAATCCGATATGGGCTGGCCAACGACCATCAGTTAACCCAGATCACCTAACGAAAAACGCGGTGTTCAACACCGCGTTCTTTTTTAAAACGTCATCAAAAATTGCGCGGAAACAGCCAGGTCGCGCTCCGATTGATACTGAACACCGAGATCGACACCCACAGCACCGAAAGGCGTAAAACCAATCCCTGCAGAGTACTGGCTCAGTTCTTCTTCGCCTGACACATTCATGGTGTAGCCACCCCGAAACTGTGCCCAATCCCACGCGTTCACTTCGGCGCCCAGCTTCAACTCACGACCCTCAGGCTCAAATTCTTTAAACTGTCTTGTCTCATTGATATCTAAATCAGCACTCAGTAATAGCCAATGATTATCAAACGCGATACCCACGTTGTAATCTGGCTCAACGAGATAGGTAACCTGTACGCCTTTTGAGGTATGACTCTTAAGTTCATGAGAAATAACGTTTTGGACAACAAAGCCAACTGTCACAAATTGAGAGGGTTTATAGCTCATCCCCATGTCCGCATTAAATACCGATGCAGATTGATAATCACTTGGGATCTGATACTTGTCATCCTCAAACGCATCCAAGGTTTCTTTGGCGTTGTGGACAGCAAGCTGCTGCACTTTAGGTGTCAGGCCTACAGAAAACACATAGTCCCGATACGGCAAAGTGAACGCATGTGCCATTGCTAAACCAAATTCAACCGTCGCACCGGATACGGCATGCACGTAGGATTTTAAAGGTTGTGTGCCAAAAAAATCCTCGGGAGCCACAGAGGCTTCTATTCGCGATACCGCAGTCGTTTTTGAGTAGGCATTTATCGGGAGAAAGTCGTTGGGGACAGCCACAGCAAAACCGAGGGACGCACTGACATCAACATGGCCCGTCCCGACTTCCAGCAACTTAGCTCTCCGATTCAGCCCTTTTACAACATTTGTTTGATCTTCACGCCACGCACGGTCAGCTGCCTGAAAAGCCTTAATTTTTCCAAACAAGTCCTCTTCGTCGTTTGCTCCAAGCGTGACCGAAGGTAACAGTGACCCAAAATCATCACTGCCGACATGGTTGGTTAACTGAGCGGGGTTATAAAACGGCGCGGTAAGGTAAGACGCAGAGGCAACCCCTGTACCAGCCATTGCGACAGAGCGCGCATCACTGCCTGACAAAGCCATTGCGGGTGCCGCCACTAAAAAAGGGATAGAGATAAAAGTGATTCTTAATGAAGACATATGACTTTTTCCTGAGAAAATATATTTCTGCATTTTTCATCAGGAAATAAAATTAATCACTACTACTTTTTTTCACTATGGTAGAAGGTCTCGTTTTATCGGTATTGAGACACTCAGTAGCAGACGATCAGTCTTAGTTGCATAAGGGGAGACACTCATTTTTACTATGAGCGACCTAAAGTGCACCCAACGTTAGGTGCACTTCAAGAAATTGTTACAGTGAAAGCCTCAGCTCAGCAGCAACATGAAACTCGTTGTCTCCGGCCACTTGAGTTGCCACATCAACACCCAGTACACCAAATGGCGAAAAACCTACACCAAGCGTTACCAAGTCCTCAGAACCATCTACCATGCTAATGCTATAACCCGCTCTCAGTTGCGCCCAATTGAGTGCATCGAACTCAACACCCAATCTCGCGTATTGCTCGCCCTTGGTGACATCTTTAAACAAACGCTTTTCAGTCAGATCAATATCAGCAGCCGCAAGCAGCCAGCCGTTATCATAAGCCGCACCCGCCGTAACAGAAGGCTCAACCCTAAACGTTGCCACAGAGCCATTATCATTCAGTGAGTCTAACTCCTGAGGAATGAGGTTAGTTGCTGATAATGCGACCGTTACAGGCGTGATAGGGCGATAGCTGGCACCAAAATCGACATTAAAAGTAGTCTTTTGCTGATATTCGCTCGACAACTCGTAAGAATCGTTATCGAACGTATCGAGATTTTCAAAAGCATTATAAACCGTCAGGCGTTGAATTTTTGGCGAGAAGCCTAAAGAGATTGTCTCATTCACATAGGGAACTAAGACATCTCTGGCAACGGAAACGCCAATATCTGACACCGAGCCTGCGACTAACTGAACGTTAGAGGTACCCGCATCAAGTTGATCGTCATCTTTATCGAGTTGTTCGGTGTCTATATCAATCAAAAACTCGGTATGAACATCATTCTTGCTAAACACATTGACGGGCATCAGGCTGTTAGGGATAGCAACCGCAAAATTCACCCCGAGGCCCATAGAAAAACCGCTATTATCTAGGCCTTTAAGCTTTACCTTCCAGTTATCGGCAGCCGCTTCCAATCTCGCAGCATTAGGCACGGCAGCTTGTTGAGCACTCTTTAGCTCCTTGTTCGCTAATTGGAATTGATCAATTTTACTGTCTAAATCTTCTGTCGTATTAGCGCCGACGAAAGCCGAGGGCAGAAGGAGTCCAAAGTCATCATTTGCCTCGAACTTCTTCATTTGAGCAGGGTTGTAAAAAGGTGCCGTAATGTGATCAGCTGAGGCAACACCCGTTCCCCCCATTCCTGCAGATCGAGCATCAGTACCCACCATAGCGAGTGTGGGTAGCGAGATTGCAGACAGCGATAACGCGGCCGCTAATTGAGTTTTTTTCATTGTTAAATTCCCCCATGCAAGTCATTGGCGCAATTGTGACCGCTTTGAGGGACTAACAGATTTATCGACGTAACTTTTTCGAGTCAAATCAAGGCTTTTTTAATAGATACAAAATAAAAACGCACCTTTCGGTGCGTTTTTATTTTTACACTTGCTGAATAATTAGCCAGCAATACCACTGTGACGCAAGAGCGCATCTGGTGATGGCTCGCGGCCACGGAAGCGTTTGAACAGTTCCATCGGCTCTTCACTGCCGCCTCGCTCAAGAATGTTCTCAAGAAACGACGCGCCTGTATCTGTATTAAAGATACCTTCTTCTTCAAAGCGACTGAAAGCATCTGATGACAGTACTTCGGCCCACAGGTAACTGTAGTAACCCGCGCTGTAGCCGCCAGCAAAGATATGGCTGAATGCATGTGGGAAGCGGTTCCACTCTGGAGATGGCACAACCGACACACGGCTTTTCACTTCAGCCAAGGTGTCCAGTACTTTTGGTCCTTCTTCAGGATCAAAGCGGGTAAATAGCGTGAAATCGAATAGTCCGAATTCCAGCTGACGGAGGATAAACATCGCCGACTGGAAGTTTTTCGCCGCCAGCATCTTGTCAAGCATCGCTTTCGGCAGTGGCTCGCCAGTTTCGAAATGGCCGGAGATGAATGCCAGCGCGTCTTCCTGCCAGCACCAGTTCTCAAGGAACTGACTTGGCAGTTCAACCGCATCCCACGGCACACCGTTGATACCGGAGACGGCAGGCGCTTCAACCTGTGTCAGCATATGGTGGATACCATGACCAAACTCATGGAACAACGTAACCACTTCGTTATGGGTAAACAGTGCAGGCTTATCACCAACCGGCTTGTTGAAGTTACACGTCAGGTAGGCCACTGGCGTTTGTAGGTCACCGTTTTCTGTTACACGCCGCACGCGGCACTCGTCCATCCACGCACCGCCACGCTTGTTCTCGCGGGCATACAGGTCGAGATAGAAGCTACCACGCAAGTCACCTTTGGCATCAAAGATGTCGTAGAAAGACACAGACTCGTGCCAAACGTCGACGTCATCGCGCTGCTTAACGGTCATACCAAACACTCGGTTCAGTACCTCAAACAGACCAGATACCGCCTTGCTCTCTGGGAAGTAAGGGCGAAGTTCTTCGTCAGAAATACTGTACTGATGTTGTTTCAGTTTTTCGCCGTAGTAACCGACATCCCATGGCTCAAGCTTGTCGATGCCGTATGTCTCTTTGGCAAACGCCTGCAGGTTTTCAAACTCTTTTTGACCCTGCGGATGTGCCTTCTCCGCAAGCTCGTTGAGGAAAGTCATTACCTGTTCGGTACTTTCCGCCATCTTGGTAGCAAGTGAGCGCTCACTGTAGCTATTGAAGCCAAGCAGTCTTGAGATTTCATGCTTCAGCTGCAACGTTTCGTGGATAAGGTCTGTATTGTCCCACTCACCTGCACCCGGTCCGCGGTCAGACGCGCGGGTTGAAAATGCTTCATAAAGCTCAGCACGCAGTTCACGGTTGTCGCAATAAGTGATAACCGGAATGTAAGACGGCATTTCCAGCGTCAGCAGATACCCTTTTTCACCCTTCGCTTCAGCAGCAGCTTTGGCGCCCGCCAGCGCAGATTCAGGTAAACCCGCTAGGTCTGCCTCATCTTCCACCAGCTTGCTCCAACCCATGGTGGCATCAAGCACGTTATTGGAGAACTTCGAAGACAACTCAGAAAGACGTTTGCTGATCTCACCAAAGCGGTGCTGGTCTTTACTGTTGAGCGCAATGCCAGAGAGTTCGAATTCTCTCAGTGCATCGGTAATAGTTTTTTGTTGCGCCTGTGTCAGCGTGCCGAATTCATCGCTGGCTTTGATCGCCTTGTAAGCGTCGTAAAGCGGCTTGTGTTGACCAACCCAGGTCGAGTAATCAGACAACAAAGGAAGGCAAGCTTCATAAGCTTCACGCAGCTCCTGACTGTTAACGACAGAGTTCATATGGCCAATCGGCGACCAGATACGATTCAGTCTGTCGTCGGTTTCTGCCAAGGGTGCAACGATGGTTGCCCAGCTTGGCGCTGCATCGTTCTCCAGCACAGTCTCAACCGCCTTGCGACAATCGGCCAATGCCTGCTCAACCGCAGGTTGAACGTGCTCAGGTTTGATCGCCGAAAATGGCGGTAGATCGGTAAATGTCAGTAGTGGGTTAGCCATCAGCCAATTCCTTTCTTGTTAATGCTTGTCTTTTTATGGAGTCACATCTCACCCTTTTCAATTGGGCTATCGGTCATTCATGCTGCATCAAACCCAACAATCAGCGATAATGCGAGCCATATAACTAATTACGTAGTGGATACCCAAGATGCTCAGTTACCGCCACAGCTTCCATGCCGGCAACCATGCCGATGTGCTTAAACACATCGTCCAGTCCCTTATCATTGAAGCTCTGAAGGAAAAAGAAAAGCCTTTTGTGTATCACGATACGCACAGCGGCGCTGGCCGCTATGACCTGCATGACGAGTGGTCAGAAAAGACAGGCGAATATAAAGATGGCATTGCCCAGCTGTGGCAACGTGATGATATTCCTGATGCTCTGGCGCCCTACATTGATGTTATTCGCTCTTTGAATGACACCGAACAACTGCGTTTTTATCCCGGCTCCCCCAAAATGGGGCGGACGTTACTTCGTGAACAAGACAGAGCCGTACTGACAGAACTTCACCCCAGCGATTTCCCGCTGTTATTGCAGGAATTTCGTGGTGACCGTCAGGTGAAAATGTTTAAAGAGGATGGCTTTGGGCGCCTTAAAGCCAGTCTTCCTCCGAAAGAACGCCGTGGTATGGTACTGATTGACCCGCCCTACGAGTTAAAACATGAATATCAGGACGTAGTTGATGCCATTGGTGCAAGTATTAAACGCTGGGCGACGGGTACCTATGCAATCTGGTATCCCGTCGTCTATCGTCAAAATATCGATCTGATCACTCAGGGGCTTGAACAGCTTGGGATCAGAAAGGTATTGCAGATTGAGCTTGGCGTCGACCCAGACTCACAGGAACGCGGCATGACAGCATCCGGGATGATAGTGATCAACCCGCCTTGGAAGCTCGAGAGCCATATGCAATCAATACTGCCATGGCTGCAACGTGTCATCGCTCCTGAGACAGGTCATCATTTTGTTAAGTGGGTTGTTCCTGAGTAGCCCTTGTAGGCTTCACATCTGTCCCCCATATACATAGAGTGAAATACAACAGTTTGCCAAATAGGCGGCCCTTTAAAACGGAGAACAAAAATGGCCAAGCATTTCGATTATATCTGTATCGGTGGTGGTAGCGGTGGTATCGCATCTGCTAACCGAGCAGCCATGCACGGTGCAAAAGTCGCACTGATTGAAGCGAAACACATGGGTGGTACCTGCGTAAACGTGGGTTGCGTGCCGAAGAAAGTCATGTGGTACGGCGCACAGGTGCTGAGGCCATTAAGCAATATGGTCCGTCATATGGTTTCGACACAACGCTCAACAAATTCGACTGGAGCAAGCTGATCGAGAACCGTTCGGCCTACATCGGCCGCATTCATCAGTCATACGACAACGTGCTGGGTAAAAATCAGGTCGAAGTGATCAATGGCTACGCGACGTTTGTTGATGCTAAAACCGTTGAGGTCATGGGTGAACAGTATACCGCTGACCACATCCTTATCGCCGTTGGCGGTGGACCTATCGTTCCAAACTTGCCTGGTGCAGAATACGGTATCGACTCAGACGGTTTCTTCGACTTGCCAGAGCAGCCAAAGCGTGCAGCCGTCATTGGCGCAGGCTACATTGCCGTTGAGATTGCAGGCGTACTGAACGCCTTAGGTACCGACACTCACCTGTTCGTACGCAAAGGTAAGCCACTTCGCAGCTTCGATCCAACCATTGTCGATACGCTGGTCGACATCATGGATAACGAAGGTCTCACACTGCACAACGAGTGCGTGCCAAAAGAAGTGGTGAAAGAAGACGATGGCAGCCTGACCATTCACTTTGAAAATGGCCACACCCACAACACAGACACGATTGTCTGGGCTGTTGGACGCAGACCTGCAACCGGAAGCCTGAACCTTGAAGCGGCAGGCGTTAAAACAGACGAGCGCGGTTACATCATCGTTGATGAATATCAGACCACGTCGACACCAAACATCTACAGTGTTGGCGACATCATT
This sequence comes from Veronia nyctiphanis, assembly GCF_004116385.1. Taxonomy (GTDB): domain Bacteria; phylum Pseudomonadota; class Gammaproteobacteria; order Enterobacterales; family Vibrionaceae; genus Veronia; species Veronia nyctiphanis. Next base: position 20,174 of record NZ_PEIB01000013.1, on the reverse strand, counting down.
CAGGGCGGCATCGAGCTCACGCCTGTGGCGGTAAAAGCGGGTCGCTTCCTTTCAGAGCGTTTGTTTAACAACAAGCCTGACGCCAAGATGGATTACAGCCTGGTACCAACCGTGGTCTTCAGCCACCCTGCTATCGGCACCATTGGCTTGACTGAACCTGAAGCGATTGAGAAATATGGCGAAGATAACGTGAAGGTCTACTCTTCCGGTTTCACCGCCATGTACACTGCGGTAACTGAGCATCGTCAGCCTTGTAAGATGAAGCTGGTATGTGCAGGCCCTGACGAGAAAGTGGTCGGTCTGCATGGTATTGGTTACGGTGTTGATGAAATGATCCAAGGCTTCGGTGTCGCCATGAAGATGGGTGCCACCAAAGAAGACTTCGACAGCGTGGTCGCAATTCACCCAACGGGCTCAGAGGAGTTCGTTACTATGAGGTAACGAACAAGAAAAGGGCTTCAAAACGAAGCCCTTTTTATTCGCCTCTGATCACAATCTTGTCAATCACATTTCCCTGCGTCATTTTCTTTCCCTAACAGAAAAATCGTAACCGACAGATATATATACGCTTTTATAAATCTTACACATAAAAGTCATATTTCGTGTAATCCCACGTAATAGAAGCAATATGCCATTCCTTTTACCGTGAGTTGTACTTATTGGCAGTCATTTAGCCGTAAGCACTGCTTCTACCCCCTTACAAAGCAACTGGATAGTCGTATATCCCATTATTTGTAAAATAACTGAGGAGAATAAGACGTGTTCACTACTTTCCCTGACGCATTGCAATCAGCAACTTCGCACCCTCAGCCGATCCATTTACCGGATAACATTATTCTGGGCTCGTCATCAGCGATTCAGAAGCTTTACGAGACAGTACTTCATATTGCTCCCAAGCAATATTCTGTTCACGTTTCAGGACCAACTGGCGCAGGAAAAGAGTGGGTAGCGAATCTTCTTCACAGCGCGGGGCAACACCCCACTGCTGAGTTTTTCGATGTGAATTGCAGCACAATTTCTGCAGATCTCATTGAGTCAATCCTCTTCGGTCATGAGAAAGGGGCATTTACAGGTGCTGTGCATGCGCAAGAGGGTTACTTCAGCCTTGTTAAAGACGGCACACTGTTTCTCGATGAGATTGGTGAGTTACCCCTAAGCCTGCAACCCAAACTCCTCAGGGTACTGGAGACGGGGCAATTCAGACCATTGGGCTCAAGCCAGTCAAAAGCATTTCATGGACGAATCGTCACGGCATCTCATCGCAATTTGGAAAAAATGGTCGCCGACGGCACATTCCGACAAGACCTCTTCCATCGAATCAATGTGATCACGCTGAACGTGCCATCGTTAGCAGAGAGAAGAGAAGACATTCCAGCGCTTGTTGCACACTTTGCAAAAGAGCAAAACAAAGTGTTTTCAGATGACGCTGTCAGGCTGTTAAAAAACAGAGACTGGCCGGGCAATATCCGGGAGCTTAGGAACACCGTTTTCAAACTTTCGGCTTTCTCGAACCACGACGTCATTGATGCAAGTTTTGTTCAACAGTCAACAGACACTGCCCCCTCTTCTCATGAGGAGAAAGTCAGAGTGATCGCTAAAGAGCTGCTTTCACTGGGCTCAGAGAACATCATGTCCCTTGTTGAGCATGTTCTGGCAACCGAGGCCTTTGCTGAAAACAACAGTAATAAGCAGGCTGCCGCAAAAGTCTTGGGGATCCACAGGAAGAGCCTCGAAAGACGGCTGAAAGCGTTTAATGACCAATCAGCAACAGTCGTTGATTTACTGTCAGAAGCAGATCAGTTCATCCTTGCCAACCAATACAAAAAAGCGATTCATACCTTGTCAGAAGCTAAGGAGGCAGTCCTCAAAATGCCGCCTACTGACGAGGTGCAGCAACTCAATTACAGCATCAGCATTAAACTGGCGGCTAATACCAGCAAGATAGAAGGGTGGTCTTCAAGCAAAACGCACGAAGCCTTGAACGAAGCGGCAAAGCTTATCTGTGAGAAAAGTGAGCCCACACATCATGCTCACCTATTGTTGGGTAAGTGGTGGGTTGCCCTGTCGACATCCGATTTGGTCCATGCTGCGCAGCTTGCACAGGCGTTGTATCTATTGGGCACGAAATCAAATAACGACGACATTATCGCTCTTGGATTAATGGCGACGGCAAGAACAGCTTTTTTACGGGGCGACGTAGAGAAAACAAGCGGCGCTATTGAGGAGTATTTCTATTTTCGTGGTTACCAGTCTAAGTATTCCCCCATAATAGATTTCGACCCCTACCCTTACTGTCTTGAAGTGAAATGTTTGCTGGAGATCTCGCTCGGTACACTGAAGCAGGCAAGTTTGACGAAGTCAGCACTCAATGGATTTACAAACCGCACAAGTAGCGATTTTGCGAAATCAGCAGGGTTACATGCTTTGATCTGGACAAGCCATTTGCTGGCCGATAAGTCAGGGCTGACAAGCGCGATTTCTAGCCTGAAGGCATTGAGCGAACAACATGGATTTTCGGACTACTTCAGTGTGGCGCGATTATTTGAAGCAGAACAACGCTATCTGCTCGATAACAATCAAATCAGCTTTAATACCGCCATGGAGCATTTCGCCGCGGAATTCCAACCCGCCAACGCATTGCGCTTGAGCGCGTATCTTTGCCTTTTGGCTGGAAATACCGAGATCCCTGAGAAAGCCAGTCCTCTGATGTTAGCAACGATTGATCATGCCCTTAACCTGATTGAAAGTAACGGGGAAACTTTGTTCACGCCGCTAGCTCTTGAGTTAAACGCAAGGGCTCTTTCGCATCAGGGCCTCGATGACGAAGCGAATAAACAGCTTGATAGGGCCTGGCGTCTGGCAAAAAGTAATAACTTTCGCCTAATGTTGGTAAAAATTGGCACGCAGTACCTTCAGCAACATCAAGCAATCTCAGAATCTAAACTCGCTGAGTTTGAGGTCCTTAAAAGGCACTTTCATGATGACTCTGAGCATCCAAGAGTCAACGCGTTTCTCAATGCTCTCAATCACCATACTGAAGTTATCGCTTAATACAGTCTTTACCCTACACCATGCAATGGGGCTGATCATTTCAGTCCCTTTTCTTTGCAATCAACCAATGCCATCAAACAAAGCGTTGCTCCTAGCACCAACGCATTCCTTTCGATAGGCCTTTTCAGTGATTGAGTGTTTACCAGCCTAGAGACTGTATTCGAAGAGAGACTGAGAATAGTGAGGACTTGGTGAATTAGATAAACAGACTGAGTGGGTCACATCAGGCGCAAGTTTCGAGAGGATAATCTGCCATCAACAACAAACATCTGATCTTGTTGATGGCATGGGTTGGCCGTCACCAGCGAGAAGAGTTTTACGGCTTTTCTCTGGGTCTTCAAGAATATTCTGCGCCAACTGGAGATGAAGAAGGCCATCAAGTGTCATTTCCTCTTTTCCAGACAGGCTATCGAGAGACAAGGAAAGAAGCCGGGCCGCACTGAAGTTAATCACCCGGTTCAAAAGCGTTTTAACATGCAAAGAACCTATCTTGCCTTGCTGCAGGTAAGAGAGACAAAACGAGCGCATTTGCTGGGTAATATGCTCGCTCTTTTTTCGGTAGGTCACTGCACTGTTGTTAAGCTCTTTACCGGTATAGGAGTCGTTAACATTACCGAGAGAAAGAATGCTCAAAAAGCCTGCCATCACACCAGCAATATCCCACGCGACATCGCCGGTCTGAAAACTCTCCCAGTCAAGAAAGGTGACATTTTTAGGTTTACTGTTTGAACTCGACTCCAATTGCAACATACAGTTTTCCAGCCGTAGATCACTGTGAATGAAGCCGTTTACTGTCCACATATCTTGAAGAGACTCCAGCGCCTGGCACATCTCGTTATTGTTGACAATTAAGTCATTCATCTCTTGTTGGGCCGGACTGAACGACGAGGCAGTATCAAGTTTATAGGGGTCGAAAGTAGGTACTTTCGCATCGCGAGCCATGAGATCATTACTCATGAAACGGATGTTGGAGGTCAAGAGTTGATGGCAAACTGCTAACTGTTGGCCCGTCAAAGACGCCGCCATATTGCAAAATTTCTGATGCTCTCTGTAATATTGTGCGAGGCTGACACTTAAGCGGCCAGGATGTGAATCAAATAAGCTCTCTTTGAATGTATGCTGAAAATCCATTTCACCGTCTCCCAGTTTCTGTTTCTCGGGTAATACTGTTTACCCGCCGGAAAAGGCTCGCCATATCCCCACCACCAGAGAGCCGCCCCCGTAACCATCTAGTATATAAGCAAAAATAGCGCCAAGAGCGTTAATGAAGTTTTTATCGCAAAAAATGGTGAGTGAACAGAGAAATAACAAAAAAATTGCGACCGAAGTTGGCCACCTTGGTGTGATTTAAAGAAGTAGACGGACAGTTTTGGCCATCAAAACTGAAGAGTGATGAACAAAAAAGCCGCCCAAAGGCGGCTTACTTTTTAAGGTCAAAAATCAGTTCAGGCCAAGCGCCTTTATCATCTTCTGTCCGACCTCAACATGGTGTTGCATGGTAGAGAACTGCTCGGTTAAACCTGCTGGGCCAAACGCATAGACAGGTACAGGTGCAGCCGTGTGCGTTCCGGTACCCCAAACAACGTTCTGATCCGCTGCGAGTGCACGACCAATTTTCGCAGTATGATCCTCATCCGCATAAACATAAAACTCTTTAAAGTCATCAAACTGAGGTACTACCTTCGCGCTCTGGTATTTGTGGTCAGCTTGATAGTAAGTATTCTCTTCACGCTCACCCACAGACGCAGCCTGATCGAGAGTAACTTTGTAGTCACTGAACTGGTTGATGGCTTCCTGCCAGTCTTTCGCTGACGCTTCATCAAAATTCCAGTCTGGGCTTGCTGCATTCAGCATGTCATAGAAGGTACCACTTTGGTTATAAAGTCTGTCCAGATGCGCCAGATCACCAAAGTTGAAATTAGGCTTATAATCGTTGCCTTTCATACCCGCACCCGGAAGGGTCTTGGCCGTTGGTGTATTTTTGCGAGAGTAACTGAAACCGAAACTTCCGGTTTCATGGTCAGCAGTCACAATCACCAATGTGTCATTGCGCTCTTTCACCCACTCATAGACCGCATCAACAGCTTCATCGAATTTCAGCAGTTCATGCAGCATCCAACCTGCATCGTTTGCATGACCCGCCCAGTCAATCTGGCCACCCTCAATCATCAGGAAGAAGCCGTCTTCATCTTTCGACAAAACATCCAGCGCTTTAAGCGTCATTTCACGCAGTGATGGTTGAGTACATGAGTCATCTCTCTTACACGCCGAGTATGCGATACCGTCGTCCATACCCGAGTTAGCGAATAAGCCGAGCAGCTTGTCGCTTGATGCCGCATTTAGCTGCGTCTTGTCAAAGGCCAGCGCGTAACCGTGCTGACTTTTCGCTTCAACCACCAGATTGCGATCATCTTTACGCTTTGACTTTTTGTAGACCGACTTCGGTGCGCCCAAATCTGCCATTACTTGCTGATCAGCACTGTCCTTTTTGATGTCTGAAGGCAGGAAAACACGTGCGCCGCCAGAAAGCATGACGTCAACGTTGCCGCTTTCAATCAGCTCTGCAGCAATATTGGCTTCAAAAGAACGATGAGGCTGATGCGAAGCAAAAGCGGCTGGTGTTGCGTGCGTAATACGAGTATCTGATACCAGACCCGTTGCTTTACCCGCTTTCTTAGCTTTCTCCAGAATGGTTTCAACAACATTACCTTGATAATCAAGACCAATCATTTCTGAGCCCGCTGCCACACCTGTTGCCAACTGTGTTGCCGAACAAGCAGAATCAACCACCAACTTGCCATGTGGTCCATGAGGGGCATTTAACGACAGTCCAAGGCGACCTTCATTGGCCAATTTTGACAGTGCTGTTTGTCTTTCAAGTTCAGACTGCGGTGCACGACGAACGTACTCTTCAAGCAAACCCACTTGTTGTGGGCCCATGCCATCACCAATCATCAGAATAACGTTTTTAACCTGTGTATTCTGAGCTGACGCTACAGTGTCGTCTGCCGAGTTGTTTGCACAACCCGCAAGTACAGCAGAAGATACAGCGACTGCCATCAGCGTTTTTTTCATCGTTCTTTCCCTAAAATACGTCGAAATAAAATCGCCGCAAGGTTAGGTAAGATATATTAATGTTTCATTTCCGATACTTTACATTTCAATTACAGTCAAACAGTTATTGGTGAAAGGTCGCAACTTCAATGTGACAGGTAGGAAAATTAATGACTGGCAAAACGGTTAGAAAATAGCAAATAAAGACAGGGAAATAAGAAATACCTAAAATGACAGCGAGGAGAGCTGTTACAAATCACCATCATATAAAAAGAAGACGCACAACTACAGCATTAACGTTCTGCTTCAGTTTTGCGTCGACTTCATGACAATGACTTAAGGTTAGCTATCGAGTTTGACTTAGTAGCGTTCCTTCATTTGTCGCTGGGCCTTTTTCCGGCTCAGCAGATTCTTGCTCTGTGCGTAACTGACGAATGAACGACGTTTCTGACCATGGATGGAGCTGCCTCAATCTGTCTCGTGAATCCATCGCAAGCCTAAAATCATCAAACGGCCCCACCAGACAACGATACAACTCAGATTCTTTTCGTAAGAAAAGCGGTGAATTATCGAGTGATATGCGCAATAACTGGGCAAACCAAGGAGGTGGCACGCGATCAGTCATACTACATTGGACCCAAAACTGCTCTGCATCTTTTGACGGTGTGCGCCCCCAAAGCCCCTCACCCACATCACAATCGCTGGATAGCATCAACCAACCAGACTCACCTTCGCTAGCCTGACATGATGGTGACGCATTTACTGAAAACGAAAAGCCTAATAATGCAATAGTTAAAAAGATAACCCGAAACAAAGCTTACGCCTCTGTGCTTAACATACCTAGGTAAGCTTATGACTAAATGGGCAATACTAACAAGTCTTGACGTGTCTCAGATGCTATAGAAAGCAGAAAATTCAGCGAGATTCGGTTGAAATAGGCCCCAGAGCGGCGAAAAGATGAGTCAGGTGTCACCCAAAAAACAAAAAGCAGCATATGCCGCTTTTTGTTTTTAGACGTTTACCCTTTATAGACTTTCGGGTTGAAGACATCCCGCAACCAGTCACCCAGTAAATTAATGACCAGAACTAAAAGCACTAACACAATACCCGGGAAGGCACTCATCCACCAAGATCCGGAGAATATGTAATCAAATCCTATACTTATTAACGACCCCAGTGAAGGTTTATCAACTGGCATTCCCAAGCCGAGGAATGAAAGCGCTGCCTCTGACATAATGGCATTGGCCACCTGAACGGTCGAAATGACCAATATCGGCGACAGGCAATTTGGCAAAATATGCCTGAACATGATACGCGGAGACTTAAAGCCCATCACCTGTGCCGCTTCGACATACTCTTTCTTTTTCTCAGCCAACACAGAAGCGCGAACGGTTCTTGCGTATTGCGGCCATTCAGCCACCCCGATAATCACCACCAACATCAAAATCGCATACTGACTGTAAAAGTCACTGCCAAAACTGGCTTTAAAGATAGCCGATACAATGATTGCGACCATCATGGTCGAAAAGGACAACTGAACGTCAGCAATCCGCATCAGGAAGCTGTCGATACGGCCTCCATAGTAGCCGGCTGCCAATCCAATGACGATACCTATCAACAGCTGCAAAGCGACCGCGCCAAGGCCAATAATCAATGAGATACGAAGGCCATACATCATGGTAGAGACAATATCTCGTCCCTGATTGTCTGTCCCCAGCAGAAAGCGCGTCTCGCCGTCATCAAGCCACGCAGGAGGTAACTCAGAATCCATCAAATCGATAGAAGCAAGATCATAGGGGTTTGTAGGCGATAACACTGGCGCAAAAACAGCGGCTAAAACAAAGAGGACAAAAACAATAAAGCTACTTATTGCCACCTTGTCGCGTTTAAAAAAGTAGAAAAAATCTGATTCCAAAAAACGCTGCCAGCGAGAAGGAGTCGTTGCGGTTGTATCATTCATCCTCAAGCTCCTTTGCCTGTAAGGTTTACAGTGGGGTTGATCACACCATACAAAAGGTCAACCAAGGTATTGGTCACCACAAATATCAAGCCAACAAAGATGACATAGGCGGTAATCAGAGGGGTATCTACACGGTTTATCGCCTCAAGGAAAATAAAGCCCATACCCGGCCACTGAAATACTCTTTCAGTCAATATTGTGTAGGCAACCATGGTACCTATCTGCACACCACCGACTGTGACCACAGGTAACATAGTGTTTTTCAAAGCATGCTGATAATAAACCTGCTTATCCGGCAAACCCTTTGCACGAGCAAACTTTACGTATTCAGTGCTTAGCGCCTCAAGCATTTCAGAACGCACAAGGCGGATAAACAGCGGCAGCATGATGGACGAAAGGGCAATACTCGGCAGTATAAGGTGCGAAAGCCCATCTAAAGTGAAAAAGCCAGACTCCCAGCCGAGCACATTAGCAGTGTCACCCCGGCCGTATGACGGCAGCCAGTTAAGTTCGATGGAGAAGACATACATCAACATGATGGCGGTCAGAAATACAGGTATCGAAATACCCACAATACTGAAACCCATAATCACTTTTGTCAGCCTGCTATTTGGATTAATTGCTGAGTACACACCAAGAGGAATAGATACCACAATGATGATGAGCGTAGCCGCCACAACGAGCTCTAATGTCGCTATCAACTTATCTAAAATGACATCAACAACCGGGCGCTTATAGAAATAAGAAGTCCCCAAATCACCCTGTACGGCGTCTTTGATGAATCGTCCATATTTGACCAAAAACGGGTCATTCAAGCCCATCTGCTCACGAAGAACATTTCGTTCTGCCTCAGAAACAGACTGCCCTACAAGCTCACGAAGGGGATCGCCCAAGTTATCCTGTATAGAAAACGCGACCAGACTGATCACAAACATTACAATCAACGCCTGATAAACACGTTTTCCAAGAAACGTAATCATGCATACCTCACTAAAACCCTAAGGCTACAACAACAAAACAACGCGGGTACCAGATTGTTTCTGGTACCCGCGAACAACCTTAGTTAACGACCAGATCGCCGAAGTAAGGGAAATTCATACCATTGATAATTGGCTGAATATTAACGCTTTTCTTAGCTGCCCAGGATGGGTCTTGCCAGTGAAGAGGAACAAACGCAGCGTCGTTGTAAAGCATCGCTTCAACATCACGTAGCATTTGATTACGTTTGTTCAGGTCTGTTTCACCGTTTGCTGCTTCAACCAGCTTGTCAACTTCGGTATTTGAGTAGTGACCACAGTTATATTGGCCTTTACCCGTATCAGAGTTACGCGTCATCGCCAAAAACTCAGTGAAGTTCGCTGAATCTTCAGTATCCGGGTGCCAACCAATCATCTGCATGCCTGATTCACACTTATCAAACTCAGGCCAGTATTGCGCTTTTGGCATGGTCTGTAGGTCTACTTTGATTTGAATTTTAGCCAGCATCGCCGCAACAGCCTGTGCAATCTTCTCATCATTCACATAACGGTTATTTGGCGCAATCATGGTCAGCGTAAAGCCATTCTCATAACCCGCTTCTTTCATCAGTGCTTTAGCTTTATTCAGATCATAACGTGGAGATAGATCGGCATTGTATCCAGCATATCCTACCGGGCTCTGTTGACCTGCTGCGGTACCCGAGCCTTTCATAATCTTCTTGGCAATACCTTCATTGTTTACAGCATGCACGATCGCTTGGCGAACTTTCACGTTTTGCAGAGGCTCAGACACTTTCTGGTTGAGCTGGAACGTAATGATTCGAGTACCTGGCATGGTGTAAAGATCAAGCTTGTCATTACCTTTGATACGCTTGTAATCATTCGGTGATACCGGAGCAATCATATCAACATCGCCAGAAAGCAGCGCAGCAACGCGGGTGGCATCTTCTTTGATTGGTACCAGCGTTAACTTGTCGACATTACCTTTCGATGATTTATCCCAGTAATCTGCAAAGCGCTCAAACTCAACCTTCACGCCTTGTTCGCGATCAGCAATTTTGAACGCACCAGTACCTGAAAGGTTCGTTGAAGCGAACGTTGAACCATTTTTCTTCAGCTCAGCTTTGTCTTTACCGTCAGCTGTCGTGCCTGAATAGTACTTACTGTCCATTGCAAAGATATAAGTCGCAACATTTTCCACCAATGGATACAAACCATCAGTCACAATATCAACAGTATGAGAATCAACTTTATTCAACGCTGTAAGCGGCGTGAAGATGCCTTTGAAGTCAGGAGAAGACTTGAGTCGGTCGAAGGTCCACACAACATCATCAGCGGTAAAATCATTACCTGAGTGGAATTTCACACCTTTACGGAGATGGAAACGGACAGTCGTGTCATTCAGTCTCTCCCACTTTTCAGCAAGGCGAGGCTCAAACTCCATGTTCTGGTTAAAGCGGATAAGTGGATCAAACACCATATGAGAGAGCTGAAGTGTACCGCCAGAAAGCTGCTCATGTGGGTCAAGCGAAACAGGGTCTGCATCGTAAGCAACAGTGATGTCTGCAGCCGCGGCTGAAAAGCTCAGCCCAGCAGCAAACAATGCCAGGGCCAGTTTCGATTTAACGGTTTTCATTTGCATTACTCCTTATGCAGGGAGAAACTCCCGACGTTGTTGTGTTTTGGCATAGAAGCCACCCGGCACAACCTGTCTCCGGACGGATTAACTCGTTACAGTTGATTGTTTCGTCAGATCCACACCCTTAAACTCAGGCATTAATGAGATAAGCTGACGGCTATATTCATGACTGGCTGACTTGAACAGCTCTTCAGTCGGTGCCACCTCAAGCAGTTTTCCTTTTTGCATCACGCCAATGCGATCACACATTTGTCGAATCACGGGCAAGTCATGGCTGATGAACAGCATGGTCAGGTTCAATTCCTGCTGAAGGTCTTTCAAAAGGTTAAGAATTTGTGCCTGAACAGAGACATCGAGCGCTGATGTCGGTTCATCACAAATCAGCAAACGTGGGCGTGTCGCCAGCGCTCTGGCAATTGAAATACGTTGGCGCTGACCGCCGGAAAATTCGTGGGGATACTTCACTCCAGATGCGCGGCCTAAGCAACATGGTCGAGAAGGTCGTTAACTATCGACGTTGTCTGTTGTTCATTTTCAGCAAGTTTGTGGAATCGGATAGGCTCAGCAATAATGTCTTTGACTCTCATCCGAGGGTTCATCGACGAATAGGGGTTTTGGAACACCATCTGCATTTGACGTCGAAGCGGTCTTCGTTCAGCTTCACTTTTGAGTGCCGTAAGGTCAATGCCCTCAAAAGTGACTTTCCCTGAGTTAGGCGGATAAAGCCCAGTGATCACGCGGGCAATGGTTGATTTGCCCGAACCGGACTCACCAACAAGGCCAAACGTCTCCCCTTCATGAATTTCAAAGCTCACATCTTCATTTGCCTGAACATATTCACGGCGACTTTCAAAAAACGAATCACGAGTGACAAAGCGCAGATGTACATTTTCAACGTTCAGCAGCGGGCCCTCATAATCTCGCTGATCTTCACTCTGTCCAAGCCAATGATTTTTCACATCGAGAGGCTTCATTTCTGTGGCTTCTTCGATGTAGCTAACGAGTGGGAAGCGATCCAGTTTGATATCAGAGCGGGGCACCGCAGATATCAAGCTTTGCGTGTAGGCATGCTCGGGTGTCCCGAGTACTTTCGCTGTGGGTCCAAACTCAACCAAATCACCCCGGTACATCACCGCCACCTTGTCTGTGACGTTAGAAACCACACCCATATCGTGAGTCACCAACATACAGCCCACGTTTTTCTTCACGCAAAGCTCACGGATGAGGTTTAGGATTTGATCTTGAATAGACACATCCAGCGCCGTGGTGGGTTCATCGGCGATAATGAGGTCAGGCTCACCAGCAAGTGCAATCGCAATGACCACACGCTGACGCATACCACCGGAAAATTGATGAGGGTATTGCTTCAAGCGATTTTCTGGCTGCGGAATACCGACCTGCTCCATCAGTTGGAGAGCACGGGCTTTTGCATCCGTATCATTAAGGCCAAGATTGATTTGAATCGCTTCGACCAACTGATGTTCGACAGTAAAAAGAGGGTTCAACGAGGTCATAGGGTCTTGGAAAATAAACCCAATTTTTGCGCCTCTCACCTTTCTCATTTCGTCACGAGGAAGACTGGAAATTTTCTCACCATCAAGAAAGACATCACCACTGGCAATTCTTCCTGGCGGGCTCAACAAATCAATAACCGCATTACCGACTGTAGATTTTCCCGCACCTGACTCTCCGACAACCCCCACTATTTCGCCCCGCGAAATAGTGAATGACAGCGACTTAACGGCTGCATGTACACCATGCCGTGAAGGATATTCAATTCTCAGGTTTTTTACTTCCAGCAAAGCCATTAATTCTACCTCTGTCTTCCTTCGTAGTTTTTCTATACAACTTAGTCAGTTAAGTCACATTATTTCGTCTTTCTGATACGGGATTGCCAATACAAACGGTGGTTGGAAGGCTAATCTGTCAAACAATTAACAAAAGATCAACATAGTGCTCTGAAGAGGCGATCGGGCCCACACCACATGCTATTTCATTCACTAAAAACAAAATAAAATTCACAAAACATGGCATTAAAATTAATAAAACTTATAAATTTCATAATCTTAAAAATTAAAGCAACTTTGCAGATAATATTTTTAGTCAGTTAGATAATTATTCAATTATCTGAGCTATTTAGACCAATGAAAAACACAATAGCGATATAAAGTACTAATTTCCATTTTCCATCCAACACTTTTAACGGGAAATAATACATAACACACCATATGCTAAAGTTATTTTTTTTGAGAAAATATGTAAAAAATTTGCTCTTAAATGCAGGAAATGGGTAAAAGCGTGAACCCTTGCGCAAAAATACTCGGCGAAGTTTTACCCAATAGGATTCATTAAGGAATCGCAGCCATGCCTTTATCCCAAGCTCGCTACTGCGCATACCAAACTTGCTTGTCACATCTTGATTTGTTTTCATCTTCGCCATACCGTTGAGAAAACTTTTACTTAGTGAGGCTGTTTTGGAGAAAATTGTATTAGATAACGTTGATAAGGCTCTCCTTGCAAAATTGCAAGAGGATGCCAGCTTGTCTCTTTCTGACCTTGCTGAGGCTGTCAATCTCACCACAACACCATGCTGGAAAAGGCTAAAACGGTTGGAGGAGTGTGGCGTATTACGTAAACGCGTTGCCCTTCTCGACCCGGCGGCAATCGGGCTCTCTTTTACGGCGTTTGTACACATAAAAACCGCCGATCATAGTGAAGACTGGTATCAGCGCTTTGTTTATGCGGAAAAACCCTTTGACGAGGTCATGGAGTGTTATCGAATGGCGGGAGAATATGATTACATGATGAAAGTTCAGGTGGCAGACATGCCTGCTTTCGATCACTTTTATAAAAAACTGGTCAATAGCATTGATGGCCTAACCAACGTCACGTCAACATTTGCTATGGAGCCACTTAAATATACTACCGCATTACCGCTTCGGTAGTTTGATGGTTGAATGGCGTCGAAGAGCAAAGCCTAAATACGAGGTGTTTTTAGTTGGCTGACATCTTTTATTCGAACTTCAGTTTTCCTGAAAACAGATGCGAAAAAGCCCGCTCATTGAGCGGGCTTTTTCTGAAAGTGGTCGGTGAAGAGGGATTCGAACCCCCGACCCTCTGGTCCCAAACCAGATGCGCTACCAAACTGCGCTATTCACCGAGTGGGGTGGCTAACGGGACTTGAACCCGCGACAACTGGAATCACAATCCAGGGCTCTACCAACTGAGCTATAGCCACCACTGATTTTTTTTGCCAACAATTCCGATTTTGCTTGGACCTTCTGGCGCGCCCGACAGGATTCGAACCTGTGACCTTTGGCTCCGGAGGCCAACGCTCTATCCAGCTGAGCTACGGGCGCTTGCCCCTGTCGGCGGAGTCGCATATTACGGATATGGGCCCCTGCCGTCTAGTCTTTTTTTCAATTTTTTTTCTGACCGCTCCGTTTTTGAACAATCGGGACAAAATCACAGCACAGACCTGCAATCATAACGGTTTCTCGCAACAATCTAAAGCGTTATACTCACCGTATGTTTACATATCATTAACAATGATAAGTTGCGGTAGGCCAAAGTTAGCCACTACATTTTATGGCATTATGCTTAAAAATAGCTATTAGCTGGTTTTATCACCGCAAAAACAGACTAAATATATAAAAACAGACGTCAAATCTATTGATGCCAACACAAACTGGGAGTTTAACAGTGAGCGCAAAGGGAAGTTCTTTTCGACGCATAGCAATATCTGCCATTGCTGCCATGTCATTAGTCGGTGTTGCACAAGCCACCGATATGTCTGACGACGCAATTGCCAAACGCATCGCACCAGTCGGGAGCGTGTACAAAGATGGTGAGGCCCCCGTTAAAACAGCGGCAGCGCCATCAGGCCCGCGTACAGGAGATGCGGTTTACAACACTTTCTGTCTGGCATGCCACTCTACAGGCGCCGCTGGTGCACCTAAAACGGGTGATGCAGCAGCCTGGGAGCCGAGACTAGCACAAGGTAAGGAAACACTTTACAAGCATGCAATCCAAGGCTTTAACGGCATGCCTGCAAAAGGCACCTGTATGGATTGCTCGGATGATGAAATTATTGCTGCCATTGAGCATATGCTCACCCAATAACTATCATCCTCGCATGAAAAAAGGCTACCAAAGGGTAGCCTTTACTTTATTCGTCTTTATTCAGCATTGCTCTTAAGTTTGCGATTGCAGCTTGGCCCTTTTCCATTCGCTCCTGCTGGCTTTGCGGTTTCTTTTTCTCTTCCCATTCAAGGTCATCCTGGGGTAGTCTTCGAGGAATCGGCTCGGCAATGGTTTAATTAGCTCGCCGTATTGGCGTCGCTCTTTACAAAGAGTAAACGTCATTTCTCTTTGCGCACGGGTGATCCCCACATAGGCCAGACGGCGCTCTTCCTCTACGTTATCTTCATCAATACTGGATTGATGAGGAAGGAGTCCCTCTTCCATACCAATGAGAAATACATAGGGAAATTCGAGACCTTTCGAGGCGTGAAGTGTCATCAGTTGTACCTGATCGGCATCTTCATCGTTTTCACCACGCTCCATCATGTCTCTGAGCGTCAATCTCTGTACCACTTCTCTCAGCGTTTTGGGCTCATTATCGTAGTTGTCACCTTCCAGATCAGCCACAATCCAGCCATAAAGGTCTGAGACATTCTTCATCCTCATTTCAGCCGCTTTCGGGCTGGGAGAGGTCTCATAAAGCCAATCCTCATAGTGAGAGTCTCTGACAAGCGACCTAACGGCTTCTACAGTGTCTTCTCGCTCAAATCTATCCGATAGCTCGACTATCCAACGTGTGAAGCCTTGCAGGGCTTCCAGTCCTCTTCCTGTTAAGGTCTGCTGAAGACCCAGCTCGAAACTTGCAGCAAAAAGGCTCTTCCCACGCATATTGGCGTAGCTACCGAGCTTCTCAAGTGTCACAGGACCTATTTCACGCCTTGGCGTGTTTACAATACGCAGAAACGCGTTGTCGTCATCCTGATTAGTCAGGAGCCGAAGGTACGCCATGATGTCTTTAATTTCCGCTCGGGCAAAGAAAGACGTGCCGCCAGAGATTTTGTAGGGGATGCGGTTTTGCATCAGGGCTTTTTCAAATAATCTCGACTGGTGATTGCCCCGATATAGAATCGAATAGTCTTTGTAATCAGTACGATTCATAAAGCGATGGGCAATAATTTCCCCCACTACGCGCTCTGCTTCATGCTCTTCATTATTTGCTTTCAGCACTTTCAACATTTCGCCATCAGGCAGCGCAGAGAATAAGGTCTTCTCAAACACATGGGGGTTATTAGCAATCAGGATATTGGCCGAGCGCAAAATGCGGCTGGTTGAGCGATAGTTCTGCTCAAGCTTGATCACTTTCAAAGAGGGAAAGTCCTGATTGAGCAGTGCAAGGTTCTTGGGTTGTGCGCCACGCCAGCTATATATGGACTGATCGTCGTCCCCCACAACTGTAAACCTCGCCCTTTCGCCAACCAGTAACTTAACCAATTGATACTGGCTGGTATTGGTATCCTGATACTCATCAACCAGCAAATAGCGAATAAGACTTTGCCAACGCTGTCTGACCTCTTCGTTGGTCTTAAGCAGCAGGACGGGCATCAAGATTAGGTCGTCAAAGTCCAGCGCATTGTAGGCTTTCATTTGTTTCTGGTACGCAGCATAACACTGCGCAAACAGCTTATCTCGGTCTCCCATCGCCGCGGACTCGGCCTGCATCGGCGTCAACATGTCATTTTTCCAGTTGGAAATGGTATGCAGTAACTGACTCAGCAGATCTTTGTCGCCATCAAGCTGTTCTTCAGTCAGCTCTTTCAAAAGCGCCATCTGGTCTTGATCATCAAACAGCGAAAACCCAGCTTTAAGGCCCAAGACCTTATATTCCCGGCGAATAATATTGAGGCCCAAGGTATGAAACGTCGACACCATCAGGCCTCTTGCTTCCTGCTTACCCATGGTCTGGCCGACCCGCTCTTTCATTTCACGCGCAGCTTTGTTGGTAAAAGTCACTGCGGCGATATTTCGGGCTTTGTAGCCGCACTGCTGGACTAGATAAGCAATTTTGTTGGTGATCACCCGGGTTTTACCTGAGCCCGCGCCCGCAAGCACCAGACAAGGTCCGGAGACATGGCGGACTGCGTCATTCTGGGCAGGATTCAGTTTCATTTGGGCCTCTTTGGATAATCGCGCGTAGTGAACAAAGCATTGTAGAAGGAAACTCAGTGATGTCTATCTCTCCCCGAGCAAGCCATATGGTAAAGCGCAGAATTGAGTCGACACTTTCAAGCGTTTTCTCAGTGATTCTTCGACAAAATTTCGAGGATTGAATAGAATAGCGTCAGTTACCTAAGGAGTTTTACATGTTTGATCCCAAGAAGCTTGATAAGGTTGTCCGCCAAATTCAGGACTCGATGCCTAAGCCCGTCAAAGAGCTCGGTGCAGATGTCGAAAAGAAAGTCCGTGAAGTCATCCAGTCTCAGCTGGAAAAGCTGGACGTCGTCAGCCGTGAAGAGTTTGATGTGCAGACTCAGGTACTGCTGCGTACCCGCCAAAAGCTGACAGAGATGGAACAGAAAATGGAAGCACTGGAGAAGAAGTTCAGTGCAGCAGAAGAAGACAGCAAAGACTGAGACAAAAAAACCCGGCAAACGCCGGGTTTTTCTTTCAATGTTTCGGTGATTAATCACCAACAGCAATACGTTTCATGTCAGTCATGTAGCCACGCAGCTCCTGACCAATCCACTCAACCGGGTGAGTGCGCAATGCTTCGTTAACCGCAATCAAGGTCGCGTTATCAACTTGGTTGCTTTCTTCATTGATACCACGACCAATTACGTCAGTCTCAACACCCGGCATGAACTTCTCACGCAGCAGTGGCGTTGCAACGTTTGCGAACAGGTAGTTACCGTATTCCGCAGTATCAGAAATAACGACGTTCATTTCATACAGGCGCTTACGGGCAATCGTGTTAGCGATCAGTGGCAGCTCGTGCAGTGATTCATAGTATGCAGACTCATCAATGATGCCAGACGCTGTCATTGCTTCAAAGGCAAGCTCAACACCTGCACGAACCATAGCAACCATCAGAATGCCGTTATCAAAATATTCCTGTTCGCTGATCTTAGCGTCAGAGTCTGGGTAGTTTTCAAATGCAGTTTCAGCGGTTTCAGCACGCCAACCCAACAGGTTAACATCATCGTTCGCCCAGTCTGCCATCATGGTTGATGAGAAGTGACCAGAGATGATGTCGTCCATGTGCTTGTTGTAAAGCGGGCGCATCAGGTCTTTCAGATCTTCAGACAGCTCGAATGCTTTTACTTTTGCTGGGTTAGACAGACGATCCATCATATGAGTGATACCGCCAAACTTCAGCGCTTCAGTAATGGTTTCCCAACCAAACTGCAGCAGTTTACCTGCGTAACTTGCATCAACACCGTCAGCAATCATCTTCTCATAACAAACGATAGAACCAGCCTGCAGCATGCCACAAAGGATCGTTTGCTCACCCATCAGGTCAGATTTCACTTCGGCAACGAAAGAAGATTCCAGAACACCGGCGCGATGACCACCCGTTGCAGCAGCCCATGCTTTCGCGATCTCATGGCCTTCACCTTTTGGATCGTTCTCTGGGTGAACCGCCATCAGTGTCGGAACACCAAATCCACGCTTATATTCTTCGCGAACTTCCGTACCTGGACACTTAGGTGCAACCATGACTACAGTGATGTCAGAACGGATTTGCATGCCTTCTTCAACGATGTTGAAGCCATGTGAGTAACCCAGAGCTGCGCCTTCTTTCATCAAAGGCATAACTGCATTAACGACAGAGGTATGCTGCTTGTCTGGGGTCAGGTTAACAACCAAGTCAGCCTGAGGGATCAAGTTTTCATAATTGTCGACGTTAAAACCATTCTCAGACGCATTTTTGAATGACTGACGTTTCTCGTCGATGGCAGCTTGACGGAGGGCATAAGAGACATCTAACCCGGAATCACGCATGTTAAGACCCTGGTTCAGGCCTTGAGCACCACAACCAACGATAACCACTTTCTTACCTTTCAGGTAATCGGCTTCAGACGCAAATTCGTCTCTGTCCATAAAGCGGCAAACGCCTAGTTGCGCCAGTTGCTCGCGTAAATTTAATGTATTGAAGTAGTTAGACATCTCAGGCTCCATTATTTGTCATTATCCTGTGTCGCAGGTATATAAAGGTGTTCCTGCGAATTGGGTTCATCATAGAACAGGCAGCAAATTGCTCAAAGTGATATATTAACAACAATACATTGCAGAAAACGCAACATGGGCGACAGCATGCACATAAAAAACCTTCAATACTTCTTACACCTCTGTGACAGCCAGTCGTTCAGCAAAACGGCCACATCGATGCATATCTCCCCGTCGGCGCTAAGCCGCATTATTCAGAGACTGGAAGAAGATGTAGGCCAGCAATTACTCATCAGGACAAACCGACATGTCAGCCTGACAGCGGCAGGAAAACAACTTGCACCTGTGGCCATGCAAATTGTGACCGAGTGGCAAACCGCGGTTAGTGCTATTCGAGAAGAAGACCCGAGCCTTAAAGGTAAACTCACGGTATTTTGCTCCGTCACCGCAAGCTATAGCCACTTACCCGATCTATTGAATCGCTTCCGTCAGAACTACCCTCAGATTGAAATCCAGCTACAAACCGGTGACCCTGCGCAGAGTATCAGCCATATCATGGATGACACGGCAGACATTGCCATCAGTGCAAAACCCGGCCAACTGCCTGCCGACCTGTATTTTAAAGTGTGGGATAAAGTCAGTATGTCCGTGATTGCACCAAGTATCGGAAGTAATGTGCCGGGATTCAGCCGAGCGGGAGTCGAATGGGATACAGTGCCGTTGATCTTACCCGAATCAGGAAGGGCCAGAGAGAATGCCAATAACTGGTTAAAAGGCCATACCAGAAAACCAAACATTTACGCTCAAATCGCAGGCCATGAAGGTATCGTCAGTATGGTAGCACTCGGGTGTGGTATCGGCATTGCGCCCGATGTGGTGATCGACAACAGCCCGGTCAAAGATAAAGTGGAGAAGCTAAATGTTCCTGTTGTTGAGGCATTAGAGCTTGGCCTTTGCTGTCGAAAAAGCCGTTCAGGGGAGCCGCTCTTGGCTGCAATGATGGAGTTACTCAACTAACGTCAATCAATGGCTCAAGGCAAAATATAAAGTTATTAAAAAGAGTGTGCCTAAAGCACTTTTCAGGCGTGCAAATAGCAAAAAACCTCAGCATGTTTGCTGAGGTTTCTCGAAGAAGTGGCGGAGCGGACGGGACTCGAACCCGCGACCCCCGGCGTGACAGGCCGGTATTCTAACCAACTGAACTACCGCTCCACTCAAATTAACGTCTGTTCAAAACGCTAACTTAAATTTGAAGCCTGGCGATGTCCTACTCTCACATGGGGAAGCCCCACACTACCATCGGCGC
>NZ_PEIB01000127.1 GCF_004116385.1 Veronia nyctiphanis | reverse complement strand
GTGTCGGATATTGGAAGTTGCGGGCCTTTACGGGGTTGTCTTCTGAGCTCGGCGCAGTTAAAGTCGGCAACGTCATTTACAACCGACCTTTTTCTACACGCCAGAGGCCGATATTTTCTCTGTCATTGGACAAAATGGGGGATTCTTGGTGTCGGATATTGGAAGTTGCGGGCCTTTACGGGGTTGTCTTCTGAGCTCGGCGC
>NZ_PEIB01000126.1 GCF_004116385.1 Veronia nyctiphanis | reverse complement strand
TTCTTTCGATTCACCACTTTCTAAATATTTTTAGTAAAAAAACACTTAGTAAGTGGTGGAGCTATGCGGGATCGAACCGCAGACCTCCTGCGTGCAAGGCAGGCGCTCTCCCAGCTGAGCTATAGCCCCATCGTGTATTCCTGTTTAGGAATAGTGGTGGGCGATACCGGGCTCGAACCAGTGACCCCCTCCTTGTAAGGGAGGTGC
>NZ_PEIB01000125.1 GCF_004116385.1 Veronia nyctiphanis | reverse complement strand
CAATGATGATGCTGACGCCCCTTCTATCGCGAGTGTCTCAAATGTCACGGTGACAGAGGGCGCTGAAACAGATCCCATCACCGTCACCTTAAGTAACCCATCCACGACCACGACCCGGGTTGAAATTAACATCGATGGGGGGACCGCAACGGTCGGCGATAACGATTACACCGATACCACATTCTGGGTACGGTTTGACGGCGGCGAGTGGCAACA
>NZ_PEIB01000124.1 GCF_004116385.1 Veronia nyctiphanis | reverse complement strand
TGGGGCTGGATCACCTCCTTAACGATACTGTCTTTGCCAGTGTCCACACAGATTGTATAGGTTGAACGAAAAGAGTGGTTGGAGTGCCCAAACTCCAACGAACATATGTGTCCCATTCGTCTAGAGGCCTAGGACACCGCCCTTTCACGGCGGTAACAGGGGTTCGACTCCCCTATGGGACGCCACTTATTAAATGTTTTTTTAGTGAAAATATTTAGAAAGTGTTGAATCGAAAGAA
>NZ_PEIB01000123.1 GCF_004116385.1 Veronia nyctiphanis | reverse complement strand
TGCGAGCGATGATGTCCATCGGCTCGATCGTCTGCGCCAGCTTGCCGAGGCGATACTCGAGGAAAGGGACTGCCTCGATCGCCTCGCGGTTCAGCAAGATCTCTCCACGGCCGACTTCGGCAGCGAGGCGGACGCGCTCGACCAGACCCTTGAGGCGCGTCGCGGCGTGTCGGATCTTCTCGCTGCGAGCGATGATGTCCATCGGCTCGATCGTCTGCGCCAGCTTGCCGAGGCGATA
>NZ_PEIB01000122.1 GCF_004116385.1 Veronia nyctiphanis | reverse complement strand
GCGGTTGGGTTGTCGCTTGGAAATCGCCATTCATGCAAGGTGACGTCACCTTGCCGGCCGGGGAAACCCAGGTCACGGTGTACCTGTTACCCAAAGATGACAATGTCTTTGAGACCAACACCAATATTGGCTTTGATGTCAGTTACAACGGCATGACATTGCGCGCTGACGGCGACAAAGAGGCCACCGTCAATGATGATGCTGACGCCCCTTCTATCGCGAGTGTCTCAAATGTCACGGTGACA
>NZ_PEIB01000121.1 GCF_004116385.1 Veronia nyctiphanis | reverse complement strand
GTCTGCCGTTACCGCAGGTTGTGCCATCACATCTGGCTCAACAGGCATTTCCATTGGCTCTGCGGCGGCTTCAGGCATCATCTCATTGGTCACTTCGGGAATTTCTTCTGACGCTGGCTCAGCCATTGGCTCTGGCATTTGAGGAATGGACAGATTCAAGTCTGGCGCATGGTCTCCCTGATTGACGGCGACAGAAAGTTGGTAAGGCCTGCTGGCTCCGGTGGCGGAGTCCACCAACATAAATGGCAACGCAA
>NZ_PEIB01000120.1 GCF_004116385.1 Veronia nyctiphanis | reverse complement strand
AAGCGACACTAGCTCAGCTGGTAGAGCGCAACCTTGCCAAGGTTGAGGTCACGAGTTCGAACCTCGTGTGTCGCTCCAAATTATATGTTTTCGATACGTCGGAAACAGGCAAACGCAAGCGTTTTTGCCAAGGTTGAGGTCACGCCTAAGCTTGAAGATCGGGAACCGCGCGTGCAGCTGCAAGTTCAGGCCAATCATCGTGCCTCAAACGGTGAAAAATCGGACGCGGGGTGGAGCAGTTTGGTAGCTCGTCGGGCTCAT
>NZ_PEIB01000012.1 GCF_004116385.1 Veronia nyctiphanis | reverse complement strand
GGTCGCGGGTTCGAGTCCCGTCCGCTCCGCCACTTCTTCGAGAAACCTCAGCAGACATGCTGGGGTTTTTTGCTATTTGTAACCCAGAGAAAGTGCATGATACTTCAGCCGTGTCTGGAAATCCGGCGATTTGAGTTCTATCCTCCTGCCAGCTAGGAAGCCTCCAGTTATTATTCATAGCCACTGAAGAAACTAGAGCCCCATCATTTATTCATATAATGAAGCCAACCAGCTTTGTAGTTGATTAAAGAAATTAGAGATCCCAATTAATTTCTGACTGTGCGGCATGTATCTTCGTTTGTCATGTTTTAACTGCATAACTCACTTTGTTCGCACATTTTGATATTGCCTTGTCACCCAGAGCCTAAGAGATCCCTCATTGTTTTTATAATTGACGTCCCAACTTTTTCTCAACAAGCTTTCTCTCCCAATTAGGAGAAAAGAACTGGATCTTCTCAAATGCGATAAGTCCTTGAACGACTAGCCCTACACCGAGACCAGCAAAAATGACGTAAACGACAGGCTCATCGTGCATGACAATAAGAAATATTACTGCCATGAACACGTAAGTTATTAAATATTCGAAGAACTCTTTAAGACGCTTTGCATATAAGAGCGCATGTTGCTCATCAGTCTTCAATTCAGTTTCGTTTTGCATTTGCTCATCCTCTAACTCTAATTTTGAAAGATCTACCTCAAACACAGAGGCAAGTGCCTTGCGCGTTTCCAGGCTCGGCCTATTACCTTGTTCGATCCTTTGGATTGCACGGGTGGTAACGCCAGCCATTACAGCCAACTAGCTTTGAGACCATACTCGTTTCAATCGAAGCTTTCTTACAATCATCAAATCTATCCTTGCGTTGAGGTGAGCCAAGCTTTGCAACTATTCGCTTAATATAGAACGACATACACACGAAACTTGAACGAAACCAGTATGACATTCCATTTAAATTAATAACTTATGATTTCATGCTCTAAAATGTCACGTTTATTGAGATACCGAAATTCAAAAATGAGGTCTTTGTGCGTACTAAGAAAATTGTCGTATTTGACGTAAGTACTGATCTGCAAATGGGGTGGTTATCTGCAGGTAACGGATATTTTCACAATGGTGATTAATAAAAAGCCCCGCGTTGGCGGGGCTTAGACTGTTTTGAGCGATGTAAATTACTCAGGCAAAACTGCGCTTCCTGATATGCCGAGAGTGTGTAAGTGTGCGGTATGCGCTGACAGTCTTGGTAAAAAGGCCCCGAAATCCTTGTTGCTTTCTTGTGTCCAAGCAACTTCTGATAGGGCAAATAGACGAGGGTAGTTGAGGTAGTCCAGCGTTGCTTTATCTTTGACAAACTCGGTCCATACCAGTGCCTGCGTACCCACGATTTTATCTATGTTGTCTGTCAGGCCAAACGTAGGTTCAAAGCTATAGGTTTTTTTGAGGCTTACAGGGTTTGCCCACAACACGCCAGTTTCATGAATGTCATTATTCACCGCCATGTCGAAATAAGTAAACTGTGCAGGGCAGGCAACGACGGGGTAATCCCCGGAGAGAGCTTGCGCAATTTTCTCTGGGCTAGACCACGTATATATGAAGGCTTGTTCATCAACCTTCTTGCCATCAATGGCTTCTTCCCAACAACCTGTATTTTTTCCACGCTTTCTTAAGTGGTCTTGCAGGTGCCTGAACAGGTGTCGACCGAGTTCGCGGACATCATCAAGCCCCAGTTCTTTTTGTTTCTTCAAGCAGGCAGGTGATTTTTCCCACACATGTTCAGGGACTTCATCCCCACCAAGGTGAACCATGGGTGAAGGAAACAATTCGCAAACTTCATCAAGAATTGTTTCTAGTACTTCGTAGGTTGCATCTAACCCCGGGTTGAGAACGTTATCGCTGTATTGTTGGATAGACACGTACTCGGACTGGTCATCAGTCTCAATAAGCAGTTCGGGTAACGATTTGATTAACGCTCTCGCATGGCCTGGGACATCTATCTCTGGGATCACGGTAATGCCGCGTCTGGCAGCAAACTCAATCACATCTCTTACTTCGTCTTTGGTGAAGAACCCGCCATACTTCTGGGTTCCCGAACCGAATTGTGGTTTGAGCGCTTGCGAATCACCTCGCCATGCCCCTGTTTCTGTCAGTTGAGGGTAGGCAGCGATTTCCAGTCTCCATCCTTCGTCATCAGTGAGGTGCCAGTGGAAATGGTTGAATTTAAGCCACACCATTTGTTCGATGACGGACTTTACCGTTTCGATTGTGTGGAATGACCGGGAGCAATCAAGAAATTGTCCGCGATATTTAAATCGAGGTGCATCTTGAATCTCGCAGCATGGGGCTTTTCTTCCGTTGGTGATCAAAAGCTGTGCTAATGATACTGCTCCGTATAGGAACCCGCTGGCAGACGACGCGTGAATGATGACTTTTTCGTTATCAATTTTGAGCTGATAAGCTTCCTCTGCGATCTCTCTTTCATCAACATCCACAAAGGCCAGCGCTGCATCAGAAGAGCTGGCAGCGATGACTTGAACGTTGAGCTTTTCTGCAAACCAGTTACTTGCATGTTCTGCGAGATCCGAAGAAGCGACCGTCAGGCTGTCTCTGAGTGTGAAAGTACCATCTTTGTGGATGACATTGTTAGGTTGAGGAATGATCCCTGCTTTTAATGTCGGCAGCACGAATTTAGCATTGCTCAATTCCTCTGGCTGATTCATCTTAATCTGCGAGCCAACGTCAAAGAGTCCAGTTTCTGCGCGCAGATAGATACCAACCGGGCATTCTGCGGTATTTTTTAGTGCAGGTCCGTGACTTTTAATTTCGAACAACCATGTTTCACCTGACGGGATATCTTGAGGTGCTGACAGTTCAATATGTGAACCTTCTTGCCTGATAAGAGAGGTGTTTACTAAACACTCTGGTGCCAACAGTCTGGGCATATCAAAACAGATTGAGAATTCACTCAGCGTTTGTTGTGAGCGGTTTTCTAATTCAAGCGCGATGTGTAGAGGCTCATCGAATCTGTTCAGTATTTTTATGTCTAAGAAAGCATTTATCATCACTCCACCTTTGGTCGCGAGCAATATAGGAATTCAGACACATTACCGATGCAAAACTGAGAATCAACACGCGAGATCCAAATAAGAGACTGGCTTAATAGTTTGGGAACTTGTTAAGCGGAAAAGCCAAAACGATAAAGCTACTTTTTATTGATTCTGCCTCTTTTTTTAAGCACTCAAATGTTTTCAGTAAGGCTATTCTGACTAAAGCGACAAAAAACATGCATAGGAGTGTGCGGTGCGAAGTTTAATTGGATGCTTGTTTCTCTTTCTACCTTTATCGATTTATGCGAACCCGTGGGAGGCATTCTCTTCCCCCACATCAGGCCCTGAACAATCGGTCGGTAGTTATTCTAATGGATGCTTGTTCGGAGGAAGAGCGCTGCCTTTACGTGGTCAGGGTTATCAGGTTATTCGTCCTTCTCGTCTGCGTTATTTTGCTCACCCATATATGGTCGATTTCTTGGAGGGGTTGGCGCGTGAAACGCAACGTAAAGGTGTGCCTGATTTACTGGTAGCAGACTTATCGATGCCAAGGGGCGGACAGTTCTCTTCCGGCCACAAAAGCCATCAAACTGGGCTTGATGCAGATATTTGGCTGTCCTTTTCTCAGCAAAAACTTGAATCTGAAGATGTTGAGAACATCAAAGCGACGAGTTTAGTGAACCTTCGTGAATATACATTGAATGAGGCAATTGGCAGCCTCACCATCTACCTTGATAAAAACTGCGGCGTTAGATTCGCGCACTGAGCGCATATTTGTTCACCCGGTGATCAAAGAAAAGCTGTGTAGTGAGGCGACGGGAAACCGAAACTGGTTGAGGAAGGTGCGTCCGTGGTTTGGGCATAATTATCACATGCATGTGCGCTTAAAGTGTCCGGAGGGCGATAAA
The DNA here is from genome assembly GCF_004116385.1 of Veronia nyctiphanis. Classification (GTDB taxonomy): domain Bacteria; phylum Pseudomonadota; class Gammaproteobacteria; order Enterobacterales; family Vibrionaceae; genus Veronia; species Veronia nyctiphanis. The sequence continues at coordinate 128,382 of NZ_PEIB01000012.1, read as the reverse complement.
CGCTGTATCTCACAGGCTCTTCCCCCTCCAGGTGATGGGTGCGGTGCTGAATTGATCAGTTGGCGCCCTCAGCCCGGAAAGAAAGACGACAAGCCGCCAGTGAAGAAAAAAAGAAAGATAAAACCTTTTGAATGCTTGCAGTTGGTTGATGGATAAGATGGCTGATGGACTGAGAGTGTGTTGACGAACGGATTCCAGTGTAAAAGTGACAGAATTGACGGGTTTATCGGCAATTATCGATTAATAGGCAGAAATTTGTCGTTTCAATAGTCATGATCTCAAAAATGAAGGGTCATAACGTGTCACCTTTGCTTACTATCTTAAATCTTTCGGTTTTGATGATGTATCTGGTCTGCTTTAGAGATTAGTTATTTAAGTTCTGTATAATGACGGGTTTCATCCAGAGAACTAGCGTATTATTCTGAATTTCTCGGGTAGCATTTGTTAAGTGTGGAATAAAAATAAAATGAAATATCACTTTGTATGCCTTTGGGCTTTTTTGCTTCCTTTACCTTCTTCAGCCGACGATGTTGTAAAAGCGGGCATCATTGAATCTCAGACGCTTAAAGCCGCAGTGGACTCGCAAGAGAGAATAGACAGTCTGTCAGATGACATACTGTCAATGAAAGCGCAGATTGAGCATTTGACACGCGAAACGTCTAACCTCGACACCTATCGAGAACACCTCGAATTACTGCAGAGTAGTCAGGAAAAAGAAAAAAGCCAACTGTTAGAAAAGATCGCCGATATTTCTGAAACCCGCGCAGGCATTGTTCCACTCATGTATAAAATGGTCGACAGTCTTGAGTCATGGGTTCAACAAGATATTCCGGTAAAAAGGGTACATAGGTTAAATCGCATAGCGCAATTAAAAACGATGATGGGTCGCGCTGATGTTACGGTCAGTGAGAAATTCCGCCGGATACTCGATGCTTACAGAATTGAGATGGAATATGGTCAGAAATTGAGTGTATTCAGTGGCCAGATAAGTCTTGATGGGCTTGAGCGTGAAGTAGAAATGCTCCATTTGGGGAGAATAATTCTGGTGGCCCGAACACCGGATCATCGCCAATATTGGGTGTATGACCGGGATGCAAGCCAGTGGCAGGCACTTGGTGAGGATCTGAATGAAGATATTGATTTGGCATTTAGTCTTGCAGAGAGAACTGACATACCCCATACGATTTCACTTCCATTGTCTGTTTCTTTCTCGACAGGGGGGACGAGATGATTCGCCTCTGTCTTATTCTTTCCGTCTTATGTTTTTCTGTCATGCCAGCTCATGCTGCCGATGATCTTGTTTCGGGTTCTTTGCGTGCGCAACAGGAAAGTGAGAAGCGCAATAAAGCGCGTGAACACGTTTTTGTTGCAGAACATGCGAAACTGACAAAACAACTGGCTGCGCTTCAAGCCAAAAAGTCGACCTTAGAGGAAGATATCAACAGACTGAACAATGTTTTCAGTGCCAATGAAAGCACCATTACTGATCTGCACGCACGACTGGAACTTGAGTCTGGCAATTTGGGAGAGGTGAATAGCGTTGTCCACGATGCTGCTGTTTATGTACTCGGAAAAAGCCATGAGTCACCCGCATCGATTGGGCTCGGTGCTACCAGTCAAAACCTGAAAGACATCGCGAGTAGCGACACATTTCCGGACTTACAACAACTGGCGCAGTTATGGCAGGGTATGCTTAATCACATGCAAGCCGGTGGCAATATCACCCCATTAAATTTACCGGTGAGAGATGGCTCAGGTGCCATTACTCAGCAGCCTGTCTTTCGCATTGGTGATATCGCGCTTGTCGGAGAGAACGGCTACCTTGATTGGAGCGAACTTGCTGGGCGGGCAACCTATTTCCAGTATCAACCTGAAAGAGGCTTGACCCAAAAAAAGGTTAAGGAATTGCAAGTGGGGCAATCGGTGACCTTTGATCCTACTGGTGGCGCTGTGTTTCTTCAACTGAGTAAAACACCTCATTTATTCGATAGGATAAAACAGGGCGGAGCGGTCGGATATTTGATTTTAACGCTGCTTGGTGTTGGCTTATTTATCGCCTTGGTTCGCGGTGTGTCTCTGGCATCTACCCGCATCGCTATCAGACAACAAATGAAATCGCCAAGATACCCCGTAAACAACCCGCTTGGCCGTGTACTTCAGGTTTACCATGCTGAGCCGAACCGTTCGATTGAATCAATGGAACTTCGTTTGCTTGAAGCCATCGTGGATGAGCAGCAACACTGTGAGCGAGGGCTGTCTATGTTGAAACTTCTGGCTGCCTTGGCGCCGATGCTCGGATTGCTGGGGACGGTCACAGGCATGATAGATACCTTCCAGGTGATCACAGAATTTGGTAACGGTGATCCCAAAGTCATGGCCGGCGGAATTTCTACGGCGCTGATAACAACCGTCATGGGGTTGATTGCGGCAATACCTCTACTCCTCGCTCATAATATTCTCAGCTCTCAGGCTGATGCTATTCGGGGTACGCTTGAAAAAATCAGCATCAGCCTTGTTGCTGAGCAAGCTGAGGCTACTGATATGAACGGGCTTACAATGAAAACGGTATAGCGATGGATATGTCTCTTTTCTTCAGAAACTTTATCGATCACTGGTGGCATGTCATGCAGGACTTTATGTCTGTCGGTGGTCCTGTGCTGTGGTGGTTAGCGGCAGTCGCTTTGGTGACTTGGGTGATGATTATCGAACGTCTACTTTATGTGCACTTTAGTTTCCCCGCCGAAAAGAAAAAATGGGTTAATGCGTGGCTACAGCGAAGCGAGCATTGTTCATGGAAAGCGAAAGCAATCCGAGATGGATGGCTATTTGTGGCTCAACAGCGGTTAAATCAGAATCTTCGATTGATACGTGGCATGGTGAGTATTTGCCCCATGCTCGGTTTGTTGGGAACAGTAACCGGAATGATCGCGGTTTTTGATGTGATGGCGTTGCAGGGTAATACCGATGCTCGATCAATCGCCGGGGGTATTGCACTGGCTACGTTTCCAACGCTTGGCGGAATGGTCATCGCACTTGCAGGAGTATTTGCACATTCTCGTTTAGTAAAAAAATGTGAGAGAAAAACACTGGCATTGGAAAAAGAACTCAGGGTGATTAAATGAGGCTTTCACGTTCCCTTACGCCTCGTGAAGAGGCGCATGTCGATTTAACGCCGATGATGGATATTGTCTTCATCATGCTTATTTTCTTTATCGTCTCTAGTTCATTCGTCACGGAGTCAGGTGTTGAAGTAAATAGGCCCGAGGCACAACATGCCAGTGCGCAAGACAGTCAGGCTATTCTCGTCGCCATTACCTCCAGTAATGAAATTTATATCGGAGGAAAATTTATTGATATTGAGCGGCTGAAAGCTGTTTTGATGCAGATGACGATTGATAAGCCCTCGTCCAGTTTACTGATTCAGGCCGATAAACGTGCTTTTAATGGCACCGTGGTTGAAGTCATGGATGCTGCGAAGGGAGCAGGCATTGAAAGCATTGCACTGGCGACGGAGAAAGCCAGTGATCCGCTGGTTGGTCGCCATACCTGCGTCATTTTTTGTCGTTGTAATGTTGTTTGCCAACATGTCTTCTCTCGTGCACCACAAAGCGTACTTACAACCAGAAAAAGCGCCCACGCTTTCATTTGATTTTCTGACGCTTCAGCCTGAGTCCGCTTTGGTTCGCAAACAACGAAAGGTATCAGTGTCACCGGAAATATCCGAGATCCCTGAGCTCTCTACCAATTTACTGAGTCCAACAATGGCAAAGGCTCTATTGTCTGATCTTCCCCGTGTAACACTTGGTATGGGCACCGTCCCTTATCGAGGAGAAAGTGGCATCAGTCAGGCTGGTATGGACCTTGGCGGATTGCATCTCGATATTGATTTACCCAGCTCTGAACCATTAGTGCCCGTGGTGAAAATTGAACCTATCTACCCTTAGTCGCAAGAATGAAGGGGATAGAGGGATACGTCGTTGTATCTTTCCGTCTTGGAACGGATGGACGCCCTCGTGATGCCAAAGTGGTTGAGGCTAAGCCACGACGAGTGTTTGAACGTGAAGCATTGCGGGCGGTAAGACAATGGCAATACGCGAGACCAAAAGCAGGTGCGAATATTGATTCGGTAACCACAGTGCGTCTTGAATTTACGTTGAGCCAGTGAGGAGAAAGATGAAGCGATATCTCCTGCTCATCATACTAGGCTTGATGGTTCCTCGCATTGCATTCGCGGCTCATCTTTCACCGAGGGTCGCGTCGACACTCAACACCGCCATTCAGTTGCAATCCAGTGAACCCGAAAAAGCGATTTCGATGCTCACATCCGCAAAGGTGACATCGGATTTCGAAAAAGTCATGCTTAATCGTGTACTGGGTGTTTTGTACCTTCAGACCGGAGAGAAAAATCGTGCTATCTCTGCACTTTCATTCGCGGCTGACAGCGGTGAGTTAGCGCCTGCGGACTGGCAAAAAGTACAACGTACACTTGCCGATATCTTGTTGTCAGAGAAACAATATAAGGCAGCGTTGGCACGTTATTACTCATTGGTTGAGCCTGCGGTTGGCGATACGGAACCGCAAAAAGTATGGCTGCGAATTGCTCAGGCTCACTATCAGTTGTCGGAATGGCAAAAAGTGCTTGATAGCTTGATGAACGCAATGAACCCTCAGGCTGTAACCACTGATGCGTTGACACTCAGGCTTGGTGCTGAGGTGCAGCTGCAACGCTGGGAGTCATCAGTGAAAACCCTGCAGCAGCTCATTATGCTCGAACCCTCTCACTCTGCATGGTGGCGGCATTTAGCTGCGACTTATCAGCGAGTTCGCGATGATGAAAATGCGCTCAATACCTTGGTCTTGATGATGCGGCGAGGAATAGTACCACCCAAGTGAAATTAGAGTCATGGCGCAGCTCTATGCGCAGATGGGCGTACCGGAAAAAGCAGCTAACGCACTGTCAACACTGTCAATATCACAGCTGACTGTGAGGGATTTAGTGGCTCAGGCGAAATACCTACAAATGTCAAGAGAGTGGGGCGGCGATTGGAGTATGGCAACGTGCAGCGACAATCAAAAATGAATATTTCTGGCCGTTAGCTCAGCTACAGCTTCAACAGGGGGACTATAAAGATGCACTTAAAAGCTTGAGTGCCGTTGTTTCGCCAACAAAACAAGGTGATGTGGAAATGGCGAAAATGATGGCCTTCGATAGGCTGGGTCGCTTCGATGACGCGTATTACCACGCAGTGAGGCTGAACGATATTGCACCCAGTGAACAAAGCCGCCACTGGGTTGCTTACCTGAAAAGAAAGACTGAAGAGCAGAGCCCGTTATTGTATAAATAGCTATCTATGGTATTGGGAACAATATAAAAAAGCCAATCGTCAGACTGGCTTTTTGCATGCAAGCGGGTCTAGTTGACTATGCAAACCCCTGCAAGGTGACGAATTTCTCCATCAACATATCTTCCGTCTCCACATTACCCGGGTCAATGATGATGCAGTTAGTGATCGGACATACTGACTGGCACGTGGGCTTTTCATAATGGCCTATGCATTCAGTACATTTATCAGGATCAATTTCGTAAATTTCCGCACCAAATGTGATGGCCTCATTAGGACACTCAGGATCACACATGTCGCAATTGATACATTTTTCAGTGATTAATAACGCCATAGTCAGTGTTTACGCCTGCTCAATCATCACTTTTAGTCTGTTGTATTTACTCTTATTTGTATTATTCACAGTAGAAAATACAACACATAAATCAGTCAATGAGTTTGGGTCTCATTTGTTCGTTTTACAACTAAGGGCTAAATAGGTGAGCTTGGTTACCTTAACAACCCTATAGTATTTTACATCTGTTGCTGCTGTTATCGATAACTAACGAGCCAGCAGCAGTGACGCGCACTTTAACATAGTCAGAATAAAAGCCCAAAGAACACGATATCGAGGAAATGAATACTTTATTATAAGGTGTAAATTTACTTACACAGTCTGCGTTTTTTCGATGCCCTGACGCCGTGTAATGTCGATGAGGAGATAGCGTCACCAATAAAATTAAATCACCTAAGATAGCGACTGACCTTTGATGAATGAAGTGAAACTCTTTAAATGAAATGTATTTTTTTTGACGTTAATTTTTCACAGTGATTTTTATTTCAGTTTCCTCGTTGTATTGAATGGTTAACATTAAAAGTAAAGTTATTTGGCCTTACTGTGGGTATTTTCACTTGTTTTAATATGCATCTAATATGTTGGATATGATTGCGTATGCGGAAAGTTTTTATAGTAAGTGTTAGTTGTGAGGGGTAGATTTATATGTGTGGTGGTGAAGAAAATCTAATTTGATTGAAAACGTAAGTATCATATCATTGTTTCAAATGGATGATTGTTTTTTTGTTTGTTTTTTTATCATTCTCTATGTCTTTAAAAAATCAGGCTTTTGTCTATTTTTATTCGCTCATGCGTTGGGTTTAATTTATTTAAAGCGCATATAGATGCGTATTAATTTTTTGATTATTATGCTTTGTTTGATATTGCTTATAACCTTATATGCTCCTTTTTGTATTATCTTGATATAGCTTATTAGTTTACCAATATTGAAACAATATAAATAGTAGCGAATGTTTATTATATCAAGGTCATCTAGGTGACTCTGAACGATACGATAGATATAAATAATACATATAGCAAACATGCTATTTATTATAAAAATAAAGTTAACAAATATTTTAATTCATTTTAGTTCTTCGAGGGAAATGACAATGAAATTTAGAAAGTTCATCGTAATGATCAGCTTATTCGTCGTAGCTCTTTCTGCTTGTGATGATTCAGACGGCTTTACGGCAACGAAAACGTTTAATCTTACTCTCTCCGGCGGTCAGTCTGTTCCTATTAATGACTCTGAGCAAACTGCCCTGGCAACGGTTGAGCTTGATGAAAATACAAACGCTCTTCGCGCCGTACTTTCTGCTGAAAATATAGAAGGTCTGACAATGGCGCACATTCACAGTGGTGATATTGGAGAAACCGGTGGAGTGGTGTTTGGTTTTGATAAACCGACGAGCTTTCTTGAAAATGTAGTGGGTTATAAAGAGGGCCAACTTATTGTCGCGGCTGAAAACCTCTCTGCGTCTCAAGTTGAAGATCTCTTAGCAGGTGAATGGTATATCAACGTTCATACGACCAAAGTCCCAAGCGGTGAGCTGCGCGCGCAAATAGTGCCAAGTTCAACAACAATTTTGACGTTCAAATTGGATGGAGAGCAAGCTGTTCCCGCAGTGAATACGACTGCTGATGGTGATGGTTACCTTGCGTACGATTATGTTGATAACGAGTTGAGTATACGCCTCAATACAAGAGACGTGAATGACACGAAGGCTGCGCATATTCATGCAGGTCGGATTGGGGATACGTCTGGTGGTGTTATTGTTGGGTTGAACGCGGTTGCTAACTCAACAACAGCATGGGAGGCTGAAAATCGAAGCGTGGCAAAAGAGGACTTCGAGAACATGCTCTCGGGGGGATATCATGTCAACGTACACGCTGGAGACAAATTTGCGACAATTATCCGAGGCCAGATTTTCTCTCCAAACTACAAGCTGTTTACATTTCCTCTCACTGGCGATCAAGAAGAACCTCCTGTCACTACAGCTGCTAGCGGTGCCGGTTACGCGTTATTAAATACGGTGAGCCGCGTTTTGGAACTGAAGGTAGTGACCCAGAAAATAGAGGAACAAGTACCTAGTCAAGGTAGTGTTAACTCAATAACCATGGCACATATCCACGAAGGGATTGTTGGCCAAAATGGTGGCCCCATTGTTTTTCTTGAGGAAGGTAAAAGTAATACAGTTTGGCAAACAGAATCAGACAAAAGCACGTTAACACCTGAACAAGCGGCAGACTTTATTGCTGGAAAGCACTACGTGAACATACATACTAAGTTTTCAGGTGCTGGCGAGTTACGAGGTCAAATTGAGCCATAATTAAGCTTTTTCAATTTACAAAAAAGCGATGCATTTGCATCGCTTTTTTATGAAAGGCTGTTTCCCCGAAGGTGATAATCGCCTTAGTTACATACTTACCGTTTCCGCAGAATGAGGGGTACGGGTGTTCTGGCCTTGATTCAGGTTACGCATCAACAAGGCGAACTCGAGACCCATATCTTCAGGAACAGGGATAAAGACGAAATGACCACTACCTTTTGCATCGTCAATAGACTCTGATTTACGGTTTTCCATGGCATCCAGTGAGAAAGTGACGTTACCTTTTGGTGTCATCATTTCCAGTGAGTCACCCAGAATAAACTTGTTCTTCACGGCAACTTCAGCAAGGTGACCTCGGCGTTTACCAGTAAATTCACCAACGAATTGCTGGCTATCAGAAATAGAATAACCGTAATCATAGTTCTGATATTCACTGTGAGTATGACGACGCAGGAAGCCCTCGGTATAACCTCTGTGCGCAAGGCTTTCCAGCGTGCCCATCAGGCTATCATCAAAAGGCTTACCAGCTGCGGCATCATCGATGGCTTTGCGATATACCTGAGCGGTTCGGGCGCAGTAATAGAAAGACTTGGTACGGCCTTCAATTTTGAGGGAGTGGACACCCATCTTCGCCAGACGCTCAACGTGCTGCACAGCACGAAGGTCTTTTGAGTTCATGATGTAAGTGCCATGTTCATCTTCATAAGCCGCCATCATTTCACCCGGGCGACGGCCTTCTTCCAACAATACGACGTCGTCTACAGGTTCACCTTCGCCGAGTGTGGGTGTCGCTTCTTGTACCTGAACAACCTGACCAGACTCGTCTTCTTCTGCTTCATGGACCTTGTAATCCCAACGGCATGCATTGGTGCATGTACCTTGGTTAGGGTCGCGTTTGTTCATGTAGCCAGACAGCAGGCAACGGCCAGAATAAGCCATACAAAGTGCACCGTGAACGAAGATTTCAAGCTCCATTTCCGGGCATTCTTTGCGGATTTCCTCAATTTCTTCCAGCGACAGTTCGCGGGAGAGGATGACGCGCTCTATACCTTGGGTCGACCAGAATTTAACAGTCGCCCAGTTAACCGCGTTGGCTTGAACAGACAGATGAATGGCCATGTCAGGGAAGGCTTCCCGCACCATCATGATCAAACCCGGATCTGACATGATTAATGCGTCAGGCCCCATGTCGATGATTGGCTTAAGGTCACGGATGAAGGTTTTTAACTTGGAGTTATGTGGCTGAATATTGCAGACCACATAGAACTTCTTGCCCAGTGCATGGGCTTCATCGATGCCTATGTGCAGGTTTTCATGGTTGAATTCATTGTTTCTCACTCGCAGGCTATAGCGGGGTTGCCCGGCGTAAACAGCATCTGCGCCGTAAGCGAATGCAAAACGCATGTTTTTGAGGCTGCCAGCGGGTGATAGTAGTTCAGGTTTAAACATATTTATACATTCTTCTGTCTGAGTATAAGTCAGGCCATAACGCGGTTGTGATATGGTTGCGGCGCGATTTTACTGTGATCTGGTTAACATAGCTAGTTCCATTCTTGGCCAGAATAGCTCAAAATAGCCGCCTTTTTCTTTACAGGTACCAATTTGGCCTGTGTTTGTATCTCTGGGCGGTTTTTGCTCCGGTAAACAGTTTGACCGTGCCCATATTCGTTCAACTCTGCCTCGCAGTATGGCAGAGCGCGTTGAGATCTGAGTAGTTGAGATCCGTGTTGTAATGCAAGTTGAAATCATATCGCCATCCTCTCGCTGGTGGCGCATCAATTTCTGTCTTTTTCTGTCTATGGCGGTTGTTTGTACCGCAATAGTGATTCGTCCACCTGAGTGGCAACCACTGCAGAAAAGCGTTGAATTAGCGTTAAAAAGTACCCCTTTTATTGGTGATGATGCCAATGAAACAGAAACAGGAGAGGCGTTGCCATCGGCGGAGTATGTCGTCTTTTCTGGCGATAAAATCGCGGATCTTTTCCATCGAATGGCCTTAGAAGAAGACGATCTTCAGCAGGTACTTGAGAGCGACCTCAACCACCTTGGGTTTGATGCCATGGTACCGGGTAGTGTGCTTCGTTTTTGGTTTGAGGAAGACACTAATCGGCTGTTGAAGCTCGAGCTGCAGTTAAATGTTGCTCAAAAGGTTATCTATCAACGTTCTGAAACGGGAGGCTTTGACGTTCAAGAAGTGGAGATCCCGGGTAATTGGGTTCCCTCAGTGTTTAAAGGGACTGTGGGCGCAAGCTTCCATGATTCAGCAATTGCAACAGGGCTGGATGAGAGTGACGTCGCTTTTGTCATTAACCTGCTAAAAGATAAAATTAACCTCAATACTGAGCTGCCTGCTGATGGCAAGTTTGAGGTGGTTCGAGCTGCACAGTTTGTTGATGAGATAGCCAGCGGTCAGCACGAAATCAGAGCGGTACGCATTGAACGTGACGGAGTGATTATCAGCGCTTACCTGCATGAAGATGGTAACTTTTATGATGCAGATGGTGAGAGCCTGCAGCGGAGTTTTCTGCCTGTGCCAACAACCGCGCAATATTGGCTCAGCTCTGGCTTTGACCCGAGACGTATTCACCCTGTTACTCATCGTAGGCAACCCCATAATGGGTCTGATTTTGCTGTCGCGGTCGGTTCTCCGGTGATTGCGACAGGAGACGGTGTGGTGGTGCAGGTCGCTAATCATCCGTATGCAGGCAAATACGTCGTGATACAGCATGGCAGTAAATACCGGACACGTTATCTGCATAACAGCAAAATTCTCGTCAAGAAAGGTCAGTGGGTATCACGAGGGCAGGAGATTGCTAAGTCGGGGCAATCAGGCAGGGTAACGGGCCCTCATATTCATTATGAATTCCATATCCGGGGGCGTCCGGTGAACCCGCTCTCCAAGAAAGTACCATTAATCAGTGGGCTTGGAAGTGAAGAGCAGCAGAGCTTTTTGACCACAGTAGAGCAAATGGATGCGATGCTGAAAGACGAGCCGACGGGGTGATGTAACCTGTATGCGCTAACTGTAGAAATAAAAAAGCACCGAAAGGTGCTTTTTTATATGTGTTTTTGTGGCCAGTTATTCGCCCTTGTCGATGCCACCCAGTTCTTCAAACAAGTTTGGCAGGAAGGCGCCCAGCTCGCCGCACATCAGAGATAAATCGGCATCCAGTCGCTGAGCGATATCTTCACGGTCGATATCTTCGTTCTGATCTCTCAGCTCATCCGAGAATTTTACGCGCTTCACCGACATATCATCGCCAAGTACAAATTCCAGTCTGTCTTGCCAGTTCAGTGACAGCTTGGTCACTAATTTGTCGGCTTCAATGTGTGCGAGGATTTCGTCACTGGAGAGATCTTGTTGCTTACAACGGATCACACCGCCTTGCTCAAGAATGGCTTTCAGTTCAGCTTCTTCACCAATCGTGAACCCTTTTGGCGCTTGGCCCGAGCGAACCCATTCTGTCATGGCTAGCTCAACAGGCTTTTGGGTTTCGACGGGGACAACAGGGAGGCTGCCGATTGACTTACGCAGCAGGCCAAGTATCTCTTCGGCTTTTTTAATGCTGCCTGCATCGACCAGTACCAGCCCTTCTTTTGGCATGATCAACGCGAATGTCTGGCTATTGCGGCTGAAAGCACGCGGTAACAAATCGGTGACGATTTCGTCTTTAAGGCTATCTTTTTCTTTCTTTTTAAGTGGACGACCCTGTTCTTTTTCCATCATGTCTACTTTTGCACCCAGTGACTCTTTGATCACCGAGGCTGGCAGCATTTTCTCTTCTTTGCGCGCACAAACCAGAATGTTATCGCCAGAGACATGAGTCATCATGTCGCCATGCTTACCGAGGGCGGTAACCCAACCAAATTTTTGCATATCCTGACTGCCGCAAGGCGTGAAGCGAAACTCGCTTAACTGCTGTTCCAGCTGGTCTGGGTTGAGGTCGATGTCGCGTGAAAAACGGTAAGTGAAAAAGTTCTTAAACCAAATCATGGTGGGGCAAATTCCATCCAGTTCTGACAAAGGGCACATGGTATTGCATTCGGGCAGGATTGTCGCTGAGTTTAAAGGTACAATTCGACCCAGATGGGAAACAACGGAAACACGCTCACGTGCTCAAAATCATCCATACCTCTGACTGGCATCTCGGCCATCAACTTCACGGGTTCGACCGAATTTACGAACATCAGGCATTTCTCAATTGGCTTAAAGGCTTGTTGATCACCGAGCAGGCCGACGCGCTTGTTGTCGCGGGTGATATCTTCGATACCGCAAATCCACCCGCCAGTGCCTGGAATATGCTGTACCGTTTTCTGGCCGATATTTACCGCAGTATTCCGGGACTGAATCTGGTGATCACCGGCGGAAACCACGATTCACCGAGTAAGTTAGATGCGCCGCATGACCTGCTGAGGGCGTTCGATCTTCATATGGTCGGTGGAGTGCAGCGGGATCAGGATGGTCAGCTTGATATTGATCGAATGATGGTGCCACTGACCGACAAATCAGGTGAAACCGCGGCATGGATGTTGGCGGTACCGTTTTTACGCAGCGCAGACTTGCGAACTCAACACCTTGATGATGTCGACGATCGTTTGATTGCTGGGGTTGCCGATGTGTATCAAGAGGTCTATCAGCACGCAGCAGAGCGCCGCGAAAAACATCAGGCATTGATTGCAACCGGGCACGTCTTCATGGCGTCAGGACAATTATCTGAAATGTCAGAGCGCCGCGTACTTGGCGGTAATCAGCATGCCTTGCCTGTCAGTATTTTCTCTGACGATATCGATTATGTTGCGCTTGGCCATCTCCATCTGGCGCAAAAGGTTGCAGGACAAGAGCGGGTTCGTTATTGCGGCTCGCCAATTCCGCTTTCGCTGTCTGAGCGTAATTACAAACATCAGGTGCTGAGCGTCACCTTTAACGACGGTAAGCTAAATACCATTACGCCGCACTTAGTGCCACGACAAGTGGATATGTTGCGTAAACCGTCGAAAGCCGAACCGTTAGAGCATGTTCTCGAGGAACTGAATAAATGGCAGCCAGAGCATTTGCCGCTTGAGCAACAGCCTCTCTTGGAAGTTCCTGTGTTGATGGATACGCCGCAGCCTCTTCTGCGTGAGAAGATCCGCACAGCGTTGGAAGGTAAATCGGTCAGGCTTGCCAAAATTACCCCGCATTATTCGCAACAGCGGCAGAGCACACCGCTTGATCATAAACGCCTCGATGAAGTCTCGCCGCAACAGGTCTTTCTCTATGGCTGGCAAAACAAGTTTGAAGGTGAGCCATCGGAGGCGATTTCACAAGCGTTCAACAGTTTGCTGGACAATCTGGAAAACGAGGAGCCGTCATAATGAAAATTCTGGCATTACGCGGGGAAAACCTCGCCAGTATTCAGCACCCGTTCGAGATTGATTTTGTTCACAGTGCGCTCGGTAACAGTGGCCTATTTGCGATCACCGGTAAAACGGGGGCGGGTAAATCCACCTTATTGGATGCGATTTGTCTCGCGCTGTTTGACCGCATGCCACGCCTGCAAGCCAACAAAAAGAACGATGCAGAAATTGGCCTTGGTGAGGATGCAACGCGACTGAAAGCCAATGATGTGCGCAGTATCTTGTCTCGTGGCAAAGCAGAAGGTTTTGCGGAAGTCGATTTCATGGCGACAGACGGCACGGTTTGGCGTGCACACTGGCATGTTCGCCGTGCAAGAGGTAAAGCCGACGGGAGAGTTCAACCGTCTGAACAATGGCTTGAAAGCCTTGAGTCCGGTCAGCGCTTTGCGGGCAAAAAACAGGAAGTGATGGCTGAAATCGAGCGTTTAGTTGGCCTGAGTTATGAGCAATTTAGGCGCGCGGTGATGTTGCCTCAAGGTGATTTTGCGGCATTTCTCAAAGCTGGCGCTGATGAGAGAGCGGCGCTCCTTGAGCGAATGACGGGTGGTGAGATATACAGCCGACTTTCAATGGCCGCGCATGAACGGGCCAAAGAAGAAAAAGAAAAACTGGCGACGATTCAGCGCCAAATTGGTGATATTCGTATTCTCACTGACGAAGAAAAAGAAACCTATCAAACGCAGCAGACAACAGCGGCCAGCCAGTTAGCTGAGACGGAGAGTTCACTCAAGCTGTTGGAGAGCCACGGTAAAACGGTAGCGCAGTATGAAACGCTATCGACGTCTTTGACTGAAGCAAGAGAAGGGCAGCAAGCGGCGCAACAGGCGTTGGAAGAAGCGTCTCCCCGTCGTGACGAACTTGGGCTTCTCGATAAAGTGCAGCCTGCGCGGGCTGATTTCATCCAGCTTCAACAAACGGAATTATCGCTGACACAGCTCAAGAAAATAGCCGCTGATAAAGAGTCGGCTGTGGCTGTGTTAGAAAATGACACCAAGGCTGCTGAGCAAGCGAAGGCAGCAGCAGAAAAAATGCTTGCGGAGAGTGAAATCAGCTGGGAAGACGCTGAGCCACGTATTCGTCGGGCTGCTGCGTTAGATACAGAAATTCAGGCGCTGACGTCGCAGCTGTCTCAGGTCTTGTCGCAATCGCATTCCGTGACCTCCAGTTACAATCAGGCCAACGCTGAGCACGATGACCTTGATAAACGTCAGGCTCAACTGACCAGCCAGCAACACCAAATCCAACGCGAGCTTGAACAGTACGGTGACTTTGCACAGGTCGCTGAACAATATCAGCCCCTGTTCGATAATCTTGAGCAGTATCTGGCTGCACGCGAAAACCTTGATGGTGCTGAGCGTGAAATTCGTCATCTCACGTCGCTGCAACAACAAATTACCATGCAATTGACAGAAGCTGATTGTCACCAGCTTGCCGTGACCAAAGAAAAACAGGCCGTGGAAGCGGCTCTTTCTTCTCTGCAGCCAGAGGAGCTGGAGCGTCAGCATCAGCAGGATTTAGAGCGTTTTAACGGCCTACAAATAGAGCTTGAGAAGCGCCGTCAACTGCAGATGAGTGGTCAGAAATGGCAATCGGTTCTCACTGATAAAGCCCGACTTGATGCGGATAAAACCCGATTCCAACAGGTTTTGGTCGAATCTGAACGGGCACTGAAAGAGCTGGAGCCTGTCATTGCGCAAAAGGCGGTGCAGTACGAGGAAGCGGAACATGCCTACAATCAGAGCCTCAGCATTGTAAATCTCAGTGAATTCCGTGCCGAACTGCAAGACGGTGATCCTTGTCCGCTATGTGGTTCAGAACATCACCCTTACGCAGAGAATCATCCGGTGGTAGAGGGGGTGTTACAAAGCCAACGTCACCGCCTGCAAGTTCTTCAAGAAGAACTTCGTCAGCTAGACGGTAAAAAACGTTTTGTTGCTCAGCAATACGCTGAGTCAGAGCATCACCTTTCAAAGCTGGAACAACCACTGGCTGAGCTTCATTACATTGAACAACAAATTCGGGAAAGCCTGACCTCGCCCTTGTATGAATTCGGATGTGAACATTTACTGACTGATAACCTCAATGCTGAACAGCTTTCAGATTGGTTAACTGAGATGCAGCGTCAGGGTGTCGAGCATGCCCAGAAAACGGAAGAACTCTACAAAACCATCGAATCGCGCGAGGTATCTTTCAGGCAAATTCGCCAGCAGCGTGAAAGTCTTGAATCTTTGCAGCGTTTCGAGCAGCAGCTTCAAAAGGAACGCCACGAGGTAGAGCAAAGTGAAACCCAGTGCCGGGAACGCCTCGACGCGCAACGCACATTGGCAAGCAGTGCTGGTGAGCAGGTGACGTCTCGTCATCATGCACTGAATGAATTGCTGGGCGATGATAGTTGGCAGGCGATGCTCAATCAGTATGGCGCAGAGCAATACGTGGTGACGATGAAACAGAAAATCGCCCACTTCCGCACTTTGGATGAACAACACAAAACGATTACTCAGCAACTGACCGGACTGCAACCCGAGATTGCTGCGCTTCAACAGCAGCTGTCTTCGCTCTCAGGGCAAGTCAATGAGAGCAATAAGCAGCGACAGGCGCTTCAAACCGAACTGGACGGTAAATCGTCAGAACGAAGACAATGGGTACAGGAAGAAGATTTGCAGGGCTTTGAGGCACGTTTGAAAAAGCAACGTGAAGATGCTGAATCAGAGCTCAAAGCACAGACTCAGAGATGTAATCTGCTGGCAGAGCAGCGAGCGGCAAATACCGCCTCGTTGGCTTCTGTGACTGAACAAATCAAGCAGCAAGGGCAGTCACACCGGGAAATCGTTCATCGTTGGCTTAACTGGCAAAAGTCGTTTGAATTGACTGAATCCGCGCTGATGCAGCTACTCAGCAAAACGCCTGAATGGGTTGATGAGGAACGTAAAGCGTTGGCCGGACTGGATCAAAATGTTCATGCTGCCATCACTCTGGTCGCTGAGCGTCAACAGCAACTCGTCAATTTGGAAAATGATACAACCAATCACTATGTTGGCTGACTGAAAATGGTGATTTGAACGATGCGGAAAGTGCGGATCGACAGCGGATCGATTGGCAATCAGAAAAATCAGGGTTTGAAGAGCAAATCTTCACTGCTCGTCAGGCGCTGGCTAACGGTGAAGAGGCGGAGAAGCAAGCAGGTAGCTTGCTAGAATCGCTTGAAATGCAGCAAGGGCAGACAGAACTTTGGCTCAAACTCTCTGAACTTATTGGCTCAGCCACTGGCAGTAAATTCCGTAATCTCGCTCAGTCTCTGACGCTACAGCAACTGGTGCTGGCCGCCAATGTCCATCTTCAGGATCTTGCGCCGCGTTATGCCCTGCAAACGGTACCAGGTAGCCCGCTGGCCTTGCAGGTGGTCGATCATGATATGGGGGATGAGGTTCGAAGTGTTGAGTCTCTCTCCGGCGGTGAGAGTTTCCTCGCCTCGTTGGCTTTGGCATTAGCGCTGGCTTCACTGGCTGCTGACAGCCGTCTGCTTGGCTCCCTGTTTATCGATGAAGGCTTTGGTACACTTGACCCTGACAGCCTTGAGATGGCGCTGGCGTGCCTAGATACTTTACAGGCTGATGGTCGGCAGATTGGTGTGATTTCTCACGTTGGTACCTTGGTCGAACGAATAGGTACGCAGGTGGCCGTTGAATCACTGGGCGGAGGGGTCAGTCAGGTCCGGATCCGGGAAGCTAGAATGATTGACAGCACTGTCAAATAACTGAAACGTAAAATGAGTTGCATTTATGGTCAAAAGTCACAAAAGTGTCATAATTGAATCACATAATGGCGTCCCAGATATGTTTGGCTTGTTGGGTAAAATTGAAAATGGCTAGAAGGATACTTGTCGTAGAAGACGAAGCACCAATCCGAGAGATGTTGTGTTTTGTTCTGGAACAAAAGGGATACGAAGCAGTTGAGGCTGATGACTATAACAGCGCACTTGAAAAAATCTGCGAACCTTACCCTGAACTGATTCTGATTGACTGGATGCTGCCTGGTGGCTCTGGTATTAATTTGATTAAGCACCTGAAGCGCGATGAGCTGACACGCCAGATCCCGCTTGTTATGTTGACAGCGCGCGGAGAAGAAGAAGATAAAGTTCGCGGTCTGGAAGTGGGTGCTGATGATTACATCACCAAGCCTTTCTCGCCTAAAGAGCTGATGGCGCGTCTGAAAGCGGTAATGCGCCGTGTGTCGCCGACATCACTGGATGATGTGATTGACGTACAAGGCTTGAAACTGGACCCGGTTTCTCACCGTGTAACAGCCAATGAAAGACCGCTGGACATGGGGCCGACGGAATTCAAAATGCTGCACTTCTTCATGACGCATCAGGAGCGTGTTTACAGCCGTGAACAACTGCTCAACAACGTCTGGGGTACCAATGTGTACGTTGAAGACCGAACTGTTGATGTTCACATTCGTCGACTGAGAAAAGCACTGGAAAGTGAAGGACATGATAAGCTTGTTCAAACTGTTCGCGGTGCGGGGTATCGTTTTTCTACCCGAGTATAGGTTTGCGCTCAACGTGTTTTTTGCTGCGCAAACGTTGTCGCAGCATATGGAGTAATGCATGGTCGAACGACTGACTTGGAAAAAGCTGGCTCTGGAGCTGGCTTTTTTTTATTTGCCCTGGGTAGGTATTGGCCTGCTGGTGGGGAACTTAGCCTGGTGGTTACTGCTCGCCAGTGTTGTTGTACTTTTCTGGAATTTCTATCATCAGCTGAAGCTTTCTGACTGGCTTTGGAAAGAGCGTAGTTTGACACCGCCTTCCGGCGCGGGAAGCTGGGTGCCACTATTTAGTGGCATTTACCGCCTTCAAAAACGCAACCGTCGCCGCAGACAAGACCTTGCTAACCTTATTCGCCGTTTCAGGAATGGTGCAGAATCGTTACCTGATGCCGTTGTGGTGTATGACTATGACGGATCTATAGTTTGGTGTAACAAGCTGGCAGAAGAGCTTCTGGGGCTTCGCATGCCGTCTGATGCCGGGCAGTATATCGGTAACCTTATTCGGACCCCTGAATTTATCAGCTACCTCTCTGCGTCCGATTTTGACCATGCGCTCGAAATGCGCTCGCCAGTCAATGCCGCCTCTACTCTTGAATTCCGGACCATGCCTTACGCAGAAGGCGAATACCTGATGGTTGTGCGTGATGTTACTCAGCTCAAACAGCTGGAAGGGATGCGTCGTAATTTCTTTGCCAACGTATCACATGAACTGCGCACTCCAATGACGGTGTTACGGGGTTATCTGGAAATGTCGGAAGACCCTGAGATGATGGTTGGACCGATGTGGGACAAGGCGCATGGCGTAATGACAGAGCAGCTGACGAGGATGGAATCTCTGGTTAACCAGCTGCTTACGCTATCGAAAATTGAGGCTTCCGCCAAGCTTGAACTTGACCATATTGTGGACGTTCCGGCGATGCTTGATGTGCTGCAAAAAGAAGCGCAGACACTGAGTGGAGAGCATGACCATACGCTGAACTTTGATGTCGATAACAAACTCAAAGTCTATGGTGACGATGATCAGCTGCGCAGTGCGATTTCGAATCTGGTATATAACGCGGTCAAACACACACCAGCAGGTGCTGCCGTCAATGTGAAATGGTTTGATACTGCGAACGGCCCTCGTCTTGAAGTCATTGACAGTGGTGAGGGGATTGCACCTCAGCATATTGACCGCCTGACTGAGCGTTTCTACCGCGTCGACAAAGCGCGCTCCCGTGAAACGGGGGGCAGTGGTCTGGGGCTAGCCATTGTTAAGCATGCTCTAGGGCATCACGAATCCAATCTGGAAATCACCAGTAAAGTCGGCGAGGGGAGTATGTTCTCATTTACCTTGCCGGAGCGATTAAGATGCTGAAAAGCGTCGCGTTTACACTCACTGTAGCTGCGGTGGTCTTCTCCACTGCCGTTTTTGCGCATCATAAAGATGAATACCAGCGGGTGCAGGGGCTTTACGGCAACCTATCGATTGTTGGCTCTGATACCTTGTCGAACCTGGTCATCAATTGGAGTAGCGCGTTTGAGCGTCACTATCCCAATGTGAATGTACAGATTCAGGCGTCAGGTTCTTCCACCGCAGCACCTGCTCTGATTGAGTCCACGGCACAGCTTGGCACTATGAGCCGTCCTATGCGCACGGGTGAGCGAGAAGCGTTCGAGGAACGTTATGGTTATCCTCCTGTTGAACTCAAGGTCGCGATCGATGCGATGGCGATATATGTTCATCAGGATAACCCTATTACTGGGTTAAGCCTTGCTCAGGTTGATGCCATGTTTTCAGAGACCCTGCGCTGCGGCAAAAACCGTAAGTACGAGAGCTGGGGAGAGCTTGGGATGACGGGGAGTTGGCAGCGCAGAGATATCCAGCGTTTCGGCCGTAATTCCGTGTCAGGCACTTACGGGTATTTTAAAAGTCGCGCTCTCTGTCGGGGCGACTTTCGTAATGATGTGAATGAGCAGCCGGGCTCTTCGTCGGTTGTTGAATCGGTAGCCAGTTCATTGGGTGCTATCGGTTATGCAGGGGCGGGTTACAAGACGGCGGGTGTGCGTATGGTGCCACTGGCTAAAAACCGCGGTGACAAGTTTGTGCCTGCGGGTACCCAGCATGTCACCAGCGGCGAATATCCTCTTGCTCGTTATCTATACATCTACCTGAATAAAGTCCCTGGGAAACCCTTACCACCTGTTGAGGCTGAATTTTTAAGGCTAGTTTTCTCGGCTGGTGGCCAGGCGTTGGTCCGTCAGGACGGACTGGTAGCGTTGCCAGATGCGTTGATTCATCAACAGCTTGATGAGTTAGGGTTGGAAAAGCGCACTGACTAAAACGTAAAAAGCCCGTATAACGGGCTTTTTTGTATTCTGAGTGTGCTTCAATCTTATTGATCTTTTTCGCTTTCTATATCATCCGAGATGGCTTCTGCAATCGACAGGCTCCAACCTGCTGATGTCCAGTAATCTTGTTCTGTTTCCAAATCGGCTGCCAGCAGTCTGTTGTCACTCAACCATCCTGACGGGAAGGTCAGGGTCCAGTCTTTATCATCTGCGTCCAGAGTAACGTCTGGCAGCGGTTCGTCAGTGCGTTGAACGTTCAAGACACAGGCAAGACGAATGGCTCTGATCAAGGGATGAAGCTGCTTGGGTTTGAAGAGAACCAATTCCGGCATTTCATGAAGTTTAAGCGACTTGCGGTGGAAGCGTGTTAATGATACCAGAACCGTCTGCTGTTCCTGATTAAAGCCGGGGAGGTTAGTATTCTGCAGGATATACGCGGAATGCTTGTGGAAACCGGAATGAGAGATACTCAGTCCGACTTCATGCAACAACGCAGCCCAGTTAAGCAGAACGCCGAGCTCAGCTTTCTTGGTACTTGGGTTGGGTTCGCATTGGGCGTAAAGGTCTGATGCCATGAGTTGAACTCTTGCGGCATGTTCCAGATCGACATGATATCTGGATGCCAGATCGCCCGCTGTGCGTCCACGAATATCAGAGTGCTGGAACCTGTCTTCCATTTCGTAGAGCAAGCCCTCTCGCAATGCTGCATCCGAGAACACCATCTTTTCAATTTTCAGCGCTCTAAACACACCAGATAAAATGGCCACGCCCGCAGCGAAAACAGGAATGCGTTCTTCAGGTAATCCCGGCAATTTAATCTCATCGACGTATTTGAATACCAATAACTTCTCGATGATCAGTTCTAGTCGCTTTTTGGTTATTTCACCGTCGTCAAAACCCATGGAGATAATGACTTCTTTGATGGCTTTGATGGTACCTGATGAGCCAACTGCTGAATCCCAGCCTTTTTTGATGTAATTCTGAGCGATGCTCTCGAGCTTACCTTCTGCTGATAACTCAGCAGCGGCGAAGTTTTTCGGCGTTATTTTTCCCTTCTGGAAATAGCGTTGGTTGTAACTGACGCATCCCATGTGTTTACTGGTGAGCTGTGACGGTTCAAACTCACTGCCAATGACTAGCTCGGTACTGCCCCCGCCGATATCGACGATCAGTCTTTTCCCCTCGCCGGGTTGAGTGTGGCTGACGCCGAGATAGATCAGGCGAGCTTCTTCTTCACCGGGGATCACTTCAATCGGATAAGGGAAGACGGTTTCAGCACGTTTAAGAAATACGTGCGCATTGGCAGCTTGCCGCAGAGTGTGGGTAGCCGCCACTCGCACATTTTCAGGGTCGAACCCTTTCAGGCGCTCTGAAAACATGGCAAGGCATTCCACACCGCGGGTAATAGAAGCGTTATCGAGGTTATTTTGTGCGTCGAGCCCGGCGCCAAGCCGGACTCGTTGTTTGTGTCTGCTTACAATTTGCAGTCCTTGCCCGACGACACGGGCAACCACCATATGAAAGCTGTTGGAACCCAGATCTATCGCTGCGATTTCACGGGGACGTTCAGTTGTCGTCGTTTCGATCATTTCTTTGCTTTTCCACCAGACGTTTTTCTTGTCTCTCTACATGTCTAAGGTAATCGTAAATTTCGATCTGTGAACGAATTTTTTTGCGATTTCCGCGTTTAACGTAGTTATTTGACATGTCTTTGTCGAGAACGCGAGCTTTGGCACGATCGGCAAACTGCAATTCAAGAATGTCCATGATCCTGTCTTTTAGACGCTCATCGCGAATTGGTGTGGCAACTTCGATACGATTATCGATGTTTCGCGTCATCCAGTCGGCAGAAGAAATATATATATCCCTCTCGCCGCCATTTTCAAAAGCGAATACTCGCGGGTGCTCCAAAAAGCGGTCAACAATACTGATGGCTTTGATGTTCTGACTGACGCCTTTGATCCCCGGTACCAATGAACACATACCGCGAATAATCATCCGAATTTTCACCCCCTCACTACTGGCTTTATAAAGCATCGAAACCAGCCCTTTATCGACGAGGTTATTTACTTTGAGAGTAATTCCTGCTTTACGCTTGGCTTTTGCATGTTCAATTTCACGCTCAATCAGTTTGTAGATGCGTGTGCGAGCGTTGCGTGGAGAGACCAACAGGTGTCGGAATTTAGCCGGTTTATACGGATTTTCGATGAAATCGAAGACCTGACGAACTTCAGATGTGATGGGCTGTTCTGCGGTAAATAGCGAGAAATCAGTGTAGATACGTGCGGTTTTCTCGTGAAAGTTACCTGTGCCTATGTGTGCGTATTCGCGCACACCGCCTTCTTCACGTCGAGTGATCAAGCAAAGCTTAGAGTGGATCTTTAAGCCCGGAGCACCGAAAACTACCTTGACGCCAGCATCAGTCAGGACGCGCGCCCACTCAATATTCGCTTCTTCATCGAAACGAGCCTGCAGTTCAACGACAACAGTGACGCGTTTTCCGTTATTCGCCGCGTCGATCATCGAGTTAATGATCCGGCTGTTTTTCGCGACACGATATATATTGATTCGAATACTTCGTACTTTGGGATCAAACGACGCCTGACGCACGAATTCAGTCATATGTCTGAAGGTATGATACGGGTAGTAAAGCAATACATCACGATTTCGTATCGCATCAAAGGCGTTATCGTAGAGCTGGAAGTCAGCGGACTCGATTGGCGGTAGCGATGGATTTTCGAGGTAACGCATCCCGACATTCGGGAAGCCAATAAAGTCACGGAAATTATGGTAGCGAGCACCCGGGAGTACACTGTCGTAGTCGGAAATTTTGAGCATTTTTGTCAGCTTTGTGATCATATCTTTCGGCATGTCACGCTGATAAACAAAACGCACCGGGAGTGCAGTTAGGCGCTGGTCAAGGCTGTCTGACATGTTTTCAAGCAGACTATGATCAACTTCATTCGTCAGGTCATATTCTGCGTCACGCGTCATTTTCATCGCATAGGCTTCAACGGTGTCATAGTCAAAGAAGCCGCGGAAAATTTCATCTAGGCAGAGGCGAATAATGTTGTCGAGCAAAATGATGGTTTTTCTACGGCGGCGTCCTTTAGGCTCTGGCACTTTGATGAACCGTTCAACATCATCCGTTGGGATTTCGATAAGCGCGTATTTGGGCGCTTCACCTTCTTTTTTCAGGGTAACGGTGAGATATGAATTCGCATCTTTAAGGAAAGACAGCACGTCCATATCGTCAGTCAGCATGATCGGCGTGATATGTGGCAAAAGCTCACTGCGGAAGAACTTTTTGAGCCAGGTTTGCTGATATTCAGTTAGCTGACGTTCATTCACTAAGAAGATATGTCGTCGGGCCATTTCGAGCAGTATTTCATTATACAGATGATCAAAATCCTGATTTAACTTGAGGATCTTTTCCTGAACTTTGGCCAGAAGTTCTTTCGCGGAGTTGTCACCACCCTGCGCTTCGTTGATGATGATGCGGCGCTTTATATCAGCAAATCTGACTTGATAAAACTCATCAAGGTTACTTGAGAATATTCCTAAAAACCGTACCCGCTCGATAATAGGTACGGTTCTGTCTGCGGCTTCTTGCAGTACCCGTTCGTTAAAAGATAACCAGCTTAATTCTTTATCGATATAGTACTTGTCGACGCTCATTGTTTTTTGTTTTTCCTAATCACTGACTTTCTTCTTGGTCAAACTCCACGATCAGATCGTCTGACAGTGCCTCAAGTGCTTCTTGTAAGTCACTTTCTGATACCGATGTCGGCATCGTCAGTTTGAACTGTGCAAGGAAAATCATGGTACCTGCATTCGCGGCGCTCTGCGCGTGGGTTTCCATTTTGCTGATATTGATGCCAAACGTTGCCAAGGCTCTGCTCACTTCCTGAACAATACCCGGGCGGTCGTTTCCTGTAACAGATAACGAACAGGCTTGATGCATGGTAGAAGATTGCTCTGCACCTTCACTGATCATTACGTCGAGACCATCGATTTGTGAGAGAGCGTCACAAAGAGGATTAAATTGGTTTTCAGATACCTGAACCAAAATAATACCGGTGAACATACCAGCGAGGTTCGACAAGCTACTTGCTTGCCAGCTGGCGTGGTGAACAAAAATGACATTGGAGATCTGGTCTACCAAACCGGCCCGATCGGGACCTATAAATGTTACAACCAGTTGTTTCATCGCTAACCTCGGACAGTGTTGTTGGGGGGAGGTTTATTATTGAAGTCCCTCAAATCCCTGTCTACTACTGCATGATAAAGGAGCATTAAACTGTGTCTTCCATCAACGTCGGGAGGTTAGTAAGTGTGCATTTCATTTTTATTACAATTGACAGAAATAATAAAAAAATGAGCGCTGTAACATATATGTCATCAAAAAGTCATATTATGATCGGCTGAGAAAATGTGCTGAGGTATGAATGGCTGACGCCGCAGAGTTAACAAATCAGGGAGATGTGGTAAGACAAATTAAGGACAGAGCGACCAGTGTGACCGTGAAGATGGGCGGTACATTTGTCCTTGCCTTATTGTTGCTTATTTTCGTGTACCTGTTTGCCGTGACGATGCCGTTGCTCAAATCTGCCTCTGTGGAACAAAAACTTGCGTACAGTTTATCTCTTCCGGGTGAGACTGTGCATGTCGGTGTTGAGAACAATCAAAAGTATGTTTACCGATACAGCGCTCAGGGGCAGCTTGCTGTTTTTGATCCTTTCTCTCCGTCAACCACTCGGCAAGAAATTACATTAACAGACACGCCATCGAGCTTTTACAGCTTGCCCGGTAAACATCACATCACCGCCTATGGGCAGACAGATGGACGTGTTGTGTTTCACCAGCTGTCATCATCGATGAACTCTCCGAGCTTTCGTCCTGATATTAGTGCCTTTTTTCCTGATACTTCGTTAGAAGAAGGGCTCCCTGTTTCTGCCCTCACTTTTGGCCTTGAACAAAATGTACTCACTGTTGCGGGACAGGTTGGCAGCCACATTGTGATTGTTCGCATGATAAGCGTCGCGAGGTTTTGAAAAGTACGCTTGCTGCAGCCGGTGTAAAGCAATTTGTCATTACACCTGATGGCAGCGTGCTGTTTGTTTTGCGTAACAATACTATCGAGCGTTATCAAATTTCAGATACACAGGTAAAGCGCACTGATAGTGTACCTGTTGATGGTTTTACTGGCAGTGAACCCGTCAGTATCGCTTTGCTGCCCGGTGCGAGCTCCGTTATTGTCACGTCAAAAGATGGTCAGGTCAGCCAGTGGTTTCAAGTATTGAAAGAAGGAACGCGAGATTTAGCCCTAATCCGAACGTTTAACGCCGACGGTAGTATTGCTGCGCTTCAGTCTGAGGTACATAGAAAGTCACTTGTGGTGCTCAATGATAAGGGAACATTGACGCTGTGGAACGCGACCAGCGAGAAAACGGATCACTTTGCACTGCCTTCTCTGGCCGGCGTCACTCATATTGGCCTGTCTGCATCGTCGAAAACCTTGGTGAGTGAAAAAAATGGGCAATGGGAACTGTTTGCCGTTAACAACCCCCACCCAGAAGTCAGTATGCGCTCGCTTTGGCAAAAAGTATGGTATGAGAATTACCCAGAACCTGCTTTCGTTTGGCAATCGACGACGGCAGACGATGACGTTGAAGTAAAGTTAAGTGTTATCCCAATGTTCTTTGGGACCATCAAGGTTGTCTTGTTCTCAATGTTTATCGCTATCCCTTTGGCTATCGGTGGCGCGATATATACGGCATACC
Organism: Veronia nyctiphanis; assembly: GCF_004116385.1. Lineage (GTDB taxonomy): Bacteria > Pseudomonadota > Gammaproteobacteria > Enterobacterales > Vibrionaceae > Veronia > Veronia nyctiphanis. The sequence continues at coordinate 102,335 of NZ_PEIB01000012.1, read as the reverse complement.
TGATGCCTCGGGGGTACGAAAGGCCATCAAGCCAACTATTGAGCTGATGGAGGCGCTGCCTACTGTCATTCTTGGCTTCCTTGCGGGTCTATGGTTGGCACCCATTGTTGAGCAAAACCTTATTGGGGTGTTGCTACTGTTTCCTCTCTTGCCTCTGGTATTTGTCAGCATCGGGGCTTTTTGGGGGGCAATGCCAAAAACATTGCGCAAGAAGATGGGGCTCGGCGGGCATGTGTTTCTGCTGCTTCCTGTCATTGCATTAACAGGACTTCTTGCCTTCAAGTGCGGCACGTTTATCGAACACCATTATCTGCAAAGCGATGCGAGCACCTTTGTCACGCTCTCCCTAGGTATCAACTTTGATCAGCGGAACGCGCTGGTTGTTGGTATTGCAATGGCGTTTGCCATTGTTCCGACGATTTACACGATTGCAGAAGACGCTATCTACTCTGTGCCTAGGCACCTTACTAATGGTTCGCTGGCCTTAGGGGCAACGCATTGGCAGACATTGAGAAATGTGGTGTTACTTGCAGCAAGCCCCGGTATTTTTGCGGCGATTATGATGGGGGTTGGCCGAGCGGTGGGCGAGACCATGATTGTCTTGATGGCGACGGGCAATAACCCGGTAATGAATTTGAATGTATTTGAAGGCCTGCGTTCACTTGCTGCCAATATTGCGATAGAAATGCCGGAATCCGAAGTAGGCAGCTCTCACTTCAGAGTTCTTTTTCTGACTGCGTTTGCGCTGTTTGCGTTTACGTTTTTGTTTAACACGATTGCTGAAATTGTCCGCCAGCGTATGCGGGAGAAGTACAGTGCGCTCTGAGACGGATAAGGTGTTATGAATATTGGCAGGGGAGTGACGTCGACCCCTTGGGTATGGTTGACAGGTGGCATGATAAGCCTCTGTATATTTGCCGTACTTGGCGTTTCATTGCTGATTGGTTGGCAAGGTTTACATTATTTCTGGCCGAATATTGTTTACAAGTTCGAAGTCAGAAATCAGTCAGGCGGCACGGATACGTTTTATGGCGAGATTTATCAGGAATCAGATGTCGCTACCCGTCAACTCATTGAGGCTGGAGTCGATGTAGCAAAGCCAGAGGCGCCGACACAGGCTCGCTATTTAATACGAATTGGTCACCGTGAAAGTGAACAACACGATTTTCTCTCCGTTCTGGCTCAGGATGTGAGCAGCATAAGAGCGCCCGCACAACTTGCAGTGATTGAACGCTCACGAGGTGGGGTGATGTACGGTCAGCCTGTCAGTTTTCTTAATGATGGGGCTCTTCATACTCGGGTGTTTGATAACGATGAATTGCACAATATCCTAGCTATTACGCACCTGCAACTTGATACGATTCGGCATATCGAGAAAAACCAGATTGGTAAAGTTAACTATCAGCTGGAGCAACTCCGGTTGAAGCAACGAAGCGTTGAGCAAAAAGGCCAGCAGCCACCCGTTGAACTTTTGGCAGAAAAGACGCGCCTTGATGAGGAATATGCTGAACTCGAGAGGCGTTTACTCGAAGCGCGCAAGGTACTGAAAGATGACCGTCTCAACGTAAAAGTTCGCACCGGTGCAATGATACAAGTGCCGATGGCTAACATTGTCGACGTTTGGTACCCCAATAATATGTCTGCCCCAGAAAAGCTTCTTCACTGGATGAAGCAGGTCAAACGGTTCATCATTGGTGAGTCGCGGGAGGCAAACTCTGAAGGCGGTGTGTTTCCGGCCATTTTTGGTACGGTATTAATGGTACTGTTGATGTCTATTTTGGTGATGCCTCTCGGTGTGCTTACGGCGGTTTACCTTCATGAATATGCAGCAAAGAACCGGTTTACAACGACCATTCGTATCGCGATAGCTAACCTTGCGGGAGTCCCCTCGGTTGTCTACGGCGTGTTTGGTCTCGGTTTCTTTGTGTATTTTATCGGCGGCAGCATAGATAGCCTGTTTTATTCTGAGTCGTTACCTGCGCCGACATTTGGTACGCCAGGCATTTTGTGGTCTTCTTTAACACTGGCATTGCTGACGCTGCCCGTGGTTATCGTCTCCACAGAAGAAGCTTGTCGCGTATTCCCACGCCGGTTCGCCACGGTTCTATGGCTTTGGGTGCAACAAAATCCGAAACGCTTTTCAGGATTGTTTTGCCGATGGCAACGCCCGCGATGATGACCGGATTGATTCTGGCCGTTGCCCGTGCAGCGGGTGAGGTCGCCCCATTAATGCTGGTGGGCGTGGTGAAGATCGCGCCGAACTTACCGCTGGATGCAAACTTTCCTTACCTACATTTGGAAAGAAAGTTCATGCACCTTGGATACCATATTTATGATGTTGGCTTTCAAAGCCCGAATATTGAGTCGGCAAGACCGCTGGTTTACGCCACATCATTTTTACTTTTGACAGTCGTAGTGAGTCTGAATCTTTTTGCTGTTGCTATACGCAACCAGCTGAGAGACAAGTACCGTGCACTGGAGCAAGATATTTAGCAGGACAACTGAGATGATTTCGTTTGATGCCAGTGCAGGCTTTCCTAAACCTATTAACCTTTCGTCACTGCCGGATGAGCAGACGGCATTGGTCATCAAAAATCTCAACCTGTTCTATGATGGCACACAGGCGTTGTCTAATATCAACATGCGCATTCCGAAAGGAAAAGTCACCTCTTTTATCGGTCCTTCCGGCTGCGGTAAATCAACATTGTTACGATGTATTAACCGGATGAATGATTTGGTTGACGGTTGTCAGGTGGAAGGTGAGATACTGCTGAATGGTAAAAATATTTACGATGACAATATTAATGTGCCTGCCTTAAGGCGTCAGGTGGGCATGGTGTTTCAGCGACCGAATCCTTTTCCTAAAACCATCTACGAAAATGTTATTTATGGGTTAAGGCTTCAGGGTATCAGTAACCCACGGGTATTAGATGATGCAGCTGAGCGATCGCTTCGTGCTGCAGCGCTCTGGGATGAAGTAAAAGATAGGCTAAATGATAATGCGTTCGGCCTTTCTGGCGGTCAGCAACAGCGGTTAGTGATAGCCAGAGCCATTGCCATAGAACCTCAAATACTGCTGTTGGATGAGCCACATCAGCGTTGGACCCGATTTCAACACTGACCATTGAAGAGCTGATCAATGAGCTAAAACATAAGTACACTGTGGTTATCGTGACACACAACATGCAGCAAGCCGCGCGCGTGTCAGATCAAACCGCGTTTATTAACTTGGGGAAGGTGGTGGAGTATGCAGATACGGATACCTTGTTTACGACACCAAGGCACAAACAAACAGAAGATTACATAACAGGACGATATGGATAGGGGCAAACACACCATGAGCAATAGCAATATCAGCCGACATATTTCAGGACAGTTCAATATCGAGCTTGAAGCGATTCGAACACATGTACTGGCAATGGGCGGGCTGGTTGAACGACAGCTCTCTGATGCGTTGCATGCTGTCCACTATCAGGATTTAGAGCTGGCCAAGCATGTGATCAAAGAAGATCACAAAGTGAACTCGATGGAAATCGCGATTGATGAAGCCTGCACTCGAATCATCGCCAAGCGCCAGCCAACCGCGGGTGATTTAAGGCTGGTAATGGCAATCATCAAGACCATTACCGATCTCGAGCGCATTGGTGATGTGGCAGACAGTATTGCCCGAACCACACTTGAGAACTATTCGACTCAGCAGCAACCTTTTCTGGTTTGCTTGAGGCGCTGGGTCGAAAAGCGGCAAAGATGCTGCATGATGTACTAGACGCCTTTGCAAGAATGGACGTCGATGCCGCGATGAAGGTCTATCGCTCAGATGATGATTTAGATAAAGAGTACGAAGCGATTCTTCGTCAGCTGATGACGTACATGATGGAAGACCCGCGCTCTATTCCTAATGTGCTCAAGGTGATGTGGTCAGCAAGGTCGATAGAGCGTGTTGGTGATCGTTGCCAGAACATTTGTGAATACATCATTTACTTTGTGAAGGGCAAAGATGTTCGACACACCAACCAGGAAGAAATGGAAAAGCTGCTCAAATAAGTTTCACAAATAGTTTTTTCCTGTTGATCTCATGGCACCCACACGGCAGATAAACGTAAAAAAGCCCGCATTGCGGGCTTTTTGATATTTCGCTCAGATACCTAAGTATCGTCGGCAATTACAGGTCGTCAGTATGCTCGCTCAGGAACGCAGCAACACCTTTAGGTGACGCGTCCATACCTGCTTTACCTTCTTCCCATTGTGCTGGGCAAACTTCACCGTGCTTCTCGTGGAAGTTCAGTGCATCAACCATGCGCAGCATCTCGTCGATGTTACGGCCAAGAGGCAGGTCGTTAACAACTTGGTGACGTACGTCGCCGTTTGCGTCGATCAGGAAAGAACCACGGAAAGCAACGCCATCTGCTGGGTGCTCAACGTCGTATGCTTTACAGATTTCGTGCTTAACGTCAGCAACCAATGGATACTGAACCTGACCGATACCGCCGTCTTCAACAGCAGTGTTACGCCATGCGTTGTGAGAGAACTGAGAATCGATAGAAACACCGATAACTTCTACGCCTTTCTCTTTGAAGTCAGCATAACGCTTGTCGAAAGCGATCAGCTCAGAAGGACATACGAAAGTGAAATCCAGTGGGTAGAAGAAAACTACTGCTTTCTTGCCTTCAGTGAAAGTTTTGAAGTTGAAGTTATCAACGATTTCACCATTGCCCAGGACTGCCGCTGCAGTGAAGTCTGGGGCTTGACGGCCAACTAGTACCATTTCTCAGCTCCTAAGTGTAGAAAAAACAGGCAGAATTGCCTAAGTCCATAGTTATTCGCGACAAACTATAATGGAATTGCTAAATTGAAAAAAGTGGAATTAATAGATTAATGTAATCGGAAATAGCGATGACCAAGTTTCCATCTCTCAAGCAGTTACACTATCTTGTCACCCTTTACGAAACACGGCATTTTGGCGAGGCGGCCAAGCAATGTTTCGTCAGCCAATCAACATTGAGTTCAGGTATTCAAAACCTCGAAGATTTAATCGGTACTCGCCTAATAGAAAGAGACAACAAAACGTTAGTTTTTTCGGCTATCGGCGAGGATGTCGTTAAACGAAGCCGAGAGATCTTAGCGCGGAGTCAGGACTTACTTGAAATCACCAAAATTAGTGAACTTCCAATGCACGGTAATTTGAGGCTGGGTTGTATTCCGACCATCGCGCCCTTTTTATTGTCTGATTTGGTCCAGCGGGTCAATACAAGTTTCCCTGAACTTAACCTCTTGCTTCGTGAAGACACAACGGCAAACTTATTGAGCGCCTTAAAGCATGGCGATCTCGATATTCTCATTCTGGCGTTACCGATGGACATTGGTGCAATGGCCAGCCGGAAAGTAGGGCGTGACCAGTTTCGGATGGTGTTGAGCCGAAGTGAGGCGGAGAAATTGCGTTTACCCATGAGGTATCGGGATTTACCTGATGAATCCGTGTTTCTTTTGGATCGGGAACATTGCTTGACGGACCATGCTGTTTCAGCTTGTAAGCTCACCAGTAACGAGAAAATAAATCCCTTTGCCGCCACAAGCCTTCATACGTTAGTGCAGATGGTTGCGAATGGATTAGGAACAACATTTATCCCGCAAATGGCGATAGACCATGGCTTATTAGACAACCTTGATTTGGTCGTTTTAGACCCACCGGGTAAAGAGGCTTATCGTGAAATTGGCCTTGTCTGGCGGCCCACATCAAGTCGAAGAGGGACATTTGAAGCACTTGCTAAGGTAGTTGAAGAGCTCTTGTGACCCACTATTTCACTCATAATCCACAAGTTGGTTTTTTATTCTGTTTTCAAGTCTTATTTGTAGAATTAATCACTTATTTTTCATCAAATAACTACGTCGTACCTGAAAGCAAATTCGGTTATCTGGCTACAAATGTCATGATGAGCTTTCTTTGTATGAAAATGCACTTTTTGATTTATTTTAATGTGAAAAATTCATTTTAAATACATCATTATCAATGACTTATTATTATTTTGTGATTTTACTCCCAGTTTTAAACGCCTTTGTATGGGTGTTTTTTTACCGCTCAAAATGTAATTTAATTACGTAATGACTTACAAAAACACCTTTTTATCGCTAAAAATGCCCAGTCGATATAACAATCTGAAATTCGTTTTAATTCGGCGTTTTGAGTTATTACTCTAATTACATTTAAGTTATTGATTTTAAATTATTATAGAGCGTGTTGTTATTTTGTATTTAATTTTTTTTTTGTTGATCTCTTGCTAAAATTACGGCAGTTTACTAATTAATCAGCTAGGCGGGTAAGGCACTCTTTGCCTAGCTAAAAACAATAAATGTCGTGATTAAGTTACATTTGGTCAAGGAGAGAAAATGATGGGTACACAGCCAGTATCTTCCCGTCACGCTTTGCAGTTAGATCCGGAAATCACCAAAAATCATCAAGATGTTTTAAGTGAAGAAGCGCTGATATTTTTAAGTGCATTGGTTGAAAAGTTTGCCGACCGTGTACCTGGACTACTTGCAGATCGTGTCGAAAAACAGAAAAAATTTGATCAAGGTGAGTTACCTGATTTTCTGCCTGACACAGCATCAGTGCGCGAGGGCGACTGGAAAATACGCGGTATTCCCGATGATCTGCTTGATCGTCGCCTCGAAATTACCGGCCCGCCAGATCGCAAGATGGTCATCAACGCGCTGAACGCTAACGTCAAAGTATTCATGGCCGATTTTGAAGACTCTTTTTCTCCGACTTGGAGCGGTGTTCTCGACGGTCAGCGTAACTTGACAGATGCAATCAACAGAACGATCACCTTCACCAACCCTCAAAACGGAAAGCACTACGAGCTGAACGAAAATCCAGCGACGTTAATTTGCCGTGTTCGTGGTTTGCATTTAACGGAGAAGCACGTTGAATGGCAGGGTAAAGCAATCCCTGGTGCACTTTTCGACTTTGCACTTTATTTCTTCCGCAACCACAGAACATTACTTGAGAATGGTTCAGGCCCTTACTTCTATGTGCCAAAACTTCAGGCATATCAAGAAGCGGCATGGTGGGGTGAGGTATTTAGTTTTGCTGAAGATCATTTCGACCTTTCTCGCGGAACCATCAAAGCAACGGTACTGATTGAAACGTTGCCTGCAGTGTTCCAGATGAACGAGATCCTGCATGCAATGAAAGACCACATTGTCGCGTTGAACTGTGGTCGCTGGGATTACATCTTCAGTTATATCAAAACATTGCGCAACCATCCTGACCGTATCTTGCCTGACCGTCAGGTTGTGACAATGGAGAAGCCGTTTCTTAATGCGTATTCGAGACTTCTCGTAAGAACGTGTCACCAGCGCGGTGCGATGGCAATGGGTGGTATGGCAGCATTTATTCCTGCCAAAGACCCAGAGCAGAACGCGATAGTGTTGGAAAAGATCAAGAATGATAAGTCTCTTGAAGCGAATAACGGGCACGACGGTACATGGGTTGCTCATCCGGGTCTTGCTGGAACAGCGAAAGAGGTCTTTGATGCTGCATTGGGTGACCGTATCAACCAAATGGACATTTCACGTTCTGACGATGCACCTATCACCGCGGCCGAGCTTATCGAACCGTGCGAAGGTGATAGAACGGAAGATGGTATGCGCCATAACATCCGTGTTGCTGTTCAGTACATTGAAGCGTGGATTTCAGGCAATGGCTGTGTACCAATTTACGGCCTGATGGAAGATGCTGCGACAGCTGAAATCTCCCGCGCCTCTATCTGGCAGTGGATCAAGCACGGTAAGTCGTTGAGCAACGGCAAGACAGTCACTGCAGAATTTTTCCGCGAGTGCCTAGCTGAAGAAATGCTGGTACTCAAAGATGAACTGGGTGCTGAAAGATATAACGGCGGCAAGTACGAGCAGGCCGCTGCGATGATGGAAACACTGACCACCAGTGAACACTTAACCGATTTTCTGACCCTACCGGGTTATGAATTGCTTGATTAACAGAAGCCTCTGGGATTTTTAATCTTTTGATTGACGGGCACTTTGTGCAAGAGTCATTTAGTTAAAAGGGAAAACACATGACTAACTACAGAACAACAATTGACGAAGCAACAAACCTGATCCAGCGCGAAGGTAGCGCTTGGAATGCCATTAACCCTGAGTATGTTGCTCGCATGAAGCTGCAGAACCGTTTTCAAACGGGTCTGGACATTGCGAAATACACGGCAAAAATCATGCGTGAAGACATGGATAACTATGATGCCGATTCTTCTCAGTACACACAGTCTCTCGGCTGCTGGCATGGTTTTATCGGCCAACAAAAGCTGATTTCTATCAAGAAGCACTTGTTGTCAACTAAGCGTCGTTACCTGTACCTCTCTGGTTGGATGGTTGCGGCTCTGCGTAGTGAGTTTGGTCCTCTTCCTGACCAGTCAATGCACGAGAAAACATCTGTTGCAAGCCTGATTGCTGAGCTTTACACCTTCCTACGTCAAGCGGATGCGCGTGAGCTGGGCGGTCTGTTTCGTGAACTGGATAAGGCTCCTGAGTCTGAAAAAGCAGCAATCCAAGAGAAAATCGACAACTTTGAAACGCACGTTGTGCCAATCATCGCTGATATTGATGCGGGCTTCGGTAACGAAGAAGCGACGTATCTGATGGCGAAACAAATGATTGAAGCGGGTGCATGTTGTATTCAGATTGAAAACCAAGTTTCTGACGTTAAACAATGTGGTCACCAAGATGGTAAAGTTACCGTTCCTCACATTGAATTCCTGTCAAAAATCAACGCTATCCGTTACGCATTCCTTGAGCTGGGTGTTGATGACGGTGTTATCGTTGCACGTACGGACTCATTGGGTGCAGGTCTGACTCAGAAAATTGCTGTAACCAACGAGCCAGGCGATTTGGGTGACCAGTACAACAGCTTCCTTGAAGTGGAAGAAATGGATGCTGACAAACTGCAGAATGGTGACGTTGTATTCAAGCAAAACGGCAAACTTGTTAAGCCTGCGCGTCTGCCTAACGGTCTGTTCCAATTCCGTCAAGGTACAGGTGAAGAGCGTTGTGTTCTTGACTGTATCACGTCTTTGCAAAACGGTGCTGACCTGCTGTGGATTGAAACTGAAAAACCGCACGTTTCGCAAATCGGCGGCATGGTAAACGAAATCCGTAAAGTGATTCCAAACGCTAAGCTGGTTTACAACAACTCACCATCGTTCAACTGGACTTTGAACTTCCGTCAGCAAGTATTCGATGCAATGCAAGCAGCGGGTGAAGATGTATCAGCGTATGACAGAGCTAACCTGATGAGCACTGATTACGATGAGACTGAACTGGCGAAGCAAGCTGATGAGAAAATCCGTACTTTCCAAGCGGATGCATCTCGTGAAGCGGGTATCTTCCACCACCTCATCACGTTACCTACTTACCACACAGCGGCACTGTCTACTGACAACCTTGCGAAAGGCTACTTTGGCGATGAAGGTATGCTGGCTTATGTTGGTGGTGTTCAGCGTAAAGAAATCCGTCAGGGTATCGCAACGGTTAAACACCAAAACATGGCTGGTTCAGACATGGGTGATGACCACAAAGAATACTTCTCTGGTGACCAGGCGCTGAAAGCGGCGGGTGAAGACAATACGATGAACCAGTTCGGTTAATCGTTAACGGTAAAAATAATAAAAACAACTACGGGAAGACATTGGGCTGCTGGTGCAGCCCTTTTTTATTGCCGTTCTACTCTGTATCCGCCACAAGTCATGTTCTGGTTTCATTAAACGCCAATGCAGCGTGTTGAACCTGTTTGTAAATACCTGAAAACTGCTCGTGGAACAGTTCGTAATGCACATTGATCTCAGCCGCACAATCACGTAATGGTGCCATTCTAGGACTTCGGTGCGACATTCTCTCTAAAACCAGCGCGATGGTTTCTCGTTTACGGTAAGACAACAACCAATCGTTCTGCCACATTCTTTCTGCAGTGGTCAGATAGGAAGTCGGTAGCTGCGGAATGTGTTGTTTTTCCTCATTACACCGCACTCTGCAGTTTTCAACAAATTGCTCAAGATCTAATGAGTGATAATTGTCCCAATCTATGGCGAGAATATGGTCCCAGAAAATATCCAACGCGATGGCACTGAAACGGTATAGATCTTTGGAAAAGTGTTGCCTGCAGTATTTTGTTTCCGGCAGGTTATCGATGAATCTGTCGACAAACCGGTGAAGGTAGATAGCGTTAACCGTTTTTTCAGGAAACTTACCTTCAGGTTTACCACGAATGAAATCGGCAGCTAAGTTGCCTGTTAATTCACTCTCACACAGTTGTGCGATATGAAGGTGGGCAAGATAGTTCATGTTATTGTCTCGTAAAAGAAACAGTTGAGGTATGCCGTTGTCTGCATCATATACCCGATATCCAAGTTGCCATATATCGCTCATTTTTTGGTGATTCATTTACTCTATAGCCTGTGACTGAGAATGCCAATGCCCTTGCGTTTCATGTGTTTGTTAATTTTTCTTGTAACTGGGTCGGCGACAGCTGACATGTCGCTGCGTGTGATAAATGGGGATGATGCAAACCTGGACGACGCGCCCTGGCAAGCAGCAGTGTTTGTCGATAATGGCTTTGCGTGTGGCGCTGTGGTTATCGCTCCTTCTTGGGTTGCAACCGCAGCGCATTGTTTATTTGATAGAAACGGTTATCCACTGTCTCTTAGCCCCGAACGTGTGAAAATTGTCACGAAAACAGATAGCGTCAAAAGAAGCGTTTACAACATCCCTCAAGAGAAGGTTGTCGGGGTCGAGCGAATGTTAGTTCACCCTGAATACACTGAAAAGACCTTTAAAGCCGACCTTGCCGTCGTCAAACTATCACGTTCAGTCTCATCCCCTGCCGTTGTTATTGCGGACAGTAGGGTGCAGCAGCGTATGGAGAGTGTTGCTGGAGACCGGGAAGACATGAGTTTGCAGCTAACAGGCTGGGGGAGCATCCGAGCCACGGGTGAGGGTATCTCAAACCGTCTACAGAAAGCCCACCTTTCACTGGTGTCAGACCTAAGCTGTGCAACCGCTTGGGGAACGACCCTTCGTGATGTTGCTGGATATCAGCAAGCTTACGTGTGCACTAACTCGTCTCGGTTTAGTACATGCTTTGGTGATTCTGGAGGCCCTTTGGTATGGACTGATCCAGATAGAGTGTCTGATGCCGATAGGGGGAAGACGTTGGTTGGTATTGTGAGCTTCAGCGCCGGGCAATTATGCGGGCAAGGTGTAGCACCTGATGTTTTTACTCAGGCGTCAACGTATTCGGGGTGGATGGAAAACTGTGTGGCCGGAAAGTCATGTGATTTTAAAGTTGCTTCCCCGAACTTAAACTCGCAACAAGTAGGGACTCAAAATACTAACTCCAGTGGTGGCGCATGGTTTTTCTTGCCTATGCTGCTGCTGAATCTCTGGCGCCGATAACATTGTTTACGTCTGTCTAAAGCCTTCGTCGAGATCGCAGTGGTCTGTGAATCTCGATATCATCTCCATTTGATGTTGCTTCAAACCAATCATTACATGCCATGTCTTGCCTAATAAATAATATGATCTTTATCAATAAAAAAAAAACTGATTCAGTGATCATGTGTCACAAATGAACTTAAGTCCAACTAATAATACAGATGTTTTAATATTGTAACCACAAGCGTTATTTTGATTGTGTGGTACAAAGTATGAATGTCTTAAAGTTGTCTGGTTTTCTGGCTTTTCTTCCTGCTGTATTTGCTCATTTCGGTGCATCTGCTGAGTCGCTGAACAACAGTAAATATGAAGGTTTTTCTGCGGCTCCCCGCATTGTTGCGGGTCAAAAAGTAGAGATCAACGAAGCCCCTTGGCAGGCTTACGTCGTCGCGGGCAAGAGTTACTGTGGCGGTATTGTGATCGCACAAAATTACATTCTTACTGCCGCCCACTGTATCGATGCTGTTCACGGTGATGGTGATATCACTCGCCATGCAAACAGTAAAATTAAAGTCTTTGCTGGCTTTACCTATCGCGGCTCTGTCAATTTTAATGCTGAAGCCATGTTGGTAGAAGATGCGATTATCTATCCTCATTACAATGATAAAAATCTTCGTGGTGATTTAGCGCTCATTAAGTTGGCATCACCATTACCAGAGCGCGTTAAGCCGATTACGTTAATTCAACCTTCACAACAGGCTGATCTTGACAATGAGTTCTCTAGCGGCCGACAACTGAACCTCTATGTTTCGGGGTGGGGGCGAACAGGCACAAACTCACGTAACGATGGTCACCTATACAGCACACATTTAACGGGCATCGCTGATAGCCAGTGCCAATGGATGGGAGAAGGGTTTCCGGGGTATGCGCATATTTGTGCCAGTAATCCTTTTCGGGCTACGGGGACATGCAGTGGTGACTCCGGCGGTCCACTTGTCTGGCAAGATCCCAATCATGCAGGTGACAGTGATAAAGGTTACCGTGCCGTAGGCATCGTGAGTTTCGGTACCAGCGAAGGATGTGGTCTCACCTACCGTGAGGATGTGTTCACCCAAATCAGTACCTACTTTTCGTGGATTAATGACCAAATTGAAGGTGGCTATCAAGACCCGATGTCGACATTCGCTGTTGATATTTTTAATGTCGCGGAGAGAAATTACCCAGCAACACCTTTATCTGTTAAACCAGAGCAGGCTCAAGCGGCGGGCGGGAGTTTAAACTGGTTCAGCCTGTTTGCATTATTACTTTTTCTGCCTTGCCTTAAACGTCACCGTAAATTGACGTTCTAACACATCCCCCTCGGCCCCCTAAGCTTGATATTGTGGCGGTTACGCCTATACTGTCGAGCTGCTTTATAGGGGGCTTTTTTAATGCAAGTATCCGATTTTCATTTCGACCTTCCAGATGAACTTATCGCGCGATATCCGCAACCAGACCGAACGGCCAGTCGTTTGTTACAGCTTAACGGTAATGACGGCACACTGAACCACGGCCAGTTCACTGATATTCTTGAGCTAGTCCAACCGGGCGACCTGATGGTGTTTAACAACACCCGTGTTATTCCTGCCCGCGTGTTTGGCCGCAAAGCGTCAGGTGGTAAGCTGGAGGTGCTCGTTGAGCGGGTGCTGGATGAGCGAACAATTCTTGCTCATGTCAGGTCCTCTAAAGCCCCTAAGCCAGGAACAGAACTTTTCCTCGGCGAAAATGATGAGTTTGCTGCTGAAATGGTGGCGCGCCATGATGCCCTGTTCGAAATTCGCTTCAAAGGCGACATGGCGGTGTTAGAAATCCTCAACGAAGTTGGCCACATGCCGCTCCCGCCTTATATTGACCGTCCGGATGAAGACTCAGACAAAGAGCGCTACCAGACCGTATATAACGAAAAACCAGGTGCCGTAGCGGCACCAACGGCAGGGCTTCATTTTGATGACAGTATTCTCGCTGCCCTGAAAGAGAAAGGTATCGACACAGCGTTCGTCACCTTGCATGTTGGTGCAGGTACTTTCCAGCCTGTTCGTGTCGACAACATACTCGATCACGTTATGCATGCAGAATATGCAGAAGTCCCTCAAGATGTGGTTGATGCAATCACAGCGACCCGAGCCCGTGGTGGGCGTGTCATTGCTGTAGGTACAACGTCTGTTCGCTCACTAGAAAGTGCGGCGCAGAAAGCGAAAGAGCAAGGCACAGAGCTGCAACCCTTCTTCGACGACACCCAAATTTTCATCTACCCGGGTTATCAGTGGCAGCTGGTAGATTGTTTGGTAACAAACTTTCATTTGCCAGAATCAACCTTAATTATGCTGGTAAGCTCGTTCGCGGGTTATGACCATGTAATGAAAGCGTATAAAGAAGCGGTATCTGAGCAGTATCGTTTTTTCAGTTACGGTGATGCGATGTTCGTCACCCGCAAGGATGCGTAATTTCTGTCAGTTAACCCTTGCAGTGACAACTGCAACATAGTCAGGCAGCGGTATGCTGAGCCTGAACATTTGCCAGACTGTTTCTCTGGCGCTTTGGAGGCATTGTGAAATACGAGTTAATTAAAACAGACGGTCGCGCGCGTCGTGGTCGTTTAGAGTTTGAACGTGGAACCGTTGAAACCCCGGCGTTTATGCCAGTGGGTACCTACGGTACGGTGAAAGGAATGACACCGGAAGAAGTCAAAGAGACAGGTGCTCAGATCCTTTTGGGGAATACCTTCCACCTGTGGCTCCGTCCGGGCCAGGAAGTGATGAAGATGCATGGTGACCTGCATGATTTTATGAACTGGCAGGGACCTATACTGACCGATTCTGGCGGCTTTCAGGTGTTCAGCTGGGTGATATACGCAAAATCACCGAAGAGGGTGTGCATTTTCGTAACCCTGTGAACGGCGACAAGATTTTCATGGATGCCGAGAAATCGATGGAAATCCAGAAAGACCTGGGGTCAGACGTCGTGATGATATTCGACGAGTGCACGCCTTACCCGGCAACACATGAAGAAGCGCAAAAGTCGATGGAAATGAGTCTTCGCTGGGCAAAACGCAGCCGAGACCACCACGACAAGCTTGAAAACAAAAACGCGCTGTTTGGCATTGTGCAGGGTTCGGTGTATGAAGACCTGCGTGATGTCTCGGTTAAAGGTCTGACAGAGATCGGCTTTGACGGGTATGCTGTCGGTGGTCTTGCTGTCGGTGAACCGAAAGAAGATATGCACCGTGTTTTGGAGCATACCTGTCCACAACTGCCTGAAGATAAGCCAAGATACCTGATGGGTGTCGGTAAACCCGAGGATTTGGTTGAGGGTGTCCGTCGCGGTGTCGATATGTTCGATTGCGTGATGCCAACGCGTAATGCGCGTAACGGCCACTTATTCGTAAGCGATGGTGTGATCAAGATCCGTAATGCGAAGCACAAAAGTGATACAAGTCCACTGGATCCAGAGTGTGACTGTTACACTTGCCGAAACTACAGCAAGGCATACTTGCATCACCTTGATCGCTGTAATGAAATTCTCGGTGCCCGACTGAACACGATCCATAATCTACGACATTATCAGTTGTTGATGGAAGGTTTGCGTAAGGCCATTGACGAAGGTAAATTGGATGCCTTTGTAGAAGATTTCTATGCGCGCCGTGGTCGGGAAGTACCACCGCTTAAAGAAGATTAATTTTAATAACGTAAATACAAACGAGGACGTAAACGAATGTTTATCTCACCAGCTTACGCAGCAGGCGAAGCAGCTCCGCAGGGCGGCGGTCTCCAGCTTTTCATCATGTTAGGTCTGTTTGCTGTCATTTTCTATTTCATGATCTATCGCCCTCAGGCGAAGCGCGTGAAAGAGCATAAAGATCTGATGGCTTCTATGGGCAAAGGGGATGAAGTTCTTACTGGTGGTGGTCTGGTTGGTAAAATCACCAAAATTTCAGAAGACAACGACTTCATCGTGATCGCTCTTAACGATAACAATGAAGTGACTATCAAAAAGGATTTTGTGACAGCTGTACTGCCAAAAGGCACAATGAAGTCACTGTAATTTCGCAACCATAAAGGATCAAAGCTGTGCTGAACCGATATCCTTTGTGGAAGTACATCATGGTTGCGCTGGTCATTTTTGTCGGCGCACTTTATGCACTTCCCAATATATACGGCGAAGATCCAGCGGTGCAAATCTCCGGGGCACGTGGTGCCTCGGTAGATCTCTCAACTCTGGACTCTGTCACCGAAACCCTCGATAAGAGCGGCCTCACCTACAAATCTATCGCGCTTGAAAACAATACTGTTCTCGTTCGCTTCAAAGATACCGATACGCAAATCGAAGCCCGTGACGTACTCAACCGTCAGTTGGGGAAAGGCGCTATTGTTGCGTTAAACCTTGCAGCCTCTACACCAGAATGGCTAGAAGCTTTGGGCGGTAACCCGATGAAGCTTGGTCTTGACCTTCGTGGTGGTATTCATTTCTTGATGGAAGTGGATATGGATGCTGCGATGGAAAAGCTGCTGAGCCAACAGGAAGATGTCTTCCGTACTGAGCTTCGTGAAGCGAAAATTCGTTATCGCGGTATTCGCCTCACTAAAGATCAGACAATCGAAGTGGTGCTGCGTAAAGCTGAGGATGTTGCTAAGGCTGAGCAAGAGCTGGCGAAACTTTATCCAGATATGGTTTTCCGTGTTGATGAGGCAGCCAAGCAACTGACGGCAGTCTTCACTGAAGAGCGTGTTAAAGAGCTCCGTAATGATGCTGTAACGCAGAACATCACCATTCTCCGTAACCGTGTGAATGAGTTGGGTGTTGCCGAACCGCTGGTTCAACGTCAGGGCGCGACGCGAATCGTCGTTCAGCTTCCTGGTGTTCAGGACACGGCGCAGGCGAAAGAGATTCTTGGTGCGACTGCATCACTGGAATTCCGTGAAGTCGATTCGAATGCCGATCTGGCGGCCGCTGCGGCGGGTCGTATACCGCCGGGCAGTGAAGTGAAGTATACCCGTGATGGTCAGCCAGCTGTGCTGAAAAAACGCATCATTCTTGGTGGTACTCACATCACAGGTGCAACGTCTAGTCGTGATGAATACGGTCGACCACAAGTCAACATTGACCTTGATAGTGAAGGTGGCAGCAAGATGGGTGCCTTCAGTAAAAACAATGTTGGTAAGCTGATGGCGACACTGTTTATCGAATATAAAGATGCTGGTAAGCGCGATGCGAACGGCAAAGTGATTTTGACCAAGCATGAGGAAGTGATTAACCAAGCGACGATTCAGTCGGCGCTGGGGCGTTCATTCCGCATCACAGGTATTGATTCACAGGCCGAAGCGCACAATCTTGCGATCTTGCTGCGTGCAGGTGCATTGATTGCGCCTATCTCGATTGTCGAAGAGCGTACCATTGGTCCTTCAATGGGGCAGCAGAACATCGATATGGGTATCACAGCATGTATCTCGGGCCTTGTGGCAGTGATGCTGTTCACGCTTGTTTACTACCGTCGTTTTGGTATTTTCGCCAATCTGGCATTGATGGCGAACATCGTCCTTATCATCGGTATCATGTCGCTGATTCCGGGCGCAACCATGACGCTGCCGGGTATTGCGGGTATTGTTCTGACAGTGGGTATGGCTGTTGATGCTAACGTGCTTATCTTTGAGCGGATCCGTGAGGAACTCCGCGAAGGGCGTAACCCGCAACAAGCGATTGATCAGGCTATAGCAATGCATTCAGTACCATTGCCGATGCCAATATCACGACCTTGATCACTGCGATTATTCTGTTTGCAGTGGGTACGGGCGCGATTAAAGGCTTCGCGGTGACCCTGTCTATCGGTATTTTGACATCGATGTTCACAGCGATTGTGGGTACCCGCGCACTGGTTAATCTGGTGTATGGCGGCAAACGCATCAATAAGCTGTCGATTTAGGAGTAGATTGAATGTTTCAGTTATTAAAAGATGACATCTCAATCGGCTTCATGAGATGGTCAAAAGGTGCTTTCTTACTGTCGACAGTGCTGATTTTGGCATCAATTGCAATCGTCTCAACCAAGTCACTCAACTGGGGGCTCGACTTTACAGGCGGCACTCTGATTGAGGTTGGGTTCGAGCAGCCAGCAGATTTGCCACTGATTCGTGAGGCGCTGGAGGCAAAAGGTTTTGGTGATGCCGTTGCTCAAAACTTCGGTACCGCGACGGATGTGTCTGTTCGTCTTCGTCCACGTGATGATGTCAAAGGTGAAGAACTGGGCACCCAGATCATTGCGGCAATTAAAGAAGGCACAGGTCAGAATGTTGAAATGCGCCGGATTGAGTTTGTTGGACCGAATGTCGGTGATGAACTGGCCGAAGCGGGTGGATTGGCCATCCTGGTTTCGCTTATCTGTATCCTGTTGTACGTGTCTATTCGTTTTGAATGGCGTCTGGCAGCGGGTGCGGTATTGTCGTTGACTCACGATGTCATCATTACCATTGGTATCTTTTCGCTGTTTCAGATTGAGGTTGACCTGACGATCGTCGCTGCTTTGTTGACGGTAGTTGGTTACTCGTTGAATGATACCATCGTTGTATTTGACCGAATTCGTGAGAATTTCCGTAAGATGCGTAAAGGCACACCGTCGGAGATTATGGATGCATCCATCTCTCAGACGCTAAGCCGTACGTTAATCACCTCAGGGACAACATTGTTTGTTGTTATTGCACTGTTCACGCAGGGCGGCGCAATGATACATGGCTTTGCGGCAGCACTGCTTATAGGCATCACTGTCGGTACTTATTCATCTATTTATGTTGCTTCTGCACTGGCGCTCAAACTGGGTATTACCCGTGAGCACCTGCTGGTACCAGAGGTAACGAAAGAAGGTGAAGAGTTTGATGCAATGCCATAGAAGGTACTGTACAAGCATAAAAAAGCGGCCATTTGGCCGCTTTTTTGTTATCTACACTGCTGTAATTATAGCAGAACAGAAGGGATTATTTCATCATCGCTTCGTTGGCATTTTCACGAATCTTACCAAGAATGCCTTTGAGTACTTTCGGGCCAGCAGCAACAATATTACCGGATTGCATATAATCCGTTGCGCCAGAGAAATCAGTACAAAGTGCGCCGGCTTCACGGGCAATCAGTTCGCCTGCAGCCATATCCCAAGGTTTCAGACCAAGTTCGAAGAAGCCATCAACACGTCCTGCTGCCACGTAGCAAAGGTCCAGAGCTGCTGAGCCAGTGCGACGGAAGTCAGCACAGTCAACGAAAAGTGCGCTAACAATTTTCACATAGCTCTCTGAATGTTGTTTCGCTTTGAACGGGAAGCCAGTTGCCAGAATGGTACCACTGAGGTCTTTGTTCACGCTTACACGGATACGTCTGCTGTTCAGTTGCGCACCAGCGCCACGTTGAGCACTGAAAAGCTCGTTGCGGATTGGATCGTAAACACAAGCAATCTCTGTGCGGCCCTTGATACGAAGCGCAATAGAGACAGAAAAATGAGGGAGACCTTTTACAAAGTTAGTGGTGCCATCCAGTGGGTCGATGATCCATTGATAATCGGCATCTTTACCCTCAACAATACCTGTTTCTTCTGCGACGATATTGTGTTCTGGGTAAGATTTTTTGATCACGTCAATAATAATCTGTTCAGCGCCTTGATCGATGTTAGTAACAAAGTCGTTAGTCCCTTTCTGAGACGTTTCAACGTTATCAGTGTTTTCAACAGATTTTGCGATAAAGTCGCCTGCCTTTCGCGCAGCGCGAATGGCAATGTTTAGCATTGGATGCATACAAATTTCCCAACGGATGTTAAAGAACGAAAAGCGGGGTGAGTATAGGGAAACTAGACACAAAAGGGAAGCGATTATTTTTTGCTCAGTTGTTGGCCTGAGCGCGGTCAAAATCAGACAAAAGTTTCACCGTTATGATAACATTCTGCCGTTTTTAATCCTGCCTCGTTAACTGGCACACAACTCTGGTTTAGCAATGTTAGAAAATATCCGAATTGTTATGGTCGGAACCACGCATTCCGGCAATATCGGCTCCGCTGCCCGTGCGATGAAAGTCATGGGCCTTAAGAACATGGTTCTGGTCGCGCCTGAATGTAAAGTAGATGGTCAGGCAATAGCGTTAGCGGCTGGTGCAAGTGATATAGCTAACAATGCGCGCACTGTGGAAACACTTGAAGAGGCCGTATCGGACTGCGGTTTAGTGATTGGAACCAGCGCGAGAAGCCGGACGTTGGATTGGCCGATGCTAAACTCCCGAGAATGCGGAGAGAAAGCGGTCGCTGAAGCGGGTACACACCCTGTCGCCATTGTATTTGGCCGTGAAAGAACTGGTCTGACAAACGAAGAATTACAATGTTGCAATTATCATGTAGCTATTGAAGCCAACCCAGAATACAGTTCGCTAAATCTTGCTATGGCAGTTCAGTTATTAAGCTACGAAGTCCGCATGGCATGGTTAGACAGTCAAGCCTACAAAGGGGAAGTCAAAGAGCAGCCTTACCCGTTAGCTGAAGATCTAGAGCGCTTTTACAACCATCTTGATGACGTGTTAAATAAAACTGGCTTTATTAATAAGCAACATCCGGGCATGGTAATGGCAAAGCTTCGCAGACTATTTAATAGAGCTCGTCCTGAGAGTCAGGAACTGAATATTTTACGCGGTGTACTCTCTTCTGTTGATAAGCTTCTTAACGCGAAGAAACAAGATTAAAACTTGACTGTTTTAGTCAGGTAAATACTTGACCAAAAAAGTCGGGTATGTCAGACTTATTACATATTTATTCCTGCGGGTACTGTAATATGAGACTGACTTCGAAAGGCAGGTATGCCGTTACTGCGATGCTTGATGTTGCTTTGCATTCTGACCTCGGCCCGGTGCCGCTGGCAGATATCTCCGAGCGTCAGGGTATCTCCCTTTCTTATTTGGAGCAGTTGTTCTCGCGCCTTCGCAAAGCTGGATTAGTGTCCAGTGTTCGAGGTCCCGGAGGTGGTTACCGCCTAGGGCTTGAGGCAGATGAGATAGCAGTAGGCATGGTCATTGCTGCGGTTGATGAATCTGTTGATGCAACTAAGTGTCAAGGCAAATCTGATTGCCAAGGCGGCTCGCGCTGTCTGACACATACCTTATGGCGTGATTTGAGCGCAAGGATCAGCAGCTTTTTAAATGACATCACGCTCGGTGAGCTGATGAGAGATAATGAAGTCAAACAGGTCGCAGGACGCCAGGATATGTCACTGGAAAGCGCGTCTTCTGTTAGACATGGTTTTAGCTCCAACGGCAGCGAAGAAAACCAAATACTCGGTGTAGATTTTCGCTCCTGAATAAATGTCGTGACGGAGTCATTGGAGAAACAAATGAAATTGCCTATTTATTTAGATTATTCTGCAACCTGCCCAGTTGATAAGCGTGTGGCAGAGAAAATGCTTCAGTACATGACAATGGACGGATGCTTCGGTAACCCTGCGTCACGCTCACATCGCTTTGGCTGGCAAGCTGAAGAAGCGGTTGATACAGCGCGTGAACACATTGCTAATTACCTGAATGGTGACCCACGTGAAATCGTGTTCACTTCAGGTGCTACTGAGTCAAATAATTTGGCGATTAAAGGCGTGGCCAACTTTTACGGTAAAAAAGGCAAGCACATCATTACGTGCAAAACAGAACATAAAGCAGTTCTTGACCCTTGCCGTCAATTGGAGCGCGAAGGCTTCGAGGTAACTTACCTGGAGCCAGAAACAAACGGTATCATTGACATGAATAAACTGGCTGATGCAATTCGTGAAGACACGATACTTGTATCAGTAATGCATGTTAACAACGAAATCGGTGTGATTCAGGATATCGCTGCAATCGGTGAACTGTGCCGTGAGCGAAAAGTGATTTTCCATGTTGATGCTGCACAATCAGTTGGCAAGGTGCCACTGGACGTGAAAGAAATCAAAGTTGACCTCATTTCAATGAGCGCACACAAATTCTACGGCCCGAAAGGTATTGGCGCTTTGTATGTTCGCCGTAAACCGCGTATCCGTCTTGAAGCACAGATGCATGGTGGCGGTCATGAGCGTGGGATGCGTTCAGGCACATTGCCGACTCACCAAATCGTAGGCATGGGTGAGGCAATGCGTATCGCGAAAGAAGAGCTTGAAAAAGATCAGGCGCATTCATTGGCTCTACGTACTCGTTTTTACGAAGGTGTGAAAGATCTTGAAGCTGTATATGTCAATGGTGATCTGGAACAGCGCGTCGCAGGTAATCTGAATATCAGCTTTGCATTTGTTGAAGGCGAATCGCTGCTGATGGCATTAAAAGATCTTGCTGTGTCTTCTGGCTCGGCATGTACATCTGCTAGCCTTGAGCCATCATATGTACTACGTGCACTTGGTTTGGAAGATGAACTGGCGCACAGCTCTATTCGCTTCTCCTTTGGTCGCTTCACCACGGAAGAAGAAGTGGACTATGCCATCGAGCAAGTTCGCACTGCAGTTGTTAAGCTGCGTGACATGTCGCCACTTTGGGATATGTACAAAGAAGGTATTGATTTAAGTACTGTTGAGTGGGCACACCACTAATCAGTTGTAGGACTTCGAGGACAAGAGCATGGCTTACAGCAATAAAGTTATCGACCATTATGAGAATCCACGTAACGTTGGTGGATTTGACAAAAACGATCCTAACGTTGGTAGCGGCATGGTAGGTGCGCCAGCGTGTGGTGACGTGATGAAGCTACAAATCAAGGTGAATGAAGAAGGCATCATTGAAGATGCGAAGTTCAAAACTTATGGTTGTGGCTCTGCTATCGCGTCAAGCTCACTGGTTACTGAGTGGGTAAAAGGTAAATCAATCGATGAAGCAGCAGCAATCAAAAATGCTGAAATTGCTGAAGAACTTGAGTTACCACCTGTAAAGGTTCACTGCTCAATCCTGGCTGAAGATGCTATCAAAGCAGCAGTCAGTGATTACAAAAACAAGCACAAGGCATAAGAGCGTAAAGAGGTTGTTGTAACTATGGCCATTACTATGACAGACGCTGCTGCGTCTCGTGTTAAAGCATTTCTCGATAACCGAGGTAAAGGTATTGGGTTGCGTCTCGGAGTAAGAACGTCCGGCTGCTCTGGTATGGCTTACGTGCTCGAATTCGTTGATGATCTTCAACAAGGAGATGAGGTTTTCGAGCATGATGGCGTGAAAGTAATTATTGACCCAAAGAGCCTCGTTTACCTTGATGGCACTGAATTAGATTTTGCCAAAGAGGGACTTAACGAAGGCTTTAAATTCAACAACCCGAACGTATCCAGTGAGTGCGGTTGTGGCGAGAGCTTTAACGTCTAACTCGTGAGATGAAATGAATCATTTCGAACTATTCGGGCTACCATGTCAGTTTGAGCTGGATGGTAGCTCTCTTTCTTCGGACTTCCGCGAACTTCAGCGCAGGTTCCATCCTGATAGGTTTGTTACGGCCTCGGAGCAAGAGCGTTTGATGGCGGTGCAAAAAGCTGCTCAAATAAATGACGCTTATCATACCCTTAATGATCCAGTCCGTCGGGCTGAATACATCCTTTCTCTAAACGGTGTAGAGCTGAAAGACGAACAGCAGACAATGCAGGATCCTGCATTTTTGATGCAACAAATGGAGCTTCGCGAAGAGCTGGAAGATATTCCACATGCGTCAGATCCTGATTCAGAGTTGTTTGATTTCGACGCTAAGGTGTCTGAACTTCATCGTGACCTTCTGTCAGAGCTTTCAAACGTATTAGTTGAGCAAGACTGGCAGGTCGCCGCAAATGGCGTTCGCAAACTCAAGTTTGTGGTAAAACTTCAACAAGAGATTGAACGAATCGAAGACCAGCTGCTCGGATGAAGTAGCTGGGTAAAACAGGATTTATCATGGCACTGTTACAAATAGCAGAACCCGGTCAAAGCGCTGCGCCACATGAACATAAATTGCTGTCGGCATAGATCTGGGTACAACAAACACCTTAGTCGCTGCGGTGCAAAGTGGTACGGCACGTACATTGACCGACGAAAACGGCGCATCGTTGATCCCCTCGATTGTTCATTACGCAGAAGACGATGTGCTCGTTGGCGAGTCTGCTCGTGCTCATACCGAAACGGACAGTGCAAATACCATTATATCGGTAAAACGTATGATGGGGCGTTCACTGGAGGATGTTCAGGCGCGTTATAAAAACCTGCCTTACAACCTGTTAGCATCCGAAAATGGACTTCCGCTGATAGAGACAAAAGCAGGGGTGAAAAACCCAATTCAGGTTTCTGCAGATATCCTGAAAACCGTTAATCAAAGAGCTGTTTCCTCACTAGGCGGTGAGCTGGAAGGGGTAGTTATTACCGTCCCGGCTTATTTTGATGATGCTCAGCGCGCAGGCACAAAAGATGCAGCGAATCTGGCAGGTCTTAATGTGCTTAGACTGCTTAATGAGCCAACAGCAGCAGCCATTGCGTATGGTTTGGATTCAGGCCAGGAAGGTGTCATCGCGGTTTATGACCTAGGTGGCGGCACGTTTGATATTTCAATCTTGCAACTCAGTAAAGGTGTGTTTGAAGTATTGGCTACTGGTGGTGATTCTGCATTGGGTGGTGACGATTTCGACCATCTCGTTGCTGACTGGGTGATTGAGCAGGCTGGATTCAGTGAGCTAACCGGTGACCAGTACCGTCAGGTTCTTAATACTGCTTCAGCCGCAAAAGTATCACTGAGTGACTCAGATTCAACCGACATTGACGTACTTGGTTGGCAAGGCACTTTGAGTCGAGCTCAGTTTGAAGAGCTGATCGCTTCTCTTGTGAAGAAAACTCTACTCTCTTGCCGACGTGCGCTTAAAGACGCGTCAGTAACGACTGAACAGGTACTTGACGTTGTGATGGTCGGTGGATCCACACGCGTGCCTTTGGTTCGCGAAAAAGTGGGTGAATTCTTCGGTCGTACACCGCTTACTACGATTGATCCTGATAAAGTGGTTGCCATTGGTGCGGCAACGCAAGCTGATATTCTCGTGGGTAACAAACCGGGTAACGAAATGTTACTGCTGGATGTGATCCCGCTGTCTCTTGGTATTGAAACCATGGGTGGCATGGTGGAGAAAATCATTCCACGTAATACCACGATTCCCGTTGCTCGTGCTCAAGAGTTCACCACCTTCAAAGATGGCCAGACAGGCATGAAAGTGCATGTGGTGCAGGGTGAACGTGAGATGGTTGATGACTGTCGATCTCTTGCAAACTTTAGCCTGAAAGGTATTCCTCCGATGGTTGCTGGTGCCGCGCATATTCGTGTGACGTATCAGGTCGATGCTGATGGCTTACTGTCAGTAACAGCGATGGAAAAAAGCACTGAAGTTGCAGCATCTATTCAGGTTAAACCCTCATACGGTCTGAGTGATGATGAAGTTGCTGATATGATCAAGTCGTCTTTCACTCATGCAGAAGACGATAAAAATGCCCGCTACTTAGCGGAGCAGAGAGTGGAAGCTGACAGAGTTATTGAAGGGCTATTAGTCGCCCTGCAACAGGATGGTGATGATTTACTGTCTGAAGAAGAACAAAAAATACTGGTTGTATCGATTGAAGGCCTGATCGCGCTGAGAAACGGCGATGACGGTGCAGCTATTGAGCGTGGAATAAAAGAAACAGATAAAGCGAGCCAGGAATTCGCCGCACGCCGGATGGACAAGTCTATCCGTGAGGCACTGGCAGGCCATTCGATTGATGAGGTTTAATCATGCCAAAAATTATTGTATTGCCGCACCAGGATTTGTGCCCGGAAGGCGCTGTCCTCGAGGCTAAATCTGGTGATACTGTGCTGGATGTAGCACTGAAAAATGGTATCCATATTGAACATGCCTGTGAGAAATCGTGTGCGTGCACTACCTGTCATGTCATTGTACGTGAAGGGTTTGATTCGCTCGAAGAAAGCACTGAGCTGGAAGATGACATGCTGGATAAGGCATGGGGCCTTGAGCCTGAGTCTCGACTGGGCTGTCAGGCAGAAGTAACTGACGAAGATCTGGTGGTTGAAATTCCGCGTTATACGCTCAACCATGCATCTGAAAACCATTAACATCGGAGAATCACTATGAGCCTCACATGGACTGACTCACGTGACATTGCGATTGAACTTGTTGATAAGTTTCCTGACCTTGATCCGAAAACGGTAAGGTTCACCGATCTTCATCAGTGGGTCATGGAGCTCGAAGAGTTCTCAGACGACCCAAACCGCTCCAATGAAAAGATTCTGGAAGCGATTATTCTGTGCTGGATGGAAGAAATGGATTAACTCTCTGTTACAACGCTTGTTTTAGCGTTTATTTACAGGCAGAGTAATCAGCAATTACCGAAGCGGGCTATATGCCCGCTTTATTATACATATAGGATGATCGGTATCTCACGTTATTGAACTTGGTACTGTCGATCAATGGCTTGCCACAGTGTGAACCGAGTGGCGGGATATAAAAGGAGTTCTTCATGACCGAAAAGATGTCTGTCTCACTGTCAACTGAACCAGCAGCTGCCCACTGGGGCGCAAATGCGATTCTGTCTTTTTCTGGTAAAGGTGCCACGATTCATGTTGATGAAAGCAATGCACTGAATATTATTCAACAGGCAGCGAGAAAGCTTGATAGCCAGGGAATTAAACATGTTGCCCTCAGCGGAAAAAGCTGGGATCTGGAATCTGCATGGAGTTTTTATCAGGGATATCGCAACACCAAAGGTGGTGTAACGGTTGAGCAACCAAAGCTGAAAGTGGCAGATACGAAAGAGCTCGAAGATCGTATCCGCACCATCGACTGGGTGCGCGACATTATTAACGAAACAGCGGAAGAAGTGGGGCCGCAGCAACTGGCTTCTCGCGCTGCAGAATTTGTGAAATCATTGGCAGCCCAGCCTGAGAAGGTTACCTATAAGATCGTCAGTGGTAACGACTTGTTAGAGCAAGGTTGGAACGGTGTTCACGCTGTAGGCCGAGGTTCATCTCGCAAGCCAGCCATGCTTCAGCTCGACTACAACCCGACTGGCGATAGTGATGCCCCTGTTTTTGCCTGTATTGTGGGTAAAGGCATTACGTTTGATTCCGGTGGCTACAGCATCAAGCCGTCAAACTTTATGGACTCGATGAAAGCGGACATGGGTGGCGCTGCAATGGCAGCAGGTAGTCTAGGCCTGGCAATTTGTCGCGGATTGAACAAGCGGGTTAAACTCATCCTATGCTGTGCAGAAAACATGATCTCAAGCAACGCCTACAAACTCGGCGATGTGATCACCTACAAGAACGGCAAGACAGTTGAAGTGCTTAACTCTGACGCAGAAGGGCGCCTTGTACTTGCTGATGGCCTGCTTTACGCCAGCGAGCAAAAACCAGAACTTATCATCGACTGTGCCACGCTGACGGGGGCATCTAAGATGGCTCTGGGTAACGATTACCATGCCCTGTTTAGTTTCGATAATGCACTTTCGCAGCGTCTCCTTACCTCTGCAGATAAAGAAAATGAGCTATTCTGGCAACTCCCACTGGCTGATTTTCACCGTAAAATGTTGCCTTCGAATTTTGCGGACATGGCGAATGTTTCTGGCGGTCAATATATGCCAGGTGCAAGCACGGCGGCTGCATTTCTTTCCTATTTTGTTGAAGGTTACGAAAAAGGCTGGATGCACTTTGACTGTTCAGGTACCTACCGCAAGGCCGGAAACGACAAATGGTCAGTTGGCGCAACAGGAATGGGCGTAAAAACATTGGCGCGTCTGTTGGTTGACGAATCATCACGTTAAGTCAATTCTTAACTCAGTTAACGGTTCCGTCATGACTGCCTAGGGCTGTTGGCGGGACTTTGCTACTCTTGCACAGAAATTTATCGTGATGGCAGTTCTCCTGAATAATCAGTTGGGCGCCAGTACGGAAGAAAGAACACAGGAAAATAAGAATGACTTTAGAGCGTACTTTTTCAATTGTTAAGCCCGATGCTGTCGAACGCAACCTTATTGGTGCTATTTACCATAGAGTAGAGAGCGCAGGCATGCGAATTGTTGCTGCGAAGATGCTGCGTCTGACGAAAGAGCAGGCTGAAGGTTTCTATGCTGAGCACCAAGGAAAACCTTTCTTCGAGAAACTGGTTAACTTTATGATGTCTGGTCCAATCATGGTTCAGGTATTAGAAGGTGAAAACGCCATTGCACGTTACCGTGAGCTGATGGGGAAAACCAACCCTGAAGAAGCGGCGTGTGGAACGTTGAGAGCGGACTATGCTGTCAACTATACGTTTAACTCGGTACATGGTTCTGACAGCCCAGAGTCAGCTGCGCGTGAAATCAGCTACTTTTTCGCAGCTGAAGAGCTATGCGATAGATAATATTACTCAGTACCAATACCAGCGAGTATTTTTAAAAAAGGGGAGTTTTACTCCCCTTTTTGTATTTAAAGATATTTCAGGTTATAAATCCAAAGAGGCAACAGGTGGAATCCCTAAGATAAAGGCTGTACAATTTCGCGCCTTCATTCAGGCATGAAGCCAGTTTCCACCTATTTTATTTTTCACGAGGCAATCCGATGACAACGGAAAAAATTAATCTACTTGATTTTGATCGACAAGCACTCCGCGCTTTTTTTGCGGATGAGCTGGGCGAGAAAGCATTTCGCGCCGATCAGTTAATGAAGTGGATTTACCATTTTGGTTGTGATGACTTTGATCAAATGAACAACATCAATAAAAAGCTTCGTGAAAAACTCAAAGGCGTTGCTGAAATTCGCGCACCTTACGTCAGCGCAGCGCAGCATTCGTCTGATGGCACGATCAAGTGGGCAATGAAGGTCGGAAATCAGGATGTTGAAACGGTCTATATCCCGGAAGACGATAGAGCAACACTCTGTGTGTCCTCGCAAGTAGGGTGTGCGTTAGATTGTAAATTCTGTTCGACCGCACAACAGGGTTTTAACCGTAATCTGAAAGTTTCAGAAATTATTGGTCAAGTTTGGCGGGCTGCAAAAGAAATTGGTGTTGAGAAAGAAACTGGCCGTCGCCCTATTACCAATGTGGTAATGATGGGAATGGGTGAGCCCCTTTTGAACGTCAAGAACCTTTTACCCGCATTGAATCTGATGCTCGATGACTTTGGCTTTGGTTTATCGAAACGCAGAGTGACTGTCTCTACTTCCGGTGTTGTGGCAGGGCTTGACCAAATGACAGGCAATATTGATGTTGCGCTGGCGATTTCATTGCATGCGCCGACCGATGAACTTCGCAGCCAAATCATGCCAATCAACGATAAATATAATATTGAGACGTTTTTAGGTTCAGTCAGACGCTATATTGCCTCATCTAATGCCAACCGTGGCCGCGTGACCGTAGAATATATTCTCCTCGATCATGTCAATGATGACATGGAGCATGCGCGTCAGCTCGCAGAGCTGCTAAAAGATACGCCAGCGAAGATAAACCTGATTCCCTTTAACCCTTATCCTGGTTCACCATATAAAAAACCAAGTAACTCTCGCATCGATCGTTTTATGAAGACCTTGATGAAGTACGAGTATACGGTAACGGTTCGTAAGACACGTGGTGATGACATTGACGCGGCGTGTGGACAATTAGTCGGGGATGTGATTGACCGCACTAAACGGACACAAGGCAGGCTGACTGTAGAGGAACAAATCCCTGTAAAGTCAGTCTGAAAGAAAGACTGGCAGTTGTAGGGAGAGATAATGCTTCGCTTGCGGTTATGTTTTGTTCTGGTTGTGGCAGTATTGACTGGTTGCGTCACAGTTACGGAAGAGAAAAGTCCATCAGGTTCTGATACCATTCAAAAAGCGGAGTCGAGAATTGCGCTGGGCTTGGGCTATCTCAAGGCAGGCCAGTGGCAATCAGCCAGACGAAATATTGAACTTGCCGTTCAATATGCTCCGAAGTATTACCGTTCTTTGATGTCTTATGCTTATCTGTTGGAGGAAATGGATGAGCTTGATGCAGCGGAGAAACAATACAAGAAAGCGCTACGTTATTCGCCGAAAAACGGAGACGTTCAGAATAACTATGGCGTTTTTTTATGTCGTCTCGAAAGATACGACGAAGCACAGGCTGCTTTTGCTAACGCGATAGCTCAGCCATACTATTACAAAACATCAGGAAGTTACGAGAACGCAGCACTTTGCGCTTTGAAATTCGGTGATATGCAACTGGCCAGGGAGTCATTTGAAAAGGCACTGAGCCACGAACCAAATCGACCTCTTTCAACGCTGCAACTTGCGAAGCTTGAACTTGAGGATGGCGAGTACAACGAAGCAAGATCGCGTCTTTTTTACTTTCACAAACGATACGGGTATCGTGCAGATAGTTTATACCTCCTGATTAAGCTGGAATCAGCGCAAGGACATAATATGGAGGTAGCGAGATATGCAGAAGTACTCGCTGGCCAATATCCAGAATCAAAAGAATATAGGCTGTATCTAGCGAATGAATACTGAACAGACCGAGAACAACGAGATAGATTTGGATGTGTCAAACCCCGGGACGGTGTTAAAAAAAGCCCGGGAGTCGATGGGGCTTTCTGTAAAAGATGTGGCTGACAGACTGCGTCTTCGCGTAAAAGTGATAGAAGACCTCGAAAGTAACACAGATACTGATAATCAAATACCTACCTTCACGCGTGGCTATATCCGCTCATATTCCAAGCTTCTTGGATTGGATGCTGATCAACTGCTTTCTGGTTTTGTGGTCGATGACGCTGCTGAACCCGATGTTCAGCAAATGCAGAGCTTTTCCAGAAAAACCAAAATTGAAAAGTCAGATACCCACTTGATGACACTCACATGGGTCATTCTCATTGTTGTCGTCGGATTATCTGCCTACTGGTGGTGGCAAGACCAGAACAGTAAAGCAGAGCAGGCTGAGCCAGAAATTATTGACGATTCCGTATCGCAGGTCGAGCCGGATCTGACACAGTTATCTGTCACCCCTGCTGATGATACTCAGCCTGAAACGCAAGGCGAAGAAACCACTTCTCAATCTGTTGCCGAAGTAACAACAGAGCAAAATTCAACAATGGAAGATGCGACAGCTTCGGTTTCAGCTAGTTCAGACGTTTCTTCGAATGAAGAAAAAGAGAGCATCGAGACTGATGTAACTCCGTCAGTTGAGACAACGGACCCTATCAATACGGCGTCTGCAGCCACCGCGAATAATGAAAATAACGCTGTTGATTCTGCGGTTGAAACGCCAACATTGTCAAAAGTTCTGATGGCATTCAGCGCAGATTGCTGGATTGATGTTCGTGATGGCAGTGGCAAACGCCTGGCAACAGGGATAAAATCTTCCGGCGACTCGTTGGAACTTTCCGGCACGCCACCTTTTAAATTTGTCTTGGGCGCGCCGACTGCTGTTAAGCTGACCTACAAAGGTGAGTCAGTAGATATGAGCAAGTTTCCATCGGGAAAAGTGGCTAGGTTCAGCCTTCCGAAGTAATTCAGAGTAAATTGATGCAAACAGAATCTCCAATTAAGCGCCGCCAATCGACCCGAATTTATGTTGGTGATGTACCTGTCGGTGATGGAGCGCCGATTGCCGTTCAGTCTATGACCAACACGCGGACAACAGACGTAGAGGCCACTGTTGGTCAGATCAAAGCCTTAGAAAAAGTTGGTGCAGATATTGTCAGGGTTTCCGTCCCGACCATGGAAGCTGCGGAGGCGTTTAAGCAAATTCGCGCATTGACGTCGGTCCCTCTAGTGGCAGATATTCATTTTGATTACCGTATAGCTCTCAAAGTCGCAGAGTATGGCGTTGATTGCCTTCGCATAAACCCGGGTAACATTGGTAATGAACAGCGAATACGCTCAGTCGTTGACGCTGCCCGTGATAGAAACATTCCTATCCGTATTGGTGTAAATGGTGGCTCTCTAGAGCGCGATTTACAGGAAAAATACGGTGAACCCACTCCAGCAGCCCTCGTTGAATCGGCAATGCGTCATGTTGATATCCTCGATCGCCTGAACTTTGATCAGTTCAAAGTTAGCGTTAAGGCGTCTGATGTTTTTCTGGCTGTTGAATCTTACCGCCAACTGGCAAAGGAAATTGATCAGCCTCTGCACCTCGGCATTACCGAGGCGGGTGGTGCGCGTGCAGGTTCGGTGAAATCTGCAGTTGGTCTGGGTATGTTGCTGAGTGAGGGAATTGGCGACACATTACGTATTTCTCTGGCAGCTGACCCCGTAGAAGAAATCAAAGTGGGATTCGATATCCTTAAATCGTTGAGAATACGTTCTCGTGGCGTGAATTTCATCGCTTGCCCGACGTGCTCCCGCCAGGAGTTTGATGTCATTGGTACCGTCAACGAGCTTGAACAACGTTTAGAAGATGTTGTTGTTCCCATGGACGTCTCTGTCATTGGCTGCGTTGTTAATGGACCAGGCGAAGCGAAGTGTCTCATATTGGTGTCGCTGGTAGCCACAAGCGCAGTGCATACTACGACGACGGAAAACGCCAGAAGGAGCGTTTTGACAACGGCAACCTGATTGATGAGCTGGAAGCCAAGATCAGAGCCAAAGCGGCGATGCTGGATACAGCTAACCGTATTGATATATCCGAAAAGTAGGAATATCCCAAATACTATCAAAGACGGTCGTCAGAGTTGACGGCCGTATTTCTTAATCATACAGATCGGTTTCGAGAGTAAACGTGGCGAAAACTATTCAAGCAATTCGGGGGATGAATGACTGTCTCCCAAGCCAAACGCCGTTATGGCAAAAAGTAGAAGCAACCCTTCGTAATGTAGCCAGTGCTTATGGTTATAGTGAAGTCCGCATGCCGATCGTAGAGTCTACCCATTTATTTTCACGCGCTATTGGTGAAGTCACCGATGTTGTCGAAAAAGAAATGTATACCTTTGACGACCGAAATGGCGATAGTCTGACACTGCGCCCTGAAGGCACAGCGGGTTGTGTGCGTGCAGGCATCGAAAATGGTCTTCTGTACAATCAAGAACAGCGTTTATGGTACATGGGGCCGATGTTCCGTCACGAGCGCCCTCAAAAAGGCCGTTATCGTCAGTTCCACCAATTTGGCGTTGAGGTATTTGGTCTGAATGGGCCTGATGTGGATGCCGAAATTATCATGCTCACATCGCGTCTTTGGCGCAAGCTGGGTATTGAGAAGCATGTGCGCCTTGAGCTGAACTCTATCGGTTCTCCGGAAGCGCGTGCAACATATCGTGAAGCACTCATTGCGTTTCTTGAGCAGCATGAATCTGTGTTGGATGAAGACTGCAAGCGCCGTATGCACACAAACCCTTTACGTGTTTTGGATACCAAAAACCCAGATATTCAGGCTGTGCTGGTGGATGCACCAAAGCTATCTGAATACCTGGATGAAGACTCACGCGCCCACTTTGCTGGTCTTTGTGCGTTGCTGGACAGTGTTGGTATCGAATATCAGGTCAATGAGCGTTTGGTTCGTGGTCTTGATTACTACAACCGTACCGTTTTTGAGTGGATCACAGAGAGTCTAGGTGCCCAGGGTACCGTCTGTGGCGGTGGCCGCTATGATGGTTTGGTTGAGCAGTTAGGCGGTAAGCCAACGCCGGGTGTTGGTTTTGGTTTGGGTATTGAGCGTCTGGTCTTGATGCTTGAAGAGCTCGAACTGGATCAAACACGTGCAGCAGTTGATGTATACGTAGTGACTGCAGGTGAGGGCACGTTAACGGCGGGTGTAACGCTTGCTGAGCAACTCAGAGAACAGGTTCCTGGTTTGCGTGTTATGACGCACTTCGGTGGCGGTAACTTTAAGAAACAGTTCAAACGTGCTGACAAAGTTGGTGCTTCTGTTGCTTTGGTTCTTGGCGAGAATGAGGTCGAGAACGGTCAGGTGACTTTCAAAGATTTGAAAGGTGGCGAGCAGCAGACCATTTCACAGGATGAAGTAGCCGGAAAACTGGCTCAATTGGTTTAAGAGGACAAAACGTGGACGTCAACACCACAGAAGAACAACAAGTCGAAGAGATTAAAAAGTGGTTTAAGGAAAACGGTAAAGCCGTGATTCTTGGAGCTGTTCTCGGTTTAGGCGGCCTATACGGCTGGCGCTATTATCAGGCCGATGTGATTTCTGGTCAGGAACAAGCATCCGACGCTTACAATCAGGTCATTTCTTCCCTCAATGAAGCGGAAGGTGAGAAAGCAGTCGAAGATTCATCAAAGCGAATGAAGGAAAAGCCTACGCAGCACTTGCTGCGCTTCAACTGGCTAAAAAGCAAGTTGAGGGTGGTGATCTGTCGGCGGCTACAGAGCAATTACGTCTTGTTCAGGCAACAGGTGACGAGGCGCTTAAAGCCGTCGCAACCTCTCGCCTTGCCCGCGTAGAAGCGGAATTGGGTAACTTTGACACCGCACTGTCAGAGCTCGATAAAGTCACTGCTGAGAGCTGGAAAGCAAATATTGCAGAACTTCGTGGCGATATCCTTGTCAGAAAAGGCGATGTTGATGCAGCGCGTGATGCGTATGCAGCATCAATTGCTGTGGCTGATAACAGCCTTGTACAGATGAAATTGGATAATCTTACCCAATAAGGTTGCTGAATGAGTAAGGGATTTAAACGTATTGCTGCAATGGCACTGTTAGCTGGTGTGCTTGCGGGTTGTGCTGGTGAGGAAGAGGCCGTTCAGATGGCTCCTTTGCCATTGGTAGACAGTCGCTTTGAGCCAACGTTACAGTGGTCTCAATCAGTCGGAGACGGTGTCGGGCGCTATTTCAGTGAGTTGGCTCCTGCGACCGCAAATGGCACTGTTTTCGCTGCAGATCGCGATGGGTCGGTGAAAGCACTCAGCGTTGAATCCGGTAAAGTACTGTGGTCTGTTAACCTTGGTGAAGATACTCCCGCACTCTTGTCCGGTGGTGTTACCGCTTCCGATGATAAGGTTTTCATTGGCTCGGAGCGCGGTATTCTTTATGCCTTAAATGCTGAGACAGGTGAATCGCTCTGGCAGGCTAATGTCGGCGGTGAGTTACTTTCTCATCCAGCGGTTGGCAATGGGCTTGTGGTTGTTAACTCGAGCGATGGCGCTTTGTCGGCGGTATCTGAATCGTCGGGTGAAGGTGTTTGGACACTGCCCAGTGATGTACCAACGCTGACTTTGCGTGGCAACAGTGCGCCGCATATTGCTCGTGATGGTGTTTTCTGGGGCTTATCAAACGGCAGAGTTGCAGCCGCCTTGGTAGAGCCGGGTCAGCTTGCATGGCAACGCTCCATTGCTGTTCCAAAAGGGGCGACAGAGATTGACCGTCTTGTTGACGTTGATGCGACACCTGTCGTAGTAGGTGATAGATTGTTTGCAATTGGTTACAATGGCCAACTTGTATCACTAGATATACGAAACGGACAGTTGAGCTGGCGTCGCAATTACAGCTCTGCCACCGATTTTAAGGTGGTAGGTAACCGTATCTTCTTGATCACAGCGAAAGATCACATTGTTGCAGTCGATGCCCGAAGCGGAACAGAACTTTGGAAGAACGCTGCGCTGGAATACCGATTACTGACTGCGCCCGCGGTGATTGATGATTATATCGTTGTTGGCGACAGTGAAGGGTATCTGCATTGGCTCGATCCGTTTTCCGGCGACTTCGTTGCTCAGCAAAAGCTGGACAGCAGTGGTATTGCTGTTGCGCCACTAGCGCTGGAAGACGGCTATTTGACTGTGACGAGAAATGGCAATCTGAAAAAGTTTCAGACGCCGTAAAAGCCAAAAGCTCTAAGTATTGTTCGGCTCCTGGCTGTAGTGGTCAGGAGCCGATGTTATTCATAAGTAGTTAAGAATTTAGAGGTCATTATGATTCCTGTAGTTGCCCTGGTAGGGCGTCCGAATGTTGGGAAATCGACACTCTTCAACCGACTGACACGTACCCGTGATGCGTTGGTCGCCGATTTTCCGGGATTAACAAGGGATCGTAAATACGGAAAAGCCCAACAGGGTGAGCACGAATTTATCGTTATCGACACCGGCGGTATTGATGGTACCGAAGAAGGTGTCGAAACCAAGATGGCTGAACAATCGCTGGCTGCGATTGAAGAGGCTGATGTTGTCCTGTTTATGGTTGATGGGCGTTCGGGTTTGACCGTTTCTGATGAAGCGATTGCACAGCACCTTCGCTCGCGCGAAAAGACCACATTCTTGGTTGTTAACAAAGTTGACGGTATCGACCCTGATGCGGCCAGTGCGGAATTCTGGCAACTGGGTATGGACAACATGTTCCAGATTGCTGCGGCTCATGGCCGTGGTGTTGCTGCACTTATTGATCGTGCATTGAAGCCTATTGCCGATGAAATGGCAGAAGACGACAGTGATGAAGAAGGCCTGATTGATCTTACTTCAGAGCACGATGTGGATATTGATGAAGAGGCACTGACGGAAGAGCAGGCTGAAGATGCATTACTTCGTTTGCAGAACCAACCTATTAAGTTCGGTATCATCGGTCGTCCAAATGTCGGTAAGTCTACGTTAACAAACCGTATTCTCGGTGAAGACCGTGTTGTAGTTTACGATATGCCGGGTACCACACGTGACTCTATCTATATCCCTATGGAGCGTGATGGCCGTGAGTATGTGATCATTGATACAGCGGGTGTACGTCGTCGTAAACGTGTCAGTGATAAAGTCGAAAAGTTCTCTGTCATCCAGACTCTGAAAGCCATTGAAGACTCTAACGTCGTGCTTTTGGTCATTGATGCCCGAGAGAACATCTCGGACCAAGACTTGAGCCTTCTTGGCTTTGCGCTCAATGCGGGTCGTTCGATTGTCATTGTGGTTAACAAGTGGGATGGTCTAGACAGCGAAGTGAAAGATCGTGTGAAGTCTGAACTCGACCGTCGTCTTGGTTTCGTTGACTTTGCCCGTATTCACTTCATTTCGGCGCTGCACGGTACTGGTGTTGGTCACCTGTTTGAGTCTATTCAGGAAGCCTACAAATCTGCTACTCAGCGTGTCGGTACGTCAATGCTTACACGCATCATGAAAATGGCGCAGGATGACCATCAGCCTCCAATGATTCGTGGGCGGCGTGTGAAGCTCAAATATGCTCACGCGGGTGGATACAACCCACCCATCGTGGTTGTTCATGGCAATATGGTGAAAGAGCTACCTGACTCTTACAAGCGCTATCTGATGAACTACTTCCGGAAATCTCTGGAAATCATAGGTACGCCGATTCGTATCCAGTTCCAGAGCAGTGATAACCCGTTTGAGAATAAGAAAGAGAAATTAACGGTATCTCAGACCCGTCAGCGCAAGCGTATGATGGACATGGTCAAGAACCGAAAAAAATAATTCAGCATCTCAGACCCGGCTCTTAACGCCGGGTTTTTTGTTTTTATCTCGCGCAAACATCTTTTTAGAACAGTTTTTTGATGATCGACAAGTCAGAAAACCAGATTTAAGTGATGAAGGTCACTCTATTGGTGAAATCGAAAGATCTGGTTTTATGTCGATTATCAGACTCCGTAAGTTGTTGAAATTTTCCGCACACTAAGTGTCATTTCAATTTACAAAAATCTTCCATTATTATTTTAAGTTGTAATAAATAGATTTTAATCCTTTTAAAAATCCAAATGCAGAATATGTAACTTATGCTTTCGGGATATGTATTGATAAATATTCTTTTTAGGGTAGATCGCTGATCATTAGCCAATAACAGCTCGGATCGCACGATCCATCGATGATCCTATTAATGCTTGTCACATTTTTTCCTGCTGAAGACTGGATAGATAAGAACGTTATCAACCGTGTCAGTTGATAACGTTAAGCGGACTATGGAATGGCAGTATTGGTGAAATCAGAAAAAGAAATACTTTGAAACACTGCGTCAGCGCCTGGTAAAGTTACAGCACTTTGGATTTGAATTTTCCATCTGGCAAGACAGAAACCACGGTTTGTCCTTCCGATACCTCTGAGACTGAACGAATGACTTTGCTGTTTTCTGATTGTGTAACAGAGAAACCTCTGGTCAGCGTTGCCAGTGGGCTCACAGCATCCAAGGTTTCCATTTTCAGCTGGATTGCATGGCGGTGGGCCGTGAGGTTCTTTTCCATCGCATCTTTCAGACGCTGCTGAAAGAAAATCAGCTCTCGCTGTTGTCTCTGTATGCCGTGAATCGGAGAGTGGCGTTGCAATTGCTGCTGGAGATTATCCAGTGTCTGGCTAACGCGTTGTACTTTCGATTGCATGGCAATGTTCATTCTCAGTGACAGCGCATCAATCTGTTGCTGCTGGCGTTCAATTTGTTTCTTCGGGTCTTGCAATGCCAATACATGGAATAGTCTGGTGAGTGAACGAGCCTGTCCATCCAGAAAACGTTCTATTTGGTTACCGAGGGAGGCAATCCGTTGTTGGATTTGCTGTTGCCGTAAACTGGTGTCACGGCTGACCAGTTCTGCGGCTGCAGATGGGGTAGGCGCTCTGACATCAGCAACAAAATCAGCAATGGTGACGTCCACTTCGTGCCCGACGGCACTGACAATAGGTATTTGGCTGGCAGCAATGGTTCTGGCGACGATTTCCTCATTGAAGCACCATAAGTCCTCCATTGAGCCACCACCGCGCCCCACAATAAGTACATCACATTCATCACGGGAATTCGCGCGTCCTATGGCCTGCGCAATTTCAATAGCGGCTCCATCACCTTGAACGAGTGTTGGGTAAATCACCACGGGCAATGAAGGGTCGCGCCGCTTAAGCACGTTGAGTATATCGTGTAGTGCAGCACCTGTTTTAGAGGTAATGATACCCACACGTTTCGGCTGTTCAGGTAATGTGCGCTTTTGGCTGGAAGCAAAAAGCCCTTCGGCGGAAAGTTGCATTTTCAGCTTCTCAAACATCTGCTTAAGCAGGCCTTCACCTTCCGGTTGCATGCTTTCAATGATTAGCTGATAGTCGCCCCGCGGCTCGTACAGCGAGAGTCTGGCTCTCACCAATACCTGATTACCGTTGGCGGGCTTGAATGTCACACGGCGGTTATTCCCTCGAAACATTGCACACTTAACCTGTGCCTGACTATCCTTCAAAGTGAAGTACCAGTGACCTGAAGTGGGAACGGTCAGATTGGAGATTTCACCAACCAGCCACACAATACCCATTTCATTTTCCAGGACTCTGCGCACTTCTGCATTGAGGTGAGAAACCGTATATATGCGGCTGTTACTGTCAGTATTCACGAGGCTAAAAACCGAAATTTGCTGTATGATAGATGCATGTTACTTAGCTGAATTTTTTATGCCAAACGTTTTCGTAAAAATGTATAGCCAAACGTTTGCGCCATGAGTATAATGCGGCGGCAATATTTTAGACTCCTCAAACAACTTATTGGCGTGAGATATTGCGATGTTACGTATAGCTAAAGAAGCTCTGACCTTTGACGACGTTCTGCTCGTCCCTGCACACTCTACTGTTTTGCCGAACACTGCCGAGCTACGCACTCGTCTTACGAAAAATATCACGCTCAATATTCCGATGCTGTCTGCCTCTATGGATACAGTGACAGAAGCACGACTTGCGATCGCACTGGCGCAAGAGGGTGGTATTGGCTTTATCCATAAAAACATGTCAATCGAGCAACAGGCTGAACAAGTTCGACTGGTTAAAATTTTCGAAGCGGGCGTTGTTTCAAACCCGGTTACAGTGACACCTGACCAGACAATTCACGATGTAAAGGCACTGACTGAAAAGCATGGTTTTGCAGGTTTCCCTGTGGTGACATCAGCGAACGAGCTGGTGGGCATTATTACCGGTCGCGACGTGCGATTTGAAACAGACTTGAACAAGTCAGTTGAAGAAGTGATGACGTCGAAAGATCGTCTGGCAACGGTTCAGGAAGGCGCAAGCCATGCAGAAGTACAACAACTGATGCAAAAGCACCGTGTTGAAAAGATCCTTGTTGTAAATTCTGACCATCACCTTAGCGGTATGATTACTGCGAAAGATTTCCAGAAAGCAGAGCGCAAGCCGAACGCGTGTAAAGACGAACTAGGTCGTCTGCGTGTCGGTGCTGCGATTGGTGCGGGTGCAGGTAACGAGGAGCGTGTAAAAGCCTTGGTTGAAGCAGGTGTTGATGTCCTGCTTGTCGATTCATCTCATGGTCATTCAGAAGGTGTTCTGCAACGTCTACGCGAGACCCGTGAGGCCTTCCCTGACCTGCAGATCATCGGTGGTAACGTGGCAACGGCTGAAGGTGCCCGTGCGCTGATTGAAGCAGGTGTTGATGCGGTTAAAGTCGGTATTGGCCCCGGCTCAATTTGTACAACCCGTATCGTTACTGGCGTGGGTGTCCCGCAAATCACTGCTATTTCTGATGCAGCTGCAGTTGCTAACGAATACGATATTCCAGTTATTGCTGATGGTGGTATTCGCTTCTCAGGTGACATGGCAAAAGCCATTGCTGCTGGCGCATCATGCGTGATGGTTGGGTCAATGTTTGCTGGTACGGAAGAATCTCCGGGCGAAGTTGAGCTGTATCAAGGCCGCGCATACAAATCATACCGTGGCATGGGTTCACTGGGTGCAATGTCAAAAGGCTCTTCTGACCGTTACTTCCAGAGTGATAACGCTGCTGACAAGTTGGTGCCAGAAGGTATCGAAGGCCGCGTTGCTTACAAAGGCCGTCTGAAAGAGATTGTTCACCAACAAATGGGCGGTTTACGCTCATGTATGGGCCTGACTGGCTCGGCGACAATTGAAGACCTTCGTACCAAAGCGCAGTTTGTACGTATCACAGGTGCTGGCATGAGTGAATCTCACGCTCATGATGTGACCATCACCAAAGAAGCGCCTAACTACCGTCTAGGTCAATAAACACCAGCCTGACACCTTATTTCAAGGGGCGCAGCGACTGCGCCTCTTTATCAATTCTTACATTGAGAACCGCAGAAATGACCAAAAATATTCACGATCAACGAATTCTAATCCTCGATTTTGGCTCCCAGTACACGCAACTTATTGCACGTCGTATTCGAGAAATTGGTGTTTATTGTGAACTCTGGAGCTGGGATGTTGATGAGCAGGATATCCGCGACTTTAATCCCAACGGTATTATTCTCTCGGGCGGCCCTGAAAGTGTAACTGAAGATAACTCGCCACGTGCGCCAGAATATGTTTTCACAGCGGGTGTACCTGTCTTGGGTGTTTGCTATGGCATGCAAACGATGTCAGAGCAGCTGGGCGGAAAAGTATCAGACTCTGATGAGCGTGAGTTTGGTTATGCGCAGGTCACTGTTCATAAGCCGGGTAGTCTGTTTGAAGGCATCGAAGATGCACTGACCGATGATGGCAAGGCTTTGCTGGATGTCTGGATGAGCCATGGCGACAAAGTGGTTGAAATCCCATCTGACTTCCACACAGTGGCGTCAACGGATACCTGTCCGTTCGCTGCGATGGCAAATGATGAGAAGCGTTTCTATGGCGTACAATTCCACCCAGAAGTGACGCATACACGCCAAGGCCTGCGTATGCTGGAGCGTTTCGTCATTGATATCTGTGGCTGTGAGAAGCTTTGGACCTCTGCGTCAATCATTGAAAACGCGGTTGAGCGTATCAAAGAGCAAGTGGGTGACGATGAGGTGATCCTCGGTTTGTCCGGTGGTGTTGATTCATCGGTTGTTGCGATGCTCATTAACCGCGCGATTGGCGACCGTCTGACCTGTGTATTCGTCGATAACGGTCTATTACGCCTCAATGAAGCTGAGCAAGTCATGGACATGTTTGGTGACCACTTTGGTCTTAACATCATTCACGTCGACGCAGAGCAGCGATTCTTGTCTGCGCTGGAAGGTATTTCAGACCCAGAAGCCAAGCGTAAAAAAATTGGTCATGTTTTTGTTGACGTCTTTGATGAAGAGTCGAAGAAGCTGAAAAATGCAAAGTGGCTGGCGCAGGGCACCATCTATCCTGATGTGATCGAATCGGCAGCGTCAAAAACCGGTAAGGCGCATGTGATTAAATCTCACCATAATGTTGGCGGTCTGCCAGACGATATGGAAATGGGACTCGTTGAGCCACTCAAAGAGCTGTTTAAAGATGAAGTACGTAAGATTGGCCTTGAGTTAGGTCTGCCTTATAACATGCTTTACCGTCACCCATTCCCTGGTCCTGGTCTGGGCGTGCGTGTTCTAGGTGAAGTGAAAAAAGACTATTGTGACCTGCTTCGTCGTGCTGATGCTATTTTCATCGAAGAGCTTCACAATGCTGACCTTTACAACAAAGTCTCTCAGGCGTTTACCGTCTTCCTTCCTGTTCGCTCTGTAGGCGTGATGGGTGACGGCCGTAAATATGACTGGGTTGTTTCACTGCGAGCTGTTGAAACTATCGACTTCATGACTGCGCACTGGGCGCACCTGCCATACGACTTCCTTGGTAAGGTCTCTAACCGTATCATCAATGAAATCGATGGTATCAGCCGTGTGGTTTACGATATTTCAGGCAAGCCACCTGCAACGATTGAGTGGGAATAAGGTTATCTGAAGTTGCATTGGTTCTTTATGATAAGGGCCAATAACTTCATCAAAATAAAGAACGCTATAGCCGGGCAGTTAACTGTCCGGCTTTTTTGTTTCACTCTCTTACCCTTTTGCCATGAATTAAAGATTTTTGGTATTTGAAATCATCAGACCTTAGTTCTTTCTACTAGAAGGTGGATGAGCTGTGCGCTCTTACTTATGAGACGTTTCGTGCGTTGAAGAATCAGCTGAAATCAGCAGTAATAAAGAGTTAAGAGAGTGAAGACTTAACGCGTTTTGTTACGTTAAATCCAATCACCTAACCGCTATTTACTGATTCATACTGATAACCATGAAAAGGAATGACGATGTCGAAGGCCGAGGAGAGTAAAAATAATAAAAACTATAGTCCCTTTGCTAAGTGCCTGCACTGGGGATTTGTTGCCTTGTTTTTGTATGGCGTGATAAAGCAGGTAGATAACCTCAGTCAGTTGGAAGACCGAGCGCTGCTGGTGTTTGAAATGGTATTTGCTGCGCTATTCTTTGTGTTGCTTGTAGTCCGTTTTGTTTATATGAAGAAAACCCAAATATCTTCTTTACCGGAAGATACTCCTCACTGGCAACAA
Source organism: Veronia nyctiphanis (assembly GCF_004116385.1). Lineage (GTDB taxonomy): Bacteria > Pseudomonadota > Gammaproteobacteria > Enterobacterales > Vibrionaceae > Veronia > Veronia nyctiphanis. The sequence goes on along the minus strand of NZ_PEIB01000012.1, from coordinate 59,780 downwards.
CTGGCTGCTCAAGGCCTCCACTATGGTATGTATGCAAGCCTTACTTTGATCGCAATAAGTGGAATGGGTATTGGTGTTCTGTTTTCACAGGGATTGAAAGAGGGGCTTCTTATCCAAGGTGTGGTAGCAATTCATGAAGTATCAGTAACATCGGCGTATTTGTTAGTCGCCATCCACATTGCGGCTGCAATTTATCATCGCTTACTGAAAGATGGCGTGTGGCGCTCTATGGTGCCTGTCTGGAAAGACTAGCGTTTCACTCAACAAAAAAAGCTGCCGTTGTAAGGCCGCTTTTTTGTGATCAATGCTGTTATTGAAGTAACTTTTCTATCAGGCCAGTAGGTGTTTAGCATGGAACCTAATATGGTCATCAATAAAGCTGGAGATGAAGTAATAACTATGGTCATATCCCGGTTGTATTCTCAAGTCGACCGGATAGCTAGCTTCTTCTGCGGCTGCTTGCAAAAGCTCAGGTTTTAACTGCTCTTCAAGGAATGAATCAGCATCCCCCTGATCGATAAGCATGGGCACATGTTGTTTGGCTTGTTTGATCAGCTCGCAGCTATCATATTCTTTCCAACTTTCTTTGTCTTCGCCAAGGTAATTGGCAAAAGCTTTCTGTCCCCAAGGAACATTAATTGGGTTCACAATGGGCGCGAAAGCGGATGCGGATGTGTAGGCTTCCGGATTTTTAAGTGCAATAGTCAAGGCTCCGTGGCCGCCCATACTGTGCCCAGTAATCGCCTTCACGTGACTGACCGGGAAGTGTGCTTCAATAACAACTGGAAGCTCTTTTACGACATAGTCGTACATATGGTAGAAGCGGTTCCATGGCGCTTCTGTCGCATTGAGATAAAACCCTGCGCCGATACCAAAATCATACGCTCCCTCAGGATCATCTGGAATACTGTCACCACGTGGGCTGGTATCCGGCGCGACAATGGCAATGCCCAGCTCTGCAGCAAGACGCTGCGCGCCACCTTTTTGCATCACATTTTCGTCGGTGCAAGTGAGACCAGAGAGGTAATAAAGGACGGGTACTTTGTTGGTTTCAGAGGCTTGCGGTGGGAGGTATATAGCAAAGCGCATGTCACAGTGGAGGGTACGAGATGTGTGAACGTACTGCTTATGCCAACCGCCAAAGCTACGGTTACTGCTGATTCTTTCTAAACTCATAACTTTTTTCTCGTGTCTGGCGGAAGCGGCTGCTCCCGCCGGATATCTATGGTTTATTTATTGTAGTGGATCACAGAACGGATACTCTTGCCCTCATGCATCAGGTCGAAGGCTTCGTTGACCTTGTCCAGACCCATGGTATGAGTGATGAAGTCATCGAGCTTAAACTCTCCTGCCATGTAACGCTCTACAATTTCAGGCAGTTCTGAGCGACCTTTTACGCCACCGAACGCAGAGCCACGCCACACACGACCCGTTACCAACTGGAATGGACGGGTTGATATTTCTTGTCCAGCGCCAGCAACACCGATGATGACAGATTCTCCCCAGCCTTTGTGGCAGCATTCGAGTGCCGAACGCATCACATTGACGTTACCGATACATTCGAACGAGAAGTCTACGCCGCCATCTGTCATTTCAACAATGACGTCCTGAATCGGCTTATCGAAGTTTTTCGGATTAATGCAGTCTGTGGCGCCAAGCTTTGTCGCCAGTTCGAACTTACTTTCATTAAGGTCAATACCGATGATGCGGCTTGCGCCTGCCATGGTGGCACCAATGATAGCGGAGAGACCAATACCGCCAAGACCGAATACCGCAACGGTATCGCCTTTTTGTACTTTGGCCGTTTTAAGAACAGCACCCATGCCCGTGGTCACACCGCAGCCTAGGAGACACACCTCTTCAAGCGGAGCATCTTTGTTCACTTTGGCCAGAGAAATTTCTGGCAGTACAGTGTACTCAGAGAAGGTAGAACAACCCATGTAGTGGTAAATAGGCTGGCCGTCTTTGTAAAAACGGGTTGTACCATCAGGCATCAAACCTTTACCTTGAGTTTCACGTATGCGTTGGCAGAGATTGGTTTTTCCTGATGTACAGAATTTACACGTGCCACATTCCGGCGTGTATAGAGGAATAACGTGATCGCCAACGGCAACGCTGGTGACACCTTCACCGACCTGCTCAACGATACCGCCGCCTTCGTGACCAAGTATTGCTGGGAAAATTCCTTCAGGATCATCACCTGAAAGGGTAAATGCATCGGTATGGCATACACCCGTTGCGATAATTCTTACCAATACTTCCCCTGCTTTTGGCAACATCACATCGACTTCTTCGATGCTTAGCGGCTTGCCTGCTTCCCAAGCGATTGCAGCTTTGGACTTAATGAACTGTTCTGTCATGATGTTCGTCTCGCTGTTATTGTGTGGGTGCTCACTGTCACCCTAGCTGAAAAATAACCCCTGCTTTGTTCTGTTTTTGACACAGATTATCTAGCCAGTTGTCGTCTGGTTTTTAGTATATTTATTTCATATGAAGTGATAATCCTCTATATTTGCAATTCACTTTTACCTAGAGGTAATAATGGTTACGTGGCAAGGCATTAATGAATTTGTAGCTGTGGCAGAAACGGGCAGTTTTACCAAAGCATCTGAGCGGGTCAGTGCTTCAACGGCACATGTCAGCAGGCAAATCAGTATTCTGGAAGAACGTCTTGGGGCAAGGCTCTTTCTCCGAACAACACGCAGTGTGTCGTTAACCGCGGAGGGAAAAGTCTACTATCAACATTGCCGTGTGCTGGTTGAGGGGTTGAAAGACGCCGAAACCGCGCTGACTGATCTTCGCGAAATGCCGAAAGGGACGATAAAACTGACTGCACCTGTGACCTACGGAGAGCAAGTCATTATGCCGTTAGTCATTGAGTTTATGGCTCAGTATCAGGATGTGAACGTTGAAGTGGTGTTATCCGATAAGCCACTTGATTTGGTTGAGACCGGATGTGATTTGGCTGTTAGGCTCGGACGCCTTGCGGATTCGTCGTTAATTGCCAAAAAATTAGCGACAAGGAAAATGATTGCCTGTGCATCGCCTATTTATCTGACCGAACGCGGCACACCGCATACCCTTTCAGAGTTGGAACATCACAATTGCCTTTGCGGCTATCGTGAGTATTGGCGCTTCCGGGAAAATGGCACAGAACGAAATGTCCGTGTTTCCGGTAGCTCCGCTGTAACAGTGGGCCTGCACTCTGTAATGCAGCGAAGAAGGGGATAGGGATCATTCAGCTACCCGATTATTACGTTAACCATGCGTTGAGAGCGGGGGAATTAGTGCAGGTATTACACTCTTATCAGGACGATGAAGAGGGAATATGGGCGTTGTTTCCGCATCGCCGCCTTCAACCGAGAAGGGTAAGGACGCTGGTGGATTTTTTTGCTCAACGATTAAATCAGTTAGAAAGTGATATACTCCCCGCCGTTTCAATTTAGTAGGTAATCTAAGTGACTGACGTGCACCAACAAGAAATCTTTATGCGAAGGGCGATGACGCTGGCTGAAAAAGCGGAAGCTGAAGGCGAAGTGCCTGTCGGTGCAGTACTTGTGCATGAAGGCCGTGTCATAGGTGAGGGCTGGAACCGTCTTATCGGTCAGCATGATGCCACCGCGCATGCCGAAATGATGGCATTGCGCCAAGGCGGTAAGGTTTTAGAAAATTACCGACTGCTTGATGCTGAGTTATACGTCACTCTTGAGCCTTGCCCCATGTGTGCAAGTGCAATGGTACATAGCCGAATTGGTAAAGTTTTCTTCGGTGCGCCCGACCCAAAAACAGGCGCTGCAGGCAGTGTAATGAACTTGCTCAGCTACGAGGGCGTGAATCACTGTGTTGAAATAAAAGGTGGATTGTTAGAAGAAGAATGCCGCGCTCAGTTACAAGCCTTTTTTAAACGTCGTCGAGCGGAGAAAAAGGCCGAAAGGCAGGCGCGAAACGGTATCAATGATTCTGATGGGCCTGCCCAATAGTTGTTAGTGATTATCTTCCAGCATTGCGAATTCTCGAAGTGAGAACGTACGTTGACGCCAGAGTACCTTTTTGTGCATGTTTGCACGCATTCTTTTACGGCGATTAGCCGCCATCATTGAACTGCGGTTAAAGCTGGATCTTGACTTGCTTCTTTGTGAAAACATATTTCAAATTCCATTCTGACAAGCGGGGCCAACTTAGCCCCATCGTGGTTTTAATAATACGTCATATTGATAACGTCTTCGTATGACTGAATGATGACATTGAGCAGATAATTACTTGCCAGGAATCGGCGGTGTGGATTCTTCCACCTTTTTATTATTAATTAATGGCGATTTCGACGGTGCATTCTTATAGGTACTGTTATTTCCTGTTGCTTGTCTTGCCGTTGGTTTTTGGCTGCTCTTTTCCTTCTCTTCTTTCTTTATCGTGTCTGTTTGCTTGTTGTCTGCTTTGCTTGGAGCGGTTGATTCTGCTTCTTTAGGCGGTGTTATAGTTTCATCATTTGACTTTTTCTCGCTGTCTTGAGCCTTTTCAGTCTGCTTTTTAGCTGATGAAGGCGACTGAACTTTGGCTGGCTCTTTTTTGGTTTCTTTCTTGGTGCTGCTAGCATTGACGTTCTTGGTCTTGACGTCATTTGTTTTTTCTTTCACCTTACCTGCTGCTGGCGTGGGCGTTTTCACCGGTTTTGTCGCTGCCACTTTCTCTTCTTTCGGTTTACTGGCTGGTATGACAGGTTTCGCATCATCAGAGTCAGTTTTGGTCACGATATCAGTCGTCGGTACGTTAATTGTCTTCAATCCATCCAAGTCGCCACTCGAAACAGGCTGACCTGCTTCAGCGAGCTTAGATTGCTCGTAACCGCTGATACTCTGATAGTAACGTCGAATATTCTCAACATAGCTGAGGGTTTCATAACCACGTGCGAATCCGTAACGCGTCTTGGTGTAATACTTACGTTCGGCGAGCATTGGCAGGCGCTTTTTCACATCACGCCATGAATTAGGATCACCACCTTGGCTGGTGGTGAGTCTTCTGGCATCCATTAAGTGACCAAAACCCACGTTGTACGAGGCGAGAGCGAACCAAATGCGTTCGTTTTCGTTCACGCTGTCGGGTATTCGTCGCATCATCTTGCCAAGGTATGCAGAGCCACCGCGAATACTCTGCTCAGGATCGAGTCGATTCTTAACGCCAACATCTTTTGCCGTCGGCTTAGTTAACATCATCATCCTCTCACACCTGTTGGAGAGACGGCGCGGGGGTTCCAGTGAGACTCTTGATACGCAAGGGCAGCAAGTAATCGCCAGTCAAACTCACCCGAATATTTTTTGAAAAGAGGCTCCCATTTTGGCAGCTTCTTCTCGATAGCGCGTAAAAATGCTCGGGTATCGACAAAGTCGAAGTTGTTAACGTGACCAAAGTATTTCTCTTCAAGTCGGGCAAGCTCACCGCTTTTTTTGATTTTTCCGAAAAACTCAATCATCAGTGCATAGAGGCTATCGTCAGCCTGCTTTTTCATAAACCATGCAATGGGTTCATCTTCTGAGAGTTCAAGTGCTACGGCGATATTCGGGTGCGTGCGCTGGATTAATGCGATGTCGACAGAATCTGCTATCGTAAAGTCGATTTCACCGGAAGCTATTTTCTTCAGAAGCTCATCATCGTCCGTGTCTGCCACGCTGTCCCATTTCAGATCAGGATATTCGCCTTTCAACGTCTGGAGTGTTAGCTCATGGCTTGAGCTGTCGACAACGACGATATTTGAGTCTTCCCTGATGAGATCTTTGACTTTTTTGGGGTGCCAATGACCGTTTTTATACACCAGTTGCTGACTGACTGAGTAGTAGGACGGGCCGGGTCTGAACGTATTCATTCTGTCTTTGGTCACGGTCAAACCAGCGGCGATAATGTCAACATCGCCGCGTTCAAGTGCCGGAAATAATCCTGATAGGGTGTAGGCGGGCTGCATTTCGAGCTTCAGTCCAAGACTGTCTGCAAAGCGCTGTGCGAGTTCGAAATCAAGGCCTGTAGGGCCGTCACGGTCAATATAGTAAGAGAGTTGATTGTTCAGAGTGCCAACACGAAGTACACCGCGATCGCGAATTTTTTCCAATTGGGTGCGGTCGTCATAGTCCCACTCACACCCTGCAACTAGCAAAACCAGTGAGGTAATGATAAGTGTATGAAAAATTTGAGTGACAGATCTGATGTTCAAAAAAAAGCCCACTTCTCTCTATTTTCTCCATTTATACCAGAGCAACTGTGCCGCGGAAAGTTCACCTACGGCTTCTGTGCGTTACAATGACCAGACCCGCATTTTTACAGCAAGATAAAAAAAACGCGCAAACGGTTGCGTCAGGTGTTACCTCAATTGGACTTTTACCCTATAATGGCGCCCGAATGGTGCGAAGGCGGCAAAAAAAGAAGTATTGACGTGACCTGATCTGCTACGGGCAGCCCGCAATCAGGTGGTCAGGCCAATATTCCTTTGATCAACCGCTAACGAGAGATGTACGCACATGGAAATTTTGCGTGGTTCCCCCGCTCTGTCCGAATTCCGAGTAAATAAGCTGATGGAAAGCTGCCGGGAGCTCGGTCTGCCTGTTTCTGGTATATATGCAGAATACGTCCATTTTGCTGATCTGGCTTCTGCGTTAAATGATGAAGAGCACAGTAAACTGTCTCAGCTACTCACTTATGGTCCAACAATCGAAGAACATGAGCAATCAGGTTTATTCTATCTGGTTACACCTCGCCCGGGTACTATCTCTCCATGGTCTTCAAAGGCGACAGACATAGCCATTAACTGTGGCCTGTCTCAGATTAAGCGTTTGGAGCGCGGCACAGCATACTACATTACCCTGACTGATACGCTAAATGCTGAGCAGGATCACGCACTGAAAGGTCTTATTCATGACCGCATGATGGAAAGTGTGTTTGCTGATCTTGAAGATGCAAGCGTACTGTTTACCGAAGCAACGCCGGCACCTCTGACACCGGTGGATGTTCTCGAAGGCGGTCGTGAGGCGTTGGTTGTCGCGAACACCGAGCTTGGCCTTGCTCTTGCAGATGACGAAATTGATTATCTGGTGGAAAGCTTTACCAAGCTAGGTCGTAACCCGAACGATATCGAACTGATGATGTTTGCGCAGGCTAACTCTGAGCACTGTCGTCATAAGATTTTCAATGCCGATTGGACCATTGATGGTGTTGAGCAGGGTAAATCGCTGTTCAAGATGATCAAAAACACTTACGAGAAGAACAGCTCTCACGTCCTTTCTGCGTATAAAGATAATGCTGCCGTCATGACTGGCTCTGAAGTCGGTCGCTTCTTCCCCGACCCTGAATCCCGTCAGTACAACTACCATCAGGAAGATGCACACATTCTGATGAAGGTGGAAACACACAACCACCCAACGGCGATTTCACCATGGCCGGGCGCATCGACAGGCTCAGGCGGTGAAATCCGTGATGAGGGCGCAACGGGTATTGGTGGTAAACCGAAAGCTGGCCTTGTTGGCTTTACGGTCTCTAACCTTCGCATCCCGGGCTTCGAACAGCCATGGGAAACCAACTTCGGTAAACCTGAGCGTATTGTTACTGCACTGGACATTATGCTGGAAGGTCCACTGGGTGGCGCGGCATTCAACAACGAATTCGGTCGCCCAAACCTGCTGGGATATTTCCGTACTTACGAAGAAAAAGTCACCTCACACAACGGTGAGGAAGTGCGCGGTTACCACAAGCCAATCATGATTGCTGGTGGTATGGGTAACATCCGTGACGAGCACGTGAAGAAAAAAGAAATTCCTGTTGGTGCCAAGTTGATTGTTCTGGGTGGCCCGGCGATGAATATCGGCCTGGGTGGAGGCGCTGCATCATCGATGGCATCTGGCCAGTCTGCGGAAGATCTGGATTTTGCTTCTGTTCAGCGTGAAAACCCTGAAATGGAACGTCGTTGTCAGGAAGTGATTGACCGCTGCTGGCAGATGGGTGAAGAAAACCCGATTGCCTTTATCCACGATGTGGGCGCGGGTGGTATCTCTAATGCTCTGCCTGAGCTGGTTGATGATGGTGAGCGTGGCGGTAAATTTCAGCTGCGTGATGTACCGAATGATGAGCCGGGTATGTCGCCGCTCGAAATCTGGTGTAACGAATCTCAGGAACGTTATGTCATGGCGGTGGCGCAAGAAAACATGGATGTCTTCGATGCTATCTGTAAGCGTGAACGCGCGCCATATGCTGTGGTAGGTGAAGCAACCGAAGAGCGTCACCTGACGCTGGAAGATAGCCACTTCGACAACACACCTATAGATATGCCAATGGATATTCTCCTTGGTAAGCCGCCGAAAATGCACCGCGATGTAGAAACCAAAAACGTTGAGGGTGTCGCGCTTGACCGTGCGGGCATTGATATTGAAGAAGCGACCAAGCGTGTTCTGAGATTGCCTTCCGTCGCGGAGAAAACCTTTCTCGTGACCATCGGTGACCGCTCAGTGACAGGTCTGGTTGCTCGTGACCAAATGGTCGGCCCATGGCAGGTTCCTGTTGCTAACTGTGCAGTAACTGCTGCAAGCTATGACAGCTACCACGGTGAAGCGATGTCGATGGGCGAGCGCACACCGGCAGCACTGCTTGATTTTGCAGCATCTGCGCGACTGGCTGTTGCTGAATCACTGACCAACATTGCCTGTGCCGATATCGGTGATTTGAACCGCATCAAACTGTCAGCAAACTGGATGGCAGCAGCAGGCCACCCGGGCGAAGATGCAGGTTTGTATGAAGCGGTTAAAGCTGTGGGTGAAGAGCTGTGTCCTGAACTTGACCTGACTATCCCAGTTGGCAAAGACTCTATGTCGATGAAAACCCGCTGGCAGGAGAATGGTGAAGATAAAGAAAATATCGCGCCACTTTCTCTAATTATTACTGCATTCGGTCGCGTTGAAGACGTTCGCAAGACGGTTACGCCGCAGCTTCGCACTGACAAAGGCGATTCCGCATTACTTCTGGTTGACCTTGGTCAGGGCCAGAATCGCTTGGGTGCAACGGCACTCGCGCAGGTTTACAAGCAGCTGGGTGACAAACCTGCAGACGTTGACAGCCCGGCGTTGCTAAAAGGTTTCTTCCATGCCATGCAAATCCTTGTTCGTGAAGAGAAACTACTTGCCTACCATGACCGTGGTGATGGCGGTTTGTACGTGACACTGGCGGAAATGGCATTTGCAGGTCACACAGGTATTGAAGTAGATATCAACACCCTGTCTGCCGATGGTCATTGCGATGACAACCTTGCCGCCTTGTTCAACGAAGAGCTGGGTGCGGTCATTCAGGTCAAATCTGATGATCTAGACCAAGTTCTTTCATCACTGGCGTCTCATGGCCTAGAGCACTGCAGCCATGTTATCGGTACGCTGAGTGATGACGATGTTGTTCGTGTCTGGAACGGTGACGAGCGCGTACTGGAACAAAATCGCACTGAACTTCGAACCACTTGGGCAGAAACGACTTATCAGATGCAAGCGATGCGCGACAACCCGGCTTGTGCGCAACAAGAGTTTGATGCGAAAGCCGACCTTACAGACCCAGGTCTGCAAGCTGAACTGACCTTTGATGTTCATCAGGATGTTGCTGCGCCTTTCATTGCTACAGGTGCACGCCCGAACATGGCGATTTTGCGTGAGCAAGGCGTTAACTCACACGTAGAAATGGCAGCAGCCTTTGATCGTGCAGGCTTTGACGCAACAGACGTTCATATGAGTGATGTGCTGGCTGGCAATGTCGGGCTGGAAGATTTCCACGGTCTGGTAGCGTGTGGCGGTTTCTCGTATGGTGACGTGCTGGGTGCAGGTGAAGGCTGGGCGAAGTCAATCCTGTTCAACAGTCAGGCGCGTGATGAATTCGAACGCTTCTTTACCCGTGATAACACCTTTGCATTAGGCGTGTGTAACGGTTGCCAGATGATGTCTAACCTTAGGGACCTGATCCCGGGTGCCGACCTGTGGCCACGATTCGTTCGCAATGAATCAGAGCGTTTTGAAGCGCGCTTTAGCTTGGTTGAGGTACAGTCTAGCCCGTCGTTGTTCCTTGATGGAATGGCTGGCTCAGTGATGCCAATCGCTGTCTCTCATGGTGAGGGACGTGTCGAGGTTCGAGGTACAGACCATCTTGCAGCGCTTGAGCAATCAGGCACTGTGGCACTGAGATACCGCGATAACTTCGGCAAGATCACCGAGACATATCCAGCGAACCCGAATGGCTCGCCAAATGGTATCACGGGTCTTACAACCACAGATGGCCGTTTCACTATCATGATGCCGCACCCTGAGCGTGTGTTCCGTACCGTGGCGAACTCATGGCATCCGGATAGCTGGGGTGAGGATAGCCCTTGGATGCGCATGTTCCGTAATGCACGCGTCAAAATCGGCTAAACATACGCATTTATTAATGAAAACCGCTGCTTTGACAGCGGTTTTTCTTTTTTTGAGATAGTACATGGCTGGGTTTTTATCTCTCAGCGGTTACAATGACACTAATGAATCGATTGGACATTTCCGGTAAAAGGGTGTCATTCCAGTTTTAATTAGGGAAGAAAACATGAAAAAGATCGAAGCGATCATCAAGCCGTTTAAGCTGGACGATGTCCGTGAAGCTCTGGCTGAAGTGGGTATCACAGGTATGACAGTATCTGAAGTAAAAGGATTTGGCCGCCAGAAAGGGCATACTGAGCTTTATCGCGGTGCTGAGTACATGGTCGACTTTTTACCGAAGGTAAAACTGGAAATCGTTGTTGCGGATGATGTCGCTGACCAATGTGTTGAAACCATTATGGAAACGGCACAAACGGGTAAAATTGGCGATGGTAAGATTTTCGTCACTGAAATTGAGCGTATTGTTCGCATCCGAACCGGTGAAGAAGATGAAAACGCCATCTAGTCTCTCGCTGTGAAGAAGAATGTGAAAAAAAGACAAATAAAAAAAGAGCGCTTCAAGCGCTCTTTTTTGTTGTCAGTTGACCCGTCAAGCCTAACTTGATTTTACTTCGCAGGTGCCACTTGATAACGCTCTGGCTTGTGGTTCATGGTCAGCAGCATATTGAGGATGACTGCGCTGCCTACCGAACATAGCAAGATAAATGGACTGACAACAAAGAATGAAGCCACCAAAATCGCGCAGTCAATGCCCATCTGAACGTTACCGGCACGAAGACCGAATTTATCCTGACAGTAAAGGGCAAAAATATTGAATCCACCCAGACTGGCGTTATGACGGAATACCATCAGCATTCCAACACCAATCATCAGGCCAGCAATGACCGCACTGTAAACAGGGGATAGCCAGTCCACAACAAACAAGTTGTCTATCATGTCTGCAAAGATTGAGACTAAACTGCCTGCGATAAGGCTACGAATAGCAAATTGACGGCCGAAGCGTTTCCACGCCATCAGGTAAAAAGGCAAATTGAGAACAAAAAAGAGAGTGCCGAATGATAAATCTGTTACCTGATTAACTAACAGTGCTAAACCTGCAATACCACCGGAGAGAAGTCCCGCCTGCTTCAGGAACATAACGCCTTGAGCAACAATGAAAGTACCCGCCAAAATAGCGACTAAATCTTCCTGCCAGGTGTGTTTAATGGTCTTACTCAACGCTGTTACTCCTCAAATTTGCTCAATTCAACTGCGGAATGTAAAAAAACAACAAGAAATACGCAAAAGCACACATATGTAGGCTTAGCTAAATGCGATCAGGCGCTAATATATCTCTGATTTTACATTTTTGCTAATGAGGTATTTTACACGTAATCCAAGCTTTACAAAGTGTAAAGTTGTAAATTTACAACTTGTTGTAATTTTGTTACCTAATGAAGTCCTAAGCTTGGTGTTTTTCTGCGGAATTGATGGGAGAATACGAAAGAATATATTTCTACTACCTGATGGCGCGCATATTTTGTAGAATACTTGCGGAAATTATACGGGAGACGTAAACGTTTGCGTCCGCGTGATAGCTGGTTTTTTTAAGTTACTCAATGCTGGAGTGACACTTGGGTTACCAAAGCTGTGACCTTATCTGAGGCAGGAGAGACAGATGTTAAAGCGTGATATGAATATCGCTGATTATGATCCGGAGTTGTTTGCCGCGATCGAGGAAGAAACGGCCCGTCAGGAAGAGCACATCGAACTGATCGCGTCAGAAAACTACACCAGCCCTCGCGTAATGGAGGCTCAGGGTTCGCAGCTGACTAACAAGTACGCAGAAGGCTATCCGGGCAAACGTTATTACGGTGGTTGTGAGTTCGTTGATAAAGCAGAAGCGCTAGCCATCGACCGTGCCTGTGCGCTGTTTGATTGCGAATATGCCAATGTTCAGCCACATTCAGGCTCACAAGCCAACAGTGCAGTGTTCATGGCACTGCTTAACCCGGGTGATACCATCTTGGGTATGAGCCTCGCGCACGGCGGTCACTTGACTCATGGCTCTCCGGTAAACTTCTCTGGTAAGCACTACAACGTCATTCCTTACGGCATCGATGAAGCTGGCCAAATTAATTACGATGAGATGGAAGCGCTGGCTGTTGAGCACAAACCTAAGATGATCATCGGCGGTTTCTCTGCCTATTCGCAAATCGTTGATTGGGCGCGCATGCGTGAAATCGCGGATAAAGTCGATGCTTTCCTGTTTGTCGATATGGCCCACGTCGCCGGTTTGGTTGCTGCAGGTGTTTACCCTACGCCAGTGCCTCATGCACATGTGGTCACAACCACAACCCATAAAACGCTTGCAGGTCCTCGCGGCGGTCTGATTCTGTCCAGTGCTGGCGAAGATCTGTACAAAAAACTGAACTCAGCGGTATTCCCGGGTGGTCAGGGCGGTCCTTTGATGCATGTTATCGCAGCAAAAGCGGTCGCATTTAAAGAAGCGATGGAGCCAGAATTTAAAACTTACCAGCAGCGTGTTGTCGATAACGCCAAAGCCATGGTTGAAGTTTTCCTGTCTCGCGGTTTCAACATCGTATCGGGCAGCACAGAAAACCACCTGTTCTTGGTTGACCTGATTGAAAAGAACATCACAGGTAAAGAAGCGGATGCGGCGCTGGGTGCGGCGAACATCACGGTAAATAAAAACAGCGTACCGAATGACCCGCGTAGCCCATTCGTCACCTCTGGTATTCGTGTGGGTACGCCGGCAATTACTCGCCGAGGCTTCACTGAGCAAGATGCAAAAGATCTTGCTGGCTGGATGTGTGACGTGTTGGAAAACATCGAAGACAGCGCTGTTATCGAAGCGACGAAAGGCAAAGTATTGGATATTTGTCAGCGTCTGCCAGTTTATCCATAAAACTGCGTAAGAGACTGCAAAAAAGAAAAGGCACCCTCAGGGTGTCTTTTTTGTTTTAGCAACCAGAATTTCATCGGCATTTCCTATAATCCACTGCGACTGATCAGTAAATCGGGTACACTGTTGCGAAATCATTAAGGAGGCACGATGCACTGTCCATTTTGTGGTGCAACTGACACCAAAGTCATAGATTCCAGGTTGGTGGCCGATGGTCATCAAGTTCGTCGTCGTCGCCAATGTATTGCGTGCAGTGAGCGATATACCACGTTCGAGACGGCGGAACTGGTTATGCCACGCATCATAAAAAGCAATGGTAACCGTGAGCCTTTCAATGAAGACAAACTGACTGGTGGTATTCAACGCGCGTTAGAAAAGCGTCCAGTTAGTACCGACGATATGGAAAAAGCCATCAACGCGATCAAAACCAAGATACGTGCGACGGGTGAGCGTGAAGTTTCGTCGAATATGGTCGGTAACTTGGTGATGGAAGCGCTGAAAGAGTTGGATAAAGTGGCGTACATCCGCTTTGCCTCGGTCTATCATAGTTTTGAGGATATCCGAGAGTTTGGCGAAGAGATTGCCCGACTCGAAAAGTAAGGCTCATCATGTTTTCTGATTTTGATACCCGAATGATGGAGCGCGCACTGGCGCTGGCGGCTCTTGGGCGGTTCACCACAGCCCCCAACCCTAGGGTCGGTTGTGTTATCACGCAAGGTGAACATATTGTTGGTGAAGGTTTTCATCAGCGGGCAGGCGAAGCGCATGCCGAAGTCTTTGCTCTTCGAGCAGCTGCTGAGAAAGCAAGCGGCGCGACGGCCTACGTCACGCTTGAGCCGTGCTCTCATTTTGGCCGAACGCCGCCTTGTGCGAATGCGCTGATTGATGCTGGCGTAAAACGCGTTGTCTGCGCCATGGTTGATCCCAACCCAGAAGTGGCGGGTCGGGGCATTAACCGAATGCGTGATGCAGGTATTGAAGTTGATGTAGGCCTCAAACAAACCGACGCGGAAACGCTCAACGCGCCATTTATCAAATTCATGACCACAGGCATGCCTTATGTTCAACTCAAGCTTGCCTCGACGCTTGATGGTAGAACCGCACTGGCGAATGGCGACAGTAAATGGATAACAGGTGCAGAAGCGCGAGCCGATGTTCAGGTTTACCGTGCGATGTCAGGTGCAATACTTTCTACTAGCCAGACAGTTATTGATGACAATCCTTCCTTAAATGTGCGTTGGGCACAGCTTCCCGAAGACATTCAGCAGGCTTATCCGGAAACGTCACTTCGCCAGCCCATTCGAGTGATTTTAGATCGCCAAAGCCGAGTGAAACCTGACGCTCACCTTTTTTCGTTGAAGGGCGAGGTCATCATGGTGCATGACAGCGCCAACGATAACGTTTTGACTGAGCAGACGTCAGTCACTCATGCTAACAGTAATGAAGCAGGCTTTGACCTTCATGATGTGATGCTTAAACTTGCTGCTCAGGGAATTAATCATGTTTGGGTCGAGGCAGGCGCAAATCTTGCTGGTGCATTGTTAAAAGCCGGGCTGGTTGACGAACTGATTGTTTATCAGGCACCCAAAGTCATTGGTGCGGATGGCAGGCCACTGTTGGCGTTGTCTGGCCTCGAGTCTATGTCAGACGTGCCCGAGTTTATCCTTGATGACGTGACCCGTGTTGGTAACGACATTCGTATGACTCTGCGTAAGCAGTAACGACAAGAATTGAAACTATGTTTACAGGAATTATTGAAGCAGTTGGTGAAATCAAAGCGGTGACCTCTAAGGGGCAGGATATTTCGCTGACTGTTGACAGCCGTGGGCTTGATTTGGCTGATGTCAAACTGGGCGACAGTATTGCCACAAATGGTGTGTGTTTGACGGTTGTCTCTCTGACGGGTAATGGCTACGTTGCCGACCTGTCAGCTGAAACACTAAACAGAACGGCATTTGCTCACTATGAGCCGGGGCAAAAAGTAAACCTTGAAAAAGCGATGCTGCCAACAACCCGTTTTGGCGGCCACATTGTATCAGGCCATGTTGACGGTCTGGCGACCGTGGCTTCTCGGGAGCAAAGCGGCAGGGCTATCGAGTTCTGGCTTGAAGCGCCTGCTTCACTGGCAAAATATCTGGCGGAGAAAGGGTCTGTCACAGTAGATGGCATAAGTCTTACTATTAATGCTGTTGATGGTGCCCGCTTTAAGCTTACTATTGTGCCGCACACTTCGTCTGAGACTACTATTCAGCATTATCATGCTGGTCAGGTGGTTAATATGGAAGTAGACGTTATTGCGCGTTACCTGGAGCGTCTGGTTCTGGGTGAAAAGGCAAGCCAGTCAGCGCAAAATGGTCTGACAATGGCTAAGCTTGCTGAATCAGGTTTTTTAAAATAGTTCATCAAAGAGCAGAAAAATGGCGATTAGCAGTATAGAAGAAATCATTGAAGACATCCGTCAGGGAAAAATGGTTATCCTGATGGACGATGAAGATCGTGAAAACGAAGGTGATCTTATTATCGCCGCCGAGAAAATCACGCCGGAAGCCATCAACTTTATGGCGACGTATGGTCGTGGTCTGATTTGCCTTACCATGACGCAGGAGCGCTGTGAGAAGCTTGGTTTACCCCCTATGGTGTCTGACAACAACGCGCAGTTTTCTACCGCGTTCACTGTCTCTATCGAGGCAGCGGAAGGGGTGACGACAGGTATTTCAGCCGCTGACCGCTCTCGCACTGTTGAAGCAGCAGTGGCCCCGGATGCAAAAGCGTCTGATCTGGTTCAGCCGGGTCACATTTTCCCATTGATGGCACAAGACGGTGGTGTTCTGACTCGTGCTGGTCACACAGAAGCAGGCTGTGACTTGGCTCGTCTGGCAGGTTTTGGCCCAGCGGGCGTTATCGTTGAAATTCTCAATGAAGACGGCACCATGGCGCGTCGTCCAGATCTTGAAAAGTTTGGTGAGAAACATGGCATCAAACTCGGTACCATTGCGGATTTGATTGAGTACCGTAATAACAACGAAACGACCATCGAACGTGTGGCAGAATGTAAATTGCCAACTGAATTTGGTGAGTTCGATCTGGTTGCTTATCGCGATATCATTGATAACCAACTTCACTATGCCCTGCGCAAAGGCGAAATTAATAACCAGCCGACGTTGGTGCGTGTTCACTTACAAGATACGCTCACTGATCTGCTTCACACCGACAGGGCGTCAGAGCGCAGCTGGGCGTTGACTGATGCCATGAAAAGAATGAGCGCAGAAGGCGGTGTATTGGTGGTGCTTGGTAAAGAAGAAAGCACAGAATCAATGATTGAAAAGCTTCGTGTTTTTGGTGCGCAGGACAAAGGCGAACGACCTGCCGGAGCTAAGTGGCAGGGTACGTCGCGCCGCGTAGGTGTTGGCTCTCAGATACTATCAGACATGGGTGTCACGGAAATGCGCTTGCTGTCATCGGCGAGCAAACGCTACCATGCACTGTCTGGTTTTGGCCTCAAAGTGGTCGAGTACGTTAGTCAGTAACTAGAAAACAACGAATACCGTCAAACGCGGCACAGTGCCGCGTTTTTTGTTTTAGCTCACGGATTAATAACGCTTTTGAATGGGGAGCAGGGGAACAGATCCGAGGCAATTTGCTATCGGTTTGTTACACAAACACCATCGATACACTGGGATCGGCAGATAAAAGTGTGTTAGAATCCCGCGGTTTTTTAATCCGGTTAAATTAAGTCACAGGAAGGCCCATGAAGGTGATCGAAGGTGCATTTGCAGCACCCAACGCTAAAGTTGCTATCGTTATTTCCCGCTTTAACAGCTTTATTAATGAAAGCCTGCTGGAAGGTGCGCTTGATGCACTGAAACGTCAGGGTCAGGTCAGTGAAGACAATATCACTATCGTTCGTTGTCCAGGTGCTTATGAGCTGCCTTTGGTTACTCAGCGTGTTGCTAAGAGCGGCAGCTACGATGCTATCATCGCACTTGGCTCAGTGATCCGTGGTGGTACACCGCACTTTGATTATGTAGCCGGAGAATGTAACAAAGGGTTGGCACAGGTTGCACTGGAATTTGATACGCCAGTTGCTTTCGGTGTGCTGACTGTAGATACCATCGAACAAGCTATCGAACGCGCGGGTACCAAGGCTGGTAATAAAGGGGCAGAGGCTGCACAAAGCGCGCTTGAAATGGTCAATGTTCTGTCCCAAATCGAATCCTAACGGAGTGTTATCGTGAAACCAGCCGCACGGCGTAATGCACGCCATTTTGCATTACAGGCGATTTATTCGTGGCAATTGTCAAAGCGCAACATTGCAGAAATTGAAGCGCAATTTCTTTCTGACGACAATTACGAAGAAGAAGAGCATCAGGCAGAGGAACCTCGTCTGCGCCAACCAGAAACCGATGTGGATTATTTCCGTGATCTGTTTTCTGGTGTGGTACTGAGCCATCAGGAACTGGATAGCAAAATGCGTCCTTACCTGTCACGTCCGCTTCAGGATCTTGAGAGATGGAACATGCTCTTCTGCGCCTTGCTGTTTATGAAATGGCGAAGCGGGAAGATGTCCCATTCAAAGTGGTTATCAATGAAGCTATCGAGCTTGCTAAGCGTTTTGGCGCTGAAGATAGCCACAAATTTGTGAATGGTGTTCTCGACAAAGCGGCTCCCACGCTTCGTAAGAAATAAGAACACAATGTACGATAGAAAAGGCCAGCCATGCTGGCCTTTTTACTTAGTTAAGGTTGTTTAGCTACCTATTTTCTAGCTACTCATTGGGTTACTACAAAAGTCGGATACGGTTATGTCTGGAAATGAATTCGATATCATTGGGCGTTACTTTGCTTCGCAACCTGTCACGCGACGCGATGTAGATTTAGGCATTGGTGATGATGCCGCGTTGATTTCAGTGCCTGAAGGTAATCAGGTAGCCGTCACTACAGATACATTGGTTGCAGGCGTCCATTTTCTTGAAGACGCCAATCCAGAGTGGGTGGCTCACAAGGCCCTAGCTGCTAATCTCAGTGATCTTGCTGCAATGGGAGCCATGCCTGCGTGGTGTTCGCTTGCGCTAACGTTGCCTGAAAATGATGAAGGCTGGATAGAAGCATTCTGCAAAGGGTTCTACAAACTTGCTGAGTATTTCAATGTACAGCTCATTGGTGGAGATACCACCCGTGGGCCGTTGAGTATTTCCATCACTCTTCAAGGCCTTGTGCCGACTGGTCAAGCATTGACACGTAGCGGAGCCAAGGTCGGTGATTGGATTTATGTGACCGGAGAGCTGGGTGACAGTGCGCTGGGTTTGGACTTTATTCTTGGTAACCGAGATCGAACAGGTCTATATGCTGAAGCACTCATTCGCGGGCATTACTTGCGCCAGCCACGGGTTTTGGCAGGACAAAAACTGAGAGGCATTGCCAGCTCTACACTTGATATTTCTGATGGCCTTATTTCGGACCTTCCGCATATCCTGAAAGCCAGCGGTGTTGGCGCTAATGTCGATGCTGCTCTTATCCCTGTTTCTTCCGTGTTAAATGAGCTGGAAAAAGATCCACAGGTTGCCGCAAAGATGGCCCTTTGTAGTGGAGAAGAGTACGAGCTGTGCTTTACAGTGCCAGAAATTAACCGTGGCGCGTTAGATACCGCGTTTGCACACGCGGATATTCATTTGGTCTGTATCGGTCAGATTCGCTCTGGCAGTGGCTTGACCCTCAACTGGCAAGGTGACGCGGTAGACTGGCAGCTTGCTGGTTGGGATCATTTTTCGGAGTAAGCAGTGACAAAACCTACATCCCATATTCGACTCTCTAACCCTGTCCACTTACTGGCAACAGGCTTTGGTTCTGGTCTTTCACCAATTATCCCAGGAACCATGGGGACGCTAGCTGCGGTACCTTTCTATTTCCTGTTCATGCAATTTGGCTGGTGGGTGCTGCTCTCTGCGGCGATTTTGGGAAGCCTGGTGGGCATCTACCTTTGCGGGCGCACGTCGGATGATATGAAGGTTCATGACCACGGCAGTATTGTCTGGGATGAGTTTGCAGGCTTTTGGATCACTATGTTACTCGTGCCTTCGACGCAGTGGCAGGTGGTGCTGACAGGCTTTGTGCTCTTTCGGTTTTTTGACATGGTGAAACCTTGGCCAATCAGCTTACTCGACAGGAAAGTACACGGTGGTTTCGGGATCATGCTGGACGACGTTGTTGCGGGATTAATGGCAATGGTGTCGCTATGGCTGGTTAACCATTGGTGGTTGAGCAGTCTGCTCTAACGTATTTTTACTTGTTGTATTAAGCAATAAAAAAACGGCGCTTGTTGCGCCGTTTTTTCTCATCACTGGTCGAGATAGCGACGGATTTGTTTCTCTATACCCTCTGCATCAAGCTCCAGTTCCGCATGAAGTTCTTGCTGTGTACCTTGATGGATAAACTTATCAGGCAAGCCTAATTGCAGCACAGGTTTAATCTGACGCGATTTCATGAGGTATTCGATAACACCAGAGCCAGCACCACCTGCAATTGCATTTTCTTCAATCGTGACAAGTACGTCATGCGTTTCGGCAAGTTCACTAATGAGTTGCTCATCCAGTGGTTTAACAAAACGCATGTCTGCGACGGTCGCATCAAGTTTTTCTGCCGCTTCAAGCGCATTGGGCAGGAAAGTACCGAAGCTCAGGATAGCTATGCTTTTACCTTCTCGGCGGACGATGCCTCTGCCCAACGGTAACTCATTCATTTCTGACTCAACGTCAGCGCCACAGCCGGCCCCGCGAGGGTAGCGTATTGCTGATGGCCCCTGATGTTTGTGGCCCGTATACAGCATCTGGCGGCATTCATTCTCATCACTTGGTGCCATGATCACCATGTTTGGAATGCAGCGCATATAGCTAAGATCAAACGCGCCCTGATGGGTTTGACCATCCGCACCAACGAGTCCGCCACGGTCGATGGCAAACATCACAGGTAGGTTCATGATTGCCACGTCATGGATAAGCTGATCGTAGCCGCGTTGCAGGAAGGTCGAATAGATGGCAACAACCGGATGATAACCACCAATGGCCATACCTGCGCCGAGCGTCACAGCGTGTTGCTCTGCAATCGCAACGTCAAAGTACTGATCCGGATACTCTTTCGAGAATTTCACCATACCTGAGCCTTCACGCATTGCAGGTGTAATGGCTAACAGTTTCGGATCTTGCTCTGCCATGTCACAAAGCCAGTTACCAAAAATTTTCGAGAAAGTCGGATTTGTTGCTTTGCTTTTCGGCAGGGAACTCTCGGTCGGGTCGAACTTCGGTACTGCATGGTAGCCGATTGGGTCTTTCTCCGCTGGCTCGTAACCTTTGCCTTTTTTGGTCATCACGTGCAAAAACTGAGGGCCTTTAAGGCCACGCATGTTTTTGATGGTTTTCACCAGTTCTTCAACGTCGTGTCCATCAATAGGGCCGATGTAGTTGAAACCCAGCTCCTCAAACAAGGTCCCAGGAACAACCATGCCTTTGAGGTGCTCTTCGGCACGACGAACCAGTTCTTTGATTGACGGTGTGCCAGACAGCACTTTCTTTCCGCCTTCCCGGATTGAGGTATACATATTCCCCGAGAGAAGCTGCGCAAGGTGATTGTTTAGCGCGCCCACATTCTCAGAGATAGACATCTCATTGTCATTAAGGATCACTAGCATGTCATTGTGTACATCACCCGCATGGTTCATGCTTCAAACGCCATGCCTGCGGTGATTGCACCATCACCAATAACACTCACGACACGACGGCCTTTACCCTCTTTATCGGCGGCAATAGCCATACCGAGGCTGCACTGATAGAGGTCGAACTGTGTCCGACAGAGAGTGTGTCGTACTCACTTTCTCCGCGCCATGGAAATGGGTGAAGACCGTCTTTTTGACGGATTGATGTCATTCTTTCACGACGACCAGTGAGAATTTTGTGCGGATAGGCCTGATGGCCAACATCCCAAATAAGGTGGTCAAACGGTGTGTTATAGACGTAGTGAAGTGCCACGGTGAGTTCTATTGCACCAAGGCCAGAGGCAAAGTGTCCGCTTGAATGGCTGACACTGTTCAGTAAGTAAGTCCTCAACTCCTCACAAAGCTTCGGCAGCATAGTACTTGGGAGCGTTCTTAGCTCATCAGGTGTATCTGCCAGTGCAAGGGTTGGGTATTTTGATATATCCAAAGTCATAGTGGGATTCGGCGCGAGAAAAATTATTAGCTATTGCGCTCGATGATATATCGGGCAAAAACTTCCAGTTGTGACGTATTGTATGGGATTGTCCCCAATGCGTGTAGTCCTTCCTTATAAAGCTCGTCGGCTTTTTGTCTGGCTCCTTCCAGTCCGAGCAGGGCAGGGTAGGTACTTTTCTCTGCTAAAACATCAGAGCCTTGGGGTTTACCAAGGGTGGCTGTATCGCTGGTGATATCAAGAATATCGTCCTGAACTTGGAAAGCCAGACCCATGGCGTTGGCAAATTTATCGAGTTCAGGCAGACAAGCAATTCCCTTCTCCCCAGCGGCATACGCACCCATGCGAACCGCGCAGCGGATCAGTGCCCCTGTTTTGTTGTTATGGATGCGTTGCAGTGTTTCGAGGTCAACAGCTTTACCTTCAGCTTCAAGATCGAGGGCCTGACCAAGGCACATACCTCTGGCACCTGATGCGGAAGCCAATTCGCGGACTAAATTGATGCGATGAGCCTCAGCGTCAGCAGATAAACGCCCCTCTGCGAGTATCGAGAAGGCCAGTGTTTGCAGTGCATCACCCGCCAGTATTGCGGTTGCTTCATCGAATGCAACATGACACGTTGGCTTTCCGCGACGAAGTGCATCATCATCCATGGCAGGTAAGTCATCATGAATCAGAGAGTAGGCATGCACACATTCAACGGCGGCGGCTGGCGTATCTAAATCAGACTCTGATGCTCCAAACATTTGGCCTGTGGCATACACGAGAAAGGGACGCACCCTCTTTCCGCCGAGCAACACGCCATGTTGCATGGCTTTTATCAGTGACTGTTCAGGTGAAGGCAGAGTATCAAGCCAGTGAGTCAACACGTCATTACTGCGCGTTTGGCAATGTGTTAACAGTTGTTGCAGCTCAGTCATCGTTTTCCGGCTCGAAATCAGTCAAAGGCGCATTGTCATCCTCACTGAGCAGAATTTCCACTTTCTGTTCTGCGTCGGTCAGTGTTTTTTGACCATGACGTGCCAGTGTGATGCCACGTTCAAACTGCTTTAGCGCCGAATCTAAAGGTAAATCACCACTTTCAAGGCCCTGTACGATAGTATCCAACTCTTTGAGGATCTCCTCAAAAGCCATCTTCTCGGGTTTCTTAGCTGCCATAATGCGTCTTATATTACTAATTTGGCTGTGAAGTTATCGCAGTGCCCGAGAGGGGTCAAACCCTAGCGTGAAATAATGTGTACGGAAGAGATTTTTCTTATGTTGCTTTTGCGCACTAAATCTCCTGACTATACTGCCGTTATATCTAGTAACTGATAAAATCGTCGCGTTTCTCGACACCTTTCAGTGTTGTTGCATTTTTAAACTTTTAAAGGGGTATCGCTTTGGATCTGGCTACACTACTCGGAATCCTCGGTGCGTTTGCGTTCGTCTTGATGGCAATGCTGCTTGGTGGAGAGCTGAGCATGTTTGCGGACGCACCTTCTGCATTGATTGTATTCGGCGGAAGTCTCGCGGTTGTTATGATGAAATTTACCCTGCCTCAGTTTTTGGGTGCCTTTGGTATTGCAGGCAAAGCATTTATGTTTGCCGCTGACGACCCTGAAGAATTGATCGCGAAATTGGTTGAGATGGCAGATGCTGCCCGTAAAGGGGGATTCCTTGCCCTGGAAGAAATGGAAGTCACCAATTCTTTCATGAAAAAGGGTGTGGACATGCTGGTGGATGGACACGACGGTGACGTGGTGAAAATGACACTGGCAAAAGACATTGGACTGACAGAAGAGCGTCATGACTCTGGTGCAAGTTTTTATTCCAACCTGGCTGATGTTGCCCCGGCGATGGGGATGATAGGTACATTGGTTGGTCTGGTCGCGATGTTGTCAAACATGGATGACCCGAAGGCAATCGGGCCTGCGATGGCGGTTGCACTGTTAACGACCTTGTACGGTGCAATGCTGGCAAACATGGTGGCTATTCCTATCGCGGATAAGCTAAAACTGCGCAAAGATCAGGAAAAACTGAACCGCTTGCTCATCATGGATGGCTTGCTGGCAATTCAGGATGGCCAGAACCCAAGGGTACTGGACAGCTATCTGAAAAATTACCTCAACGAGAAAAAACGTACTGTTGACGTTGATGGGTAGGAACTGAGTATGGAAGAAGAATGCAAATGTCCCCCCCCCGGGCTACCCGCTTGGATGGGAACCTTCGCCGACCTGATGTCACTGTTGATGTGTTTCTTCGTACTTCTGCTGTCTTTCTCTGAGATGGATGTCATGAAGTTCCGGCAGATTGCCGGTTCGATGAAGTTTGCGTTTGGTGTTCAGAATTTGCTGGAAGTGAAAGATATCCCCAAGGGTACCAGTGTAATCGCACAGGAGTTCCGTCCGGGCCGTCCTGAACCTACACCGATTGAAGTCATCATGCAGCAAACGATTGACATGACGCAGCGCTCGCTGACTTTTCAGGATGGTGAAGAAGATCGCTCTGGTGGTACTCAGCGCGATTCCGAAGGACAAAAGTCGGGTGGTGCAACGGCGGACTTGGCAACACAATCTGAAAAGCTGAAAGATGCTGAGGACTCCCAAAGTGCTGCTAAGTCTTCCAGCGCCGCGCAGATGCTGATGCAAGCGTTGAAAAAGGAAATTGAAGAAGGCGCAATTGATGCGGAAAACCTTGGCCAGCAATTTGTTATCCGAATCAAAGAAAAGGGCATGTTCCCAACAGGGTCGGCTTACTTACAAAGACAGTTCCATCCAATGATTCAGAAAATCGGTCGCATCATTAAAGATGTACCGGGAGAAATTCATATTTCTGGCCACACAGACGATACATTGGTCGACACAGAGCTTTATCGCTCAAATCTGGATTTGTCAGCGCAACGCGCCGTGTCTGTGTCTCTCGTTATGAGTGAGGTCGAAGGGTTTGACCCGTCCCGTGTCAGAGTCGAAGGCGCAGGCTCTTCGCGACCTTTGGTGCCGAATGATTCAGATGAAAACCGCGAGCAAAACCGTCGGGTAGAAATTTCTATCATGCAGGGTAAAGCGATGCTTTCAGATGAAATTGCTACTGAAAATATGGATCCAGACTCATAATTATCCTGAGTGGCTTATTTTTCAAAGTCCAGTGTAAAAAAAACAGCCCCACATGGTGCTGCTTTTTTGTCCGCCTGTATAGTTCCAGATGCTGTATGCTTGATGTATAATCCGCGCCTTTGTTGTAGCTGTAGCGAAATCTGTTATGAAATTTATCGTCAAAATTCATCCTGAAGTGATGGTCAAAAGTGAGTCTGTACGGAAACGTTTCACGAAAATACTTGAATGTAATATCCGTAACATTCTCAAGCGTAAATCTAACGCGATGGCGGTATACAATCGTCGTGACCACATTGAGGTTACTCTGAAAGACGATAGGGAAAGAGAGATTGCGCTAGAGGTGCTGACTTGCACGCCGGGTATCCACCATGTGCTTGAGGTTGAACAAACCCCCTTCACTGATCTGCACAATATTTATGAGATCACCCTTGAAGCGGTGAGAGAGCAAGTTGAAGGCAAGTCGTTCTGCGTTCGCGCCAAACGTCGTGGTTCTCACGATTTCACATCTATCGAGGTAGAGCGCTATGTTGGTGGTGGTCTGAATAAACTTGAGAATGCGAGAGTGCAGCTCAAGAACCCAGATGTGACAGTTCATCTTGAGGTGGATCGCGACAAGCTCAATGTGGTTCGTAAGCGTCACAAGGGCCTAGGTGGTTTCCCTCTGGGAACGCAGGAAGATGTACTTAGTTTGATTTCCGGTGGTTTTGACTCCGGTGTGTCCAGCTACCTGCATATAAAGCGCGGCAGCAAGGTACATTATTGCTTCTTCAATCTGGGCGGTGCAGCCCATGAGATTGGTGTTCAGCAGACGGCTTACTATCTGTGGGAAAAATTCGGCTCTTCGGCCAAAGTTAAATTCATCTCGATTGACTTTGAACCTGTCGTCGCTGAAATTCTTGAAAATGTCGATGATGGCCAGATGGGTGTAGTGCTTAAGCGTATGTTCATGCGTGCGGCGTCTAAAGTCGCTGAGAAATTTGGTGTCCCAGCTATGGTTACAGGCGAAGCGATTGGTCAGGTATCTAGCCAGACGCTGACCAACCTGAGCTTGATTGATAAGGTGTCTGAGACCATGATCTTACGCCCGCTGATCAACTGGGATAAGGAAGATATTATCAATCTTGCTCGTGATATCGGCACTGAAGACTTCGCGAAAACCATGCCCGAATACTGTGGCGTGATTTCCAGAAAGCCGACGGTGAAAGCCGTTCAGGAAAAGCTGGATATTGAAGAAGCCAAGTTCAATTTTGATATTCTTGATCAGGTTGTTTACGACGCCCGAATCACCGATATCCGTGAGATTGCGACCAAAAGTCAAGAGCAGGCACCTGAGGTTGAACTGGTAGATGAAATTGCAGCCGACCATGTAGTACTTGATATCCGTAGTCCGGAAGAAGAAGACGACAAGCCGCTGGAAATTAATGGGGTGGAAATTACACACATTCCGTTTTTCAAATTGGCCACTAAATTCGGTGATTTGGATCAGAGCAAAGTCTATCTGCTCTACTGTGATCGCGGAATTATGAGTCGTCTTCAGGCATTGTATTTACGCGAAAATGGCTTTGAGAACGTGAAAGTATATCGACCTTAATCATTGTATTAAGGCATAAAAAAACCGGCTTAAAGCCGGTTTTTTTATGCCTGTCAGTTTATTGAGTCACCCGTGAGGTTAATCCACAACAGCAAATTTTTTGTCGTAGTTGAGGTTGGGGATAATCGTCATCGGCGCAACCACTTCTGCCGCTTTTTCTTTGCCGCCCAGAGTCAACACGATTTCTACCGCAAATTCCAAGGCACTGCCAGGCCCTTGACTGGTGATCAATTTATGGTCTCTGTCGTTCATCACACGACGGGTGTTTTGCTTGTCTTCTGGAATGTGATTAATGAATGCAGGATGACAGCTCTTGTATGCATCAGGGTAAAGCCCATTTTTCTCCAACACGAGTGCGGGAGCAGCACAAATTGCCGCGACCCATTTCTGATCGCACTGCTGCTGTTTGATCATTTCAATGATCAATGCACTTTCACCGAGGCATGTTGCGCCATCAACACCGCCGGGCAACACGATACAGTCAAACTCATCATCAGCGATTTGTACCAAAGGTACATCGGCAATCAACCTGACACCGCGGGAGCAGGTAATCGTCAGGTCGCCATCTGGCGCCGCACTGGCCACTGTGACGCTAAACCCGGCTCTGACCATTACATCGATGACAGTAACGGCTTCCATTTCTTCCGTGCCGTGGGCCAGACACACCAATACGCGTGGAAGTGTATTTTCCTGCACTTCACTTTTCATAGCTTTGCTCCAGATTCTTTATTTGCTGCCACAACGACAGGTTGGCTGGGACATCAATACCGTGAATATTTGCCCGTGAAATCAGATAACCAGTAATAAAGTCGACTTCTGATCGGCGCTTAAAATGCAGATCTCTATTCATCGACGAGTAATTCTCAGCGGTATCTTTGGCAACCTGTAATGCATTCTGGCGGATGATATCACAATCACTGTCCATCCCATCCGCGAGCATGACGTTGGTAATTTCTTCACTCAGTGAGCTGATTACTTCGCTGAATTTCTTGTTTAGCAGTTCGCCGTTTTTGATTTTGTGAACGGCAGTAAGGGGGTTAATGACGCAATTGATTGCGAGCTTTTGCCAAAGTGCAAGATAAACGTTATCTGACCAGGTACAGGGAGGCAGGCTGTGATGAATCACTTCCGCCAGAAACTCACAACGTTTACCGCTGTCATTGAGCCCACCAACCAGTGTTTGCCCCTTTCCGGTGTGACGAATATGGCTGTCACTTAATCTAAGGCTGCCATGGGTAGTGGTGGCAAACAGAAGTGGATTGTTTGGCAATATTCTTGCGGCCAGTTCATCGGTACCCATGCCATTGTGAGTCAAAATAACGGGTGAGTCTGGATGAAGGTACTGGGCCAACTCTGTTAATACTTCTTCGACGTGAAATGCTTTGACGGCCACAAAGACAGCATCACTTTCAGCAAGGCGATCCGGACTATTACTGGCGAAGCCTATCTGAGTATTTTCATCCCGTTTGCGCTGGATCTGGGTTGCATTGCCTCGGGTCCAGAGGTGGATATCGTGTCCGCCTTCAGACAAGTAAGTGGCAAACAGCGATCCTATTGCGCCGCTGCCCGCAATTGTTATTCTCATTACGTCCCTTAATTTCTCGCTATCCGTAAAGCATATCATTCGCTCACAGGAAGTATATCCTTGCTACAAACCTCACGGCTGCCCCTTTTTCCAGCTTAAATTATACTGTATAAATGAACAGTCAATGGTTTGCAGTCTGAATAGCTCTGATGAAAAAAATCGTTCACATCGATATGGATTGCTTTTACGCGGCAGTGGAAATGCGCGATGACCCATCACTTGAATCCATCCCGCTTGCTATTGGTGGTTCAGAAAAGCGTCGCGGGGTGATATCAACTTGTAACTACATTGCAAGGAAGCACGGTGTTCGCTCTGCCATGGCGACGGCCCATGCGTTGCGGCTATGCCCAAACCTGACGGTGATCCGCGGCAATATGATGAAATATAAAGAGGTCTCGCAGCATATCCGCGAAATTTTCTCCCGCTACACTGATAAGATTGAGCCTCTTTCACTCGATGAAGCCTATCTGGATGTGACAGACAGCGAACTGTATCAGGGGTCAGCGACGCTGATCGCGGAAGCGATTCGTGCGGATATTGCTCGCGAACTCAGGTTGACAGCTTCAGCTGGCGTAGGTCCGGTAAAATTTGTGGCAAAAGTGGCGTCAGACATCAACAAACCCGATGGGATTTGTGTGATCCCGCCCAATGCGGTCGATGATTTTGTTAAGACCTTACCGTTAGAAAAAATCCCCGGTGTGGGAAAAGTTACGCTGACCAAGCTGCATAAGCTTGGTTTATATACCGGAAGTGATGTGCAGCAGTTCGACAAAGCAGAGTTGATTCAGCGCTTTGGTAAGTTTGGCCATTCGCTGTGGAAACGCAGTCATGGGGTGGATGACAGGGAAGTTGAAACCCATCGTGAACGAAAATCAGTTGGGGTTGAACGCACGCTGGCTGCAGATGTGAAGACAGAGGCGCAGTGCCTTGAAGTATTGGAGTCATTGTACACAGAACTTGAAAAACGTCTTTGTCCGGTGTTAGCCGACCGTAAAATCAATCGTCAGGGCGTGAAGCTGAAATTCTCTGATTTTCAGCAGACCACCGTTGAACACCGACAGGATCAGTTTAATAAGACAGCTTACCCATTGCTACTCAAAGAAGCCTTGGAGCGCCAACAAGGACGAGGAATTCGTTTGATAGGCCTAACAGTCGGTCTGGCGCCAAAAACTGCTGAGAATCGTGAACAGCTCAGTTTTGACTGGGGATAGAAAAAAAGCACTCATATTGAGTGCTTTTTTGATAAGCAAGATACGCCGTTAAGCTTTTTCTGGAATTGCGTTCAGCATCGCGACCATTTGTTCCCAGAACAAGGCCACGGTTTTGATCTCTACCTTTTCATCAGGAGAGTGAGGGAACTTGATGGTTGGGCCGAATGAAATCATATCCATTTCTGGGTATGGTTCTTTAAACAAACCGCACTCAAGGCCTGCATGAATGACCATGATGTTAGGGACTCGGCCATAAATATCTTGGTAAGTCTGGCGGAAGATTTTCATCACTTGAGAGTCGGCATCGGGTTTCCAGCTGGGTAAGCGCCTGTAAAGCTTGAAGCTGCTCCCGCAAGCTCTGCAAGTGAGGCCAGCATGCTCTCAACACTCTGGCGACCCGTATCGGTCAGCGAACGAATCAGGCATAGCAGGGTGATGGTGTTACCTTCTGTGGTGATCACACCAAGGTTCAGCGATGTTTCAACCACGCCCTCAATGTCGTCGCTCATACGAATTACGCCGTTAGGGCATGCATTGATGGTGGCGATGATTCTGGCCTGATCTGAGTTGCTCAAAGCAATCAATGGCGCGTTACTGTCAGTGACAGACAGATCCAGTGACGTTTCGACAGCACCCAGCTCTGCGTTGAGCACCGAAAGATATTCAGCAAAAAGTGTCTCCAACTTCTCACGCTGAGCAGTAGGCACAGCCACGTCTGCAAACGCTTCTCGCGGAATAGCGTTGCGAAGTGTGCCGCCACCAATACCAAGAAGACGCAGGCCAAGTTCGTCGACATGCGCAGCAAGGAAGCGACCAACCAATTTGTTCGCATTAGAGCGACCCGTGTGGATATCGCAGCCCGAGTGACCACCTTTGAGTCCTTTCACCTGAAGACGAGCAGCGACGTAACCTTCCGCCAACTCTGCTTTTTCCACCGTGAACGCGAGGGACGCATCAACGCCGCCTGCACAGCCCATATACACTTCGCCTTCCTGCTCTGAATCCGTGTTCAGCAGGATGTCGCCTTTGAGCCAGTTTGCTTTCAGGCCAAAGGCCCCCGTCATGCCGGCTTCTTCATCGATAGTCAGCAATACTTCCAATGGACCATGGGCGATATCTTTATCGGCCAGCACAGCAAGGCATGCAGCCATACCCATGCCGTTATCTGAACCCAGTGTCGTGCCTTCAGCCGTTACCCATTCGCCATCGATATAAGGGCGGATTGGGTCTTTTGTGAAATCATGGATAGTGTCTTCATTCTTCTGCGGTACCATGTCGATGTGTGCTTGTAGAACCACACCTTTATGGTTTTCCATGCCAGAAGTTGCAGGTTTGCGGATTAACACATTGCCGGTGTCGTCCCGCTCCACCTCCAAGCCTTCACCTTCAGCCCAGCCGATAATGTATTGGGCCAATTGCTCTTCATGTTTTGAAGGATGGGGAATTGAACATATTTTGTCGAAGAACTGCCAGACTGGCTGTGGTGATAACTGACTAATTTCAGACACGTAAAGCTCCATGATCTTTCGGAATGCTTGAGCATATAAGCAGGTTACTCTGATATAGCAATGCCTGCCGCAACAATCATTCTGGTGGTTGTATAAAGCGCAAAGAATACCACTGCACTTGTGATACGAATAGCGCCTTTCTGTTTTGGTCGCGGAGCAAAATGTAAAACTGGTATCCGTCTCTGATAACGGTGTCACTGTTAACGAAGAGATCACGGGAGCGCTAATTTACCTAAACTTGTTCTCGCATGGTGCGAAAAGGATAAAAAATGGTCATAAGTTGAGGCGATCCTCCTTGTTATAACTTTGCTCTGGAATTTTATTTTCTGGAAGAGTAGTATGCGCGTCAAAATTATAAGCAAACGTTTTCCTTTGGCTTGTATTCACCTATACAGCATTTTTCACACATTTAAGGGACCCACTTTATGCTTGAGCGCCTTTTTAAATTAAAAGAGCAGGGCACAGACGTACGCACTGAAATCATTGCCGGATTGACTACCTTCCTGACGATGGCTTACATCATCTTCGTCAACCCTCAGATCCTTTCTGAAACGGGCATGGACCGTGGCGCAGTATTTGTCGCCACTTGTGTAGCAGCGGCGATTGGCTGCTTCATCATGGGCTTTATTGCCAACTATCCGGTGGCGCAGGCTCCCGGCATGGGCCTAAACGCTTTCTTTACCTACACGGTTGTTTTCCAAATGGGTTACTCGTGGCAGGTCGCTCTTGCCGCTGTTTTTCTTTCTGGTGTGTGCTTTATCCTGCTTAGCCTCTTTCAAGTCAGGCAGTGGATCATTAACTCTATCCCTATGTCGTTAAGAACGGGGATCACCGCGGGTATCGGAATGTTTCTCGCGCTGATCGCGCTTGAAAATTCCGGCATTGTCGTTGACCACCCTGCCACCTTGGTTGCTTTAGGCGATATCACGGCATTTGGTCCGGCAATGGCAGCTCTGGGTTTCTTTCTAACGATTGGCTTGGTTAACCGCGGTATTAAAGGTGCGGTGATGCTGGCGATTCTTGTCGTTACCGCTATCAGCGTATTGACAGGCAATGTGGAATACAGCGGCCTGATGTCAATGCCACCAAGTGTTGCTCCGACTTTCCTGCAGTTAGATTTTGCAGGTGCATTTGAAGTTGGCTTGATTTCGATTGTTTTTGCCTTTTTGTTTGTCGACCTGTTCGACACGGCAGGAACGTTAGTCGGTGTTGCTCAACGTGCCAAGTTGACCGATGAAAACGGCAATGTACCTCGTCTTGGTCGCGCATTGTTGGCAGACAGCACAGCAACGTCTGTTGGTGCGCTGTTTGGGACCTCCAACACGACCTCGTATATCGAAAGCGTGTCTGGTGTTGCTGAAGGGGGACGCACGGGCCTGACGGCTGTGGTTGTCGGTATTCTGTTCCTGCTCGCGCTGTTCTTTTCTCCGCTTGCTGGCATGGTGCCTGCTTACGCAACAGCAGGTGCACTGTTCTACGTTGCTATTTTGATGATGTCAGGGCTGGTGAATGTTGATTGGCGCGATCTGACGGAAGCGGCACCTGTGGGTGTTGTCTGCCTGATGATGCCACTGACATACTCTATTGCGAGCGGTATTGGTCTTGGCTTCATTGCTTACGCAGCAATCAAAGCGTTCAGCGGCAAAGTGAAAGAAGTGCATATTAGTATCTGGATCTTGGCTGCGCTGTTCTTGCTCAAGTTCTACATGTAAGTCAGAATACCGCAAATTTTTTTAACGTACTCTACTGGCAAGCTCGCCACAAAGGTTTTTTATATGACGACTAAATTCGTGATCACATGGGACAATATGCAGATGTACACTCGCCAATTGGCGGAGAAACTACTTCCTGCAGAACAATGGAAAGGTATCATTGCTGTGAGCCGCGGTGGTCTGGTACCTGCCGCAATTCTTGCCAGAGAGCTGGGCATCAGGCATGTCGATACGGTGTGCATTTCAAGCTACGATCATGATCATCAACGCGACATGCGCATTCTGAAAAAAGCAGACGGCGACGGTGAAGGTTTTATCGTCATCGATGATTTGGTCGATACTGGTGGTACAGCAGAAGTCATTCGCCAGATGTACCCGAAGGGAAAATTCGTCACTGTGTGTGCTAAGCCAGCCGGAAAACACTTGGTTGATGACTATGTTGTTGATATTGCGCAGGACACATGGATCGAGCAGCCTTGGGACATGAGCGTGACGTTTGTTGAGCCAATCAGCAAACAGTAAGCTTGAACTCGCTCCAAAAGCCTCGTTTCGGGGCTTTTTTGTATCTAAATGGATCTGACCCTTTCTGAATATAGCGTCAGTGAATTACACTATCGGAAACACGAACATCCACCGGGAGGCCAGGTTGTCAGAGGCGCACTCCGTTAACCTTTCAGAACAACTCTTCACTCAGCATCGACACGCACGAGAAACCTCTTCTATTGTCGGCACAGACAAGCGAACAGGTAAAGTCAGTACGGCGATTGACGGCAGCAGTGAATCATCATGGTATCGTGTGTTGCGCAGGCCACAATGGATCTGGCAAGGGGTCGATCCGATAGACATGGAAGCCACCTTGTCACGCATTGCCGCTTCTTCTCAGCAGAGAACCGACGAAAAATTGCTCGATACTGTGATTGGTTATAGACCCGGTAACTGGTATATGAGTGGTCAACCAGCGGTATGGCCTATCAGAAAAAAGCACAAATGTGTTATGAGGCTGGCGAGAAGAAAAGGGCGGCTGATCTTTGGCTGAAAGCGTCCACCCACTTCGGTATTGCTGCCTATCCGCACTTAAAAGGCGACAGCCTGGCGGCACAGGCTGAAATCATGGCCAAGCAGTCATTTCATCAGGCGATAGACAATCTGCCTCTAAAAACTAAAGTCGTTGAGTTCAAGCACGCAGGGAAAGACGTAAAGGGCATGCTTTATTTGCCGCATACCTACTCACCTTTACCTGTTGTCGTGGTGAGCGGCGGTCTTGAAACACTTCAGACAGATTTATGGTGGCTGTTCGTTAATTACTTTGCTGACAAAGGGCTAGCACTGCTGACAATTGACATGCCTTCGGTCGGTTACAGTTCTGATCATCCATTATCGCAAGACAGCAGTTGTCTGCATCAGTCGCTTCTTCGTCACTTGCCGAAGGTGCCTTGGTTGATCACCACAGAGTGGGTTTTATGGGCATGCGTTTTGGCGCTAACGCCGCAGTGCGTATGGCCTTCATTGAACCCGACAGTGTGAAAGCTTGTGTGTCTCTCGGTGGTATCGTACATAGCATTTTGACCGATAGTAAGAAACTTCAGTCTGTGCCTTCCATGCATCTCGATATGCTGGCTTCGAGAATGGGACGCCGTCTGGTCTCCGGCACCTTGCTTACCGCTTTGCAGGCATTGTCATTAAAAAATCAGGGACTACTGGCAGGGCGTCGAACGAAAGTCCCTGTTCTGGCGGTGAGCATGAAAAATGATCCCGTATGCCCTGAGGCCGATAGCCGGTTAGTCGCGATGTACAGTCAGGGCGGCAAAGCTATGATTTTGCCAGACAAACCCTTACATGATGGCTATGACAGGGCTATACGTGAATCTGTAGATTGGTTTGCAAAATACCTGTGATCAACCTCATCTAAATATCGATAGTCAGATGATCAACAGCCCAGAGAGAACCCAGAGCAACGCAATTTCATACATCGCGTGATATACCCATAGTACTCATAACAAAAATTAAATTAACAAACTGTTGGGGAGCTTACTATGGCTGAAGAAACAGTAATTTTATCTCATGGAAGACTGATAACCCGTTTCGCTGCTCTGGGTCCGTATCTTAGACAAAAAAAGTCTAATCCAGATACCTACTTTTTTGATTGCTTGTCGGCATGCGTTAACGCCAAGAAAGCACCGGATGAACGCGAGTTCTGGGGCTGGTGGTTGGAACTGAGTGCGCGTGAGGGTGGGTTTGATTACACCTATGAATTTGGAAAATTTGATGACAAAGGTGATTGGGTTAAGGGCTCCGTACCTGCAAAATCTCAGCAAGAAGTAGTGGCGACGTTAGAAAGCTTTTATACCAAACTGACTGATTTTGTGGAAAAAGAGCTTAACCTTGCGGTAACGCCATCCTCTCAACTTCCTCACCCTAAACTTGGTGGTAAGGCCTGATTTGCCATCAGTTTAATAAGGAATCTCCGCTTTTACTTGTGATCTTGCTCTGGGATTGTTAAAAGATTGATTATATAAACATCATAATTAATCCCAGGGCAGGGTCAGTGAACAAAGCAACAGACAAAAAGTCGTCTTCCCAAACTATCGTCGTCAAGCTCGGTACCAGTGTACTGACTGGTGGCTCTCTCCGATTAGATAAAGCTCACTTAGTCGAATTAGTTCGCCAATGTGCACATTTGATGCGTGATGGACACAAAGTGATCATCGTGACGTCAGGCGCGATTGCTGCGGGTCGTGAGCACTTAGGCCACCCAAAACTTGCTGACACCGTTGCTAACAAGCAAATGCTAGCAGCGGTAGGTCAAAGCAGCCTGATTCAATCGTGGGAGAACCTTTTCAGTATTTATGGCATCCATATTGGGCAAATGTTGCTAACCCGTGCTGATCTTCATGACAGGGAGCGCTACCTCAACGCCCGCGACATGCTTCATGCGCTGCTCGATAATGGAATAGTGCCTGTTGTGAACGAAAATGATGCGGTTGCTACGAGTGAAATCAAAGTCGGCGATAACGACAACCTGTCGGCGCTGGTGGCTATTTTAGCAGAAGCTGACAAGCTTCTGCTTCTTACAGACCAGCCCGGCCTGTTTACCGCTGATCCGCGTTCAAACCCCAATGCCGAGCTGATCCGCGAAGTGCATACCATCGACGAAACGCTCCACAAACTGGCTGGCGGCAGTGTCAGTGGTTTAGGTACTGGCGGTATGGCGACAAAACTTCAAGCCGCAGATGTGGCGCGTCGGGCGGGTATTGAAGTGACTATCGCTGCGGGAAGCCGCCCTGAGGTGATTGAGCATTTGGCAGACAACAAACCTGCCGGAACCCGCTTTTTACCTTTGGCTTCACCACTCGAAAGCCGCAAAAAATGGATCCTTGCGGGGCCTCCTCCTGAAGGAGATATTTGTATTGATGAAGGAGCGGCGAACGCGGTAATGCAAAGAGGCAGCAGCCTGTTGGCAAAAGGGATCACGAAGGTAACTGGCCAGTTTGATCGCGGAGCGGTAGCGAGAATCTGTGATACCAAAGGAAAGTTGCTTGCTCGGGGGATTTGCCGCTATTCAAGTAAAGACCTGACCCAGATTTCAGGCAGACACAGTCAGGATATTTCGAGCATACTCGGCTATGAGTATGGTCCGGTGGCTATCCACCGCGATGATTTGGTTGTAATTGATTAACAGTACAGGACAAGCAGGGACAACAATGAGTCTTAACGATATGGGGCGGGCAGCGAAAGACGCTGCTTATGCTCTGGCGACAGCGCCAACGGCACAGAAGAATAACGCTTTGTCAGTGATTGCTGACGAACTTGCTGACAATCAGGCCGCGATTCTAGCCGCTAACCACAAGGACATTGAAGCAGGGCGCAAGGCAGGGTTGCCGGAAGCAATGCTAGATCGCCTTTTGCTCAACGAAGCGCGCCTTGAAGGTATTATCGCTGATGTCAGAAACGTCATATCGTTAGATGACCCCGTAGGCAGTGAAATTGACTGCAGAGTTCTCGAGAATGGGATGACGCTGAGCCGTCGCCGAGAGCCGATTGGCGTTATCGGTGTGATTTATGAGGCGCGTCCTAACGTCACTATCGATATTGCGTCTCTGTGTCTGAAAACAGGTAATGCCAGTATCCTGCGTGGAGGTAAAGAAACGTTTCACTCCAACATGGAACTGGTGAAAGTCATTCAGACCGCACTGGAAAAAACAGGCTTGCCAGCGGCATCGGTACAATACATTGAAAAGCCAGATAGAGAGCTGGTTTCTGAACTGCTCAAACTCGACCAGTACGTCGACATGATCATCCCGCGCGGTGGCGCAGGCTTGCACCAGATGTGCAAACAAAACAGCACGATCCCCGTCATCATTGGCGGCTTTGGAATTAGCCACTTGTATGTTGATAGTAGCGCTGATTTACAGCGTGCTCCGGACGTTATCGTTAACTCAAAAATTCAGCGTCCGTCAGCTTGTAATGCGCTTGATACGTTGCTGGTACATCGAGACGTTGCCGCGTCGTTACTTGCTTCCTTAGTTCCTGTTCTGAATGAACAAAAGGTATCCCTTGTTGCGACAGACGAAGCGATGCCAATGTTGCAAAGTGCCAATGATGTCCGTGCGGCAGGGGAGCAGGATTTTGATACCGAATGGCTGAGTAACACCCTAGGCGTTGCTATTGTTGATGATGTTCAGGAAGCCCTGACCCATATGAGAGAGCATAATGCCAGCCACTCAGATGCGATATTAACTAATGACTTGGCGGCAGCAGAAGCGTTCATTAATGGAGCTGGCTCAGCGGCCGTTTATGTGAATGCGTCAACACGCTTTACCGACGGGGCCCAATTTGGATTGGGTGCAGAAGTGGCAGTATCGACGCAGAAGTTGCATGCGAGAGGCCCGATGGGGCTGGAAGAGCTGACAACGTATAAGTGGGTAGGCAAAGCGGACTATTTGCCACGTCCTTAGTTAAATACGTGAGTATTAGAAAGGAAAAAGGCGCCACTGGCGCCTTTTTTGTTGAGCATTTATTTTATTTCGACGCCTTGTGCCTGCAAGTCGGCGTGATAGGACGAACGAACAAAAGGACCGCATGCTGCGTGAGTAAAACCAAGCTCGAGAGCGATTTCTTTCAGCTCATCAAACTCTTCAGGCGGCACGTAACGCTCAACCGGCAAGTGGTGGCGGCTTGGTGCCAGGTACTGACCGAGCGTTAGCATGGTGACACCGTGTGCGCGAAGGTCTTTCAGTACTTCAACAATTTCTTCTTTTGTCTCACCAAGGCCCATCATCAGACCTGATTTAGTTGGTACATCTGGGTGCATTTCGCCAAACTTCTTCAGCAGCTCCAAAGACCACTTATAGTTAGCGCCTGGACGTGCTTTACGGTAAAGGCGAGGTGCGGTTTCCAGATTATGGTTGAATACATCGGGTGGATTGTCTTTGAGGATCTCCAGTGCTTTATCCATACGGCCGCGAAAGTCGGGTACCAGTGTTTCGATGCGGATATTCGGGTTTAATGCACGGATTTCACGGTTACAGTCGGAAAAATGCTGTGCACCGCCATCACGCAGGTCATCACGGTCAACGGAGGTGATCACCACGTATTTGAGCTTCATGTCCGCAATGGTTTTAGCCAGTTTGGTTGGCTCTTCAGCATCAGGAGCCAGTGGGCGTCCATGGGCGACATCACAGAAGGGACACCGACGTGTACAGATAGCACCCAGAATCATGAATGTCGCTGTACCGTGGTTGAAGCACTCTGCAAGATTCGGACAAGATGCTTCTTCACACACCGAGTGAAGCTTGTTCTTGCGAAGTGCAGACTTAATCTCTTGAATGCGTTTGCTGTCAGAAGGCAGCTTGATCTTCATCCACTCTGGCTTGCGCAGCATTTGTTTCTGCTCCGCGGGCACATTCTTGACGGGAATGAGCGCCATTTTGTCTGCGTCGCGGTACTTGACACCGCGTTCCATCTGGATAGGTTTGCTCATGATTTGTTGCTTTCCATTAAGGTTTCCACCTCATTAGATCCGAGATGCGAAATCAGTTTATCAATTAATACGGGTTGCACTTCACTTAGGTTTGAAGGGCCACCCAAATCGACGGTTTGCGTCATGGCCATGCCTGCATAGCCACACGGGTTAATTCTGAGAAATGGCGCGAGATCCATATTGATGTTCAAGGCAAGACCATGAAATGAACAGCCTCGGCGGATCCTGAGGCCCAGCGAACAAATTTTATTGTCACCGACATAAACGCCGGGTGCATCTGGGCGGGCACTCGATGAGATACCAAAGTGTGAAAGGGTATCAACAACAGTATTCTCAATGTGCGTTACTAACTCTCTGACACCGAGCTTGCGGCGTTTGAGATCAATGAGTACGTAAACGACTTGTTGTCCGGGACCATGGTACGTTACCTGACCGCCCCGATCGCTTTGAACAACGGGAATATCGCCAGTGTTCAGAAGGTGTTCTGCTTTACCTGCCTGACCTTGAGTAAATACGGGTTCATGCTCAACGAACCAGATTTCATCACAGGTATCGCTGTCTCTCTCCGCAGTGAAGTCATGCATTGCGTCAAAAGTATTTTTGTATGGCTGTAGGCCCAGCTGGCGGATAATAAGGCGTTTCAACGGCAATTTGTCACCTGCTTTATAAACATCCGGCAATAAGCAGTGCTCTGGATGTGCATCCTGCATTCGATGCCTATTATAACGACAGACGGCTGAATAAACAGCCGTCTTTAGTCTAATTACGTTGCGTTGCGGGTTTACAGCACCATACGAACGATGTCGATTTCACCCAGCTCTTTATAGAGGGTTTCAACCTGCTCGATAGAGGTTGCTGTAATTGAAACAGATACTGAATTGTAGGTACCTTTGCCGCTTGGTTTGATAGTCGGAGTGTAATCACCTGGTGCATGACG
This sequence comes from Veronia nyctiphanis, assembly GCF_004116385.1. Classification (GTDB taxonomy): domain Bacteria; phylum Pseudomonadota; class Gammaproteobacteria; order Enterobacterales; family Vibrionaceae; genus Veronia; species Veronia nyctiphanis. Next base: position 20,647 of record NZ_PEIB01000012.1, on the reverse strand, counting down.
CTGTATGACCTCAAGCACCCGTTCAGGTAGCTCTGGCTTCGCATAGCCCATGACCTTGTAAGTGAATTTACAAGGAAACTCCAACAGATCTTTAAGTTTTGGTTGCTCTTGCATCTCTACTCCGGCAGACCACGCCGAGGCATGGTTGTAACAGTGACAGATTGTCGCACTGGGGCGAATTGCTGTGAATATTAATGCGACAAGTGTCAGAAAACAAGGTTAGTCGTTATGGAGTTGCCCGGATAATGCCATCAGGTCAATGTTAACCATTTTGAAGGGCCTTGCGTATGAGCAAGGCCCCCTTATTTCGTTGGGTTTAGAACAAGCCTTTTACAAACAAAATAACAGTGTCTTTCATGCGGGTAAAAAAGCCGCCTTCTTCAATATCTTCAAGCGCGATCAGCGGAAAATCGGCGATATCGTCATCGTCAAGTTGATAGTAAAGTGTGCCGACGACATCGCCCTTTTTGAGCGGTGCTTCCAGTGTTTGATGGAGTTTGAAGTTTGATTTGAGGTTTTTGACTTTACCTCTGTGGACAGTGACAAAGGTATCTTGAGCCACGCCTAGCGCAATATTTTCTTTGTCCCCCATCCATACGCGCTCACTGGCAAAGGTATCAGCGGCTTTATGCGGAGAGACAGTGTCGAAGAAGCGGAACCCGTAGTTCAGGAGTTTCTTACTCTCTGCCTTTCTCGCGTTGGTACTTTGGGTGCCCATGACAACTGAAATCAGGCGCATTCTACCCTCTGTCGCAGAGCTGACGAGGTTATAGCCCGCACCATCGGTATGTCCTGTTTTAATGCCATCAACGTTCAGGCTTTTATCCCACAACAAGCCGTTGCGGTTGTATTGTGGGATGTTATTAAACGAGAACGCTTTTTCTTTATAAATGGCATACTCTTCCGGCACATCACGAATAAGCGCCTGACTGAGGAGCGCCAGATCGTAAGGCGTTGAGTAGATATTCTTGCTGTCGAGGCCATGGGAGTTGGTGAAATGGGTATTCTCCATACCTAGGGTTTTTGCCCATCCATTCATCAATCCGACAAAAGAATCCTCAGAGCCAGCCACGTGCTCAGCCATGGCTACACACGCATCATTACCTGACTGGATAATGATACCGCGGTTAAGGTCGGCAACTTTTACTGTTTTACCCACCTCGATATACATTTTTGAGCTACCTGGGAAGTTACGTGCCCAGGCGTTTTCACTGATAACGACATCGTCATCAAGACTAATGTTTCCACGTGATACTTCCTGCCCGATGACGTAACTGGTCATCATTTTTGTCAGGCTGGCAGGTTTAAGTCTTTCATTTTCATTGCTTGCAGCAAGGATTTCTCCTGAATGGTAGTCCATTAGGATATAGCCTTTTGCGGCAACGTTAGGAGGATCTGGAATTACACTCGGTGCAGCATGAACACTGCCTGAAACCACGAGTGACAATGCGATAGCGCTGAAAGTTTTCGATGCTTTATTCATGGTAATTAACGTTCAGTTGATGTGTGTCATTCGTAAGAATTTGCACTTCACTATACCAAACGAACAGATAATGGGCAGGTGCTGAGGCATTGAGTGATGGGTTGCTCGCAGAGTTACATTATCGCGAGGTAAAAAACATTAAGCTGTCATCTCTGGCTGCATTCTGAGCAATAAGATCAAAAAACCACCCGGCAGGGTGGTTTTGATATTCAGTGACCGCTTGCCTGTTAGAAAAGACTCTTAAACAGCAGGATGATGTAGTCAATCATACGGCTGAACAGTCCACCTTCTTTTACGTCGTTCAGCGCAACCAGCGGATATTCAGCAATGTCTTTACCGTCTACCTGATAGAAGAGTTTTCCTACCACATCGCCCTTGCTAATAGGGGCTTCTGGATTTTTCTCAAGGACAAAGCTGGCTTTAAGATCCTGTACTTTACCGCGAGGTAAGGTGACATAAGTATCTTCGGCAACACCCAGTGCGACCTGATCGGTATCGCCCATCCAAACTCTTTCGGTCACAAAGGTTTCGTTGGCCTTGTGCGGAGAGACAGTTTCAAAGAAACGGAAGCCGTAGTTGAGCAGCTTTTTGCTTTCTGCTTTTCGAGCATTCGCGCTTTTGGTGCCCATCACGACAGCAATTAAGCGCATTTTCCCTTCAGTCGCAGAGCTGACAAGGTTATAGCCCGCTTTGTCGGTATGGCCAGTTTTGATGCCATCAACGTTCATGCTTTTGTCCCACAGCAGGCCGTTGCGGTTGTACTGAACGATGTCGTTGTAGGTGAAAGACTTCTCTTTGTAAATGGCATACTCTTCCGGTACATCACGAATAAGTGCCTGACCTAACAGTGCTTGATCATAAGGCGTTGAGTACAGCTCTTTTGCATCCAAACCATGTGCATTGGTGTAATGGGTATCACGCATGCCCAGTGTCTTCGCCCAACCATTCATCAGATCAACAAAGGAATCCTGCGAGCCCGCGACATGTTCAGCCATCGCTACGCACGCATCATTACCTGATTGGATAATAATGCCGCGATTAAGATCGGACACTTTGACAGTAGTGCCGACTTCGATAAACATCTTTGAGCTACCAGGGAAGTTCTTTGCCCAAGCATTTTCGCTGATCACTACATCATCGTTAAGGCTGATGTTACCTCGCTCAATTTCCTGACCAATGACATAACTGGTCATCATTTTAGTCAAGCTGGCTGGGTTGAGTTTTTCGTGTTCGTTATTCCCCGCAAGAACTTTACCTGAATGGTAATCGATAAGTACGTAGCCTTTGGCGGCTATTTGAGGAGCATCAGGAACAACACTGGGAGCAGCAAGCGCAGAAGTACTACCCAGCATCGCAGCAGATAGCGCCAGGGTGGTAAAGAAGCGGGAAGATTTTTTCATAGATAAATGTACTTATTAGGTGTAACAAAAGTCAGAAATTGCCAACACTATAGCAAATAAAATTGACAGTGACAGTCATCGGAGCAACAAGTTATTGTTGATTCGTATTCAAGTTCTGCAATGCGGCCGAGTCCAGTTGTTCAGTCACAATAAATGCGCCTTTGAGCTGCTTGTTAATGGCTGTCTGATTGGCACTTTGTGCTTTTTCAAGCGATGAAAAAGGCCCCAATCTAACCACGAATATTTTATCATCTCGGGCTTTTATTGCTGTTGGCAGTCCAAGAGTGCGTGAAAAATTCGTCGCTGCCTTCTCTGCACGTTTTTTATCACTGAGTGCCAATAACTGAACAAAGTACTGTTCTTTGACCAGTGTTTGCCATTCCAGTTCATCTTGCGGCTTTTTGGGTTTCAATAATGTGATTTTTACGGGTGCTGTGCCTGTTTTCAGGACGCCAAGTTTAGAAGCGGCGGCATAGCTCAAATCGATGATCCTGCCTTCATGAAAAGGGCCTCGGTCGTTGACCCGAACAATGGCTTTTTTGCCATTCACTGTGTTCTCTACTTGAACATAGCTAGGTAAAGGCAGTGTTTTGTGCGCCGCTGACATGGAAAACATGTCATAGATTTCACCGTTCGAGGTCAAGTGGCCGTGAAACTTCTCCCCATACCAAGAAGCGAGGCCTTCTTCTTTGAAACCATTGTCGGGTTTGATCACTTTATATCGTTGACCGTTGAGCGTGTAGTCGCGGTTACCTGCGCGGCTATAGGCTTCATAGCGGGGTTCAGCATCTTCAATGTGCGCAAGTGAGGGCGTCGCCTCAGGTGTTTTGTCGTTTGACATTTGGTAGCGGTCACCTGATGAGCAGCCCGCCAGTATCAGCGCAGAAATAATTATCCGTTTTTGCATTAAGAAGCCTTTGAAAGCATTTTTCTGTGTGTATGAATAGACATCAGGATCCCGAAACCTGCCATGAGGGTAACCATGGAAGTACCGCCATAACTGATAAGAGGCAGGGGGACACCAACGACAGGCAGGATTCCACTTACCATGCCGATATTCACGAAAACGTAAACGAAGAAGCTCAGTACAATACTGCCCGCCATCATGCGGCCAAATGCAGTTTGAGCGCGGCTAGCCAGTATCAGCCCCCGTCCTACAACGAAGAGATACATGGCGAGCAGGCAACAAACGCCTATTAGACCCCACTCTTCTGAGATCACTGCGAAGATAAAGTCTGTATGTCGCTCAGGCAGAAACTCAAGTTGCGATTGCGTACCTTGTAGCCAGCCTTTCCCGCTGACCCCTCCTGAGCCGATAGCAATTTTGGACTGAATAATATGATAGCCAGCCCCTAATGGGTCAGACTCTGGATCAAATAGTGTTCGTACCCGTACTCGCTGGTATTCGCGCATCAAGAAGAACCACATGATGGGCACAAATGCGGCAACCAATGCACCTGCTGAGAAAATAATTCGCCAACTGACGCCCGAGAGGAACAAGACAAAAATACCGGACGCGGCAATCAGTATCGACGTACCGAGGTCAGGCTGTTTAGCAATCAGGATGGTTGGTACAACAACCAGCATTAGGCCAATAAACAGGTTTTTCAGGCTGGGTGGCAAAGGATCTTTACCGATATATCGGGCGACCAAAAGAGGAACGGCTAATCGAATAATGTCTGAAGGCTGGAAGCGGATAATGCCAAGGTCGAGCCAGCGTTGCGCACCTTTTGAGCTTGAGCCCACCAATAGAACCGCAACCAGCAAAAATATACCGATGATATAAAGATACGGTGCCCAAAACTCATAGTGTCTCGGTGGGACCTGAGCCAGCGCGAACATAACCCCAAGCGCCAGTACCATTCGAATGATCTGGCGTTCGATCATTGCTGCGTCCTGACCACTGGCACTGAACATAACAATCAGTCCGAACGCCATTAAAGCGAGAATACCCAGTAGTAATGGGCCATCCACATGCAACCGATCGAAAATAGATTTCTTCTGACCGGCTGAAGCGAAAGAATTCATCAATTAACCTCTTTACGTGGTGGTGTTTCCACCAAAATGTGATCAAAAATTTGTCGGGCAACTGGCGCCGCTTTTGATGAACCGCCGCCTGCGTTTTCAAGGACAAGAGAAACAATGACTTCCGGTTTCTCAAACGGTGCGAAGCCAACATACAACGCATGGTCAATCAAATGCTCGGCCAATTCTTCAGAGTCATATTTCTCGTTTTCACCCAGCCCAAATACCTGTGCAGTGCCTGTTTTGCCCGCTGACTGATATGACGATTGGGTGAATGAGAATCGAGCGGTACCTTTTTTGCCGTGGTTGACTCGACGCATCCCTTCAAGTGTTGTCAGCCAATATTTCTCAGGTACGTCTACGATAGGCGGATAAGGCTCTGAGGCGTTAAGCGTTTCTGTCTTCTCGCTAATGAAAGCTTTCACAAGGTGAGGGGGGTTAACCACACCGTGATTGACCAATACCGATGCGGCCTTAGCAATTTGCATCGGTGTCGCTGTCCAGTAGCCTTGTCCAATTCCAACAGGGATAGTGTCACCTTGATACCAAGGCTTTCGGTAACGGGACATTTTCCACTCACGTGTTGGCATGTTGGCGCGACTTTCCTCGTGAATATCTATACCCGTTCGCTCACCAAAACCAAACATGGTCATCCAATGTGACAAGCGGTCAATGCCCATGTCGTAGGCTATTTGATAGAAGAAGGTATCGACAGACTCTTCCACTGACTTGACGATATCGACGCGACCATGTCCCCCCTTTTTCCAGTCACGGTAGGGTCGGGTCGTCGAATTTGGTAAACGCCAATAGCCAGGATCATTTCGCATGGTATTGGTGGTGATGACATTTTCCTGCAACGCTGCGACAGCGATGAAAGGTTTGACAGTCGATGCCGGAGGATAAGTTCCCAGAGTGGCACGGTTATACAGAGGACGATCCTTGTCGTTCAGCAGCGCGTTGTATTGTGATGGCGAAATACCATGAACAAACAAATTGGGGTCGTAACTTGGTGTTGATACCATCGCCAACACGCCCGATGTTTTAGGATCCAAGACGATTGCCGCGCCACGGTTGTTGCCAAGCAACTCGCGCACATAGAGTTGCAGTTCGATATCAAGGTTGAGGACCAGATCTTGCCCCGGCTCTGGTGGCACATACTTGAGTGTACGGATGATTCTGCCGCGACTGTTTACCTCGACTTCTTGATAGCCTGCTTGCCCATGAAGCGCATTTTCGTAGTAGCGCTCAATGCCTAGCTTGCCAATATCACGAGTCGCTTTGTAATTATTGGTTAGCTCTGCCCGCTCCAGTCTGTCGAGATCTCTGTCGTTGATTTTGGCCACGTAGCCAAGCACGTGCGTGAGTGCATCACCAAATGGATAGTATCGTTTAAGGTAGCCTTCAACTTCTACACCGGGGAATTTGTGTTGGTTGACCGAGAAAAGCGCAACTTCTTGTTCAGTAAGTTGGCTCTTGAGAGTGACTGTCTGAAAACGCCTTGAGCGACGTTTCTCTTTCTTGAAGTTACGAATATTGCTATCCGTAATATCGATAAACTCACTGAGCGCATCAATGGTTTCAGGGATATTTTTGACTTGTTCCGGGATAAGCTCAAGAGAATAAACAGGACGATTTTCGGCAAGCAGCACACCATTGCGGTCATAAATAAGACCGCGGTTCGGTGCAATGGGAACAACCTTAATTCGGTTGTCATTTGAGCGGGTTTTATAATCCTGATGATCGCTGACTTGCAACCCGTAAAGGTTGACAGTCAGCAAGGTAACAAGAAGAGCAATTACGCCGAACGAGAATACCGCACGACGAAAAAAAAGCGCAGATTCAGACCTGTGGTCTCGTATCGGGCTACGCTTATGTTTCATTCACTATTCCCTGTGGTATGGATGATTAGCCGTAATGCTCCACGCACGGTAGAGGCTTTCTGCCATCACCACGCGAACAAGCGGGTGGGGCAACGTCAAGGGCGACAAAGACCAGCTTTGATCTGCTGCCGCCTTGCAAGCAGGCGCGAGGCCTTCTGGGCCACCAATTAGGATAGAGACGTCTCGGCCATCGAGTTTCCAACTTTCAAGCTGGCCTGCTAATTGTTCGGTATCCCAGCGTTTACCCGGAATATCCAAGGTAACAATGCGATTGCCGCGATTGACGGCAGCTAGCATGGCTTCGCCTTCTTTCTGTAAAATACGCGCAATATCTGCGTTTTTTCCGCGTTTTCCAGCAGGGACTTCAATCAATTCAAGTGGCATGTCTTTCGGAAAACGCCGACTGTATTCTTTATAGCCTTCTTCAACCCATTTTGGCATTTTTGTGCCAACGGCAATCAGTTGAATTTTCATTGACTTAGTTCCAGAGTTTTTCCAGCTGGTAAAGTTCCCGCTGTTCTTCCTGCATCACGTGAACCATCACGTTCCCTAAGTCCAAAACGACCCACTCGCCTTCGCGTTGGCCTTCCATACCAAGTAGCCCGACTTCTGCTGCTTTGGCCTCTTCGGCAACATGGTCAGCAATAGAAGCAACATGGCGTTTAGAGTTTCCGGTACATAGAACCATATAATCAGTAAGGCTGGATGTGTCTCTTACATCAAGTGTGACAATGTCTGCGGCTTTCATGTCGTCGGCTTTGTCGGCGACAAAATGTTGAAGCTGTTCTGAAAGCAAAAGTTACCTCTCAAAGGGTCGAAATAGTAATAATAGCCATTCTCCGCCACCTTCAATGTGGCAGAGCGCAAAAGTATAACATTGGAAAGGTGTAAAATAACCAGAGTTAATTATTGGCTCAGTAACTGAGCTATCTCTGTTGGCTAACGGGGTTGGAAAACAGAATACAAAACTCTGCTAACAGGCTCCATGGTTGACTGCCGTAGTCAGTCTTCACCATCAGTTCAATGTCGTTGAGTTTGCCAAGAAGTATCATTAGCTTCGGCAACGTCAGTCGATGTAAGGCCGAGGTTAATGGTGGTCTTCGCGCTTGCCAGACTTTGAAATGATCAAATATCTTACCCAACGGCATGCCATTTTGTCCGTACTCCTGCATTTTGCAAAGCTGGACCAATTCTTTTTGGATCACTCGAAGCAAGATGGTGATTTCAACGCCTTCTCCCTCAAATTGCCTCAGAATGTTGACCACCCGCTTGGGCTTGCCCTCAATCATGGCATCTGTCAGCTGGAAGGGCGTGAAGTGGTTATGCCTCGATAAGCTCTCTTGAAGCCGAGGTAGGGTCAGATTGCCATCTGGAAATAGCAGCTGCAATTTCATCAAACTTTGGGCAAGCGCCATTAAGTTACCTTCATGCCATTGCGATAGCATCATGACGGATTCATGGTCTGGCTTCAGGCCGAGTGCATGGCATCGATTCTCGACAAACTTGGGTAATTGCCGCTGGTCTGGTGTATTGCAGGGAACATAGGTGCCTTGATTGGCAAACAAAGTGAACCATTTTGCTGACTCCTGCTTTTTGTTTAATCTCGGGCCATCAAGAATAAGCAATATATCTTGATGAAGCAGGGGCTGGAGTTCCTTCAGGGAATTAGCCTGACTGGTCGTTAAGGCGTTATCGGGCAAGTTGAGAATGATGATCTGACGGGCTGAAAACAGGCTCATTGCCTGACAAGAGTCGTAGACATCATTCCAATTGAGCTGAGCATCAACAGAAAATCGATGAACTTCTTCAAATCCCTCCGACTTTCCTTTTTGAATGACAGCTTCCGCGCTCTCCTGCTTAAGGAGCGGCTCGTTACCGAAAATAAGGTAATTACCCACCAAGCCTTGCATTAAGCGTTGTGGAAGCTGTTCTGGGTAGGTTCTCATTTCGAGTTATCACCATCATCACCGCTTTTGAATAGCTCAGGTAAAAGAACACTGTCATCTTTCCCTTCAAAGCGGTTTTTTATCGTGATTGATCCATCCTGACCTTCGTTTTGGATCTTCTCAATCATTTCCTCAGCGGCCTGCTTTTTCTCGTATTCTTCGACGTACGTTTTAATACGTGTCAGTTGGCGCATCATTTGTTTGGTCGCTTCGGTTCTTAGTTCAGCGGCCAACATATCTTGCTCGACAGACTTTGCCAGTGCAGTCAGCGGGTTGTCGAGATAACTTCTATTGAGCGATGCCGAAAAGTTGTAATTACCTTTGCCCGGTACTGTCACACTGTAGCGGGCAGTGTAGGTAAAGGCTTTTTCCGCCACCCGGCTGCTTTGATACAAAGACAGTGTTCGCTCGCCGTAGCTTTCGCTGATCAGATGCAGGTTGGTGATGTTGCTTGCGGGCAGCGTCAATTTGATACCATGCTCTTGCAAAAGGTAGCGCATTTCACGGGTAAGCGGCCCGTACTGGTCGAAGCTGGTGACAGAGAGCTTATCAAGCTCAGGAGGAAGGTTGTAGCTGCCTCGCAGGTGGAATCCGCAAGACGCGGTGGTCAGAGCGACCACCACGACTATCAGGCTCCGAAGTGAACGAAAAATCGAATTCACCGGAGACTCCCTTTAGTTGGCAACGATGTTGACCAGTTTACCCGGTACGTATATGACTTTACGCACAGTTTTGCCGTCAGTAAATTTGACGACATTCTCGTCTGTCTGTGCCATGTCTTTCACGGCATCTTCAGCGGCATCGGCAGCAACTGTGATTTTCGCACGCAGCTTGCCGTTAACCTGAACGATGATCAGTTTCTCGTCTTCAACCATGGCATCTTTGTCTGCTTCTGGCCACGCAGCGTCATCGATGTTGCTCTGACCCAGCGCTTCCCACATTTTGAAGCATACGTGTGGCGTGATTGGGTGCAGCATCAGGGTGATCGCTTTCAACGCTTCTTCCAGAATCGCACGGTCGTTATCAGACTCCTGTGGCGCTTTGTTCAGGCTGTTCATCAATTCCATTACAGCGGCAATCGCCGTGTTGAATGTCTGACGGCGGCCAATATCATCGCTCACCTTGGCAATGGTTTTGTGAACATTGCGACGTAGCGCTTTTTGATTGCCATTAAGTGATGCGATATCCAGTGCTGGCGCGTCGCCTTTCGCTGTGTGTTCGAAGACAAGCTTCCATACACGCTTAAGGAAACGGTTTGCACCTTCAACACCAGACTCTTGCCACTCAAGCGTCATGTCAGCAGGAGAAGCGAACATCATGAACAGGCGAACCGTATCTGCACCGTACTTATCGATCATCACCTGTGGGTCGATACCGTTGTTCTTCGACTTCGACATTTTGGTCATACCGGAGTGAACAACTTCTTTGCCGTCTTTATCAACCGCACTGGTGATTTTACCTTTCTGATCGCGTTGAACGGTAACCTCAGTCGGTGAAACCCATACCTTGGCACCTTTTTCATTGGTGTAGTAATAGGCATCACTCAGCACCATGCCCTGACACATCAGACGCTTGAAGGGCTCATCGCTGTTGACCATTCCGGTATCACGCAGTAGCTTGTGGAAGAAACGTGCGTATAGCAGGTGCATACAAGCATGCTCGATACCACCGACATATTGGTCAACAGGCAACCAATAGTTTGCTGCATCAGAATCCAGCATCTGGTCAGCTTTGGGAGAGCAGAAACGTGCGTAGTACCATGATGATTCCATGAAGGTATCAAAGGTGTCCGTCTCGCGAAGTGCAGGTTGACCATTAAATGTGGTCTGCGCCCAGCTTTTATCTGATTTGATTGGGCTGGTTACGCCGTCCATCACGACGTCTTCAGGCAGGATGACTGGAAGTTGGTCAGCAGGGACTGGATGTACTTCACCGTCTTCTGTCGTCACCATTGGGATTGGCGAACCCCAATAACGCTGACGTGATACACCCCAGTCACGCAGGCGGAAGTTAACCGTCTTATTACCTTTGCCTTCTGATTCCAGCTTGGCGGCAATCGCATCAAAGGCGTCTTCGAAGTTCAGTCCGTCAAACTCTCCTGAGTTAAACAGAACGCCTTTTTCGGTATATGCCGCTTCAGAGATATCCAACTCGCTACCATCAGCAGGCTTGATCACGCCTTCAATGGCGATGCCATACTTGGTTGCGAACTCATAGTCACGTTGGTCGTGGCCCGGTACTGCCATGACCGCACCTGTGCCGTAATCCATCAGAACGAAGTTAGCGACAAACACAGGTACTTCACGGCCGTTTAACGGATGGATAGCAGTCAGACCGGTATCCATGCCCTTCTTCTCCATGGTCGCCAGCTCAGCTTCAGCAACCTTGGTGTTTTTACATTCGTCAACAAATGCAGCAAGCATTGGATTATTTTCCGCTGCAATGGCGGCCAGAGGGTGGCCTGCTGCAATCCCCACGTAAGTCACACCCATCAGGGTGTCAGGGCGGGTAGTGTAAACTTCCAGATCGTTTTGACCTTTCACTTCAAACTTGAGTTCGACACCTTCAGAGCGACCAATCCAGTTACGTTGCATGGTTTTAACCTGATCAGGCCAGCCATCCAGATTATCGATGTCATCAAGAAGCTCTTGTGCGTAGGCGGTGATTTTTACAAACCACTGTGGAATTTCTTTTTGTTCGACAGGCGTGTCACAACGCCAGCAGCAGCCATCTTCAACCTGCTCGTTGGCTAGTACGGTTTCGTCGTTCGGACACCAGTTGACGGATGACGTTTTTTTGTAAACCAGCCCTTTTTCGTAAAGCTTGGTGAAAAACTCTTGTTCCCAGCGGTAATATTCCGGCGTACAGGTCGCAAATTCACGGTCCCAGTCATAGCCAAAGCCCAGCATTTTCAGCTGGTTCTTCATGTAATCGATGTTCTCGTAAGTCCAAGGTGCAGGAGCAACATTGTTTTTTACCGCTGCATTCTCTGCAGGCAGACCAAAAGCATCCCAGCCGATAGGTGCATGACATTTTTACCTTGCAGGCGCTGATAGCGCGCTATGACGTCACCGATAGCATAGTTACGCACATGCCCCATGTGGAGACGGCCACTTGGGTAAGGGAACATGGAAAGACAGTAAAATTTTTCTTTGTTAGCGTCTTCTTTTACTTCGAAAGTTTTCTTGTTGGCCCATTCAGACTGAACTGATGGCTCAATGTCCTGTGGACGGTATTGTTCTTGCATCGATGACATCCGGGAAATTGTGAGATAGGTTTATATAGTTCCAGACTAATCGACATAGAATAACTAAAGGCAGAAGCAGCAACAACACTTGAATGCAGGGGGAGGCCATGTCAGACCAAAAACCGGAATATCAGGTACTTGTTGAGCGTGTAAAAGACGCCCTCGAACACACACCTGATGAATTAGAGCGATGGGTGGCATTAACCGAAAGATACGTGTCAGCAGCCAGAGAGATGACTCAGGATGAACTGGCTTTGATTCAGTCTTATTTCAAACGCGATGTGCAGGAGTTCGGCAGCCAATACGAAGAGTCATCAGAACAGCCTGATGTCTTTACAGAATTGGTGAAAGACTCGCTGTGGGAACAGCTTGCTGAGATAACAGACAAGACCCAGCTTGAATGGACAGAGATCTTTGATGACATTAAACATCACGGGATTTATGAAGCGGGTGAAGTGGTTGGCCTTGGCATTTTAGAGTGTGAGAAGTGCGGTAATCAAACACGTCATAACCATGTTGGCGTGCTACCGACCTGCGTCAATTGTGGTAATCGTTTTTTCAGTCGTCACACTTACCCAGCATAAAATCTCTTCGTGCATGGAAAGGAAAAAAGAGCGGACATGAAAATGTCTGCTCTTTTTTAAGTCATTGTCGACATTGATGCCAAGAAAGTAGAGATAAAGAATCAGAGATCTTTTATTTCAAAATGTTGACCCGCGATAGCCGCCTCGACCATCAGTCCGCCTTTATTCTGGGTAAAGACGGCAGTGCCATTAACGTATCTCGCTTTATATTCGTGAACACTTGAGCCTGCAGTAACACCTTGCGTACCTGCTGAGGCAGCAGCGCCCTCCGTCAGCACTGATGCTGAGGCTTGGGCACTCAATGCCATTGACCCTGACATGAAATCGTCAAATGTCTTCGCGTTTTCGAAGAACAAGATTTCACTGAATGCCTGACCGCCAAACGCAAAGCCGACCGAGACTTGCTTTAATTCAGTTTTTGCAACCGCTACGTGTTTTTTATAAACAATTCCCTTGCCGTAAGCACCGCCAACCCAGAAAGCTCCTTTTCCGACGGAAGGAAAAACCGCATAACCGTAGGCATGCTCAAAAAACGGAGTGAGCTCTGGAAAGCGCTTGAAGCTCTCAAGCGTCGTTTCAGCCTCGGAGACCAGTGCGGGTTTTTGCGCGCTGCTGCTTACACACCCCGATAAGATGCTGATAAATATCAGCGCAAACAGGATCTTTATCATTCGTAGGCTTTGCATTGTTTGTCCTCCGTGACGTAAGTTTCGCATTGCCAGTCAATATGTTGACAACAATTTGCGCGAAATGTTGCTTATGCGCCTTACCTTTATTGCTGCCCGGCTTTGTCTTTATTGCGTCGCTTCATCGTAGATAGCAACACAATGCCCATGCATAGCGCGACCCAGATATTCAGGGGCCATTCGCCGATACGGGTATAGGGTGTTTCACCTTTTGTCGTCAGTACATCAGCACGCAGGAAAGTCTTCTCAAACTGCGGGATCTCTTCCTGAATATTGCCTTTGTAGTCGATAGCTGCCGTAAGACCTGTGTTGGTCGCTCTTAGCACTGGCTTACCATTCTCCAGTGCCCGCATCCTTGCTATCTCCAGATGCTGGTGTGGGCCGATAGATTTACCAAACCATGCGTCGTTTGATAGAGTTAGGATGAAATCTGTGTCCTCGTGAATATTGGCTCGGACCTGCTGATGGAAGAGTATTTCGTAGCAGAGTGCTGTCGCGAGCTTATAACCTGCTGCATTGAGATTGGGCTGAATGTATTCCCCTGGTGTGAAAGAAGACATCGCCAGATTGAAAAAGGGTGCGAGAGGGCGCAGCCATTCCTCAAACGGGACAAACTCACCGAAAACCAATAGGTGATGCTTGCTATACACCTCTTTTGCTGGGTATGCGTAACTTGTCGTGCCATTACTGCCCAACGTAACAACGTTGTTAAAGTAACGGCCATCTTTATGTTGGTCGAGGACACCAGTCACCAATGCCGTATTGTTGTAACGTGCCGCTGCATCAATGCGTGAGAGAAAATCAGGTACATCTCTCTCAAGCGCGGGTATGGCAGCTTCTGGCCAGATGACAATATCAGCATCCCAGTTTTGCCGTGTCATGTCTTGATAGCTCAGCAGGGTTGGCCAGCGCTGGCTCGGTAGCCACTTCAGTTTCTGCGGGATGTTGCCTTGTATCATTGCAATTTTAACGGGCTTCTCGGTGACGGGTGCTACCCATTCGACCTTACCAAGCCCGAAAGCTCCGACAATAACGACAACAATTGGTGCAAGGAAAACCGCACGTTTTTGCGTTATCAACAATACACAAGCGCCAGCGATCAGCATCATTGCCAGCGTTATACCTTGAACACCCAGTAAAGGCGCAAGCGATGCTAATGGGCTGTCTATCTGGCTGTACCCCGGCCAAAGCCAAGGGAAGCCCGTGAGTATCCAGCCTCGTAACCAATCGACAACCAGCCAAAGAGCGGGAGCAAAAATCAACAATGAAAGGGTGTCGGGTAAATGCGGAAAACGCCGTAGGACATAGGCAAAAAGAGACGGATAGAGAGACAAGTAAAAAATCAGCAAGCCAATAAGCGAAAGGCCAACAGGGAGCGGCAGGCCACCGAAGTGATAGATAACCTCATAGACCCAGGCTATTCCTGTCCCAAAGTGTCCAAGGCCCCATAAAAGCCCCAGCATTGCTGCGTCTTTGGCCGTTTGTCTATGAAGCACCAATAGCAGGCATATGAGGGCAAGGATTGTGGCTGGCCAGATGTTATAGGGAGCAAAGCCAAGCGTGGCAAAAGCGCCAGAAAAAACGGCCACAATGGGCCGTTTAAGTTTATTTATTGTTGAGAGCATATCTGTGCTTACGCTGTCTCTTCGGTTGTGATGTCAGGAATAGTAACCTGTAACTGAATGATGCGTCGACTGTCTGCTGCGGTCACTTTGAAGTGGAAGTTATCGATGTCCACTTCCTCGCCTCGGGCTGGTAAATGCCCAAAGCTGGTCATGACAATCCACCTATCGTATCGACATCATCATCTTTGAAGTTTGAGCCAAACTTCTCGTTGAAGTCTTCCAGAGTGGTCAGTGCTTTTACCGAGAACGTATGCTTGCTGAGGCGGCGGATTTCCTGCTCGTCCTCATCGTCATATTCATCCTCAATTTCACCGACGATTTCTTCCAGAATGTCTTCAATGGTCACCAAGCCTGATACACCACCGAACTCGTCGACAACAACCGACATGTGGTAGCGTTCTTCCTGGAACTCTTTGAGAAGGCGGTCAACACGCTTACTTTCAGGCACCAAGTCTGCAGGTCGCAGGACTTTGTCCATATCGAACTCATCACTGTCCGGACGAAGGTAACGGAGCAGATCTTTTGCGAGCAGAATGCCCTCAACATGATCCTTGTCGTCACTGATCACCGGATAGCGCGAGTGCTGCGCATCGATAATGGTGGAGATAATTTCTTCGAGAGGTTGGGAGCGCTCTATGGTCACCATCTGCGAACGGGGTATCATGATGTCCCGGATACGCATTTCGCTGATCTGCATAACGCCTTCCAGCATGCCTCGGGTTTCCTCGTCAATCAGCGCGTTTTGCTCTGAGTCGCGGAATACATCAACCAATTCCTGCCTGTCTTTCGGCTCTCCCTGAAAGATCTGGCCTAATCGTTCGAAGAAGGTCTTTCTACTCGGACCTTCAGAGCTTTGTGAGTTGTCTTCGTTCATCAGTTCTTTACAAAGTCAATTTATACGACATCTTCAGCGTAAGGGTTAGGAAATCCAAGTTCATCCATGACGGTGACTTCAAGCGATTCCATTTCTTCCGCTTCTTGATCGTCAATATGATCATAACCTAGCAGATGCAGACTGCCATGTACAACCATGTGGGCCCAGTGGGCAAACAGTTCCTTGTTTTGTTCCTTTGCCTCGCGTTCGACAACCTGACGACAAACAACAAGATCACCGAGCAAATCCAGTTCGATGCCCGGATGGGCATCAAATGGAAAAGACAACACATTGGTTGGCTTATCTTTGCCTCGATAATCTCGGTTGAGTGTCTGGCTTTCAAACTCATCAACAATCCGTACTGTGACTTCAGCTTGTTGGCGAAAAGGCTTGATAGCCTGTTCAAACCATTGCGTCAGCTGTGTTTCAGTCGGCAGGTTGTCGGTGTCTGATGTGGCAACCTGAAGGTCAAGGAAATACGTCATTTACGGTTGTTTCTCTTCTGTTGGTGCGCTTTGTTGCGATGCATTCAAAGATTGCTCTCGCTCCTGACGGCGGCGTTTCTCCGCTTCTTTGCGCGCTCTGGCATCTTCAGCTTCCCAGACGTCATAAGCTTGAACGATACGTGCGACAACAGGATGACGAACCACGTCATCTGCTTGGAAGAAGTTGAAGCTGATCTCATTCACTTCGGCAAGCACTTCAATCGCATGACGCAGGCCTGAACGGGTGTTTCTCGGCAAGTCTATCTGAGTAACATCGCCTGTAATCACTGCTCGGCTATTGAAACCAATACGCGTCAGAAACATCTTCATTTGCTCGACTGTGGTGTTTTGGCTTTCGTCGAGAATAATAAAGGCATCGTTGAGCGTCCGCCCACGCATGTAGCAAGCGGTGCTACTTCAATCACGTTGCGTTCAATCAGTTTCTCTACACGCTCAAAGCCCAGCATTTCGAACAACGCATCATAGAGCGGTCTCAAGTAGGGGTCGACTTTCTGACTGAGATCACCCGGCAGGAAGCCAAGCTTTTCACCTGCTTCCACAGCAGGACGTGTCAGCAGGATGCGACGAATTTCCTGACGCTCAAGCGCATCAACAGCGGCAGCGACCGCCAGGTACGTTTTACCTGTACCTGCAGGACCAATACCAAACGTGATGTCATGCGTGATCATGTTGCTGATGTATTGTGCCTGGTTTGGCGTACGCGGCTTGATCACACCCTTTTTGGTCTTGATGTTGATTTCTTTACCATAAGGGATGGATGACTCTGTGCTTTGCTCAAGCACACCGGATTCTTTGATCGCTAGGTGAACCTGTTCAGGCTCTAAGTCAGGAAAATTGCCTTTTACCGGCGCAGTCTCAACATACAGGGATTTAAGAATGTCGATGGCAGCGGTAGCAGTGTGCGCTTTTCCTACGACGGAAAAATGATGGCTGCGATGGTTGATTTCTACGCCAAGACGGCGTTCGAGTTGCTTGATATTGTCATCAAAAGGTCCGCACAGGCTTGCCAGTCGTGTGTTATCGGCAGGTTCCAGCGATACTTCTAGGGTTATAATTTTGTTCAACGCTATCCTCGCAATGGTTGCTGGCAAGTAATTTCACCAGCAACTGTCGGTTTAGGCCGTTACGGCTGTCCTATTCCTATTAAGGAGTATACACGCCAACGCCAAGTTCATCTTCCTTGCGCGTTTTGGCCATCATTTCCGCAGGTGAAACAGCGACCCGCAGGTTCATGTCTTTCTCAGTTCTTACCAATTCACCACGCAGTGAATTAGGCATCACTTCGGTGATTTTTACATCAACGAACTGTCCGATCAAATCTACCGAGCCTTCAAAGTTAACCACTCGGTTGTTTTCAGTACGTCCGCGAAGCTCCATCAGATTCTTACGAGATGGTCCTTCTACCAGAATACGTTGCTCGGTAGCCAGCATTTGGCGTGAATAACGCATTGCCTGACTGTTTATCTGCTGCTGAAGTTCGTACAGGCGCTCTTTCTTGTCTTGCTCTGGCGTATCGTCCGGCATGTCAGCGGCGGGTGTACCCGGACGCGGTGAATACACAAAGCTGAAGCTCATATCGAAATCAACGTCGCGGATAAGCTTCATGGTTGCTTCAAAGTCTGCCGCAGTTTCACCCGGGAAGCCTACGATGAAGTCAGAGCTGATAGCGATCTCTGGACGTGCTTCACGCAACTTACGGATCTTGGATTTGTATTCGATCGCAGTATGTGGGCGTTTCATCATTGTCAGAATACGGTCTGAGCCACTTTGCACGGGCAAGTGCAGGAAACTAACCACTTCGGGTGTATCGCGGTACACCTCGACAATGTCGTCGGTGAACTCAATTGGGTGGCTGGTGGTGTAGCGAATACGGTCGATACCATCAATGGCGGCAACGTAACGAAGCAGTTCTGCAAATGAGCAAATGTCACCATCATGCATTTCACCACGGAAGGCGTTAACGTTCTGACCCAGAAGGTTTACTTCACGAACGCCTTGCTCTGCCAGCTGGGCAATCTCAAATAAGACATCGTCTAATGGGCGGCTGACTTCCTCACCACGCGTGTAAGGGACGACACAGAAGGTACAATATTTAGAACAGCCTTCCATGATAGAAACGAATGCCGTTGGGCCTTCAGCGCGTGGCTCTGGCAGACGGTCGAATTTTTCGATTTCTGGGAAGGATATATCCATCACCGGCGCGTCATCTTCGCGCGATTGCTTGATCATTTCAGGCAAGCGGTGAAGGGTCTGTGGGCCGAAGATAACGTCAACAAAGGGTGCACGCTCACGGATATGATCGCCTTCCTGAGTAGCAACACAACCACCCACACCGATCACCACGCCGGGCTTCTGATCTTTTAAGTTCTTCCAGCGACCGAGTTGGTGAAAGACTTTCTCCTGCGCTTTTTCACGGATAGAACAGGTATTAAGAAGCAGTACATCCGCCTCTCCCGCCTCTTCGGTCAGCTCGTAGCCGCCAGCCGCGTTAAGCAAGTCAGCCATTTTTGATGAATCGTACTCGTTCATCTGGCAGCCCCAGGTTTTGATCAGCAGTTTCTTTGCCATGTAACGTATGCTCACATTAGATTTATCGCACCGGTCAGTTTCCATCACGCGACTGTTATCAGACAGGGGTGATGAAACGCCGAAATTCTTTCTGCTTTACGGCTATCACGTCGTCTTTGACTGAGCATAGCCTTAGCAAGCCGCGTATTGTACTGTTTTACATCAAGGCTGACCAGATCACGTTCTATTCAATTAGCGACTGTAATTTCTGCTTTCCATTGATCTGGAAAGGTCGCTTTCGTGTTTCAAGACGTTAGAATGCACTCAGGTACTTTGTTGGTAAGGTTTATGATGAAAATAAGTCTGTCAGCAGTTTAGGAAAAGAATGAATGAAGCAATATGACATCATTGTTGTCGGCGGCGGTATGGTGGGGGCTGCGACGGCGCTCGGACTCGCCAGACAGGGTAAAACTGTCGCCCTGGTCGAGCGCATAGCGCCTGAACCTTTTGACGCAAACCAACCCATGGATCTGCGGGTCTCAGCAATCTCTCCGGCATCGGTTGAACTACTGAACTCTCTGAAAGTTTGGGACAGTATCCGAAGTATGCGTTTGTGTCCCTATCGCCGATTAGAAACATGGGAACATGAAGACTGTCGTATCCGTTTCAGCAATGACAATATCGAATTAGATCACTTGGGTTTTATCGTTGAAAATCGATTGATTCAACTGGGGTTTTGGCAAGCCTGTGAATCGCAGGAAGGGTTAACCTTGTATTGTCCCCACACCATAACATCGTTTTCTGGGACCGAAAGCGGTCATAAGGTTGTACTCGACAATGGCAGTGAACTGCATGCGGCGTTATTAGTCGGCGCAGATGGTGCGAACAGTCGGGTCAGGGATTACGCCAAAATCGGTGTCACCGCGTGGGATTACCGCCAGCACTGCATGTTGGTCAATGTTGAAACGGAATTGCCTCAGCAAGACGTCACATGGCAGTGGTTTACCCCAAGCGGACCGCGTTCATTTCTTCCTTTGCCGGGTCATCAGGCGTCGCTGGTCTGGTATGACAGCCCAGAGCGCATTCGTGAGCTGACAGCCATGGATAATACTGCTTTGAAACAGCAAATTGTGACTTATTTCCCTCAAGAGCTGGGGGAGATTACTGTCATCAACAAAGGGGCGTTTCCGCTCACCCGTCGGCATGCACAGCGCTACCATCACCATCAGGTTGTGATACTCGGCGATGCGGCGCACACCATCAACCCTTTGGCCGGACAAGGCGTAAATCTGGGGTTCAAAGACGTTGATGCACTGCTTGATGAAGTGGCCGCAGCAGGTGAGCGGTGGCGTGACAATCAGGTTCTCGAAAATTACACGCGTCGGCGACGCACCGATAATTTGTTGATGCAAACCGGAATGGATGTTTTTTATGCTGGGTTCAGTAACGATATTGGCCCGCTGAAGTTACTGCGAAATATCGGTATGAAGTTTGCGGAAAACAGCGGCCCGATAAAAGAACAAGTGCTGAAGTACGCATGGGGCTATAGAAAACTGGTATTTTCTACCTCAAATAAAGCCTGCTGAATGCGGGCTTTTTTGTGGCAAAGATTCTAGGTTAAATCTTGGTTGAATAGGCTAACTACAAAAAAAGCCCGCCATTGGCGAGCTTTTGAAAGAGTGGCTGGGGTACCAGGATTCGAACCTGGGAATGACGGGATCAAAACCCGTTGCCTTACCGCTTGGCGATACCCCAATACCTGAAGTATACGCAATCCAATCGAAAAACGATTGGTGCGAGGGGAGGGACTTGAACCCTCACGTCCTTGCGGACACTAGCACCTGAAGCTAGCGCGTCTACCAATTCCGCCACCGTCGCATCGT
>NZ_PEIB01000119.1 GCF_004116385.1 Veronia nyctiphanis | reverse complement strand
AAAGGAAGAACAGCGATAAAGCTGTTTGCCAAATTTCCTTACTTAAGAAAGAAGAAGCTCTGGGGTAACCACTTCTGGCAAAGGGGATACTTTGTCGATTCTGTAGGAACTAACGAAGAGATAATTAGAAGATACGTAAGATATCAAGACAAGGTTGCCAAGGAGGAGGAGCTACGCCAAATGGAGTTGGATATAAAACATTAATGTCGACAGCCCCCTTTTAGGGGGCCGTTTCAAAGCCACCTGCTCTGCAGGTGGTTTTTTACT
>NZ_PEIB01000118.1 GCF_004116385.1 Veronia nyctiphanis | reverse complement strand
CCCTCACAGGGGTCGACCCGGACACGCAACAGGTGGTGCTCACCTTGACGAACGGCACCCAGACAGAGACCACCACCTTGACCACGTCGCCGTTTACCGTGCCGTCGGGGCTGCTGGCGTTATTCCCGGATGGCAGATCACCGTTAACGCGACGGTGTATGACGAGGCGGGCAACAGCCATGGCGCTGCGCCGGTGACGGTGAGCAAGGACATCACCGCCGATGTTGATGATGACTTTGCCATTGTGCCGGCGGCACCGACCGTCGGGGGTCAGGCCTACAATGCCGACGATGTGGCAGGCCA
>NZ_PEIB01000117.1 GCF_004116385.1 Veronia nyctiphanis | reverse complement strand
GTAACTCGATGCATCCTCTCTACCGTGTTGCACCAAGGTCAGTGATTCGAGCGTGGGCGAGGATTCATTATCCGTGATGGTGACCACCCCTTTGCCCGCGGTGTCATTCCATTCATCCCCTTGAACGCGTGCCCAGACCGTGAAGTTTTCATCGCCTTCATAAATATCATCGTCGAGGGTGTCAAAACGCAGCTCAAAAGAGGTCTGATTGGCCGGGACATCAATGAGCATGCCGTCTGATACGTTACCTGTTTGCTGTTGCCACTCGCCGCCGTCAAACCGTACCCAGAATGTGGTATCGGTGTAATCGT
>NZ_PEIB01000116.1 GCF_004116385.1 Veronia nyctiphanis | reverse complement strand
TTCTTTCGATTCACCACTTTCTAAATATTTTCAGTAAAAAACACTTAGTAAGTGGTGGAGCTATGCGGGATCGAACCGCAGACCTCCTGCGTGCAAGGCAGGCGCTCTCCCAGCTGAGCTATAGCCCCATCATGATGCTTAGCTACCAACAGAAGTTGGTGGGTCTGAGTGGACTTGAACCACCGACCTCACCCTTATCAGGGGTGCGCTCTAACCACCTGAGCTACAGACCCAGCTAAGCGTCTTTACTTTTCAACCTATACAATCTGTGTGGACACTGGCAAAGACAGTATCGTTAAGGAGGTGATCCAGCCCCA
>NZ_PEIB01000115.1 GCF_004116385.1 Veronia nyctiphanis | reverse complement strand
GGCAAGGTGACGTCACCTTGCATGAATGGCGATTTCCAAGCGACAACCCAACCGCCGTTGGGGCCTGCTTCGCCCTGTGGCGGTGAAATCAGGTTTCCGTCTTTGTCCTCAACAAAGATTTCATTCTCGAACTGACCAAAGCTTGAGTTGTATTGCGTGTCATTAAAGACAAAGTGGAGATTCCCGTCTTCATCACTGGCGTTGGTGACACTGATGGTCCACGCCGGGCCCTCTTGGTAACTCGATGCATCCTCTCTACCGTGTTGCACCAAGGTCAGTGATTCGAGCGTGGGCGAGGATTCATTATCCGTGATGGTGACCACCC
>NZ_PEIB01000114.1 GCF_004116385.1 Veronia nyctiphanis | reverse complement strand
CCTTTTACAAATCCTACTAACTCCGAAACACTCAAGCTCGGAGGCGTTCTTACCACCAAATGAACGTGATCTATTTGAACGTTCAACTCGACTATTCTGCATTTCTTCATGCTGCAAAATACATGGATACATCGGTAAACCTCCTTTGCAACATTACCCTTCAGTATTTTCAATCTGTATTTCGATGTCCAAACTATATGGTACTGACAGCGATAAAATACATGCGATGATGAGTCATATCTGCTCATGCTATTTACTCCTTCGATTTGCTGGTAACAAACGAGGACAGTATCTAGCATGAGCTCTTTACGGGCTTAGCCCCGATTTAACTATCACCACCTCCATAGGAGGTGGTTTAATA
>NZ_PEIB01000113.1 GCF_004116385.1 Veronia nyctiphanis | reverse complement strand
GATGGTGAAGCGACACCGACCCTGACGGTCGGCGACGCCGGCACCGTTGATGAAGGGAACGCCGCCACCTTTGGTGTCACCTTAGATACGCCAGTACAGGGCGACGTCAGCTATACCCTGACCCTGGGCGGTGACATCGATGCCAATGACATTGACAGCGTGACCCTCGTCGACAGTCAGGGCAACCCGATCACGGGCGCTACACTGACCCTGAACCAGGACGGCACCTACACCGCCACAGTCCCTGGTAATGTCACCGCGTTCTCCGTGGTGGTTGACACCGTTGACGACTCGGTCTTTGAAGGCGATGAAGGCCTCACCCTGACCGTGGCCACCACCCTCGGTGGGCAAAATATCTCCGACAATGGCACGGCCACCATCACCGAT
>NZ_PEIB01000112.1 GCF_004116385.1 Veronia nyctiphanis | reverse complement strand
TATCAGATCTGCTTCAGAATCGGATGCGGCTTGTATCAATAAAGTCTCCGAGCACCTTGGCTATTCTCAGTTATCCCCCACTGAATCCACTACAAAACTTCAAGAATTGCTCAATTCTTCTCAAGACCAAGTATTTGTAGCTGAGTGGCAAGGTCGAATTATTGGTTGGCTACATCTTTTCTATGCTAGACGTCTCGCATCAGACAACTTTTATGAAATTGGTGGTTTAGTTGTTTCTCCTGAAAGCCGTGGTCACGGTGTTGGTCGAGCTTTAGTTCAATATGCTCAAGCTAAAAATATAGGCAAATTCAGAGTACGCTGTAACGAAAAGAGACTTGATGCACACAAGTTTTACGAAAGCATCGGCTTCGAAAGCAGTAAGGCTCAGCGGGTGTTTCAAGTGTAGGCTCATAACAAGGCCATCAAACATCGCG
>NZ_PEIB01000111.1 GCF_004116385.1 Veronia nyctiphanis | reverse complement strand
TTAACCATACAACCCCAAGAGGTCTTGTGTATGGTCAACAACCAAGGTGTTCTATAAAAGAACATGTTCACCCTTTTTGCCTCTGCTTTTTCTTAAAAAGCGGAAACATAAAGCGATGAACGATTTCGCCGGACTCAAATATGTTTATTCTTCTTTCGAAGATAAACCCAAGAACACTTGAATGTGTTTGGTGTTACTTAAAAGTAACTATTGAGAACTTTACTATCACTTCTCATCAAAGTGATATTGTTTAATCTTTCGATTAAACAGTCAGCTTTCCAGATTGTTAAAGAGCAAAGTGATGTCAAACCACTTTGTAAATATTCTCGTGAAAATACTTAAAAAGTGGTGGAGCTAGACGGGATCGAACCGTCGACCTCTTGCATGCCATGCAAGCGCTCTCCCAGCTGAGCTATAGCCCCATCATTTCTTTACTTGTTTGACCATAGCAATCTGTGTGGACACTGGCAAAGACAGTATCGTTAAGGAGGTGATCCAGCCCCA
>NZ_PEIB01000110.1 GCF_004116385.1 Veronia nyctiphanis | reverse complement strand
GAATTTGCTTGGCGACCATAGCGTTGTGGACCCACCTGACTCCATGCCGAACTCAGCAGTGAAACGCAATAGCGCCGATGGTAGTGTGGGGCTTCCCCATGTGAGAGTAGGACATCGCCAGGCTTGAATTTTAAGGGAGCCCGTTGAGTGCAACGGGCTTTTCTTTCGCTCCAACTGATTGCAATGTGAGCGACGTCAACAAAAGGTTTTCATGGCATTCATAAGAATGCAAAAAAGATGAAAGTTTTTTCTTGACTGGATATCAGAATCGCGTAAGATACGCGGCCTGACTTGCTGAGGCGTAAGGCGCTAACGCATTGAAAGTCAACGCTCTTTAACAATTTGACCTATGCAATCTGTGTGGGCACTCGTGAATGATAGACAAAAAGATTTATCAATGTTTACTGAGTGACCAAACGAGATAACTTCGGTTATATCGGCACAGTCAATTTATACAGTATTTCATTGAGCCGTTACCTTCGGGTAACAAAAAATTCTAATTGAAGAGTTTGATCATGGCTCAGATTGAACGCTGGCG
>NZ_PEIB01000011.1 GCF_004116385.1 Veronia nyctiphanis | reverse complement strand
TTGAGCAAGTCCCCGCAGGCAGGCTTCTGGAAGTGTTATGGACGCATGCGATACACGGGGCTCAGCTTCAATCACAAGCGAGTTTACTGCCGAATGGGCCTGAACCTAAAGCGGCGTCAAAAAACGTGTTTTACCTCAGCGAGCAGCGAAACCGTTGGCGGTGGTGATGGCGCAAAATCACCAGTGGGCACTGGACTTCATGCATGGCACGCTGTACTGCGGGAAGCGATTTGGTACCCTGAATGTTGAAGATGAAGCCACACGGGAATGCCTGGCTATCGAAGTGGATACATCGCTCCCGGCTGGACGAGTAGTGCGAACTCTAGAATACCTAAAAGAGGAGCGAGGTTTGCCTAAACAACTTCGCGTTGACAATGACCCAGAACGTATCTCTGCACAACTGGTGCGAAACACATGATATTGAGCTGATCTATATCGAACCCGGTAAGCCTCAGCAAAACGGCGTTGTGGAACGTTTCAACGGTTCGTTCCGCCGGGAGTTTCTGAATGCTTATCTATTCAAGTCTCTTGAGCAAGTACGAGACATGGCATGGATCTGGATGCTTGATTACAACGAAGAACGGACGCACGAATGTTTAGGAAACTTTCCGCCGGCTGAATACCGACGGAGACTGGAAATCTCTAGTTATTCGTTGTCTCGTTAACGGGGAAGTGGATAAATTCTCTAGCTAAATTATTTATAAGTAAAGTATAAAATATTGAATATGCGCCCATATAAATTAATGATGGCACCATATGGATCCATCATTAATTCTAATAATTTTGATGAGTTATAAATTTTGGCACAGGCCTTGGATTAGGTTGATGGTTTCGTTTGGAAGTTCACTCATATTAGACAATAAATAATTATGGTTATTTTTACACCGTTCGGGTGTACCCGCTAAGACTAGCAAAATCGTTTGCTTCAGATCTTTACTTTCCGGGTCATCAGCGCGCGATATTAGGTTTTCTCTTACTTCATCTGGTAGAGACTTGTTGTGGAAAACTTCAGTCAAGCTTTCGAGCACTTCGGATTGTGCCTCAGTTGAGATCATTGTCTTAATGGTCTGTAAGGCTTCAATATTTCCGATACTTGCCTGATTAGTAATCACTTTTACGGCAGCTGCTCTGGTGTATCGATCAAGTGCTTTATCACCTGTGTATTGGATTTGCTCTATCGTAGGTTGCAGATAATCGGGTGAGTTTGTCGCAGCCATTGCGTGAAATACTATCTGCTGTTTGTCTTGTGAATTAAGCTCTGTTGAGGCCTGAAACTTCTCTATCGACTCTTTAATTACATCATGTTGTTGTTTATCTACTTTCCCGAATAATCGACCAAGTTGCACTAGTGAGTTGTAATTTAGGCTTAACTCTTCTGTCGAAAAATCGTTACTCAGGTAGCCTAATGCTTCAACTGATATGTGAGTAGGTTCCTTGAGTGAGCCCATCGCAAAAACTGAACGGAAGACGTTACTGTACCTTGCGTTTGCGTCATTTATAATTTTCGATAAGAAGGGTTCAGTATCTTGATGCTGGAACTCACCTAACGCTCCAAAAAGTGCGCTTTGCTGCTCATCTGTCAGAGAGTCAATATACTGAATGATCTCGTCATAGCTAAAATTTTCAAAAAGATACTGGGGTAAACCTGCCAGAGCGTTTATGTCGTAGTTGTTGAGTGCGATATCGAGTTTATTCGCGACATCCTCGATGGAATTCATTGATGCAATCTGCCTTTTTGTTGTATGTAATATCAAGCGTTCAATTTCAGCGTTAGCTAACCTATTTCCATCTAAATTAAATTGTAACTGTTTAGGATCGACTGAAATTCTGCTTAACTTCATCTCCGCATCTACTGGCTGTGTAAAACGTCCGTCACCCAAGTTGGCTTGGCCCTGAGAAACGGTGTAGTACATTGATTCAATTGAAGTCATATCAGCTACGTTAGTCACAAAAAGCTGCCAACTTTCAGTTTGATAGGCTGGCTTTGGGTAAACTTCTATCAGTTTTCGGCCTATCTCATTTTGTGAGATCTTTGAGTATTCATATTTTGAATAGAACGCAGTATTGCTATCGCCAAAACGTACAACTTTATTTTTCACATCACTACTTAAAAGTTGTAGTACTCTTTCAAAGTTCCTAGCAGGATGTTTCTGATGAAGATTGTTCCAGTCTGTCTTTTTCAAATAACCATTTATGCTCCATTTTGCTTTTATGTGCGCCACACTCGAGATTAACTGTGATTCAGTATTGTTTGTTATCATTGGCTCAATGTAGATATCAAAAGTATTTTCTCTAGGCGCTAAAAATAGCGGTTTTTTGATATGAAAAGTATATTTTATTTCTTTAGGTAAATTGGAATTATTACTTGTTACTTCAACCAGATAAGACTCATATACCTTTTTCTTGCTCTGATTATTTTTCGTTTGGGATTGTATGTTTGTTCTCTATTCTCTCTATCCGGACTTTTTCTTCTAATTTCTTTCCATTATTGATAAAAAGGATAATTAAAATTAATACAACAGCGCTTATTATGAAAATTAATTTTCTTTTATTTGATATATACATGTCATACCTCCATAAAATATAACCGCCACAAGTATAGATGTGGCGGTTATATCTACTGAATATTAAGTCCGTTTCTCAAATACTCCGTTTTTGTACCAAACAGTTTGATTATAGAGGTTTATGTTATGCGACAGGATTGGATCCCAAGAGAATAAGTTTACGTCAAAGAATGCCCCCATAGGAACGGAGCCTTGTATACCGACAGTGCCATCCCCTGAAGTTAATTTAACGCTTGATGATAAGCTCAAGTAGTGGCGGTATTTGGATCCTGATTGATTAATTTTCCTGTATCCGATCTCAATTCCGGCTTTGGGTTTCACTCCTGCAACCCAAATTAGACCATAAGCATTTATGTTTGCCATTGAGTAAACACCAATGCCGATCATGCCACGCATCCCTCCCTTGGCTAAAGGTGAGACAGAAAACTCCACCGCACTGGGCATCTGAATTCCACCTATGACCACTGGGTTTTTGTCAATCTGTACTGGGCTCCACTTGCCGTATTTTTTTGTCGTTAATGCCAACTCAACGTTTGCAAGAATCGTCGCCTCCATTGCGAGGAAGAAAGGACCGACAGGTAACACCGCTAATGGAATCGGAATGAAGAGCTGGGGAGTAACACTAGCCTTAAAATCTCCATTCTTACAGCTTTGAACGTTAGCAAACACTGTAACGTTCTTTATGATTGGTTGTTGGTAGCTAAAGCCTTGGCACCCATTACTAATTCCCGGCTTGAACCAAAAGTTACTGCCTCCCCAACCGATAACAATGTTGGGAAGAATGTTAATCTTCCGGTGGAAGTTAAAAGAGCCAGTAGACTGATTTCTTGCGCCCCATATGTTCCACCGTCTGTAGTTATGGTCGACACTATCCATGTGTGCTTGTCGTGCTGAGCACCACCAACACCACCACGGTGGCCTCTCTTTGGGTCGAACATCCCCACCTTCACGCCAATCTTGAACGGCAAACTCAGATAGTTTAAACGCTGCTTGAGTTTCGCCAGAGAAGAAAGTCAAGGATATGGTAATGGCGACAGTCGCGGCGAACGCTATTAAGTTTTTCCTTAAATTAATCACTTTATACTCCTAATTATTTCTAGCCAATTGTTTGTTTTTAAAAAAACTTTGTCCTCCTCTTCGAAATAGCAGAAACAGTTTAGAGAATTCATTTCATATTGAGTAATTATCATTTTCTTATTTTTAGGATGGTTATCTTTACTATGGATCTATTTTTTAGTTGACTTTGTTTTATATGAATGAGGAGTGTTAGGATGTGTAAGGAGAGCAAAACTACTGTTTTTGATAGATATCAATGATTCTAATATAAATTTATTTTTATATTTTCTTTTTTGGTAAAGAAATAATATTTATCTTTATGTATATTTCTATCGATATTATTTTCACTTTAATTTATTTTTTTGTTTGGTGTTGTCACTGTTAAATATCGACGTTTTTAAGTTGGGGTTATCCAAATGCATGATGAATTCTTCAGGCAGCGATAGTGTTATGACTGCCCGGAAGAATTACTGTGCTGAGATAATGTAATCAAGCGCGCCTTTGATTGAGGCAACTTGCGCGTCATTACATTCTTGGTCGGTGACGTTCGCGCTGTCAGGGTAGACTTCTGTGGTGGTGCAGTATTGGCTGTCCGTAAAGCCTGCGCAAAGGAAAAACTTTTTCACAGGAATGTTGATGACACCTTCTTGTGAAACTTCAACGCCGATAAGTTTCCCACTTTCATCTGCTGGTGCAATGTGGGTGACTTTTCTTACTTCGTCGATTATCGCTTTTTGAAACTCAGGACGAGGGTTATCGGCGTCTCCGACGAGGTAGAACCCGTCTGGTATTGCGCCTTCGATATAGTCTTCACCGTCTCTCGCGGCCAATGCAGGGCGAAATTCACTTTCATCAGTGTCAGTGGTTTCGTGCAGGTCGATATGTGCAAAAACGGTTGAAGTGTGTTTGTGAACAAACGCCATTGCTTGCGCACATTCTTCAGAAGGACTGTCAGCTTTGAATGATCGATTTGGATCGACGGTATTCGGGTTCCAACGATTAATGGTTTCGTATCCCCATGGCTGATACACGGTGTAGCAATGAAGTTGAAGTGCTCAGCATATGATTCGGCTAGTGTATCAAAAAACTGCAGAGCACCTTGCACGCCGCTTTTCTCGTAGCCGTGAACGCCGCCTGTAATCAAAACAGCCGGTTTGTTTTGATCCCAATTGCGTGAACGGATACCAAATAATGGATAACGTTCAGCGTCGATTGGTAAGCTGCCATACTGTTCAATGTCATAGCGATCAGCTAACTGGTCAATTTTCGAGATGACCTCGTCACTGTAACTTCGTTTAATTGTTGTTTGCTCAAGCCACTGTTGTTTGTCTGCTTCTGTCCAAGGGGTGCCTGGTGTGCCAATAGGGTATGAGTGGGTCATATTGTTTATTCCGTGTTTTATAGAATACTAGGTTGCAAAGATTACCATGAGGCGTGGGTTGGGCTAGGAATGGCGTGCGATAAAGAGAACAAAACCTCAGAAAACTGAGGTCATGAGTGTTCTTTCAACAGAAAAAAACAGTGAGCTTCAACTCGGTGTATATGTCAGCAGCTCATCGACAATTTCTGACCAGTGCCTCACGTCAACCTGACTGGCAGAGGCGAGGTGAAGTTGGCAACCAATATTGGCCGTCACAATGACATCGGGGTTATCTGTCGTCAGCGCATTCAGCTTTTGTTCGCGAAGTGTATTACTGATCGCGGGTTGTAGAATGGAATAGGTTCCTGCTGAGCCACAACAAAGGTAATCCTCTTTCGTTATCGCAAGGGTAAAGCCAAGGTCAATAAGTATCTGTTTGACACTGTCTGGTAATCGCTGAGCATGGTTCAATGAACAAGGGCAATGAACTGCGACACGTTTTGTTTCAGGGACCTTAACAGGCAGAGTGGCGAGATTTTCTTTTTTTAACACTTCACTCAGATCGAGGGCTAGCTCACTGACTCTTGCCGCTTTTTCACGGTATCTAGGGTTGTCAGCCATTAGCTCCCCGTAATCTTTGATCATGCTGCCACAGCCCGATGCAGTGATCACAATGGCTTCAGCTCCTCGCTCTATTTCTGGCCACCAAGCATCGATATTTCGTTTGATATCTTCCTTGGCTCTTTCTGCCTCCGAGAGGTGCTGGTTCACAGCGCCACAGCACCCTTCTTGCCGAATATCCATCAAGGAAATCCCCAGCCTTGCGAGAATACGCTGACTACTTATCCAAGTGTTGGGCGTGGCAGCTGACTGAACGCAGCCAGTGAAACCAATCATGGTTCTTTTACCCCCGCGCTCGACAGGCAGTGTCATTTTCTTCGTTTGTTGAGTTGGCAGTTTTGCTGAAACTATTTTTGGCAGTGCGAATGAAAATATTCTGCCGAGTTTGATCCCAATAGCCATGATATTGGATTGGGGAACCAGCCTCGTGAGTAACCATCGAGTGATGGTGTCGGCTTTTGTTCGAGGCGCATGTTTTTCTATCTGTTGCCGTCCAATGTCGAGCAACTGCCCATACTCTACGCCGGAAGGCAGGTGGTTTCACAGCTTCTGCATGTCAGACAGCGATCGAGATGTTTCTGTGTCTTTTCAGTTGCGGTTCCCTCTTCCAACATCTGTTTGATGAGGTATATGCGACCCCTAGGGCCATCGCGTTCATCACCCAACGTTTGATAGGTCGGGCAAGTCGCATTGCAAAAGCCGCAATGTACGCAGGATCTCAGTATTTCGTTTGCTTTTTTCCCTTCTTGGGTGTTTAAGAACGATTCAGGTAAATTAGTTTTCATACTCTCGTCCTTTTATCAATTCAGCCAAGAATACAATCGGCCGGGGGTGAACACATGATAGGGGTCAAAGGCATCTCTCACTCTTTGATGGAGTGCTTTGTGGTGTTGGGGAAGGGGGTGAAAAACATCTTCACTGCCGTTTCTATTTGAATAGAGCTTGCATGCCCACCATACTTTTCGGCTAAAGAGCAAAGAGTATCGAACTGTTCGTCTGTATTCAGCAGCCAACGGAGTCCACCAGCCCAATCAATGAACGACTCATCGATGGCGTGGAAGAGAGGTGCATCGGGTGCCACGCTTAATCGGTACACCGAACGATGATTGGTTTTCAATAACTGGAACTCTCGTATCTCGTTCCAAAACATCTTGTCATGAATCGCGTCCCCACCAAGCTGTCTCTCTGCTTCACGCACACTATTTCGAGTGCCAGAAAGGCGGGTATACATCACTCCTTTGTGCCATGTTAAGCCACTGATGGGGTGAGGCTGTCGGGTAATTTTCCGCATTTCTATGAGTGCTTCCGCGGCGTCACTCTCCTTAACCAGTGTGAGTTCACACTCCGGTATTGGCATGACCCGAAGACTGATCTCAGAGAGGATCCCTAATGTTCCCATTGCTCCAGCTTGTAAACGTGAAACATCATAGCCCGCGACATTTTTCATGACCTGTCCACCAAAGGTCAGGTGTTGTCCAAGGCCATTGATCAATTTAACACCCAGCACAGAGTCTCTTGCTGACCCCCAAAAAGGCCGGGAAGATCCGCTGTTATTGGTGGCCAGTACGCCACCCAGTGTTGATTTTCCTTTCAGCTCAGCGGGTTCAAAAGCCAGTTGCTGGTTGTTTTCAGCCAAAAGTGAATTAATGTCTGATACTGATGTTCCGGCTCTCGCTGTGATGACCAGTTCAAGGGCTGGTAATCGACAATTCCATGATGATCACCGATGTTGAGTGTTTTACCCGTTGGTGCTCTGCCCATAAAATGCTTTGAGTTTCCACCTACAAGGTTGAGCTGGCTCTTTGTGTCGATAGCTTCAAGAACCTGCTCACAAAGGTAAACTGACTTATCTGTCATTTTCGCCTCCCATTTCAGGTCTATTTGCTGTTGAGGAAAGAAATGTGCTGGCATCGAAATTCGTCAGCGTTCTATATTCCTGGCAATGTTTTGGCTCGGGTATTCCTTTTCCGGGGTTGAGTGTTCCATCAACATCAAACGCTTCTTTTAATCGGTGGAATTGTGAAAGCTCGAGGTCTGTGAATTGCTCACGCATCTGATTGATCTTTTCTGAACCAACCCCATGCTCACCGGTAATACAGCCTCCTACCTTCACGCATAGCGCAAGAATGTCAGCACCAAATTTTTCTGCTTTCTCAAGCTCACCTGACTGATTGGCATCGAAAAGTATCAGGGGGTGAAGATTACCGTCTCCTGCATGAAAAACATTGGCAACCCGCAGGCCAAATTGGTCTGACATGCGATGTATTTCAGTAAGTACATGGGCGAGGTGTCTTCTCGGTATTGTGCCATCCATGCAGTAATAATCAGGTGATAATCGTCCTACTGCCGGGAAAGCCGATTTTCTTCCCTTCCACATCAGCGCTCTTTCTTGCTCGTCAGCTGACACTCGGATGCTGCTGGCATGGTGCTCAGACAAAATTGTACTGACTCTGTCTATCTGATCGTTGACTTCGGCTGCGTTGCCGTCCAACTCACAAAGTAGAAGTGCTTCTGCATCTTTTGGGTAGCCTGCTTTGGCAAAGTCTTCCGCCGCCTGAATCGCATATCTATCCATCATTTCAAGGCCTCCAGGGATAATGCCGTGACCTATGATGGCTCCCACTGCATCTGCGGCGTAGGTGAGAGAATCAAAACCTGCCAAAAGTACCTGTGCGACGTCGGGTATAGGAAGAAGCTGCACAGTCACTTCGGTGACCACACCCAGCATGCCTTCAGAGCCAGTCAAAATAGCCAGCAAATCGAATCCGGGCTGGTCGAGGCTACCGCCACCAAGTTTGAAACGTTCCCCAGTAATGTCGATCATCTCGAGTGCGACAACATTATGGATAGTGAGGCCATACTTAAGGCAATGTACACCACCTGCATTTTCAGCGACATTTCCGCCAATAGAGCAAGCTATTTGTGAAGATGGGTCAGGGCCATAAAAAAGGCCATAAGGTTTAGCTGCGTCAGAAATTGCAATGTTTCTTACGCCTGGTTGTACCACAGCGACTGCGCGATCTGGCTCGATGGAAATAATTCTGTCGAGGCGTGACAGTGATAAAAGGACGCCTTCTCGGTGAGGCAGTGCGCCAGCAGAAAGACCTGTTCCGGCCCCTCTTGGTACGACAGGGATTTTGTGTTGGTGGCAAACCCGCAGTACGGCGGCCACTTGTTCACTGTTTGCTGGCAACACGACCAGCATTGGCATGACTTGATAAACAGATATGCCATCGCACTCAAACGGCTTTTTGCTCTCATCGTCTTCGATAACATGTTCGGCCCCTACAACAACAGTTAATAGTGCCGCCAGTTCCTTTCGGGTAACCATAACAACGCTCTTCCTTAATTCGTCATGAACAACGTATCTTAGAATATTGCCTGAGACTGTCTCATTCGCGCGTGTTCTCTTTTCAATAAGTGAACTTAATCGTTACCCAAAGTGCAGGCATGTGAAACACGTTTTAATTTCGCTTGTCGTCTGTTACCGTTTGAAAATCTGCAGATTATCTTGTTTCTACTATGCTCACCTCGCTATCAATTTCTAACTATCGCTCAATCAGGGACATCACCCTTCCTCTCGGTCCATTAAATGTCATTACTGGTGCAAACGGCACAGGGAAGTCAAACCTATACAAGTCGCTGAAACTTTTGGCTGATACAGCGAAAGGAGGCGTTATTCCTTCGCTGGCGATACAAGGTGGGTTGGACTCGGTGTTTTGGGCTGGCCCTGAGAGCTTTAGTAAAGCAATGAAATCAGGGGAGATACCTATTGAAGGCGGGCCAAGAAAATCGCCAGCACGTTTAAAAATGGGATTTGCGGCAGAAGATTTCGGATATTCTATTTCCTTGGGTTTGCCTACGCCCAGCAATAGTTATTTCAGCCGTGACCCGGAAATAAAGCATGAGTGTATTTTCACAGGTTCTCAGGCTCGACTGAGCGCAATGTTGGTTGAACGCAAAGCCAATGTAGTGCGTATCCGTGAAGGACGAAGTTGGTCGGTATGTCGACAGCATTTGCCCATGTATGACAGTATGTTTGACCAAGTCGCAGACCCTTCAGCTGCGCCGGAAGTGTTTCATGTCAGGGAAAAAATTCGCGGCTGGCGTTTTTACGATCAGTTTAGGACTGATGCCGATGCGCCTGCACGACAGCCTCAGCAAGGAACAAGAACAATGGCGCTGCACCATGATGGCCGTGACGTGGCTGCCGCGATAAGAACAATTCTCGAAATTGGCGACAGAGAAGCGCTTGATACAGCTATTGAAGATGCATTTCCGGGCTGTAGGTTGCGTGTCTCTGTTGCTGAAGAGGGTTTAATGGATCTGGCTTTTGAACAGCATGGTCTGCTCAGGGCACTTAAAGCGTCTGAGCTATCAGATGGTACGCTGAGATTTGTACTCTGGGTTGCCGCCCTGCTAACGCCTAGACCTCCAGGATTGATGGTGCTCAACGAGCCAGAAACCAGTCTTCATCCAGATTTACTGCCCTCGTTGGCCAAACTGATTATGTACGCCGCAAACCAGACTCAGGTTTGGGTGATTTCGCACTCTAATCGATTGATTGCGTCGTTAAACAAGCATCCAGAATGTATGGGATTTGAGTTGGAAAAAGTGTTGAGTGAAACAACGATCGTCGGGCAGGGCATGTTTGATCGGCCTAACTGGAAGTGGCCAGATTGACTGACGATGTAAATGTGACTGTCTTGAATTATGGATGTCTCAATGCGTTTCATTATTTACAATTTTATGAAAAACTCTATTTTTAATTGAAATAAATATTCGATTAGATCACGTTATCGTGTGTTATTCTGAGTTTTTAATCAGTAATTGTTATCAAAATGAAAAGAGAAGGGTATTGTAATTGCCGTTGACTCGATGGCGTGTGATGCCCTGTGTGCCTTACTTTGGCGACACAAGACACGTCTCCTTAATCAAACGGGGGACCACCATGAGAATACCTTTCTTTTTGAAGCTTTTAATTCCCATTATCTTATTTATGGGGTTGATGGCTAGCCCAGTGTTTTATGCCTTCTATGGATGTAGTGTTGCCGGTGAATCGAGCTGGTCGGTTGCTTGTCGCGGCTAATGCGTTTTTTTAAATAAGTAAGGCCACTCTGTGAGTGGCCTTACTTTACTGTTCGCTTTACTGATGTACTGATCCGGTTTGAATCGACTGGCCTTGAGTAGGACTTGTTGTGCTATTCGTTACCGATGCGGTTGATATGTGTTGTTAGATAAGATCCCACATTGCAATAGTCAATCCACTCAAAAGACCCGCCAGTAGAATAAAAAGACCAGTAAGTTGTTGTTTTCTCTTTTCATTTAACATATTCATATCCTTATTGGTTGATGAGGCTTTTTCATTTTTGTTTTCATTGCCCCGATTCACGTTAAGTCCACATCCGTGGTCATATTGTGAATAACTAACCAAGAAGCATGCCAGCTTCGATACTTCCACTAACTCATTGATCTATATTGCTTTAGCGCATGCTTTCTTTTATCTGAATTTTTCTTGCCTTGTAAGTGTTGGTCAAAAATCACAATTGTTAGGATTTCTTACTACGTATTTGTGATGCCGAGCGAAATAATCCTTGTTCTGCGACAAATTGGGTCTCATAAATGAGCCAGAAATGAGACTCGACCCATTGATAGCATCTTATTGCGCCAAGAATAAGCGCGAAGGTATCTGATGATTGCAGGGAAGCATGGCGAATATTCGACGTTGGGAAAGACATAACTGTATGCCGCGAGTTGTAGCCAGAATGTTCTGGTGCCACAGCCTGCTGCCGACAGTCAATGTGCTTGTTGTTGATGTGTCGACAAACGGTATTGGTATTGTCTCGCCTTGGCGTCTTGATGAAGGGGCATGTGAAATAAAACTGACCTCATTGCCACCGGTGAAAGGCATTGTGAAACGTTGTTTTTACAGAAGTGTTAAAGGAAAAACCCGATACCATTATGGTTTACAACTGTCGAAGCCACTCCATCGAATTCAGCTCTATAACATCCTGCATGGCATGCCACTAAGCCAAAAACAGTAACCATTGTCCAAAAAATTTTATCTTGGGGCTGCTAATGCAAAGTGCGTCATATTGCCTGTGATGAAATGAATTTCTTATTATATTTCAACGATTTCACTAATGAGACGTTATTTAGCATATTTGTAAGTATGATATTTGGCCATACTGGTTGATAGATAAAGCGATATCAACATTTCTTTGCTGTCCAGATGGTCAGTAAACACCTGAAGGTTTCGCACTCATGACAAACGGTTCCGAGAATCCCTCGTCAGTGGCGTTTAATGTTGCTCCATTTAAACAAAGCCTTTCGATGAGCCTTAAAGCTATCAGAGATGGTATGTTATGGCTTGTACCTTGTCTGATGATTTCATCGTTTATTGGCCTAGCTGCTGGTACGTTGGACCTTCTTGGCCTTGGCTCTGACAGTCTCCGATTGACGATATCTATCATCCGTTACGAGATGGTCTCTCTTTATCCTTATCTATTCTGCGCTTCTATTTCTACCATGATGGCCATTCAGTGGCGCTTACCCCGGACGCCCATAGGCATGTTGTCC
Source organism: Veronia nyctiphanis (assembly GCF_004116385.1). Lineage (GTDB taxonomy): Bacteria > Pseudomonadota > Gammaproteobacteria > Enterobacterales > Vibrionaceae > Veronia > Veronia nyctiphanis. The sequence continues at coordinate 131,270 of NZ_PEIB01000011.1, read as the reverse complement.
ATTGTATATCTGGCGATTTCTCATCAAGTCATGGACACCAGCTCCCAGCTCGTCACCAGTACAATGACATTTGTCGGTATTACTTTGCCTTTACTGTTTGTTCCAGTGATTTCTGCGCTGACCGAATACAGGTGGACGAAGATTCTGAAAAAAGACATTGGGGGAGAGTTAGTCAAAGACTCAATGAATCTCATTATTCCGGCGATATTGAGTACTGCTTTGGTATTGGTATACGCATCGGCCTTAGAGGGAATGGGCGATGTCATTAGTATTCCTGAATTAAGCAAGCATCTTGACGTTTTCTCCGAGCCGCTTGAAAGTGGCCTGATTTACACCACGTTCAACTCTCTTTTTTGGTTCATTGGCATCAACGGCTATTACGCCTTGTCTCCGATGATCGAGCCGCTCAACTCGGCGGTAGAGTTAAACAATGCACTTGTCGCGTCCGGCGCTGAGCCCGCCTCAATCATGAATATGTCGTTTTTGTCATGTTTTGTGTTTGTAGGGGGGAGCGGGGCGACCCTCGGCTTGGTCATGGCGATTTTGCTTTTCTCGTCCAGCAATCGAATGCGGCTTATAGCGTTGGCAAGTCTGCCTCTTGGCTTTTTGGGTATCAACGAACTCCTTATGTTTGGATTGCCATTAATTCTGAACATAAAGCTACTGGTGCCGTTTGTGATTGCACCGTTGGCCAACTTACTTCTTGCCTTTTTGGTGATAGAAATGGGTTGGGTGGATATGCCGTCGGCGCTGGCGCCTATTCCCAGCCCCATATTTTTCAACGCTTATATTTCAACGGGTGGAGATCCGGCTGCGCTAGTACTTCAGTTTGCCGTTCTGATTTCTAGCCTATTGATTTACACGCCGTTTATTGTCTTGCTCGAAAAAGAATCGCAGTCCGAAGTACTCTATATTCCTTCGTTGGATACAACGCTCAATCGGCGAGAAGAGGAGGCATATATTCTGACTACCGATCCGGTCAATGAACAATTAAATAAAGGCACTGAATACAAAGGGCTGCTGAGTAAAATTAAGCGGATCAGGGAAAGGGAATTTTTCCTTGAGTATCAACCGCAAAAGAGTCTCGATAAGGGTAAAGTGGTCTCGGCTGAGGCGTTGATTCGAGTCAAAGATAATTTCGGAAATATAGAGCCGCCAATGAAATTTATGCCACTCTTCGAGAAGGCTGGCCTTTTGACTGACATAGATCTTTGGGTGGTCGCCCGTGCGCTGGAGGACTGCCTGGACTGGCAAAAGCAAGGAGTGGAAAATACGGTTTGCGTGAATATTGGCTGTCAGACCATCAGCAGCCGTGAAGCGATTGATAAAATAGTGAGGTTAATTAAACCGCACCCCGGTATTGTCTCGTTTGAGATCACTGAGGAATCTTTGGTCGAGAAAAACCGCGACGTTGAGAGGAATATCGCAGCACTTCATGCCGCTGGATCTGAAGTACATATTGATGATTTTGGCACGGGTTACAGTTCTTTAAGTTATCTCAATCATTTCGAAATAGATGCGATCAAAATTGACAGGAGCTTTGTTCTTTCTCTCGACACTGAGAGAGGAAAGAAAGTACTCAGCAGCTTGATGGGTATAGCAGAACAGCTTGATCTTGATGTTATTGTCGAAGGTGTTGAAACTGACGAGCAGATGTCATTTATCAGCCAGTTTAACCGAGTACTCGTTCAGGGCTGGTCAGTCAGTAAGTCATTGTCTCTAGAGCAATTTATTCAGTTTTCTGGCCAGAGAAATCAGTAGTATTGTGAGTCCATCCATTCAAACATAACTTCATCAATAAATGTTATCGGTTTGTTGCGTTTATTTTGCGAGTCACCGTTAAAAGACAGTAAAAACAAGATTATAAGCCTTTACCTAACCTCCTTTCCCTTTAGATGATGGCAAAGCGTCCTTGGCCGTTAAACGCGTGGCCAAATCAGTTTTTTCTCTTCTCTTAAAGGAAATAGTTATGGTACGGAAACTCCTGCATTGTGCAGTGTTAGCGGGCCTTGGCATCAGCCAATCGGCGTTCGCTGTCGATTGCACGAACCTGCCGAGCTGGTCTGCAGATGCGACTTATACAGGTGGTGATCAAGTCAAACAAAGTCAGTCTGCTTTCGTGGCGCGCTGGTGGTCTAAAGGAAATTCACCTGAACAGTTCTCTGGCCCTTGGCAGGAATGGAAGAGCCTTGGGACCTGCAACACAGATGGGAATCAGCTCCCTACTGCATCGATTGTTTCTCCTCTGAATAACGCTGTGTTTGCAGTTGGACAAGACATTACTTTGATTGCAAAAGCGGACGATTCTGACGGTGATATCGTGTCTGTTGAATTTTCAATCAATAACAGCACTATCCCTGCTCAGTTCGAGAATGGTAATTATCGCGCTGCGTGGGCCGCTGTGGCGGGTACATTCACGCTTACCGTGGTTGCGTTGGACAATGACGGCGATAAAGCAGAAACGCAGATTACTCTCTCTGTGGAAGATAAAGTTGGCCCTACACCACCCAATGTATCTTTAACTTCACCTGCGGCTGATGCCCAGCTCAAAGTTGGCGATACCGTGCGCCTCTCAGCTGATGCAGCAGATAGCGATGGTTCAGTCACTAGCGTTGCGTTCTATGTTGATGATGAAGTGGTCGCGACCTCAGAAGGACCCGTTTATGACGCTAACTGGACAGCCGTAGAGGGCTTGCATTCATTCAAAGCGAAAGCGACTGATGATGATAATCTCGAGACTTGGTCAGAAGAAGTCAGCCTCATGGTATCTGGCGGTTCATCGGGTCAATGTAAAGGTGTCGCACAGTATGTTGTAGGGCAACAATACGCGTCGGGCGATGTCGTACAAAATATGAATCAGAAATACCAATGTGAAGTAGGTGGTTGGTGTTCATCTGATGCTGCATGGGCTTATGAGCCGGGTAAAGGGCAGTATTGGGAAGATGCATGGAAAGGTTTGGGTATTTGTGCAGTATTGCCAACTGTCGCTATTACATCTCCTTCTGATAATGCTGTGCTGTTAAACGGAAGTGAGATTGCCCTATCTGCAAGCGTTTCAGATGCTGACAGCGCTATCGCTGATGTCACCTTCTATGCTGGAGGCACTGAAGTAGAACAAGACGTGTCGGCTCCTTACAGTGTGAACTGGCAGGTGTCCGGGGTTGGTGAGCAGGTTATTCGTGCCGTCGCCACTGATGAAAACGGTAGTCGATTTGAGGATTCCGTTTCTGTCTCTGTCAGCGATGAATCTTTGGTTGCTACACTCACATCTCCAGCATCAGGTACACAGGTTAGTTTAGGTAAATCTTTGACACTTTCCGCCGAGGCAAGCTCGCTGACTGGAAGTGTTGAATTGGTCGAATTTTATGTAGATGGTCGAGCTGTCGCTTCAGACAGTACTTCACCTTATAGCGTTCAATGGACACCGGGTGCTGTTGGTAGTTACGCCGTCTCCGCTAAGGCGACTGACAATACGGGTTTCTCAGTATCAACGGCTGCATCACGCGTTGGAGTAGTTGAGAAAGTCGCGGTGAAGCATAAGTTAATTGGTTACTGGCACAACTTCGTAAATGGCGCCGGATGCCCGCTGAATCTTAGCGAAATGTCAGAAGCGTGGGATGTCATTGACATCGCGTTTGCGGAAAACGATCGAAGCAGCAACGGCACTGTGCACTTTACGCCTTTTAATGGTGATATCCGCAGTACTTGTCCAGTGTTGATCCAGAACGCTTTAAGCGTGAGATGGCTGAGTTACAGGCGAAAGGAAAGATCTTTGTATTATCTCTGGGCGGCGCAGAAGGCACCATTACCCTGAATACTGATAATGATGAGGCTAACTTTGTTTCCAGCCTCTCAGATATCATTAAGGAGTGGGGCTTTGACGGACTGGATATCGATTTGGAGAGTGGGTCCAATCTTGTTCACGGATCTCAGATTCAGGCTCGTTTACCAAGAGCATTGAAAAAGATTGAAGCGAACATGGGCGGTGATATGTACCTCACCATGGCACCAGAACACCCTTATGTACATGGTGGAATGATCGCCTATTCCGGTATTTGGGGTGCGTATATTCCGTTAATCGACGAGTTGCGTAGTTCGCTAGATCTATTGCATGTGCAACTCTATAACAATGGTGGTCTACCCAATCCTTATTTAACCGGCTCGGCACGAGAAGGCTCGGTAGATATGATGGTTGCGCAGTCTAAGATGCTGATTGAGGGATTTGAATTAGCAAACGGAGAAATGTTTAGGCCATTGCGAAGTGATCAGGTTGCTATTGGTTTGCCATCTGGGCCCAAATCAGCCAATTCTGGTCAAGCGCCAACACAGAATATTCTGGATGCTCTGGACTGCGTAACTTCAGGCAGCCGTTGTGGAGAGGTTAAGCCAGACTTCAACTATGAAGATTTTGGCGGAGTGATGACATGGTCTATTAATTGGGATCAATTTGATGGCTTCAATTTCTCTGGCCCAGTTGGAGATAAGCTCCGGGTAATGAATACACAATAAGATGATAAGACTGAAAAAGGCCTCGAAAGAGGCCTTTTTTTATCACTCAAATGAGGATTGACCTTGGGGACGATTGATCGTTCTTACCAAAAGATCTGACTATCGTCATTTATCGCCATATTTTCGGCAATAAATGTTACAGATTTGAATGATTGGGACAATTTTAAAATTGACAACATGTATAGTCAGAATTTCGATAAAAATAAACGAGCTCAATATGCATCAATGATTATATTACTCAACGTTTGCTTTAAATGCTAACCGCTACCGTTACCTTTAAGGAGGCTTTCATTGCTCGCCCGGAGTTTTACTGGCTTCTTGAAGCTATTGACTGAGTGCTTGTGAATAGGAAATACATTACAACGTTTTTAGTGGTGTATATAAAAATGAGTTTATATTCATAATTAACGGAACTTTAATCAAGATTATGCAACAAAGTTTATTGAAACGGATGAATACGACTGTATCAGATTGAAGCAGTCAGAAGAGTTCCAAATAACAAGGAATGTAAGCGTTCATCGTAATTGGGCGTCTGTGTCCAGTGGAGGAAAATTTGGGACGTCAAGAAGAAAAGTCAGAGCAAACCAAGGCAAAATTAATGGCAGCAGCCCATTACTTGCTCGTGGAGCATGGTTACCATCGTACTTCAACTGCCGCAGTCTGCCGGCGGGCTGGCATTGCCAGAGGCACAATGCTTCACCATTACCCAAATAAAGATGCATTGGTGATAGCAGCGATGGAAGACACACTTTTGCGTCAAGCTACTGCGTTTATCAAGACAATCCAAGCGAATAAAAACATGAGTTTGGCAGACTTGATGCGTGATGTGTTTGAGGTAATGAAAGGTCCTACGTTTGTCGCTGGGCTAGAGATCGCTAATGCATCGCGTACGGAACCCGCGTTGGGTGAGATGTACAGAGCGGCAATGGCTAGATTTGAAGAACAGATCGTTTGGATCGTCAATATGGCGTTTCCGAAGTGGGAGCGTGACTTCGATACCGTTAAAAGAGCAACAGCCCTCGTAATGCGTTCAATGGTCGGTTTGGCTATGGACCGTATTATATTGAAAAAGAGTGACGAGGAATCTGCGGCACATTTAGAGATGCTGATAGTAATGGTAGAAACTTACGGAATTAATATTGTTAAAAATCGAAAAAGTTAACTAGGTCGTTGTAACGCGATAACGCGCTGTTGCAACGTCTTTTCTCTTCACAATCAACATGATTCCTTTCTGATAGTTCCTCATGGTTTTGCGTTTGTGTCACGTTTTCGTTCTTGGTGTCTTTTCATGGCGCAGTCAAACAAAATATCAATTCTTCTTATTATAAAATCAAAGCTTGTCAATTCCATCTCTCAGAGTAAGAATTAGGTTTTCTATCTATTATATTAAAAAATGAATGAGTATCGCCATAATCAGTATCTCAATGCTTTAAATTAACAAAGATTTAACATTGATGCTTGATTTCAACGCCATTCATTCGTTTAGATGGTGTTTATAACGAAAAATAAATTTCGATATTTCAACAGGTAAAGATTTACCTTCACAAGCCCTATTGATAATTGGTTATTTTTTGTTCAATATGGGCTGGTATTGAGTAGATCGTAACTTAACCTTTATTAACGAGAGTTTTTCAAAGATTATGGCGTACATATTAGTCGTTTTATTGTCTGTACTTGGTGGACTGTTGGCCGCTGAGCACTTCCACAGCTTTTTAGTGGGGTTTGCTATTGCTTCGCTAGCGACGGGGGCATGCTATTGGTTAAGCTTCAGACACACTAAGTATCCGCAACTTGCATTTTTATGCCTTTTAGCTGGATTGATGCTAAAATCGCCGTAACAGTATTCGGTGTAATGTGGAGCCTCGAACAGGAGATCATCTCATCACCGTTTGTTTTCTCAGTGTCGTACCTGTTCTTCACGATCACGTGTACTTACTTCTACTTCAGATTTCGCCAGTTTAGCGATAAGAAAGCGAAAGATATAAAAGCGAAACTGACGACCTCTAGTGACGTTTAAATCTAGTGTAATGTTAAACGTAAAAAAGGCGCCCAAGGCGCCTTTTTTTGTTATGACTCAGCTGTGTGTTTATACGGTAAACATTTTTCTGCATCTTTTTTGTAAAGATCCAAATGTTGTTTTTCACGGTCAACAAAGTCTTCAATCGCCGAATGAAACTGAGGATGAAAAAGCTTATGCAAACTGTAAGTCCATATAGGTTCAAATCCTCTGATTAATTTGTGCTCACCTTGCGCGCCCGCCTCAAATACAGTCAGTTGGTTTTCAATGCAGTATTCGATACCTTGATAGTAACAGAGCTCAAAGTGAAGGTGGTTATGCTCTTCGCTACACCCCCAATATCGTCCAAAAAGTGTTGAGGAGGAACGAAGGAAGAGTGATGCCGCGACTATTTTTTCGTTTCTCATGCCGCAGATAAGTACGAGGTTGTTTGGCATTGTGACGCCCAAATGCATGAAAAACGTTTCGTTGAGGTAGCCTTCATGTCCTGAACGTTTGAGGTAGGTATTTCGGTAGAAACAGTAAAACTGCCGCCAGTCATCTTCTGAGATGTTTTCGCCTTCTTTAACGCAAATCGTAACGTCATTTTCGAGTGCGCTCTTCCGTTCTTTGCGAATACTTTTTCTTTTGCGTGATGTGAGAGACGCGAGAAAGTCATCGAAATGACTATATCCGCGATTGTACCAGTGAAACTGAACGGATTGTCTCACTGCCAATTCTGCATGACAGGGTAACTGTATTTCGCTTTTTTCTGGGAACAAGATGTGAAAACCTGAGCTTTCATACTGCCGTGCCAATGCTTCAACCTGCTCTAGAAGCAGCGCGCTGACGATATGATAATCTGCTGATGGATGGATGAAATATCGAGGGCCAGTGACAGGAGTAAAAGGAATAGCACAAACAAGTTTTGGGTAGTAGTCGAGACCATGTGCCTCATAGGCATCAGCCCAAGACCAATCAAAAACATACTCGCCCATAGGGTGGCTTTTGATAAAACAAGGCGCAACGGCAATCAGCTTATCGTTTTGATAGACAGATACGTATTGAGGACTCCAGCCCGTGTGGGATGTAATAGCCTGACTTTGCTCCAGGGCTTTGAAGAATGCATACAAGCAAAACGGATTATCATTACCGGCAAGCTGATCCCACTCAACAGGATCGAATGCATCGAGAGATGAATGAACCTCTCGGCGAAAATTTATCTCTGGAAACTGCTTATCTACCATATCCTTATTTTGCTCACGCTAGTTAAAATTAACCCAAAAATTCATTGCTGTTTGTGGCCACAGGCGTTTATCACTTCGTCGAGTATGTGAGATTCACCATAAACTTCAATCAACTTCTTATAGTGCTTTACGGCAAGATCGCGCTCACACACAGCCCCGCTCGTTTTCTGCGAGCCTAATTCCATTTGCTGCTTTAGTGGACAGTATACGCTGGCATATTTACGCGAGGCCATATTGAAGCTATCGAGCTGCTCCATATCTGAATCTATCGCTCCAACTGTCATCCCGTATGGATATTCTTGATAATAACGATCAGATAACTCACAGTCCTTCCCTGTCTGCATCGCTTTTTTAATCTTTATCGTTCTTGCAGCGATGATTTTCTGCCATCCGGCTGTCGTCGCAACAACACAATCAACATAATCTAACCAACTTGAGCTATTGCAACCTTGTGTGAAGTCGTTGAATAAATTCAATTGAGCATGCGCTATGAGAAAATCAGTATCTAAACCTATTTGTTTTAATTTTGACAGACAATTGCCAATGAAGCGATGATTCGAGCACTGTAAGTCTTCAATGATAAAAGGAAGATAAAAACGTAACTTATTATCTGGCTGCTTATAGATTTTCGAAATCAAACTATTAAGCTCACTGACTTGTTGGCAGTTTTGTTTTTTACTCTCACATTGAATGTCAAAAGTGGTCCCTAAGCTTGCTTGATAAAATGCCTCTAGTTCCTCGATTCTTTGTTGGTAGGCTTGACTTATAGCGTCCGCGAACTCATTTTTTCTGGTTACCTTAACCCACTCCCTTTGTGTCGTTTTGATTATTTTCTTTAACTGCTCATTGTTGTAATTTTCGGGTAAGTGAGACAGATCAGGTCCATTAAAAGAGTTGAGCGCTTTCCGATATTGAAGACTAAGTTTTTCATCAAGCTCGTTGAGCTCTGGTGATGAACAAATCAGAGCTTCAAAGCTCTGTTGCTTAATGCCATCGCAATTAAAACTTGCACTATGCGAAAAAGAAGAGAGTAACAACAAACAAGGTATGGTTGTTACCTTGATAAGGTAATTGATATACATTGAGACACTTTTTACTTGAGAGATGCTGACGACCATTATTTCAACCGAGTTTCGAGACGTCAATTTAGATTGATACGTTAAATCTTGCCCATGGAAAATTGAATTTAGATGATGAATTGATTCTTTCTGCCCTTCTTGTAACGGCCTACAACCAGATAAAATTAACGGCATCCGATAGTAGATTCGATGCACTCTCAATGAGTCCCACTATTGAAAGTTGTCAAACGTAGCGTTGATAGCTTTTCTGTATTAACAACAATACTGTTCATCATTACATGATGGAGTGTTAGTCATTTTTATCTCCGTTCACTAATCGTATTTACCAAACATTTATGGTTTGCCAGCCTCAATTCATCAGCGAGTTTTTAGCCTGAATATCAGCTAAAGAAAGCGATTTATCATGTACGAAGTGGCAAAAATATCTGTGGATGTGAAGCAGGTAACGAACAACGAAACAAGTCATTATCACCAGTGTCTATGCTTATTTCATTACATTTATATTTCGCGGCTTTGGCGCTGTGAGCTGGAGGTATCCATGTATTCTGCTGAACAGGCACGCGCGCTTTTCCCTGCGCTAAATCAGTATCACGATGGTTATCAGGTTTGCTTTCTCGATGGACCCGGTGGCACACAGATACCTGAACGCGTGAGTGAAGCGATGAGAAACTATTTTGACGGCGGGAATTCAAATCTGGGTGGCGTTTTCGCCTGCAGTGCGGATACTGGGCGACTCGTTGAAAAGGCAAGACAAACCGCTGCTGACTTTGTGAATGCTCCCTCAGGAGACCATATGGCGTTCGGTGCCAATATGACAAGCCTGACCTTTAGTCTGAGCCGCGCTATCAGTCGTGACTGGAAGGCGGGGGATGAAATTATTGTTTCTTCATTAGATCATTTTGCCAATGTGTCTCCTTGGCAGATGGCGGCTGAGGACAAAGGGGTCATTGTTAAATCCTTAACAATGAGTGCTGACGAGTGTCAGTTGGACCTCAAACAACTTTCATCGCTGATCAGTAAACGAACAAAACTCATTGCCGTCACCTGCGCATCCAATCTCACGGGGACCATTGTCGATGTGCAGAAAATAGTGACATTGGCGAAAAAAATGGGGGCAAAGGTCTACCTCGATGCCGTACATTTTGCACCACACCAGCTTATTGATGTGCAGGCATTCGGTTGTGATTTTCTGGTTTGTTCTGCTTATAAGTTTTTTGGACCGCATCTCGGTATTGCCTACATAGCGTCTCCTTGGCTCGATCAGCTTAGGCCCTACAAAGTGAAACCTGCACCTGAAAAGGGGCCAGCAAGGTTTGAAACCGGAACGTTGAATTTCGAAGCGCTGGCTGGTTTTAACGCGGCGGTTAACTATTTGGCCAGCTGGAGCGTTAAATCCACGCTGCGAGAAAGGCTTGAGGAGTGCTACCATCACTACCTGCACCATGAAGAGCGCCTCTCAGCGCATTTCTTGTCCAAGTTAGATGGGGTCGATGGTGTCTCTTTGCATGGAACCAAAAATTCACAGCATAGAACACCCACATTTGCACTTTCCTTTGATGACATGTCACCGCAGACAATCGCAGAGGGGTTGGCAAAAAAACATATTTATGTCTGGAATGGACACTTCTATGCGGTAGAGGCGGTAAAAACACTGAATAAACTCGAAGGGGGCGGTGTTCTCCGAGTGGGGTTCATGCATTACAACACGGAGGATGAAATTGATCGCTTTTTTTCTGCACTGGTGGATGTAATGTCTGTCGAGTGACAAAAAATTTGGAAATACTGAAAAAATCAAACTGTTGTCGTGGTATGACTTTGACAGTGACAGGCTCAGGTATCACCCTGATAACGATCGCCTTGTAGTCTTCCTACATTTGAATTTCAGCACGAGGTGGATATGAAAAAAGTAAAAAATGAAAGCCAGCTTCTTAAAAAAGCACTAAGTATTGGTGAGCAATATGCCGAGAAACGTGGCTTTGCCAAATTTGATTCTGGTACGTCAAATAAAATAAAGATTGAGTGCATCTATCGTTTACTGGTTCAGGATAAGCTGATAACACCGCTTGCATCGAATAAGGAAGACGGCCCTTCGATGAAGCATAAGCTCGTGCTTTGGATCCAACGACAATTACCAGAAAATCATCCGCTCAGAGAATGAACAATATTTAAGGATTAGAAGAAATAATGAAAAGTACAGCATGGGGATACGGTGCGATGGGATTAATCCCGTTTGTTGCTATCGGTATCTTGTTTCCATTGTGGCCTGACAGTTGGGAGTCAGGTTTAATCAACCTTTTTACCAGTTATAGCATGGTAATACTCGCTTTTATGGCGGGCGCTGTATGGGGTGCATCACTTGATGAAGAGAAGAGTAAGCCGGGCTCATTTGGACTGACAACAGCTATTGTATTTTCACTCATTGCCTTTGCCGTTGCTGCCATGCCTCTGGCTTTGGATTACTGATACTCGCCCTTTCGTTCATTGCATTGTTTGTCATCGAGCTATTCTTTATTGCTCGTCATGTCTACCCTTTGTGGTATACGGCGATGCGTGGGGCGTTAACCATCGTCGTTTTCTTTTGCCACGCTAGCCTTTGGTACTGGCTGGAAGGTAGGCAAAACCTGTTCGTGTGACTGAATGGAATAGTGAATGGATGTAGAACCTGACTATAGCAATTACAGTATTATCGAGTTGTTTGAAGCGCTTGAACAGCTGGATGATGAGCAGTATCCCGGTCGACGAGACAAAATAAAGGCGCTCATTAATGGTCGACTTCACGATAACCCTGCAGTTTCTGAAGAATGTTTATTGAAGAGCGCTGATGAGTTCAGTTTCTTTGTAGTATGGCGGCGTTTACTAGCATTTTGCGTTGATGCAGTGATCATTGCTCTCGTTGGATACTATATATATTCGTCAGTGACCTATATCGACCCGCAGCGAACTTACGACGACATTGCTTTAGGCATTCTTGTTATTTCCGGTGGATTGGTTGTCTACAATGTGGTGTGTTTAGGATTATTTCGCCAAACGGTTGGCAAGTATCTTCTTGGACTGATCGTCTCTGATATCGATAGCGAAAGAAGAGCGTCGTTTCAGCAATTAGTGACCCGAGATTGTTTTCTGTATGTCAGTGCGCTTTATGGGTACCTACTATATGCATTTTGGGTTGCGGACACGCCTTTTTCAGTTCTTCCGGACTTTTTCGTGCTTGTGTCCTTTGTGGTGTATGTGTTGATCATGAGTGCTGATGTATTGGCCGCTTATCTCAGCGACAAAAGGCAGACGTTACACGACCGTCTCGCGAAAACTGTAGTAATGAGAAAAGAGTAATAAAGAGTAGGGCAGCGACATTCACCGTCGCTGTTTTTGCTGCTTCTTTGCTTGATAGAGATTGTTCGGGACTAGTTTCTGTCCTCCAACATCGATTCTCTGTATTCCATCGGCGATTTATTTTCCCACCGTTTAAATGCTCGTCTGAAATTAGCGACATCACTGTATCCGAGATTAAACGCTATTTCTTGAATAGTCAGTTTGTTGTGACGAAGCATTTTAGCTGCGTACTCATGACGAATTTCCTCAGAAAGCTTTTTGTACGATGTTTCATCATCCTTTAGCTTTCTGTGCATACTCCGCGTTGTCATGCTGAAGTGCTCGGCAACTTCTGCAAAGCTTGGTAACTGGTATCCCTTCCCACGCATAAAACGCCTGACTTTGTCCGGTAAAGACTCTGACGCACCCAATCCACTTAGTTCCCGGCTGCAAAGATCAACGGCTTCGCTATAGCTGGCATAGGTCGCTGTGGTGAGTGGCTTTTTGAGGAAGTCACTTCGTACGACCATGTAATTACTGGCTTGGCCATAATAAACCGGACATTCAAAAAAACGCTCAGCAAGGTCGCTGCCGTAGATTTTGGGAAATGTGAAATGTACAGAATGAAGGTTAGAATCCGGCGGTGCCACAAAGGTATAGACATTTTTTATCGCGGCCGCAAACGTCTCTACGGTAAATCGTTTCGGAATTTCATTTGGTGAGTATTCGTACATGTTCACATGGGTAAAATCACCTACGTGTTCGTAGTCAATGCTCAAGAGTTGTCCTGTTCTGGCCGAAATAAACTTTTGGGCCAGATTAAGAAGCTGGAGAAAGTTTTCACAGTTGATCGCTGCAAAACCCAGCGCACCGTGGGCATTGAACATTAATCGCCGACCAACCAAAATGCCCAATTCAGGCTCATTGGTCAGCGCCAGCATGCTCTCAATAAATTGGCAGTACTGTTTGACTGTCAATCGCATTGACGGGTCATCGAGGTTATCTGGATCAAACCCTTTCCGTCTCAGAGTCTCTGATACGTCAAATCCCATGTCGGTGATTTGTTTTACCGTCAGTCTCAAGTATGTCGTTGGTAGTGTTGCTGATAAGTTAAGCATTTAGGTTGTCAAAAAATGAATGTCTATTGGCAAATTGTAACCTATTTTAGCTAACGCTTAGTTGCTAGTGTGAGAATGAGTTCATATCAACAAGGCAAGGAGTTGCTCTTCGATGTTTTCATTTTTCTCCAAAAAGAAAACGTTCAGCGCGGAAGTGAACGGTAAAACGATAACCATTGCCTCCAAAGAGACGTTGCTCAGCGCAGCGTTGCGACAGAACATCGATTTTCCCAACAGCTGCCGTGTTGGTGGATGCGCAACCTGCAAATGTCGGCTAACCAGTGGAAAAGTCAGGGAGTTGACTGACAGTAGCTATGTGCTTTCTGAACATGAGCTTGAGAACGATTTTATACTTGCCTGCCAGAGCGTGCCGGTTGGAGACGTCACTGTTGAATATGAAGAGCGAGCGACTAAAACTGTAAGCGGAACAGTCGTTGGTCAGTCTTCGCTAACTCACGATATTACGCAACTCACAATTAAAACTAACACGCCACTTTCATACAGGCCGGGACAATACGCCGAACTGGAATTAGCGGGCTTACCTAACATCAAAAGAAGTTACTCATTTGCAACAGCAAATTCCGACCCATGTTCACTGACATTTTTCATTCGTCAGGTAGGAAACGGTCGTTTCAGCAGCAGAGCCGTTGAAGAAGACCTTATGGGGCAATCATTATCCGTGACAGGTCCACACGGCGACTTTTGGTTGAGGGCAGGTGAGAAAGACATTCTCGTTGTTGCAGGCGGCAGCGGTCTGGCACCGATCATGGCGATGCTTGAGCAGGCGTTGACCAATAGAGAGAATCGTTCTGTCACCTTGTTGTTTGGCGCACGTCAGCAACGTGATCTTTATAAGCTGGCGGAGATAAAAAGCCTGAAAGACTTGTGGCCAACGCGTTTTAGCTTTGTGCCGATTCTCTCTGAGTGTAGCCGTGATAGTGACTGGCAAGGTGGCAAGGGCTTCGTGACTGATTTTATTGGTGAGTATATCGATGGCATTGGCCAGGCATACCTTTGTGGCCCTCCGGTCATGGTTGATAAAGCGAAGGAAACTTTGATTTCACTCGGACTCAACCCCAATGATATCTACGCCGATCGCTTCACAACAGTCACTGATAGCGTACCTGAAACCGCTTAACCTTTATTGTCATGCACCCCTTTATTTTTTGCGGGTGCTGGCAGTGTTAGCCTGTATCTGTATACATCAAGCGGTAGTCCATTTAACGAGGTATAGGCTTCAATTCGCTCTCCTCGCACAAAACCTGTGTTCTCGAGTACTCGTTGCGAACCTAAATTATCAGTACCGACATTGGCAATAAGCGCAGTGTGACGTCGTTCTGTCGCTTCTTGAGCCATCGTCTTTACTGCAAGGCTCGCCAACCCTTTGCGAATATGTTTTTTGGCTATTCGATAACCAAGCTCAGCATCCCTATCGGTTATATCTCGGAGGTTCACTCTACCAAGAATTTCTCCTGACTGACTCTTGATGACCATGGGCAAACACTTCCCTAATGCGTGCAAACAAAGGAGTTCTTCAATGTGTTCCTTGATGGCGTCTATGCGAAAAAAGTGACAGGGGCGGCCCCCAATCTGCTCGGCAAACCATGCTTTATTTGCTTCTTCAAACGCCAATAATGCTTTGGCATCTTCGATGACCAAGTTCTGGGTAAATATAATGTTCTCTGCGTTCTTTTGACTCATAGGGAACGTATGCTCTCTTGTTCTTTGTTGAATTCCTGATTGAAGCAGTATGGAGGTTACCAGGGGTGTTACGGGGAGGAGGCTTGGCCATCCATAAATATTAATTGGCTCTGATTATCTGTAATAAAATCTGTTACTCGCAGAGAGAAAAGCTATCATCAAACGGTTTATCGTGATGAGCTGGAGGTTGTCATTGCTATGCTTTTTACCCATTAATATTGATAATGATTTTTCTAAGTGTCATGCATTTCGCGAGGATTCATTTAGATGCAGCTTTGGAAGCCTTGATGGTTTTACCACTTCAATAGAAGGTTATGAGCAAAAAATCAGGAAAAGGATGCGAGAGCCGCAGTGGTTTTATCTTCACTTGTGGAAAGATGGAGAGATAGTCGGACAACTCGAATTCAAAACGTTTTCCTTTAAGCCAGACTTTGGCTACGTGCATTTGGTGTACTTATGTGAGCAAGTAAGAGGGTTAGGTTTTGCAGAACAGGCTCAGGCCTATCTTGAGAACAGGTTAATGGAGCAGGGATGCAAGGGGGCGATTCTCTCTGTGAGTCGTGAAAATGGGAGAGCGTTAAGTCACTATGAAAAATCTGGCTGGACGTTTTTAAAACCTAATCCTAAACATCCTCAGACAGACTTTTGGCAAAAAACATTCGTCTGACACCCTTAACATGTCACTCGACGAATTGTGGTGTCTTTGTGTGCTTGATTTTCTCATCATGAAAACCCTACACTTGCGACGAGTATCCGCAATTGCAGCCCGCCATGAAACTGAACGCCAGCCCAGTCAGTGAACATAAAATCGATGATCTTTGCTTCTATTTAAAACGGGATGATTTGTTACATCCTACATTCAGTGGCAACAAAGCAAGAAAATTCGCGTCCTTGTTGGCGCAATCTCATGGCGACATTACTACGGTGATAAGTTACGGCTCAGCGCAGGCGAATTCACTTTATTCTCTCGCTGCACTGGCTCAGCTGAAAGGCTGGCGGTTGGAATTCTATGTTGATCGTATTCCCGTATGGTTAGTAGAGAACCCACGAGGTAACTATGCGGCAGCTATGTCATTGGGTGCTGATGTGATAGACCTTTCCAAACTAGAAGGCCGCGGCGACCTTCATCCAGCACAATATATTGATGCAGTTCGACAGCCTGGTCCGGATGCTCTGATTATTCCAGAAGGCGGTCGGTTCGATTTTGCTGAGGAAGGGGTGAAAGGTTTGGCACAAGAGATCATTGAATGGAAGAATAGTCTGTCATTGAAGGAACTCAACGTAGCATTGCCATCGGGCACTGGCACGACATCTTTGTACTTGCACAAACATTTCGCCGATGAGGGTGTTAATGTGCTCACCTGCGCCTGTGTGGGCGGAGAGGCTTATTTGCGTCAGCAATGGCGTGGATTAGCGCCAGAAATGAAAAGCTTTCCAAAAATATTGCCGCACAGAAAACATCATTTCGGCAAACTGTATAGAGAGGATTACCTGATTTGGCAAAAGCTGAAAGAACAAACTGGCGTTGAGTTTGAGCTTCTCTATGACCCCTTGATGTGGCCGTCATTGCTTGAGCAAGCATCTTTGCGACAAACCCCGCTGATGTATATCCATCAGGGTGGTTTGTTAGGCAACGAAACGATGCTTCCCAGGTACGAGCGAAAGTTTGGCGTTTAGCTCTCAATCAAAAGCAGAGATGTTTTTCTGTATCCTTCATCAACGTTCCTGATTCATTGCTTTTTTATAAGTTACCGACTCCCTAATTGCAGTCTTTATAGGAGAAGGTATCAGTGGCAAATCCACCAGCACCTGTGAACCACTGACGAACACCCAGCCCGGCACGCACTGCATTTATGTAGGTGTTACAGGCAAATTCTTTAGTCTGCAGATTGGCTTCTTCTTTACTCAATTGCCATTGCCAACGGTTCCCCCTTGCACGGTGAACGAGCGTTAAGAGTCCTTTACTTTCATCGAAATGGAAATTTAGCGTTTTACCTCGGAACGACTGTGCAGGTTCGTTGTTCAGAGTCATCAGTTGTTTGCTGAGCTTTTCTGGAAGAGTCGCTTGATAATCAGAGTCGGGTTGTCCAGATGGAAGCACACTTTTACAGCCTGCTCCTGTTATCACTGCGGAAACGACCAACAGCGGCAAAAGTTGTTTCATAAATACTCTCTCCCTGAGTGCATATAGAGCGGTACTATTATCTGGCGATTTGTCGTTTTTATGATTGATGAAGTCATCACCAAGGGGTTGAGGCTAGGGTGACAAAGATGCATGAGCAAGTACTGGCTGCTCAAATCAAAAGCTGAATCATGTTCACCATGAAATATGATCTGCTCATGCTCGAAAGAGGGAAAAGTCTCTTGAATTTGTATTTAGAAACTGTGAAGAAAAGCGACAGAACACATTATGGTAGTGGGTGAAACTGAGTATTTATTCAATATAAAAGCTTGGTAAAGCATCACTTTTCATGCCTTCCTAATGCAACCCGTAACATTTTATTTTGGGCAGAACATCAATTGTTTGTATTTTGTTCTCCCGTATCGCCTTATCAGCCTCCCTAAAACGTGTTGAAATCGAGTCACTTTCTATTTTTCGAGACGCGAAATAAATTTGGGCAGCCTCCTCTTTTGCTTGTTACTGGAACCTTCCGGAGGCGGCTTTTTCTACCCAATGTAAACGGATAGAAACGCATACATCGTTGAAGAAAACCCAGTATCTGACCGTTAGAGTCAGCGCTGCTTTTTTACTACTTGGAGAGCCAGCTGTGGACTCGTTCTTCAAAGGCCAATAAAAACGACCGTGATGCGGACCTTAGTGCTCAAGCTAACAGCGACATGTCTTGAAAAATAATGACATTTATGACTTGGAGGGAGTCAGCTGTGAAAAGATGTATCTTTTGTGCTCTTATGCTTATCAGCGGCGCAAGTTTTGCGGTTTCCAATGCAACCTTTCCTGAAAATTTGGATGAGATGGTGTTGGTTAAGCAGAGCGTCATTCCTGCTAAAGATGTTGTCTTGCCCGAATCTACACCAACGTTTCTTCAAGAAACCGTCAAGATGTACAACTGGATTAACCATGGACAGGGAACAAAGATAAATATTTTTGTCCCTGAAAATAAACTTTCTTCCTACGGAGAGCATGGTCCTTACGATGACGGCACAACGGCTGTCGCGATATTCGAGGATCAGGACATTATTTTTGTTACCGAGCATCTAGCAGGCGAGGCACTTTATGGCACTTATGACAGAGTCGGTAATGATATAAGTCATACACACCCGTCGTTGCATGTAGAAACCTGTTACTCATGTCATATCGGTTACAAAGAGATATGCCGGGGCGGTACTTGTTCCACGCCAATCATTGATGTGTTTACAAATAAGAACTGATCATGAACTCGATTAGAACAAAAATCTTCGTTTCTCATCTGCTTCTAGTATCGTTGGTGATAGTTGGGATCACGTATTACAACTACAAAAATGCAGTGAGCTCTCTAATAAAAAGCTCTATTGACGCAAGAGAGAGCAGCATAGTGTCATTGGTCTCTTACATCAGTGATGCGGCTACAGGCAGTAACTACGCGCGCCTTTTGTTGCCGAGCTTCAAATCAGACTTATCCAAACAACATGGCCTGAGATATTTGTTGGTGAATGGGAAGTCGAGTTTCAACAATCAACCCATATCTATTGCTTATGACAGAGATTCCAGTCTGTTATGGCGTGTTCATTTCGAGAAGAATTACGCTGCTAACCTCAATCAAAGAATAAAGCGACTCGAAGAGAGGAAATCTGACAAGAGTGCAGATTTGGTAAAAGTGAACTTTCTCCTTGAGCGACTCGGTGAATCGAAAGACTTGTATGAAAAGAGTAAGATGTACAATGCCACAAATTTAATGGATCTTAATCATTTCCGAAGTAAAGGGCTAAGCCATGTCGATCTTGAGCGTGAGTACCTTTACGTCAAAGTGCTGTTGAAGAATGGGTATGCAGGGCATGCTGAATTACTCTTTGATATCAGTGATATTACACGCCTGAAGAGACTGTTTATCGAAGACAGCATCAGAGAGTTTATCGTCACGATTTTTCTCTCTATCCCTTGCTGATGTTTTTATCTTTCAGTATTTCGACACCACTAAAAGCGCTGTCGGAGCATATGAAGGGCAGTATTTCTGAACTGGAACATCAATCATCACCGGGGCTAAGGCGTCAGGACGAGATCGGTGAGCTTTCGAGACAATTTAGCAAGCTTATCGACAATGTGGCTCGTCAAAATCGTGAGTTGGATGATCTGTCGCGTCGAGACCCTCTGACGGGCTTATTAAATCGACGGTCTTTGACAGAAAAACTGCAACTTCTCAGGAAAGAGCACCCTGAGAAAATGCTGTGCGGCCTCTATATCGATATTGATCACTTTAAGGCTTACAACGATACCTATGGCCACATCTATGGTGACAACGCACTGGTGCTCGTTTCTGGTGAACTCGATGCTTTTGCGCGAGAAAAGTCTGGCTTCGCATTCAGGCTTGGAGGAGAGGAGTTTATGCTGGTGTTGACTGCTGATAATGAAGATCAAGGCTTTAATCATGCTCAAGACTTGTGTGAGCGTGTTGAGGAAATGGGTATTCCGCACAGTGGTGGAACTGATTCGAAATGCATCACGGTGTCTATTGGTTTAGCCTGTACAAAAGAAGAAAAGATCGTAGAAGAAGTAACACAGAATGTGTTAGTGAGAGCTGACAAGGCTCTCTACAGCGCCAAGGAGCTTGGGCGTAATCTGGTGCAGATGTACTCTACAAAGTATCAGGATCCCGCTAATTAATGACTAAATTAGTGCCTGCTAGATCAAACTCCTCACTAATGATGCACAACATGGAAGCTTGTTATGCGATAAACTCCTCTAAGAAGCGTTTTCAAGGAGGTTTTCGTTATGGCAAAAGATATCGCAGGGATCCAGCTCTATCATTTCAATGCTTGCCCGTTTTGTATTAAAGTTCGTGCTGCCGTCAAACTGATGGGTTTAGGTCTCGAAACGCGTAATATCAGGGAGAATAAGCAGTATCTCGAAGAGTTAGTTACTGGTGGTGGTAAACGACAGGTACCATGCTTGCGGATCGAAGAGGGCGATAGCGTACGCTGGTTGTATGAATCGGATGATATCATTGCATACCTGAAGCAAGAATACGCTTGAGAAGACCCGAGTGGCTGAACAAGAGCAACCGGTAGATATTTATCTACTACCCGGTACCATGTGCAATAAGGCGTTATGGCAACATCTCGTTACGCCTTCCTCTGTTCGGCTTCATCATCTACCTATATCCGCTGGCGAATCTATCGATGATATCGTCGATAATCTTCGGCAGCGTTTATCTGGAATGAACATTCCCCTTGTTGGCTTTTCTCTTGGCGGTTATTTGGCTGCAAGCCTGACCTCACGTTATCCGGAGCTTGTTTCAAAGCTGATGATCATTTCGAACAGCCCATGTGCCCTGAGTCATGCCGAAATTTCCCACCGTAAGTTGTTATTGAGTGCGCTGCAAAGCGGTAAATACCAAGGAATGACAGAGAGAAAAGCCGCTGCTTTTCTTGATCCGGAAACTTGTTCGCAGAGCATTATCGAAATTATGATGGATATGGATGCGCAGTTAGGTAGAGAGGAATTCATCCGGCAAATATCAGCGACGACCGAGAGAGATGATCTCTTAGATGTTTTGTCGCAATTAACTGTCCCGATAAGTTTGGTTTACAGCAAACACGATCCGCTGGTAGATGTCCCTTGGTGTGAAAGCCTCGTTGCCTCGAGACAGAGTGTGCAACAAAAAGTCTTCGATGGAAAAGGGCATATGCTTCCGTTGGAGAAAGCAAATCTTATTTCGAACTTCATTACTCAATGGGCCACCACTGATTAACCTATTCATAGACTATTATCGTCCCTGATCTATTCGTTAGCGCTATAACCTCTCTATGTGCCACCTGCCTAATTGTTGTGCGACCTAAATGCACCATGTGAGTGCGCGATGAGAATTTTATGCCCTCATTTAATGCATATTCACACCATGAAAGATGACCCTAACTATTTAATTGATTGTTTAATAACGGATTAAATGCTTGGGGCGACTTGGTACGTGTATTGCTTGAAATCTTCTGATTGGACTTAATCACCAACTTGGTGAATAAAAATAAAACACGCACAGGAAGTGTGCGAAATACAACGGAGAGTACAAGTAATGACCACATCAGTGACCGAAGTACATGGCGCGGTACAGACACTGACGCAGAGTTCCGACACAATGTTTTTATTATTGGGTGCCATTATGGTGTTCCTGATGCATGCGGGGTTTGCTTTTCTTGAAGTCGGTACCGTCCGACACAAAAACCAAGTGAATGCCTTGGTTAAAATCCTTGCTGACTTTGGCGTGTCAGCTATCGCTTACTTCTTTATCGGCTACTGGGTCGCATACGGTGGCACCTTCTTCGCTGATGCCGAAACACTCTCTCAGGGGAATGGATACGAGCTGGTTAAGTTTTTCTTCTTGCTCACATTTGCAGCAGCGATTCCGGCTATTGTGTCGGGAGGCATTGCCGAAAGAGCGCGTTTTTACCCTATTCTAGCTGCAACATTCCTGACAGTCGCACTTGTATACCCACTTTTCGAGGGCATGATCTGGAACGGCAACTTCGGTCTACAAGCATGGTTTGAAGAAAGCTACGGTGTTGGGTTCCACGACTTTGCCGGATCTGTGGTTGTACATGGTGTTGGTGGCTGGATTGCACTGATTGCTGTTCTGTTTCTTGGCATGAGAAACGGTCGTGTAAGAGCGGGTAAGCATACTAACTTCGCACCATCAAACATTCCTTTCTTGGCGCTGGGAGCGTGGATCCTTGCTGTGGGCTGGTTTGGTTTCAACGTCATGTCTGCGCAAACACTGAATGGAATCAGTGGTCTGGTCGCGATGAACTCGCTAATGGCGATGGTCGGCGGTATTTTGGCTGCGATGGTAGCGGGTAAGAATGACCCGGGCTTTATCCATAATGGCCCGTTGGCTGGTTTGGTGGCAATTTGCGCAGGCTCAGACTTGATGCACCCAATTGGCGCTTTGGTAACAGGCCTCGTAGCCGGTGCACTGTTCGTTTACGTGTTTACCTATCTGCAAAATAAAACTCAAATAGACGATGTACTGGGTGTATGGCCACTTCACGGTCTTTGTGGCGCATGGGGTGGTATCGCAGCGGGTATCTTCGGCGCATCTTCTCTGGGTGGCCTCGGTGGTGTTAGCCTCACTGTTCAGATCATGGGTACGCTTCTGGGTATTACTGTTGCGGTGGCGGGTGCTTTCTTGGTGTACGGCGTGTTGAAGTTGGCTATCGGCTTACGTCTGTCTGAAGAAGATGAATATCGCGGAGCAGACTTGGCGATTCATAAGATTTCTTCTACCAGCGCCGAGTAACTACTCACTGCTTTAAATTAAGGCCATGGTGTTCTTTCTTGTTCAGGAACCCGTGGCCTTTTTGATCTTCTTTACGCTTTGGCTTTCAGCTCAGGTGTTTGAAACATCATGAAACAGCACCTATTGATAGATTTGAAATATCTCGCATCACTGAAACAATAGTGAAATATTGATAATGCTATTTATTATCTCGCCTATCCGTTACCAGTCCTTCATATCCAAGCATTTCTGCTCGTAGTGGCTTTACGGCACAGTTAAATCGTCTGAATTCTGATGTTCGTTCTGACTGTAATTCAAATGTCACGTTATTGAGAAGCTGTACGCTTTCACTATATATTCAGCCTCGCCATGTACCTGAGCGCCGGAGTTATTCTGCAATCATACGATGACATACTATCTCCTTGTTAACGGATGGGTAGAGTGTTTTCGGGGCAGGGTACATGGCTTAACAATAAAAGAGCGTGAATAAAAAACTCTGTACCCTACATTGTCCTGAAACAAGGAATGATTTTTATGAAAAAAGGACTGCTAGCACTATTGGTCGGCATGAGTTTCTCTGCCAGAGTGCAATTACCATGTCTCCCCAGCCTGACCCTGAAAAGCAAGGCGCTTATTTGGTTGAGAAAGCGGAAATTGAAGCAGCGGAAGCTGCGTTAACTTCAGACCCTATGTACAAAATCTGGGCGAAAGCACTGGAGACGCGTCCAAACAACGTTGTTGAAGCTATCGACACGGGGCTCGCCAGCAACCCAGATAACGTAAAACGTGTTGAACGTGTTTTCCCTGAATCTGAGTGGAACTTCCTGACTCAGATGGCTGCACCTGAATATACCTACACGCGTTTCCTTCGCGCAATCGGTAAGTTCCCGGCATTCTGCGGCGACTACGCGGATAACCGCGATGCAGATGCTATCTGTGAGCGTTCAATTGTCACCGCCTTTGCTCACTTCTCACAAGAGACGGGCGGACACATTGCTATTGATAACACGTCTGATAACCCATTAGCCCTTGAAGAGTGGCAACAGGCACTAGTTCACGTTCGTGAAATGGGTTGGTCAGAAGGACAAGAAGGTTACACCACGGGTTGTGGCCAGAACGACTGGCAGAACAAGCGTTGGCCTTGTACGGCGGGCGAAGGCTACTTTGGTCGTGGTGCGAAACAGCTTTCTTACCACTTTAACTACGGCATGTTCTCTGAAGCCATGTTTGACGGCGACGCGACCGTTTTGCTTGAGAGCCCGGGTTTAGTAGCAGATTCATGGCTTAATCTAGCGTCAGCAATTTGGTTCTTCCTGACACCTCAGGCACCTAAACCAGCAATGCTTCACGTTATTGATGGAACTTGGTCACCGTCACTGCGTGAGAAAGAAGCGGGCATTGGTTACGGTTTTGGTACGACAATCAATATCATCAATGGCGGCATTGAGTGTGGTGAGCAGAACAAGACTAAGGGTCAGCCAGTCAACCGTATTCGTTACTGGGAAGGCTTGGCTGAGCATTATCAGATTGCCATCGGCGCAGATGAGAAGAATACCTGCTGGCAGCAAACGCCTTACGGTAGCCTCAACCTGAACGGTGCAACAGACGTTCTGTACACTAACTGGGACGGCAACTGGAAATACTATGCAGACCGCCCTGAAGGCTTCTCATTCGAATGTGAGCTGGTGGGTTATCAAACAGCATACTCTGCACTTGTACCGGGCGACTACCAGAAGTGTGTGACCAATTTCTATGGTTCACACGCAAGATGGCCAGAAGTGACTGTTGTAGAAAAACTGGAAAAACCGGGTAACGGCGATGGCACAGGCTCTGGCGGTGAAGTAGACCCAAATGCGTGGAATGCAGATAAGGTTTATAATACCGGTGATCAGGTTGTTGTTGACGGTGTCACCTACGAAGCACGCTACTGGACCAAGGGTGATAACCCTGCAACCAGTGAGCAGTGGGGCCTGGAAACAGGTGTAACATCAGACAAACAATTCAAGCGCTGCCTCTTGGCAGCGTTTTTTGTTTCTGGATTTACACGACTTGCGTTCATATCAGACCTACCTAGTTTCGCGCTAACCCTTACTCATGCCCAATGTTCGATGAACAGGTATCAAAATGGCTCGCACACCAATAACCTTTTGCCGTAGCAGTTGATGAACCGCAACTTAACCTCGGTGCGCAAAACCTTAAGTTAGCAATTAGATAGCATGACGCAACCCTATGTTTGACCTATAAAACCGTTACATTGTCAGGCAACTGTTGTTCAGTAAACCAAGCACGCAACAACTGATTAAATGCGTTTGGTACAGAAATACTCCAGTTATGCTGCTGCGCCAATTTAATCGATGAATCATGTTCAATAAGCCCGACCGTAACGTTGTGCTTACCCTGCAATTGGTTGATGGATTCCAGCATGGTTTTATGCTCTCCCTGCCCAGCGACAACAAGCGTGGGTACCGAAGTCTGCCAATCTTTTGCCAACCTGAAGGTTTGATTTGCTGCTAATGTCTCAATAAATGATTTGGCATCCACTTTTTGTAAATTCTGGAAAAAGGCGTCTGCGTACTGACTGGGAACCCCTGCCGAATACCGCCGATTAAGCTCTGACCACCACAGAAAATTGTTGAGTGGCTGAAGGCACCATTTATAGGAGTGATACATCAAGCTGCCAGTCAACCATTTGGCACCAGGTTGTGGTATCAGCGATGGGCTACTAGCCAGGCAGCTGGCAAACAGATCAGGACGTCGATCGAAA
Organism: Veronia nyctiphanis; assembly: GCF_004116385.1. Taxonomy (GTDB): domain Bacteria; phylum Pseudomonadota; class Gammaproteobacteria; order Enterobacterales; family Vibrionaceae; genus Veronia; species Veronia nyctiphanis. The sequence goes on along the minus strand of NZ_PEIB01000011.1, from coordinate 106,123 downwards.
AGATTTAGAGCGATTTGTGCCCCCATTGAAAGCCCAACCAAATGTACCTTTGAATTTGCCGCAAGCTTTTCAATTACCTCGATGACATAATTAGCTGCACTGCTGATCGTAAATGTATGTTCAATCTTATTGTCACCATGAGCAGGTAAATCTGGTGCGATACAGTGGTAACCTCCACTAAACGCGACAATCTGTGGTTCCCACATCCGAGCTGCACCACCGCCACCATGTAAAAAGATAATAGGCTCATTGGCGCTTGAACCTTCAATCCAGACATTACATCAACCTCATTCGTACTGTTATTGGATATTCATCAATATGACCAATGTCATCAATCATACTGCAACATCACCTTGAACAAACATTGAATAGCGAGTTTTTGAACGATAAGTTGATGACAGTTATGAGAAAGCCTATTGAGGCACTCAATAACAAAAGACAGGATCCAGAGAGCGTCTTATGTTTTGAAAAATAATCTGCGGAGAATATTGAGCATGAAAACAGTACTTATCACGGGTGCAAATCGCGGTATCGGCCTTGAGTTTGTAAAGCAGTGTCTCAAGTCTCAGTTTCGTGTGTTTGCCACCTATCGTGACGCAAAAAGCGCTGACACTCTTATCAAACTCTTGGACAAAGAAGATAGGCTGACATTGATTCAATTTGATGTGACAAATTATAAAGCGTTACCCGACCTGGTAAAGCAACTTCCAGCTATCGACATACTCATAAACAATGCAGGGTACTTTGGCCCTAAAGGTTATGGCTTTGGTAATACTGACGAAGAAGAATGGCGGCAGGTATTGGAGATAAACACCATTGCGCCGCTTAAGCTGATTGAAGCCGTTTACCCTAACCTGATGGCAGGATCAGGCAGAAAAATAGCCTGTTTATCGTCAAAAGTTGGCAGTATGAAGGAAAATACCTCTGGCGGTGGATACATATATCGCTCATCGAAAGCGGCGCTTAACTCTGTGGTTAAGAGTTTGAGTAACGATCTCTCTAATGATGACTTTACCGTTTTAGCGCTACATCCTGGTTGGGTAAAGACTGACATGGGCGGGCCCAACGCACTCATTGACGTAGAAGAGAGCGTGGCGGGATTAATGTCCGTGATACTGGATAGCGATATTGCACAAAGTGGAAAGTTCTTAAACTTTGATGGAAATGAGCTGCCTTGGTAGGCAGCTTTTATGGAGGCTATTCATACGTCCGTTTACGAATTTATCCCATTGTTTTTCGGTACTGGATCTATCGATTAACGATTGCTTTTTGCATCCACACAACAACCCATGCAGGGCCAATTAGCAAAAATTGTATATCTTTGAAGAAAGATGGCTTCTTCCCTTCTATTTTGTGGCCGACGAACTGGAATATCCACATAACCACAAACAATGCCAAGCTCATTTCAAATACCGTGCTGATCCCTGCCTGTTCGTACATAACAAGCAGGTAGTAACACAAAGCAGTGAAGAGGCTCATGCCAATGCCTAAAGCTAATGAAAGGCTGAAGTAAAAAACCATGACCACCGGCATTATCAGTACCATCCAATTATTCCACCACTCGCCGGGCAGAGCAGGTATAGCGGGCAGAGCATAGAGAAAGCCCATCACTGTGAAATAGATACTTGGAACGGCAAAATAATGGATGAATTTATTGGTTTTATTTTGGTGGCTTTCAGAATACTCTTCGAGCCATGAATTTAACGAGCGCATAATTTATCCCTTAATCGAGCACCTGCACTACTGTAGAGCAGACAACGCCGCAAATGTGTGTTGGGGTTGAGAAATTAATTTAGGATTCCCTTAGTTTTCTGCTGTTGCACTATCTAGGGTAAACACTTTTGTCATATTTGAGAGCAAACTACTCGTGCTTACTTGATCTGTTGTCAAAAATCGAAGCCATATTGTTGAATGTTTTTTGCGCAGATGCTTTGTTGGGCGGATAGTACGCAATGGGTATCGATGCGATATTTTCAGGTGGCCCAGCGTCATATTGATGTAAAAATAGATGATATTCTGCGGGTATTTCGATTAAAATGCGCCCGATCCTAATGGTATGGCTATATTGGTGAGTTATGTTTAAAAAAGCGCTCGTTCTGCATGTGTCGATTTTATTGGCTGCCTGCAGCAACCCTCAGCTTCCTAACATCGATGTACCGCTGTTTAAACCGAGAATCTCTCCGGATGCAGATTTGCTGGTGGTAGATATCGCACCAAAGAAAGAATTCTGCGTGGGATTGATCCCCGGGAAGTGTTTGGTGGTTGATGGTGAGCTTTTTTACGACCAGATTCAGGGGTTCCGCTTTCAAGAGGGGTATCATTACAAAGTGAAAATGGCTGTTGAGAAGGCTTTTTCTGGAAGTGGTGTCCAGGCTAATGCAAGCCCGTACAAGTATACGCTTGTCGAAGTAATGGAAAAATCTGTACAGCCATTTTGATGATGCTGCTGAATAATGGGTAATAAAAAGCCGCTTTAAGCGGCTTTTTATTACCCATTTAAGTAAGATGCCTACAGTCGACAACTTCAACTAATGGCGGGATCCAGCTAGGTTCTGTTTCGTATTTGACGCACCGTTTTAGGTTGCTGCTAAGGTAAAACTCCTCCGATTGGACATCAGCGTACTTGTTTATTTTCCATCCTGTTTCCAAACCATCGATCACATTAAGAATGCTCTCGCCTTCTCCTGTGCCTGTTGGCCATCCGAAATGCACCTGTGTGCCATCTGCCAAACGTGTAAGTTTCTGTTTAGTTTTTCCTTCCAGTATTGCTTTGGAATGCACGATATTAGCCGCATCGATTATTGTACCTTTTAAGCTCTGCAGATCAGCCTCGTTAGCGTCGTTCCCAAGGTTGAGGAATTTGGGGGCGGCAGTGACAGCCAAAATGCTTGTCAGCACAATGACGACAACCAATTCAATCAATGTGAAGCCAATTTGTCTCTTCATGTTTCCTCGTACGTATTTCTGATTTTCAAAACAATACCTGAGTGGTCAAAACAAAAGGCGGATGAGGTCCCTGCCTTTTCGTCATCCCACTCAGCGGTTATTAGATGGCACCAGAGGTGCTAAATCCGTATCCGTACGATTTTCTTGAAGCTTCTTTCCATTACTTTTTTCAAGCATCTCCAAGAGTTTTTTGTTGTCCCAAGATGTGGTCTCTTTGCTGTACATCGAGGCATTCATTTTTTCTATTTCGTGCTTAACGCTATCTTTAATTTTCTTAGGATGGTTATCTTGCCGCCAGCGTTTATAAGCATTCTGAATCTGAATAGGATGATTCTCTTTTACAGCGTCAAACAAATTTTCCGATCTGGTTGGAGCATTAAAGGAAAAGTCCGGTGAATCAATGCGCTGACGGCGGCTGGTAACAACCCAGCCTGTGGCAGTGGCCAGCCACAAAACACCGAGAAGGGCGCTCACATAGGGCCAAATACCTGCATCAACGATTGTCACTACATCATTGACGTTTTGTGTTTGAGGTGCCACTTGAACAGGGCTGGTGCCCACCGTCGGTAAGCTTTGTTCTTTGGCCGGAGTGACCGTGAGTGTCAGTGGGGAGATCTCGCTGCTCTTTTCTGTCCCTGAAACAGTGTCCCACCAGGGAATAACCAGGCCGGGCAGTGTTATGCTTCCCTCTGACTTTGGGATAATGACTTGCTTAAGTGTCATGATGGTGTAGCCATCTTCATCACCATATATTGGTTTTTCGTCATAAACACGCACACTGTCTGGATAGCTCAGTTTAATATCAGGAAGACGGCTCTGACTGACGTTTTTAACCCTGAGTGTGATAATACGTGTGATCGGCTCTCCGGCTGCAACGGTGGTTGATTCTGGTTGCCAATCCTGAAGTAGATTGAGGTCAGGGGTCGGTAACCAAAGCCCTTTGAAGGACGCAGGGATCGGTGCGACGGATAATGTAATGTCGTCTGATTTGCGGTCAACAGGGATATTGACTGAAGAGCCAAATCGTCTGCCTTGCCGGACGACACTGCCTATGAGCTGTGAGCCCGTGATCGTCATTGTTCCATCCACTTGCGGCGTTACCTGATAGGTACGCGTTATCATCAAGTAGCGCTTGCCGTTTTTCACGACATCCTGTCTTTGATCTTCGCCGATCTGTTCGACACTGAGCCCGGGCGCGGAAGGTGCCGTCAGGCTCGCTTCTTGTAGGTTTTCAGCGATAAAAATACGGAGCTGATAACGTGTACTTTCACCCACATAAAGTGTCGTTCTTTCAAGTGATGTCTCTATCTGAATATCTAATTGTTGCGTAGCGTTAATGTTGGCTTTTTTTACCTTTACCCTGATGGGGGTTGTTTTAGCACCGGATATATCGAGTGAGGGGATCGTAAACGTCCCTTCTTTACGCGCAGCCAGACCTATTTTCCAGGTCACATTTTGTGAAAACTCACCATTAATCCAGTTTGTGGCGCTTGAAACACTGGGTCTACCGACCTGAAAATCCTGCTTAAGCGAGGATATGTCTAAGCTGTCAGAATCAACATTGCCGTTGACAGTCACCGTCAGCTCAAAGACTTGATTGACGGAGACGGGGTTGTCACTGACCGTAGCGACCGCCTCCAGTGCACGGGCATTCGACATGCCTGCAAAGGCAAATAAGACAAAAAGTAAAAACGTTTTGAAAAAATGTGACTTTTTCACGTTGTTATAAAATCCTTTCATGTGTCTGACTACCAGCTCTTTTCTGCTGATTCCGGTGCTTGCTTTTGTCGCGCCTGAAGGAGTATTTGTGCCCGTATGAGGCCACTTGGGTCATTGGGAACCTGCTCAAGTTTCTTCAACGTAGGATTACTTTGTTGAAGAGCATCAGATGGTGTGCCTGATTCTCCAGCGCGGGCAGATTGTTCATTTTCATCTTTTGCTTCTGAACCGTCGGAAGAGGGAGCTGGACTCTCTGCCTCTTCGCCATGGCCACTTTGCTCAGAAGACGCTTGTTGATCATCTTTTTCTTGCTGCTCATCATGGTTATTTGGTTCGGGTTTACCCGTAGCTTGTTGATGATTGCCGTCAGATTGGTCAGCATTTTCGCCAGATTGTTGCGACTCTTGCTGGTTGTCGGATTGTTGATTTTGAGCCGATGAAGATTGTGTCTGCTCATTTTGCTGTTCGGAACCCTCACTGCCGTCTTGATTCTGTTCTGAATCTTGTTGTGATTTGTCAGATTCCTTGTTCTTATCTTGTTGCTGTTGCTGTTGCTGTTGCTGTTGCTGTTGCTGTTGCTGTTGCTGTTGCTGTTGCTGTTGCTGTTGCTGTTTTGCAGCTTTAACTTTTTCAAGGTTCTTGCTGGCATCACTGAAATCAGGGTGCTCTTTAAGCAACTTATCGTAAGTTTCTATCGCTTTGTCATAATCGCCATTTTGCGCGTAAGCGTTACCAAGGTTATACCTTGAATTAGGATCTCTTTCTTCTTCTAGCGCTTGGATAGCCCCCTCGTAATCACCTGCGCGATAGCTTGCGATACCTTTCCATCGCTTGTCTGCAAACCCTTTCGCAGCGGCATCATAATTCCCTTGTTCGAAAGCCTCATGAGCGATTTGGTCTTCGGTTTTCCAAACACCTGCGTAAGAATGGCTTATCGGCATAATGCACAGTGCTATTGCAACAACAAGTCCGCGTCTAAATCCAAACAGACTCAGGATCAGCAAAGGAACAATTAACCAAAATCCGCCATTTTGTTTTTCTTCCAATGTTTGCCCTTCAGACTTTTCGGTGTCTGTCCCCGTTGTTGCTGTGCGGGCGATTATTGCATCAATGTCTTTTCCGTCACTTCTTACAAATCGGAGCACGCCGCCTGTTTTGTTTATCAGTGTCGCGAGTTCATTAATTTGAAGCTTTGCGACAACGGGCTTTCCGTTTTCATTCAGTAAGCTGCCATCAGGTAATTGGATAGGGGCGCCTTGTTGCGTCCCAACGGCAAGTACCGATAGCCGATATGGTGTATCTGCGAGGGTTCTTTCTAAATCAGATGCCTCTTGGCTGTTCACACCGTCAGTAATTAAAATAATGTCACCTGAATGATGACCAGCCTGATTCAGTAATTGGATTGCCTGTTCAATACCCGCCGAGGCATTACTGCCGGGGTAGGGAATCAATTCTGGCGACAATGAAGGTATTTGGTTGGCTAATGTTGCGCTGTCATCAGTCAGTGGACTGATCACATAAGCGTCTCCAGCGTAAGCAACCAGCGCCGTAGCCCCTTCTTTCCAGCCGGGCAGCAAATCAAGAGCTTTGAACCTTGCTTGTGACAAGCGGTTTGGTGCCACATCCGTGGCATACATTGAGCGAGACATATCCATTACCAATACACGGGAGCCCGCAAGGTGGTATGCAGGGATAGTTGTTTTCTGCCAACTTGGGCCTGCCAATGTTATCACCGCTAAAACCCAGCCTAAACCCAACAGAATAAGGGGTAGGACACGCGGCGTCGTCTGCTCAACTCCCATGTATTTTGTTAGGTGGTCGGCTATGAGTCCAGATTGACGACGACCGCGGACAAGCAGAGGCAGGATCAGTAACAAGGGTGCTAAGGCTAAAAACCAAACGGGATAGAGGAAAGTAAACTCAGCCATATTGTCTCCTTAACAACACGATGAAAACAGAAAGAACAAGCGCGACTGTCAATGGATAACGGAAAAGCTCGTCTCTGGGTCTCCATGTTTGCTCGGCGGTGTTGACTGGCTCTAGCTGGTTGATGAGCTGATAGATGTTCTCTAATTCTTTTGGGTTACGGGCACGGAAGTACTTTCCTCCTGTCAGAGCAGCAATTTTTGTCAGTGTGGCCTCATCGAGATCACGTGAGGGGTTGATACGTTCTGTGCCAAAGAAACTGCGATGAAGTATTTCGTCGGCACCTACACCCACTGTGTAGATCGTGACATTGTGTTCTTTAGCCAGTTCGGCGGCTTCTATCGGGTCGAGCACGCCGGATGTATTTGCCCCATCACTGAGCAGGATAATCACCCGTTGAGGGGCGTCGCTATCGATAAAGGTTTTCGTGGCAATGCCAAGCCCTTCACCAATAGATGTGCTGTTACCAATCATTCCGGCTATGGTGCGCTCAAGTTGCTCCTGAACAGTTTGTCTGTCAAAGGTCAGCGGGGTTTGTAGGTAGGCATGCTCGCCAAAAACAACCAGACCAAGGCGGTCACCGGGACGTTGCTTGATGAAATCACTGACAACAGTTTTTACCGCAGATAGTCGGTCAGTCATCCCAGCAGTTGTTTTCATGTCCTCGGTTTCCATCGACAAAGACAAATCAATGGTCAACATCAGGTCTCGGTGTTCTGGTTGATATCAACCGGATCGCCAAACCAAACGGGTCGCGCGCAGGCCGCAACAAGTGCAAACCAGAAAAGTGCCATGAGCGCTTTTCGCCAAATTGTGCCGGGCTGTCGTTCAGCCAATCCCGAAGGGAGGCTGGGAAGCGTTATCGGTGCCTGACGTACAATCGGTTTAACAAAGAAATAAACCAACAGTGGCAGAGGCAACAATACAAATGCCAGTGGCCATGCGAACTCAAACATTCTGCCTCCGGCAACTTTCTCCCGGTATACGCCCTGATTGCTTTTTGCCGGCGGAAGGGCGTGTTTCAGCCATTTCCTGGCTACGTCATGGCATTGTCTGAATTCTTCCTCAGAGAGTGATTCTGACGAGAATAGCCCTTTGCGCCAAGTCTCTGATAAGTCAGTAAAGGAAGACGAATTACCTTGAGTCGTATCCAAAAAAGCCAGCCAGTTGTGACCTGAGAGTTTTGCTACATGGTCGCGAGGAAAATAGCTAAGCGCGGCTTTTCTAAGTAATTCATTGACCGCTGTCAGCCCGTTTGAAGAATTTAGGCCGTCAAGCTGCTGGAGGGCCTGTCGTTGCGCGGCCCTGTTTCTAGTATTTTTTCTGAACCTAATAATAGCAATGACAATAAGTACAACTGCAACGACGAATACCAGCCACCAGCCCCATGCTAATGGCCAGTACGTAGGCGCATCAACGAGGTGAATGTCAGCCAGGGGAAGAGGCGTGGTTTTTATATCCTGACTCACATCGGTTTACCTCTTGTCTGCGTTGTTGCCACTTTATTCGACAAGCCAGATGTCAGTTGGGCCAGAAGCGGCTCTGCTGCCGAGAGAGAGTGCACTGGAATGGCAAGAGCGCGCGCCATATCTTTGATGAAATCCTGATGTTGCTGAAAATGGAGACTGAATCGACTGCGGGTTCTTGCTGATGAGAAATCAAGCCATGCAGACTGTTTGCGGTCACTGACTTGTTCTGTTCCTCTGAAGTCCGTTTGGCCTCGTTCAAGAGGATCACTGATCCGGACGAATTGAATGCGGTTATGCTGTCGCATGCGGCTGAGCGTCAGTCTGTCATTATCGTTGAGTGACTGAAAGTCGCTGATAATGACTATTTCACTCCCCTTGGGGCAGAGGTGATGAAGGTGCTGCAATGCCTTGGAGAAGGTGTGTTTTTCATGCTGCTCTCGGTGTTCTTGCTGAACCTCTTGTTGCGCCTCAATCAGCGTATTGATGACATTCAAAGGCCCTTGTTGACGCGCGGTAGGTTTACAATCTCTCAAAGACAAACCGTTCGATATGACGGTTCCAACTCTGTCTTTCTCGCCAACAGCTATCCAACTGAGTAAGCTTGCAAAATGTGCTGCCTGAACGGATTTCAGTAATAGCTTAGAGCCAAATTGCATCGAAGCGCTAAGATCTACCATCAACATAACGGGTTGTTCGCGCTCTTCGCTAAACAGTTTCGTGTGGGCTTTGCCCGTTCTTGCGGTAACACGCCAATCGATAGCACGAATATCGTCACCCGCCTGATACAATCGCACTTCGGCAAAATTCATTCCGCGCCCTTTGGCGGAACTCCTGTGTTGGCCGCTCATCTGTGACCACACGCTTTTTGCGGGAGGAAGCCAACGTATGGTTTGGCTTTTGTATTGCAGCATTTCAGGTAAAGACAAGGTCACCCCGTCACTGTAACGTGGAAGTTGTTGCTCTTGTGTCATACTGCGGCGACCTGATTCAACAGTTCATCAATCAGTAAGTCAGCCTGAATACCTTCTGCTTGAGCTTCATAGCTCAGCAGAAGACGGTGGCGCAAGACTGGGTAAGCCATTTTTTGCACGTCTTCTGGCGTGACATAATCACGACCACTCAACCAAGCATGAGCACGGGCACATCGATCGAGTGCCAGTGTAGCCCGAGGACTTACTCCCATTTGTAACCAGCTATCGAGTTTGTCGCTGTAGCGTCCGGGCTCTCTGGTTGCCATAGAAAGACGGATAATATACCGCTCAACATCTTCTGCCATATGGATAGTCAGCACTGCCTTACGCGCCTCAAAAATCTCAGGCTGAGAGATATGAACAGTGTCAGCGGCTGTTTCGCCCAACGCCTCACCACGATTAAGCCGTAAAATCGCGAGTTCGCTTTCTTCACCGGGGAAGCTCACGTTCAGTTGCATGAGAAAGCGGTCTAGTTGCGCTTCCGGCAACGGATAAGTGCCTTCTTGCTCAATCGGATTTTGTGTGGCCATGACGAGGAAAAGCTCTGGTAATGTGTGAGTTTTACCACCTGCCGTAACTTGCTTTTCCGCCATGGCTTCGAGCATGGCAGCCTGCACTTTCGCCGGTGCACGGTTGATCTCATCGGCGAGGATCAGTGCGTTAAAAATCGGCCCTTTTTGAAAACTGAAATCGCCTGTTTCCGGGCGGAAGATGTCAGTACCAGTCAGGTCAGCAGGCAGTAAGTCAGGTGTGAACTGAATGCGATGAAAGTCGCCTTCGATACAGTCAGATAAGACTTTAACGGCCCGTGTCTTAGCAAGGCCAGGCGGACCTTCGACCAAAATATGACCGTCCGCCAACAGTGCGATAAGAAGTTCTTTAACCAGTTCAGGCTGACCGATAACCTGACTTTCGAGATAGGCATTTAGCCGTTGAAACAGATTCACCAACATAAGCTGAAACATTTAATCCTATTATTTTTGACTCTGAATATGCCTAACACGAACGCTTCGGCTTTCTTTGGAGTCACGAAAGAGTCGAAAGTTCGGGGCTGACGTAAAATAAACGGCTTATTTTTTACAAAATACTGTAGAGGGAGGTCAAGAGGCTCTGTGTCTCAGTGAGATTATGGTAAAAGTTTAGCGGGTCAAACTGACGGCAGTGATACGTATTTGACCCATTATGTCTGGAGATATGAGCCGGGATGGCCTACAAACTGACAATCGCCTATTTAGCTTGGCTCATTTTGCTGGCAAGTCTTTTCGCTGCCGCTCGATGCTGATGGATGAGTGAATTGACGTCAAGTTGATTGACGGTCCATCCTCAACGCGCCAAGCTCCGTTCACCATTACCCTGTCTGCGTGTTGTGCACCACAAAGTACCAATGCAGCCAGTGGGTCATGGCTGCCGGAAAAGCGAATGTCGTCGAGTTTGAACATGGCAATATCAGCCATTTTTCCTGCCTGTAGCTCGCCAATATCGGTTCTGCCAAGACACGCTGCTGAGCCTTTGGTCGCCCACCTGAACGCGTCTAAATGACTTATTTTTGCCGAGCCATAACGCAACCGTTGTATATATGTAGCCATGCGTAACTCGTTGACGAGGTTTGAACCATCGTTAGAGGCTGAGCCATCAACACCAAGGCCAATATTTGCGCCTGCAGCCTCCAGTTCGAGGTTACGGCAAATCCCAGAGGCCAACATCATATTTGAACTTGGGCAGTGGCATATGCCTACACCCGCTGCACCGAGGCGAAAGATCTCTTCTTCATTAAAATGGATGCCATGGGCTAACCATGTACGACTGTTCAACCAGCCAACGTGCTCAAGATAATCAACGGGCCGCATACCAAATTTCTCAAGACAGAACGCTTCTTCATCTTCCGTTTCACATAAATGGGTATGCACCATCACCTGTTTATCCGCAGCCAACTTGGCAGTTTCTTTCATCAAATCTGTGGTGACTGAAAAAGGTGAGCAGGGCGCAAGGGCAATTTGTGTCATTGCACCGTGACTTGCTTGATGATAAGAATCAATGAGACGAAGGCTGTCATCCAGTATTTGTTGCTCTGTTTGAATGGTATGACGAGGCGGAAGCCTCCTTGGTCTTTACCAAGCTCATAGACCCGCGTGTGAGCACTGTGCGTAATCCGAGTTTCTCGGTTTCTTGCACCTGAATATCAATGGCGTGTTCCAGCCCATGAGGGATGAGGTAGTGGTGATCTGATGCTGTTGTGCACCCTGATAACAGTAATTCGACGGAAGCGAGCTGCGTTGATAACCTCATCATTTCTTCGTCAAGACCTGCCCAAACTGGATACAAGGCCTTCAGCCAATGAAAAAGTTCTTTATCAAGTGCGTCTGGGTAGGCGCGGGTCAGGGTTTGATAAAAGTGATGATGTGCGTTAATCAGGCCCGGCAAAATAACGTGTTGTGATGCATCGAAGACGTCATCAAAATGGCAGGAAGGCGCACCGCCGCTCGCGACGAGCTCAACGATTTTGTCCCCATCAACAACGAAACCACCGCTTGCATCATCGTTGTTGCCAGTCCAAATCGCCAGTGGTGACTTTATCCATAGTGTCGCCATCCTATCTCTCCCTGTCTCACTGAAAAACACTCTCTAAAGTGTAGTCAAACCTGTATGCACTCAATGTGTCGTATTCACGCTCTATGCTTCAAAACTTTTGGTGAGATCATTTGCATGAGAGAGTTAGCGACAGTGAAATTGTATACAATTCCCTTCGATTTTTTGGTGTTAAAGCTGAGATGACTGGACATTTGTTGATGTAAAACAGGTCTCGTTAAAGACCTGTCAGAGTGGGGATAAGAAAATAATCAGTCGCTACGGCCTCGGCCTTTAATAGACCATGACTCAACAACCTCGCCATTTCTGATGCCATAAAGCCTATCGAAATTACTCAGCGTGGTGTCACAATGGCTTGGCAGCATGAGAAGTTGCCTACCGATATCGACGAAAGTTTCTCCTTCAGGTAAGTGGAGGATCCCGTGTTCATCGCCGCCGCTGGCGTAGCTGATATCTGAGCGTTCATCGACTTCGGCCGGTCCCATATCAACAGAAAGGCATTTGGTGCCTGCATCAACCACGGCTCGTGAGGGGGTGGGGCGGCTGATAACGGTTGTCCATACTTTGAGGCTGGTGCAAACTGATGGTTGGTTGCTGCATCGTTTTCATCGCCGATTTTTTGGTAAGACGCATCCATAAAAATATATGAACCCGCTTGGATTTCGGTATATCCCAACCCCTCATAGGCTTCATAAGTGCCTGTGCCGCCGCCGCTGATCACTTCAGGGGCTAAGCCTTTAGGGATTAATTCTTGATTAATGAAAGCAAAAACGTCTTCAACTGCCTGCCGAGCGACGCGGTTTCTCTCGTCATACCCTTTAACATGTTGAAGATGCCCACTGTATGCCTGGATGCCTTCGTAATTGACGTTCGGTGATGAAACAATGAGTTCAATGAGGTCAACAAGTGTCTGATCTGGCATGACTCCGCACCGTTGTTGGCCGCTCTCCACCTCAATCATAAGCCTGACATTCACATCGGCAGCAGTGGCAAACTTAGAAATCGCCGTGACGTGTGCCTGATTGTCGATGACTTGAACAAAACGCGCGTCTGGGTAATTGGTATGAAGGTCAATGAGCCGCTGATATTTTTTTTCACCTGCAATCGGTGTGGTGATTAAAATATCATTAACACCGCCTTTTGCCATCACTTCCGCTTCGCCGAGTTTTGCGACACAGATGCCTTCCGCACCCTCCGCTATTTGTCTTAACGCCAGTTCAGGGATCTTATGCGCTTTTGTATGTGGTCTGAGCTTAAGCCCTTTCTCATTGAGGCGTGATTGCATCTCTTTCAAGTTCGCATCAAACAGCGTCAGATCGACTATCAATGCGGGAGTATCAAGTTGATTCAAGGTCATTGCTATTTACCTGTCAGCTGCCACTTTAACAAGTGACGGATTTTAGATGTTAGGAGTGTAAGGAAAGGGCTTTTTTCAAAGAAATATCGAGTCTTGAAAATGTGACATTGAGCACACCAAGAACAGCTCCGTATGATACTTAAAAGTCAATAAAAACAATATTTTATGAAATATACGAAAAAAAACACTTCTCAAAACTTGAGCATTGTCTAATTTATTCTACATTTGAAGTCTATTGGTTCCAGTTAAAAAATGAAAATAAAAGTTCCAGAGCGAAGTCTGTGGTAAGGAACGCAAGCAACGTCAGAGGATTTCATCATGCAGGACATGACACTTTTAGCCTATAAAGCGCGTACAACCATCCCTGATTACGTCGATACATTGGTGATCGGCGCGGGATTATCAGGTCTTTACAGTGCGTGGCAAACCGTAAGACACAATCCCGTTAGCACGGTATTGGTGCTGGATAAATTCAAACTAGGAGATAACCCGAGTGGCTCTTCCTTAGAACGGAAAGCCAATACGACGTCACCAGAGCAAGCATCATCACAAAGTACCGTCAATATCTTGGATCGGTTGATGAGTCGCTATAGCTCGTTACTTGAGGGTGTTGAGGAGCCAAAGTCTGTCTTTGAAGCAAGGTCAAGTGAAAAGAGAAACGAGATAAATGGATGTAAAGTCTGGGCGGAATCATACTACTTGTCAGTCAAAGAACGCATGATTGCGCCATCGTCTATGCTGGTCACCCTTTTTTCTAACGTCATTGAGAACAACCCGAATTTTGCTGCGAATGAGATTGAAGTGGGGCAAGACTTTTGGCACAAATTTAGTGAGCAATGCGAATGGCAAGGTAAGTCTGTAAAATACTGGACCTTGTGGGATCTGCTCGGCGATATGGGCTATAGCAACGAGGCAATAGCCATGCTTTGCCATGCTTCAGGATTTAACAGTGCATTTATCTCATCAGTTAATGCAGGGATCGCTCTGCAATTATTTCAGGAATTCCCGTCAGAAAGTCAATTTGACACATTAAATGATGGCCTAAAAACATTTCCGTTGACGCTCGTTCAAGAGATTGGCAAAGATAAAGTGGTGTTTGGTGCCAACGTCACTCACATACATAAGAAAAACGAACAAGGTTACTACCCGGTTAGCTATATGCTGACGACAAAAGAAAACGTCACTGAAAGGCAAATGGTTAATGCAAAGAATATTATATTAGGCCTTAAATATAATGATCTGTTGTCTATGGTTTCTTAAATTTTAACGTCTAATGTGTGATTATTTCTGTTTAGAGACGAATAGATTGAACAGTTACCTATATAACTGACCTGGTGGTAGGAGGTATCACCTAAAAGTTGTGAGGGAAAAATGAAGACAGTTCTATATCTATTCAAACGTGACTTTACAGATGATAGCGCAGGCGAAGGGACGTTTTTCTGTCCTTTTTGTTTAAGAGTTGAAGGCCTAATGGCTATGTTTCCTGAAATAAGGCATAACGTCGAGGTCAGGTATGTTGACTTTCAAAACCTAGGGGCGATTTGGGTAAGTATTTAGGGGAAGGTAGCCAGAGCTGTCCTCACCTTTTATTTCCTGAAGGTGATGATGCCTGGTCAATTAACTATTCATCGACATCTGAACAAGGAATGATTCACATAGATAGAACGAACCATATCCTTGAGTATTTCATCAATCGATTTGAGCTCCCGAGATCGCACTAAAAAAAACGCTTTCTCCTTAGAGAAAGCGTCTAAAGAACAAGTTACGTCTGTTTGAAGGCAGCGTGACTCGTGTTGCTTCTGTCGGTAGCTACTTAAAATCACAAGCAACTAGCGAACAATTCGTCTTTAGCAGACTGTTCAACTTCCCTTGTTGTGAAGTTTGGCAGTCCCGCACGTCGATTCGCTCTCTGCACGGCCTTGATATCTTTTGCTAAATTAAGATACGTAGCCACGCCATCCTGCGCACCAGCGTGTGAAACCAAGTTAACTACTCCCTCTTCTTCGCAGATTTCAACATACTTCGCACGGAAGTCTTCTAACTCCTGTTTTGAAGAAAATGTTGGGACACTATCATCAAGGCGACTTAACGTATCCATAAAGAGTTTAAGTTTTGTCATTATTATCCCCTAAAATAACTGGTGTTCTGAGCGTTCAACACACCATGAGGGCCGATGACATAACATTAGTGTCTGAGGATATCTTTGAGTTCCAAATACTATTCAATAATATTAGAAATCGTTTATCATCCTTGGTGGTGACGTGTTTAACTACGCGTATTCTTCAGTGAATATCTTATTTTACAAAGGCTTAATTCTATATCGACATGAGTTAAAATACTCGAATAGCATTATTATCTAGTGATTAAATGCTAAGTTTTCTAGATATATTATAAAATACATCTAAAAAACATATAGTAAGGTGGGAGATTATTCGATTCAAAAATGAAACGTAGTGTCTTAATTTTTCTCATATTTAAGGTTCTCATTAATTAGACAGCACTTCGGCTAAAAATTATGCTTAATTTAGTTTTAATAAACAATTATTCAGAAATGAAATATAAATAATTGGCTCTGATCAGAAAAGCTAAACAGAGAATGCTTTTCTTATTTTGGTGAGAGTCGGAGAAGCAGGAAATAATGGCAGGGACGTATAGCACGACAAGTGGCTGGCTCATTACTTTGACGCGCGCGATGGAAACGTGCGGGTTGGATGTTGATTCATGCCTGAGTGATGCAAACATTGATCGAGCGTGGGTTAAGGACCCAGAAAAGCGAATCTGTCTTGATGCATTTTCTCGCTTGATAAAATTATGTAATGACCGACTGACGGAGAGAAACTTTTCTGTCATTCTCGGTCGTTCGCTGCATCCAGGTATGTTTCATGTACTTGGCTACTCTATGATGACATCAAGTACACTTAATGATGCCTTTAAACTCATTGTCACTTACCAAAAAATATTAACGGATGCATGCAGATTCGAAATTGATGAGGGTAGAGACTCTGTCTGCCTCTCGTTAGCTGTTCAGCAATATGATATGACTAATCGCTCGGCAATGGACAGAGAAGTTGTTGAGTCTTTTTTATCTGTGATTATCGGTTTTACTCGAAGTCTTATTCACGACAAATTTAACTTGAGTAAACTTGAATTATCTTTTGAACACCCTGAAAACAATACCGAGTATCTTCAGTCTTTCTTTGATTGCGAGATAGAATTTGGTTGTGAAAAAACACAAATAGTTTTTGATAGGCGATATCTTCATGAACCGTTGTCGGTTGCTAACCCAGTTGTAAATCTCGCCCATAAATCTGTACTTAATGAATTTCTCTCTCGTGTAGAAAGGCATGATCTGACTTATTTAATAAAACACGAAATATATAAATCTTTGGCGTTAGGTGCACCATCGCAGCAAGAGATTGCAAAAAACCTTTGCATGAGTACACGGAACTTGCAGAGAAAACTGTTCGAACAAGGAACAAACTATAAAGAGATCTTGGAAAAGACGCGGTATTCGCTTGCGATGAATTACATGCAACAGGCGCATTTGAGTTTTTGTGAAATTAGCTATTTGCTTGGCTTTTCAAATGTCGGCAACTTCAATCGAGCATTTAAACGATGGACAGGAAAATCACCTGGCACATACCGAAAAACATTAGCTGAGAGCAATAATTAAACTTTACCTGTTTAAAACACAGGACGTTATTTCAGGGCCAAATAATGAACATTGAACTAAATGACATGACAGATGTAGCGATAAATAAAGAATTTAAAAGTCTCGCTGATTTGTTTGAATTCAGTATGGGAAAATTTTCCAAATCTATTGCTTATTATCATAAAAATGAGCAGATAACGTTTGCTGAAGTCGATGAAAAAAGCCGTGCTGTTGCGGGATGGATCCAAGAATATACAGATTTGGTACCCGGTGACAGAGTGCTCGTTCAACTTCCTAATATACCTGAATTTGCAATCATTAATTATGGCTGCCTTCGTGCTGGTTTAGTGCTGGTTAACATATGCACAAGTATCAAGGATATCGGTTACCTACTCCAAGACTCAGAAGCAAAAATCGCCTTCTTTTCAAAAGACATTAATCCTGACTTGGCTTCTACTCATCTCGACTCTTCCCTTGAGTTTCGGGTGAGTATTGAGGCACACGACCTCTCTGAGAACTCGCTCAGCCTAAACGACATCTACGAGAAAGGGTGTCTTATAACGCTACTTCCACGTGACTCTGATTTGGATGATCTTTGCCTACTTCAATACACAGACGGTACGTCGGGAAGACCTAAAGGGGCGTGTCTTTCACACCGAAACATCATTACTAACCTTTTGCAGCTCATGCAAAGGGTAGAAAATGTACACGACAGAAACTCTGAGATAGTGGTTTGCCCGCTGCCCTTTCATCATATCTTCGCGTTTGTTGCTAACTTTGCGCTTACATTCAGTTGTGGTAACGCGAACATACTCATTCCCGATCTCTGGGATACAAAACATATTGTAGAGGTGATGCGAAAGCATAAGGTGACATGCTTTATTGGCATGAACTCCCTTTTCCATTCATTGTTGGAAGACGATGAATTCATCGAATTAGACTTTACGTCGCTCAGTTCTTCATTCTGTGGTGGTTATCCTCTCTCTGTTTCTGTTGCTGAGAATTGGCGACTATTGACCGGTATTAGGATCACTGAAGGATATGGACTCACTGAGGCATCTATGGGTGTATGCCTTAATGAACCGGGGAATGAACAGTTGGAAACTGTTGGTCCACCGTTAATTGGAACATCTGTTGAAGTGTGGAATGAGAACGATGAGCCTCTGGGGTTTGGAGAAGTTGGACAGATTGTGGTGAAAGGACCGCAGGTCATTAAGCGATATTGGAAAGATGAAGCGCTGAACGAAAAAATGTTTAGCAGTGATGGGTTCCACAGAACAGGTGATTTGGGCCTTCTTCGCTACAACGGACATATTAAATTACTTAATAGGAAAGACGACTCAATTTGGGTGGGAGACTCGATTGTTTACCCGCGAGAGGTCGAAGAAGTGCTTGTCAGTGCGGACGGTGTCAGAGAGGCCGTAGTGATTGGAGAAAATGATCCTCTTAAAGGAAGTCGACTGCATGCGTTTGTGATTGTAACGAAAGACTTCGTGTCTAAAAGTGAATTAATTGAGTATTGCCGCGATATGCTGCCTGATTTCTATGTGCCAGAGAAGGTCACTGTGACCGAACGTTTGCCTCGTTCTTCTCTGGGACGAGTGCTACGAGGCAAACTCAGAGGGCAATAGGCTATCGCTGGTTTATTTTGCGGCGTCAATGAGTTGTCTCGCCCAGATATTTTCTGGATCAATCCGAAGGGATGCTTCCAGCGCGGCTATGTAAGCGTCTTGCCCCTTCATTTCCTGTAATATAAGCGCTTTCCAAATCTGATTTTCTGCCTTTCCCCAACACACCTGATCACACGGCAGCGCAAATGCGTTTTCAGCTTTGTTTATCAGGCTAAGTGCGCGTTCGTTATTACCCCCAAACAAAGATGGTGTATTGAATGCATTCACTGCTTTGGTCATCAGTAGTCTTGGATTATCTGGCGTTTTCTGCGCTGCAGCTTCCAGCGCATCATCAATCTTTGAGCCAAGAAATACTGCTTTGATAGGGCTTAAACCAATTTGTAAGCCATGCGCAGATGCTTTCAAAATGAGTGATTCTGAGTCATCTTTTCCATCGAGAAGAGAAATAACGTTCTCTAATGGACGTTTGGCCTTTTTCTTCTCACCTAAAAAATTATACAAAAATGCCAGTCGGTAGTGCGCATAGGCCGCGCGATATGTTTTGCCTTCGTTAAACTGCTCTAATGCACCAATGTTCATTTTATTTACTGCGCTTTCGATATCATCGAAGATATCAGCTAAACTGCCGACAGAAAAAAACACAATAAAAAGCGTTGTGAGTATATTTTTCATTCTTAATTCCGTTTTCCCACATATAAGGTAGAAGCTCTGTCTGGCAGTTTTTCTGATTATTATTCTGGGTGCAAGGCAGACTGTGTTTATTGCTACTCATACAGCCAGAAGAAGCGATCCTTTCAATGTGAAACATGAGTAGCTAACAGAGGGACATTAGGAGTCTTAGTGTAACTACATGTTATAAATTATTAAATTAGGTTCGAGTCGATTGTTACGTTTTTCGTATCAGTGAAATAGAAAAAAGCTCTCTACTCAGTTGATCAAATTTTTTTTATTCTCTTTCTCAACAAATCAAAACACAAATATGGGAATCACAATGAACACACTAAAAAATATAATGATGGCGTTACTTATCACTTTTTCAGCTAACGCGACGGCAGCTCATCACGGCCATGAAAACGACAATATTAAAATGATTGAGGCCTATTTTTCTTCTCTAGCCGCTGGTGACATGGAAACGTTTGCTGGTTTTTTTGCAGAGAATGTGGTTTGGCATCAGCCGGGAAAAAATAAGTACTCGGGTGCAAAAAATGGATTCAGAGTTATCGGCCAGATGATTGGTGGAATGATGCAGGACACGCAGGGAACATTCGTCGTTAAACAAAATGGTGACGTGATGGCTAACGGTAACTTGGTGTCCGTTGAAGTAGCGTTTAGCGGTAAAAAAGGCAATACAAGCATCGACATGACAGGCCACGATCTGTTTAAGATAAAAGATGGCAAGATTGTTGAAGTATGGTTGTTCTCAGAAGACCAAAAAGCAGAAGATGCATTTTGGGGTAAATAAGGCAAAAACAGAAAAAGGCAGCTTCTCGCTGCCTTTTTAGTTTCATAAAAACAAGCCGATTAGTCTGCAATACCGCCTTGAGTGAGTTTTCTGGGGTTAAGAAGACGTTCAAGCTCTGAACGACCCAGGTCTGTTTCCTCTTCCGCGACATCGATGATAGGTCGTTGCTCTTTATAGGCTTTTTTAGCAACCTCCGCCGCTTTAAGGTAACCAATTACTGGGTTCAACGCTGTCACCAGAATCGGGTTTTTTGACAGCGCTGCATCAAGGTTATCTTTACGAACGACGAATGAAGAGATGGCTTTGTCCGCTAACAAGCTCGAACTATTAGCTAGGATCTCGATGCTTTGAATAATATTGAAAGCGACGACAGGGAGCATAACGTTTAGCTGAAAGTTACCTGACTGGCCAGCAATAGTGATAGTCGTGTCGTTACCGATAACCTGTGCGCACGTCATTGCAACAGCCTCAGGGATCACTGGGTTTACTTTACCCGGCATAATTGACGATCCGGGTTGCAGCGCTTTTAGCTCAATCTCACCTAATCCTGCGAGAGGGCCTGAATTCATCCAACGCAAGTCGTTAGATACCTTCATCAATGCGACTGACAGCGTTTTCAGCTGACCAGATAGCGCCACAATGGCATCCTGGGTTGACAAATTATAGAAAAAGTCTTGGCTTGGTTGGAAACTGACACTTGTCAGCGCAGTCATCTCTTGCGCGAACAGAGCAGCAAAGTCGCTGTGGGCATTAATGCCAGTGCCAACGGCCGTGCCACCTTGTGCCAATGCTTGTACTTGGCCGAGACTATTATCTATGCCTGCCATAGCTGCTTCAATTTGTGACTGCCAGCCGCGAAGCTCTTGCCCAAAGGTAACTGGCATCGCATCCATGAGGTGTGTGCGACCTGTTTTCACAACATCGTTCAAGTCGTCGCTTTTTATTTTAAGCTGCTCACTTAAATGTCTCAACGCAGGCAATAATTGTTCGTATACCGCGACAGCAGATGACACTTGGATCGCGGTAGGGATAACGTCATTACTGCTCTGACCCATATTCACATGGTCATTGGGGCTGACAGGCTCGCCAAGTTTGGCACTCGCTAATGTGGCGATAACCTCATTAGCGTTCATATTAGAGCTTGTGCCTGAACCCGTCTGGAAAACATCGACCGGGAACTGTTTTTCAAAATCACTTTCAAGCAGTAACTGGCAACTTTCCGCTATCGCATTGGCAATGTTGCCATCAAGCAGGCCTAACTTTGCGTTTGCCAACGCAGCAGCGTGCTTAATTGTCACCAGCGCTTGATAAACTGAGACGGCATTGTCAGGCTACTCACTGTGAAGTTATCAACAGCTCTTTGAGTCTGGGCTTGATAAAGCGCATCAGCGGGAACATGAACGTCGCCCATACTGTCTTTTTCTATTCTATGGTCTTGCATTTAGTGGTCCTGAATTTTAGTGAAAAAAGCAAACCTTCTGGAGGTCGTGCTGAAGCGAAAGAAACTTTTCATGGCCGCCATCAAATTCAATGTAGTACCTCTTAAGTGCAATCAAAGGTCCATGAATATGATCAATGCAAAGTTGGCGGAAAATATCTGAACGATTCACACATCCAATTGCCATTAGCATGTTGTAGTAGACTCGACGGAGGAACAATTCTTCAAGAAGCGCGTTAGTTTGCGCACCCTCGCTGCAATATACCCCTGTAAGATTAAGCCCTGCAGAGATATAGCCTACAATGATGTCGTACTCGAACCCTTCCTGACATTCATTGGAGAGAAAGCGTTCTTCCTCAGCAAAGAATGTACGATAAAGCGCAGCATTATCTGGCATGGTAAAGTCTCTTTTAAATCGCAATGATAATAATTATCAATAACATTTGTATTTTTTCAAGCTGAAGATTGAGACTTTAGAGATTGATCGGGTTCAATGTTGTTCGATTCAGTGCGGTCCCGTCGAGACCGCAGACTTGGTGGGGATTAGTCGTTGCTGTGCAGGTTTTGGTTTAGACCGCCCCAACGAGAGGAATCGGTTGGCAATGCCTCTAGCTGCCAGTTTGACTATTGCGGCGAAAAAGAAGGCCGGAGTGCCCTGATAATACGCGAGCACTGACTACCTCTCCATCAGGCAAGCGTACCTTGGTGCCCGCAGTAAGATAAAGGCCAGCTTCAACTATACACTCATCACCAAGCGAAATTCCGGTGCCTGCATTTGCGCCGAGCAAGGTATTTCTACCTAGGGAATTTACCTGTTTTCCGCCACCTGAAAGGGTTCCCATAATAGATGATCCCGCGCCGACATCAGAGTTTTTTCCAACGACGACACCCGGCGTAACGCGTCCCTCAACCATTGATGCGCCAAGTGTACCCGCGTTAAAATTCACAAAACCCTCATGCATGACCGTTGTACCGGGCGCTAGATGTGCCCCGAGGCGGATTCTGTCCGCATCGCCGATCCTCACTCCTTCAGGAATAACGTAGTTAGTCATTCTGGGGAATTTGTCGATAGAGGTAACGGTGAGGTGGTGTGGCTCTTTCGAAATGGCAGCTTTAAGTGTCTCTACATGAGCGGGAAGTACTGGGCCGGCAGATGTCCAAGCGACATTTGGCAGCAAAGAGAAAATACCCTCTAGATTTATCTCATTAGGCTTGGTTGCACATTCGGAGAGTAAGTGAAGTCGAAGATAAGCATCTTCGGTACTCAGAGGTGGCTCTGACAGGTCATGTATTTCAAGCGTAAAACACTCACCCCTAATTAATCCTTTTTCAATCGCTAGGCAATGGCGCTCAATAGACTTGTTACTGCGTGGAAACCAACTATCGAGCGTAATACCAGTGTTGACATCAATGTACTTGTGCCCATGTCTTATCATTCTAACTTCCTTGTAATTGATAATTATTATCACTAGCTGAAAAGTTGAAGTGATTCAAGAGATATTTAGGGGGGATGTAGCCAGGTACTTATAAGTTCAAAATGTGTTGGTTTGAGCGAGAGCCGACAAGCGATTAATGTTTCAGCGAAGGAACCGATAGGGAAAGTTTAAAATAAGGCATGAAGACGCGAGAAAGGATCCCGCAGAATATCTAAGGAGAGTCGCTTTTACAGTTGGCGATTTTCCATTTGCAGATCAGCTCTCTTTTTTCTGGAGGCAGCCGCCGTCCACCCACTTGCGTTATCTCGTACTTGCGACATTGTTTTCTTACTCTTTCCGTGTTCTCTTTTCTTTCAGAAGACGGCTCAACACTGTTGTCGTTTTTATCTGCAAGTGACGCGCTTTTGTGAGTTGATCCAATGGGAATAATTTTACAACTCATCTTTAAATGAAATCCCTATAAATAACCGTTGACCATAATACTGTCAGTTTCGTCTTGATTTGATAGTTAAGCAACATTTATCATAGCAACGTTGCTGAAAAATCTGGCGAAGTAGAATGGCTCAAAGTCGAGACATAATTATAAATAAGTCTTGAACTGTCTGAATTGGGCTTGTTTTATGAACAACCTGTCATCATTCATTAGTAATTGCTTTAATGCTTACTCAGTACCGACTTCTTTCAGTGTCAGTCAGTCAAATTTAGTTCCAAAAAAAATAGAAAAAATGATGATATCTGTTTAATGTTAGATGCCCTGGTAAAAGGCGTATACATTATTCGGGTTGCGGCCATATAAAATCAGGCCCGCGATATGAATAATGAACCGCGGACCTGTGATGTGTCGAACGAAGCTGTTGTTGCTTCTATCAGCCTCTGACGGGCTCTAAAGAACTTTAATGAGCTGCCTGCAAGGGGTGTCTTCTCCCCACAGATCGTCGAAGTCTTCCAGCGCCATAAAGCCATGCTTTAGGTAAAATTTCATCGTAAGGGCATAATCTGCATTCCCTGCTTTGGGGCTAAGGGTTTTTACCTGAAGAAACTTAACACCTTTGCTTCTGAGTGCGTCTTCGACATTTTTGAGCAGGTGACTGCCAATTCCATGTCGATGATACTCGCGTTCTATACCCAAAACATGCAGCTCTGCTGAAGTTTCAAAGTGCTCGCTGATCGTAAAAAAGCCAACTGTTCTACCGCATTCTCTCGCGGTATATGTATCCATGTTGTCGATTTCAGAGACATATTCGGCAAGTGAGTCTTCACAGCCAAACCATTCTGGTAATGTTCTTAATACTGCCTCACATTCTGCCCCGCAGTTTTTTGCTGCAGGAAAGTATTGGATATTTCCCATGCTTTATTTCCGTATATTTCATCATTGGTTACTCGATATTCGTGTGCGGTCAGGGATGATTGCTGCAGCTCGTGGGCTGAAGTCACAGTTGTCATATGGACAGTATTTGCTGAGTGCCGCAGGCACAGCGCATACACTGTGAAATTATTGTGTTTTGATGCGTATCATTTGTTCTGTAAAGCACCATTCATTCAACGTGTTGAGTCATTTACTGCGGCGACGTTCAAAAATTTTTTCACGGTTGAGGGCAGAAATGATCCTCAGGCACATAAATAAAAGTATTAGCTGCAGTTGATGCTTGATTTAGTGCACTATCAGGCCAAATCTCTATGTAGGAAGGAAATAACCATGATTGAAAAAGGCCAACCTTTACCGTCTGCGACTTTGAGTGAGCTAACTTCAGAGGGCATGCAATCACATCAAGTCGGAGAACTGTTTGCAGATAAAAAAGTGGTTTTATTTGCTGTGCCGGGTGCATTCACGCCAACATGCTCTGAAGCTCACCTTCCAGGCTACGTCGTATTAGCCGACGAACTTAAGGCTAAGGGTGTGGATTTGGTTGCGTGTGTATCTGTGAACGATGCATTTGTAATGAAAGCATGGGGTGAGGCACAAAATGCCGGTGACATTGCAATGCTGGCAGATGGTGACGCAAGCTTTACTAAAGCGCTGGGGCTTGAAATGGATACCGCAGGCTTTGGCGGTGTGCGCTCTCAACGCTATGCAATGGTTATCGAGAAAGGCGTTGTCACAGATGTTTTCGTTGAAGCACCAAAGTCTTTTGAAGTGAGTAAAGCTGAATACGTTTTAGCGAATTTGTAATTACTTACGTTAGTGGGGGCTCTATGCTTCCACTTTCCACTTTTTGTCATCTCACTAAATTTTTTCACTTATCCCCATCGCTATATATTGCTGACTTTTCAACATATTGACCTATTGTTTATATGGTATTGTTCGTTGCGTCTGAATCAAGAGAAAGATAAGCAACGTAATCTTTGGCATTGTATTTCATTGTTCGATCCTTTGACGAAGTCGCCATTTAAGCGGCCTGTATTTAGCAAGGTGAATATTTGTGAGTGTGTTGCGTTGGTTATTACCAATCATGATTCTTATCGCCAGTGCGGGCGGCTACTACGTAATGACCCAATTGGGGGACAAAAAAGAAAAGCCTCCAAGAGAGAAAAATATCCCGAGTGTCACCATAACCATCGCAAGAGAAATTGACCATCAGGTGACGCTGACAAGCTTTGGTGAAGTGTCTTCCGCTGAATCGACTAGCTTGTCGTCACGGGTCGCCGGAGTTGTTGGCCCGCTTCACCCAAACTTTGTGGTCGGTGGAATTGTGAATCGGGGCGAAGTTTTATTTGTTGTCGAAGACGATGATTATCAAGCCGCTGTGATTGAAGCCGAAGCCCAGCTTGCATCTGCCAAAGCCGCGTTGATTGAAGAAAAAGCGTTGGGTGATGTTGCTGCTCGTCAGGCGAAAGCAATGTCGAAAGACAAAGTCACCTCTTTGTTTCTCCGAAAGCCTCAGTTACTCAGTGCAAATGCTCGTGTGAAGTCAGCGAAAGCTGCGCTGCAGCGTGCGAAACGCGATTTGGAAAATTGCAAAATACTTTCGCCATTCAATGCGCTAGTCATTTCAAAATCTCTGGGAGCAGGGCAGTTTGTTAATAGGGGGGCCCAGCTAGCAACCCTCAGCAACGTCGAAACAGCGGAAATTCATTTACCAATTGCTGGTTTCGATATCAAACACCTGCCCGCCAAATTACAGGATATCAATGTTTCAATTAATGCCGAATCCATTAATGGGCTGCGAGCGGCTAAGGTTGTTCGAAATATTGGTATCGTTGATAGCAAGACGAGAATGTCAGGCCTGGTTGTCAGTATTGAGGACCCATACTCTCTGTTGTCAGGTGAGCCTACGTTAAATCTCGGTACATATGCGACAGTTACGTTGTCAGGGAAGTCATTAGAGGACGTTTTCATGCTGAGACAAGAGGCATTGCAAAATTCGTCGGTGTGGATCGTGAATGACACCAATACGCTTGAAAAACGTTCTGTTGACGTGATTTATCAGTCTGGTGAGTTTGTGTATGTGCGGGGGGATATTACTGACGGCGATAAGTTGGTTATTACTCTGCCTGATTTCCCTCAGAATGGAATGGCGGTCAATGCCCTTCCGTCCTCAGCGCAATAGGGGTTGCTGAATGACTGAGCAACAACACAAAGGACTGATTGCGTACTTCGCCAGAACCCCTGTCGCTGCAAATTTAATGATGATGTTCATCGTCATTATGGGAGCGGTGAGCTACACCTCTATCCAACGACAGATGTTCCCCAACATCGAAATAAATTACATCAATATAACGGCCTCATACCCCGGCGCTTCCGTCTTGGATATCGAAGAAAACATCATCATAAAAATTGAGGACGCGCTGAAAGACGTCAATGGCATTAAGAAGGTGGTGTCGGAAGCCAAAAGAAGCAGAGCCCGCATGTCTCTTGAAATCGATAAAAAGCTCGATTTAGACGACACGCTGATCAAAATAAAAGAGAAAGTTGATGCTATCTCTGATTTCCCTGACGACATGAAGCCTCTGAACGTAAGGACGTTCGAGTTTAAACAGGATGTCCTTCAGCTCGTGTTGGTGGGCAACAGGACTGTTGAAGAGCTGGCCCCTTTGGCAAGGAAAATTGGCGATGAGATCCGAAATCTTCCGCCTGTTTCAACCGTGAATGTTTGGACGCCCACACCTGAAATCGCTATTGAGGTGTCGCCGGATAATTTGAGGAAATACAACCTTACGATTCAGCAGGTTAAAAACGCAATTCAGAGCCACTCATTGAGTATCTCGGCCGGGCAGGTGAACACTGCTAAAGGAATCATTTTTGTTCGCATTGAGAAACAGGCCAAGCTTGGTGATACTTTCAGTCGTCTACCGATTATTACGGGAAATAATGGAGCGACGGTAAGGCTTGGCGATATCGCCAAAATAAAAGACGGTTTCACAGAGCGGGAGAGATACGTCAAGTATTCTGGCATGAACGCCATCAGCTTATCGGTGAAGGCGACAAAAAATGAAAACATGGTCGATATTGCTGAAAGCGTCAATAAATACCTTGAGGAAAAGCAGCTGCCAGCCGGTGTGCGTATCGAAACAATTGTTGATATGACGTACTACCTGAATGCGCGTCTAGATATGATGCTCAAGAATCTGCTGCAGGGTGCTATTTTAGTCGCTCTACTTCTGGGCATATTTCTGCGGGTAAAGCTGGCCTTCTGGGTCATGATGGGGCTGCCAGTGGCATTTCTTGGTGCCGTCATGTTGATGCCAGTGATGGGCGTCAGTATCAATGTTGTGACCTTATTCAGCTTCATTATGGTACTCGGCATTGTTGTTGACGATGCGATTGTCATTGGTGAGAGCGCCAGTGTAGAAATCGAGAAACATGGTGGAGGCGTCGATAATGTTATACGAGGTGCGCAGCGTGTGGCGACCCCGGCCACCTTTGGTGTTTTAACGACGATCGCCGTTTTCAGTCCCTTCCTCTTCTCATCAGGCGGTAACAGCGCGTTTTTCTTCGGTATAGCGGCGGTTGCTATTCTCTGCCTGGCATTCAGTCTTGTTGAGTCGAAACTCATTCTCCCTGCGCATTTGGCGCATGTCAGATTCTCGGATGTGTCCGAGACAAGCTGGCGTTTTAAGTTTAATCGTCACTTTTTCGGCTTTGTAAATGGCACATACAAGCGCTTTCTTACTCTGTGTTTAAGATGGCGATGGTCGGTACTGTGCATTTTTATCGGCCTTTTGGTCCTCAGTGTAGGCCTTGTTAAAGGGGGATTCATAAGAACCACGTTAGTACCCAAAGTACCGCATGATTTTCCGGTAATTAATATTACGATGGGCAACAGCACCGCCAGTGAACAAACAGTTAACGCTATAAAGACCGTTGTTGGTGTCATTGAACAGGTTGATAAAGATGTAGAAAAAGAAACGGGCTTAAAATCTATTCAAGACTTGCTCGCCTTCAATCGCAGCGATACGGAAGCAACCATAGTCGTCAAATTAGCCGATGAGAACGAACGGCCTCTCAACGCATTCGAAATATCTCGTCGGTGGCGGGATATTATGCCAGCAATGCCAGGTGTTCAGTCTTTGGTCATTAAAGATACGGTGAACGCCAGAGGTGAAACTGGCGATGACTTTGGCTTTTTGCTTTTCAGTAACGATATTGCTGAGGTCAGCCGTGCTGGTAGATATCTAATGGAGCAGTTGTCAGGGAAAGAGGGCATCTATGATTTGTCTTCGACGATTGATTTGAATAGTCAGGAACTTCGCTTGTCGTTAAAGCCCGTTGCTTATGACCTCGGGCTGACACTTAAAGCGGTTGGCCAACAGCTCTCGGAAGGGTTTTACGGTACTGAAGTGCAAAAAGTCCTTCGCGATGGGGAAGAAGTTGCAGTCAAAGTCAGGTACCCGAGGAATATAAGAGACTCTATTGCATCTTTGCAATATGCCGTCATTACAACGCCAGCAGGCAGCCAGGTTATGCTGGGGGACATCGCAAATGTCTCTATGGTACCCGGCACCAGCGAAATTCGCAGAGAGAACAGGCGTCGCGGTGTTTATGTCTATGGCTCAATTGATGAGGAAATCGTAGAGCCAGACGACGTGATTGAAAGTATGAAAAACAACCAGCTCAAAGACCTTCAACGGCGTTTCAGTAACACCACCATCGAGCTAAGTGGCGCTGTCGAAGAGGAACGAAAAGAGAGAAACGAGCAGCTTGGCTTTTTTATCGCCGCACTGATACTTGTCTATATTCTGTTGGCGGTGCCACTCAATAGTTATTGGCAGCCGCTCATCATTATGTCCGTCATTCCCTTCAGTTTTATCGGCGCTATATGGGCACATTTCGCCTTCAACGTAGATATCAGCATGACTTCAAGTTTGGTTTGGTTGCGGCGGCGGGTGTTGTTATCAACGACTCCTTAGTGATGACTGATTTTATCAATCAAATCAGAAAGCGAGGTATCAGCGTCGCGGAAGCAGTGGTTGAAGCGGGCTGTCAGCGTTTTCGGGCGATAACACTGACATCGATTACGACGTTTGCTGGTGTCTTACCCATCATGTTTGAGACCAGTTTGCAGGCGAGGTTTGTTATTCCTATGGCCGTCTCGCTGGGTTTTGCCGTTTTGTTTGCCACTCTGGTAACGCTTATTCTGGTGCCTTGTTTGTATTTAATGTTGCTTGATCTCTCTTTGATATTTAAATCGACAAATCGGCAGCCTCACTAAAGCTTGTGAATGACTCTTCAAACAAACTTCCTCAGTGGATTTCTCACCAAATTGAGAAATTTCACCAAAAATTAGTAAAAAGCACTCAAAACCCCTCGTTACCTCTTCTCTAGAAGCCCAACGGACACTGGCTCATCGGTGAGTCTTAATTGGTATACTTGTTGCATTTAGCATACAGATTGACCAATAATGTTGCGTGTAATTTTGTGATAGAGAGTCCAAAGTCAGAACTGTAATCCTGAGCTTTTGACACGTCCTGTTGACTTAATGCGTAGACAAAAATAACTGAAAACAATTAAGGGATAATATGTTTATCAAAGTGTTACGTTGGCTAATGCCTCTTCTTGTTTTGGTTGGCTCAGGTGTTGTTTTTTCAGCGCTTGCCGACAACAAACCTGAACCTGAAGAAAAGGCAAAGATTCAAACCGAACCCACTGTGAGTACAGAACCTGTTTCTGCTATTGATCACAGCGTACGCATTACGGGTTACGGTGAACTAACTCCCGTCGAAGCTACTCAACTTTCTTCCCAAGCGTCTGGGGCCGTAACTAGCTGGCATCCTAATTTTGTTGTGGGTGGTATTGTTAAGCGTGGTGAAGTTTTATTTTCAATTGAGAAAGAAAACTATGAAGCTGCAGTACTGCAGGCAGAAGCAAACCTCGCATCCGCAAAAGCAATGTTGGTAGAAGAAAAAGCAAAAGGCCAAGTTGCAGCGCGTCAAGCCAAAAGCCTGAGCAGTAAGCAGATAACAGATTTATACCTGCGTAAACCGCAGCTATTAAGCGCTCAAGCAAACGTAAAATCAGCACAAGCAGCGTTAAAACGGGCAAAACGTGACCTTAAAAATTGTGATGTCGAAGCGCCTTTTGATGCGCTAGTTGTCTCTCGCGATATTGGTGTTGGTCAGTTTGTTAGCACAGGTAGCCGTGTTGCGGTACTTAACAATGTCGAGTCTGCTGAAATACAGGTTCCGATCCCGGGTTTGAGAACAAATTTTTGCCAGCAAATGTCGAAGGCATTGCTGCCACCGTTACTGAGAAAGGTGACGTGAATTTGGTTAGAAACGGCACCATCGTTCGTGATTTAGGCGTTGTAAATAGTACAACAAGAATGACGAGCTTAGTCGTAAGAGTCCAAGACCCGTATGGCCTGAATTCAGGAAAGTCTCCGTTGAAGTTTGGTTCATTCGTTGAGGTCGCTTTCGATGGTAACCGACTCAAACAAGTATTTAAGCTTCCTCAAGAGCTTGTGAATGACAACCTAGTATGGATTGTTAACAAAGACAGCGAGCTTGAACCACGTAACGTAAACGTTGTTCGTCAGTCAGGCGCGTTTTTCTATGTTGAAAATGGCCTGCAGGATGACGACCAAGTTGTATTGACGTTGCCTGATTATCCTTCGCGTGGCATGGCTGTGGTAAACGCGAAAGCAGATGATGCTGCCGCTGAATCTGTCGAGTAAGGTGGAAGAATATGCAGACCACGAAAGAAAAGGGCCTGATAGCTACTTTGCCAATAACTCGGTTGCTGCAAACCTGTTGATGATATTCGTTATCATTATCGGACTTGTGAGTTATTTGACGATACAACGTCAGATGTTTCCTAACATCGACTTTAACTATATCAGTGTTACTGCCTCTTATCCCGGTGCATCGCCGCAGGAAATTGAAGACAGTATCTTGATAAAAGTTGAGGAGTCATTGAAAGATGTCACTGAAATTAAAAAAATGACGTCAAGGGCTAACAGAGCCTCAGGAAGTTTGACCCTTGAAATAAACACTGATGCCGACATCAAAGAAGTGCAAGATAAGGTTAAGCAAAAGGTCGATTCGATTTCAGGCTTCCCTTCGGCTATGGAACCGATTTCGGTAACTCAGATAGAGTTTAAGCAAGATGTCGTGGAGCTGGTACTGACAGGTGATAGGCCAACCGAAGAGCTTAAACCTATCGGTAGAGAAATTGAAAAAGAACTCTTGCAACTGAGTAACGTTTCGATTGTTGAATTCAATGCGCCTGCTGAAGAAGTGGCCATTGAGATAGAGCCCGAGACACTGAGAAAGTACAACCTGACATTAAACGATGTCACTGCTGCGATCCGTCGTTACTCTTCGAATTTTTCCGCAGGTCAGGTCAATACGAATAGCGGTCTTATCTCCGTCCGTATTGAAAATCAGTTTTATCGTGGTGAGGAGTTTGCGCAAATCCCGGTAAAGTTGGGACCGAATGGTTCGAAGGTACTGTTGCGTGATATTGCCACTATCAAAGATGGATTCACTGAAGGTGATCGTTACTTCAGCTACTCAGGTCAAAATGCGATTTACTTTTCTGTCAAAGCAACTGCTTCGCAAAACTCCATTACAGTAGCAGACTCAGTCAATAAGTACGTTGAGCAGAAGCGCGACACATTACCAAGAGGGTTAGAGCTGGTACCTGTTGTTGATATGACGTACTACCTTAATGGCCGCCTGGATATGCTGCTCAAGAACCTGATGCAGGGTGCTATTCTGGTCGCCATCCTTTTGGGTATCTTCTTGAGGCTCAGACTCGCACTATGGGTGATGGTCGGGCTGCCCGTCTGTTTTCTTGGCGCGATTATGCTGATGCCGGTTTTCGGCGTCACAATCAATATTATTAGTCTGTTCGCGTTCATCATGGTTTTGGGTATTGTCGTTGATGATGCCATTGTGATGGGGGAGAGTGCGTACACCGAAATCGAAAAAGATGGTGGTGGTGTTGAGAGTGTTGTGAGAGGGGTGAAGAAAGTCGCGACCCCAGCAACATTCGGTGTACTGACATCCATTGCTGTATTTGCACCCTTTATGATGGCAAGCGGGCCTATGGGCCAATTCTTCACCAACATCTCTGCTGTGGTGATTCTCTGCCTGATATTCAGCTTGATTGAATCCAAACTGATTCTCCCGGCTCACTTGGCAAATACAAAGTTCTCACCCATCAAAGAAAACAGTCTTAGGGCTAAATTTAACAAATCCTTTTTTGCATTTGTTAATGGTCCATACCGTCGTTTTGTAACATCTTGCATCAAATGGAGATGGACGACATTTGCAGTTTTCTGTGGCCTATTGTTAATCAGTACAGGGCTGCTCAAGTCTGGCGATGTCAGATTTGTTCCCAGCCCGAAGGTGCCTAATGACTACCCGGCAATCATGGTCACTATGAATGACACTGTGTCGAGTGCGCAAACACTTGATGTGGTCAAAAAGCTGGAATCTATAGTATCCGAGGTTGAAGAAAAGGTTGTTGAAGAGACAGGCAAGCCAATGGTCGACGGCGTCTTGTCGTTTACCCAAGGGCGGAATCAGGGCCGACTAGTCGTTAAGCTTGTTGATGAAGAGTTACGTCCACTCGATACCTTTGAGCTAGCCAGATACTGGCGCGAAGCGATTCCTTCAATGCCTGGCGTCAAATCGCTTACGATCAGAGATTCGCTGATCGGTGACGGAGAAGGCGGAGACTTTGGTTACCTGTTGTTTGGCTCAGATATTGAGACATTAAATAAAGCAGGTTTAGAGCTGATAGGCACACTTCAGCGACAAAAAGGTTTATACGATATCTCCTCAAGCATCGACAATGGCAGCAAAGAGCTTCAACTTTCATTAAAGCCGGTTGCCTATGACCTTGGTTTAGATCTGTCAATCATTGCTCAGCAAGTGGGTGGTAGCTTCTATGGAGGCGAAGCTCAGCGTGTCTTACGCGATGGTGAGGAAGTGCGTGTCATGGTTCGCTATCCGAAAGCCGATCGTGAAGCATTGTCCGCTCTTCGTTACACTGTTATTACTTCGCCCAATGGCAGCAAAGTGATGTTGGGTGATGTTGCGAATATTGTCGAAAAACCAGGGATCAGCTCGATTCGTCGAGAAGGTGGTTTCCGTTCAGTCTATGTTTACGGCTCAATCGATGATCAGGTTGTTGAACCTGGCGAGGTTGTGAAAAATATTCGCGATAACATACTCCCTGATTTAACAGCCAAATTCCCGAGTGTTAAAACAGAATTGAGTGGCTCGGTGGAAGAACAACAAGCTGAGATGGATCAGCAAATCCTGTTCTTCATTGCAGGTATGATCATTGTTTATATGCTGCTGGCTATACCGTTAAAAAGTTACGCACAGCCTCTTATTATCATGTCTGTGATTCCATTCAGCCTGACGGGCGCGATATGGGGACACTACTTCTTTGGCATTGATATGAGCAATATGTCTGTATTCGGTCTTGTTGCAGCGGCGGGTGTTGTTATCAATGACTCGTTGGTTATGACAGATTACATCAACAAAGCCCGTGCCAGCGGTCTGTCGGTGAAAGAGTCTGTCATTGAAGCGGGTTGTGCGCGTTTCCGTGCAATATTGCTGACATCCATTACGACTTTCGCTGGCGTATTGCCGATAATGTTTGAGACGAGTCTACAGGCCAGAATTATTGTCCCTATGGCGGTTGCACTGGCTTTGCCGTTCTCTTTGCAACCCTGCTGAGTCTGACACTGGTGCCGTGCTTGTATCTGATGCTTCAGGATATTGGCGGGAAGTTCCGCGCAGTCGCTGGTGTAAAAAGAGTATTCAATAGGAAACCAAAACCTACTACTCAGAGTTAATAGTGAATGACGAAAAAAGAGCAGCCATTTGGCTGCTCTTTTTATTTGAATCGAAATCTGTCACATACACTGGGCTAATTGACCTTTCTTAGTCGCTGCCATTACACAACCTCGCTCAGAGTCTGTGGCTGCCTGACATTGAGATACCAACGTCGCGTTATCGGGAGCCATACTACCAAGTACCTGCTTGGCGTGAGCCACAACCTGATTACATTGATCAACTGAGACTGCAGGGTGATCAGTGCATGCAGAGGTCAGAAGTATGCCAGAGGCGAAAAGTAAGCATGTAAAAAAGTGAGCGCTATGAGTCTTTTTCTCATATGGTGCCTGACGAACGGCATAGGTATTTTTTTTCATTGTAATACACCCTTTAGTAATGACTAATACTAAGGTAGAGTCATTGTTGGAAAATTGCACAATGATAGCCACCTACTGACTAAATCTGCTCAGTCAGTAAAATTAATGTTACCTATTAGAATGTTTCAAAATATTAATGTGATAGAGCTATTGAAAACTATTGTTTATCTCGTGGATGTCATGCAAAATCCGCCGCATAAATTATCATCTAAACACGTCTAGATATTTATAATTCCCCAACTTTCATGAATGCAATATTAGGCATTGTCTGTCGGAAGTTCTCTGGCTATAAGTGAATAAGGTATGAGAGAAAATGATTTGACTCAGGATCCCGTGGTTCTGATGTTGCTCGAAGATGTGAAGAAATATTTAAATGGCGATAAGAGTATTCTGGCAGAGGCGAAACGCTCAATTGAACTGCTTAGGAAGGAATATAATATCGGCCCGTGGTTTATATCAAAAACCTGTAATGTTGACTTAAATGATGTCAGCGAAATCTGGTAGTAATCGGCATATTAAGCTGTGGTTGTGCAACCAAGTACTTCTTTAGGTGTTGTTGAGTTGAATAGATAAAATCAGATTATTTTTGGTTTTTACTACGCCTCGGAGGGTAATCAGCTGAGGCGTAATAATGTTAGTCGAGGTCTTCTTGCCACGGCATTTCTGGCAACATATCTAGGTGCTCTTCATAGCGCTTCAAGTTAAATTCAGCGTCATTTTTGACGACATCATAAACTTCAATCATAAGCGCACATGCCATAAACTCTATGGCTTCTTCCCTACTATGACCTGTCATTCTGAGACGCATTAACGTTTCAGTCACTTTTTTGGGGTTATTGTCGGTTAGTTGATTTTCAACGATTTCGACCAGTTCTTCACCAGTCATAATTTTATCTTCCACTTTTGCTGTCTCTGATAGGAAAATGTGTCAGGCATAAAACCATCTTTGGCGACTTGATGCAAAGTGCTTGCTCGTAATTTCTATCCAAAACGACGTGGTTGGCCAATATTTAATCAAATCGGCTCTGCTTTCTTCGAATACTGAAGCAATATTCTAGTCTGTGCATCGGTTCAGCCTCAACTTACTTTTCATAGTTATCAAAGAGCAAAAGCTTTATTACACTTAATGAGAGTAATATTAAAAGAGAAGGGAAACCGCACCGGATAAAACCCCAGAAGTTAGCGTATGTAGAACTATTGAAGCGTCTCATTAATGAGTCATATTTATTGCCTTGAGTTCATGATAATAAATCAAAATGATTCCGTATCCCAAGAAGGTTTTTCATTGTTAACAAGTGGTTAGGTTTTAATACTAAAACTTGATGGCGTGAGGGACACAAATAAAAAAAAGATACATAAAAGGAAGCTATTTATGATTTACGTAGATGGACTTGTTACTGCACTGCCCAAAGAGCTTAGTCAGTCATATATGGATTGTATCAGTGAATCTGAGGCTCTGGTTCGTACTTACGGGGCGTTAAAGATTGTCTCTGTTCAGGATGACAGGCTTGAAAAATATCTTGAAGATGACGATTTAAAACAAAATAGAAATGCGGTTGTGTTGTTTTGGATAATATGGCCTTCACATGAAGTGCGTCGATCGGGTATGGCTTCAATGCTCTCAGACCCAAGGTTAGAAGATATGGTTAATCCAGAAGTATTTCACGGTAAACGTCTGGAAGTCGCAGATATAAACGAATATACCCTTCACTGAAATCGTTCTCTTCTCGAAAAGTATGGGCTGGTATCAGCCCTGACTTTCACCTCTTTGCTTTTGTCACTCAGCCACAGCTCAAATTTTGTTTGCCTAAGCTTTTTCGTTGTTAGATACCAGGTACTGTCCTGTACCAAAACTTGATTGGCCTTTTTACCGTTTCGTTGCGCATTGAATGGATATTTTATTTTTCCTGAATACTCATCAACAAAGTGAACAGCTGAGTCTCGGGTAGGGTAGGCATAAAGGTTATATGCGGTATTTGCCATGTGGTCGGGACGCAGCGAGTAAGTTAAAAACTCAAATCCTTGCGCTTTATTCTCAGATGAAGTGGTAACTGCCCATGATATTGGAAGGCGAATATGACCGTCGTTTAGAACTTCGAGGCGAGTATCAACTTCGAGTGGCGCTAATTCGCTTTTAAGTCCACTTCCCATAACGACAGCCCCCGTAAGGAGCAACTCTTTTGCCTCGTATGGCTCGTTCCACCAAATAATGCTTGGATATATTCTATCGAGAGTTTTCAGGGCGATATCAATACCCCTTTCTGTGCTCAACAATGGTATATTTGCTGTATTGGCACCCCATTGGCTAATAGCGCCCACTCCAGAGCAATATCAGCCTTTTTTTGAAGCCCTCTTTTTCCTGGGTAGTCGTCAAGGTCAAAGAAATCGCTGATGTTTGTTGGTAATTGTGTAGCGAATACGGCCCTGTCATAGGCGATAACAACGGCGTCATACTGATGAGCGATTGAACAGGTGTGAATAAGGTGAGGAGCAAAGTCTGAAGATTCAAATTCCGCTTTCATCTTTGCTGATAGTGGAGTAAGAAGCCCGGATTGGCAGGCTTCAATTGCAACGGTCTCAGTGAGCTCTATAACGTCCCAATCTGGTGCAAAAAAGAGGTCAGCATTGCGATAGAGCCTATTGTTGTGGGGGCTATCCGCAATATAGATGTTCTTAAGTTCCGAGAAAGGCCTGTAGAGTGTTGATTGATAAGCATCCGAATAAGCGCCTCCACGACTTGAAATCGTCAAAGCGTCAGACAATGCTGGATACGACATCATCATGAAAACGAGTAGGAAGCAAAAACGGATAGTGACACCTGAAAATTGTTTTGTCCTTTTCAGGTTAGCGCACAAAATCGTATGTGGCGTTTTGAGTGAGTGTTCAGGGAGAGATATTTGCAGCGGAGCGTCTTATATTGATGCCCGTTCCTCTTGTTGGATTTGATGGATAATGTCCATGTATGCCGTAATGATGTCTGCCTCAGTGACAACGGCAACGAGCTTTTTATCGTCATCTATCACTGGAACAGCATCACCAACGAACCCCTCTAGACTCTCCATGGCTTCCCAGAGGGATGTGGACGAAGCAAAGATCAGGTTTGGTAGATGAAGCGCTCCTTCAATTGACTGATTTTGTGCGAAAATAGGGCGGTATGTACCGAGAAATTCACCCCCTGGCTGATGATATAGGCCTCGCTCCATGCTGATTTTTCGAGCTTCACATTTAATGATGTCGCTGACTCTTCAATACAGGCAATGGGGAAGTCGGTTCTGACCAGTGTACCGACTGAGGTCGCTTGCAAAATAGCTTTATCTCGACCCTCCGCGAGATTAATCCCTTTGCTCAACAACTGGCAATCAAACAACGAGCGACCCAGTGTTTTGGCTACAACGAGGTTGGAGAATACGACGGCGACCATCGCGGCGATTGTCAGTTCGTAGTTTCTGGTCAGCTCGAACACAATCAAGATGCAGGTTAATGGTGCGCCAATAACGGGACTTGTCACCGCCATCATTCCTGCGATGGAATAAGCGGTCACCCCGGAGTTCGGTATATTGAAAATTTCGTCTATCAACAGCCAGTTGAAGGCACCAAAGAGGATGCCTATAAGCAATAACGGGCTGAACACACCGCCAACAAAACCGAAACTGATACATAAAATTGTGACAGCAATTTTTGCAATGATCAGTACGGCCAACTCCTTGATGTCATACGCTCCTTCAATGGTGGCAAAGCGCATCGCTTCGGTACCGATACCCAGTATTTCAGGAAGTATTAGTGCAAACAGGCCCAATACAAAACCGGCGATAGCGGGCTTAACAAATGCGGGTAAGGGCAGTTCCTTGGCGTGACGCTGACTGCTGAGCAACGAGGAAATGAAAAACAAGGCAAGACATGCAGAGAGTAAACCTACAAGAATAAACAGGATAAATTCACCGCTGTTTTCCACGCCGGAAAACTCAATGAGAAATAAAGGCTCTATCTCGAAAATCTGGTCGGAAAAAATATATCCGGTTGCTGCTGAAATTGTGGTTGGCGCAAAAGCCGCATTGAGTAGTGACGAAGAATGACTTCATGCGCGAAGACCAAACCTGCAATAGGGGCACTAAAAGCTGATGAAATGGCGGCTGCCACACCACAAGCAATAAATATTGAACGATAGCTTTCAAACCCAAGTTGTAATTTTCGCAGTAAATCCCCTACAAGTGCACCCATGTATACGAGTGGACCGTATTGCCCGACAGAAGCGCCACAGCCGAGCGAAATAACGGCTGCAAGCGTAGAAACGAGTCCTGACTTAGTGTCAGGCATGGGTTGATTTAATTGCACGGCTTGGATGGTATCGGGTGGGCCGAGTGGCCTTTTCAAACCAGAGATGTAGCTAACCAGAAGGCCAGTCACAAGTCCACCTAATGTGGTCACTAATACAATGACGACAGGAGACATAAAAAAAGCATCGTAAAGTGTGGCTCTCGACAGTGGTGAGACAAACAAGTTGTCATTTAGCCATTGTATGGCGGCCACAAATCCGGTGGCCGCAATCGCGGTTACCATACCTATGACTATCGCACTGATAGCAACAACAGTGACACTGTAAGCTGATGACTGCTGGGGCTGTGATGTGTTCATCTAGCAGGAAAGAGAGATATCAGGTAGTGGTATACAGGACATAGGTTCACCTCCAGCTCTCTCAGCCAAGACAAGTTTTTACAAGAATAAGTGTGTTATTGATTATTGTTGATAATGAGAGAGTTGGTTGAATCTTTTTCTGTCGTATTTTCAGAGGTTGCCGTTTCTACTGAACGACTGTCAGCGTTCAGTGTGGCGAAATAAATGTCCATAAAGTCTTGGTATATCGCCTGCTCAAGTTCGCCTGCACGTTCTGTTGGGCAAAATAGCCGGAAGTGCATAAACGCATCGCCAAGTTTCGTGGTACCGATACTTGCGTGTGGATCAGGGCCGGGTAAATCAACACCTGCATGCCGCTCGATAACATAGTTATAGCGGGAGGCTATTTCGTAGAAATCCTCCACATGATGGTGAAGTCTCTCTTCCATATGGTGGAGTAATTGAAACAGGTTAAGGTTTTCTTTTATATAGATTGAAAACTCGTGATAGACATATCGCTTCATGAAGTTGAGGTTTTTTACTGGATTTGTAAAAAACAAACTGTTGGGGAACGTGACTGTTTTGCCTGTGTAGTTGTAGTTGCCATTTTTAAGGTCAATTTCCTGAATTGTTGTGGCAATCATATTGTGCTCTAGGACTTCCCCACACAGTGCTCCTACCTCTATCCAGTCACCAATCCTGAACGAGCGCGACACAGCGCGTTGAATTGATCCTGTGAAGCAAAGAATGATCTCTTTAGATGCAACGACAACAGCAACGGCTATTGCTGTCAGTGAGAGTGCAAATTCATTGATTTCTGATTGCCAAAGAATAAAGAACAGAAAAATAAGGCGGTCACGCTGCCGTTTTTTGTCCTCGAAATCCATTTTCTCTGCCCTTCACTCAAGAAGTCGGCTCTACCTCTGATCCACTTTATTAACAGGACACGGAGTGAAATGAATACGAGGAAAATCAATAGGGAAAGAAGTAGTTTGCTATCAGAGAAAAAAACAACGATTTGCTCAAGGTGGTTCATACAGCTTCTCTAGTTCCAATATCTTTCTGAAAACTATAGCCTGCTGCGGGGGATGCCAAACGTCGCATCTGCGCGAAGCGCGATGTCTATTCATTCATAGCGGTCCATTCCTAAATCTATACAAATGTATTGAGCCAATCTTGAGGGTGGTTAATGGGCATCTTCATTGTATTCGACGCCATTAATGCCTCAATAGATGACATATGCATCAAAAAAAATTCATATGTTCCTTTCGTAAACATCATTCTTTGACCACGATTAATGCGAGTAGCTTCAAATTTAATTGGTGGCTTTGATTTTATGAAAGGGATTTTATTGGTCATAGGAGCAGCGTTTTGCTGCGTTATATCGCTTTTTGCGAGCGCTGCAAAAATGACGGCCATAGACGACCCTTCTCTCCTACCTGATGCCACTCACCCCTTCCACAGTCGCTTGCGTGCTCAACCTTCGGGATTTCAGCTTGAGAAGGTTCTCGACTTGCCCAATGGCAAGGCAAAGTACATTTATCACCAACTCCACAACGGTATACCTGTCCGAAATGCGAAAGCAATTTCTGAGTTTACTCAGGGCAAGCACAATGTGGTTCGTGGCCAAATGATGCGTGAAATTGGTATTGAAGGGTTTGATGCTTTGCCATCTATGGATGGGAAAAAAGCGATGGAGATCAGCAGTAAGGGTATCTCTGGTACACCAATGTATCCTTATGTTGAAGCGGAGAATGAAAAAAGCGAACTGTTTATTTGGATGGATAAAAATGACCAAGCTCGTCTTGTGTACGTGACTAATTATTTTTTGCCAGCCCGAAAGCCGTCCCGGCCATATGCCATTGTAGATGCAAAAACGGGTGAGGTTCTAAAGCGTTGGGAGGGGTTGGCGCATGCGCAAGAATTCGGTCAGGGGCCGGGTGGTAATACCAAAACCGGCCAGTACTACTTTGGCTTAGACTACCCGGGCTTTATGGTCGAAAAATCGGGTAACCAATGCACCATGTCGAATCAATATGTATCGACAGTGAATTTGAATCACAGCACATCGGGTAACACGCCCTATACCTATACCTGTAATGATAGTTTAAACACAAATACAGTTAAATCCATCAACGGCGCCTATTCACCACTGAATGATGCACACTTTTTTGGCAAGCTGGTTTTTGACATGTACAAGGACTGGTTCAATCTTGCACCTTTGAGCTTCAAGCTTGTTATGCGTGTTCATTATGGCAATGGCTATGAGAACGCATTCTGGAACGGGAGCTCAATGACATTTGGTGATGGCGGTTCGTATTTTTATCCATTAGTTGATGTCAATGTGTCAGCACATGAAGTCAGCCATGGTTTCACTGAACAAAACTCTGACCTCGATTATTTCGGTATGTCAGGGGGAATTAATGAGGCTTTTTCTGATATTGCAGGTGAGGCTGCTGAGTTCTATTGGAAAGGAACTGTCGATTGGGTTGTCGGCCGAGATATCACTAAATCAGCGGGTGGCTTGAGATATTTTATTGACCCAACTGACGATGGTGTATCAATAGGGCATGCCAGTCAGTATACAGATGGGATGGATGTTCACTATTCATCAGGTGTTTTTAATCGAGCATTTTACCTGTTATCAGAAGAATACGGTTGGGGAGTAAAAAAGGCGTTTGAAGTTTTCGTTCTGGCGAATCGGACATATTGGACATCGAGCACTGATTTTGACGAGGGTGGCTGCGGCGTGAAAAATGCAGCCTCAGATTTGGGTTATGACACGTCCGATGTTGAAAATGCCTTTAATCAGGTTGGGGTCTATCCTTGCCGTGTATTGACTACTCTCAACGCTGGCGTCCCGATTTCAGGTCTATCAGGCGACGTTGATGATGAGCTGTATTTTAGTTTCTCTCTTACCTCCAACACTGACAGTGCATCTGTAACGTTAGCGGGGGGCACGGGTAATGCTGACTTAATGATTAAGTACGGCACACCACCACAATCAGGCAGTTATGACTGCCTGTCAGATGGCAGTGACAACACTGAGAGCTGCAGCGTGCCACTTCAAGGGCCCGGCCAGTACTATGCGGTGGTTAAAGGTATTTCGGTATTCAGTGGTGTGACCATCAACCTCGAGTCGACCATACTGCCACCTCAGGTACTTGAGATTGATAAGCCAATCGTTGATATATATGGAGCAAAAGGTGACGAGCAATTCTACTCATTCACAATGCCAGCTGATCTATCCTCTCTGCGTGTAAACACTGTAGGTGGAACGGGTGACGTCGATCTCTATGTGAAAAAAGGATCTTTACCCTCTAAAACTGACTATGACTGTCGCCCTTTCCGGTACGGCAATACGGAGAGCTGCGAGGTCGATGACGGCGAGGGCACTGAGTATTTTGTCATGCTCCATGCATACAGCACCTATGATGGCGTGACGCTGTCACTCTTGGAGGGTGATCTGAGTGATGCTGAGGGTTCGGCTGTAGCGGTTGCGCCCGGAGAGCCTGTCAGCAATTTGAGCGGCAACATTGATGATAAATTCTATTTTGTGTTGAACGTCTCTGACTTCCGTTCGAACAATTTAAGCCAAATTATACAGGCGACATTGAGTCTGGGAAGTGGTGACCCTGATTTGTACATTCGCAAAGACAAAGCACCGACGCAGTTCGAGTATGACTGCCGTTCGATAGGCCTGGGGACGGCTGAAAGCTGCACCGTAGATGCTTCAGTGAATGGTAATTATTATGTCATGATTTACGGCGCTAACTCGTTCAATGGCGTGACACTGCAAGTTAATCGCTCTGCTGGTGGGCCGAATCCATCATCTGACCAGTCCTCAGGCTCTTCCGGTGGCGCAATCAAATACATCCTGTTGGCATCTTTCTTGTTGCTCTTCCGGCGACGAAGCTCTGTGACAGTGCGAATTGTCACTTAACGGATTTTGCTAACTTCTCTTCTGGTAATGAAGAGAGCATTCGAGTCAGTATGATCGCGATGTCATCTTCGCCTGTCCAGAATTTGCTTTTGTCATGAAGCGTTAACTTGTCAGCATGATGCCTCCAAACCGTTTGTCCTTTATTCGTATCTACAAGCTCTACATGCACTTCGTTAACAACTTTCACATTTGTTCTGAAGGGCGTCTTTGTCGGTCTATCTGGGTTTCTGAAACTGTATAAAGATTGGGGTAGGTAGATGGTCGTTTGTACGCGTTTCCTTATGCCCGGTTTTACCAGAAGGTCGGCACTGTGCGGCTGCAACGTGTAACCCTTGCTGGTCATGATGCGGTTTACACCGATTGTAATTTGGTTGCTGCCCACAGTATTTGGATGACTGAATAATCGATAAGACGTAAATTTGGTATTAAAAGGCTCATTACAATCAAAACCCGGCATTGAGCCACATCCTGCCAATGTAAGCATCAGGGAGAGTGATAAAGCACGTTTATGCATTGTCAGTAATATCCATATTTCTGAATATAT
Organism: Veronia nyctiphanis; assembly: GCF_004116385.1. GTDB lineage: Bacteria > Pseudomonadota > Gammaproteobacteria > Enterobacterales > Vibrionaceae > Veronia > Veronia nyctiphanis. The sequence goes on along the minus strand of NZ_PEIB01000011.1, from coordinate 62,823 downwards.
CAAGGGTAACAAGCAACCGGGAGAGTTCGTGTCTAACCCGAGAGACAATGTAAAAAGGCCCATATAGGGCCTTTGCGTATTATGTGAAATCCTAGTAGTAGGACTCGCAACCCTCATGAAGCTGAGGCTGATGCTGAATTTCATTACAATCGACGACATAGGCGTTATCGTCATCGAGTGGATTAACGGTCACCGTCCTCTCACTTGTGTTAATACTGGTTACCCTGCCAACCCCTTTTTGGCATTCGACCAACATGCCTATCTCAAATTCATTAATGTTCATCAAAAACTCCTGAATTTGTCACTACCTATCTATGTTTGGCATGTTTCTCACTGCAATTTTGTACACGTCTGTGTTGTGCGGTTTGTCTCGCGGCCATTGCAACAGAAACACCCAGGATTATACGTGAACTTTTTGCAGACTGATCAACGGGGGATTTTATCCCTTCTACATCATCAATCGTCTTCCAATTCCTATCTTGTATTCACGTATTAGGTGGGAGACCAATGCTCGTAATGGTGACATCGACATATCTGGACTATTGCCCTCGGCCATTCGCAGCATTTGCCTGTAATACCAGCTGACCTCAGCTTGAGCATTGAGCGCTCGGACATCATTGTATTTGCTAGTGGCCCAAATCCCTTTTCCCATGTCAAGAGAGCGAATCACGATGTCATCAATGCTGCCGTCCAGTAATTTGTTGGCGCAATCTGGATCGATGAGCAGTGGCCTTGCAAGCCCAATCATATCGACGTTTGAATCTTGGATTGCAGTGTTCATCGATGTTCTTGAACGGAAACCACCAGTAACAAGCAGAGGAACCTTGTGGTTCGATTCTTCAAGTGCTTTTTGTATGATACTGGCATATTCCAAGAAATAGGCCTCGCGCAACCGTGTACTCTCTCGTTGTTCTGATTTGGGTTTCTCAAGCGTACTGTCGTCACCTTTGCGACCGAATAGGGACAATTGTTCATAAGTGCCGCCGGAGATCTCTAATAAATCGATACCTTGCTCTGCGAGCCACACAGCGACTTGAGCACTTTCCTCAAGCGTAAACCCTCCTTTTTGGAAATCCGCCGAGTTTAATTTAACAGAAACTGGCGTTTCTTTACCCACGGCTTTTCGCACTTGTCTGACGGTCTCAAGCAAGAACTTGGCTCTGTTTTCCAGTGAGCCGCCCCAGGTGTCCGTGCGTTTGTTGGTCACGGGAGACAAAAATTGACTGATAAGATAGCCATGTGCGGCATGAATCTGAACCCCGGTAAACCCAGCCTCGATAGAAAGTTCTGCTGTATCAACATAATGCTGAATCGCCGTTTGAATTTCAGATTCCGTCATCGCTTTGGGTGGGGCAAAATTACTCAGGATTTTCAATTGTACGTCTGACGGTGAGTGGGGCTTCAATGAAACTAAGCGTGAACACTGACGACCGGGGTGGGATATTTGCGTCCAAATGTGTGTACCATTCACTTTTCCTGCATCAGCCACTTCTTGAGTTCGGCAATCCCATTTGCTCGGTTCACGACGACATTTCCTGGCCTTTCCAAAAAACGCGCATCGACCATGACGTTGCCTGTGATCAGCAGCCCGGCGCCTCCATGCGCCCAACGGCTGTATATGACAACGTGCTTTTGCGTGGCTTTACCCTTGATGTTCGCCATACCTTCAGTGGTTGCTGACTTGGAAATTCTGTTTTTTATAACTGCACCACAAGGCAGAGTGAGAGGCTGGTTTAGACTGTTCATTTCGGTCCCTTGAAAAACTGAATAAAAGCTCTATCGGTTGTAAGTATGGTTCAAATATTCATGGTGAGATTGTTAAAACACCGATTTCTCATTTGTGATGCTGAGAGGGGAACAGCTACATGGCGAAAGAGAGACTGAAGGACAAACCAAGTGATGGGTGGACGTTTGGTTTGTCGCTGCATATAAAATGTGGAAGGGGGGTATTTGTCTAACGTCGGTAGATGACTTCCTGAAAGAGTCTAAGTTCAGCTTCCGCGTGAGAAACGGAGAGAGGAGTAAACTTGATTTCACTACCCGGTCGGGACTGCGATAACCTGCTTGCCCCCAGAGCAGAGAGTGTTCCCACTTTGGGATATCCACCAATCGTTTGCCGGTCTTTCATTAACACAATCGGTTGACCATCAGGAGGGATTTGTACTGCCCCAAACCCGATACCCTCTGAGATCACATCATAACGTTCAGCAATAATTGGCTGACCTTCCAGTCTAAACCCCATGCGATCACTGTGTTGAGAGATCGTGAAAAAAGAAGAAAATAGTGTTTTTTTTGCATCTTCTGAGAACAATGCTTGCTGGCTACCGAGAATGATGCCGATCTCAAGAGGTGAATCGTAATCCGGAATCGCCCAGTTGGGGACCTTCGTGTTTATTCGAGAATCTGACAAGCTGAAAGGGATGTTGTCACCAGCTTCGAGTCTTTTGCCATCTCCATTCAAACCGCCTATTCCTTCACGGCAGACGGTCGAGCTGCTGCCAAGCATAGGAGAAACACGAAACCCACCATGAACGGATAAATAGGCCCGCATACCGCTGACAGGCCGCGTAAACCTCAATTCATCACCTTCCACTGCGTGGTAAGAAAACCATGAGGAGAGAGGTTTTCCATTGAGTGATGCCCCAAGATCAGCACCAGTCAGAGCAAAATATGTTGTTGCATGAAAACGGAATGAGGCCATCCCAAGCGTGACTTCAATTTGCGTTGAGTTCAGGTCATTGCCAAGTAACCAATTTCCCCAGCCATAAGCATGTTCATCCATCGGCCCGCCGGTTGTGACCCCTTGATTCTGATAACCAAATCTCCCTTTATCCTGAAGCAATGAGAGAGGGCCAGATTGGAGCACTTCAAGCATCATTGAACTGACCTCCCAACGCAACATACTCACTGCGCGAGATTTGCTCGAATGTCACCTCATCACCCACTGATAATCTTGCTGGTGGTGTCTTATCCCAGTCAAGCATGCTCATTGGGGTGCGGCCGATAATGTGCCAGCCACCTGGTGAAGAGGTCGGATAAACAGCAGTCTGTCTCTCTGAAATAGCGACGCTGCCTGCAGGCACTTGTAACCTTGGTGTGGACATTCTTGGCAGCGATAAGCCTCATGCGTCTCGCCTAAATAGCCAAAGCCCGGAGAAAAACCGACCGCGAATACGCGGTATGGACGACCCGAATGTAATTGAATAACCTCAGCAACAGACAAACCGCACTCAGACCCAACTGTATCAATGTCCCAGCAACATCGTTGCCATAATAAACGGGTATCGAGATGTGCTTGTTGTGTGTCTTGGTGGTTTCTGGCGGTTGGTCTTGAAGCAGTATTTGTAATTGTTCCGTCAGGTGTTTGCCAGAGACCATTCCTGCGTCAAAAGTGACGAGTATAGAATGATATGCTGGCACGATATCAAGCAAGTGAGGAGCGAGATAGTGTGTGATTGATAACGTCGCGTTCCTGACTTCGTCGCTTACTTCTGCACTATGCGTAATGCCAAAGTAAATGATTAAAGCACTCTCATTTACGGGTTCAATCTTAATGGTTGACATAGGTGGTTGAGCGTTTCCAATATTTTATCTTCTACATTCATAAAAGATGCAAGTTGCGTTAATAGCAAATTTATCAGTAGATTAAGATGCTGGGAATGATGTGAAAAGCTATTGCTGCCGCCCGTGAGACAGTTAAATACGGTAATAACTGGCAGCATCTATGGCTTGAGGAGAAGATTCAATGCCGATATTCATTGTCGGCCTTTTTTTGAGATAGAGCTCTATACTGCGGGGAGATAAGCAGTAAGGGTACGGGAGGATGTGGTGGATTGTTGCCACTTATATCTTTCCATTTAAATGTGCGACTGGGTGTCAGCATGGTGTATCGACCAAGATCCCTACGCTAACTCTTCGTTGCAGTATATTATCCTGCAAATTAGCGGTGTTCTTTGTGATGCTTTTGATGATAGCAGCATAAAACCGCCAAAACTAAGCAGAAAGTACGACATTTTGGTGATCGTGTGACTATCCTTTAACGTTAATAACAAGGTTATCGATACAAGGGTGGGACGAGGTATGAGCGAACTCGCTGTAGACCTAGCCAGGATCCAATTTGCATTCACGGTATCTTTTCACATTATCTTTCCGGCGTTTTCTATCGGGCTCGCCAGCTATATCACTGTTCTCGAAGCGCTTCATTTAAAAACCCGTGATCACAAGTATTTGGAGCTGTCTAAATATTGGACAAAAATTTTCGCCGTCGCGTTCGGTATGGGCGTGGTGAGCGGCATCGTAATGAGCTATCAGTTCGGCACAAACTGGGGCGTCTTTTCTGACAAAACAGGCCCTGTGCTCGGGCCCCTCATGGGCTACGAGGTGCTGACAGCGTTTTTCCTTGAGGCCGGATTTTTGGGCATCATGCTGTTCGGGCGACAGAGAGTCGGTGAAAGGCTCCACTTCTTCGCCACAGCTGTTGTTGCATTCGGTACTTTGCTTTCTGCAACGTGGATATTGTCAGTCAACAGTTGGATGCAGACGCCTGCGGGTTTTGAAATCGATGAAATGGGCAGGTTTATCGTCGTTGACTGGTTCGAGGTTGTGTTTAACCCGTCCTTCCCATATCGGCTTGTTCACATGGTGCTTGCGGCTTACCTGACAACGGCTTTTGTAGTCGGCGGTGTCGGTGCTTACCACCTTCTCAAAGCTCCTCACAACTCGCTTGCAAAAGTGAGCCTGTCGATGGCGATGTGGATGGCAGTACTTGTCACTCCATTGCAAATCATCGCAGGTGACGTACATGGTTTGAATACCCTCGAACATCAACCAGTTAAAGTCGCTGCAATGGAAGGGCATTTTGAGACTCAGAAAGGTGCCCCTCTGATCCTATTTGGAATTCCAAATGAAGAGACCGAAACGGTCGACTACAAAGTGGCTATTCCGAAGTTGGGCAGCATAATTTTGACTCATGACATCGACGGTGAAATAAAAGGGTTAGACGCAGTACCCAAAGAAGAACGGCCCCCGGTTGCCATCGTATTTTGGAGCTTTCGGATTATGGTTGCCATTGGGTTTCTGATGCTGTTTATGGGGTTGGTAAGTCTGTGGCTCAGGCGGAAAAAAACGTTATACGAAACTCGATGGTTTTTGAAGCTATGTACGCTTTGCTCTCCTATCGGTTTTATTGCATTGCTCTCGGGATGGGTCACTACGGAAGTGGGTCGACAGCCCTACACCGTATATGGACTTTTGAAGACATCGGAGTCCGTGTCGCCTATCGAAGCACCAGCCGTTGCGGCTTCATTAACTGCCTTCGTCGTGGTGTATGTCTTGATATTCGGTGCCGGCATTTATTACATCCTAAAACTAATGAAAAAATCGCCGTCCAAGTATGAACAAGACTTTGAAGGCCGAATCATAACTCGCGTCTCTCCCAGCGAGGCATCAACACTGACAGCAAATCCACTGAAACCATCTCCTACGAAAGGTGAGGGGTAAATTATGGACTACGCGCTAATTTGGGCCGGGCTGATCGCTTTTGCTGTTTTGGCTTATGTGATTCTTGATGGGTTTGATTTAGGTGTAGGGATACTTTTCCCGACATTGAACGATCACGATAAAGATTCGGCAATGAACTCCATCGCGCCTATTTGGGATGGCAACGAAACATGGCTGGTTTTGGGTGGTGGTGGCCTTTTTGCGGTATTCCCTTTGGCCTACGCCATAGTGATGCCGGCCGTTTATGCGCCCATTATTGCGATGCTGCTTGGTCTTATATTCCGTGGTGTCGCGTTTGAATATCGCTACCGGACAAAGCAAGGTCGGTTTCTTTGGGATTGGTCCTTCTTTGGTGGTTCACTGATGGCCACCTTCTCGCAGGGATTAATCCTTGGCACGTTGCTTCAGGGTATCGAAGTAGACGGTAGACAATATGCGGGGGGATGGTTTGACTGGCTGTCACCTTTTACCGTTTTTTGCGGGATTGCGGTAACATTCGGGTACACTTTGCTGGGCGGTTGTTGGCTGTTAGTGAAAACAACCGGGCAACTTGAACAAATGCTTTATGCGAAATGTAAGAGGCTGACTCTTTGGTTCTTGGGCACTATTGGTGTGGTGAGTGTCTGGCTTCCCATCATGTCAGAACCTATTGCTCAGCGCTGGTTTGCCTTCCCAAATTCGTTGCTCTTTTTCGTCATACCGGCGGTTTCTGCCGCTTGCGCTTACCAACTATGGCATTCGTTAAACAAGCAAAAACCTCTTCGAGCGTACTGTTGTACGCTGGGGTTATACCTAATGGCTTTTGCTGGTTTCGCTATCAGTGTTTTTCCGTATTTGGTACCCAGAGAAATCACCTTATGGGAAGCAGCTGCGCCCGATAACAGCCTGAAATTCCTTCTCGCTGGTGCAGTCATTCTGTTACCGATGATCATCGCCTATACCGCATATTCGTACTGGGTGTTCCGGGGCAAAGTCAGCTCAGATGAAGGGTACCACGAATGACAACGATGAAAATGAAACCTTGGATGTGGTTTGTTCTTCTTTGGGTTGGTGGGGTTGTCGCCTTTAGCAGCTTAGGTTACGCCTTCCGTTGGTTTTTCTTTTCTTTGATGCAGATAAGCTAGCGAAGTTGCTGTCCTCTGTAACAATCAATAAGCCCGCGAGAATCGTGGGCTTGTCGTTTCCGGGTTACTTAATTGAGGGTTATTTTACTTCGGGTTAGGGCGTTGTTGGGCTTGGCTTGAGTTCCGGCTCTCTTTGATAAAGGACAGTGAAAAGAGAAAAGCCGAGAATAGCAACGGTAGTATCAATACCCACGGATACAAGAATTGGTCCCTCTGTTGTTTGGGTACTCCAAAATACGCCTCCTAATACAGGGCCAAGAATTGCGCCCATGCTGCTCACTACAGATAATGCCCCAAGTCCATTCTCAACACGGTTTGGTGAGAGTTCAGAAACTAACTTAATCAGCAAGATTCCGACTGAGACAATGATGGTCGAATCAATCATGAACAGTAGCTGACTTGCCAAAGTGAATCGGTCTGAACCAAAAGCCAGCTGGAGGCTGCTCCCAAACCGCCGAAGACCGCGAAGAAACGGGCAGGTTGCATGTTATCAACCAGTTTGCCCAGTTTTTCTGCGAATAAGAGTGACAACATCGCTCCCGGTACGTATGCAAGGGACAATTGTGAAATATCAGTAATGTTTAGCTTTTCTAATAAGTGCATTTCGAGGAAAGGAGCGACCATTGAGCCGGAGGTGTGGCCCAATAGTACGAGCGCCAGCAAACCTGTGAGCAAAAGATTACCAACGTTTTTCTGTTTGCCCTGAACTGGTGTAGTTAACTGTTTGGTTTTGCCAGCGAGTGGCACTGATGGTGACATAGCTAATCGGCCGAATACTGCCGCCAGGCCGCTTGATACAGCAAACAGAATAAGCCCCGCAACTTGAGCGCTTTGAGGAAGAGCCAGATCATGACCGGCACCCATCAGGGTAAACGCCATGGTAGATCCTGCCATTTGGCTTATACCAATCCATTTAAAGCATCGACCAATCAACCGACCTTTATCACTGTCTCTCGCATTATCCGTAATCTCAGTTTCCCAGCAAAGAGTAAAAAGTGCTGAGCTGGCGCCAAGCACAATCAATGCAATTGCGATGGGCATCAACTCCTTACTTAAAATACCGAAAAACAAGGTCACATAAGCAAGACATTTAATAGCAGATGCTATTGATATAATATTTTTTCGGCTGAGGATTTTACTGAATATCAAGACAAAGCCAGCAGATGCGGAGCTGCGCCGACTGCTTGAAGACAAAAAACAAGGCCAAGTTGCCAACCGGATAAATTGAACTGTTGATGCATGACAACGGGAATGATGAAGTTAGCGAAGAATAGTCCCGGGGAATCGAGAAAGATTGCCGTGAGTAGTTTTTTGTTTGATTGCGTCATTTCTCTAACTCAGCGTTGGTTGATTTAATAGCTATGCTATCGGCTCATACGTCACTGAATGTTATGTTGCGATGAACGGGCATATGTTTCGATGAACGGTTCAATATCAAATTGAATGAATTTACTTTTTTTTAAAAGGGAACACCATGCGCGCATTTTTGTTAAATACACTGCAGCTTTGTTTATTGCCGCTACTGCCAGTGATCATTCATCAGGGTAAACGAGTAAAGAAGGACACGATCCGTTTGCCGGAAGCGTCTGGCAGCAGGACGATTGGAAATAGAGGTGACGTTTCAATACTTCATATTGGCGAAAGTACTGTCGCTGGTGTAGGTGTTGAAGATATTAATGATGGATTGACTGCCAATATTGTTAAATCTCTTGAGACTGAGGGGAATATTGAGGCAAAAGCGTACATTGTCGGACAGAACGGTTCGAAGATTTCTGACATACTGCGATTGCCGATGGTTGATGAACGGATAGATGTGTTGGTCATCACCTTGGGTGTGAACGACACCGTTGGTTTGACACCCGAGAAAAAATGGCGATTCCGGATTGACCAATGTGTAGAAAAATTTGGCAGGTCTCCCGCGCGTATTTTTATCACTGAAGTACCGGACATGACGAAATTCCCTGCTTTGCCTGCACCATTAAGTTGGTTCCTCGGGGTGAGAGCTAAGATGTTGAACCTTGTACTTAAGGATCTATGTCAACAGAAAGGCTGGTACTTTATCAGCTCAAATACGCCTATCACAACAGATTGGATGGCGATTGACGGATACCACCCTAATGGAAAAGGTTACCAAGCTTGGGGAGCCGCAGTCGGTGAGATCATCGGTAAAGAACTATCAAACAGGTAGAAAGACATTCTTTCTTCCAACACGACATCAACAAGGAGTGAAAAGTGACACTTAGCCTATGGTTTCTCTATGTGATCACATTTGGCGCAGCAATCGCATTGCCTGGCGCTAATGCGGCATATGCGATTGCTCAGGGAATGACAAACGGCGTGCGTGGAGGACTGATGGCAGCCTCCGGGTTTGCGCTGGCAACAGCCTTAAATCAGGGAATTGTGCTGGCAGGCCTCGGATTACTATTATCCAGCCATATGGATATTTTGATTTACCTTAAATGGGCCGGTGTGGCTTACATGCTTGTCTTAGCTACAAGGCATGGAGTGCGAAACCTTCAACTGAGCAGCAGGCTGAATCGATTAGTCGTGCAAGGATCTTCTTTACTGCCATTCTGGTGTCGCTATCTAACCCTAAGGTGATACTGGTAAATATGATGCTGCTTCCCGTTTATATTTCTGCCGACAAACCCCTGGCGACACAGGCGGTAACGATACTCTGTACGGGCGCTTTTATCTCATTTAGTGTCTACGCCAGCTATGCTTTCTTTGCGTCTAAGTTTATTACTCGGTTGAAATCGAAGGCAGCGAATAGTGTCGTTGCATCTATTTATGCCTCAGCGGCTGGTGCATTGGCCATGGTCAATCGGTGAGTCAACGTCGATTTTATTGCAAATGGTGTGGGGAAGTGAGCTTGAAAAATAATTACGTTGCGTTGTTCTCGTTTTTTATTTGTTTTCACGTGTACGCGGGTGAAACTTCTATTGATTGTGACAAGGCGATCTCGACTTATGACTTGGGTCAATGCGCACTCAAGGAAGTGGAGCAAGCAGAGCAACAACTTGAGAAGTATTTGGCTGAAGCTCTGGTCTTCAACCAAGAGGATAAAGAGTTAGTCGCAAGTATTAAAGTCGCGCAGGAAAAATGGCAGGTGTATGCGAAATCTCATTGTGATTCTGTATACACCCAATATCGACAAGGCTCTATTCGCGGAATGATGGCATTAGATTGCAAGAAAATGCTGATTAAGCGAAGAACTCATGATATTTGGTCTAATTTCCTCACTTATATGGATAGTTCACCTCCTGTTTTGCCTGAGCCAAAGTAACCAAATTATTCAAGGACGATTCAAGGATGAATCAAGATAAAGTTGTATTGGTCACGGGTGCTGCTCGTCGCCTCGGAAAAGTGATTACTGAGACATTTCATCAGGCCGGATTTAAGGTTGTTATTCATTGCCGTAGCTCATTAGAGGAAGGCAAGAGCTTAGCAGCTGCATTGAATGCTCAACGCGAAAACTCTGCGGTTGTTGTTCAGGCAAATTTGAACATAGATGACGATGTAAAGCGCTTAGCCGTTGAAAGTATCAGCAACTGGGGCCGTCTAGACTGCCTTGTAAATAGCGCGTCGATGTTCTATCCAACCCCTGTCGACTCTGCGACCTCAGAAGATTGGGATGTACTGTTTGACAGTAACCTTAAAGCACCTTATTTCCTCATTCAGGCTTGTGTTGCTGCATTGCGCGACTCAGGCGGCAGCATCATTAACATTGCTGATATTTATGCTGATCGTCCGTTAAACGAACATAGCCTGTATTGCATGGCAAAAGCTGCTAATGTGATGATGACGAAATCACTGGCCGTCGAGCTTGGGCCTGAAATTAGAGTGAATGGTATTGCCCCCGGTGCGATCTTGTGGCCAGAGAATGGCATGGATCAGGCAGAAAAAGAGAACATCCTCAATACAGTACCACTAGCAAGAAAGGGTACAGCTGAGGACATTGCAAGTGCGATACTTGATTTACAATCCAGCCGTTATATCACAGGCCAGATCATTGCTGTTGATGGCGGTAGAAGTCTGTCTTGGTAAGTGGATGCGCGTTCGGTAGCGGAGAGAAGGCTTTCCCTCCGCTTAATATTCTTATTCTGCTCTGACAACCACAGTCCCCGCTATGTAATCATGCAGGCCTCGTCGCTTTCTGTTGAAAAGTGGAAGCAGATATTTGGCTATATACAAACCAAGCAATAGAATTGATATTCCTATGTGGAATGACTGCCATACGGGAGAGTCGAGTAAGAGTGAATCCATTGGCCTCTGAACATCTATATTAACAAGCGCAACCAATGATGTTGTGACGAAAATAAATCCTGAAAATATATCTATGCTTGAGCGTCGAATTGACTGGGTCATAGAAATTTTCTTTTCGGTTTTTAAGTCAACAACGATGACGTTAAGGGCCATTTTTCCCAGTGTTTGTCCGAACTTGTGATGCATTAAAATGAAGTAAAGCAAGGGAATGAGGGCATTAATCAAATACTGAACGCTAAGTACAATCCAATATTCTGACATTAATTTTTGTTGACTTAGCGACGCGGCCTCAACTTTCTGCTGAAATTCGAGGACAGACTCCTGTGAAAGTGTGGCTGGTGGGCTTATGTCAGGTTGAGATGAAAGAGCACCAGGCAACATAATTGCACTTATTACCCACGTAACGAGCGAAAGTAGAATAACGTCCAATATTAGAGCAAAAAATCGTCGCCAGAAATTTTTAAATTTCGCTCTATCTAGCTCTGCCAATTCCTTTTCTACGACCTCTGTATTTTCAAGGCGTGCCTCAATGGCTTGCTCAAGTGCCTTAAGGCGGTCTGGGTATTCCTCGCCATCAATGTTATTTTTGGCGTCGAGCAACTCATCGAGGGAGTAATTGGCATAGTTGGGTGTTGGCATCATAAAGAGGGTACTTCTATTGTCTTACTTGCATGGTTCTGGAGATTTTTACTGTACCATTCTTTCGCGAGGCAACAGGTTTAGAGTGGTTGATTTGGGAACCGTTTTACGAAATCCTCCATCCAAAACGCTGGAGTCCTAATATAAAAAAAGCACTCTAAAGAGTGCTTTTAACGTAAAAGTCATACTGCCATCAGTTACTGATAACCTGCCTTGTCGTGACCAAACAGTACTTTTTAAATTGATCGGTGAGAAAGGCTTGCTTCCCTTCAATACGCTTACTTTTTAGCACGTACGTATGGTCGTTCAGCTTGCCCTGAAAATCCCACTTACTGAAGGCTTCGTGGCGTGCGTCGGCACAGGCGGTTTGTAACACATAACTCTCCGTGACAGAGGTGTCACATCCGCCGTTAATGTTTTTCACGCCATGGAAGGTGACGTGGCTGTCTCGGTCTCTGTAGCTGGTCACAGCCAGTGCGTTGAACAAATGAATATCATCAGATTTGTCGACGTAAGGCAGCATTCGGTGCGGGTTTTTTTTCAGTGTCGCTGAGGCGAGATCCCTGAGCTCTGCAGAGCAGGCACATCCTGACTCTCAAGAATGCTGTCCATGGATGTCTTAGCTTGCGCTGGAGTAACCAACACGGGCGCGGCAAATAAACAACCTAACAGAAAAGCTGATGATTTCATCGTTGCACCTCTAATCAATGTTTGTTCATTGGCATAACGGTAAGCAGAGTATCAAACTCTTTGCCGTTGTCAGCAATTAGAGTGACTTTGATAACCTGACCCGGTTCAAACGCGTCCTTAATGCCCATAAACATCAGGTGATAGCTGTGCTGCTTCAGCTCAACGGTTTCTTTCGGTGCGATTTCCAAGGCATCAATTTTTCGCATGGCCATTTTGCTGTCGCGCATGAACATACGATGAATTTCAGTGTGCTTAGCGACGGAAGATTTAGCGTTGACCAATCGAATGGTTTCGTCCGAGTCATTCGTGATCTTCATGTAGCCAGCGCTGACTTTTACACCGGGAATCGTGCTTTCGCCCTTGCACCTTCAACGGTCAGAGCATTATTGAAGGTCTGCACTTCCTGATAGGTTTGTGCTTCGGCAGGCGCTGATTCATGGTCACTACATGCATTCGCAACAGGTTGAAAAGCGGCCAGTGCTAACGCGAGAATTAATGCGGTCTTTTTCATAAATCTATTTCCAGAGTGTTTACTTCTTGGCGAGTCTGTTACCCAGAACTCGCTCTATCCCTGCTGCAAGCTCGATTGGTGTTGTGGTGTGGCTCATCGCATCAACCAACTTTCCTTCTGGGTTGATGATGTAGAAGCGAGAAGCATGGTCAACGGTATAGCTGAGCTCGGAAGACTCCATGTCCACGAGATCAAAATAGACACCATACTGGTCTGTCAGCGCTTTAATTTCTTCTTCTGTGCCTGTGAGACCTTGAATGCGTTTGTCGAAATATTTGGCAAATTTATTCAATGATTCTAAGTCGTCACGACCCGGATCAACACTGATGAAGAAGCCTTGAACGTTTTCATATTCTTCTGCTGGCAATAGTGAGAAAGCAGCAGACATAACGCTCATTGAAGAAGGACAAACCTCGGCGCAGTTGAGGAAACCGAAGTACAAAACAACGGTTTGGCCCTTGTATTGCTCAAGGCTCACAGTACCGTTAAGGCTATTTAACTGAAATTCACCGCCAAGGTCTTTAAGCTGCTTTTGCTTTTCGCCGATTGGGGTAGTGGTGTTGTACACATAGAGAGCGAGGATGCCTACGAGGGCGAGTGCTCCAATAAGGAGCACGATTTTAACAGGATTTTTAGTCATTAACTTTGCTCCATCAGGGCTGCCATAATCGCATTCGCCTGATAGCTGTCTGTCATGTTTCCAGATGAAAAGTCGAGAGAAATAAGTAAGCAGAACACCATGATGTTAGCGATTGAGCAAAGCAACATTTGCTTGCCCCATTGCGCATCTGGCACTTTTTGATAGCCGACTTTAGCAATGTATAACCAGTGAAGGCTGACAAGGCCAATGCCCAGTGCATACCAGCTACCTGCATAGCCTAGATAATTAAGGGCGAGTGCTGCAACCGCAAACGCAATGATGTAAGCAATGATATGTAAACGGGCACGTGCTACACCGATTTCGACCGGCAGTACGGGGATAGATGCCGCCTTATAATCATCAAATCGATAAATGGCGATGGCATAGGAATGCGGAAGCTGCCAGATACAGAAGGTGATAAACAGAATTGCAGCGCCAGCATCAAACTGACCGGTTACAGCGCAATAACCAATGACCGGAGGGCATGCACCAGACAGACCACCGATCAGGGTACCGTACACTGACTTACGTTTATAGTGGAGGCTATATAGGCCAACGTAGACAACAAAACCCAGCACGCCAAATTGGAATGCAATAGTTGAGGTAAATTGGCTAAGTAGGTAAAAGCCTGTAAGACCCAACAACGAAGCCCAAATAAGAGCGTTCGAGACAGGGATAACATTTTTCACCAGCTCCCGTTCACAAGTACGCTTCATTAGACGGTCGATATCTCTATCGATGACATTGTTGAAAACGCACCCAGAGGCAACGATAAGACTAGTACCTGCGCAAACAGCAAGAAGTAACAGCCAGTCAATGTTGCCTTGTGAAGCCAGAAGCACACCACCGATGGCGGCAACTAAGTTGCCGCCGATAATACCGGGTTTGGTGAGTTTAAGATAAGGTTTAAACATCTAATAACCCAATCAGTGCCCCATCAGCATGTTGTGGTTTAGGTGGTCCATAATCCACAGGGAGCCGACGAGAATAATAGCCACAATAACCACCACAAAGACTGCGGAAGAGGTATTCCACATTTGCTCTGATGAGGTGTTCATGTGCAGGAAGTACACAAGCTGAACCAGAATCTGTGCGACTGCGAAAATCATAATCACACCGACGATAAGCTGTTTAGAGCCAATCTCAGCCATTACCATGGCAAATGGCACCATGGTAAGAACGATTGAGAAAATAAGACCCTGAACGTACTCTTTTACGCTGCCGTGAGCCTGTCCGCCTTGGCCGTGTTCTGATGAATTAGCCATTACATTACTCCCATCAAGTAGACAACACTGAATACACAGATCCAGATAACGTCAAGGAAGTGCCAGAATAAGCTCAGGCAAGCCAGACGTGTTTTGTTGTCTTCAGAAAAACCATCACGCTTGAAGTGAACGAACAATACGATCATCCAAATCAGACCGGCAAAAACGTGCAAGCCGTGTGTCGCAACCAATGCGTAGAACGACGACCAGTATGCGCTGCTGTGGAACGTTGCGCCTTCATGCTAAAGTGCCAGAACTCGTAAAGCTCCATCACAAGGAACGAGAAGCCCAGGGCAAAGGTAATGCCCAGCCACTTAAACATACCTTGCATGTCTTCTTTGTTCGCTTTCAGCATTGCCATGCCGAAGGTGAAACTACTCAGAAGAAGCAGGGCAGTTTCACCTGCCACGAAGGTCAGGTTAAAGAGTTCTTTCGGCTCAATAAGGCCTGCAAAGCTGTTTGAGTAAACGGCATATACTGCGAACAGTGTACCAAACAACAAACAGTCACTCAGGATGTAAATCCAGAATCCGAAGATAGTATCGCCAGCGTAGTCATGATGGTCATGATCATCGTGATCATGACCGCCGTGTGACTGAGCAGCAACATTCGGGTCAAATGTATTTTTTACTTCTGTAGTCATAACTGCTCTCAGTCCCTTATGCCATTGAATCTGCAGGTTTCAGGTCAGAAGGTTTAGAATCGTCTTCTTCGCTGGTAATCGGCTGCTTGCCATGGACACGTGCAAGGTGTGCACGTTCAATGGCTTCAACCTCAGACACTTCAACGTAGTAGTCTTTGCTGCGTTCGAAGCTGTAAGCAATCCAAGATGCCAGCATAGCGACAGCACTGACGATAACCATCCACCAGATATGCCAAACAAAACCAAAGCCTAGAGACAGTGAGAATGCACTGATTACAACGCCAGCCCACGTGTTTTTAGGCATGTGAATACGCTTGTAACGCTCAGGCGCTTTGTATGCTTCACCTTTTTCTTTCATGTAGTGGTGTTCATCACGGTCATGAATTTTCGGCAAAGTAGCGAAGTTATAGAAAGCTGGTGGTGAAGAGGTAGACCACTCAAGAGTACGGCCATCCCATGGGTCACCAGTAACATCTTCGTTCAGCTTACGGTCACGGATACTGACGTAAACTTGATAGAACTGAGTCGCAATACCTGCTGCAATGATCATTACACCTACAGCAGCAATCCACAGCAGTGGTGCCCACTCTGGGTTATCAGCAACGTTCAGGCGACGGGTCATACCGTTAAAGCCAAGCACGTAAATTGGCATGAAGGTAACGAAGAAACCTACGGTCCACAGCACACATGCAATCTTGCCGTACTTCTCGTTTAACTTGAAGCCAGTTGCTTTCGGGAACCAGTAGGTGAAACCAGCGAAGTAACCAAACAGTGCACCACCGATGATAACGTTGTGGAAGTGCGCAATAACAAACAGACTGTTGTGAAGTACGAAGTTTGCTGCAGGTATCGCCAACATCACGCCCGTCATACCACCAATAGTGAAGGTGATGAGGAACGCGATGGTCCACCACATGCTTGAAGTAAATTCAACGCGGCCTTTGTACATGGTGAACAGCCAGTTGAAAATCTTAACGCCGGTCGGTATCGAGATGATCATCGTGGCAATACCAAAGAAGGCATTCACACTCGCTCCTGCACCCATAGTGAAGAAGTGGTGTAGCCATACAATGAACGACAGAACCATGATAACCGCTGTTGCCCATACCAAAGAGGTATAACCAAACAGTCGCTTGCGCGAGAAGGTTGCTGTGATTTCAGAGAAAATACCAAACGCTGGCAGGATGAGGATATATACCTCAGGGTGGCCCCACGCCCAGATCAGGTTGACGTACATCATCATGTTGCCACCCATGTCTGAGGTAAAGAAATGGGTGCCGATGTAACGGTCAAGCGTCAGAAGCGTTAACGTCACTGTTAAGATTGGGAATGCCAGAACAATCAGGGCGTTCGCACACAGTGATGTCCAAGTGAATACAGGCATTTGCATCAGTGTCATGCCAGGTGCACGCATGCGAATGATGGTAACCACGAAGTTAACACCCGTCAGCAAGGTACCGATACCTGAAATCTGAAGTGCCCAGAGCCAATAATCGACGCCGACCCATGGGCTGTATTCCATGCCTGAAAGCGGCGGATACGCTAACCAACCTGTCGCAGCGAATTCGCCAATGAACAGTGACATGTTGATCAGGATTGCACCAACAACGAACAGCCAGAAACTCAACGAGTTCAAGAAGGGGAAGGCTACGTCGCGGGCACCGATTTGAAGTGGGACAATCACGTTCATCAAGCCAACCACAAATGGCATGGCGACGAAGAAAATCATGATCACACCATGCGCAGAGAATACCTGGTCATAGTGTTCCGGTGGTAGATAACCGACCCCATCAATCGTTGCAGCAGCTTGTTGTGTACGCATCATAAATGCGTCAGCGAAGCCACGGAAAAGCATTACCGCCGCAACGATAATGTACATGATACCGATTTTCTTGTGGTCAACAGACGTGAACCAATTATCCCAAAGGTACTTCCACTTACCATGGTAAGTGATGGCACCAACGAGGCCCAGGCCTCCGAGGATTGCTGCCAGCATAACTGGCAGAATTACTGGGTCGGTGTAAGGAATTACATCCCAGTTTAATTTGCCGAAAATCGGATCAGGATCGGCGTACACGTCACCTTTATAGGCCATTTTGGACTCCCGCGTGTTTCTCAATAATATCTTTGAATCGGAGTGGATCGACGGAAGCAAAGTAAGTCACAGGGTGAGGTGTTTTGATCTGTTCTTTGGCATTTGCCTCTAGAACGTCATAACTGCCGTCGTTCAACACCTTATCTGATGCCTTCACTTTCTGAACCCACTGGTCGAATCCAGCGTCATCAACTGCGTGAGCTTTAAACTTCATGTTAGTGAAGCCGAAACCGCTGTAGTTGGCAGAGATGCCACGGTATTCGCCTTGCTCTTCAGCCATTAGATAAAGTCTGTTTTCCATTCCAGCCATTGCATAGACCTGGCTACCAAGCTGCGGAATGAAGAAAGAGTTCATGGTGGTGTCTGAAGTGACGAGGAATTCAACCGGACGGTTTACTGGGAGAGTCACCTCATTAACTGTCGCTATTTGTTGTTCTGGATAAATGAAAAGCCACTTCCAGTTCATTGCAACAACCTGAATAGTCAACGGCTTTTGCTCAGATGCGATTTCTTTGCGCGGGTCTAGAGAGTATGAGGTTTCATAAGTTATCCAACCCAATGCAAGAATAATCAAGCACGGAACTGTCCACACGATCACTTCGATTTTGGTGGAGTGTTCCCAATTTGGCTTATACTCGGCATCTTTGTTGCTATGGCGATACTTATAAGGAAAGTACACGGACATCAGCAAAACAGGGACGATGATAATGGCCATCAAAAGAACAGACGTAATGATCAGTGAAGATTGAGCCTCACCGATCGGTCCTTTTGAGTCGAACAGAACCATATTGCTACTGGTAAACAGAATCACTAAAAGTGCTATGGGAAGCACTGCAAGAAGAGTAAATGCAACTTTCTTGCTACGTTTTATTTTCATTTTTCCTCCCTGATTCCGAATTACTTTCATTGATTCCAGTAATAAAAATCAGAAGACTTTTCCAAAAAGAAAAATATTTGTTAAACGAATGTTAAATAAATTATCATTTAACTCTATTTTTGTTAATTTAAGTTATATTGTTAGAAATTCAAAAGTGACGACGTTCCTTCTACGAATAAGTGGATGGAAATTGCACACATTTTAGACGCACACAAAAAGTTGTGTAAATCTTGCGATTACCTTTTGTTACCAAATAATGATTGGTAGGTCGATTTCTCAGTAGCTACTACGTAGCACTTCCCATTATTGATCTTTTCTGTATGTCTTTAAAGCGTGCTTTAATATCAGTATGCCTAAAGTTTGAAGAGTTTCATAAAAAATGAACCGAAGTTACATTTTCAAAGGCTACGCGTTTCAAGAAGGTTCATTACTATGGTGGCAGTACTATTTGAAGACATTCCACAAGATTGATAGCGATGAGTACACTTAAAGCTTTTTCAATTTAAGCCTTTAATATCAATAATTTATTGTGAATGCAAGGCTTGTTCCTCGGTCTTATCATCATCAGGCGACGAAATCAAATACGGAGCATGCTGGCAGCTAACGGTTAGCTAGAAAATAATACATTCCATCTAAAAATTTACGCTTAAACACTATTGAGTGTTACTTGATATATCAAAGAAAATAGTCTTCTTTTAAACATAAATAACTGCCGCCTTAAAAATGATACTTTTGAGTTGAATTTCATAAGGCATTTGGTGGCTTTATGTATAAAACGTAAAGATAGATAATTGCTTTTGATGGCTAGTTATCAATGCTGGTAATATAGTCGCAAACATTCTTTAACCTTCTAATAACCCTATTTTCGTCTTTATATTAAACACCAGGCCTATGTTGGTTACCCTGCCTATCTTGGATATAATTTCCAATCTTTTATTGTCAAGTGATTATATTACGCTTCCCCTAAATAAATCTCTTAACGGACGGTTATGTTAAACCATGTTTGTTTTATCAGATAACGTCTGATGTAGTCGTTAACGATTACTATTCAGGACAGCGTAGACTAGGAAATAACCTGACCATCCTGCGATTAACTTCATAATGAAGCATTGAATACACAAGACCAAAAGAGTGTTGTCATATCGATACCACAAGAACTTTTCTGCTTAATCAAGCCAAGTGGTATGTACTAGTTATCAAAACAGAATCGCCAATGTGATCTTCTGCGCCATTATGGCTTTTGTCAGTTTCACTATCAGACAGAGAGCGGGGCGAATTTTGCGGAGCTTATCCTATTGTTAGAGGCTTTCTGGAGGGTTGTAAATATATCGTTACAGAAATTTAATTTGGCTGCATGTAGTACTGTTTTCTACAGCGGATAAAACGATATTAAAGGTCCTGATTTCGCAAATTATTTCATAAAAAACAAAAGATTATATTGATTGGATTCTGTTAGGTGACATCTTGTTTATTCTTGTGCTCTTTGTCACTAAATGTTTAATGCAGCCATGTTGTGAAATTGTAAATACCTACTCATATACCACTGTTTTTGTCCAAGCACCTTTACATTACTGGGTATTTCCAATTACTTCCGATACCTTCCCCTCATAGGTTTTTTGATTAATTATCTTCGCAACACAAAGGCAAAGTAAGCCGCACTTGTTACTGAAGGAATAAAGACAATGAGCGAAGTAAATAACCCACTTGGTCTGGTTGGTATTGAATTTACAGAGTATGCTTCACCAGATGCTGACTACATGCATAAAGTATTTTCTGATTTCGGTTTCTCGAAGCTCAAGAAATTCAAAGGCAAAGACATTGTTTACTACAACCAGAATGACATCCATTTCCTACTAAACAATGAGCGCGATGGTTTTTCTGCTGAGTTTGCACGTAGCCATGGTCCAGCTATTTGTTCAATGGGCTGGCGTGTTGAGAATGCACAGAAAGCATTCGAAGTTGCTGTAGACCGCGGTGCTAAACCTGCAACCGATTCAACGCACAAAGATTTACCTTACCCAGCCATTTACGGTATTGGCGACAGCCTGATTTATTTCATCGAAAACTTTGGTGAAGAAAACAATATCTACAAATCTGACTTTGAAGATTTGGCTGCAGACGACCAAAATGTTGTCGAGAATAAAGGCTTTATCCGTATCGACCACCTGACGAACAACGTCTACAAAGGTACGATGGACACTTGGGCTAACTTCTACAAAGATGTCTTCGGTTTCACTGAAGTTCGCTACTTCGACATCAAAGGTCAGAAAACTGCACTGCTGTCTTATGCACTGAAATCTCCTTGCGGTACCTTCTCGATTCCAATCAACGAAGGTAAAGACGACAACAATAACCAAATCGATGAGTATCTGAACGAGTACAATGGCCCGGGCGTTCAGCACCTTGCTTTCCTTACAGACGACCTTGTCGGTTCTTTGGACAAGCTGGACAAGTCTACTATCGCGACGCTGGATATTATTCCTGAGTACTACGAAACGATTTTCGACCGCGTTCCTTGGGTTAAAGAAGACCGTGAGAAGATCCGTGAGCACCAAATCTTAGTGGATAGCCAATCTGAAGATTGTTACTTGCTACAGATTTTCTCGAAAAACCTGTTTGGCCCAATCTTCATCGAAATGATCCAACGTGTTGATGATGGTGGCTTCGGTGAGGGTAACTTCCAAGCACTGTTCGAATCAATTGAGCGCGACCAAGAACGTCGCGGTGTGATTTAACATCGATTAAGCCAAAAAAATTAAAAAGCAGCTTATTTTTGAGCTGCTTTTTCACTTCTAGTAAGAACAATGTAGCGTTCATTTAGGTCAAGAAGGAAGGACCATGTCTCTGATTAACGAAACCCATGATGTAAACCTGAAAAGTTGGGTCGCGAGCGCCAACGTTGCAGGCACCGATTTCCCTATTCAAAATCTGCCATTTGCTGCCTTCCGCCGCAAAAACAGTGCAGATGCTTTCCGAGGTGGTGTGGCCATTGGTGATCAGGTTGTTGACCTGAAAGTTGTTGCTGAAGCAAACATTTTCTCTGGCGACGCTCAGCATGCTGCTGAAGCGGGTGCAGAAGAAAAACTCAATACTCTGATGGGTCTTGGTAATGCTTACTGGTCAGCACTGCGTCTGGCTGTGTCCAAGGCACTACGTGAAGGTTCTGAGCATCAGTCAGTGCTTGAATCAGCATTAGTGGCTCAAGATGACGTTGAGTACTCTGTGCCGTGTCACATTGGTGACTACACAGACTTTTACACCTCTATCTACCATGCGACAGCTGTAGGTCGTTTGTTCCGTCCTGATAACCCGTTGTTGCCTAACTACAAGTGGGTTCCGATTGGTTACCATGGCCGTTCATCGTCAATTGGTGTTTCAGGCCAATCATTCCCGCGTCCAAAAGGTCAGACAAAAGCACCTGACGCGACTGCGCCGTCTTTTGGTCCGTGTAAACGTCTTGATTATGAACTTGAGCTAGGTATTTACCTAGGGAATGGTAATGCACTGGGCGACACGATTTCTATCGAAGATGCAGAAGGCCATGTATTCGGTTTCTGTTTGTTCAATGACTGGTCAGCACGTGATCTGCAAGCGTGGGAATATCAGCCACTGGGCCCATTCCTTGCCAAGAATTTTGCATCGACCGTATCACCTTGGATTGTGACTACTGAAGCACTGGCACCGTACCGTGCTCAGTGGCATCGTGATGCTGAAGAGCCGCAACCACTTGAATATCTAGAGTCTGCTCACAACCGTGAAGCAGGTGCATTCGATATCCAGATGTCAGTACTTCTGGAGTCGGAAAAAATGCGTGCTGATAATCAACCAGCGGCCAAACTGTCTGAGTCTAGTTTCAGACATAGCTACTGGACAGTGGCTCAGATGGTTACTCACCACACTGTTAATGGTTGTAACTTCCAGCCGGGTGATATGTTGGGTTCAGGCACACAGTCTGGTCCTGAGCACGAAGAGGCAGGTTCGTTGCTAGAACTGTCTCGTGGCGGAAAAGAAACAATTACTCTCGCTAATGGCGAAGAGCGTAAGTTCCTTGAAGATGGCGATAAAGTCATCATGAACGGATGGTGTGAGGCTGAAGGCTATAACCGTATTGGTTTTGGTTCTGTTGAAGGCACTGTTCTTCCAGCAAAATAATATCGTCGCTTAATGCCTGATCAGTGAGACTGATCTGACGAAAAGAGGCCTTCCTTTGGGAAGGCCTCTTTTGTAAGTGCAATTAAACAAACCGAAAGCAAATTATTCAGCTTCAGTCTCTTACCCATAAGCTGCCGAATATTCTTTGATGCTTGAAACCGAAGGGAAAGGTTCAAGTCGTGCCTTTACATACTGTTTAAATTACTTCCGGCGGCGAAGTGACGTTTGGCTTATATCCGAGCCTTGTCACGCGTCAGCCAGAGCAGAAGTTGCTGATGCGTTGAGTGCCTCTCAAATTTATTAGTTAAAAATTTGTAAGTAATACAAAAAACTAACAGCTGTTTTATGATGTACTGGCATAGCCACCACTGATGTGAACACCATGTATAATCGGCTGGTTTCAGCGGCACCTGTTAGTGTCATTTAAGGTCGATGTTATGCCCCTACCGAACCTACAGGAGCTTGAATGAGCAACCCCCTAGTATCCCAATCTAATTTGCCCCATGGCGCGATTGATTTTGCCGCGCTGTCTTGCGAGCACTTTTTACCTGCTATTGAAAAAGGCATTGAACAAGCGCAATCCGCCATCAGCGCAATTGTGCAAAATACGCAAGCGCCAACTTTTGAGAACACCATCGAAGCGCTGGAGTGGTCACAAAACGCCTTGGGTCGCTCTGAGCAAACCTTCAGAAAGCTAACTGACTCAAATTCCAGCGATGACATGCAAGCTTTGGCTCCGCAAATCAGTTCGCTGATGAGCAATTTTAAAAGCGATCTGTATTTAAATACCGGTCTGTTTAAGCGCATCGAAGCGGTATACCAGCAGGCCGAAGAATTAGATTTATCCCCTGAGCAGAAAACTTTGCTACTAAATGCCTATGATAGTTTTGTCCGCCAAGGGGCCCAGTTGGATGAGTCAGCTCAAGCACAGCTGCGCGAAATTGACCAAAAATTATCAACACTTTGCACCACCTTTTCTAAAAACATCCTAGCCGCAACCAATGCCCATCAGGAGTGGGTCACAGATGAAGAGCATCTTTCTGGGTTGCCTGAAGCGGTCATAAAAGCAGCCAAACGCGACGCCGAGCAAGCAGGCGAAGACGATAAATGGCTGTTTACCTTAAGGGGTCACTCGATGGGACCTGTGCTGAATTACGCCGATTACCGTCCACTTCGTAAAGCGATAATCCAAGCTTTCGGTAAAGTTGCCAATGGTGATGAGTATTGTAACCAAGAGGTGGTCAAGCGTACCGCCGTGTTGCGCCATCAACGTGCGCAGCTTTTGGGTTATGACAGTTTTGCCCACTACCAACTGGCCGATCGCATGGCGCAGACGCCTGAGCAAGTGGGCAGTTTCATTGAAGCCTTGCAAGAAATAGCCTTCCCCAAAGCCAAAGAGGAGATCATTGAGCTTCAAGATTTTTTAGATCGTGAACAGATCCCTTATGAATTGGAAAACGGCGATATCGCGATATGGGATATTTTCTATTTCAGTGAAAAGCAGCGTCAGGCGATGTTTGATTTTGATGAGCAAGCGCTCCAGCCGTATTTCGAATATCGGCAAACTCTAAAAGGGGTGTTTGCTCATGCGACCCAATTATTTGGGTTGCAGTTTGAAAATCGCACTGATTTGCCCACGTGTCATGTCGATACTGAGGTTTTTGAAGTTTTTGATGCCGATGGCAGTCACTTGGGCTTGTTATACGTCGACAGTTTCACCCGTGACAGTAAAGCTCCCGGCGCCTGGTGTAGGGGTTATCAATATCAAGGCATTCGTCCAGATGGCAGCCAAATGCGCCCGCATGTATCGATAGTGTGCAACTGCACCCCACCAGATGAAGACGGGATATCACTGTTGACCTTACATGACACAAGAATGTTGCTGCATGAATTTGGCCATGCATTGCATATGCTGTTGTCAAATGTGCACTATCCTTCGTTGAGCTGTGCCAATGTAAAATGGGATTTTGCCGAGCTGCCCTCGCAAATTCTCGAAAACTGGTTACTTAAACCCGAGTCACTTGCCCTTTATGCCAAGCATTACCAAACCGGTGAAACCCTCCCCGAGGAGCTGATAGCCAAAGCGAAAGCGGCAGAGCAATTTCAATCAGGGTCATACATATTGGGCCAGTTGATGTACTGTCAACTCGATTTCCTTTGGCATACGCAGAACCCTTCAAATATTGACGATGTTGCGGCCTTTGAGCAAAAGGTTTTAGCACCATTTACAGTGACTCATGTCCCCACATATTGGTCTGAGTCGTGTCAATTTACCCACAGTTTTGGCGGGAGTGATTATGCCGTGTCGTATTACTGCTATCTATGGGCTAATGTGCTAGATGCCGACGCCTTTGAGTGCTTTGAGCAAGCGGGTATTTTTGATAAGCAAACCGCTTCGGAGTTCCGCATGCATATTTTAAGTAAAGGTGGCAGTGAAGCACCGATGGATTTGTACGAGCGCTTTGCCAAGCGCAAGCCCGACCCCAAAGCACTGACGCGCCGATTGGGTTGGGACGCTTAGTTCATTTCAGGGAGTTTCTGCGAATGTCGCTGTTTGCTGATGATTGAAAGAGGGGGTCACTTGGCTCTGCTGTTTCCTTGGAACAGTGGTTAATGCTTCCAGCCAAATAATACCTTTGCTTGATACCCCATCAGTTAGACTGATCTCACGAAAAGAGGCCTTCCTTTAGGAAGGCCTCTTTTGTATGTTTGGGTAATCAAACCGAATGTAAGTGACCATGCTTGAGTACCTCACCAGACAAGCTCTAGACGGCGATTATGATTTCCTTTTCGAACTGAAAAAAGCCGCCGAATACGATGCAGTAAAAGCGGTTTTTGGTTGGGATGAAAATATTCAACGTGAAATACACGCTGATGAATGGGAAGAGGCGAGACCAAATATTATTGAAGTTGACGGTAATAGGGTCGGGAGTTTTCTTCTTCTCGACAAAGGCGACCATTTTTACTTCTGCCGATTCTTCTTGATGCCGAAACTGCAGGGTAAAGGTCTGGGTAGTCGTGTTCTTAATGATTGTTTAAGGCAAGCCGATGATGAAAGGAAGCCTGTTCGTCTTTGTTATCTTCAGGGACACCATGTAGGCAAACTCTATCACAAGTTTGGCTTTTCACGTTGTTCCGAAGATGCACAGTTTGTATACATGGAAAGAACGTAACCCAAGAGGAAAAGCTATGACTGACAGAGGACTGACGGAAGACGGCTACATAAAAAATTATGTTTCATTGGATAACGTCCAGCGCGAATTTAAACCTGTGCTTGAAGCCACTGTAAATGCATTGAAATCCGAATTTCAAAGCTATATTCATTCTGTCTACTTATATGGCAGTGTAGGGCGTGGCAACGCGACGCCTTATCAATCTGATTTGGATATTTGCATCGTAACTCATGAGCCATTGTCAGAAAGCCTTAGTTCAGAACTTGAAGAGGTAGCCTATGAGTTGAACAATACCTTTAACATTATTAGTAAGTTAGAGTTCGATATCGGTCATTACGAAGAAGTCATGATCAAAAATGACTTTGAATGGCAATGTTGGCTCAAACATTTTTGCACGTGTATTTGGGGTGATGATCTGACGAAAGTTATCTTACCCTGTAAACCCAAAACCGCTGTTTTCTGCGAAATGAATAAAGATATTCAACAACGTTTAGATAAAGCGTTTCAAGTCAATCCCATTGATGCAGACTTTAAATCTCTGGCCAAGAAAATTCTTCGCACAGACTATGGTCTTGTTGCGGAAGAAGACAACAGTTATTTTACTGAGCTCGAGGAGATCGTGGGCGTCCTGCTCAATGAGGACAGAGACAAAGATGTGATACAGCAGGCACATAAGATTGCGGCCGGAAAATGCTGTGACGCTGAAATGGCAAAGAATATATTGGCTAATTACGGAAAAAAAGTGGCTGATAGTGTTTATTCGTATCTTTCACCAAAAGAAACATCGTAAACAAGCGGGTGTAATTTATTGGTGCTTCTGTTTAATGACTTAGATATAAGTTAATAATATCTAGTACTCCTATCTCCTTTAATGTTTTAAACCGTTCCTAGTGTAAATATTCTAATTGCCAGTCTTAGTTTTGAGTCAAATGCTCTGCAGTCTAATCTCGTAATATCAAACGTATATTAGCAACTTTACATCGAGTGTAAACGAGCACTCATAGTGTGTCTGCAATTTTTTCATATCGAGTTGATATGAATCGATGACATTTCAAGGGATAGAAGTGAGAGTACTTTTTGGCATCAACTTTATTAGGGGCTTGCTCAAAATGCCGTTACATTGGCAAGGGTGGGTGGCAGTATTAGTATTAGTAAACGGTATCATTCCTCTGTATTTCCTTCCGCACCCAATCGCCATTGTTACTTTGGTTGCGTTTGTTAGTGGAATGTATATTGGCTTTATGATCGCTGAGATCCATGGCTTTACAAAACTGTTATCGATAATGCATGGCTCTTGGATTCCTCTCTTGGCATTCCAAATGATCACACTGGTTAGTGATTCATCGAGTATTGATGGTCTGCTTTATTTATGGCTGCTGGCCAGCACTACGGTGACTTTTCTATCTTTGGTCTTCGACGTGTTTGACTTTATTTCGTATACACGCGGCAATCGCCATGATCTTTTAGAAAGCTGAGCGCTTGTTGTATTACATGCATCGAGAACCAACCTCCTTTCTGAGCCTTTTTGTGTCTAATATGAATATAAGGCGAAGTCTTTTTAAAGACAAAACATAAATAAGTCTAAATAAATCGGGGTGATTCAAAGAGTTAATTTGAATAGTGGGCCCTTTTTCACACAGGTAATTAAGAGTTAGTCATGAGTATTTGTAAATTAGAAACAATCGGTAACGTCGCAGTAATAACAATGACGAATGGCGAGAACAGGCATAATCCTGAATTTGCAAAGAGCTTGCAGTCAACATTAGATGAAGCGATTGCAGATGAAAACCACAAGTCTATTGTTTTGACGTCCGACGATGAAAAAAGTTTCAGCCAAGGTATTGATATCGAGTGGTTGTTACCTGCAATGAAGCAAAAGAAATTCGAAGAGATCATGGCATTTATGCATGCAATGGATGGAGTCTTTAAAACATTGTTGCTTGCACCTATTCCGGTAATCGCGGCGATTAATGGACACGCTTTCGGTAATGGCGCGATTTTAGCGTGCGCTTGTGATTTCAGATTGATGCGCGCTGACCGAGGCTTCTTCTGCTTCCCTGAGGTTGATCTCTCCATTCCGTTTTTACCGGGCATGATTGCCTTCGTTAAAAAAGCAGTGCCGTACTACCGTTTCAATGAGATGAAACTCACTGGCCGCCGTGTTACCGCCGATGAGCTGGAAAAGGATCACGTCATTGAGCGGGCGTTCGAAGATGCAGCATCGTTGCGAGATGGTGCGATCTCTTTTGCTGAGACATTTGATAAGAAGCGCACAATTTTCGGTGAACATAAAAAACGCCTCCATAAGGAAATCATCGAGACCATTGAGTCGGAGAACCCTCCACTCATCAACACAATGCAATTAACTGTTTAGTAGCCCAATACAAGGAACATAGAGGAATAAATCTATGAGTAATACATTTGATTTTTCAGGGAAAACGTTTTTGTTGTCGGTGGTACCAGCGGAATTAACTTTGGTATTGCCTGCGGTTTTGCACGTTGGGGTGCAAAGGTTGCTGTTGCATCACGCAAACAAGAGAAAGTAGATACTGCCGTCCACACACTCAAAGAGTTGGGTGCTGAGGCATTCGGGATCACGTTTGATGTTAGAGATTCTGAGGACGTCGAGAAAGGCTTTGAAGCCGCAGTGAATTTTTTCGGCGGTCAAATTGATGTGCTAATTTCGGGTGCAGCAGGCAACTTCCCTGCAACAGTGAATGACATGTCAGCCAACGCAATTCGCTCGGTTGTTGAAATCGACCTGCTGGGCACTTACCACGTCATGAAGGCATCTTTCGAGCATCTTAGAAAACCGGGTGCAAGTGTTATCAACATTTCAGCACCACAAGCCTTCTTGCCAATGAGCCACCAGGCACATGTGTGTTCTGCGAAAGCGGGTGTAGACATGGCGACAAGAACCCTCGCTATTGAGTGGGGAGCGTCTGGTGTGAGAGTTAACTCTATTGTCCCTGGCCCAATTGACAAAACAGAGGGAATGGAACGTCTGGCTCCAACACCACAGGTTGCGCAATTGGTCACGGAAAGTGTTCCGCTGGGCAGACTTGGCTCGGTAGATGATGTTGCCAATGCTGCAGGCATGCTGTCTTGTGACTCAGCGTCTTACATTTCTGGCGCAATCTTGCCTGTGGATGGTGGTTGGAGCCAATCTGGTGCTACCGCAGCGATGGCAGCCCTTCCTAAATTTTTAGCAAGCCAGAAGAAATAGCGCCACGTTGACATCTAATCTGCGTCACTGAGAAATTAATATTAATCAGTGGCGCTTTGTTTTATTCCGTGTCTTCCAGCAGACGTATCAAGTTATGCAGTGTCAATCGAAGCTCCGCCGCTTCTTTGTTGTCTGCTGCACTTGCTAAAGGTTCGAGCAAGCAAAAGGCGTCATCTTGTAATTTGTTCCCTTTGTCAGTCAGTGATATCAGCACTTGGCGTTCATCTTCTGGGTTCCGCTCTCTGCTTACTAAGTCGAGTTGTTGCAGTCTTTTTAACAGCGGAGTCAGTGTATTGCTGTTAAGAAAAAGCTTTTCACCAATTGCAGTGACCGTTTGGCGGTTTTCTCCCCAAAGCACCATCATCACCAAATATTGTGGATACGTTATGCCAAGCTTTTCTAGCATTGGCTGGTATTTTCTTGTCATCAACCGTGATGCAGCATAAAGCGGAAAGCAAAGCTGATCTTCTAAATTTATTTTTGCCATGTACTTCTCCAAGATTATCGCGCGCGATTATATCACATATGCTTGCTAATTCTGTTAGCAAGTATCGAATTTGTGATCTTATCTAAAACCTGAAAACTAAGTCTTGCGATATTAAATCGTGCACGATATAAATAATGCAACTTAATTGAATCGGAGTCACCATGAAAGACCAATTATTGAATTCGACCTTTAAAATTGCCGGTAAACAACACAGCCTGTCAGATTGGCAAGATAAGCCTATCCTTATCATCAATACTGCGACTAAGTGTGGTTTGGCACCGCAATTCGACGGCTTGGAGAAAATTCATCAGAAGTATAAAGACAAAGGCTAAAGGTGATTGGTTTCCCTTGTAATCAATTTGCCAATCAAGAGCCAGAAAGTGATGAAAGCATGGCAGGCGCATGTCAGATAAACTTTGGTGTGACGTTTGATTTGACTGAGATTGTAGATGTAAATGGGGATGAGGCTCACCCTGTGTATCAAGCACTTAAGACGCTTGCGCCAGGTGCGTTGGGAACAAAACGTATTAAGTGGAACTTCACGAAGTTTTTGGTTATGCCGGGAGCGAAATCAGTTAAACGTTACTCTCCAACCACCAAACCTGAGCAAATCGCGGCTGATATTGAAGCGTTGATTGGCTGATTAATACCTAATTCCTAGGCAGCGCTGTTAGAGTGAACAGCGCTGCCTTTCTCAACGTTTTTGTTTCTCCCTGCCTAAAACCTGCTTTCGTGCTCCCAACAAACAGCTTCTATTTGTAATCCTAAATCACTGTTCTTTGACATACTTAATTTCTCATCTAGAGTATATGGTCTATATTTCATACGTAGCCCGATGAGTAAGGATACTCTCAATGTCGAAAGCCGATATGTCATTCGTTCGCGTGCCTTTTCCCGCGCCAGTCAGCCTTATGGATAGTGATGGGAAGCCGAAGTTAGGCTATTTTGACACTGAAGTCGGCCATCTCAGTCTCGATGCCTTCCAATACCAAAATGTCATGGACAAGCCTGCATCACGTTGGGCGAAACATTTCCACTATAAGCAGTTTCAGTTTGTTTCTATCGTGACGCCTGACTACATAATTGGGTTTGCGATTGCCGATATTCGCTATCTAGCAAGTGGCTTCGCTTACGTTTATGACCGAGAGAAGGATAGTTATGAAAAGTATGAATGGGTGAAACCAAAAGGCGTGGGATATTCTACTGAGCCGTCTCCTTCAGAAGGGCGGGCATTCTTGGGTAATACAAGCAAGTATTTGGAATTCTCTATTGTCCGAGGACAATGGTCAGCCAACATCAACCTGCCTTTTATAAAATGTTCAATTTGTTTACAGAGACCGGAAGGCTCAAAGCCTTTAGCGCTGTGTAACCAAACGGGCTATAACGGATGGACCTACACGCAAAAGCACAACACGCTCACTGTCTTAGGTGAAATGATTGTGCATGGAAATCCCATCTGTCTCGATAACGCGTTGGCAAACTATGACTTCTCTGCTGGCTATATGCGGCGAGATACCAGTTGGCGATGGGCGTCGCTCAATGGGCGCACGGAAACTGGCACAGTGGGCTTTAACCTTGCTAACGGCGTCAATGAAACTGGCTTAAACGAGAATGCGCTTTGGATTAATGGCGAAAGACACCTATTGGGTCCGGTCGTGTTCGATTTTGATCGTGGAGATGTATCGTCACCTTGGCGAATATACAGTTTTGATGGGCGACTGGACTTGTCTTTTCAGCCAGCTAACTTCCGTAAAGAAAAGCTCAATTTATGGCTATTACGCAGTAATTTCCGTCAGTTTGTTGGAGTATTTTCCGGCTATATTCATGACAGTGATGGGAATAAGTATGTTCTGGACGACATGGTAGGACTGACCGAAGATCACTACGCGCGTTGGTGACAGTAAGTTGTTGTCGCATATGAGGAATGAAAATGGATTTTATTGTTGAACACCCAGATTATCTTTTGCTGTTACTTGGCCCTCTGTTTGTCACCTGTATGGTGCTTGAGTGGCTACTCGGTGTGAGAGCCGGAAAACTGCCAGCGACAGCGACGTACCAGCCAAGAGAAACGTTGTGTAACTTCATTCTTGCAGGCATGCATCAAGCCTCGGAAGTCCTGTTCGGTTTGATGGTTATCAACGTGTACATTTGGCTGTTTGACTGGCGACTATTTGATATCAAGATGTCAGTAAGTATGTTTCTGGTCCTGCTTCTCGCACAAGACTTTTGTTACTACTGGTTCCATCGCGCAAGTCACCGTATCCGCTGGTTCTGGGCAGCACATTCAACGCATCATAGTTCTGAAAGCATGAATTTCAGCACTGCATTCCGTCAAAGTCTTATGTACCCAGTGGCGGGGATGTGGCTGTTTTGGTTACCGCTTGTTATCGTGGGCTTCCCACCAAACTGGGTGATTTTTGCGGTACTTCTCAGCCTTGGACTGCAGTTTATTATCCACACACAGTGGATTAGAAGTTTTGGCATTTTTGATTGGGTATTTAATTCACCGAGCCATCACCGTGTTCATCATGGCCGTAATCCGCAATACATCGATAAGAACTATGGCGGAGTACTGATCATCTGGGATCGTCTCTTCGGAACTTTTGAGCCTGAGGTTGAGACAGTGGATTACGGCATAACAACACCGATAGACAGTGGTAACCCGCTGACGTCAACGTTTACTGAATGGCAATCTATGTGGCGAGAGGTCTCAGCGAGCAATGCGTCGCTGAGAGAAAGGTTACATGCCGTCATCGCCCCACCAAAAACAGGCAACGAAAAATAACATTTCAGTGCGCGTGGATTAACTGAGGCGGTAGTTTTGGTAGGCAATCAACATCAGATATAACACCGCGTAGACAGTGACCGGAATGATGAGGTAAGGGGGCAGGAATGCCAGATAGTCAATGAATGTCCCTTCACCGAATCTTTCTGTGTTTAACGCTAGTCCGCGGTTAACACTGGCAATGCGGAAAAAGTAAAATAAGGTATTACCCCAGCACATGAGTATCATGGCATAGCTGATATGACGCGCCTGCCTGTCTGTTGGAGCGAGAATTGACAAGCACAGCATAACCGCAATACACAATGCGCCATTAATAATTGGCCCTGTGTGTGCGCTTCGCCAAAGGGCTGTATCTCCGGGCAAGACGACTTGCCATGTTGCGAGCGGCCAAATTTGTATTTCACCAATCACTGAGAATGTCAGAAAAATCCCGCCGATGAGCCCTATTAGAACTGTAAATGCACCATGGAAAATACCAAGGTACTGATATCGCTTTACATTTTTCATCTCTAACCTGCCCCTTATAAGTAAGCTTGGTCCGCTAAACATCGACGGTGTTGTTAGGTGAATAACCAAATGACTGATATAGCGATGTTTTTAGTATAGATAACGAATCTCGCTCTTGGCTTTCTCTTAGAGCGATTATTCTATCCACACTTTATAGAGTGTTTTTTAGGGTTGGTTTGTTCCGTAAGATCTTTACCATCAGGCCAGCGCAATCGGGTTTGCATAAACGATTTGATTACGCCCCTGACTTTTGGCGTCATAAAGCGCGTTATCTGCCTTCCTCATCAATTGATCGAGTGTCAGGTTTTGATCCCAACTCGCTGAACCGATTGAGATGGTTACACTCATTACCTGCTGGTTATGGGTGAATTCATTGTTTTCTATAGCGAAATGTAAGCGTTCAGTGAGCTTTTGTGCCTCAGAGTCCGTCACCCCCTCCATGACGATAGCGAACTCTTCGCCGCCAAGTCGTGATATTAAATCGGTACACCGCACCACGCCTTTTAAGATCTTCGCAACGTCATGCAATATTGCATCGCCAGCGGCGTGTCCGTATGTATCGTTAATCCTTTTGAAATGGTCGATATCGATCATCAGTAAGTACACCGAGGGATCATTCTTACGCCTTGATCGCAACAGAAATGCCTGTGCGTTTTCGAAGAAAGATCGCCTATTAGGCAGGCCAGTGAGAGGGTCGGTTCTTGCTTCTCTTTCGGCACGCGTTTTGGCAATGCGTAATTGTTGAGTTTGTTCATTAACTTTTTCTTCTAATACACGCGCTGCGTTTACAAGGTGCTGACGGTGTTCGCGTTCAATCACCAGTTTCTCATGTTGCATGTGTCGGAAGCGCAGCACTAGCACTGTCGTCAGAAGGAAGATTTCAACAAAACCACCGAAGTAAATCAGCCACTCTGATAATGGTGTATTGGCTATGTAACCACGGTAACGAAGAGAGGCCAAAACCATTCCGACAATAAATATCAGCCAACTACATGAAAACAATAACGCGTGGGGAACACGTTTTTTATGCGCATAGAGCCCAAGGGGAATAAGAATGAAATAACCAATCGCTGTGTAGTCGATAATGATTCGAGACAGATAAGGTTTACCAAATAGGTTTAGTAGCACACCGATAACGTCTATCGCAACAACAAGCAGCAAAAACGTATTCACCTTAGGCAAATGCTCTGCGATATTGAGGAACTTTCTGACAAACAAAATCGCTGTGATTTGACAGATATTGATTTGTAAAACGACCATGCACAGTTGGTAATGCTCAGTCATGACAAAGTAGCCCCAGATACCGCTCAAGGATGCAAAGAGAGACGCGGCTGAAAACGCAAAGGCGGTGTAATACAGAAATAATCTATCGCGTGTTGAGAAGTAAGCGATTAAGGTGGCTAAACCCATTGAAAGCTCGGTACACAGCAAGATCATCAACAGCGATAGTTCGATATTTCCTGTGCGGTAGAATGCCTTTTCTTCCCAAATTCGCATCGTGTCAAAACGATGCATTGGAAACACATTCCCCTGAAAGAGTCGGTAGAACACTTCAATATTTGAATTAGCAGGCACCGTAATTGAGAAGGCTGGTCGATAAAATGAGACGCTCCGGCCCTCAGATGCTGCGTTGTATGAAAAGTGCTCATGGTTGAAATCTTCTCTACTCCCTTTTAATCGGTAGTAAAGATCGATGGTTTCTGCAGAAGCGTCGACGTACTCAACGACAATTTTCTTGTCGGTGTCGGTCGGATTGTTCAAATCGAATGTTATCCAAGAAGGATAATCTGAAAACCCGCGATTGGTCACGCCGGACTCGGGTGATATCCAGTCTGAGGACTCTGCAATCGAATCAATCGCTAGTTTATATGTGTGATCCTCAATAAATTGGAATTTATCAATGGTCGAATCGCCGCTTTTCCAGTGAGATAAATCAATAACCGTGCTTGCCTGAGCGGCATTAATTACGCTCATCAGAGGTAACGCATATACAAATAATAAGAGTATTCTTAAAGCTGTTTTCTTCGGCATTGAACTTCTCGGATATTTTTCAGGTGTCGATTGAGAGGGTCGTTATATTGATGGGAACATCCCCCTCTCAACGATTCGTCAAATACTTATACTGTTTGGAATTTACGAGTGTAATTGCATCACATAGGGCATAGGGTAAAGAGGGAATATTAACGACTTGATGCAGGGGCATGGTGCAATCTCCTGAATGATACTACTTTGCCAGAAGCTATCTCTCACTAAAGAGGGTAATGTATAGTGAAAGTCCATTTCGATGATAGCAAAGCAGAAAATTATTATGAGAGCTATCAATGAGCGTTTGATCCAAAAAAATCAATTAAGTCAGGGATTTTAAAGTAAGAGGGAGCATATGGATGTAGTAGCGCCAAGCCAGCCCTGCTCTTTGTTCACGATAACCAGAGATTTGAATACGATCTAAAAAGCTATATTTTCAGCGCACAAAGGGTTTGTTTAGGCCTACTCACCGTTATACGCCAATGTTAGTGTGAATTTTGGCTGTTTAGCCAGTGTTTTATGACGAAAGAGGCGAAATATGAAAAAACCTTCTGCGCTGAAGAAAGGCGATGCGATTGCAATAATTTCCCAGTCATGGGTGGGGCAACAGCGTTCCCCGATGTTTTCCGGTCTGGCATTCAGAATCTGGAAAAGCTGGGGTTTCGGGTTGTTAAATTTCCAACTACAAAAATGACAGCGGAAGAAGTATTTAAAAATCCTGCAGCGCGTGCAGAAGACATTAATAAGGCATTTGCCGACCCAGATATCAAAGGCATTGTTTCGTCTATCGGCGGCTCTGATTCAGTACGCATCCTCAAATACTTAGATGCCGAAATAATCGCAGCGAACCCTAAGTTCATTATGGGCTACTCAGATTTCACAACGATTGCTACCTACCTTAATCAACTCGGTGTCGTCACCTTTTTAGGACCTTCGGTAATGGCGGGTCTCGCCCAATTTCACAACGCCCCCAGTGAGTATCAAGCGTATTTTTCTGCTTTCCTGGCAGGAGAAAACCATCTCGAGAACTGGCCAGTGTTTCCCGTCTACTCCGATGGTCATGGCGGTTACCCCGACTGGGATGACGAAACTTATACTGGCAAATTCAACACGTGGAAGGATGCAGGGAGACCGCGTTTTATTCAGGGCTCGGGAAAAGTAAACGGTAAGCTATTTGGGGGGTGTATTGAAGTACTCGAGATGATGAAAGGGATACCTTTTTGGCCTCAGGCCGATTTTTGGCAGGGGAAAATCTTGGTCCTTGAGACCTCAGAGGAAAAACCTAGCATTGATTATGTTCGGTATAGCTTGCGGAATTTCGGTGTGATGGGAGCGCTCGAACGATTGTCGGCTATATTTTTGGGCAGGCCGACAGGTTACTCGGAGACAGAAAAAAGACAATTGGAAGATACGATTCTGTCTGTTCTTAATGACGAATTTGGTTTATCGGAGTTACCTGTGGTAACAAATTTGAGTTTTGGGCATACCGACCCACAGCTTGTGTTGCCTTTTGGTATCGATACTGAAATTGATTGCGATAACCAATCGATTAGATTACGCGAGTCCGCGTTCCTCTGACACGTAAGCTTTCATTGCAATGTCTACCCCATTGAACCCGAAATTGTCGGGTTCAAACACATATTTTTTCTTAAATTCCGTCAATCTTGAAATTGAGATTATATAAGCAACGAGTTTTTTATCGACCTTCAATATTCGATTAAATTCAATCAGTTAAGCGTTTTTTAATAAACCATCAATCCAATAAATCTCTGCTTATTTTTCATTTTAAACTGGTCGGATGAGTTGATAATGTCCAATAATTCCCTTAGCGTGGCTAGGTGTCTTGTTAACGGCTTGTGCGAGATTGTTAAAACTTGAAAGCGCAAGTAATGATTATTTCTTGAGGTCTTTTCATGGATTGCAAAACTGAATCTCAGAATGAGTGGAAAAAAACAGCGTGTATTTTGTGTAGCTTGAATTGTGGTCTGGAAGTAAAAACTGGGCCTGTCGAGAACAGAGAGATCATTGGTGTGAGAGGTGACAAAGCGCACCCTATTTCCCAAGGCTATTACTGTGAAAAGGCGAAACGCCTGAGTTATTATCAATCAACGGCTGATAGATTAACCTCGCCAATGAGAAGGAAACCCGATGGTACCTATGAGCCTGTTGACTGGGATACTGCAATCCGAGAAGTGACGGAACGGTTCCTTGCAGTGAAGAAAAAATTCGGTGGGGAATCTATTTTCTATTACGGCGGAGGTGGCAAGGTAATCACCTTGCTGGCGCTTACGCGCAAGGTTTCTTGAAGACGTTGGGCGTGAAGTACCGCTCAAATGCTTTGGCACAGGAAAAGTCTGGTGAGTTCTGGGTGAACGGCAAAATGTTTGGCACCTTTATCCATGGTGATTTTGAGCACTGTGATGTTGCACTTTTTGTCGGAAAAAACCCATGGCAATCACATGGCATTCCACGTTCGAGACTTCTGCTCACCGAGATGAAAAAGGACCCAAACCGGAAACTGATTGTCATTCGACCCCCGAAGGTCAGAGACTGCTGCAATGGCTGATTATCATCTTCAAGTTAAGCCGGGGCGCGATGCTTGGTGTTTACTCGCGTTGGTAGGGGTACTTTTTGAACAAGAATTGATCGCTAAAGATTGGCTTGCATCCCATTCTCGCGGCCTTGAAGACATTCGGCCCTTTTTTGAATCATTAAACATCGATGAATACGCCACATTCTCTGGTGTGGACCCTCAAGTACTGCGCGAAGTCGCGTCGGTCATTGCGAAAGCGAACAGTTTTGCGGCTATGGAAGATCTCGGGCTGCAACAGAATGTTAATTCAACTCTCAACAGTTATCTTAAAAATCTGTTGTTTGTACTGACAGGTAACTTTGCCAAAAAAGGCGGAATGAATACGCCGATACCTTTCTTCAGCCTCTCTGCGGGAAGCCGTGGGAGTGTTTCAGGTAAAGGTGGGGGAAAGCGAAAGAAAAAGGCGACATCTCCTGTCACGGACTCAAGAATCGTAATGGGCTCTATTCCAGCCGTTGTCATCCCTGATGAAATATTGACTGATCATCCGGATAGATTTCGCAGTATGTTGATCGTCAGTTCAAACCCGGTTCACTCTCTGGCTAACAGTGAGAGAATGCGACAAGCAATGAGAGCGCTTGAATTCTCGGTGGTTGTTGATGTTGCGATGACAGAAACAGCACGTCAGGCTGACTATGTATTGCCCGCGAGTAACCAGTTCGAAAAAGCGGAATCGACCTTCTTTAACGTAGAGTACCCGCGTAACGCCTTTCATGTTCGGCAGCCACTTTTTTCTCCGCTTGAGGGGACACTGTCAGAGGCTGAAATCTTTGCGAGGCTGGTGGAGAAAGCAGGAAGCCTTTCTGAAGATCGTCACTATAAATGGTTAAGACGTGCGTTAAAGCTCAACCGAGCTGTCTTTGCTGCGGTACTGGCGGCGATGATTGCCCGAGAGAAACATTTAATGGACTCTCTCCCCATTATGTTATACCGAACTTTTGGGCAAACGCTCCCTAAAGGTAGTGAGACAGCGGCAGTGATCTGGGCATTTTCTCATGTCTACAGGATGAATCAGAAAGAGTATGCGGCAAATGCTGGGTATACAGGTCTTAAAGGTGCTGAGCGACTCTTTTCTGATTTGATGACGAAAGATACCGCTGTCGAATTTTGTGATGCAGGGAGTTATTCCGAGAGTTTTAATCTCATGGGAACTGAGGGCAAAAAAATCAATCTCCACCTCCCTGAACTGTTGGAGAAAATTGCTCCTCTCGCCAAGATGGAGCCAAGGATAAACGATAAATACCCGTTCTTCTTAGCTGCGGGAGAGAGACGTGCCGAAACATCGAATACGATTATTCGTAACCCAGGATGGGACAGAAAAAGTCAAATTGGTGTACTGAGAATGTCTCGCGCTGATGCGGAAGAGCTTGGGGTTAGTTCGGATGACAGAGTGGTCGTCAAAACCCGTTTTGGGGAGGTTGAAGCCAGTGTCAGTGTTTCACCTATGATGGCGAAGGGAAATATCTCTTTGCCGAACGGAAGTGGGTTAGATTACCTTGACGAGAACGGCGAGATTAACCGTTATGGTCCGTCTATCAATGAGCTTACAGGCAATATAGACCGCGATTCACTGGCGGGTACGCCAAATTATAAGTCAGTGCCAGCACAAGTTATCCCTGTGAATGATAAGCAGCCAAGTCAAGTTGCTTTAGGGTAACAATGACGGCGGTTCGGACCTTAAACGACGGGTTTGGGTTGATATTGTTTTCTAAACTCGCGAGGTGACATCCCTTTGTATTGCTTGAACTGCCGATTGAAGTTAGAAAGGTTGTTGTAACCAACTGCTTCAGAAATGATGGAAACAGAGTGGTGTGTTGATATGAGCTTATCGCAGGCTACGCCTAATCTGAACTTTCGCAGATAGCAGGAAAATGACTCACTGAAATGGGTACTAAAAAGGCGATGAATACTGCTTTCGCTGCAGTGCATCGCCTTTGCTATATCACTCAATGTGATCGGATGGTGATAGTGTTTAGCAATATAATCACAGACTTTTTCTATTTTTGCCCTGCCCGTTGAATCAGTGCCTTCACTGGTATGTATATGAGTGAGTAATGTGCTGCTTTCATTGTCATTGGTGATTAGGGAAAGAACCCGTATTAGCGTTGCTAATTGTTCGAGGGGAGTGCTGTTTTGCTCATCATTGACCAGAGTGAAAACCTTCTCGGCAACGGTTTCCGAAAATACCACGCACTTCTGTGCGCGTTTAAGTAATGACGTTAACCGTCGAAACTCCTCACAGTTGTACATCATGTCGTTGATCCATTTATGGCTGAACCAAAACATGTGCCTCTCGCTGTCATCGTTTTGAAGTGACGGGTCAATAGAGTGAGGGATGTTTGGACCGATGAGCATAATATGGTTATGGCTTATCGTTTCTTCGACATTTCCTATTCTGGCCGTCGCCAAAAGATCGCGGTGAAGAACCAGTTCATATTCATCGTGGCAGTGCCAGGTACAAAAAGATTGCGGGCCTTTCATGTAGCGATAACGCCACGAAAACCCCCTACGTTTTGGGGTCACTTCGAGAGAAGGTTTATGTATTAGTTTTTCCATATTTCACATTTATTTGATCGTCATCAATATGAGGGCCAGTAAAATATACATAGGCCGTCCAATGTTTGAGATATCGTATCACTATATGCAGAGAAAGTATCAATTTAAAGACGATTTAGGGATATAGTATTACTCATTCGAATAAGGATGCTTCGACAATAAGTGTAGGGAAATCAATGCTTTTTGCTGACTGGTCTGATGACTTAGAAAGTGGAAAGCAAAAAAGCTGACACAGTCAGTGGTGCAATACCATAAATCCAATACCCCTATGTAAAAGCCAAAAATGGCCAAAGAAAAAACGCTGGAAGGGCACTTTCGCTTGCTGCCGAAATGACGATCAGGCATCTGATTGTTACCAGTAAAAAATATATTACTACTCTAGTTTGCCGGAGGTTTCCTCCGGCTTTTCTTTTTCTTCTTCGAATTTATACTATTACCCTGCTTATTTGTCAGATGCGGCTTGCAGTTCACCACGTTTAGCTTTTGTCATATTCTTCACGACTAAATCGTAGGAGTAATTAATCAGATCCTCTACCAAAGCATCTTGTACGTTGCTTCGGAGTTTAATCGTTACCCAATGTCTTTTGTTGAGGTGATATCCCGGCGAAATACCCACAAATTGGCTGGTGAGCACTTCTAAATCTTCTGGTTT
This sequence comes from Veronia nyctiphanis, assembly GCF_004116385.1. Taxonomy (GTDB): domain Bacteria; phylum Pseudomonadota; class Gammaproteobacteria; order Enterobacterales; family Vibrionaceae; genus Veronia; species Veronia nyctiphanis. The sequence continues at coordinate 22,418 of NZ_PEIB01000011.1, read as the reverse complement.
ACCTTTTACACTCAAGTAGTCTTCGCCTTCACGTGTGCCTAGAATGGCAAACATTTTATTAAGTACTTTAAATACCATGGGTTCGGGACCAAAAGGATAATCGAGCCGTGTGCCTTTCGTCGCATTCAACAATCTTTCAACTTCTGTGTTCGTCAAAGCATCACTCAAGATTTTTTGTTGATAATGTTAATTGGCAGGTGTGGATGAATCAAAGCCCCATTAATTTCCACCCTGCATTGTTAATCTATTACCCATATTTTTCACAACCAATATGCACTCTATTGCATAATTTAAACGTCTAATTATTGTGTGCAATATGTATTTGTATTCAATCGAGTAATGTAGCTCTAATTGAGAAAAAATACTTAGTCATTTGGTTTATCATTATGATTTATATATTTTATTTTAGTTTTCATTATGCGTTACTCTGTTTTTTTATTATACTGTTCCATATTTTTTATTTACTATATTTGGTTCGTTTTGTTCACAATGAGTGCGTAAAGGAGAAATATGGATGTCTGACTCTCAAGGAAGTACCCATATAGATCCCGTCAACGAAATGATGCCTTTGGGCAAGTTAGTTCCGCTTGGCCTGCAACATATTCTCGCTATGTTTGTAGGAAATGTTACCGTTCCGATAATTATTGCTGGCATCATCGGCGCTGATGCAGCAGAAAAAACATTCCTCATTCAGGCGCAAGGCTGCCTGTAGTGCAAGGAACAAGTTTTGCGTTTTTACCCATACTTGATCCCCTTAGCGAAAAACTACGGAATGGATGCTGTCATTGGCGCGTCTATTTTTGGTGGCGTGGTGCAGATAATTTTGGGTTGCTATATTGGCCATCTGAAAAAATGGCTCCCTCCTCTTGTCACAGGGATCGTTGTCGCCGCCATTAGACTCACACAGATAAAAGTCGCTTTTTGGTATGCGGGTGGCGGTAATGGTTTAAGGGTTAATAACCCAGAAGCTTGGGCTACGCCAGATCAGGTTGCTATTGCCATGCTTGTCTTGGTCGTGACACTTGTTGTCAGAGAGCTGTCATCGGGTATTTTACGGCAGGCTTCTGTCTTAGTAGGGATGGCTGTTGGTTATCTTGTTGCCGCAATGATAGGTATGGTAAATGGCCAAATCATTATGGATGCAAACTGGGTATCAGTACCTCAGCCCTTTTTCTACGGTCTAGAGCTACCTGCAATTGCGATTGTTGGTATGGTCGTGATGGCGTTAGTTACCACGGTCGAGACGGTAGGTGATACTAATGGTATCACCAGTGGCGGGGTAGGTAGGGATGCAACACCTAAAGAGCTAAAAGGGTCAATCTTGGGTGATGCGGTGGGTACAATTATTGGTTCCTGTCTCAACGCTCTACCCAATACGTCATACACCCAGAATGTAGGGCTTGTTGCTTTGACTGGTGTCATAAGCCGATGGGTCGTTGTCGTTGGTTCTATATTCCTAATTCTTGGCGGTTTGATTCCTAAACTCGCCGCTATTGTTGCTGCAATGCCGGCTTGCGTGCTTGGTGGCGCAGCTATTTTCATGTTCGGTATGGTCGCAACGGCAGGTTTGAAACTGATGACGCAGGAGGGCTTTTCGTCCAGAGAACTTGCTATTGCAGCCTTGTCATTAAGTTTCGCTATCGGGTTGAACTCAGTACCAGAGTTTCTCAGTAAAGTTTTCAACAAAGATAATGGAATTGATTGCTCAATTGCTTACATCAGGAATCATTCCTGCAGCAATTCTAGCTATTGCACTGAACATCTTCATTAGAAAAAGAGATGAGGTCGAAACTCACTGACCGTTTACGCGAAAAATGCCAGTCAGCCGTCTCTGGCTGGCATTATTTATGTGGGTGAGTCAAAGTTACTTGCCCAAAGATAGAAAGCCGTAAGCGCATCGATATTGCCTAGCCGGGCTCGAGTGGTGCGAGTGACGACGCCATTTTTTTCAAGTTCTTACTGCTTTGTGCTTTCTTGAGAAGCTTGAGCAGCGCCTTGTTAGACCATGATTTTTTCTCTGGGCAAAATGCGGCATCTTGAATCTTGTCTATCTCTGCATCGAGAGATTTCTGAAGCGCAACCGGTAAATGGCTGCGAGCCCACAATGGGTAGAGCGTGCCTATTTTCACCGCGTCTTTCTCTACTGCAGCTTGATACAAAGATGTCAGTCTGTCTTCCTGTTCAGCAGCAATGGGTGAGGGAGAATAGGGTGTGTGAGACTGTTTCCGGCTGCGTAGCCAAAGAATGGTCGAGAGTACCCAAAGTATGGCAAATATCACTGTCAGGAACTGCCATAGTGAAAGGCCGATATTTTTTGGTATGGTGGGAAGAACATCAGATAAACCGGCAAACAGGGTATTCGCTTGGTCATTGTTGCTCTCTCCAGAGGTATCCTCAGGTAGTGCCCCAGACGCCCCGTTAACCACGATTTTTTTCGCCGGAATTTTGGTGGTTTTTACGGTGTCTTGATTAGTGTTCCACCAACGAAGTGACAAGCCGGGCAGGGTAATGGTTCCCCCTGCTCTGGGTATAAGTACTTGTTTAAAGCTCATCACGGTATAGCCATTGTGTAATTTATACGTCGGCTTCTCGTCATAGACCCTGACCGATGATGGGTAATCAAACTCAAACTCAGGTAATTGACTTTGTGCTAACCCTTTGGCTTTCAGCTCAATGACTCTTGTGATGGCATCACCTACTTTGACTTTATCGTTGCCGTCGGATTGCCATGACTGGCTCAATGACAATGAGCTTGCGGGTAGCCAGACTCCCTTACGAGCAGGCGGTTTAATCGATAATAAAATGTCATTGCCTTTACGACGAAGCGGCACATTCGTCACCCCGCCATTTTTCACCACGAAGCCTTTAAATGACGCGCCTGTCAGCCTCACATTTCCCGTATCTTTTGGTGTGATGAGATAAGTGCGTGTGACGGTGATTTGCGGAATGCCGTTTACCAGCTCCTCAGACTTCACGTCACCATTTTGTTGGGTGACGTCTACCTTATTTCCCGATGGAGGCAGAATTTCGGTTTGCGTCAGATTGGTGCGAATAAACACCTTAATTTTGTAGGTGAGAACCTCGCCAATATAGGCACGCTTGCGGCTGATAGAAGTCTGAACGGTGGCCGGAGACTGTTTTTTCTTCAGGGCCGGACTGTTTCTCGGTAGCACCTCAATGGTAATGCTTTCTGTTCTTTGCGATCCGATTTTAAGAGCAGGTATTCTCAGTTTTCCCGTTCTTTTCGGCCCGATCGTGACGCGCCATACCGTTTCGAGAGTCTCCTTGCCTGCTACTGTTCTCGATGTGACATTTGAGTTCACTTTTCCAACGTAAAAATCCTTTTTTAAAGGCGATAAGTTGAGGATATGGCGTTTATACGTCCCCTCTGCCTGAACGGTCAGTCGTATGGTCTGGTCTTCAGAAACGACGTTGTCGGTGACAATGGCGTCAGCAGCGAATACTTTGCCCACCGATATCAGGCAAAGCAGTAATACAGAAATAACAGAATGCATGCTGCGTCTCATGCGCCATTTATTCATTGGTTCACCATGTATTTTCAGTCACCTCTGGCAGGTCGCGTTTTTGGGATTGCAAAAGCATCTGGCTCTTAAAAGTCGCGAGGGGTCGTCAGGTATTTGTTCCAGCTTCTTGATCACTATGTCGTTGTTGGCCTTTGCGTATGCCTGACCGGTTTTACCCTTCTCTGATGCAGTGATGCGTTTACTTGCGCTGCCCTGAGTTGTTTTTGCTTGCTGATCTTTTTGCAAGATATTGTTTTCACCACGTTGGTTCTGTTGTCGATTGTCTGCTGTTTCGTCGGGAGCAGATTGAGACTTTGTTGAACTCGATGCGCGTTCTTCACCATTCCCTTTTTTGCCACCACCTGAGCGATTTTCTCTGTCAGCGCTTTGCGATGCTTTGGTTTGCTTGCTGTTTTGCTCAGTTTGTTTGTCGCGATCGTTGCCTGAATGGGCTGCCACCTTTTCATCACTTCGGCCCAGCGCATCCAGTAACATATTGAGATTGTATATAGCAGAAGGATGAGACGGCTCTTTTTCTAACACTGCCTGATAAGATGAAATCGCTTTTTCAAATTCACCCGCTCTTACGTACGCGTTACCCAAGTTGTATTGCGAGATAACATTGCTGCGGCCTTCGAGTGTTTTTATGGCCGCATCAAATAACCCGAGTTTGTAGAGTGCGATGCCGCGCCAGTCAGGGTCTGAAAACAAAAGTGCTGCCTCGTCATATTGCCCGTTTACATAGAGCTGATAAGCACGCTGATCATCGTTGGTAAAATGCGCCGAGATAGAAGTCGGCACGAGCGAAGTTGATGCTGCAGATACGTTCTCAGGTAACACAGTGAGCACAAAGAAAGGAAATGCAAACAGGGTGAGGCCTTTTCGATAACCCAACGTTGCTACAACAAGCAAGGGGAGCAGTAACCAAAACCCGGCATTGATTTGTTGGTCTAGGGTCTTCTGTCGCTGGCTTTTATAGGCCGCAATAGGCGTTTTGGTGAGATTAATCAGAGCTCTTACGTCACTGTCATCAGGTCTGAGTGTTTCAACAATGCCTCTGTCTTCGCAGCCAGCGTTTTGAGGTTTTTCAGGCTCAGTCGTGAAATGACGGTTTTGTCGTCCTGCAAAAATATTGAGCCGTCAGAGTGTCGCACGGGTCCACCTTCTGTGGTGCCGATTGCCAGCGATGAGACTCTGAACGGGTTATCGGAAAGTAAAGACAGCGACTCAGCGAGTTCTTTGTCGTTTATACCGTCTGTGATCAAAATGATATCAGCCTGTCGATAGCCAGCTTGTTTAATCAGCGATATGGCTTCTTCTATGCCTTTAGCCGCGTTGCTACCAGCAAACGGCATTATCCCCGGTGATAATGCCGGGATCAGGGAAGTCAGCGTACTGCTGTCATCTGTCAATGGGCTGATGAGATAGCCATCACGCGAGTAGGCGACCAAGCCTGTGCTGCCGTCTGTCCACCCCGGCAACAGATCGAGTGCTTTGAAGTGTGCTTGACTCAGTCTGTTTGGCTTGATGTCTGTGGTGTACATTGAGTGTGACATATCCATGACTAACACACGTGCACCTGCGAGCTGGAACCCCGGAATGCTGTTTTTTTCCCAGCTCGGCCCTGCCAGTGCAATCACTGACAAAACCCAGCAAACTGCCAGTACCCAGCGCGGCCATGAGGGCCGTGAGGCTGCACCTGTTTGCATTTGACGGAGTAAGTGGGGAGCAATAAGTGACGTGACCACGGATTTGGGTTTTCTATTCCGAAGCAGATAAGCCATGGGTATCAATGCGAGAAACCATGCCGGATAAAGAAACTGAAAATCACCCATGGCTTTCCCTCGCAAATATCATCAAGCCACTGATAAGGCCAGAGCAACAGCAAGTGGAAAGCGAAATAGCTCGTCTCTGGGGCGCCATGTCTGCGTCGCATCGGAAACAGGCTCAAGTTTTTCTATTAATTGATAGATGGTGTCCAGCTCTTCGGGATCACGCGCTCTGAAATACTGGCCGCCAGTATCCTTCGCGACAGCGGTCAGCGTTTTCTCATCGATTTCAAGCGCGGGATTTCCAGCACGTTGACGGAACACGGTGTCTTTAGGGCCTTCATCAGAACCAACACCGATAGTATAGATAGTGACGTCGTTTTGCTTCGCGTGCTTCGCGGCTTCCATAGGTGTGAGTACACCAGAGGTGTTGGCGCCATCGCTGAGTAAAATGATCACCCGTTGTTTGGCTTCAGTATCGATAAACGTTTTTGTGGCGATGCCAAGTGCTTCGCCGATCGCGGTTCTGTCGCCAATCAGACCGAGTACTGCCCGGTCGAGTTGTTGTTCCACCGTCTTTAAGTCAAATGTCAGCGGCGTTTGCAGATAGGCATGGTTTGCAAATATGACTAGTCCAAGCCGATCCCCTTGTCTGCGGCTGATAAAGTTCTTAAGCACTGTTTTGACGGCGTTCAGCCTGTTCACCGTATTGTCGTCGGCATCCTTCATGTCTTCGGTCTCCATTGACCGGCTAAGGTCAACGGCAATCAGAATGTCTCTGTGTTCGACATCCAACCTGACTGGTTCACCTACCAAACAGGGCGAGTTATTGCAAGAATGAGGAATAACCATATTGCACCCATCACCACATAAATCAGGCGGCTGGCGGTATAGGCGGTCCCCACGCTGGCTGGAAATCTGGGAATGCGAATACGGGGCGGAGGCGGCACTTCTGGCCAAAGCTGATATAACAGCCATGGAAGCGGCAAAAGAACAAACAAAACGGGCCAGACGAATTCAAGCATTACCCGTCTCCGGCTTATTCTGTGTGGGTTTATCACCTTTTATTAACGCGTTCACTGAGTGTTTACTGGGCGGCAGGGCATGCTCCAACCACAGCAATGCCTGTGATTGGCAGACTGTGAAAACTTTTTCGTCAACGCCCGTACCACTGTAGTTAGCGGTCATCCAGTAGTCGGCGAGGTTGATAAAGTTCCTGTGCTCTGTCGGTAGCCCCAGATCGAGAAATCGTAGCCATTGCTCTTCGACTAACCCGGCGACTTTTTCTCTGGGGTAGTAGGTCATGGCTGCCTGGCGGAGCAACTCAGTGATCTCGCCTACACCGTCTTTTGCTGTCATGCGTTTTAGCTTCTTGATTGCTTCCTTTCTTGCGCTGGGTGATTTTCTGGCAGGTGCGAGTGATAGTTTGAAGGAGACTTTCCTGACGAAGACTAACCACAGCACTAACAAAGCGATCACTGAGAAAATGATCAACCACCACCCCATCGCCAGAGGCCAGAAACCTGGTGGGTCTTGTAGCTGAATGCCCGCAAGCGGTAGTTGAGTGATCTTATCCATCACTTTCTCCCAACAGAAATGGGTTCAAGCTGATCGAGGTGACTTTGCAGCGTCTTACTGGCTGAGATTTCGTAAAGGGGAATGGAAAGAGAGCGCGTAAACTCTGTTAGATAATTCACGTGATCCGCATGCTGTTTATGGAGAGCATGGCGTGGCTCCGGTTTTGAGAAGTCCACCTGAACTGTCGCTTTGTCATCGGTAATGTTTTCTTTTCCGCGAAATGAGGTGTAGCCCTTTTCTAGGGGGTCAGAAACATGAACAAAAAAGACTGATTATGTTTTCTCAAGTCATCGAGCAAGCTATGGCTCGACTGCTTTAAAGCATAAAAGTCACTTATGATGACAATGTCGCTACCTTTGGGACACAGATAGCAAAGCTGTTTGATAGCTGCTGACATGATGAGCTTGCCCGGCTTTTGATGAAGGCTCTCATAGTGAGACTCAATCATGGTGTGAATGGCTCGAAGCGGACCTTCCTGCCGTGCCGTTGGCCTGCAGTCGCGCAAACGGTGACCGTTATAAACGACCATACCTATGCGATCTTTCTCTCTCGCCGCTATCCATGAGACAAGGCTGGCAAAGTGGGCTGCCTGCACCGATTTCAGTAATAAGGTTGACCCGAAATGCATGCTGCCGCTGTTATCAAGCAACAGCATCACCGGACGCTCTCGCTCTTCTGAAAACAGCTTGGTGTGAGGTTTGCCTGTTCTGGCCGTGACCCGCCAGTCGATAGCGCGAATGTCATCACCGGGCTGGTAGAGGCGTACTTCATTGAAATCCATTCCTCTGCCTATGTGTGCGCTTTTGTGTTGCCCTGCGAGTGCTGACCACAGGCTTTTGGTGGGGGTTGACCAAAACACAGCCTGATTCTTGTAGGCTAGCAATTCCTCCATCGAGAGGTTTACACCGTCGGCGTGCAAAGGGAGAGAAAGAGACGCTGTCATGCCGCAGCAACCCGCTGTAGTAGTTCATCAACGACATGGTCGGGCGAAATGCCGCTGGCGGTTGCTTCATAGGTCAAAATCAGACGATGACGCAACACGGATCGCGCCATTTTCTGTACGTCTTTCGGAGTCACAAACTCTCGACCTGCCAACCAAGCGTGTGCACGAGCACAGCGATCAAGTGCCAATGTGGCTCGCGGGCTAACACCTAATTGCAGCCACTTACCAAGCTTATCGCCATATACGCCCGGTTTTCGTGTCGCCATGGTTAGGCGAATAATGTACTGCTCAATTTTGTCGGCCATGTGGATATCAAGGACTTCATTTCGAGCGTCGAAAGTCTCTTGTTGAGTCACCTTCACAGGATCACTGACCGCCGTACCACGTGCTTCACCGCGATTAATTTTCAAAATGTTCAGCTCGCTGTCGGCCTCGGGGTAATCCACGTTGAGCTTGAGCAGAAAACGGTCGAGTTGGGCTTCCGGTAGCGGATAAGTGCCTTCTTGCTCTAGCGGGTTTTGCGTTGCCATCACCAAAAACAGAGTGGGAAGCTGGTATGTTTTTCTGCCCGCGGTGACCTGCTTTTCCGCCATTGCTTCAAGCATGGCAGCCTGCACCTTCGCTGGGGCACGGTTGATTTCATCAGCCAGTATGAGTGAATTGAAAATTGGACCGGGCTGGAAAACAAATTCACCCGTTTCTGGGCGATAAATATCAGTGCCCGTCAGGTCTGCGGGCAAGAGATCAGGTGTAAATTGAATGCGGTGAAAACTGCCTTCTATACAGCAGAAAGCGCTTTAACGGCGCGCGTTTTTGCCAGTCCCGGTGGGCCTTCCACCAGAATGTGTCCGTCTGCAAGCAAAGCGACAAGCAACTCTTTCACCAGTTCGGGTTGTCCGACAATTTGACTGTTCATGTATTCGCTGAGACGCTGGAAAAGAGACACCAACATAGTCGCCAGAATCCTTAAATTATTGGGTTAATGTGAATTACTGGTGGCTTAAACAAATATTCCGAACAGAATCCTGAAAAAACCCTGAGTCGCCAGTTAACAGACTGATACTTGATATAGATTTTAGGTCGAAAAACAAGGCTGTGTTGGTTCGATCTCTGTGATTTCGAGTATTGGTTACGGCTGATGCTTTGCTGGGCGGGTGTTAGCCTTTTGAGAATGCGCATTCTGAGTGAGACGAGGGTTGTTCTCGTCAACTAAAGGCAGGTTGCTCATAATTAGATGCTTTTGAGCGGTACGCTATGCTTGAAGGGAAAACGTCAATGCACTGACTCCTCTTCTTTACGTCTTCAAGGCGACAAAAGTCGTGTTAAATCAGCGAAAGAACGGATGCCAAGAAAACAGTCAGTTTTGGCATGTCCAACAGTTTGGAGCTAACTATGCCGAAAAAGGGTGAACAACCGCCGCAGTCTGAAATGGAGCCATCGCCAGAAATACTCTCAGATATTGAGATAGCCACCTCTGTTAGACCTGAATCTATCCTTGATGTTGCGGAGAAACGTTTGGGTCTAACGCCGGATGTTCTTATTCCCTACGGGCATCATATTGCAAAGCTAAATATCAGAGCATTCGACAACCCAGTAACAGAGCTCAAAGGGAAGTTGGTACTCGTCACAGCGATGACGCCCACGCCAGCCGGAGAGGGGAAAACAACCACCTGCATCGGCCTTTCAGATGGACTTAATCGGCTGGGTATCAATGCCAGTGCGTGTATCCGCGAACCTTCATTGGGTCCTTGTTTTGGCATGAAAGGAGGGGCTGCTGGTGGGGGACGTTCACAGGCGATCCCGATGGCGGATTTGAACTTACATTTCACCGGTGACTTCCATGCTGTGACTGCGGCCCACAACTTGCTGGCTTCGCTGGTGGATAACCATCTCCATTGGGGAAATAAAGTAGGGCTTGACCCGAGACGTATCAGTTGGCGGAGAGTAGTCGACCTCAACGACAGAGCACTGAGAAACCTTATTATAGGCTTGGGTGGCGCTGCTCATGGCATTCCGAGGGAATCAGGCTTTGACATTACTATGGCCTCTGAGGTGATGGCAGTGCTGTGTTTGGTCACATCTATCGATGAGCTTCAACAACGGTTGGGTGACATTATTATTGGTGTGAACTACGACGGTTTGCCAGTAACAGTTCGCGATCTTGGTGCTGATGGTGCGATGACCGTGGTGCTTAAAGACGCAGTTATGCCCAATCTGATTCAGAGCCTTGAACATAATCCTGTCTGGGTGCATGGCGGACCATTCGGGCACATTGCGCATGGTTGTAATTCAGTTATCGCGACTCAACTTGCGCTTACATTTAGCGATGTTGTGGTCACTGAGGCAGGATTCGGCGCAGACTTGGGCGCTGAGAAGTTCATTGACATCAAGTGTCGTCAATCTGGGCTTCGCCCGCATGCGATAGTGTTGGTTTGTACGTTGAGAGCGTTAAAAATGCAGGGTGGGGTGGTGAAAGAGTCAGTGGCTCTGCCTGACAGCAAGCACCTGAAAAAGGGATTGGCAAACCTTGCCAAACATATCACTAATATTCAGCAATTTGGCATTACCCCCATCGTTGCGATCAATAGGCACCCAGGTGATTTGGAAACCGAACTTGAGACCGTCAAAACCTTTGTCAGCAAACATAATACGCATGCGGTTATTGCCGACAATTGGCGAGATGGTGGAGAGGGAGCCGAAGCGCTTGCGTTGTCGGTCAAAACGGCAGTAGATGGCAAAGCGCCTGACGTGGAAATGCTGTATCACGATGACATTGCTGTCGAGAACAAAATTCACACTTTAGCGACGAAACTCTACGGTGCTAAGGCGGTTGAATTCAGCATTCAGGCCAAGAAGCAGCTGGCTGAAATTCAGAGAGCGGGCTTTACGACATTGCCGGTGTGTATTGCCAAAACGCCCTATAGTTTCTCCGTCGACCCTAAACAATTAGGTGCGCCAATAGGGCACGTACTGACTGTCAGAGAACTCCGCTTGCTCGCTGGCGCAGGCTTTATTGTGGTGATTTGTGGCGACGTCATGACGATGCCAGGTTTACCCCGACGGCCCGCTGCGATGAATTTTAGTATCGACAACAATGGTAATATCAAAGGCTTGTTTTGATTGAGCACGTCGACAGAGTGTTACGACTCGTCACTGCCTTTATTGGCTTTTATCGGTTCAAGAATTAGTCTATTCTGCGAGCCGCAAATGATGCGATTGATTGCTCTGTATACGGCATAGCCCGCTGCCAGTGAAGTGAAAGCCAAACTCGTATTGCTATCTTGGTCAGTCATAAAAAAATACAACATGACAGTGCACGCGAGAACACCCGATACAATGGCCAGATTTGAGCGAACTCGTACGGCCACCTTTTCTCTGAAGAAAGTTTTGCAATTTGGGCAACCCAGCTTGCGCTCTGGATTGCTCCAGTCTTCACAATAGAGTGATTGTGAGTCGAATTTGTGGCCGCACTCGGTGCAGTCATACTTGAACATCAAAACTAAAACCTTCGAGGAATGAACAGCATTATACTTATTCCGATTTCACTCAACGTGTACTTGATGTGCAATGGATAAAATGCCAGGTAGACATGGCGAGCGAGCTTATCAAATCAGCCAAACAAAACGTAATTTGCCTCAGTGAGCTTGGTTCAATCGTCAGATGACGTTAAGAGATGAGTGATGATTTTTGCGAGGCGACCCCCAATCTAAAAGGATTATCCTAAATGGAAGGTCGCCTGAACTATTTGCCCAAAATACTCCTACTTCAAGCGAGCATTCCATTTGCCATCATGCTGGTTAAGGCAGTTTTCCTCGGTATCAAAACGAACATGGCGGTTAATGTCTTTGACTTGAATGTCGATAGTGCCCAAAGAACGCTGAATGAGTGAACGAATGGCATCGCAATCCGCGTTAGCGCAGTTTTCATTTGTATCGAATACACAAATGATCGACAAAGAGCGAGGAAAGTCGTCGTAGTTAACGAGATGAGTTATCCACTCAAAGCCCTGATGCATCGCTTGAGCAGTATCACACACATCCGTTAACACTGTTCGCAGTGCATTTTCTCTTTTCTTATCGGTTTTTCTCATGTTGCTTATTGTCCGGTATAGCGTCAATCTTCATCGTTTTTTTTATGAATAGACGGCACGAGTATCTTGGTGGGTATGGTATCTAGCTCGACAAGCAATGTCGAAGAGCTTGTTCTCCGGTTTTTGTAATAATGACCGACTTATCGCTTTTCACTGCATTGAGCTTTTCGAGCAGTTCTGGTTTGAATTTATTTGGATAGTCTCAGAGGAACTTAATGAACTCAAAATCCAGCTTTTCATCACAGCCTTCGGCCATATCTTTTCGTTCCCGGCTTAATAGCGATCGTTTAACGGCGCGATAAATACAGGTGTAACGATTTACATCGAGGAAAATCACGGTATCACACGCTGCTAACCTAATATCTGGTGTGCTGTGGTAATTACCGTCGATGATCCAACATTCTTCGTTACAAAGGCTTTTTTGCAGTGCAATCCAGTCGTCTTTTTTCGGTTTCACCCAATTAGGCTTCCAATAGAGCCTATCGAGATGATGAACTGGCAAGTTCAGCGCTTTGCCCAGCTCAACCGAGAATGTGGATTTCCCTGAGCCGCCAGAGCCAATAATTGCTATCCGTTTCATGTAATTTTCGTCGTCCTGTATATCGTCAGAAAATATTGTTGCGGGGTGGCCACAGCGATGAAGAGGTAACATTACGTCAATCTTCGGGTCTATTAGGTTTATTTTGCTCGTCTTTGGAAATAGGTTTGTGGTGAAACAGTGACTTTTTCGTTGATTTTTAGCGCTTGGTTGTACTCTGGTTTAGCCCCAGTTCTTTTTGTAATTTCTTGGTCAAGCCAAGTGAAACCAAGCGGTGTGATTCCGTGATGTAATATTCTAATTCCTCGTTTTCGTCGTTAATGGTTTTGTACTGCTGTATCCATTTCATACCGCGCGAGGCCATGTAAGGTGCGGGTCTAAAACCCTCTTCCTCTTGCAGTATGTGGTAGTTCAAATCGGATGTCTTGAAAGTAAAAGCGGGTTCTTCTAACTTCTCCCAACCTCCGATAGCAAAGACTTTTCCTCCTACCTTCCATACGAATGCATTTCCCCATTGCACAACGCAGGTTGTAGCAGGCAGAGACTGGCAAAAATGGTTGAACTCATCATAGGTCATGGTATTTCCATTAATAGTTTCTTTCGCATGTGAAGAGAAAACAAGGCTATATTGTGCCGCTGCTCTGTCTAAGCCTATAAATATCATAAAGGGAAGAACTGTTGCGCCATAGGCTGGTCAGTAGCTTTTCGGTGTATATCAACCTGATGAATGTGGTGTCGCGCTGTAAGTTACGAATGTATAGTCAGAGGCCAAATTCGTCATTGTGAATTTTGAATACATTGACCATAGGTTCTTCCCAGCCAAGACATACCTTCAGTTTTTCTATAAGTGGCTTGACCTGGCTTCCTGCTACGTTGATTTCAATTTTGAGGAGCGAGTAGCGTTCAACACCTCCTTTTGAACCAAACACTGGGTTCGAGCCTTCGAGTGCTCGATGAGAACCTGTCACTGAACCAATAGCCCAGCAATGATCATAGTTGCCGACCCGGTCTACGCCGGATTCATGCAAGGTGCTAAGGACTAACTCTTGCTGCTCGGGTTTGCAGAATATCTCCAACTTGTACACGAATTTTTTCCCCTGAGTGTTTTTAAACGAAAGTATTGTCTCTGCTGAGCTGATGTGTCTAACTTTGCTCAGCGGGCAAGTTTCTTGTCGAATTTAGTAACAGCATTTGAGTGTGCTTCCGTAAGAAGTGGTAACAGGCGTTCAAATGAAGAGTTGCTTGGGTTTAATATTTGTACCCAAGACATCCATCCATAAATCGGGTGGGCATGAGCTCATCGAGTGCGGTGAAATCATGATGAGTGTCAATAATGCCGCCTTTGGGTGGCCTTTTAGGGCGGCAACCGAAATGAGCTTCGTAAGTCTCTTTCGAAATACCAATACTCAGCCTGAAAACGCCATCACGATCAAGATATAACGACTTGTCGTTGTCTCCGTTCTTCTCTTTCAGCGTGCAAAAATATACCCGTTGGGGAGTTGTTTGCCGGGATTATAGAATAACGAAGTTTCTCCCCAACTCGCCTTGGGGACAACGCCGTAAAATTTACTCTCGATTTCATTAATGATGTCGTCAATTTTCATCTTATTTCCATTGAGTGTCTGGCAATCAGCTGATGAATAAATGATGTATTGTGGCGCTTTGGTAAACTGAATGCAGAGTTAGCCTCTGCTGGCGGTTGAGAGCACGGCGCCTGCGCTGACAAACACAGTGCCCGTCAGTTTGTTGAACACCCTCGCCCGCCCTTTTGCCATTAACCATTTTGATGATTTGGAGCCAAGGAAGGAGTAGGTTAACAACCAGCTTAATTCCAGCGTAATGAACGTCGTGGCAAAAACGACGTATTGCGGTAAAAGTGGAGACGCTGAATCGATAAACTGAGGGAATAGGGCGGTAAAAAACAAGATAGCTTTGGGGTTACTTGCACCGACGATAAAGCCAGAAACAAATGATTGCGTTGTTCGTTGTCGATGAGGGCCAGAAGCAGGGTCGACGTCATAACTGTCTTGTTTGGACAAGAAAGCTTTCACACCAAGGTATATAAGATAACCTGCGCCCACCCATTTAATGATATTAAATACCCACTCTGAAGACGCAATGATAACTCCCAAGCCTGTGAACGACAGTGAGAGTATGGCCGTTATTGCCGTTAGACTCCCCAACGCGGTAAAGATGCCTGACTTTAAACCCGAGGTCACAGATACCGTCATACACAGTAACGAACTTGGGCCCGGAGAAGCCGTCAACACGAGCACTGCCAGTGCGTAATAAATCCAAATATCAACGTCCACGATTACTCCCGTTCACAAAGCAGATACCCTGCTATTCGTCTCGATGACTATTGAAGAAACAACAACGTGATGATGAATTCAACTGCCTGATCAGAAACTCAGACACAGAACACATGGGAAGAAAACGAGCGATGTTCTGGTCTGGCTCTGACAACAGAATTATCAGGTGTTTTTTATAGTCGTCAGGCGCGAACAACCTTACAACTGAAGCAGCCCTGCTTGGCATTGTGGATGTGTATATATTCAATCGCTGCATTATCAAATAAGCAGTCGATGACAGACTGAACATCGGCACCTTCGGTGACATCTGCATCAAGCATCTCACCATTAGCAGCGTAACCGCGCAACGACAGTAATCGATGGCGTAGCACTGGTGGAACTTCATTGACAGAAAGCGTTACTGTTTTTGCCTGCTCTCTGACGAATATTGGACCCGTTGCTTTGTAAGGTGATTCTGTTTCGTGATGACAGAACGTTAAAAGAAGAACACGCTCTCCGACTTTTGCCTCTTCTAGTGTCACGCGGCATGGAAAAGCGGGGCGTGAATCGACCTCAACCCATCTCGCGCCAGCCGCCATCAAAGTGGCTTGGTGTTCTTCAGCAAAAAGGTTGCCATCAAGCGGCAAAATTAAAAAATCATTTTTCATAACGTATCCTCCAAGTTGAAAAGGGAATTTTTCCAATTTACTCAAAGGCTAACAACCGAAAAATGAACGACTAATTGGTAAGAGGGAATATTTAACTCGTTCAGAATGAGAAAGGCGGGAACAGCCTAAAGCCACTGTTCTTTCATTCTTATTATGATAGTGGTAGAGACTTTCACGGGTAAATCGACCTACCTCTTTTATTAATATTCCAAACAAGTTCAGGAAAATGACTACCAACCCGTCAGCCTTTGCTGGATTCCCACTCGTCATACGCCGGAATGTCTGATGGATAAGTTAACCAAGGCACTTCGTGAGAGGACCATATCCGAAACTGAGGTTTTAAATTCGGATCGTCGTTAAGCGTTGCGACACGAAGCGATAGTTGCCCCTCATTCTCTTTGACTAATTGGGTTCCACATTTTGAGCAAAAGAACCGCTTTTTGCCTGGAGATGATTCAAAGTGTGAAAGCAAAGCATCGCCCTTTAACCAGCGGAAATCACTTTTTAAGACAGCGGCTGTGGAATTAAACGCCGCTGCATGGGCCTTTCTACATGTATGACACGAGCAATGCTGAATGGGTGAATCCAGCTTGTTCACCTCATATTCTATTTCGCCACAGAGGCAACTTCCTCTCATATTGTTTCCTTGTTGTATCCCTTCGTCATGCCACGGGTGACAAAAATAATGCCCCTCAGAGCCATCATTGATTGGCTAAGTTCCGTGTTTGAATAATTATCACATTGAGTAAAAAAGTTATGTAACTGGCTGATCGCGATAGTATTGTAAGGCTCTAGTCGCATCCTTCAGCAATATAAGTTGGCTCTTTGTGCTGTCATGCCGAATTGCAAATAGCGGTTGTGCATCTGGGTCTTTGAGAAACGCTTTCGCCTTTTCTGGGGACGGAAACTCTAAAATGACAAGCCTTTCTGGGCTCCAGTCTCCCTCCATGGTTTCCGGCACGACACCTTGAACAATATACTTGCCGCCGTGCTGGTGAATAAATTGGGGTATTTTTTCGATGTACTCTTTGAAGACATTGAAGTCTGTAATTGAGAAATCCAGTACAAGATAACCTTTCATTACGGTGCCCATGCTCCTATTAAACAAAAATCAACGGCGATTGTTCTCGTATCGTTTGTTCAATTAGCGCTGGCTTTGGCCTTGTCAATTGCCATCTGCAGTTCAGGCTTAACAGGTAGCTTTTTGAAAGGACTAATGTTGGAACCGCCAGTGTTACCTGCTGGCACCAAGTTCATTGCTGTCTTCGTTGCTGCGCCAAGAATACGTAAAATTTGCCCAAAGCACTCTTTCATATCCCTCTGGCGGATAGCCAGAGAAACATTAGTAAATGCACTTTGACATGCCACCACGTCGACTCCTGCCCTAAGACATGTGCATTTTCTAGATGCTGGAAGGACTCAGAAATATGTCCACTTGCTTCCGATGCCTCTGCCTGTGCAATTTCTGCTTGTACATCAGCTGCAATGTTTTTTGAAAATTTGCTC
The DNA here is from genome assembly GCF_004116385.1 of Veronia nyctiphanis. Classification (GTDB taxonomy): domain Bacteria; phylum Pseudomonadota; class Gammaproteobacteria; order Enterobacterales; family Vibrionaceae; genus Veronia; species Veronia nyctiphanis. Next base: position 5,511 of record NZ_PEIB01000011.1, on the reverse strand, counting down.
ATCATATTTTCTGCGCTCCTCAACCCTGAAAAACTAAAAAACAATAATAAAGATCGAAATTCAAATGACTGTACAGAAATTCGGGCAAAGTACACAAATAAACTTGATGATTGAGCAGAAAAAGGCTGGGTCTCAGAAATAGATGCTCAGAAGTTTGATTGCTGATAAGTGTTGTTAAAGGCATTTTGGTCCTTTGCCAATATGCCCTTTAAACGGGGTGCTATTTGAGGCTTCCGTACATAATGTGCTGAGGGCCGTGTGGGCCACCCAAATACTTTTCGTGAGTATCAATAAAGCCACCTTTTTGGTAGCAGTTGAAAGCCCCGGGATTTTTACAGTTTACGGTTAGATAAATGGCGTGATATTGCGAGTAGTTTTCTTTTAGATAAGGGAAAAGCGCCTTAACAGCTTGCTTACCAATGCCTTTTCCTTGCTGATTTCTATCGACGACGAACGATCTCAAACCGAGGCTACCCTCAGGGCTAAAGGAATATTGAGACGGGTAGAGCGTGTCCAGCTTGAAGAAACCGACGACATTGCCATCAGACGTTATCACATGTAAGTGAACCCCAGCCTCATCATTATTCACAAATTCTTCAGCTGATGCTGCGAACTTTACTTGTTCTGCGCCCAAAGCAATGGCCTTTACCGAATCAATATGGGTGCTGTTTAGCTTTTGTACTTTGATCATGAAAAATCCGTTTAATGTGGTTTTTACAACTCAACGCTGAATATGATTGATAGGGGTATTATAAGGCTCGTCCCGTTGTTAAAAAATGCGCCCAGTCTTCTCGATTTCTATATTTTGCAGCGGCGGCGGCTTCTTGGAATGCATATGGCACTTTGATGTGTTCAACTGCCCACGCACCCTCGAAATCATTAATTACGGCATAACTTGCATGGGGACGAAAGGTTTCCATCGAGTGTGGCACTGGCTCATCATCTGTGTATACAGGCAAACCCACACTTCCGGGGTTGATTATCAACTGTCCGGTACTTAGCGATACTGCTCTTGGCGTATGAGTGTGACCACATATAATAATATTCGAGGATTGGCCTTCGAGCAGTTGAACGATCTCTCTGTCAGTTCGAACCTTGGCATACCCACTGTCAACGTCCTCCAGCAGATAAACCAAGTCATTATTCGGCGTGCCATGACACAGGAAAACGTTGTCAGTAAGTTGATAACTGGCGGGTAAACCTCTCATCCATTGCAGAGGCTCGTTGCCTAACTCTTCAATGATGAATTGCATCGTTGGATTAGCGTCTATTTCTTGTCTGGTTGCTTCATAAATCTGCCGATCTTGATTGCCCCTGATCGTAACTATTTCATGCTGCATGAGAAGCTTATAAGTCGCTAGAGGAGCGATAGGGCCGTAGAGGATATCTCCAAGATTAACGATTACATCAACCTGACGCTTTTTGATATCAGCCAACACCGCTTCAAGCGCATAGACATTAGTATGAATGTCAGAGATTGCCGCTATTTGCACAATAACCTCTTGGTAAATTGATGATTAAAACTAAAACCTAACATGAGTAACTCAGGGCTGGTATTTTACGTGCTGATAGTTGATATACTCACAAGTCTAACCTTGTGAGTCTTTACTGGACCTAATACAACAACGCTGCATGTTTTTTTACTGTAAACACAGCTTTTTCATTAGCTCATTCAGACATTCATTAATACTTCTACTCGCGGTATCAATAGTAATGACGTCAGAGTTCCAAGGTTCATAGACCCGGTTTTGAATTTTATCCCAACTAGGGGGTTGGAGGTTCTCGACAGATGTTTTACGCGTTCTGGCTCTTCTCTCATGCTCTCGAGGGTTAGAACATATGACTTCAATATTGACGAAGTTTGCTCCAGATTTTGTCGCAACCTGTTCCCACTCGCGCCGAACAAACTCTTCGGTATTACAAGAGTCAGAAATCACACTCAGGCCCAGCGAGAGGTTATCATGAATGATTCGATAGCTGAGTTGATAGCCTTCGCACTCTACGTTTAAACCGCATAGATCCCTGAGCCCTTGTTCAACGGTATCAATACGAATGTACTGAACGCAAAGCTGCTTCGACAGCAATTGTGCGAGCGTTGATTTACCGACTGCTGGCAGGCCAGAAAATATATACAGTGTTGGCGTTTTCAAGTTGGCTCTCCCAGTCGTTCAGTATTCTCAGTGTCTAAGCATTCTCGTAGTCTTCTGGCCTTTAGCTCTGTCATCAATAGTGAAGTAAAGCCTAAGACGCAAAGCCCAATCATTACGGCGGCAAAGAAGTTAAATGAAGAAAGGCCACCGTATAAGTTTGTGGTCAATATAAGCGTGTACAGAATACCGAGCGGGAGGTCGTGGGTATCCATAATATATTGATTACTGGCAAGGTCCTGTTTAATTGCAACCGGATTGCTTAGTCCACCAAGATTAACAATGGCTTTCGCGCCTCTAACTTTTACATTGAACCCTTGCTGGATTAGGCGTTCAGCTAGTCTCTCCATCTATATTTCCTTATCACATCTGATGCCTGCTTTTGCAGGATAAAAATTACAGTACTTTCTTGACTAAGGCCTGACTCTTACTTGCTAAGAAACAGCAAGTTAGTAGTGAATTCAAATGTGTGATCAAAAATTTCGGAAACATCACACAAACAATAGGGACTCGGCGGCATTGCTGCTTTTCTGGGCCTACGAAATGGTCTTGTTCGAGCGTAGTAAGGAATCTGCTGACAACCTGAGAAAGCGCGACTGTGCGTCGCGCATTGTTGTTTGTTTAAACATTTATCAAGTTGATAAACTTTTTGATTTCCTCTTCCATCATTTCCTTCCCTGGGCTCTCAATAGGGAAATGACCGCAATTCTCGAGGATGACTTTGCATTTATTTGCACCGATCCGATCGAAAAATAATTCACTGATAAATGTAGGTGTCCATTTGTCATCACCAGGGTGCACTAATAAAACAGGCATGTCGGTAAATTGCTCCGGTTCCTTCTTTGGAATACTTTCCATCATAGACAACAGAAAGCCAATTTCGACGTTATTTCCAGCACATCGTCGGTCTTTTAAAAGCACTTTAAGGATACTTTTATCATTAACAAGGCTATTCATATTTGTGACTAATGAGATAGGTATTTTTATTTTTTAATAATTGAGGGCATAAACTTCAGTATATTTAGCCCATACTTTGCTTGAAATTTATTTCTGGCTGAGTACTCACGAATAATATCTATTCGATTATCTAAAATATTTGTGACTATTAATCCCTTAATTTCTTTAAAATGACAAGCAACATTGTATGCCAGCATACCACCAGCACTAAGGCCAAGTAACACAACCTTCTTGTTATCATTAATTTTTGACCGAACTATCTCACAGCCTATACGAATCCAATCATTATATGACGGGTATCTGTCGTACTCACTAAATCCGTAGCCTGGTAAATCTGGGCATATTACTTCATATCCTGCTCTGAAGAGAGGAGCTGCCATGAAGGAGAGTAACCGGCCATTACCACCGACACCATGAAATACAATGACGCAGATCTCAGACTCTTTAATAGGTAAATACTCATCAACATAAATTTTATAACTCAATATTTCATATTTTTTTCAGATGGCTTCAGTCCATCGGTAAACCTATTTTCTAATGGTAAATGCTGTTGTAATTCTTTCCATGATGGATCCGTAATATACATATCTATATCCTTGAAACCCTATGTGGACAATAACTCCTAAAGTTTCAAATATAAATTCTAGTAAGCCTTTATTATATTACAGTAGTAATATTTGCGAGCTTCTACACGTAGGGAATACATCTATAATTTGATAAAGTATCTTTGGGTCTAGATATGTGATGTTTAGACTCACATAGGGAGAATAGAATATTAAAGGGTTATTAATGAATTATTGATGCTGTTGATAAAATTATTATTTTACGTCGTTATATTTTCTACAGGATGTGCCAAATTCAATAAAAAGGCACATCCAGAATATTTATAGATTCTTATTTTGAGCAGTTATATGCTTTTCCAACAGCGGTTGTATTGGTCGTTCCAAGAGATTCAAACCCACCAGAACTTTGCAAACTTTGCATATAAACAACGTTACCACCCAATTTAAATGCTTCATTTCTCAGCTCGTTCCTAGCGCCCAGCATCAGGTCTTTGTTTGAGGTGAAATCACCCGTAATCCAGTTTCCTTGACTACCGAATATTTCGCCCAAGAATTTACATTTCTCTAAATCTGGTTGCTCATTAACGATTTCAATTGATTGTGCTTGCGGTATTATCGGTTTCGCTGCACAGCCCGCTAAAAATGTTATGGCTAAAACTGATGTCAGTAGCTGATATGTTCTCATTGTATATTCCCTTTTTAAAAAGTAAAAATCACCCAAAAGGCGAGAAATAGTAGGCTACAGTTAGTTATTAAAAGCGAGGCCCACCGTTTTTGTTGTCTATAAAACATCTTATTTTTGTCACCAACTTTCATATTTTATGACTATGCTGGTGCAATTACTCTAATGGAAGGGGTGGGAAAAATAAAACTCTAAGATTAGGAATTACTACTTAAACAAAGCGCATTCTCAAATTTGCAACATGAAAATATCATCGTCTTGGAAGCGACAAATCCATGCTATCTATTGAATATACCGATACTTGGAATAGTGCTGACATTACTTTGCATCTGGTCGTAGACTGGGCAACCAGCCTTAAAAATACGTAACGTCTTGAAGCTCGATTAATCTGCCTTTTTCGCTGGTTTAGGTATTGTGTATATGTCTCTACTTAGGCCATCATTAAATGTTTCTCGTCTAGATTTTTTGCCGCCAAGTTTTTCTACTAGAGCTTTGGCTGCCGTATTTTTGTCATTCATATAGGTTTCGACAATTTCCCATTTGAATTCGTTGAAAGCATGTGACACTGCAGCAATTGACGCCTCAGCCGCTATTCCCTTTTCACGTGCTTCAGGTAATACCCACCAAGTAAGCTCTTTAGGCCAGTCTCTCCCTTGCCAAAAACCACAGGTGCCGATGTAACTATCATCAGACTTTAATTGGATTGCCCAAACACCGAACCCCAGTAAGTGCCAAGACCCTATATCAGCCTTTAATCTGGCCCACACTTGCTCTTTTCCGATTGGGCCTCCATACATCTTTGATGCTCCCTCGTCGGTATAAAATTTTACATATGCATCAAAGCACACCATTTTCGGTGGTACTAATCTGAGCCTTTTCGTTTCTATTGTTGGTATCATACTTTCCTCAAATGCTTAATGTTTTGGTAACTGCCTGACTCGCGACCATCTAAGTGCTTTCCTTTGACACCCATAACTCTTCAACCTTTGATTGAGTCTCTTCATAAGATCGATCGCGCCACAGCGCTGTCGTAGGCTTATTTGACTAAATCGACTTTCAGCTAGCCTGAACTCTGTAAATTAAATTCGCACGAAATCTCCGTGAAATTGTAGTGGTTTAATGAACCCGGACACCATTTAAGGTGGTAAAGTCTCCACCAAAG
>NZ_PEIB01000109.1 GCF_004116385.1 Veronia nyctiphanis | reverse complement strand
ATAACGCCCGCAGCACGGGCTAAAAATAGCAAAGCGGTTTTTAGTCCTGTGACTGCACTTGTTAGTGCAATATTTCGACAAATAACTTTTCTGCATGAACGTAGAAATTACAACTCTTAAGAGTTTTAAGGTCTTGCTTCGACTCATTAGATCCAATTGCAAGTAATACAGTAGATTCATCAAATACGACTTCTAAGCTATTTGGATAGCCACTTAAACCAAAAAACTCACATCCATTGGGATCGTCAACTCTAAAAGTTAATACCCCTTCAAGTCTGAACTTGCATTTGACTAGAGAAAACTCAGGATATGCTGCTATTTCAATTACATTATTAATAAAATCAACGTTGCACTCAGTTACACTGCCACCTTCAAGCCGATGGGTAGAGTTGAGAATATCTTCAATATTTTCTTTTGTCGCCTGTATCATATGTCGAATATCTCAACTGAATTGCACTAACAGGGTAATATACCCCAAAGTGTCCAATATAATTCCTACGATTTGTCCAATATAATTCATGGGTGAAATTTGCGATCGTCTGCACG
>NZ_PEIB01000108.1 GCF_004116385.1 Veronia nyctiphanis | reverse complement strand
ATTCCTACGATTTGTCCAATATAATTCATGGGTGAAATTTGCGATCGTCTGCACGTATCGAATCCTCTGGCGTGAAGAGAATTGTCTAAAACCCTGCGCGGGAAAAAACACCAAAATGGGAAATATGAATTATATTGGACAAATTGGTCGACATGTGTATTTACACAGTATTATTTTGTCGACTAATTACCCCATCAAACACAACAAGTAACGAGAAACCATTCATACAGATTGACGGTCAATTTTGGATAAGATTTTCTCATCTAAAACCTCGGCGTTAAACTCGAATAGTGCTATTGCACTAACAAAATTTGGGGCAAAAACGTGCTAGAGCAGATCGGCCCTGCACGAGTATGGACAAAATCGAGTTGGCAAGGTGAGTTACCCGATTTAATGTTTGATAATAAAAACTAATGGATTCTTGGCTTAGTGCTGCATGGTCTAGCTTTTGGAGAGCAGGTCAAAGTGTCGCACTTCAAATTTGAAGCTAGTCTTACAGACTACATACCCATGAAAAAAGGTAACGCTTCAACCAACTGCTCAGGGCTAAGTTGTAGTGGTTTAATGAACCCGGACACCATTTAAGGTGGTAAAGTCACCACCAAAG
>NZ_PEIB01000107.1 GCF_004116385.1 Veronia nyctiphanis | reverse complement strand
CGCCAGGCTTGAATTTAGCAAAACCCGGTTCGTAAGAGCCGGGTTTTTTGCGTTTAACTCCCTTTGATACCTTTTGTAATTCTACTTCTCTCGTTATTTACTGATCGGCGATGTGAGTGTGCCGATATTTTCACCGCGCCTGATGCACTACACTGCCAACTCTATTGAGCCTTTGGAGTTGTATTATGACTGTTAGCGTTCCAGGTAGAAGTCGTCGCCTACGTAAAAAGCTCTATGTCGACGAGTTTGCTGTCTTTGGTTTTTCTATCAACCTGCACCTAAATACTGATTCTGACGATACCTTGGATACTTTTATTAATGACCTGATGCAGTTTGCTGACAGTCGACACCTTTTGATTGGAGGCGGCGGCTTGAATGATATTGAGCTGGTATTCGGCTCTGCACTGCGATACGGGTCAGTGACTGAACAGGATAGGGATGCAGTTAAAGGTTGGATAGAGGCACGTGATGAGGTATCAATTACCTCGCTTGGAGATGTGGTCGATCTTAATACGCTTGCTTGAGGTTGGCAGCGAGTAATGACGGGTTCTACCACGATTTCACGGACACATCCATAAAGAGGCATACTATGCCCAAAAGGAGTGTGTAT
>NZ_PEIB01000106.1 GCF_004116385.1 Veronia nyctiphanis | reverse complement strand
GTGTCACGCAGGTCACTATCCCAGCTGGGCAGTCCAGTGTCGATTTTGACATTGCAACCATTCAAGACACCATTGCCGAGGGAAGTGAAGACTTTACGATCACCATTGGTAATATCGCAGGCGGAGGTTTTGAAGCTCTAGCCGTCGATAGCAGCAATAAAAGTGTTACTACAACGATCACCGATAATGAAGCGACACCGACCCTGACAGTTGGCGACGCTGGCACCGTTGATGAAGGGAACGATGCCACCTTTGATGTGACTCTTAGCAATCCGGTACAGGGCAACGTCAGCTACACCCTGACCTTGACAGGCAGTGGTAATAATCCGGCTACGATTGCCGATGATATCGACGGTGTGACCCTCGTCGACAGCCAGGGTAACCCGATCACGGGCGCGACCCTAACCCCGAACCAGGACGGCACCTATACCGCCACAGTCCCTGGCAATGTCACCGCGTTCTCAGTACTAGTTTCTACTACCGACGACACACTCTTCGAAGATAACGAAGGCTTTACCTTGGCGGTGACAACCACCGTAGTCGGTCAGCAACTTTCCGATAATGGCACGGCCACCATCACTGATGGTGAAGCGACACCGACCCTGACGGTCGGCGACGCCGGCACCGTTGATGAAG
>NZ_PEIB01000105.1 GCF_004116385.1 Veronia nyctiphanis | reverse complement strand
TCAATGCAGTGCGTTGTGTCAATGCAGTGCGTTGTGTCAATGCAGTGCGGTGTGTTAGTGCTGGTTGGCCAGAGGATTGCGCAGAAGACACTTCTTTCTTCTCAGCAAGACGAGCTTCAATTTTTTTCAATACTTCATTTTTCTTATCAGTCATTAGAAATTCCTTTTTTCTTGATAAAAGTTTGAATTTTGTCAGTAAGACTCATTCCTAATCAGAATATCAAATGATTTTAATTACTCTATGCAGCATTATTAACTACCCGACCCTGATCCAAATATCACCATGATTTAACGTTTACATTGTAATATCCGTCTCATTTTGCATTAATTTTTGATCCGAAGCATTTTTTAAATGAAATCAAAAAAATTTATAATAGTTATTTAGGGCGTTGTTTCCTAAATCATTGAACTAATCATCGTTTCCGCGATCAGATCATCAGACCCCAAATCGAGTGACAGATGATGAGCAAAGCCAAGTACAAAATCAGCAACTGGAAACAATACAATCAAGCATTAATAAACCGCGGGTCGATAACCTTCTGGATTGATGATACCGCAGTGAAATCATGGCACTGTAATGAGCACCATGGGAAACGAGGAAGAGGATTCACGTTTACCAATGGCTGAATAGCCACCGATTTACTAGACACTTTTGAGCCTTTCTTTGTACTGCTTTTCA
>NZ_PEIB01000104.1 GCF_004116385.1 Veronia nyctiphanis | reverse complement strand
TTAACCATACAACCCCAAGAGGTCTTGTGTATGGTCAACAACCAAGGTGTTCTATTAAAAGAACATGTTCATCTCTCGATGAACGATTTCGCCGGACTCAAATATGTTTATTCTTCTTTCGAAGATAAACCCAAGAACACTTGAATGTGTTTGGTGTTACTTAAAAGTAACTATTGAGAACTTTACTATCACTTCTTATCAAAGTGATATTGTTTAATCTTTCGATTAAACAGTCAGCTTTCCAGATTGTTAAAGAGCATTCTCTTTCGAGAAGAGTGGTAAATAACCACTGTCTAAGCATTCTTTCCCCTGCAGCGACGTCAAAAAACGGACCCGATAACATGATTGCTTACTGGGTCTGCCTGTCCGTGCAGAAAAATGTTTAGAGAGTGGTGGGCGATACCGGGCTCGAACCAGTGACCCCCTCCTTGTAAGGGAGGTGCTCTCCCAACTGAGCTAATCGCCCACGATGGTTTGTTTTCACCTTTATAAAGATAAAATCCAAACGGAGTTTTACATCCTCTGTGGAAGAAGATGGTGGGTCGTGCAGGATTCGAACCTGCGACCAATTGATTAAAAGTCAACTGCTCTACCAACTGAGCTAACGACCCGCTTGGCACTTCAACAATGAAGTGGCGTCCCATAGGGGAGTCGAACCCCTGTTACCGCCGTGAAAGGGCGGTGT
>NZ_PEIB01000103.1 GCF_004116385.1 Veronia nyctiphanis | reverse complement strand
ATTTGCGACTAAACCTTGAGACTCAAAACTCTATGATTGATGGGGGATAACGCCTGCCAGCACAGGCTAAAAATGGCGGAGCGATTTTTTGTCCTGTGACTGCATTTGTTATGTGGTTACGCTGAATAGTCAAAAGTTTTAATACCATATTTTTTAAAGATTAATTCAAGCACTCCTGCAACACTGATTACTAATGCAAACCAAATGAAAATACCAAAGTTTGATGCTGTAAGGACACCTAATACTGAATTTGGAGAAAGTGTAGATTGTGCAAAACCAAGAAATAAACATGTCACCATGACTAAGTAAAAACAAAGGCCAAACTTGGTGATGTTAATTTTTGATGGATCCCTTTTCATTTACAATTCCTTAAACCACATAACGCCTGCCAGCACGGGCAAAAAATGGCGGAGCGGTTTTTTGTCCCGTGACTGCATTTGTTATGTTTATTTAAACCAGACTATTTTTTGCATTCGTATCCGGTAGTGGAGACGCTTGCAACATTACCTTTACCGCAATTTGTAAGTGCTAGTTCCGTTTGCTGGCTGACTTGCCACGCATCAAAACCCAAAAAGTAAGTTGCAGCCAGCGCGCCGATTAGCAATGCAGGTAAAACAAGTTTTAGAGAGTTCCAGTTTCTCATGATGCATTTTTCCTATAAAACATAACGCCCGCAGCACGGGCTAAAAATAGCAAAGCGGTTTTTAGTCCTGTGACTG
>NZ_PEIB01000102.1 GCF_004116385.1 Veronia nyctiphanis | reverse complement strand
AAAAGTCACGGTTCACCGAAACTCAGATCGTTGCGATCCTCAGAGAGGCCGATGCAGGCATGAAAGTCGATGATATCTGCCGCCAGCATGGTATCAGTAGTGCAACGTACTATAACTGGAAAGCCAAGTACGGTGGCCTAGAAGCCTCCGAGCTCAAACGAATTAAAGAGCTTGAAGCTGAAAACTCCAAGCTCAAGAAAATGTACGCAGATGTCAGCCTGGAAAATCATGCGATGAAGGAGCTATTTGCAAAAAAGGGCTGGTAGTCAACGACAAGCGGGATTGTATACACATCCTGATTAACGTTGGCCTGAGCGTTGTAAAAGCCTGTGGGCTCATTCAGTTAGGGCGTGCCAGTTTTTACCGCAAACCCAGAGACTGGCGGGTAGCGGATGCCGATGTCATTGATGCTATCAATGCGGTGTTGAGCCAGTCCCCGCAGGCAGGCTTCTGGAAGTGTTATGGACGCATGCGCTACAAAAGGGCTCAGCTTCAATCACAAGCGAGTCTACCGAGTTTACTGCCGAATGGGCTTGAACCTAAAGCGGCGCCAAAAACGTGTTTTACCTAAGCGAGCAGCGAAACCGTTGGAGGTGGTGATGGAGCCGAATCACCAGTGGGCACTGGACTTCATGCATGACACGCTGTATTGCGGGAAGCGATTTCGCACCCTGAATGTTGAAGATGAAGCCACACGGGAATGCCTGGCTATCGAAGTGGATACATC
>NZ_PEIB01000101.1 GCF_004116385.1 Veronia nyctiphanis | reverse complement strand
TCACATCCAACGAGATGCTTTTCAGTCACAGACAGATGGAGCAATTCCAGATCTTCAACCACACACTCAGCACTGTATTCAGGACCAAATATGGCTTCTTCAACCAACGCTGTCTGACTCAAGGCGAGTGATGTGATACGGGACGTTTTTCTCTCGAAAACGGCATTCGCCGCCTCCCTCAATTCCTCTTTGTTTTTGCAGATGCGGACTAAGGTACTACCCGTGCTGTCGACTGGCTTGACCACAACCGGAAATGTCTCCGGTATCATTGAAAAATCGACGTCAGATTTAAGCGTTGCATAAACCCTAGGTTGAGTTACTCCAAGCGCTTCAAAAGCCACTCGCATTGATGCCTTGTTTCTGAATGCTTTTATGACATTTTCACCGTGGTGCGGCAAACCCAATTTTTCGGCAATTGCGTCCGCAAGGGGGACAGAAAATTCACTCGCCGGATAGACGCCATCAAAAGCCCTTGGGCTCTCTTTGTCAGAAATTATCTCTACGCAAAGATCGACCTCTTCATTAAGAGACGGAACAATATGGTGATGGATAAAGTGGGCAGCAAAGTCGTCGAAGGGTTGTTTAGGTACACCCACCAGCGAGGCTGTCCAGCCATTGTCTCTGATAACATCTAAGAACCGTTGAATTTTTGGCGCGCGACTGGACCAATATAGAGAATATGCACTGCTGTCCCCTTTGACGATTTATTAAAAAGATTAAATAGCTTGGTGTTTATATATAAATCGATCTGTCAGGTGTAATGGATTTATGAGCCATATCGTAGGCTTGCGGCCAGCTTCCAAAATGAATGAGGTA
>NZ_PEIB01000100.1 GCF_004116385.1 Veronia nyctiphanis | reverse complement strand
CAGCCACAGGACAAAAAACCGCTCCGCTATTTTTTGCCTGTGCTGGCAGGCGTTATAAATCACCAAAATATGGAGTTTCAATTGAAAGACAATTTAAGTAATTATCTCCAAGCCGTTTCTTTAAAGAGAAATATGGAGAAAGAATATAGTGAGATTAACAGCGGCATATTGTTTTTTGACAATAAATTTTTCGATAACTTTCGTCTGGCTTTGATCGATTTAGTTAATTTTCGAGATGCTAAGGAAGATTGGAATCTTTTGTTAATAGATACCCCTTTAATCGAAAATTCAAAATCGTTTAACAAAAAACGTAAAGATATAGAAAACTTTAGAAATAACTTTTCAGGCATTATGATGCCGATGTGCTGAATACGGTTTATCGAAAATACAACGAAGCCTTTTTGACAGATTCAGGCTCTGAATCACAATACATCATGATTACTTTCAGAATGCTACAAGAAAGTATCAATAGTCGTGATGGGGAGCTTAAGGCAATGTTTTTCTGGGATGGTAACACCGAGTGCGATCTCTTTTGCCCTGAGCATCAAGCCATACTTATCAATTATCTCAATGAGACTCTATTAGATGCCATTGAAGTTTGTGAATTCGTTGCACAAAAGCTAGTCGAAGACTTGCAGATTCCTGATGGTCGAACTGCTATGGCAGCATTAATTGCTGAAATGGAGCAGGCGCAAAGCGAGGATTTATAACAAGCAATTTAAGAGGGATTCACAACGCTTGGCGCTCTCACTTCAAGTCAGTTAAGTGTTTATGTCACAATGCTTTAGGTTTGGGTGGTGGCGTTGTTCACCCCTTAATTGGGCGCTGAGGGATCCCCTCATAATTTCCCAAGCCCAGAGTAATGCGTCAGCTGTT
>NZ_PEIB01000010.1 GCF_004116385.1 Veronia nyctiphanis | reverse complement strand
TCGTCGGGCTCATAACCCGAAGGTCGTCGGTTCAAATCCGGCCCCCGCAACCAATTCTCGATACTATCGGGAACAAAGCGACACTAGCTCAGCTGGTAGAGCGCAACCTTGCCAAGGTTGAGGTCACGAGTTCGAACCTCGTGTGTCGCTCCAATTTTTTCCGGTATTTTGTCAGCCTATCGCTGTGCAGCATACTCTTGCTCTTTTGCAGATTTCTCTGCGTATAAACAATCAAACATCCAAGGCCTAGCTTTTGGCTGTTCAACTTAATGCTGTGAAGCATTATTTGGGAGTTTTTTCACGCTCCGAAAAATCTGACTGAAAAAGTGGTGATGTTTTAGCGTATAACGTATTTAAACACGCCTTTCTTTCTGTTTTCTAACAGAGTTATCCACAGTTTTTTGCTTGTGGGTAAAGTCGTTGATGAATCTCGAAAATTAGTTAGTTATCACGCGAAATTTGATGATGTGTTGATCAATGACTTGTAACGGTAAGAATATAAAATCTATTCTAAGTTACTGTTATTACTGGTAGGTATGAAAGATAAACTCAGCTTTTAAAGGCTTTATCCCCAGTTTATTCAATATCTGTGATTTGTTTCTCCTTTAACTCCCGAAATGTGTTTAACTATTTTGAGAGCCTCTTTAGCATCAAATACTAAAAATGTTTTCCACATCAACATCTCTGACGTGTTTAGTCTGCTGTTGATGTAACAAAAGGTATATTGAGTGTCTGGTAGGTGGCTTCCTGCATGAGTTATCAAGCGTCTCTTGGTAAGCCTTTTTCAACAATCCTTATCAAACGTTTGGTCGATGGGGGTAGCACATTCACCGAGGCTTCCTTCCTCTTTGAGCGCTGTTGCTCAATGGCCCAATCAATGTGTTCATCAAGCATAGCAGAAGTTCCTTTACTGTCTGTCAAAAGATCCAAAATAGTGGGATCGTAGGGGGCATTTCCAAGAGCTACAGCAATGTTTCTGCGCCATTTTTCGTGGCCTATACGGCGGATCGGGGATCCCTCAGTTTTTTTTAAAAACTCATTTTCAGTCCACGAAAATAAATCGATCAACGGTTGATCAACGAGTTGCGGTCGACCGTGAAAATCACTTTCGTCGGTGATATCTGATTCTCTGTTCCATGGGCAAACGAGCTGACAATCATCACAGCCATAAATCCGGTTTCCCATAGGCTGCCTGAACTCCAAGGGAATTGGGCCGTCTAGCTCGATCGTGAGATAAGAGATGCAACGTCTGGCATCAATAATACCATCAGCAATGATGGCGTCTGTTGGGCAGGAAGTGATGCAAGCAACACACTTACCGCATTGATTTTCCTTTGGGGAGTCAATGGGCAGAGGAAGATCGACCAGCAATTCACCGAGAAAGAACCAAGATCCGGCTTGATCGTCCAGAATCAGAGAGTGTTTTCCTGTCCATCCGAGCCTGCTTTTTCGGCCAGCGGTCGTTCAAGTACGGGGGCTGAGTCGACAAAGGGTCTGAAGCCATATTCGCCTACGTCCTGTTCAATGCGTTTACCCAGTTGCTTAAGGCGGTTACGGATCAACTTGTGGTAATCGCGTCCCAGTGCATAGCGGCTGATAAAGCCTTGCTCTGGCGTGCCTAGTGATGTTGCAAATCCCGCTTTGGGAGGGAGGTAGTTCATACGCACACTGATCACTCGGATTGTGCCCGGGACAAGCTCTGCGGGCCGCGCGCGCATCATGCCATGTCTTGCCATCCAGTCCATTTCACCGTGATAGCCGTGATCTAACCACTTTTGCAGTTCTTGTTCGTGCTCTGAGAGATCAACATCGGTGATCCCGACGTGCTGAAATCCCAATTCCTGACCCCATTTACGGATCTTTTCGGCGAGTTGGTTAAAATCGAAAGTTGGTTCGTGTTGCTCTTTAGACATGGCTTTCTGGAGATGATCGTTGATAGATAAAAGTTTACCACACTTGCTATACACGGCGGATCAAGTTCGTCAAGGCGAGAGAATCATTGCTTCTGAACTCGGCGTTGATCTTTACGATCTGATGGAGCGGGCCGGAAAAGCGGCATTCAGTACCCTCATAGAGTATTGGCCCAATGCTTCTAGGATCGCGATCATCTGTGGGTCAGGGAACAATGCCGGTGATGGTTATGTGATTGGCAGGCTGGCTCTTGAAGCGGGCTTATCGGTATCAGTGACCGCTTTAACGTCTCCTCAATCGTTATCCGGTGATGCAAAGCGCGCGTTTGACAACTTTTACCATGCTGGTGGCCGTGTAACGGACTCAATTAGTGTAACTGACGTTGATGTTGCCGTAGATGCAATATTAGGAACCGGAGCCAATAGAGCGCTTCAGGGAGCGTATCTGGATGCTGTTGAATGCCTTAATGCCTCATCGGTGCCCGTGATGTCTGTTGATATTCCGTCAGGGTTACATGCCGATACGGGCGCTGTTTTAGGGAACGCCGTTGAAGCAGCGGTGACAGTCAGTTTTATCGCTCTCAAACAAGGCATGTTTACCGGAAAAGCGCGGCAGCATATTGTAGAAGTGCTTTTTGTTGGGCTCGGTCTGGATGAATCCTTTCAAGCGAGATTTTCTCCATCAGCAAAGAGGTTGGCCATTCTTGGACATGTACCGGCTTATCCAAGACGACGTGCTGCGGCTCATAAAGGCCATTTTCGCCGGGTACTTTGCGTTGGTGGCCATTCTGGTATGGGCGGGGCAATTATTCTGGCAGGGCAGGCTACTTTACGAGCGGGGGCAGCTTTGGTTTCACTTTGTACGCAGGCAGAACATATAACGGCTGCGCTTATTAGACAGCCCGAATTGATGACCATGCCCTACGCAGAGTGTGAGGATGGTTCAAACCTCATAACGTCATTTGAATGGGCTGAGGTGATTGCCATTGGTCCTGGGCTCGGCCAAAGCGATTGGTCGCGAATACTTTTCAAGAATGCGCTTATGAATTCATCTCCGATGGTGGTAGATGCTGATGCACTGAACTTGCTGGCTGAAAAACCAATTAGACGTGAAAATTGGATACTCACACCTCATCCGGGAGAAGCCGCACGTTTATTGAAGAAAAGCAGTGCGGAAATCGAACAGGACCGCTTTTCGGCGGTCAGAGAATTACAAAGTTACTTTGGCGGTGTTGTGGTGCTTAAAGGCGCGGGAACAATCGTTTATGATGGTCAGCAGATGGCGATTATTGATGCCGGTAACCCGGGAATGGCAAGCGCAGGTATGGGAGATGTATTAACGGGTGTGATTGCGGCATGTTTAGCGCAGTCTTTGCCGATGTATCACGCAGCTTGTCTCGGCGCATTTATACACAGCCACGCCGCGGATATGGCAGCAGCGGGCGGTGAGCGAGGGTTATTGGCCAGCGACCTTTTGCCCTATCTTGGGCAAGATTTTTTGAGTAGTGAGTAAGATGACAGAAACTTTTCAGGCGCAACTGGTTGATGAGCAGGCAACGGTTGCTTTTGGCAATGCGGTGTCTAAAGCATGCCGCCAACAGACCACCATATACCTTCATGGCGATTTAGGTGCAGGTAAAACCACGTTCTGCCGCGGATTTATTCAGGCATTGGGGCATGATGCAAAGTAAAAAGCCCAACCTATACTCTGGTAGAACCTTATGAACTTCAGGAATGGCAGGTCTATCATTTTGATTTGTATCGATTAGCTGATCCTGAAGAACTCGAATTTATGGGAATACGTGATTATTTTTCCCCTGATGCATTATGTCTTGTTGAATGGCCTGAGAAAGGACATGGCTTACTTCCAGAGCCAGACATCGATCTGACGCTTGAATATGTTGGTGAACAACGCGTCGTTAACATTAAGCCCAATACATCAGCAGGTCATGCTCTTGTTGACCATTTGGAGTGGAACGAAGAATAATGAAGTGGCGGGGATTAGTCATAGCCTTACTATGCTGGATGGGGGCTGCGTTTCCGGCTTTGGCCAACAAGCTGGAGAATATCCGTGCATGGCCGGCGCCAACAGAAACGCGCGTAGTCATGGATCTGGCTGATGCCCCCCAATACAGTTTCTTTACGCTGACGTCACCCAACAGGCTGGTGGTCGATTTAAAGAAAACGGGTCTTGGGGTTGCACTTCCCATGACAATACAAAACAGCAAAATCCTCAATAAAATTCGTAAGAGTAATCCGCCTGAAGCGGGTACCTACCGTCTGGTTTTTGAGCTTACAGACAAAAGTAAACCTCGCTTATTTACGCTGGCACCCGGTGGTGAATATGGCCATCGATTGGTTATCGACTTGCCGCATTCCGATAAAAAAGAGGATGTGAAACCAGTTAAACGCCCCAGCTCTTCGACAACTAAAGCATTGCCGTTTGGTACTGACGATATTGTTATCGCAGTAGATGCTGGGCACGGTGGTAACGATCCCGGTGCGATTGGTCCGGGTAGAACCTACGAAAAGCACATCACGCTCGCTATTGCTAAACAAGTCGCCGAAAAAATCAATAAAGTACCGGGGATGCGCGCTGTGTTGACGCGAAGTGGCGACTATTATGTCGACCTCAACAAGCGTTCGAAGATCGCCCGTAAAAATAAGGCGCATTTATTAGTCTCCATTCACGCAGATGGTTTCAGTAAACCTGAGCCCAAAGGGGCCTCTGTGTGGCTGTTATCCCAGCGCCGCGCCCGCAGTGAAATTGGTCGTTGGTTGGAGCAGACTGAAGAACAGTCAAACCTCCTTGGTGGCGGTTCTCTGCTTGGTGATGGCAACGAAGATGAATATCTCAGCCGCGCTGTTCTTGACCTCCAATTCGCTAATTCTCAAAAAGAAGGGTACGACGTTGCCATAGGTGTTCTGGAGAGGCTAGGTAAGTTCACATCATTGCATAAGTCTAATCCTGAATATGCCAGCCTTGCTGTCCTGAAATCGCCGGATATTCCGTCTCTATTAGTAGAAGCTGGATTTATTACTAACCCCAAAGAAGAGCGACTTCTCAAAACGTCCAAGCACCAATGGAAGGTGGCCACCGCCGTCGCTGAAGGGATTATTTCTTATTTTGAGCAGTTCCCGCCGGATGGCACCTTGATGGCAGTGAAAAAGAATGGTGTAAAGCACACCGTGAAATCGGGTGAATCATTAAGTGTTATTGCCAAACGTTATGGCAGCACGGTGTCATCTATTCGGGCGGCGAACGGACTGAAATCGAACACATTACGTGTTGGTCAGTTATTGACAGTGCCGAATGTGAATGTAGGTTCAGTTGCCGTCAAGGCGTCCGATAGCAAAAGCTTAACCACAAAAACCACGTCGAAAAAGAGACAAACGTCGTCCAGTGGAGCCCCAACACCTACACGCACGACGACAGTGACACACACCGTACGAAAAGGTGATTTTCTCGGTAAGATTGCGGCTAAATATGGCGTGACGGTGACCAGTATTCGTCAAAATAACCGTTTGAAGCGTGATGTCTTGTATGTGGGCAAGAAACTGAAGATCGTTGGCGCTAAAGTTGCCGTACCTGTTGCCTCCCGTACTCGTCATAAAGTGAAGCGTGGTGAATACCTCGGTAAAATCGCTGCGAATTATGGTGTCAGCATTGAAAGTATTCGTCAGGCAAATAAGCTTCGGTCTGATGAGCTGGCGATTGGCCAGACGCTGATCATCCCCAGAGGTTAATCATGACAATTCAGATTCTGCCTGCGCGACTTGCAAACCAGATTGCCGCAGGCGAAGTGGTGGAACGTCCCGCTTCTGTGGTGAAAGAATTAGTAGAAAACAGCATTGATGCAGGCGCAACTCGTATCGATATAGATATCGAGAAGGGCGGTGCAAAGCTTATTCGGATCCGGGATAACGGCTCCGGTATTTCAAAAGACGAACTCCAACTGGCACTAAGTCGTCACGCTACCTCAAAAATTGCCTGCTTGGACGACCTAGAATCTATCGTGAGCCTTGGCTTTCGTGGTGAAGCACTGGCCAGTATCAGTTCTGTCGCCCGCCTGACTCTGACATCGAGAACCGTTACTCAGTCTGAGGCTTGGTCTGCCTACGCGGAAGGCCGAGAGATGGACGTTAAAATCAAGCCCGCAGCCCATCCTGTTGGTACCACAGTCGAAGTGGTGGATTTATTTTTTAACACACCAGCCAGACGAAAATTTCTTAGAACAGAAAAAACTGAATTCGGGCATATTGACGAACTGATCAAGCGGATTGCATTGAGTCGCTTCGATGTCGCTATTACGTTACGACATAATGGGACCATCGTCCGGCAGTATCGTGCAGCGTCAAATAGAGCGCAGCAGGAGCGGCGCCTCTCGGCGATTTGCGGAGCGGCCTTTGTTCGCCATGCCGCTGAGGTTACCTTGGATCATCACGGGCTGACTTTATCGGGATGGATATGTACCCCGGAAGGCGCTCGAAACCAGAATGATGTTCAGCATTGTTTCGTTAATAAGCGGATGATGAAAGACAAGCTGATCAATCATGCCATCAGGCAGGGCTATGAAACCTCGCTCAAGGCTGATCAGTTTGCCGCCTATGTGCTCTTTATCGAAATCGACCCGAGTCAGGTTGATGTTAATGTGCATCCTGCCAAGCATGAGGTCCGTTTTCAGCAAGCCAGGCTGGTACATGATTTTATTTACCAAGCTGTCTCCGATGCTTTGTCTCAGGTCGCCAGTGATGTGCAGCCTGAACTGCCTGACACGCAGGACAATGCGTCAAGAATAGAAGAAGCCGCGGCGCTTTCTTCATACGATGCTGCTGTAAACAACAGCCCTGAATACCCAAACAAAACAGAACCATCAGATTGGCGACCTGCTAGCAGAGGAGTCGCGTCAGGCCTGAGTGGAGAAAGTGCTGAGACGTCATTTCAGTCGAGCGCTAATTCTGGTGAACCCAGACAAGAATCTTTCGCTAACAACACGTCATCTACTCACTCGGGTGGAGGATATTCTCAGAAGGGTAAATACCACTCTGAACCTGCTCCATCTAAAGCAACACAAAAAGCCTATCAAAAACTCATGACGACGCCATCGTTTGATGACGGGCAAAACGCTGAAGGTTCTTCGGCATTTACCGTGAGTCCTAAAGAATGTCACAGTGAATTGCGCTCTGATATGGCCGTTCAGGCTGACAACAGCGCGTCCGTCGAGGCAATTCAACAGCCTGTTTCGGTTGGTCATGCTCAAGATGGGCTCGGTAAAGCGCTTACAATTGTGAGAGAGCAGTATCTGCTGCTGGAGCAAAAATCAGGTCTCGCACTCATGGACCTCTCCTATGCAACGTTTTTGTCGTCACTTGGTAAACTCAAGCCAGCATGTGATGATGAGGGCTTGGCTGCCCAGCCATTATTAATACCACAGGCTATTCCGGCATCTTCGGAAGAGCAGGCGTTAATCGAAAAACATCAGAATCTGCTGGTGGCGTTTGGGATTGTGCTTCGCTCAAAATCCAAAACTCAGCTGATGGTGATGGCTGTCTGCCAACTGCTTAGAAATCAAAACTTACAGAAGTTTATTCCCGCATTACTGGTATTCCTCCGCGAGTTGCCGCACACTGATCGGTCTCAGCAGATTTCTGTGATGGCTGATTGGCTTGCAACGCAAACGGGCGTGCCGGAGTCGTTCAGTTTGTCACAAGCTGTGACATTGGTCACCGATTTAGAATTATGCTGGCAGGGTTCGCTGGCAGAGTATTATCCTATGCTGCTGCGTTCAGTGGATGTTACAGCAGCGGTAGAAGCGTTCCAGAATGAGTAAAGCGTTACCTAAAGCCATTTTTTTGATGGGCCCTACTGCCTCGGGCAAGACTGCATTGGCAATTGCACTGAGGCAACAGTTTCCGGTAGAGATAATTAGCGTTGACTCCGCACTTATTTATCGGGGAATGGACATTGGTACGGCAAAGCCGGACGAGCAAGAATTATCGTTAGCCCCTCACAGGCTGATCGACATTCGTGACCCGTCTGAGGTTTACTCTGCGGCAGACTTTCGCGCCGATGCGCTGCGTGAAATGGATGAAATTGTCGCAAAAGGAAGAATACCTTTGCTTGTTGGTGGAACCATGCTTTATTTCAAAGCATTATTGGAAGGTTTATCACCTTTACCGCCAGCAGATTCCAGCATTCGTTCTAAAATTGAGCTGGAAGCGACTGAGAGAGGCTGGCATGCATTACATGAAGAGCTTTGCCGCATTGATCCAGTGGCGGGCGCGAGGATCCATCCTAATGATCCTCAGCGACTATCCCGAGCGCTGGAAGTTTACAGAATTTCGGGTAAAACGCTGACTGCGTTGACCCAAGTTAAAGGTGAACCTTTGCCCTACGAGGTTCACCAGTATGCAATAGCCCCCAAGGAAAGGAGGAACTGCATCGCCGGATCGAGCTGCGATTTGAAAATATGGTTCAGGCTGGCTTTGAAGACGAAGTACAACGTCTTTTTGAGCGTGGAGATCTCAATCCTGATATGCCATCAATTCGCTGCGTCGGTTATCGTCAGATGTGGGACTATTTTTCGGGTGTATGTTCTCTCGACGAAGCTGTTTTTCGCGGAGTGTGTGCGACTCGACAGTTAGCCAAGCGTCAGATCACCTGGCTACGTAGCTGGGATAAGCTGACATGGCTTGATAGTGATAACGTACCTGGATCTTTGCAAACGGTCGCTGAGCATCTGACCTAAGCAATGGCGAAGGAGCGCAACCTTGTTGTCGGCGTTATCAATTTATGATGCTTAATACAAATACAAACCAATAAGGAAAAGATAAATGGCTAAGGGGCAATCTCTACAAGACCCATTTTTGAACGCACTGCGTCGTGAACGTGTACCTGTCTCTATTTACTTAGTGAACGGTATTAAACTTCAGGGACAGATTGAATCGTTCGACCAGTTTGTGATTCTGCTGAAAAACACAGTCAACCAAATGGTATACAAGCACGCAATTTCGACGGTTGTTCCAGCGCGTCCTGTTAACCATCACCACAACGGTAATGAGCGTTCGCAGAACGAATCACGTCCCCAAGAAAAAACTGAGGAGTAATAATCCGTTGGTGAGGAGTTGATCGCTTGTTTGACCGTTATGAAGCCGGTGAACAGGCTGTTTTAGTTCATATCAACTTCGCGCAAGAAAGTGATAGGGATGAATTGAGTGAGTTTGAGATGCTGGTGTCATCTGCAGGTGTTGAATGCTTGCAGGTGGTGACGGGCAGTCGACAAGCTCCGCATTCCAAATACTTTGTTGGTGAAGGTAAAGCGCAAGAAATTGCTGATGTCGTCCGAATGACCGGTGCGGAAATCGTCATTTTCAACCATGCGCTCTCGCCAGCTCAGGAACGAAACTTGGAGCACCTGATGAAATGCCGGGTGCTTGATCGAACTGGGCTAATCCTAGATATCTTTGCACAACGCGCCCGAACCCACGAAGGTAAGTTGCAGGTTGAGCTGGCACAGCTTCGCCACCTGTCAACCCGATTGGTTCGAGGCTGGACTCACCTTGAGCGTCAGAAAGGCGGTATTGGTTTAAGAGGGCCGGGTGAAACCCAGCTTGAAACCGATAGGCGTCTATTGCGTGATCGTGTTAAAGCCATTCTTCGTAGACTTGAGAAGGTTGCCAAGCAGCGTGAGCAAGGCCGACGTGCGCGTAACCGTGCAGAAGTCCCCACTTTATCATTGGTAGGCTATACCAATGCGGGTAAATCGACACTGTTTAATCGTTTGACTGCCGCAGGTGTGTATGCGGCTGACCAGTTATTCGCGACATTAGACCCAACTCTTCGGAAGATCGAAGTTGAGGACGTTGGTGATGTTGTGTTAGCTGACACAGTCGGATTTATTCGTCACCTGCCACATGATCTTGTCGCCGCTTTTAAAGCTACGCTGCAAGAAACACAGGAAGCGACTCTTCTTCTTCATGTTATCGATGCTGGAGATGAACGTTTTCGAGAAAACATTGATGCGGTCAATGAAGTGCTGGAAGAAATTGATGCACATGAGGTGCCATCACTCTTAGTGATGAACAAAATTGACAGTCTGGAAGACTCAACGCCACGTATTGAACGTGATGATGAGGGCATACCGCGCGTCGTTTGGGTTTCTGCACTGGCAGATGTCGGCATGGATCTGCTTTTTGAGGCACTGACCGAGAGGTTGTCAGGAACTATGGTAAGCTATCGCTTACGTATACCTCCTGCTGCGATCGGCAGAATACACAGCAAGTTTTACCAGTTGCGTTGTATAACACACGAAGAGTTTGAAGCAGACGGTTACCTATTGATAGACATTCGATTGCCGCAAACTGACTGGTTGAGACTGAAAAAACGAGAGGGCAGTACGTTAGGTGACTTTATCCTTGCCTGACAGACTGTTACAGTATAAAAAACTATCGTCATATCATATTGATGGAGTGCTCTAATGGCGTGGAATGAGCAGGAAATAATGGCGGCCAAGACAAGGATCCCTGGGGGAACCGAGGCGGCCGTGATCAGGGTCCACCGGATCTTGACGAAATATTTGGCAAACTTGGGCGCAAGCTCAATGGATTGTTTGGTGGCGGTGGCCCTTCTTTGGGCGGTGGCAGTGCTGCCGGTTTAGGGGTGATTGCAGTTGTTGGTGCAGTGGTCTGGGGTATTTCAGGTTTCTATACAATTGGGGAAGCGGAGCGTGGTGTTATTTTGCGTTTTGGTGAATTCGAACGTATCGAGCAGCCCGGTCTCAACTGGAAACCAAACTTCATAGATGACGTACAGACGGTTAATGTCGAAGCAATTCGTTCACTCCGTGCATCTGGGTTGATGCTGACCAAAGATGAAAACGTGGTCCGCGTTGAAATGGACGTCCAGTATCGAGTTGCTGATCCAGAAAAATACCTGTATGCAGTGACAAATGCAGATGATAGCCTCCGTCAGGCCACTGACTCAGCGCTACGTGCTGTTATCGGTGATGCAGTGATGGATGAAATCCTGACAACTGGTCGTCAGGTGATCCGTGAGCGCACACAGGTCGAAATCAACCGAATCATTGACCGTTACGGCATGGGTCTGCAGGTGGTTGATGTTAACTTCCAGACTGCACGTCCACCTGAGCAAGTTAAAGATGCATTCGACGACGCGATTGCAGCGCGAGAGGATGAAGAGCGTTTCATCCGAGAAGCCGAAGCGTATCGAAATGACATTTTGCCAAAAGCAACGGGTCGTGCTGAACGTCTGAAGAAAGAAGCATTGGGTTATAAAGAGAAAACAGTTAACGAAGCATTGGGTGAAGTGGCTCAGTTCGAAAAACTATTGCCTGAATATCAAGCTGCACCTGAAGTGACCCGAAGCCGGCTGTACCTAGAAACGATGGAAAGCGTTTTCGAAAATACCAGTAAAGTGCTTATCGATTCGAGTTCAGGTGGCGGTAATTTGCTTTACCTTCCATTGGATAAACTGATGAATCAGCGACCTCAACAATCATCTTCTGCGCCGACGAATCAACAGAACTCATACGGTATTGAGCTTGAGCAAAGCCAGAATGATCCGCAATCTCAATCAGGGCGTTCTAATTCACGTCAGGGGAGGTACTGATAATGCGTAAGTTATTAATTCCTCTCTTAATTGTCGCAATTATTTTGCCTCTGATGTCTGTGTTCGTTATTGACGAAGGCGATCGTGGTATCGTTATTCGATTCGGTCGAGTGCTGAAGGACAATAATGATATGGCGCGTATTTACGAGCCGGGCCTACAGTTCAAGTGGCCACTTGTGGATCGCGTGAGACGTCTTGATGCTCGTATCCAGACAATGGATGACCAGTCGGATCGTTTTGTAACGTCAGAGAAAAAAGACGTTATCATCGACTCCTACGTAAAATGGCGTATCAAAGACTTTGGCCAGTATTACCTGTCGACAGGCGGTGGTAATCGTTTGACCGCTGAAGCGCTGCTTCAACGTAAAGTCGCTGATGGCTTGCGTGCAGAAATCGGTTCGAAGACTATCAAAGAGATTGTTTCTGAGAAGCGTGAAGACGTAATGGATGATGTTCTCAAAGAAGCGCAAACCAGTGCCAAAGATATTGGTATTGAAGTTATCGATTTGCGTATTAAGAAAATCAACCTGCCAGAAGAAATCAGTGAATCAATCTACAAGCGTATGCGTGCAGAGCGTGAGACGGTAGCCCGTCGTCACCGTTCTCAAGGTCGTGAGAAAGCGGAAGTTATTCGAGCGCAAGCTGAGCTTGAAGTGGCAACGGTTCTCGCTGAAGCAGAGAAAACTGCGCGAGTGACGCGCGGTGGAGCAGATGCTGAAGCAGCACAGATTTTTGCTGAGACCTTCTCAAAAGATCCCGACTTCTACAAATTCCTTCGTTCGCTTCAGGCTTACAAGAAAAGTTTGAATAACAAGGGTGATATCTTGGTTGTCGATCCAAACAGTGAGTTCTTCCAATACATGAAAGAGCC
The DNA here is from genome assembly GCF_004116385.1 of Veronia nyctiphanis. Lineage (GTDB taxonomy): Bacteria > Pseudomonadota > Gammaproteobacteria > Enterobacterales > Vibrionaceae > Veronia > Veronia nyctiphanis. Next base: position 131,109 of record NZ_PEIB01000010.1, on the reverse strand, counting down.
TGCTATCAATCGGTAACTGATACTGATTGAGACAAAAAAGACAAGGCATTTCGCCTTGTCTTTTTTTATGGTGAAATGAAAAGGAAAAAGAAAGCCACATTCTCTCATCATTTATAACGGACAAAAAAAATGCTGACCGAAGTCAGCATTTTTAATCATCTATTCGAAAAATTCGAATTAAGCTGGAGTAACGTCTGCAGCTTGTGGGCCTTTTTGGCCTTGTTCAACAGTGAAAGTTACCGCTTGGCCTTCTTTCAGAGTTTTGAAACCGTCAGTTGCGATAGCACGGAAGTGAACGAATACGTCAGCGCCACCGTTGTCCTGAGTAATGAAACCAAAACCTTTCTCTTCGTTGAACCACTTAACGGTACCAGTTGATTTAGACATAATAAATCCTAATTTCTTTAAATTAAATGTTTCGCATGTTGCGAAGTTGTAGCCATAAAGAATTATTTATTTGAGGTAAAACATATGTATAAAAATCTTCATACATCACTGGTAAAGCAGCATAACGAAGGTTTCAAAAGCATAATATTACAGATAAATAGGTCTGTTTACAGGCCGAGTCGAATAATAGCACTTTTTAACCAGTTGTATAGCAATATTTCTAATTTGCGTGAAACCTCTATGAAGTGCCGCCGAGCCGCATTCGGATCGTCACCATTATTCGAGCAATAAGAGGGCGATTGCCTTGCTTACCATTGAATAATCATTTTCGCTATGTATTGAAAACTGACCAAGATAGCTTCTGTCAACTTAACATTAGCGAAAACCTGTTTATAATCCGCGCTGTGGTGACGATAACTAAAGGCGTTGATTTTTTGATGATAGTAGAATTGTGGCTGGCGATTGGAATTGCGCTGATGCTTGAAGGGCTCGGACCTCTGTTATTTCCTGAGAAATGGCGGAAGATGATGTCTGAGCTAAGCAGTCAGCCAAGTAACTTACTACGACGAATTGGTGGATGTCTGGTTGCAGCAGGCTTCGCTATTGCATATATGATGTGGTCGTCTAAGTAAATGGACACGGGATGAAATTGTGACACTACATTTCTTGTATTCTCGACGACGGTCAAAAAATGACTGCATGATTTTATTTATGGTGCTAGAATCCCGTTTTAACTATCAACTGACTGGTAAAGATGGGTAATAACGTAGTTGTTCTCGGCACCCAATGGGGTGACGAAGGTAAGGGGAAGATCGTTGATCTTCTGACCGAAGACGCAAAGTATGTGGTTCGCTACCAGGGCGGTCACAATGCAGGTCATACTCTTGTCATCGACGGTGAAAAACCGTTCTTCACTTGATTCCTTCTGGCATTCTTCGTGACAACGTAAAATGCATCATCGGTAATGGCGTTGTTCTTTCGCCTGACGCTCTGATGAAAGAAATGGGCGAGCTGGAACAACGTGGTATCCCTGTTCGTGAGCGCCTATTCCTGTCAGAGGCTTGTCCGCTAATTCTTCCTTATCACATTGCGCTTGATAATGCGCGCGAAGCCGCTCGTGGCAAGAAAGCAATTGGTACTACTGGTCGTGGTATCGGTCCTGCTTACGAGGACAAAGTTGCTCGTCGTGGCCTACGCGTTGGTGACCTGTTCGATAAAGAAGCCTTCGCAGAGAAGCTTAAAGAGGTCATGGAACTTCACAACTTCCAGCTTGAGCATTATTACAAAGTCGAGCCTGTTAGTTACGAAGACACGTTGGCTACAATCCTTGAGCAAGCTGATATTCTGACTGGTATGGTTGTGGATGTGACGCAAGAGCTTGATGACGCGCGTCAGCGTGGCGACAAGATCATGTTCGAAGGTGCGCAAGGTACACTGCTGGATATCGACCACGGTACCTACCCGTACGTGACGTCTTCAAATACTACAGCTGGTGGAGTTGCTGCTGGTTCTGGTTTTGGTCCACGTCATCTTGGCTATATTCTGGGTATCGCGAAAGCGTACTGTACTCGTGTAGGTGCGGGTCCATTCCCAACTGAGCTTTATGATGGTCAGGACAAACAAGACCCTGTTGGTAAGCATCTTGGCGATGTTGGTCACGAGTTTGGTGCGACGACTGGTCGTCTGCGTCGTACTGGTTGGTTTGATGCCGTTGCTATGCGTCGTGCTATCCAGATCAACTCAATCTCTGGTTTCTGTCTGACAAAACTGGACGTATTGGATGGCCTGAAAGAAATCAAAATCTGTACTGGTTACCAGCTAGAAGACGGTACGGTACTGAATGTTTCTCCAATGGCGGCCGAGGCTTACGAAAGCGTCACGCCAATCTACGAAACCGTTCCAGGTTGGTCAGAGAACACCTTCGGCGCGAAGTCGTTGGACGATCTGCCACAAACGGCATTGGATTATATCGCTCGTATTGAAGAGCTGACTGGCGTGCCTGTTGATATCGTTTCTACTGGCCCAGACCGCAACGAAACTATCATCAAGGTTCATCCTTTTAGCTGTTAATGGTGAATTGATAGTTTAAAAAAACCAGCCAGTAGGCTGGTTTTTTTTCGTCTGTGATCTTGTGTCGGCTAATATAACAAGAACAAGGAAACTATAAAGCTGTCGTTATTTCTGCCGATATACTGTCCAGAATAACGAAAAAGTGTCTTTGGGTATGTCTAATGAAACAACTCGCTAAATCTCTTCTGTTTACTGGTGCAATGGCACTGAGTGGGCAATCTCTGGCCAATGTGGGGCCAGCTTTTCCTGTATATACAGAAACTGACCTGATGGCGATGTTCGAGACCAATACCCACCTGAAGCGAGTTAAGGCCGACGACTGCCAGCTTATCGAAGATATTGTTGCTCGTGCGACTAAGATTGATTTGCCTGCTTACCAGTTCCTTTACGGCGACATGCTGGCATGGGGTGTATGTGTCGATAGACAAGTTGAGGCAGGCGTCGATTTTATGAAAAAGGCGGCAAGGCAGGGTTTACCTGCCGCGCTTGAGCAGCTTGGACGTTATTATGAGAAAGGCACACTTGTTCAGAAAGATGAAGAGCGTGCTGTCCGTTATTTTAAAGAAGCCGCGTCACTTGGCTATATTCAAGCAAAAATTCAACTCGCTGAACTTCTACTAAGGGATTACGGCAGCCCGCTTGATTATGAAGATGCATATCGTTGGTTAAACCAGACGGCGACAGGTGATAAACGCACCCACCGCCGCGTTGCGGCTCTCATGGACGGCCTAGCAGACCGTATGCCACGGAACATTATTGCTCGGGCCAAAGCCGCGAGTTATTAACTCAAGACTTTGTGTGGACCGAAACACTCATAGTGAATGTTTTCAGCTTTCACCCCCACTTTTGTTAATTGTGATGCGATGCTTTGCATGAATCCTACTGGACCACACATATAATAGTGTTGCTCAGGATCTTTGGTGATGTGAGAAACGCGTGATAAGTCCATGAACCCGAGATAGTCGAAATCCTCCCCGGGTAAGTCATCCAACAAAGGCGTGTTGTACCAAATATTGTGCTCGCCCTCTCCATGTTGTTTGGTGAGCTGTTTAGTCTGTTCGGCGAATGCATGCAGGCCACTGTGCTCGGCAGCGTGGAGCCAGTTTATTTCGGCCTTATGGTTACCCGATAACGTTTCGAGCATTGATAGTGTGGGTGTTAACCCAACACCTGCGGAGATCAACGTTACTGGTGTGGTTGCTGGCGAATTGAAGAAGAAGTCACCATGGGGCGGGGTGAGCTCTACCGTGTCTCCGACATTGACGTTATCGTGCAGATAGTTTGAAACTTTCCCGTCATTCTCACGTTTGACAGCAATACGGTAGTGCTCAGGGCTGTGTGCCGCCGCCAAGCTATATTGTCTGATTTCCTGAAACTCCAAGTCCGGAGTCGCGATCGTGATACCGATATACTGCCCAGGCTTAAACGCAGTGACAGGTTTTCCATCGACAGGAGCAAACGTGAAACTGGTGATGAGGTCGCTTTGTTTTTCTTTTTTGATAACGGTAAAGGCCCGTTTACCTCGCCATCCGCCCTCAGCGTTCTCTTTTTCCTGATAAATATCTTCTTCTCGGCTAATGAACACACTGGCAAGAAAACCGTAAGCTTCAGCCCACGCATCCAATACCTCTTGCCCGGGTGATAGCAACTCATCAATGGTTGCCAGCAGGGTCTCACCGACAATGTCATACATCTCAGGTGTAATGTTGAAACTTGCGTGTTTATTGGCAATTTTTTCAACAACCGGGAGAAGCGCTTCGATGTTATCGATATTGGCGGCGTAGCCGTATACCGCATTAAACAAGGCTTCCCGTTGCGCATTGTTGGTTTGATTACTCATATTGAAAATGTTTTGCAGTTCTGGGTAATGCGCAAACAGGCGCTCGTAGAAATACTCGGTCAACGAAGGACCGGTTTGGGCCAGAATAGGTGCCGTAGACTTAACAATTTCAATTGTTTTGGGCGTCAACATAATACTTCCTCTTAAACATGCATCTCAAATGTATGTTATAAGTTGTATCTCAAAGGTATCTTTTAGTCAACGGGGAACTTACAATGGTGTCAAAGGAGACAACACGTGCAATTAACCACCTTCACTGATTTTGCGCTTCGGGCATTAATGTTCCTTGCCAACCTTGAACAGGGAAAACTGACCAGTATTACTGAAGTTACTGAGGAATATGGGGTGTCCAGAAATCATATGGTGAAAATTATCCACCGTTTGAGCCAGTTGGGATATGTGGAGACAGTGCGCGGAAAAAACGGTGGTATCCGATTAGGAAAAAACGCATCAGAGATCAATGTTGGTCAACTGGTGCGCGATATAGAACCCCTGCAGATAGTTAACTGCAGTCCAGATTTTTGTCATATCTCACCCGCTTGCAGACTCAAAGGCATCTTAGGTGATGCGATTTCGCAGTTTTTGCAGGAGTTAGATAAATACACACTTCAGGATCTGACGGTAAATAACCAGCCGCTTATCAACCTATTACATACCACTGACGCAGGTCGGGCCGCCAAATAACGTGACGGCGGAAATAAATTCCCCTAAAAGCCCGACGAATACCCATTTTGAAATAACTTCAGGCGATATACTGAATCTTGTGTGTTGCCGACAGGAACAATGAATGTCGATAGACAAAAACTTGCATTCGAACGATCCGCATTTGGATCGCGAAGCAGAAAAATATGAAAACCCGGTACCGAGCCGCGAGCACCTACTTGAAGTCATTAAAGGTTTCACTGCGCCGGTCAGTCGTGACCAACTGTTCGAAGTACTTGGCCTAAACACGGATGACCAATACGAAGGCCTTCGCCGTCGTCTGCGAGCGATGGAGCGTGATGGTCAGCTGATTTTCACTCGCCGCCAGTGCTATGCCCTGCCGGAAAGGTTGGATTTAGTAAAGGGTACGGTGATTGGACACCGTGACGGTTTTGGTTTCCTTCGTCCAGAAGGGAAGGGAAATCGCGAAGACTGGCTGTTGCCACACCATCAGATGAAAGGTGTGATGCACGGCGATTTTATCCTTGTTCAGCCTGCCGGAACGGACAAACGTGGTCGAAAAGAAGCCCGTGTTGTCAGAGTGCTGGAAGAGCGAAAGGCGCAAATTGTTGGCCGCTATTTCGTCGAGAATGGCATTGGCTTTGTGGTGCCGGACGACTCACGTCTTGGTCAGGATATCGAGATACCGGAAGACTCGCGCAAAGGTGCCCGAATGGGCAACGTGGTGGTGGTGGAAATTTTCCAGCGTCCAACCCGTAAGCACAACCCGGTGGGTCGAATTGTTGAGGTGTTGGGAGAGAACATGGCTCCCGGTATGGAAATCGAAATTGCCATGCGAACCCACAACATTCCTAATGAGTGGCCGAAAGAAGTCAGTCAGCAAATCAAAGGTTTGAATGACGAAGTACCGGAAGAGGCGAAACAAGGCCGTGTCGATTTGCGAGACCTGCCGCTTGTCACCATTGATGGTGAAGATGCTCGTGACTTCGACGATGCCGTTTACTGTGAGAAAAAACGCTCTGGTGGCTGGCGTCTTTGGGTTGCGATTGCCGATGTCAGTTATTACGTCAGACCGGATTCTGCGCTCGATAAAGAAGCGGTGAACCGCGGTAACTCGGTGTACTTCCCGTCACAGGTAATTCCTATGTTGCCTGAAGTGCTGTCAAACGGGCTATGCTCGCTGAACCCACAGGTTGACCGCCTGTGCATGGTGTGTGAGATGACCGTATCGGCATCGGGTAAGCTGTCAGGCTTCAAACACTATGAAGCGGTGATGAATTCGCACGCCCGCCTGACTTACACCAAAGTGTCTCAGATGCTTGATGGCGATGAAGAGCTGCGCGACCGCTACAAAAACTTAGTGCCGCATCTGGAGCAGCTCAATGCTATGTACAAAGTACTGAAAGCTGCCCGTGAGCAACGTGGTGCGATTGAGTTTGAAACCGTGGAAACCAAATTTCTATTCAATGCAATGCGTAAAATCGATCGCATTGTGCCCGTTGAACGCAACGATGCTCACAAGATCATCGAAGAATGTATGATTTTGGCGAATATCGCGTCTGCCCGCTTTGTTGAGAAACACAAAGAAGCAGCCCTTTACCGTGTGCACGAAGCGCCGGGTGAAGAGCGTCTGACAGGATTTAAAGATTTCCTGAAAGAGCTGGGTTTGAGTCTTCAGGGCGGATTGGATCCGTCCCCTGTCGATTACGCTCAGCTGGCTCACACTATTCAAAACCGTCCTGATCAAGAGCTTATTCAGACCATGTTGCTGCGCTCGATGAAGCAGGCCGTATACCAAGCTGATAATTCCGGTCACTTTGGTTTAGCACTCAAGCAATATGCTCACTTCACGTCGCCTATCCGTCGTTATCCGGATTTGCTCCTTCACCGCGCCATCAAATATCTGATTGCCAAGCAGGAAGGTAACAATACCGATAAATGGACACCGACAGGCGGCTATCACTACAGCATGGACGATATGGACGTGTTGGGTGAGCAGTGCTCGATGACAGAGCGCCGTGCTGACGATGCGACCCGTGATGTGTCTGATTGGCTGAAATGTGAATACATGCAAGACCATGTCGGCGATGTAATGGACGGTGTGATTGCTAACGTTACCGGATTTGGCTTCTTCGTCCGCCTTAATGAGTTGCACATCGATGGTTTAGTGCATATCTCTAATCTCGATAACGACTACTACCGCTATGATATGGTCGGACAGAAATTGGTGGGTGAGAGCTCTGGACGTGTCTTCCGTCTTGGTGACGAGGTGCAAGTCAAAGTACTGTCCGTCAACCTTGATGAAAGGATGATCGATTTTGAACTGGCAGGTTCAAAACGCCGCGCGCGCGGTGCGGGGAAAACGGCTCGAGACAAGGCCAAGAAAAAAGGCCGCGCAGAATCTCAGAAAACCCCTGCAGCCAGCCGTGAGAGACTGTCTGTTCGTCAACAACTGAAACGAGGTGCCATTCCAAGCGCTGAGGGCGATAAAGCCCCAGAAGGCGCGGGTGCCCGTAAAGGCGGCGGAAACAAAGGCACTGCAGGAAACAAGAGCGGCGCTGGTAATAAAGGCCGAAGAGGGAAAGGCGGTAATAAGCCAAGCGCTGATAGCGCTCAGTCAGGAAACCCAGCCAGAAATAAAACCAAAGCTGAAAAAACGCGCAAGAAAAAATCGCAGAAGCGAAAGCCTGCTACCACCAGTAACAAAAAGAAGTAAGTCATGAGTAATGAAATGATCTACGGCATCCATGCCGTCAAAGCGGTACTGGCCTCGGATCCGGCCCGATTCATCGAAGTGTTTGTACTGAAAGGACGTCAGGACGACCGTATGCTGCCTGTGCTCAACGAGTTGGCAAGTCTTGGGGTAACCATTCAGGAGTCTGGTCGTAAAGGGCTGGATGACAAAGCTAAGGGCGCGTCTCATCAGGGCATTATTGCCCGCGTGAAGCAAGGCCGTCAGTACAACGAGAATGATCTCGATATTATTCTTGATGGCAAAGAGGCGCCGCTGTTTCTAGTGCTTGATGGGGTAACTGACCCACACAACCTTGGTGCGTGTCTGCGAAATGCTGATGCTGCAGGTGCTTGTGCGGTGATTGTGCCGAAAGATAAATCGGCACAGCTTAATGCCACGGTGCGCAAAGTGGCGGTTGGCGCGGCTGAAGTGATGCCGCTTGTGCGTGTGACCAACCTTGCCCGCACCATGCGTAAATTACAGGAAAAAGGCGTATGGTTTGTCGGCACGGCAGGTGAGGCCACGCACGATATTTACCACAGCAAGCTGACGGGCCCATTGGCGATTGTCATGGGTGCGGAAGGCGATGGTATGCGCCGTCTGACGCGTGAAACCTGCGATGAGCTGATCAGTATTCCGATGTCCGGCAGCGTATCGAGCCTTAACGTTTCTGTTGCCTCAGGGATATGCCTGTTTGAAGCGGTGCGTCAACGTCAGGTCAAATAACCGAAGTTTAGATTTTAACCTAAAAAAGCAGCCTAAAGTGTGGGCTGCTTTTTTGTTTATGGTCTTAGTGTAAACGGTGCAGAAATACAGCGGAGTGGTAAGGTAAAAGCAAAACTCATCCAATAAGTTAGCCATTGTTCGTCAAACCCCCGCCTTTTTGAAATTTCTCTTGCCTGAACTGACGAATCTCTGTACTATTCCGCCTCCAAATTCCTGGTCTTTTACTTTCGTTCCTTGCTTCCGCTGGATGACCGGGCACGCGTGGAAGCTGAATAATCCGTAAGGAGCAACTCATGCGTCATTACGAAATCGTATTCATGGTGCACCCTGATCAAAGCGAGCAAGTTGCTGGCATGATCGAGCGTTACACTGGTTCTATCAAAGAGTCAGGTGGTGAGATCCACCGTCTTGAAGACTGGGGCCGTCGTCAACTGGCTTACCCAATCAACAAGCTGCACAAAGCACACTACGTTCTGATGAACGTTGAAGCTGAGCAGGCTGTTGTTGATGAGCTGGAAACTGCGTTCCGCTTCAACGACGCTGTGATCCGTAACATGATCATGCGTACTAAAGGTGCTGTGACTGAGCCATCTGTGATGATGAAGGCTAAAGAAGAGCGCGCACCACGCCGTGAAGAGCGTTCTGAAGCTCCAGCAGCTCCAGTAGCGCAAGAAGGCGAAGCAGCGGCTGAGTAATTTGCGTTGAAGACCAATCGAATGGCGCTAGCCGGTGTTATTGCCCAAGGCCCGATTCGACGTCAGAGTCCTGCCGGTATCACTCATTGTCACTTTGTGCTTGAGCATAAATCGGAACAACAGGAAGCTGAACTGCCAAGCAGGTGTATTGCCGGATTCCGGTGGTCGTCAGTGGGCAGGGGTCGCAAACCAATACTCAACATTTAGCTTTAGGCAGTAGCATTGAGGTAAGTGGGTTTCTCGCTTATCAAACCGGCCGAAATGGCACAGGTAAATTAGTGTTACATGCTGACCAAATCATAGATATTTAGATCAGGAGATAAGCCCATGGCACGTTTCTTCCGTCGTCGTAAATTCTGCCGTTTCACTGCAGAAGGCGTACAAGAGATCGACTACAAAGATGTAGCGACTCTGAAAAACTACATCACTGAAGCTGGTAAAATCGTACCAACCGCATCACTGGCACCCGTGCTAAGTACCAGCGTCAACTGGCTCGCGCTATCAAGCGTGCTCGTTACCTGGCTCTGCTGCCATACACTGACAAGCATCAGTAATCGGCACTGTCCAACCAAGTTAATAGAGGAATAGATAATGCAAGTTATTCTGCTTGATAAAATCGCCAAACTGGGTGGTCTGGGTGATCAGGTAACTGTTAAGTCAGGTTACGCACGTAACTTCCTTATCCCACAAGGTAAGGCTGTTATGGCAACTAAAGCAAACGTTGAGCACTTTGAAGCTCGTCGTGCTGAACTAGAAGCAAAAGTTGCTGAAGTTCTGGCTGCTGCAGAAGCTCGTGCTGAGAAAGTTAACGCTCTGGAAGCGGTTCAAATCGTTTCTAAAGCGGGTGACGAAGGTAAACTGTTCGGTTCTATCGGTACTCGTGACATCGCTGATGCAATCACTGCAGCTGGCGTTGAAGTAACGAAGAGCGAAGTTCGCCTGCCAGAAGGTGTACTGCGTAACGTTGGCGAATTCGAGATCAGCGTTCAGCTGCACTCTGAAGTATTCGCAACAGTAAACCTGGCAGTTGTTGCTGAGTAATCAGTCGCAATCGTCCAGAAAAAGCCAGCCTTCGGGCTGGCTTTTTTGTATCTGCTTTTTGTCAGTCGTTCAGCGCTTTCATTTCTTTCAGAGAACAGCACGTTTTATTCTTCTGCGTCACGCCTCAAATCCAAAACTAAAGCCTTAAATTAATTGCGATTTACCTGATCGGGAAAAAACTTAACTATGCCAGCGAAACACAGCGTTGTAAGCGCTATAATGTCGGGCGCAGTGACAAGGTAAATACACTATGGCAGAACAACGCAGCAACAAACCGTACAATTCAAATAACCGCACTACCGACAAACAGATGGAAGCGCTGAAAGTGCCTCCGCATTCTCTCGAAGCAGAGCAGTCTGTAATCGGTGGACTGATGCTGGATAACGAACGCTGGGATACCGTCGCTGAGAAAGTGATCCCCGGTGATTTCTACAGCCGTCCGCATCGCCTGATTTTTGAAAGCACGAAGCAAATCCTTGATGGTGGCTCACCGCTGGATTTGATTACCTTGTCTGAAAACCTCGAAAAGCAGGGCATGCTGGAAGAGGTGGGTGGCTTCGCTTATTTGGCTGAGCTGGCCAAAAATACCCCGAGTGCTGCGAACATCGTCGCTTATGCAGACATCGTTCGTGAGCGCGCGATGGTGCGTAACCTGATTGGGGTAGCTAACGAAATTGCTGACGCGGGCTATGAGCCTGAAGGTCGCACCTCAGAAGACTTACTCGATCTTGCCGAGAGCAAGGTCTTTGCCATTGCCGAATCCCGCACCACAGAGAACGAAGGCCCACAGCACATTGATTCTGTGCTGTCTAAAACCCTTGAGCGTATCGAGGTCCTGTTTAAAAGCCCACAAGATGGCGTTACGGGGGTCTCGACCGGGTTTAACGACCTCAACAAAAAAACCGCAGGTCTACAAGGCTCTGATTTGGTGATTGTTGCCGCGCGTCCGTCGATGGGTAAAACCACCTTCGCGATGAACCTTTGTGAAAACGCGGCGATGGATCAGGAAAAACCTGTCCTCATCTTCTCTCTTGAAATGCCCTCAGAACAGCTGATGATGAGAATGCTGGCCTCGCTCTCTCGCGTAGACCAAACCAAAATCCGTACGGGTCAGTTGGACGATGAGGATTGGGCACGGATCTCCTCAACCATGGGGATCCTGATGCAGAAGAAAAACATGTACATCGATGACAGCTCAGGCCTGACGCCAACCGATGTGCGTTCGCGTGCCCGCCGTATTGCCCGCGAGCATGGTGGCCTGTCGATGATCATGGTCGACTACCTGCAATTGATGCGTGTGCCGGCACTGCAAGACAACCGTACCCTTGAGATTGCCGAGATCAGCCGCTCTTTGAAAGCGCTGGCAAAAGAACTCAACGTACCTGTTGTTGCGCTTTCTCAGCTCAACCGCTCGTTGGAGCAACGTGCCGATAAACGCCCGGTTAACTCTGACCTGCGTGAATCCGGTGCGATTGAGCAGGATGCTGACCTCATCATGTTCATCTACCGTGATGAAGTGTATAACCCGGAAAGCCCGCTCAAAGGCATTGCAGAAATCATTATTGGTAAGCAGCGTAACGGCCCAATAGGCTCAGTACGCCTGACCTTTCAGGGACAATACTCCCGTTTCGATAATTACGCCGGCCCGGCGTACGATGAAGAATAACGGGACGACGCTTGATGAAAACCGCTTACGCACAAATTGACCTTGATGCGCTGGTTCACAACCTGCTGGTGGTAAAACGCCACGCACCGCAATCGAAGACGCTGGCCGTGGTCAAAGCCAATGGTTATGGCCACGGATTGTTGTCTGTGGCTAACACGCTGGAATCGACCGCCGACGGCTTTGGCGTCGCGCGAATTGAAGAAGGCCTGACGTTAAGAGCGGGCGGTATTGTCAAACCTATACTGCTGCTTGAGGGCTTTCTCGTTGCCAAAGACTTGCCCAAACTGGTTGCGAACAACTTCGATACTGTTGTTCATTGCCAAGAGCAACTGGAAGCGCTGGAGTCTGCGAAGCTGGAGCGTCCGCTCAAAGTGTGGCTCAAGATCGACACGGGCATGCACCGGCTGGGTGTTCGTCGTGAAGAGGTCTCTGAGTTTGTCGCGCGGTTGAGTGCTTGTAAGAATGTTTCATCGCTTAACTACATGACACACTTTGGCTGTGCTGATGAGTTGAATAACCCAATCACGCCGCTGCAAATTCAATGCTTCAATGGGCTGACTCAAGGGCTTGAAGGAGAGCGCTCGCTTGGCGCATCATCGGCCTGTTTGTCTTGGCCTGAAAGCCACACCGAGTGGGTACGCCCGGGGATATCTTTGTATGGCGTCTCACCATTCTCTGATCAAAAAGGCGAAGACTTCGGCCTCAAGCCCGCGATGACACTGACATCCAGCCTTATCGCGGTGCGCAAAGTCACGCCGGGCGAATCTATTGGCTATGGCGGAACCTGGGTCTCGATGCAAGAAACCCGTGTCGGCGTTATTGCGATAGGCTATGGTGATGGCTATCCACGAACGGCTCCAAACGGCACACCCGTGCTGGTCAATGGCCGTCGTGTACCTGTGGTAGGACGCGTGTCGATGGACATGTTGATGGTTGACCTTGGCCCTGATGCTAAAGATAAGGTTGGCGATAAAGTCGTGCTCTGGGGGCAGGGGTTGCCTGCTGAAGAGGTTGCCGCCCACATTGGCACTATCGCCTATGAGCTACTGGTGAAACTCACTTCCAGAGTTGTACTCAGATACAGCTAAGCAATAAAAACTCTGATGAAGGCACGATGAAGTATCAACCGCTTCATGGTGCCATATCACATTAATAGCTCTACTCCGCGCTTTAGCTCTCACCCTGAATCGTTACAATTACCCGCCGTGGTCCACCGTGATCTCTGTGTTCGCCGAGGTAAATGCCTTGCCATGTGCCAAGCGCCAAATCGCCATTGCTGATCGGCACAGTGACACTGCTGCCGAGTAATGAGGCTTTAATGTGTGCGGGCATATCGTCATCGCCTTCATAGGTATGACGATAAAAGCTGGCTCGCTCAGGGACCGTGTGGTTGAAATGCGACTCCATATCCTGACGAACGGTAGGATCGGCGTTCTCGTTAATGGTCAGGCTAGCGGACGTATGTTGGATAAAGACATGCATGATCCCAAGTTTTAATTGACGAATTTCTTTCAAATGTTGTTTTATTTCATCAGTGATGAGATGGAAGCCTCTTTCTCTGGATCTGAGTTGTATCTCTTTTTGAAACCACATGCATTGCACCGTATTATCTGTAAACCGCTTATCGCGGCGTGTGAAAGACGTAACTCCTTGTCCTTAAGAGACAAAGACTATCGCAGTAATAGATAAAATAACGTTCGCAAGCTCACACAAGCTTTGTAGTCTATGTTGTAAGATAACCAACATTTGAAACTGTTCGCAGCCTGTTGAACTTGATCGAAAAACAGGCTGACAGACTGATTTGCTCTGCTCAGCCGGGCTCTGCCTGATAAGGACTATTTATTATGCTATCCACTATCAATCCGACGCAAACTGCCGCGTGGCAAGCATTGACTGCCCATTATGACGATGCGCAGGATCTGACTCTGACCTCCCTGTTTGAAAGCGACGCAAACCGATTCAATACATTCTCTGCGCACTTTGGTGAAGAAATCCTACTGGATTACTCAAAGAACCTGATCACCGAGCAAACATTGGACAAACTGTTTGCCCTTGCAGATGAGACTGAACTGAAAGCGGCGATCGCTGCTATGTTCAACGGTGACAAAATTAACCAGACCGAAGATCGCGCGGTACTTCACGTTGCGCTGCGTAACCGCAGCAACTCGCCAGTGATGGTGGATGGCGAGGATGTGATGCCAAAGGTCAACGCGGTACTTGAGAAAATGAAAGGTTTCTCAGAACGTGTTATCGGCGGTGAGTGGAAAGGTTATACCGGCAAAGAAATTACTGATGTGGTGAACATAGGTATCGGTGGTTCGGATCTTGGTCCTTATATGGTCAGCGAAGCGCTGGCGGCGTACAAAACACAACTGAACCTTCACTTTGTGTCGAATGTTGATGGCACACATATCGCCGAAACGCTGAAAGGTCTGAACCCAGAAACAACACTGTTTCTGGTTGCCTCAAAGACTTTCACCACACAAGAAACCATGACTAATGCGCACTCTGCCCGTGATTGGTTCCTTGCCTCGGCTGTAGAGCCTCAGCACGTTGCTAAACACTTTGCTGCACTGTCTACCAACAGCGGCGCTGTGGCAGAGTTTGGCATTGATACTGCCAACATGTTTGAGTTCTGGGATTGGGTTGGTGGCCGCTATTCACTGTGGTCTGCGATTGGTCTGTCAATTTGCCTGTCAGTGGGTTACGACAACTTTGTTGAGCTGCTCGCTGGTGCGCATGATATGGATAACCACTTCAAGCAAGCACCGCTGACCGAAAACCTCCCCGTTATTCTGGCGCTTATCGGTATTTGGTATAACAACTTCCATGGTGCAGAGTCAGAAGCCATTTTGCCTTACGATCAGTATATGCACCGCTTCGCCGCTTATTTCCAACAAGGCAATATGGAATCAAACGGTAAGTATGTTGATCGCAGCGGTAACCCAGTTGATTACCAGACAGGCCCAATTATCTGGGGCGAGCCGGGCACCAACGGCCAGCATGCGTTTTATCAGTTGATTCATCAGGGCACGAAACTGATCCCATGTGATTTCATTGCGCCAGCAATCAGTCACAACGCACTGAGCGACCATCACCCGAAACTGATGGCGAACTTCTTTGCCCAGACGGAAGCACTGGCGTTTGGCAAAACCCGTGAGCAGGTGGTGGCTGAGTTTGCAGCTGTAGGTAAAACCGAATCAGATGTTGAGGCATTAGTGCCATTCAAAGTGTTTGAAGGCAACCGTCCGACCAACTCGATTCTGGTTAAACAAATCACGCCGCGCAGCCTGGGTGCGTTAATTGCGATGTATGAGCACAAAATCTTTGCTCAGGGCGTTATCTGGAACATCTTCAGCTTTGATCAGTGGGGCGTAGAGCTGGGCAAACAACTGGCGAGCCAAATTTTGCCTGAGCTGCAAGATGGGAAAAACGTAGAGAGCCACGACAGCTCAACCAACGGCCTCATCAACGCGTTCAAAGCGTGGCGAGCATAAATCGCTGACGCCCAGTCCTCAATGGGACTGAAGAAAAAAGAAAAGCCGCGTTAATACGCGGCTTTTTTATTAGTGCATTACCAAAAAGTCAGTAACAACGTCAGTTATTTGTCGAAGCAAATCTCGATGTGTGCTGAACCAAACTGAGATTTGAATGGCATGATGATAATAGGGCCATCACTCTTATGAGTAATGGTGTGGTCTCTGCCCGACACCACAATCGGCGTTGCCATATCAAAATCAAAGCCTTTTTCAGCCAGCAGACGCTTCGCGCCGCCCGTCACCATATTGGTGATTTCGCCGACCATATCGGTGACTTCTTCGTTGATCGAGCTAGGCTTTTCGCCAAGCATACGATTCATGATTTCCAGAGCAAGATTCTCTTCAAAACTGACAGAGAAAGAGCCTTTGGTTTGCGGGCCGACTAAGCCAATCAAACCAGAAACGTCTCCCTTCGCCACTGTCCCTTTTTTTAAGTGCGGTTTTTCCGGTTCAATTTCGAGCTGAGCCATAGTGGTTAACACGTTGACCAGCGAAGCCAAAAATGGATTTACAAATTCTACGCGCATAATTTCCGTTGACCGTCCTACTGCATTTTTTTCTGAGCCACATTACAAGCGTGGCAAACACCATGAGTTTCAACTACGTGATGGCTGACGCTGAAGCCAAGATTACTGGCCTTCTCCTGCAATGCGGAAGACAGGTCATCAGTATGGCATTCTTCGACCGCACTACAGACATCACAAATCAACAATTGGGAGCAATGTTGCTCATGCCCAGGTAAACAACAGGCGATAAAACTGTTCGCTGATTCCACTTTGTGGACAAATCCCTGCGAGAGTAAAAAATCGAGTGCACGGTAGATAGTGGGCGGTTTGGCCTGCGGCTCAGTTTCCCTGAGCATATCCAGCAACTCGTAAGCGCTGATTGCCCGCTTGCTACTTGCAATGATCTCATACACACGTTCGCGCTGCGAGGTGAGACGAACGCCCCGCTTCTCACAAAGATCATGAGCCCGGCTGATTAGCTGTGTAGGATTAGCCATGAAACCTCGATATTTAGTTTGATGACCACATTCTAACACAGCAAAATGCAGGTGCACCCTAGATCCCCTTGCAAACGCTTGTCATCATTAGTGTAGTCTAGTATCGATCACAGGCAGGCAGAATACAGGCCGGGTATACATGCACTTTTTAATATAATCGATGCCTAATGTATTCATTTTTCGGGTATTTATACCTATGTTATTCAACACAAAGTTTCTGAGAACAAAAATTAGTGATGTCTGATACCACCCTAACTGTTGCCCTTCCATCTTTGATTCATCGTATCGGTAGTGATGCCGTGAAAGATGCGAAAAGTCTTGCGGAAAGTCACCGATGCTCACTCAAGCGAGTCAGGCGCTCACGGAACTGGCAACTACAGGGCGAAGCCAGAGACATCGATAGCGTTTGTCATGCGCTGCAAAATCAAGAAGCAATGAAATACCTGATAGGCAAAATCGAGCAGAAACTGGCATTGCATCCAGAGCTGCTCGAAACCACTGCCGACAAACTGAAGCGGATCATTGTCGCGAACCCCGCCATTACCCTTGCCGAGCTGGTAGACGCCACCCGCTGCACCATGGCAGAAGCAAGGGCCGCGAGGTTAGATACAGAAGAGTTTTAAGTGTCAGCGCAGAATACTCGCAACCTATGACCATCAGGGTCAGTCACCACAAACGTCAGGCCATAAACTTCTGACGTTACAGGCTCAATAAGCGTTGCTCCCGCCTCTTACCAGTCATCAAGCGTAGCCATCAACGCCGCTTTCCTGTCTGCCATAAAAGACAGCTCCATTTTGGTTTTTCCTCACAGATATTACTGTTCAGTCAGGTACTGCATGCCTTCAGCGAAAGGCTGAGTGAAGAGCTTATTGGCAGGGAAGCAAAAGTCGGAGACAGCATTATCGCTTTGCATGTCGCCTCGCTACAACGTGAAAAAAGCCGCTCATAAAAGGCAGTACTGACAGCGAGATCACCCACATACAGCACCAGCGCATCAAGATGTTTCATTATTGTCTTCTTGTGATTTCTTTAACAGGCAAGGAGTCTAAGGCTGACCACTGACAGCGCTTGTCAGCAGAGTTTCTGCCTATCAAGAAAAAACAAAAAAATCAGCAAATAACGCTTTACCTCAATTTAAGTTGAGGTTTTAAAGTCTCTTCATCAACTCGGGCAAGAAAAGAAAACAGCCCAACAACACAACCATCACAGCGTCAGTTGGCATGCCACAGCATTAGCACTAAAAGCAGCGTTCACAGTAAACGTTACAAAAGAAAAAACGTGGCAAAACGGCGTAAAAATATAAGGAATAAGATGATGAGATTAGAGCATATCAATTTAGTGGTAAGAGACATTCCTGAAACCCTGCATTTCTATCAGGCAGCGTTCCCGACATGGAAAGTACGCTCGCATGGCACAGGCGAATGGTCAGGAAAAAAACGTAACTGGTTGCACTTTGGCGATGACTATCACTACCTCGCATTCAGCGATAATGGCGTTGGGGAAAACCGTGATTTAGCTGGGCATCAGACAGGGCTTGCCCATTTCGCCTACACCACCGATGAAATCCAAAGCGTCATCGATAGACTGGAAGCCGCAGGATACCCCGCACTAAAATCGGGCCCCGACAACCCGTTTCGTCGCAATGTGTACTTTATTGACCCCAATGGGTTTGAAGTTGAATTCGTGCAGTATTTCAGTGACAAGCCCGAAGAGAGAAATAACGAGCTAAGTTAAACCGCATTCGCGACTATTTCGATTTAGACTTTTTCTTCTTGTCTTTGTCCTCTACCGGTTTCGGTGGAGGACGCCCATAAACCGTCTTTGAGTATTCATCAGAGGCTTCATAAGGTCTGAGTGTTTTTTTCTCACGCCCCATCAGTTTGAGCTGAGTGTTAAATTCAGACGACTCATCTTTTATTTGATAGGTCACCACATCCGTCATTTTGTCGGTGACTTCACCCTCCCAACCACGCTCACTGAGCTTACCGTCGAATTCTTTCTGTCGGAAACAGATAGCGTCGGTGAGCTTATCAATTTTTTCCTCGTCCCAGCGCGTGAGATCGGAAGCTTTGTTAGGAGTAGATGCCATGCGTGTTTTCGCTTATGTTCAGATATTCAGGTTAATTTCACTATTTTAAATTAACATGACTTATTGAGCGGAAACGTCTCCAAATTGTGACTGATGTTAGTACGCATTTGGGTTTGCATATTGATTTTGTTACTGGAATACATCTTTGGTGAGGGTAAGGCGAGCAATGCAGGTTCTCTGGCCCTACACAGCGGATAAGTGCTCGTCTGGTGGAGTCGGAGTATTTTCGCAAACGGCAGAAGGTAAGACTGTTTCGACGGAAGGTATTGCAGTAAACACATTGAAGAACGGTAATCTCTCGAGGGGATGTATTGTGGTAGGCCGAGAAGCGCTCTGTTATTATGTCCAGAAGTCGATACTCTTTCTTCATTGATAAGTCAGAAACCAAACTCACCATGGGCACATACCTGATCGAAGTTGAGGGCATTTTGTCTATCAATAAGGTGCAGCGTTTACCGGGTAAGCTGGCGATTGATTTCAATGGCTCAACGTTGGAAGTGGCAGAGACCGACATCAAAGTAATGGGTCGCGTTGCCATGACAATGAGTAAAGATTGATTTCTTATGAGTCATTTACAACCTCAGTTAAAGCCGTTTTCCTATAGAGGCGGTAAAGAATTGACCGAAAAATTGAAGTCACTGACAGGTTTAAACACAGACTGGAAGCTGGCTGACTATTTCGGAATCCCGAAATCAACAATTGCGACTTGGAAAGAGAGGGATATGACTCCTTTTGAAGTCGTGGTCAGGCTTCATCTTGCAACCGGGGTCTCAATTAAGTGGTTAACGCTCGACGAGGGGGAGGCGTTTGTCTCTGCAAACTCTCAGGCGGAAGGGTTAAAAATCCACACTTTGAAAAATGGTGACTTATCGGAAGCGGGTCAACTTGCTGTCGATTTGGCGACGCTGGAACACTTCGGGCTTAGGGGTTCTGAAACGTTGGTCGTAGAACAATCTGATAACCGTTATTTTATCGACCAGTCAGAAACTAAACCGACAAGCGGCAAATACCTGATCGACATCGAGGGTAGTTTGTCAGTAAACCAGATTCAGCGTTTACCGGGTAAGCTGGCGATTGATTTCAATGGCTCAACATTGGAAGTGGCAGAGACCGACATCAAAGTAATGGGTCGCGTTGCCATGACAATGAGTAAAGATTGATAGAAGAAAACCCCGTTAAGGGGTTTTTGGATAACGCCTTGTTAAGGGGTGAGCAACGCAATACAGATGCCGCCGCATACCACCTTAAACACTAAGTGCAACGCATAGTGAAAATGCCACGCTTGAACAGTCGTTTGTTAAGCATCAGAAGCTAGCGACTCTGTAACATTGCTTACTTTGAGGATAGCCAGAGTCTTTGCGCATCGCATGCAAGCACGCAGCATACGCATCTCTTTTTTCTTGTTCGGGAACAGAACCTGCCATTGCCGTGTGCGCTTGAATAAGTTCGATAAATTTATCCATATTCTCGATGACTTCTTGAGAAGCCCATATATATGCTTCATCGTAAGCTTCTAAGAATTTTTCTCGACGGTCTGATTTTGTAAGCTCATGACTATTCAAGAATACGCGCATGTTGATCGCTAACTTTGTGTATACGTCCCGCTTTCTAACTAAAGCTTCTTCATAAGATTTTAGTTTAGCTCTCTCTTGTTCGATAAGTCGATCTGCCCAGACTTTTCCAAGCCAATTGGACATACCCAAAATAATAGCTCCCGAGGAGCCAATAGAGCCAATAATAAGTAAGGTAAGTCTAATTACGTCTTCCATTTTTTATCCAATTGATGCTTAGCGCTTGGGGCAGGTGCGCCGTGGGCGTCACCTAGCCCCACTTGTTATACACCTGTTATTTCAAGCACGATTTCTTTAAGAGCCTGTTGCTTTTCTTCCAGAATTTCACCGCCAACATGTTTTTTAATGATATTTATCGGCTTCAAGTCATTTCTAGTTCTATCCGGTTTTTCTATCTCTAAGAAACCTTCTAAATCAGATTGGAACTGATGTATTCCTGTTGTTATAGGGGTTCGAGCATCATGAATCAGTTTATTCCACATCTGATGATCAATTCTCCCCTTGTTATCATTATCACCATCAAACATCACAGAGTGAGGAATGCCAAGCTCTGTAAGTAAGTGTATAAAACGGTGAATGTTGAACTTTCCAACACAGTCTAAAATGTAAACTCTGTGCTCTCTCAAGAATTTCCAATTGCTATCTGCAAGATAATCGAGATAAGTCTTTTCTGATGCTCCTTCACATAAAAGAACATGACGAGCGAAGAATAAGCTTGAGCGCTCTGAATCTAACCATAAGAAATACTTTATGGCTTCATCTGACATTCTTATATCTTCATCAAAGCCTGCATCTTGGTCTTCACCGCTTAGTCTAGCTGCAACCAAGTTATTACTTAATATTTCTTCTAGTTTTTCAGTTGTGACTTGATAAGCTTTAGTCTCTTTTTCTGTTCGATGAAGCTTACAAATAGATGGTAGTGTATCTACAGACTTACTTACGAACTGGGCTGAATGTGTTGAAATAATTACTTGCTGATCTTGGTCTTTGGTAAGTTCAATCAGATTTCTATATAAGACGTCCTGCTGAGAAGGATGTAAGAAAGCTTCAGGCTCTTCAAATAAGATTAATGTGTAATCAGGATTAAAGTCCTTCTTCGCGGATTTATTCGGAGTATGGTATTTAGCAGACATTTTTATAAGTGTAAAAATCAAATGTCTCTGTAATCCTTGACCAAAGGATGCGATATCTACTCTTTTACCATCAAGTTTTTGATCTTCTATGTGAGGTTTAAGGAGGTTTTTAACAATATCATCAGGGTTAATCGGCGACACTTCAATATCAAGAGCAACTCCCCATTGTGACAGTTCTGTATTTATATCCGTTTTTACAGAATCAATAGAAAGACCACTTGATTCCTCAGTTTTGAATGCTCTGTTAAATTTCTCAAACGCACTATTTAGATTTGTAAATGAGTCGCTGGCTGAAACCGATTTTTTCATTACAAGATTTATTAGATCTCTAAATGGAGATGGGCCAGTAGTTTTTAAAGTGTCTTCAACTTTGCTAACTGCCGGAATATATATGACAGAACCTAGTTTCGAAGATGATATGTTGGCAGCGCCATAGAATAGACTTTCTGAAAGTTCACCACCTTCATAAGCATAAATATTTGATTGTCTGGCTTTTACCTTGCCACTCTCTGATGCGAGGTACCTTCTAACTTTTAGGATTTTATCAGATGATTTATATGAGTCTTTTAAGGTTTCTTGTTCTTCATCAGTAGTTAAAAAATGTAATTCAATCCATGACTCATTGTCATCAGTATCAAATTTTGGAAAGTCCCTTTTTGTATCAAACTTTAAGCCGCCATCCTCATAAAATACTCTTAGCACTGATAATAAGTTAGTTTTTCCGGAATTATTTTCCCCAACGACCAATGTATATGGGTTTATTTCAAATTCAGCATCTTTTATTGATCTGAAATTATGAATAATTGATTTTATAAGTTCCATTATTAACTCTTTGAATGATTTTTGAATGTTGGGTGAGCGTATAACAGTGTTATATACCCCAAAGTGTCCAAGATAATTCCTACAATTAGTCCAATATAATTCATGGGCAAAATCTGACATCGTCAGTACGCCCCGAATCCACTCACGTGTGGAGTCTTGTAGCAAACCATGCGCGGAAAAATACACCAAACTGGGGATATAAATTATATTGGAAAGAGCATACCAAACTGGGCATGAGGCGAGAATCCTGCCTAAGAGCTTTTGCTCTAAAAATGTACCAATATTGAGAAATAATTTGCTGAGTACAGCAAAGTGATTTCTATTCGCTTTTATCGGTTGCGAGTATGTGAAAGGTTTGGGTGCAAAAGGCTAAAAGAACGTAGTCCCCGTGGGGTGGGGGGCATTTTGTCATTCTGCGAGTGTTTTATCATGCAGCTTATGCGGGAATAGTTGGGTGTAAACCTGCCAAAGTATGTTTAGGTTTCTATGGCCTGTTACCTGCGCCACTTCTTCTATGCTGTAACCTGCCTCAAACAATCGGCTGGCACCTTCCCGGCGTAAATCGTGATAACGCAAATCTTCAATGCCCAGTGCATTGCGCACCCGCTGAAACCCTGCGCGAATTGTAAGGGAATATGCGGTCACTGGTTTGCGACTGTCGAGATAATCATTTGCTCAAGCTCGTTGAGTGAGAAAAGTATCGCCAAACATTTAAAACTTAAATTCTTATTACATTATAAAATAAATTTATAATTCATATTTAATATTAAAAACTATTTTTTTCTTAAAAAAGACACACTAAATAAAGTAATTATAAATGTAATGTGGGACTGCTTAGTTTTTATTTAGGAGTTAAATCGTGAACGATATTAGAGTTTTAGGTTCAAACAATGGTACTAGCTTTTCTAGGAGAGATGAAAACCCTTCTCAAGGAAATATAAAAAAAAGTAAAAGAACGGTTAAGCCAAGACAAAATAATAGAGCTTTAAGTTTTAATACTCAACATGAAGAAAAGCTCAATAAGGATAGAGTCTATTCTCAGTTAAATCCCAATGCAAATAGTAGGTCTAAGAGGGGTTTAACCACTTTTCATCCTGGCGCACATCAATTACCTCTTCCACCTGGTAGAGCTGATATTTCACCAGAAGGAAGAAATGACCATGAGTCTTCAAATATATTTTCGGAAAAGAATGTTCTAAAATATACAGAGTCTCCTAACGTTATTATTAACCTTCCTGAAGGTTTTAATTCTACAAGCCTCAATCTACCCAATCATTGGACACTTATTGGTAAGTCAGGGTTTGATGGTAAATTAAAGCAGACTAATGATGATAAACTGCATTCTGACCTTTTTAAACCCGTTGATATACCTCTGTCTAGTGATGAAAAGCCCTATTTTCTAGTTGCAAAACCAAATCCGAATAACTTAGATAGAGGTGGCTTTGATATAATTAAATTCACTTGAATTATTCTTAGGTTTCCTATTGATTATTTGACTACTTTCTCGTGAAGTTTATGGGGGAATAGTTGGGTGTAAACTTGCCAAAGTATGTTGAGGTTTCTATGCCCTGTTACCTGCGCCACTTCTTCTATGCTGTAACCTGCCTCAAACAACTGGCTGGCACCTTCACGTCGTAAATCGTGATAACGCAAATATTCTATGCCCAGTGCGTTGCGTACCCGCTGAAACCTGCGGTCACGCTGCGCGAATTGTAGGGGAATATGCGGTCATGGATTTGTGGCTGTCGGCGGGCAATTGCAAATGACTCACCCAACAGGGGCACCAGCATGTGGTTGCCCTCTTTTTTCCGGGGGTCTTTTCTGTCACGCACTACCACGGTTTTATGGTCGGTGTTGAGGTCTTCCCACTTTAGTTCGCACACTTCACCGATTCGCATACAGGTGAGTATAGAAAAATCGAGAATATCGATAAACGGAATTCGCACTGCACCGTTCGCCCGGTAATCTTGGCGGGCTTGCAAACATTCGCGCAGTTTTTCGAGTTCAACCGTTGTCGGCCTGCGGGTGCGCTTCTGGCTTTTTGCTTAAATGTTCTGCCGTCTCGTTGTATAATCTCGCTCCAATTTTTCACACTAATAGCAGTGTCAAAGAGCCTCCATTGAGCGTTGTTAGCCATCTACCAATGGTTGATTGCGTCATTCTCTGGCTAAGCTGATGATATTGTTGTGAACTAGCGTTGTGCGAATTTAAGAATATTTAGGTAGTAAAACGATATGTCGAACCCATTGAACACGCAGGAAAATACCGACACTGCTGCTAATCACCCGATGCAGCGATTCAGCGTTGCGCCGATGCTGGATTGGACAGATCGTCATTGTCGTTATTTCCACCGTATTCTGTCGAAAAATGCCCTGCTGTATACCGAGATGGTGACAACGGGTGCAATTATTCACGGTAAGGGAGACTACCTTCGCTTCAGCGAGCAAGAGCATCCTGTTGCGTTGCAGCTTGGTGGCTCTAACCCGGCTGATTTGGCGCATTGTGCCAAGCTGGCGCAAGAGCGTGGCTATGATGAAATAAACCTTAATGTCGGTTGTCCGTCTGATCGTGTGCAAAATGGCCGTTTCGGTGCCTGTTTGATGGCTGAGCCTTTGCTGGTGGCTGAGTGTGTCGCGGCGATGCGTGAAGTGGCGGATATTCCGGTTACGGTGAAAACCCGTATCGGTATTGATGAGCAAGACAGCTACCAGTTTCTGGTCGACTTTGTTGGCACGGTGAACGAGAAAGGCGGCTGTGAAGATTTCACTATTCATGCCCGTAAGGCGTGGCTCTCTGGCTTGAGCCCGAAAGAAAACCGCGAAATTCCGCCGCTGGATTATCCGCGTGTGTATCAGCTGAAAAAAGACTTCCCTGACCTGACGATGGCGATAAACGGCGGCATTAAGTCGATGGAAGAAGCGGAAGCGCATTTACAGCACCTTGATGGTGTGATGATTGGCCGCGAAGCCTACCAAAGCCCGTATCTGCTGGCGGAAGTTGACCAGCGCCTGTTCGGCTCTGATACGCCGATGCTTAAGCGCCGTGAAGCGGTTCGTGCCATGTTCCCATATATTGAGCAGCAATTAGCTGAAGGCTCTTACCTTGGCCATATTACTCGCCACATGCTTGGGCTGTTTCAGAATATGCCGGGTGCGAGGCTTTGGCGTCGTCATATCAGCGAAAATGCCCACAAACCGGGTGCGGGACTCGAAGTGCTTGAAGAGGCAATGGCGAAGATACCCGCCGAGTTAGATGTCTAACCCCTTGAGTTAAAAGCAATTAGGTAATTTAGACCAATAACAGTGGTAAATTTAACCAACTCTATTCAGTGAAACACAGCCACTTGGCTGTGTTTTTCGTTTAACGTATTGAAAAATAAGATGTTTAAAAAGTTGGCCTGCTTTGTGCAATGTTATGGGCAAATAACAAATGGCAATAGAGATTGCACAAAGGGAGAAAGGTATGACTGAACTGCTATTCTTGGTTGGTTTTGCATTGGCATTGATTGTAACGGGCGTGAGTGCCATCGGTATTTTCGCTGCTGTGGTTGTTGGCTTCGTGATCATGGCGTTAGCTGGCATGCTCGGCCTGCTGTTCAAGATGCTACCTTGGATTATCTTAATTGGAGCCATTATATGGTTGTTCCGAGGAAAAGATAAAAGCGCACGCCGCTGCCGTGATTACTGCTACGACCGCTCGCGTACGTATCGCAGAAAACACAGATAAGTTGTAGAAGATAGAGCTAACGTGTAAACACACAGAAAAGCTGAATGAACTAATGCCGCACCGCTGGAAATATTTATCCGCCGGTGCGGATTCTTTTAAACCCATCTGATATAGTTTGCCGAACTTTATTCAAAGAGATAGGCGGAGCCCTTCCCATGAAAAAAACGACCCTTTCTGTTGCTGCTCTGGCGGTTGCTGGTTTGCTTTCAATGCCTGCGCAAGCAGATATGCTGCTTGGTGGTAAAGTTGGTTACGACGCGTGGTTTGCGAAGTCCGATGTAAACAGCAATAAAGATGAAGATTCTACTCTGCATAATTCCTTTACGGCTTCTCTTGAGCACTTCATCCCTTTGGTACCAAACGTTAAAGTGCGTTACACCGCCGTTGAAGCGGACAAAAAGACTAACAATGAAAAAGTGTCGTTTGATCAAATGGACGCAACGCTTTACTACGAGATCTTAGATAACGATTTGGTCTCTATTGATGCAGGTCTGACTCTGCATAAGTTCGGTGGTGGTGACTTCTTAAACCAGAAGATCGACAACTTCCAGCCGGCGATTTACGGCGATGTGCGTGTCGGTATTCCTGCAACGCCATTCTTTATCTTCGCAACGGGTAACGTGGGTGAATTCAAAGATTCTAAAACCTTTGACGCAGAAGCGGGTGCTATCTACTCTCTGGGTCTGGTTGCTGCAGACATTAACCTGAAAGCAGGTTACCGCACAATCGACCATGACTTGGAAATCGGCGACGTAAGCACATTGAAGTATCAGCAATCTGGTCTGTTTGCTGGTGTTGAAATCGACTTCTAAAAGCGATTTGACTGAAAAGAAGAGGCCGTGCATTGCACGGCTTTTTTTATTCACGAGGTTTGTCATTTTTTCTTTGGTTATGCGTTACTTTCACCCCTTTGTTGTCAAATAGCGCATTCACCGTCGGTATCCTCTTCGTTTCATCTCTCTTTTACACCCCATCTGACTATCCGTTTTACGTCTTCGCCTCCTCCTAAAGTATGAGGTTTTGTCCACCAAGAGTGGATGGAGGGATTTTCCTCCATTGTCATACTGAATCCGAGATCAGTCAGCCTGCGACCCAAAGAAGCCAATAACGCAACGGCTGAGTGTCACAAGGTGTTCTTATGCCAGATGGTGAAAGGGCAAATGGGAGCGAAAGGAAACGTCAGAAGACATTCGCCAATAATACCGATGAGGTGTGAAAATGATTTACGCAAAACCTGGCACGGACGGCGCAGTCGTCAATTTTAAAGCTCGCTACGGCAATTATATTGGTGGTGACTGGGTAGCGCCGGTTAAAGGTCAATACTTCATAGATACGTCACCCTGCACGGGCGACGCCATCGCAGAAATTCCTCGTTCAACGACAGAAGATATCGAACTGGCCTTGGATGCGGCGCACAATGCAAAAGACGCATGGGGTGCAACGTCGGTCACTGAACGCTCGAATCTTTTACTCAAAATCGCTGACAGAATAGAAGCCAATATTGAGTACCTTGCGGTTGCCGAAACATGGGAAAACGGTAAAGCAGTACGTGAAACACTGGCAGCAGATTTGCCTTTGTGTGTCGATCACTTCCGTTACTTCGCAGGTTGTATTCGTGCGCAGGAAGGCAGCATTGGCGAGATTGATGCAAACACAGTGGCGTACCATATTCACGAGCCGCTGGGTGTGGTGGGTCAGATCATTCCCTGGAACTTCCCGTTGTTGATGGCGGCTTGGAAAATCGCGCCAGCCATGGCGGCAGGTAACTGTATTGTCTTGAAACCTGCTGAGCAGACGCCAACCACTATTTTACTCTTGATGGAAATCATTGGTGATCTTATTCCACCGGGTGTGCTCAATGTGGTTAACGGCATGGGCCCGGAAGCGGGTCAGGCGCTTGCAACCTCAGATCGTATTGCCAAACTGGCGTTCACTGGCTCGACGGCTATCGGTAATCATGTGCTCCGTTGTGCTGCGGATAACCTTATCCCTTCTACCGTTGAGCTGGGTGGTAAATCACCGAATATTTATTTCGAAGACGTTATGCAGCAGGAGGAGGCCTTCATCAGTAAAGCGATTGAGGGGACGGTGCTGGCGTTCTTCAATCAGGGTGAGGTGTGTACCTGTCCGTCTCGCGTGTTAGTGCAGGAAAGCATCTATGATGAGTTCATTGCCCGCGTGGTCGAGCGTGCGAAATTGATCAAACACGGTAATCCGCTCGACACCGAAACACAGGTGGGTGCACAGGCGTCGGATGAGCAGTTTGATAAGATCATGGGCTATCTGGATATTGGCCGTGCTGAGGGGGCAGAAGTGCTTACTGGCGGTCAGGCTGCGGACTTCGGTGGTGGTTACTATGTGCAACCAACGATCTTCAAAGGCGAGAACAGCATGCGGGTGTTCCAGGAGGAAATCTTCGGCCCTGTCATCGGTGTCACCACTTTCAAAGATGAAGCGGAAGCCATTGCAATCGCCAACGATACCGAATACGGACTGGGTGCAGGCCTTTGGACTCGCGACAGTAACCGTGCCTATCGTGTTGGCCGTGCTGTACAGGCAGGTCGCGTGTGGACTAACTGCTATCACCTTTATCCGGCACACGCAGCGTTCGGTGGCTACAAGAAATCCGGTATTGGCCGTGAAACCCATAAGATGATGCTCGACCACTATCAGCAGACAAAGAACTTGTTGGTCAGCTACGATATTAATCCGCTAGGCTTCTTCTAATCTCCCAATGCAGGCGGGCGTTGCCCGCCACTTTCGACACTGTCTTCTTCACTATTATTGTGAGTACAGATTGTTGTAAATGCAGATTATTGTAAATACAGAGGGCGTCTGGCTTTTATCAGCGTTTCAGGTAGCGATCGAAGTCAATGTTCGTCACGCCAACCACTGCCTGAATTCGGTTGTGAACCCCTAGTTTTCGTAGAATTGCCGAAACGTGCGATTTCACTGTGGTCTCTGAGATATTCAGGTCATAGGCAATCTTCTTGTTCGCTGCACCTTGCGCCATGGATTTGAGCACCAGTAATTGACGACGGGTCAATGTGTGCAACATTTCCGGTGAAAACCCGGTATCGTTTTGGCTGATTGATGCTGAAGCTTGCTCCGAGGAGCGAATAATATTAGCGGGTAGAAAAACGTGTCCGGCAAGTATCTGCTCGATAGCATCGGCCATTTGTGCTCTGGCAGCACTTTTGGAAATAAAGCCGACCGCCCCGTAGGTGATGGTTTGCAAAATGGTCTGGCGATTCGTTTCTGCTGAGATAATGGCGACGGGATGAAGAGGGAATCGGTTTCTAAGTTCTAGCAATCCTTTTAGACCTGCCATACCTGGCATGTTCAGATCGAGCAGGATCAGGTCAATGTCAGCATGTTGTTCAGCGAGAACCAGTGTTTGATCAATCTCGTCTGATTCAAGAATTTGCGCATCCTGAAAGCGACCTCGGACCACTGATACCAGCGCATCCCTGAACAGGGGATGATCGTCTGCCACAAGAAACTTTTGCATAACTACTCCTTGTTCATCCAGCGATAGATACTCTCTGCCTCTCGAACTTTACCTAATAACTCAGCAAGACATGGAATGTGCTCTCTGGGCTTCTTCACTGTTTCTCTTCAACTCGGTTTTGGTGACTGGTGGGAGAGGAGAAAGCGCTGATGGGTTCGCGAGGTACAACGAAATTGTAGCGTTGACCATGCAAAAAAAAGGGTTTAGCACGTGTCACTAGTGAGAACAGTGAAAAGTTAAGACATAACAACGCGCAATATCCTTCTTTAGTATGAGGTGAGGGTTGTTCACGCTGA
The DNA here is from genome assembly GCF_004116385.1 of Veronia nyctiphanis. Lineage (GTDB taxonomy): Bacteria > Pseudomonadota > Gammaproteobacteria > Enterobacterales > Vibrionaceae > Veronia > Veronia nyctiphanis. The sequence goes on along the minus strand of NZ_PEIB01000010.1, from coordinate 101,597 downwards.
GTAGACTGACAGAAATACTGGCACAAAAGACGCAGCGGAAAGGGTGATTGAGGGGATATGTTGCTGAGCAGCAGACGTATTCAAACCTAAAACGAAGGCGGCGATTTGACGGAAGGAGTGTTTACTATGCTCAAGCAGACAGGGGCTTTTCACGCAGAGTGTCCATCCATTCATAGCGCAGAAACTTATCATCTTGACCCGATTAAAGCCTCACGCGAGCTTGCACGTCAGCTTGACCATGACGATATGGGATTTGTGCTGTTCTTCTGTTCGTCAGAATATGATCTTGATGCGCTGGGTGTCGCCATGAAAAAAGCCTTCGGTGATATCCCTGTGATGGGATGCACCACCGCAGGCGAACTGACCAGTCAGGGGTATTCAGAGTGCAGCATTAGTGCTGTCGGTTTCAGCAATCAGCTATTCACTATCAGCGGTATCAGAGTGCCGCTGGAGGGCTTTGAGTTGCATAAAGCTCAACAGTGTGTGAACTCACTGGTTGCGGGGTGCCGTGCAGATCTGAAAGCATCAATCAAAGAGCATTCGTTTGTCGTTACCTTGATTGACGGTCTATCTCCTGATGAGGAACATTTTTTGGTCACGCTGGATACGGCGCTGGGTGGAATTCCCCATTTTGGTGGTTCAGCGGGTGATGATCAAAACCTCGCTACCACACATGTTTATCATCAAGGCCAATTTTACGCTGAATCGGCGATTGTGATGATGGTTAACACTCTGTGTCCCTTTGAGGTTTTCACAACGCATCATATAGAGAGTCTTGATAGCAAGCTTGTGGTGACTCGCGCTGATTGTGAAAAGCGTCGGGTATACGAGTTCAATGCAGAGCCTGCGGCTGTCGTGTATGCCCGCGAGATCGGTGTCGATCTCAATGATCTCAAGCCGCAGGTCTATGCGACTAATCCGTTGGCCGTGATGATCGGCGATCATTACTTCGTTCGATCCATCCAGAAGGTCAATGATGATCTCAGCCTCGATTTCTATTGTGCAATGGATGACGGCATCGTGGTGACCGCCATGCGGCCGGGGAATATCTTTGACAACCTTTCGCAGACACTGGATGCCGCAATAGGACGGCTGGGTTCACTCGAGATGATACTGGGCTGTGACTGCTTTTTACGTCGCCTTGAGATTGAGCACAGTATGGCCCTTTCTAAAGCCAGAAGTGCACTGAAAAAATACCGCATAGTCGGGTTCAATACCTACGGCGAGCAGCTCAATGGCATTCATATGAATCAAACCCTGACAGGTGTTGTTATCGGTAAACCCGAGAGTGGCAAGCTGTCTCTTTCTTCCTTTGTGTTGGACGCGCGCAAAGTGGGATAAGGGAAGGCGGTGATGATCCCTTGAAAAATATCGCCTGAAATACCGTATCTGATAGCAGAGGGGGTGTGATTTGACCGAGCCAAGCCATGATGAATTAAAACAAGAAGTGGCAGCGTTAAAGCTGCAAAACGCACGGCAACAGAAAATTATCGCCTCGCTGATTCATCGAGTGGAGAAAGGGAATCGGCCTCACGGTGATGCCTACAGCGCCTTTGAGCACTCGGTGGTGCTTGCTGATCAGGTACGCGAGAAAACGGAAGCGCTCAACCTTACCCTCAAAGACCTTGCTCTTATTAATCATCAGCTTTCCGCAGCCAAGTCAGATGCTGAGCAGGCCCACCAACGCTTTGTTGATGCTATCGAGTCGATTTCTGACGGCTTTGCGCTCTATGATGCCAATCGAAAACAGGTGTATTGCAACAGCCATTTCCTCAACTTTTGGTCTAAACAATCATTCATCGTTGATCATCATGCCCTGACTCCTGACGAAATGTATCAGCAGGCCGTTGATACCGGGATGATTGAGTTCACCGACGTCAGCTCAAACCCTGAAGAGAAAACGGTCAGGCTCTGGGACCAGCGCTGGTTGCAAATCAATCAGCGAAAAACCAGTGAGGGCGGACTGGTCATGCTTTACACCGATATTACCCAACTCAAGCTAGCTGAGACGGCACGTTTTGAGGCCGCGATGGCGGAGAAAAGCCGGGTACTTCAGGCCATGATCGATAACTTGTCTCAGGGGGTGTTCATGGTGGATGGCGAAGGCAAGGTGCAGGTATTTAATGAAGGGTTTATTGCCATCAGTGGATTGCAGGAGAGCCTTCACCCCGGCGAGCGTGTTGCGCATCTTGCCGGACATTCAATGATCAAACTTAGCCGTATTCATGCCAGCAAGAAACTGAACCATGACGTACAGATTCAGTCTTTGCCTGATGGCCGAGTCATCGAGGTCAAAAGCCACAATATGGGGGGCGAGGCTTATGTGAATACCTACACAGATATCACGCAGGGGTATCAGGATGCCCGAGAACTCAGAGAAAACGCTCAGTGGCTGAGGCTTATCACTGACAATGTACCAGCACTTATCGCCTATGTCGGGGCAGACTTGAGGTTTCAGTTCAGTAACCGGGCTTACGACGAATGGTATGGTTTTAACCGTGGATGCCTGCTGGGTGAACATATTGCCACGCTTGGTGGCCCTTCCCGTTTTCAGGCATTAAAACCCTATATCGACAGGGCGCTTGCGGGGGAAACCGTCATGTTTGAGTTTGAAGAAACCCCTGATCATGCTGATGACACTCGTTATGTGGTGAAAAGCTTGGTTCCCAACAAAGACGCCCAAAAGCGGGTGACGGGTCTGTTTGTCCTCAACTGGGATATCACTGAACGTAAACGCCATGCTGAACAACTCACTCAGTCATATCAGACTTTGGAGTTGCGGGTACAAGAGAGAACCGCGCAGCTTCAGCATCTGAATTCGAAACTTCAGTCGGAAGTCGAAGAGCGCCGTGCAGCGCAGGCCCGTTTGCTTGAAGCCAAGCAAGATGCTGAGCAGGCTAACTTGTCGAAAACCAAGTTTCTTGCTGCGATAAGCCATGACCTATTGCAGCCGCTCAATGCCGCTTTGCTGTATCTCGCTCACTCCAGACCATGCGAATGTCGCCCAATGTTCGGCGGGTAACGGAGTCATTGTCATTTTCACTCAAAGACGTTGAAAGCCTGATCACCACTTTGATTGATATTTCCAAGCTTGATGCCGGAGCAGTGACTGCGGATAAACAATCGCTTCCGGTGAGAGACTTGTTGGATAACCTCGCTGATGAATTCGGTCTGGCTGCCGAAAAGCAGGGCGTAGACTTTCGCTATGTCAGCTCGAGCACCAGTGTTTACACCGACCCACAACTGCTGGGCCGTATTGTCAGGAATCTGGTGACCAATGCACTGCGCTACGCGCCGGAAGGCAAAGTGCTGCTTGGCTGTCGTCGTCAGGAAAACGGTATTTCGCTTGATGTCGTCGATACTGGCGTCGGGATCCCGAAAGAGAAGCAGAGCGAAATCTTCCGTGAGTTCTGCCGACTGGAAGCCAAGCATGAAAACCAACACACCCAGCTCGGCCTCGGGCTGGCGATTGTCGATAAAATTTCTCGGGTGCTGGGGCATACGGTATCGGTAAGATCGTCTCCGGGTAAGGGGTCATGCTTTTCTGTGTATGTCCCTTATGGTGAGCAGCCTTCTTCGGTAACCGTGCACAATGTGATGTCAGTGCTTGACCAGAGTGTGGCCTTGCAGGGGGCAAGGGTATGGGTGATTGATAATGACCCGAATATCTGCGCCGCGATGGCCGAGCTACTCACACAGTGGGGGTGTGATGTGTTGTCAGCAAGTTCACTGGCTGATTTGCAAAGCCAATGCGACACAGTCAGATCTCCGGTTGAGTTGTTGTTGGTCGACTATCACCTCGATAACGGTGAGAACGGCATCAGTTTGGCGAATTTTATCAATGAGCAGCGCGCACTCCCGGTGCCTACATTGCTGGTAACGGCCAATCGCAGTGAAGTGCTCAGCCACCAGGTCAGAGAGCACGGGTACTTGATGCTGTTCAAGCCAGTGTCTCCTGTTCGTTTGAAAACCACACTACTTCACCTCATCAAAACTCCGCACCTCAGTGTCAGCTCGGTTAAGTAAGTTAATATCCTTACAAAATGCCCGGTCTCACAAACAGGACGGCGAATTCGGCAAGCCTGCATCACACTGTCTAAGCTAAACATGACAATTGAGTAATGTGTTTGAAACAGCGTCGTTGATGCTCATGTTTCAGTTGTGTCTCAGCGAAGGAAACGACTTATGACAAAAACAGAACTTCGTGACCTTTTTTATCAAAAAATGCTGGTGGAAGCGGTTGTTGAGCCCTCGTTGACCAGCGGAGGCTGGATTGTGGAGTTTCGCCACGCCCGGGGCGGGCTGGTTCCACTGACGGATGGACAAGGTGTCGAGCAGTGCTTTCAAAATGTTGATATTGCAACAGAAAATGCCCTTGATATTGGGTTTCACCAGGTTCGGATCGTCGATAACGATATGTGAGCCATTTTTATCCCCCCTAATGCCACAAAAAATCAGTGTAACGCACGGCAAGTTGCGCTGATTTTTTCTTACCAATAGTTATAAAACATGCAGATCTATTCTTTCTAGTTATTACGACCAATAGCTACCCTATGGTCACACTAGCGCGCGTCCCCCATGTCGTGCCGTAAAGAAGAAGGAATGTCGTGACATGTTACTTAAGGATCTCTCTGCGTTAGCCAGTCCGCTCAACGACCAGCAAATCGGTCAGTTGCAGCAGGCGGCAGCAGAACTCAGCCCGCAACAGCTCGCCTGGATCAGCGGTTATTTCTGGGGTTTGAGTCAGACTCCTGTGGCAGCCGCCACAGGCGCACAGGTTGCACCAGCCGCTGCGGCAGTGCCAGCCGGAAAACTGACCATTATCTATGCCTCTCAGACAGGTAATGCGAAAGGCGTTGCTGAAGCACTTGAAGCGCAAGTAAAAGACGCTGGTCTTCAGGTCGCGCTCTATTCTGCTGATGATTACAAACCACGTGACCTTGCAAAAGAAACTCACGTGGTGATTGTTGCCTCCACCAACGGTGAGGGTGAGCCGCCCGATAATGCGATCAGTCTGCACGAGTTCCTGCAATCTAAAAAAGCACCTAAGCTCGATAAACTGCAATATGCGGTCATCGGTCTGGGTGACTCAAGCTATGAATTCTTCTGTCAGACGGGTAAAGACTTTGATACTTACCTGTCTAAATTGGGTGCAACTGCAATGCTGCCTCGTGTCGACTGTGATGTGGACTACGAAGAGATTGCTGAGAACTGGGCGACCTCTGTGGTCACTGAGGCCAAAGAACGCCTGAATTCTGGTTCTGACGAAGTGGTTGTACCGCTTCATGCTACGGCTGCTGCTGTTGCTTCTGTCTACAACAAAAAGAATCCTTATCCGGCAGAGCTTCTGGTTAACCAAAAAATCACTGGCCGTGACTCAGGCAAAGATGTCCGTCACGTAGAAATCGACTTGGGTGAGTCAGGTTTGACTTATCAGGCGGGTGATGCGCTGGGTGTATGGTTCAAAAATAGCCCTGAGCTGGCTGACGAAATACTGGCTGCTGTTGCCCTTTCTGGCGACGAAAGCGTTGAGGTCGGCGGTGAATCACTGTCACTCAAACAAGCGCTGGTCGAGAAGTTCGAAATTACGGCGTCTAACCCTCAGCAAGTAACGGGTTACGCAGAGCTTTCAGGCAGCAAGAAACTCGAAAAGCTGGTGGCAGACAAAGACAAGCTGCGTGATTACGCCAACAACACGCAACTGGTCGATGTACTGAAAGAGAAGAAAACTAAACTCTCTGCGGAACAACTGGTTGGCCTATTACGTAAATTGACACCGCGTCTTTACTCGATTGCTTCGAGTCAGGAAGAGGTGGGTGAAGAAGTACACCTGACTGTCGGCCTGGTTGAATTCCAACACGGCGACAATACCCGCTTTGGTGGTGCATCTAGCTTCCTTGCACACCGTGCAGATGATGAAGTCGTTGGCGTATTTATCGAGAACAACAGCAACTTCAAACTGCCGCAAGACGACAATGCGCCTGTGATCATGGTGGGTCCAGGTACAGGTATTGCACCTTTCCGTGCCTTCATCCAAGAGCGTGATGCGCGCGGTGCGGAAGGTGAAAACTGGTTATTCTTCGGTGACCGTACTTTTACACAAGATTTCCTGTATCAGGTGGAATGGCAGCAGTATCTGAAATCAGGCATCCTAAACCGTTTGGATTTGGCATTCAGCCGCGATCAGGCTGAGAAAGTGTATGTACAACACAAACTGCTTGAGCATGCAGCAGAGTTGTGGGCATGGCTTGAGAAAGGCGCCTACTTCTATGTGTGTGGCGACGCAACTTACATGGCCAAGGATGTCCATGAAGCACTGATCACAGTGATACAAGAACAAGGCGGTAAGAGCCGTGAAGACGCAGAAAACTACTTGAATGAACTGCGCAAGGCGAAGCGTTATCAGAAGGATGTATATTAATGAGCGATGAGCAAAAAGTGTTGGGCGAGAACCTTGGCCCACTTTCAGATAACGAGCGTCTTAAAAGGGAAAGTGATCACCTTCGCGGCACCATCGTTGAAGATTTAGGCGACAGAGTCACCGGTGGCTTCACCGCTGACAACTTCCAGTTGATCCGTTTCCACGGTATGTACCAGCAAGACGACCGTGATATTCGCGCAGAGCGCGCCAAGCAAAAGCTGGAGCCGCTACAAAACGTGATGCTGCGTGCCCGTATGCCGGGCGGTATCATTACTCCGGAACAATGGTTGGCAATCGACAAGTTTGCTACTGACCACACTATGTACGGCAGTATCCGTCTGACGACGCGTCAGACCTTCCAGTTCCATGGTGTGCTTAAGCCAAACATCAAACTGATGCACCAGACGCTGAACTCGATTGGTATCGATTCTATCGCGACCGCAGGTGACGTGAACCGTAACGTACTGTGTACTACGAACCCGGTTGAGTCTGAACTGCATCAGGAAGCCTACGAGTGGGCGAAAAAGATCAGTGAACATCTGCTGCCAAAAACCCGTGCTTATGCAGAAATCTGGCTGGATGAAGAGAAGGTCGAAGGTCACAAGGACGAAGAGCCTATTCTGGGTTCGAATTATCTGCCGCGTAAATTTAAAACCACGGTGGTTATTCCTCCTCAGAATGATGTCGACGTTCACGCCAATGACCTCAACTTCATTGCGATTGCTGATGACGGCAAATTAGTCGGCTTCAACGTATTGGTTGGTGGTGGTCTGGCGATGACCCACGGTGATACGTCTACTTATCCGCGTCGCGCTGATGACCTTGGTTTTATTCCTCTGGAAAAAACCCTCGATGTCGCTGCCGCTGTGGTGAGCACGCAGCGTGACTGGGGTAACCGTAGCAACCGTAAAAATGCGAAAACCAAGTACACCCTCGACCGTGTGGGCACCGATGTCTTTAAGGCAGAAGTGGAAAAACGTGCTGGTATTGAGTTCGAAGCCAGCCGTCCTTACGAGTTTACTGGCCGCGGCGACCGCATTGGTTGGGTAGATGGTATCGATGGTAAACACCATCTTGCCCTATTCATCGAAAACGGCCGTTTGTTGGATTATCCGGGTAAACCACTGAAAACCGGTGTAGCTGAAATTGCCAAGATCCATACCGGTGATTTCCGTATGACGGCAAACCAGAACCTGATCATTGCTGGTGTAGACAGCGCCAACAAAGACGCGATCGAGAAAATTGCCCGTGACCATGGTCTGATTGATGACGGTGTCAGCGAGCAACGCATGAATCGATGGCATGTGTGGCGTTCCCAACATGCCCATTGGCGATGGCTGAAGCTGAACGTTTCCTGCCTGAGTTCGTTTCTACTGTAGAAGGCATTCTCGAGAAACACGGCGTGGGTGAAGAGCATATCATCTTGCGTGTGACGGGCTGTCCGAATGGCTGTGGCCGTGCGATGCTGGCTGAAATTGGTCTGGTCGGTAAAGCGCCGGGTCGTTACAACCTGCACTTAGGTGGTAACCGCGAAGGTACCCGTGTACCTAAGATGTACAAAGAAAATATCACTGACAAGCAGATCCTAGAAGATATTGATGCCCTTATTGGTCGCTGGGCGGCTGAGCGTGAAGAGGGTGAAGGCTTTGGTGACTTCACCATCCGCGCCGGGATCATTGCTGAAGTGAAAGTATCCAAGAGGGACTTCTATGCCTGATCTTCAGTTATCTTCACTTCTTGAGCTGACCAAAGCCCAACAGGTAATGGCGCTAGCGGAAGTGAATGCCGAACTGGAAGCATTGAGTGCGCAAGAGCGCGTCCAGTGGGCGTTTGAGAATCTACAGGGCGAGTTCGCCCTGTCATCGAGCTTTGGTATTCAGGCGGCGGTGATGCTGCATCTGGTCACACAGGTCAAATCGAATGTGCCTGTGATCCTCACCGATACGGGTTACCTGTTTCCTGAAACGTACCAGTTTATTGATGAACTGACAGAAAGACTGTCGCTTGATTTGCGTATCTACCGTGCGGAGCAAAGCGCCAACTGGCAAGAAGCGCGTTACGGTAAGCTGTGGGAGCAGGGTGTGGAAGGTATTGAGAAATACAACCGCATCAACAAAGTTGAACCAATGCGTCGCGCACTCGATGAGCTGAGCGTTGGCACTTGGTTCTCCGGCCTGCGCCGTGAGCAGTCAAGCACCCGTGGCAGTTTACCGATACTGGGGATTCAGAACGGCGTCTTTAAGTTCCTGCCTGTTATCGACTGGACCCCCAAAGATGTTCACTATTACCTGCAACAGAACGAGTTGCCTTATCACCCGCTGTGGGAGCAAGGTTACGTCTCAGTCGGTGATGTGCAGACCAGCCGTAAACTGGAAGAAGGTATGACAGAAGAAGAAACCCGTTTCTTCGGCCTCAAGCGAGAATGTGGCTTGCATGAGGATGATGTCACTGATGGTGCAGGTATTTAATCACTGCGATCACGTTAAGAAAAACGGTGCCAATTGGCACCGTTTTTTCTGTCTAATTTATGTCTGCTGATGGTGAAACACAGGAAAACAGATACTTTTTATTCAGGTCAGCGAGCTTCTCGTCAAATACCGTTCCGTCGATATAATCACCTTTTGAATAAATCTTGCCATCTTGCCCCCACTTCAGGACTTCTAGGTCTTGGTCGTCAAAAAAGTTCGGCCTATTTGGTACCCAGTCACCCACGTTTCGCATCATCGGGATAGTGCCACCGGGATAAAAACTCGAACAGAAGTTTCTTGCCTCATTCGGTGCCATTTTGACGTAATCAACTAAACCATGACGGTACTTTTCACCGGCAGCTTGCCAGTCACGGCCAGGAAGCGTCTCCAATTGTTCCCAAGTGATTGGCCAATAGAAGGTTTTGGTCTTACCACCCTCAGTCACTTTGTCATTCACCTTGTAGGGAAACGCGATACGAGTAGCGTCATTAGCATCAAAGACACGCGCTAGCTCACCGGTTAAAGACTGGTCGTTAAACGTCAGATCTTTGTTTCCTGGATAGGTTTTCATTTCTCGACAGATATTGTCGTAAAAAATGCCTGATGTATCGCTGCCATTTTTTGACATACTCACGCAGAACTTAACGGGAAGGCCACGAAACGAGGCAGAGAATGGATTGGTTCCATCGAATGCTTCTGGTTTATTTGTGCCAATAAACCATGTCGTCTCTCCATCTACTGATTCCCAATGTGATGAGTTAAATGATGGATAACCTTTCAGGATAGGCACTACTTTTCCCGTCTCATCGAAACGCCCTTTACCTTCAAACCATGCAATGTCTTCCTGAATACAGGTTTGATTGCCCTGACTGCCCAGAGCGGTTGTATCATGCGGGGTGACACAAAACTCAATGGTATTTCCTCTGCCCTCATCCCCTAGCTGCAGAGTATAAGAAAGATCACGGCTTACGACTTGGTAATCGTCAGTGTCAGTACCTCGGTGGATCCGCCACTCATACTCTGAATTTGACTCCGGGTCATGGTTCTTATCGAAGTACTTATAGCTGCCCGTGACTTTTTGACCCTCAAATTTCAACCCTGAAATATGGAGCTCACTCGCTTCTGGGGCTGACGGATCGCTGCTGTAAATCAATGCTTTTTGGTTGCAGGTCTCTTCGCCTGCTTTTGGAGTACCTGTTTTAGAATATGGCGTAACGCACCCTTTCAGTGTGCTGAACGCCATACTTTTATCTGGTGTAAATGTCTGGCCGTGATTTGACTGCTTTTGTTCACCCACATACCAAGTATAAAGTGATTTTGACCTATCCTCTTTATCGCCATCCTCATCATTGAATGTGTATTTTAATGTTACGGTTCGACCAGATTTAACAATATTATCAAAGTCTTCAACGTTTACTGTCGGTGCTGAACCTTTAATAGGTTGTACGGTATAGGGTAGGGAACACCCTAAAAGCTTGCTGGTGTCTTTCTCGACAACACAGGCTTCCACTGAGTGCCCTTCGTCATCACTTTGGTATTTGAAATACTGGCTATCAACGGGAAATGCATTTGTCTCTGCTGCACGCCAAATATATTTCACGCCATCAACGGGTAAATTGTCGTACTTGCTGTAAGCGAACAGCTTTGACTCACTTGTCAGATCTGTAATGAGTATTTGAACGGGTTTTTGCTCTGGTTGTTCAAGGATTTGAACAGCATCGCTACATACCTCAGCACCCTGCTTTCGATCGCCGCGATTGGTCGGCGTCACACAGAACCTTATTGAGTCACCGACAAGCGCGTCATCGTCACTCACGGTATAAGTTTTATCATGAGAGATTGTGGTGTGATCGCTGGTTTCCCAGTGAAAAGATGAACCATCTAATGAGGCTGGATAGCTGGACGAGAAAAACGTATACCTACCTTCGAGCGTTGTGCCGGGCAACGCTTCTGCCATGCGTGGTGAAACAGACACATTAAAGACTTCAGGTGTATCAGAATGGCTTCTCAATTCAGGTGGGGCTGACTGACTACCACCGCCTCCGCCACCGCACGCACTGAGAAGGCTTAGACCTATTAAAGTAAATAATTTTGTTTTCATTGAACGTTACCTAGTTTCCGAAAAAGGGATAGACATGTTTCGTTTTCTGCAGTCCCTAGATAACAACGAGTCCTTTTCTCTGATTAATAATTCACCGATCAATTAATCAGGGGCGAGAATATAAAACACCGTTTCTTTTTGGTAAAGCGATTTTTTGATTAATTTTCGATCAGAAAGTGGAGAGGAATAAACATCAGAGGGTTAGACATAAAAAACCGGAAGCGAGGCTCCCGGTTTCATGCTGAAGTGAAAAGCTAACTCAATTACAGTGCTGCTAGCGCTTCGTCGTAGTTTGGCTCTTCAGTGATCTCAGCAACACGCTCAGCGTGAACAACCAGACCTTCTTCGTTCAGGCAAACCACAGCGCGGGTCGCCAGGCCTTTCAGTGCGCCTTCGTTCAGGTTTACACCGTAAGCCTCAGCAAATTCAGTGTTGCGGAAGAAAGACGCCATTTGCACACCTTCAATACCTTCTGCTGCGCAGAAACGGCCAGTGGCGAAAGGCAGGTCAGCAGAGATGCACAGAATAACGGTGTTCTCTTTAGATGCTGCTTTCTCGTTGAACGCTTTAACACTTGCTGCACAGACAGGCGTGTCGACACTTGGGAAAATATTCAGTACAACTTTTTTACCTTTCAGGTTTTCTGACGTCAGATCAGTCAGATCTGCAGCACATAACGTGAATTCAGGTGCTTGCTGGCCCGCAGCTGGGAAGGTGCCAGAAACAGAAACAGGGTTACCCTGGAAAGTGACTTGAGACATGGTATTAACCTCTATTAATTAAATATCAAACGAATGAAAGTTTTCTGTGCGCGCCATATTGTTGACTAAATGTTTGCTCTGTGAGCGATATGCAATTTGCTCTTTGAGCTGAGTAAATTGCTTACTGAGCACTGCAAGAATATGACGAAAGTAAAATTAGCTCGCCGCTTTTTGAGCGATTTCGACAGCCTTTACCAGATCTGGAACAGTTGTCAGTTCTGGTACACGTTGGATGTGCAGGACTTTGCTGTCTTTACCTACCACGATAATGGTTCGGGTCAGCAGGCCCAGTGCGTCGATTTGAGTGCCGGTTGAAGCACCAAAGTCATGGCTGCGTGCGTCAGACAGGAAAGTCACTTTGTCGGTGATTTTTGCGTCTTTCTTGAAGTTCGCCTGCGCAAATGGGGTATCCGCACTCACGGCATAGAAGTCGATGTTCGGCTCAGGGTGTGTTTCAACGAACTCACTGAGTTCGTGCGCTTGTTGGTCACAAACTGGTGTGTCGATAGATGGCATGATGCTGTAGATACGAACGTGTTCGCTGTTTTTAGCAGTATCATGATCGCCAAACGCTTGGTCTTTCAGCAGTGCAGAAGGCATGTCGTCACCGACGTTCAGTGCACTACCAGACAGGTTAAACGGGTTGTCTTCCAGTGTAACAACCTGACCTTTACCCAGACCTGAAGACTGTTCTGTGGTCGCGAAGTGTGGGTTGCTTGCACAACCAGACACGATGGCCGCAATGGCGAATGCTAAAAGATGTTTCTTGTTCATTACTCAGTTTCCTGATGATGTTTTTGATTTGCGTCAACGGTAATGGAATTAGCAAATCGGAGACATACGAAAAACAAAATCAAGATCAAACAATGCGTAATGGGGTGATAAATGTTGGTGTATAAAACGTTAAATACTGGCTCATTCGTCGCCAACTTTTACACCTAATTCAAATGACAATACTTTTGCTACTCGGTGTTTTTTGCTCGTTATGTTAATGCAACTAAGCGGCGAACGTTGCTCTGATTAGGGGGGTAAAGCCGGAGATATTTTGAAGAGAGTACGGTGAAGGTTTGAGTGAAGCCAGACGTTTGTTGCTCAACGCTTGTCAGAGAAAGGTACGGTTAACCTGAGAATAAATAATGAGTCAGGCATAAAAAAGCCAGCCGATATTCGACTGGCTTTTTGGCGTTCGGAATGAATTACAGGATATCCAGCAGTTCCACTTCGAATACCAGAGCAGCAAACGGAGGAATTGCAGCGCCAGCGCCACGCTCACCGTATGCCAGATCCTGAGGGATGAACAGTTTCCACTTAGAGCCAACAGGCATCATTTGCAGCGCTTCAACCCAACCAGCGATAACGCCAGTCACTGGGAATTCAGCAGGTTCGCCACGAGATACAGAGCTGTCGAAAACAGTGCCGTCAGTCAGCTCACCGTGATAATGAACACGTACTTGCTTGTCGCTGCTCGGTACTTCACCTTCACCAGCGACCAGTACTTCGTACTGCAGGCCTGATTCAGTAACGGTGACTGCATCGCGCTTCGCGTTTTCAGCCAGGAAAGCTTCGCCTTCTGCTGCTGCTTCTTTTGCCGCTTCCTGACGGTCTGCTTCAGCTTTAGTGTGCAGTTCACGCAGTGCATCGTTGATTTCGTCCACTTCCAGTTCTGGCATGTTGCCAGCCAGAGAGGTGGCGATACCTTTAGCGATTGCGTCAACTTGCAGGCCTTCCAGACCGCTGCCAGCCAGTTGTTGGCCCATTTGCAGACCAATGCCGTAGCTTGCTTTTTGTTCTACGGTCTCCAGTTTTACTTCAGACATGTTGTCTCTCTTTGTTTAGGTCATCAAAGTATGGAAGGATAACAGGTGAGACACTTTACGCATACACTAAAGCATATAATCAATGGGAATTGTATGAGCCGAATAACCGCAGGAGAGCGTATTTCTGGCAAGAAGAAAGCAAAACGCAAACAGACAAAAAATTTGTCAGAGTTCCGCGCTTTGCTCACTGAATCGTTGTCGACGCTGAAAACTAAGATGCCCGTTTGGAAAGAGCAAGGATTGCTGTTTTGGCAACGTTTGCCGATGCCCCATCGAATTGGATTGATGACTGCCTCAGCAGTGCTATTGCTTTTGCTGTTTTTGCCTTGGGGTAATGACGAGGTTATGCCATCGGCTGAGCATGTGACGGAAAGTGCGTCATCAGGTGAGCGAAAGTCGGTGCCTATCGGCAACTTGTCGTCGAATGAGACTGACGAAACACGAACAAAATCAGTAGCGAAAAATACCGATGTTCAGTCTAATAAAGGGCCAGTCGCTGAAAAACCTAACCGCCCTGTAAAGGCATCAGGTGCTATCGCTCATGCAATTAAAGATGGCGATACGCTCAGCAATATTTTTCGCCGTTATGATCTTTCATTGCCTGACCTTTACGCGATGATAAAAGTGCAAGGTAAAGGCGAGCCACTGAGCCAGATTAAACCCGGACAGGAACTCAGAATGCAAAGCGATGATCAGGGCAGGGTGGTACAAATGAAAGTTGTTGCCTTGTCCGGCGACTCGGTGACGTTCAAACGCCAGGCCGACGGCAGTTTCCGTCGACTCTAGACGCTTTTTGTTAGACGCCAACACTCAAGCTGGCTTTCGTGTCATATCGATATGGGGGATCCCATCCTCCATATATTCTTCTGAGCTGACCTTAAATCCATGTTTGCCGTAGAAGTCGACAAGGTGAGATTGCGCGCCCATCATCACCGATTGATTTGGCCACTTCTCTTTGATCTCAAGCAGTGCCTGCGCAATCAATTCATGCCCTGCGCCATTGCCCCGTTCGGTATGTGCGGTTACCACTCGGCCGATAGCCACTTCAGGATAGGTGACGCCTTCATCCAGTATTCTGGCATAGGCGGTCAGCTTATCGTCCCGATAGCCAAGCAGATGCAGGGTGTTGGCGTGCATGTCATGGCCGTCCAGATCCTGATAAGCACACTCTTGCTCGACAACAAACACCTCACTGCGTAAGCGCAGAATATCGTAGAGCTGTCGGGTAGAGAGTTGGGAGAAGGTAAGCGGGATCCACTGCATCATAATTCGTCCGTCCTTATTTCTTGGGCTTCTATTCTAGCGCGTTTCTATTCTAGGGTGCGTCTTGGGCTGTCTGGATTTACCGGTTTTAAAACAAGGTCATTGAATGCTGTTTTTTCCGGCAATATTTACAGTGATAGCAGGCGTGATGAGTTTTCAGCGAGAAATAAGAAAAAAACCACGGCAATGCCGTGGTTTGGAGGTAAACGATGCAGTGTTCAGTTACTGCAGGTCAATGCGGTACTGAGCAAACCCTGTGTCATCTTCTCCCATTTTTCTCATTGGGTATTGACCGTTTTGCTTGATAAAGTCAGTCGCTTTTTTACTTGGCGAGGTTTCAAACATGATGTTCAGCTCTTTGTGAGACTTAATCGGTGAGAAAGACCAGTTGTTATCGGCTTTCGGTACGATTTGGCCTTTTTCACGACTGATACGGCTGATGTAATCAGCAAGCACAGTGCGGTTTTCGTCCGGTGCGGCAAACGCGATGAAGTCTTTACCTGTGCCAGGGAATTTACCCAGATATGCGCGGTAGTTGTTGGTTGCGACCAAGAAGGTTTGCGACGGGTCAATAGGCTTACCGTTGAAGTTCAGGACTTTAATACGCTGAGAATCTTTATTGATCATCTGACATTCGCCGTCATAGCGGGCAGGTTGAGTCACATCAACCTGATAGTTGACGCCGTCGATGATATCGAAGTTGTAAGTGCGGAAACCATCCCAGTTAATCAGTGACTGAACGCCAGTTTGGTTTGGATCAATCTGGTTAAACTGACCCGCCGTGCACTCCAACCATTCTTTCACCTCTTTACCTGTTACTTTCAGTGCGACCAAGATATTTGGATACAGGTACAGGTCTGCTGCATTGCGGAATGTCATTTCACCCGCTTCGACTTCGGTAAAGTTCGCCGGGTCGTTTTTACGACCGCCCGCTTTGAAAGGGGCTGCAGCTGACAGCACTGGCAGACCTTCTAGGTCAGGGTCACCTTGAATAAAACGCTCAACGTAATCTTTCTGCGCGAGGTTCACAATCTGAACTGTTGGGTCGTCCTGCACCAGCGCCAGGAAACTGTACATCTCATCGCTAGACTGGCCAATTTTAGAGTTGACGAAATCACGGGTGTTTTTATGGTCGTCTTCAAGTGCGGAGCGAATACCTTCGTCCGGTTTGGCCATTGATTTACCATCGAAGATTGGACGGGCATGGGTGTTGCCGTCGACAACCTGCCACTTACCGCTGTCGTTATTCAAGGTCAAATCCATGATACCGACATGGCTGCCCCAGCGACCTGGCATAACAGCCGCAACGCCATTGATGGTGCCTTTTTTATTGTCGACACCCGGAATGTAGTCAAACCCTTTGCCCGGGAAAACAGCATGTGAGTGGCCGAAAGCGATAGCATCAATGCCTTCTACCTCAGAGAGGTAGTAAACAGAGTTTTCTGCCATCACTTTATAGGGTGCGCGAGAGAGGCCAGAGTGCGGGATTGCGACAATCACATCCGCACCCTTGGCTTTCATTTCCGGCACCAGTTTTTCTGCCGTTTTCAGAATGTCTTTGGCAATCACTTTGCCTTCGAGGTTTTTCTTATCCCATACCATGATTTGTGGCGGTACGAAGCCAATGTAGCCCACTTTAACCGTGTGTTTGTGGCCGTCGGTATCCGTCATGCTGTGGCTTTTGATGATGTATGGGGTGAAATAGTGCTCACCGGTTTTTGCATCAAACACGTTGGCGTTGATATAAGGGAAACCTGCGCCAGACAAACTGTTTCTTAGAAACTCGATACCGTAGTTGAATTCGTGATTACCGATATTACCCACTTCATAATTCAACTGGTTCATCGCTTTATATACAGGATGAATCTCACCGTCCTTGATGCCTTTTGCTGCCATGTAATCACCCATCGGGCTTCCCTGTAGCAAATCGCCGTTGTCGACCAACAGGCTGTTAGCGACTTCATTCCGTGCGCTTTTTACCAGCGTTGCCGCTCGCACCAGACCAATTTTCTCGCTTGGTTTGTCTTTGTAGTAGTCGTAATCCATCACATTGGTATGGATATCTGTGGTTTCGATGACACGAAGTTCAATCGTATCGGCGATGGCCGTTTGACTCATAGCAACGATACCGCCCAAAACAGCAACAGAGAGGGGACGAAGAGAAAACATGGTTGAGACTCCAGTGGGGGATGAAAATTTGCGGCTTGTGTATCATGAAAATGAATTTCATATTAATTATTGATATTTGCATTGTGACTTTGATCTCATGATTTAATCGTTTGCGTAACCGTTTTTGTTGCCGCTAATACAGCAAATACGCGCATTACACGTCTATCCTCCCCATTATTTCAGGCACGCTGATTGCAGCTTTATGTCGTAAATCAAGCAGTCCCATACAACTGGTTATAAAAAATGAATATTTAGAATTTCCAGCAATATCGGACTGTCTCTATAGTGACTGGCAATGGAGTTAACAGGGTGAAGATGATGGAGTACTTGCCGATTTTTGCGAACTTGCGTGGTCGTCGCTGTCTCGTTGTAGGCGGTGGTGAAGTTGCATGGCGAAAAACCCGAATGCTGCTTAAAACAGGTGCAGCAGTGACCCTTGTTGCACCAGAAGTGGACAAGGAAATTGAAGAGGCCGTTGAGAGAGGTGAATTAACCTGGCTCGAGCAGCCTTTTTCCCCTGAATGCCTCGATGGTGTCTTTCTGGCTATCGCGGCGACCGACAAACCTATGGTCAATGCCTTAGTCTCAAGAGCGGCAGAAGAAAAGAAGCTCTTGGTTAATGTGGTTGATGACACACCAAAGTGCAGTTTCATTGTCCCCTCAATTGTTGATCGTAGCCCGATCATCATCGCCATTTCTTCGGCAGGAAAAGCGCCAGTATTGGCTCGTTTACTGCGCGAAAAGCTCGAGTCGCTTGTCCCCGCGCATACAGGCCGTATGGCTGCTCTTGCCGGTGAATTCCGTGACAAGCTGAAAGAAAAAGTGACCACCCTGACCGGACGCAGAAAGTTCTGGGAATTGGCGTTTGATGGCCGTTTTTCCTCACTGGTTGCTGCAGGCCGTGAAGACGATGCTAAGCAAGAACTGGAGAGCCTGACTTCGGGTGTTTCTATGCGTGGTGAGGTTGCGTTGGTCGGTGCAGGCCCGGGCGACCCGGGTTTGTTGACACTGCGTGGTCTGCAATTAATGCAGCAGGCAGACGTCATCCTTTATGACTATCTGTCTCAGACGACGTGCTGGAGCTGTGCCGCCGCGATGCGGAAATGATTTGTGTCGGTAAACGCGCAGGTTTCCACAGCGTCCCGCAGGAAGAAACCAATGCCCTATTGGTTAAACACGCCAGCCGTGGTAAGCGCGTGGTGCGCCTCAAAGGCGGCGATTCGTTTATGTTTGGTCGAGGTGGTGAAGAGCTGCAGGTTGTTGCCGAGGCGGGTATTCCGTTTCAGGTCGTGCCAGGCATTACATCAGCCGCTGGTGCTACTGCTTATGCGGGCATCCCTCTGACTCACCGCGATCATGCTCAGAGCGTGATGTTCATTACCGGGCACCTGAAGAAAGAAAAAGATTCCCTCGACTGGAGCACCCTCGCGAGAGGCAACCAGACACTGGTGATTTTCATGGGGCTGATGAAAAGCGCCCATATCCGCGACCAGCTCATATCGCATGGCCGCGCGGCAGACACCCCCGTCGCCATTATTGAAAACGGCACCCGTGCTGAGCAGAGAGTGCTCAGAGGCACAGTGGGTGAGTTGGAGCTGATTGCCGAGCAGGCGAGCTCCCCGGCACTCATCGTTGTTGGTGAGGTCGTTCAACTGGCTGACTCCCTCAACTGGTACAAGCAATTCTCTTTCGCTGCTGAAAGTGCGACAGAAACTCAAGCAGTGGTAAATCTGGAATAAGGAAACTCTCTAAAAATGGAAGCCAAGACCCTGACTCACCTCAAACAACTTGAGCTGAAAGCATCCATATCATTCGTGAAGTGGCCGCTGAATTTGATAACCCGGTAATGATGTACTCAATCGGAAAAGATTCTTCCGTGATGCTGCATCTGGCGCGCAAAGCCTTCTACCCGGGCAAAATTCCGTTTCCACTGCTGCACGTCGATACCGACTGGAAATTCCGCGAAATGATCGAATTCCGCGACAAAACAGCGGAAAAATATGGATTCGAACTGCTGGTTCACAAGAACCCGGAAGGGCTGGCAATGGGTTGTAGCCCATTTGTTCACGGCTCATCGAAGCACACTGACATCATGAAAACACAAGGCCTGAAGCAGGCGTTGGACAAATACGGTTTTGATGCAGCATTCGGCGGTGCACGTCGTGATGAAGAGAAAAGCCGCGCGAAAGAGCGTGTTTACAGCTTCCGTGACAAAAACCACCGCTGGGACCCAAAAAATCAGCGTCCTGAGTTGTGGCACACCTATAACGGTCAGGTAAACAAGGGCGAGAGTATCCGTGTTTTCCCTCTGTCGAACTGGACTGAGCTCGATATCTGGCAATACATCTATCTCGAAGGCATCGACATTGTTCCATTGTATTTGGCCAAGCCACGCCCGGTTGTTGACCGCGATGGCATGCTGATCATGGTCGATGATGACCGTATGGAGCTCAGAGAAGGTGAAACTATCGAAGAGCGCAGTGTCCGTTTCCGTACGCTGGGTTGTTACCCACTGACCGGTGCCGTTGAGTCGAAAGCAGACACCCTGCCTTCGATCATTGAGGAAATGCTGGTGGCTACCTCCAGTGAGCGTCAGGGACGCGCCATTGACCACGATCAGTCAGGATCGATGGAACTTAAAAAACGTCAGGGTTATTTCTAAGGGATTGATGATGAACAGCGTAATTGAACAACAAGTGGCCGAACTTGGTATTGAGGCCTATCTCGATCAGCATCAGAACAAATCCCTGCTGCGTTTCCTGACCTGTGGTTCAGTGGATGACGGCAAGAGTACTCTGATTGGCCGTTTGCTCCATGATTCACACCAAATTTATGAAGACCAACTGGCTGCTATCCACGCTGACAGCCAGAAAGTAGGTACAACGGGTGAGAAACCCGATCTGGCACTGCTGGTTGATGGCCTGCAAGCTGAGCGCGAGCAAGGTATCACCATTGATGTCGCATACCGTTATTTCTCGACCAAGAAGCGTAAATTCATCATTGCCGATACGCCGGGACATGAGCAATACACCCGTAACATGGCAACCGGTGCGTCGACCTGTGATCTGGCAGTGATTCTGATTGACGCCCGTAAAGGTGTACTGGACCAGACGCGTCGCCACTCATATATCGCGAGCCTCCTGGGTATCCGCCACTTTGTGGTTGCGGTTAACAAGATGGACTTGGTCGGTTTTGATCAGCAGAAGTTTGAAGACATCCGAGATGAATACCTGACCTTTGCTGAGAAGCTCAACAAAGACATCAACATCACTCTGGTACCTCTGTCGGCACTAGAAGGTGACAACGTGGTTGAACGCAGTGCGCACACGCCATGGTACGAAGGTGAGACACTGTTGAACCTGCTGGAAGACGCGGACCTGAGCAAAGCAAGCTCGCAAGCGCCATTCCGTTTACCTGTGCAGTATGTAAACCGTCCAAACCTCGACTTCCGTGGTTTCTCAGGCACGGTCGCATCTGGCGAAATTCGCCCGGGCGATGAAGTGAAAGTCTTGCCTTCTGGTAAAACCTCAACTGTCGACCGTATTGTGACCTTTGATGGCGATCTTGACCTTGCTCACGAAGGCCTCGCAGTCACGCTTACGCTGAAAGACGAAATCGACATTAGCCGTGGTGACTTGATTGTTCCTGTCTCACACGAGCAGTCTGTGACTGACCATCTGTTGGCAGACATTGTCTGGATGGCGGAGAGTCCGCTTGAGCCGGGCAAACAATACGACATTAAAGTGGCTGGCAAGAAAACCATCGGTTCTGTCAGCAAGGTTCATCATCAGGTTGATATCAATAACCTGAACAAGTTTGAAACTGACGTCCTGCCATTGAACGGCATTGGTTTGTGTGAACTTGAGCTGACAGAGAGCGTTGCGCTTGATGAATATGCACAAAGCCAAGACACTGGCGGTTTCATTCTGATTGACCGTCTGACTAATGTCACCGTAGGTGCAGGCATGATCCACTCTCTGCTGGAAGCAAGTGAGTCGCAGGTGTCAGCAGGTCAGTACTCCGCCTTTGAGGTTGAACTGAACGCGCTGGTCCGTAAGCATTTCCCGCATTGGAACGCGCGGGATATCAGCAAGCTGTTGGGGTAAACCGATGAGCCTGGAGCAGGTTATTATTCTTTGCCTGTTGTTGGGCGTGATATCAGGGTTGTTATTTACCAAAATCAAACCTGCTATCTTATTTGCTGTTGTTGCCTTTGCCGCCTTCCAGACTGGACAGGTGGCTTTGGAAGACATGGCAGCGAATTTCACCAATAAATCTCTGCTCACGTTGGTGTTGTTGGTTCTTTCATCAGCAGCACTGGAAAAGACCCGGCTGGTTAGCTGGGTCGGTGATCAGCTTGCAGGAGGGCGCTTGGGTACAGTGGTTGCCAAGCTTGGCTTGTCGACGGCATTCCTGAGCTCCTTCACCAATAATACTGCGGTTGTGGCGTCGTTGATTGGCGCGGTAAAACGCAATCGCCGTCATGCCCCGTCACGGCTGCTGATGCCGCTTTCTTATGCCGCCATTCTTGGTGGAACACTGACGCTTATCGGCACATCGACAAACCTCATCATTAATAGCTTTGTTGAAAGTGCGGGTCTGCCTGCCCTCGATTTCTTTGCTCCTTCAATGATAGGACTGGCGGTCTTGGCTGGCGGGATGTTGATTCTGATCCCCCTGTGTTATCTGTTGCCGGATAACGATGACAAAGACGATGACACCTTGCCTTACGTGCTTGAGGCACTGATTGAGCCGGGTTCGCCACTGGCAGGGCGTTCGGTGTCAGACAATGGTTTACGTGCACTTCGCCGTCTTTATCTCGCAGAGATCATCCGTGATGGTAAGGTCATTGCGCCTGTGTGTCCGGATACTGTCCTTGAGGCCGGTGACAAATTACAGTTTGCTGGTGATGTGGAAAGTGTCGCCACCCTTCAAGATATGCCTGGGTTGTCGCTTTTTGGTCAGCACCACATTAATGGCCAGAACTTGTTAGAAGTGGTTGTCAGCCACAGTGCGTCGATTCGGGGTACCACACTCAAGCAGGCGGCGTTTCGTGAAAATTTTGATGCGGTCGTTGTTGCCATCCGTCGGGGCCATGAAAAGCTCGAAGGCGGCTTAGGTAACATCACTTTGATGGCAGGCGATACCTTGGTATTGGTGCCGGGTAAAGACTTCCAGCGTAAGCAGGAGAGGCTCAACCGCGAGTTTGTACTGGTGAATGGCCTTGATTCCAGCACCCGGCTCGGAAGCCACAAAAGTCGCTGGGTATTGTCCGGCTTTGCATTAGCGATAGGCGCAGCCCTGACAGACGTTGTCCCCTTGCTAAACGGTCTGGCCGCCTACCTGATGGTGCTGCTAATGACAGGTGTGATCACGCTATCTGATTTACAGCGCCGTTTTCCCATCGATATCGTGGTGATTGTCGGCTCGGCGCTTAGCCTGTCTCAGATGATGCTTCAAAGCGGGCTGTCTGAGCAGATGGGGCAGATATTCATGCTGCTCTTTAACGGCTGGGGTGTCTATGGCGCGCTGGTGGCCACCTATTTGCTGACATTGATACTGACCGAGTTGGTCACCAACAATGCGGCCGCAGCGCTGGCATTTCCGATTGGCTATAGCCTTGCACTCAGCTACGGCGTTGACCCTATGCCTTTCATTATGGCGGTGTTGTTCGGTGCCAGTGCCAGCTTCATCTCACCGTATGGCTATCAAACTAATTTGCTGGTTTACAGCGTCGGGAACTACCACTTCACCGACTACATTCGTATCGGTTTACCGCTTTCCGTGGTCTATTCGGTGCTGGTGTTGGCGTTGATCCCTGTGTTCTTCCCTTTCTGATTTTTTAAGGATAATGAAATGACTGCTGTCGATAATATTGAAAAGGATGAGAATGTCATCTGGCATCAACACGCTGTTGATAAGACATTCCGCGCTGAACAAAAACAGCAGCGTCCTGCATTGCTTTGGTTCACCGGGTTGTCTGGCTCAGGTAAGTCTACGGTAGCAGGTGCACTTGAGCATGAGCTGGCCCGTCTTGGCTATCATACCTATTTGCTCGACGGCGATAATGTCAGACATGGCCTTTGCCGTGATCTGGGATTCTCCGACCACGACAGACGTGAAAATATTCGCCGTGTTGGTGAAGTGGCGAAACTGATGACCGATGCAGGTCTGATTGTCCTGTCTGCCTTCATTTCTCCTTTCCGTGAAGAGCGCCAGTTAGTGCGTGACCTTTTGCCGGAGGGGGAGTTTCTGGAGGTGTATGTCGATACGCCGCTGGAAGTCTGTGAGGCCCGAGACCCTAAAGGCCTATACAAAAAAGCGCGAGCAGGAGAGATAAAGGCCTTTACGGGTATTAGCTCTGCGTATGAAGCGCCTGAAAACCCTGAAATTCATCTCAAAACGGATGAGGGTTCAGTGGGTGATCAGGTGAATCGCTGTCTGGCTCAACTGCGCCGAGCTGGGGTTATTCGCTAACCTTTGTTGCTTTTTTGTTAATCTTTTCTTACATGTAAAACTGCCGATAGTTGTTAACGTCGGCAGTTTTTTCTTGTCAAACCCTGCCAGTCAAGAATCTTTGTACCTGACTTTTAGTCACTTACGTATGCAAAAGCTGTTTCATTTGTTGTAAGAAAAGTAATGTTTTGTTAACATTTTCCTAAGTCAGCTCATGGAGGGAAGATGACGTAATGAGAAGATTTAAAGCAAACTCAATTAATGTTGTTTTGGTTGCCTGCTATATCGCAACACTTTTATACCTTTCGCAGTTTATTGGTTGAACCTGAGCGCCTGCTTCATGATTGTTCGGTTCATCAACTTCACGTTTTTTTTCAGCATTTAATCCTGACCAAGGTTATATGCTCGTTTCCATTCGCCCTGCATTTTTGCTCTTTAGAAACACCTTGCCATCATCGTTTTAGCATGCCCTTAATGCTATCAACCCTCCGCGTTTAGTCAGTAAATGTAAACCTCACCTGCTCCTAGAGAAGCTTGAAAGCATGTCACAGATTTTTTTGTTAGAATCGACTAGTGTTGTAACAACAGTTTGATAAAACATACAAAAATAGCGGGTAAATACGGCATCACTCACACTTATTCTTCGTCATTTTTCGGGTGAGCCGGGAATTTTTGACCTGATTGCAGGTCATATTATTGATTGTCATGGAAGGAGAGGCTGCATGCTTAGAATCTTTCAGAAATACCGCCCCTTACAAGTTGCTAGACATGTTAAGGGTTTTTTCCGAGGCAGGATTTACATTCAGGGTGTCGGTGCGTTTGAATATGATGAAGGTCGCTTGTTACCGCCAACAAGAAAAAGCAAACGATCGCTGGCTGTGATGACGGAAGTCAATAATCAGATAAAGTCGATGGCGATATGCTGACCAAGTAAAAACGAATTTTGAAAAAAGGAATGCCCGCAACGCGGGCATTTTTGATCGTTAAAAACAAAACTTTCAGATGTCGAGTACCACAGCCTGAAAGTTTGGTAATGTGGACACGCAACTTATAAATTCGGCGGTAGGCACACGCCGGTGCCACCAAGTCCGCAATACCCATTTGGGTTCTTATGCAGATATTGTTGGTGGAATGTTTCTGCGAAATAGTAAGCACCTGCCGGACGGATTTCTGTGGTGATCTCTTCATGCTTACCAGCGGCTTTAAGAGCAGCTTGAAAGGCGTCTTTACTGGCTTTCACCGCATCTCTTTGCTCTTCATCGAACCAATAGATACCGCTGCGATACTGAGTACCGACATCATTTCCTTGACGCATTCCCTGTGTCGGATCGTGACTTTCCCAAAAGGTAGCTAATAGTTGCTGTAAGTCTACGATTTTGGGGTCGTACACTACCTGAACGACCTCAGCATGACCGGTTTTGGCGCTACATACATCGTCGTAAGTAGGGTGAGTCGTAAAACCGCCGCTGTAGCCGACAGAGGTGTTGGTCACACCGTCGATTTTCCAAAACAACCGTTCTGCGCCCCAAAAGCAGCCCATCGCAACAAGGATTTGTTGTTGCCCCTCAGGGGTCTCTTTATTAAGACGGGATCCATTGACGGCGTGTGGCTCTGAGGGAATAATTTCGTTCTGCCTGTCCGGCAGTGCAGTTTCCAGAGTAACTGGTTGCTGTTTTTTATTAAACATGATGCAACTCCTTGCAAGAAAATCGGTCGTAATAACCAGCGAATTCCAGAGTTCTGACCTGATGATACGCTAGGTTATTTCATTGATAACACCAAACAGGATTCGTGGTGATCATTTTAACAGCCGCGAACCAAACAACAGGATGTTCAACGCGTTGCAAATAATTACGAAACCATTGCGTCGATGGATGTTGTTATGCCTCTCTCTGTTCACTTTTTCATCTCAGGCTGACACCAGTTTCAATATCGTCATCGATAACGATGAACTGGAGAAGAACATCGAGCTTTACCTCTCCGCTATTCCTGAAGCCCAACGATACAAGTCGGTATCTTTCGAAAAGCGAGTACGTGGTGAGGCTACTAAGGCGCTTGAGGCGCTGGGGTATTATCACGCCAAGATTCAGGTTGTGCCAGAAACAGAATCTGACACTGATCTCATCTTTATGGTGACGGTTGAACCGGGAGAGCCTGTTATCCTTGATAAAGTAGATATCACGGTTATAGGTGATGCTCTGAATGATGAAGCATTCAGTGATGTGTTGGCGGAAAAACCGAAACCGGGTCAGACCCTCAATCACAAAGTGTATGACGACCTGAAATCATCATTGAAAAACCTCGCTCTGAAACGCGGTTATTTTGATGCCTCTTTTCCTGTTGCCAAGTTGGAAATATCACCCTCCCGAAACCTCGCATTTATCCGTCTGCACTTTGCCAGTGGCGCACGCTATCGATTTGGGGAAATCAAGTACTCCAAACAACAAATCCAAATAGATCGGGTGAAAAGTATCGAGCCCTTTGAACCAGGTGACCCGTATTTGGTGACCGAGTTAGGTAAATTTAATCAGTTGCTGGCAGACACAGGTTGGTATGCCTCTGTTCTGGTAGAAGCGGATTACAAAGGTGCCCATGATGCGACAGTCCCCGTAGATGTCACGCTCGAGCCGAATGTTCGAAATCAGTTTGAGACGGGTATCGGTTACTCGACAGACTCTGGACCAAGAATCAAAATTAACTGGAATAAACCTTGGTATAACTCCCGTGGCCACAGTTTGCGGAACGACATTTCTTTGTCAAAGCCACGACAGTCTTTGTTCACCGCCTACAAGGTTCCTTTGACTGATGTTACTCGGGAGTATTTTGAGCTGTCATCTGAGTTTGTGCGTCTTCAGCAAGACGATACCAACAGCCGAACAGTCTCCCTAAAAGCGAGCCGTCACTTGAACTTTGATGAAGACTGGCAAATGGCATTCTCATTTCGTTGGCTTTATGAGGAATTCAAAGCTGATGGAGAAGAGAAGGTAACGAACCTCTATTTACCGGGTGTTGAGTTTAATCGACTTCGGTCTCGAGGCGGTGCGATGCCTTACTGGGGCGATCGCCAAAAGTTGGAAGTCGAATTCTCAGACAAATTCATTCAATCAGACATTAACTTGTTACGTGTAACGGGCAGAACCGCGTGGATAAGGACATTGGCTGATAACCATCGCGGTCTAGCCCGCATTGACGGTGGTGGTCTAACAACCGATGCTTTTGATGAGGTACCCACATCGCTCCGTTTTTATGCCGGGGGTGACAGCAGCATTCGTGGTTATGGCTACCGAAGTATCTCACCGAGAAAAAATGGTGAGCTGACAGGCGGTCAATACTTTGCAACGGGTTCAGTGGAATACCAATACCGTTTAACCGGAGACTGGTGGTTGGCAGTTTTCACTGATGGCGGAGATGCATGGAACGAAAACCTCGACTGGAAAAAATCAGCGGGGCTTGGGATCCGTTGGGGGTCACCTGTTGGGCCTGTGCGTTTCGATATTGCCCACGGCTTTGATCGTGAGGAAGGCGATGACGATAAATTTCGTGTCCACTTCAGTGTAGGGCCTCAGTTGTGATCCGTCGTACGCTTTTTGCTGCTTTACTTCTGCTTGTTCTTTTGTTGGCTATATTGCTTATGGGGCTGGTCAGCCCATATGGTTTAAATGCCTTACTCTGGACGGCAGAACGTTTTGTCCCGGAGTTCAACGTTGACCACAGTGAAGGAGCATTACTGAGCGGCTTTACGCTGAGCGGTGTTCGCTATACTGCGCAAGGTATTGCGCTCAATGCGGATGAGTTAAACCTGACGCTTTCACCCAAGTGTTTGCGGCACTCTGAACTCTGTGTTGATAACCTTTCTGCTAACGATCTTACTCTCATCGTAAAAACAGCAGGCATTGCAGAGTCAGGCGCCGCAGAAGAGAACCCCTCTGGAAACAATAGCGATAGAATCAGCCTTCCTTTCCCCGTTTCTCTCAAGAAACTCGAACTGAATAATATTACCCTGGAGATTGATGGTAACCGCGTTTATTGGCAGCAATTTCGCTCAGCAGCGACCTTTTCCGAGAGTCTTCTGATCATTGAGCCGACGATGCTGTCCGGCATTTCAGTGGCTTTGCCTGAACAGCCTAAGCTTCGCCTTCCCCCTCAAAGACTCAAAAAGCTGCTTCCAAGTCAGCAACACCGGAGCGAATCGTATTGCCCGCCGTCACCCTTCCTGTAGATATCGACATCAGGCAGTTTGAAGCGAAAGGGATAGAAATAGCCCTGCCGCAAAAGCAAACCATTGATTCGTTAATGGTAAAAGCCAAGCTGGCAGGCAGTCGTATTGATATTGAAACAGTGAATCTCGATGCCAAAGAAGGGAATGCAAAGTTGTCTGGCTCTGTGCGTCTAGATGGTACTTACCCTCTTAGACTCGATGTGCTGGCGAATGTGAATCAGCCGCCATTCAAGGGAATAACGCTTCGCTCCCGATTAGATGGCGCACTGGATGCTCTTGCCATTTCAGCTACAATCAGCGGCGCTGCGCAAGCAGATTTTAAAGGCAAGATTGATGCCCTCGATCCGGGTTTATCGTTCGATGTCTCGCTCAATGCAACCAAGCTGAACTGGCCGTTAAGTGATAAGCCAGACTACCAAGTTTCCGATACTCAGCTAACGGGCAGCGGCAATTTGCAAGGTTACACGTTTTCCCTCAAAGGAAAGACGAAAAGCCAGTTTTATCCACCCATGACGATTGATACAAAGGCCGAAGGCTCTCTCTCCCATCTGGCGCTGACAGACCTGACGATTGATACTTTGAGAGGTCGGGGAACAGGAAAAGCTGGGCTAGAGTGGGGCAATGAAGTGCGTTGGCAGGCTGCGCTGAATCTCGACAACATTTACCCGGGGGAATTTTGGCAAGAAGCCGAAGGGCGGCTGTCCGGTGATGTGGTGCATGATGGTGGTGTCACGAAACAAGGTGGTTGGTTTGTTAACTTTCCTCGCCTTGCGGTAAATGGCGAACTCAGACAATTACCCTTTTTTGTCGAGGGCTCTTTGACCCTTGAAGATCGCACGGCGCGAGGTCAGCTAAGAGCAATAAGCGATAACCTGATTGTCAGTCATGGGCCAAACAAGGTTGCGTTGAATGGCGTGTTAGATGAAAAGTGGGATCTTGAACTTGCGCTGAATGCTTCCGATCTTTCCGCGTCAATTCCAGATGCTAAGGGGAATGTGATTGGAACAGCAAAGCTCACAGGCAGCTTCGCACATCCAGAAGTCGTTCTCGATATCGGCGCGGGCAAGCTGGGTTGGCAGGATATCACCTTGGCATCACTCTCGCTTAAAGGCAAAGCGAAATTAGATGAGCAGCTATCCGCTAATCTTGTTGTCAATACCGGACGGTTGAAACAAGGTGAGCTGAACGTTGATGAGGTTGCATTTCGGCTTAATGGCAATGAAGCCAGCCACAGTGCAGTGCTAACGATTAAAGGCGAACCATTTGGTGGTCGGTTCTCGATAAAAGGTGCTTTTGAACGTGAAAAGGGCTGGCAGGCAACGTTTTCACAGGGATTGATTCATACCCCTTTCGGTAACTGGACTTTGTCAGAGGCATTCGATATTGATTATGACAAAGTTGCCAAAAGGATTGACCTCTCTCAGCACTGCTGGCAGCAGGCAGATAGCCGCGTTTGTCTGGTTGAACGTGTTGGGTTGACGAACGAGGGGCACGCCAAACTAACCGCAACGGCGTTCCCACTTCGTCAGGTTAATACTTTCTTGCCTTCAGAACTCTCGCTTGACGGGGTGGTAAACGGGTTTGCCAATGTGAAATGGGGCAAAGAGACGTTCCTTGATGCTAATTTCTCTCTACCTCCGGGAAGCTTCACCAAACAACAGGCAAAGCCATTAAAAGTGGGGTGGGACAGCATCAACTTGGTGGCGAAGCTCGACAATACAGGTTTGAAAACGGAGTCCTCTATCGATTTAACCGACAACGGTACCATTAGAAGCGAACTTACGTTCACAGATCTGGCAAAGAAGCAAAAAGCGGTATCAGGATTTTTGAAAACAGCAGCTATTTCTCTTCACCCTTTCGCCCCCTTAATTGGTGATGACGCTGAATTCAAGGGGAGCATTAATTCGGACATTACAATTGGCGGTAACCTGGAAAAGCCCCAATTAACCGGGGTTGTGCATCTGTCGAGCTTGAAACTCTCCAGTTCGGATATGCCTATTGAAGTGCGTTCCGGCGATTTGACGTTGGCACTGTCAGGAGACAGCGCCTCTTTGGACGGTAAAATCCTTACCCCTGAGGGCAACATCAACATCGATGGGAAGGCGGATTGGAAAGTCCCAGCTAAATGGTCTGGCGCCGTCGATCTTACTGCCGATACATTAGATATCAGCGTGCCGCCCATGGTGCAGCTACGTGCAACGCCTGTTCTTAGCCTTAATGCAAATCAGGATGTGATAACTGCCAAAGGTAAGGTTGACATCCCATGGGCTCGCATTGTTGTCGAAAGCTTGCCTGACTCTGCAGTCACGCTGTCGAATGATACGGTGATGCTGGACGATAACTTACAACCGATACCAAAAGAGAAGCCATTCACCACCTCACTGGATGCAAATATCGAGGTGACACTGGGAGACGATGTGACGGTCGATGCTTTTGGCCTTAAATCGAATCTAACCGGATTGTTAAAAGTAGCCAACAGCGACCGTGGTGTGGCTGTTGTCGGCGCGGTGGATCTAAAAGATGGGACGTTCCGTTCTTTTGGCCAGGATCTGGTGATCCGCAAAGGAGTGATCCGATTTAATGGTGTGCCAGATCAGCCGTATCTTCAAGTGGAGGCGATTCGAAACCCGGATACCATCGAAGATGGCGTGACAGCAGGAATAAGGCTTGATGGTCCGGCTGATGAGCTCAGGTTACTGTTTTCTCCGATCCTGTCAAATCTCATGCGAACGCCATCTCTTATCTTACCCGGGGCCGCGCGCTTGATGCTGAATCTCAAGGCTCAATGAGCTCAATTCTGATTGGACTGGCGTTGGCGCAGGGGGGGAAAGCCATTGGTCAGATAGGAGAGGCATTCGGTATTGAGAACCTGACCGTCGACACCAAAAGCAACGGCGAGTCAGAAGACTTTGAAGTTTCTGGCTATGTGCTGCCCGGCCTTCAGGTGAAATATGGACTGGGTGATGATGAACTGACCATTAGATATCGGGTGATGAAAGACCTGTATCTTGAGGCAATGTCAGGCATCAACAAGACCGTCGATTTGATTTATCAGTTCAATATTAAATAGCTATTAGGTTTTCAGGGCGGGCAAACGTTCAGCATTTTGCCCGTTCGAATGAGGTTTCAATCTCGCGCATGGCTGACTCGGCGTTTTCCCAGCCGTCGATCTTGACCCATTTCCCCTCTTCAAGCTGTTTATAGTGCTCGAAAAAATGATTGATTTGCGCTGTTAGCAACGAAGGTAAGTCTTCAACATCCTGAATATGTTCATACTCTTTGGTGAGCTTTGTGTGCGGGACGGCGACAATTTTTGCGTCTTCCCCCGACTCGTCTGTCATTTTGAGGACTGCCACGGGGCGGCAGCGAATAACAGTCCCCGGAGAGAGTGGATAAGGTGTTGGGACCAGCACATCGACAGGGTCACCGTCCAAAGAGAGCGTGTGGTTGATATAGCCGTAATTGCAGGGGTAGAACATCGGTGCTGACATGAAACGATCAACGAAAACCGCGCCAGATTCTTTGTCTACTTCATATTTGATGGGATCAGCATTGGCGGGAATTTCAATAATCACGTAAATATCATCAGGCACGTGTTTTCCTGCCGGAACATCATTCAGGCTCATTTTCCCCTCCAGACTCAAAGTTCAGGTGACGTTTCTACCGAGTTAAATCACCACTTAAAGAGTGTAATGCAAAAATTGAAGATAAAAAAAGCAGGAGTCGTCTCCTGCTTTTTGCTGTGAGTTGGCGGTTATCAGTCTTGATCAGGGTTTTCGCTTATCAGTGCTTCAACTTTATCCACCATATCTGTCGAGCCGACAAAGAAAGGTACACGCTCGTGTAGCTCACGAGGTTTGATATCCATGATACGGCTAGTGCCGTCAGAGGCTTTACCGCCAGCTTGCTCAATGATGAACGCCATCGGATTACACTCGTATAAGAGACGTAATTTACCGTTGGGGTAGGCCGCAGTACTCGGATATAAGTACATGCCACCCTTTAACAAGTTACGGTGAAAGTCCGATACCAGCGAGCCGATATAACGCGAGGTATAGGGTCTGCCTTCGCTTGGTACATTTTCCTGACAGAACTTGATGAACTTTTTCACACCCAGAGGGAAGTTGAAGTAGTTACCTTCGTTGATAGAGTAGATTTTTCCCTTCTCAGGAATAGTCATGTTTTCATGCGACAAGCAGAAAACACCAATTGACGGGTCATAGGTGAAACCATGAACGCCATTACCTGTGGTGTAAACAAGCATGGTGGAGGAGCCATAAACGACATATCCAGCTGCGACTTGCTGGTTACCCGGCTGAAGGAAGTCCTCTTCGGTACACGGGCCGCCAACAGGTGATACACGACGGTAAATCGAGAAGATGGTACCCACAGATACGTTGACGTCGATATTAGACGATCCATCGAGAGGATCCATCAATACCACGTATTTCGCATTGCGGTTAAGTTCT
The DNA here is from genome assembly GCF_004116385.1 of Veronia nyctiphanis. GTDB lineage: Bacteria > Pseudomonadota > Gammaproteobacteria > Enterobacterales > Vibrionaceae > Veronia > Veronia nyctiphanis. The sequence continues at coordinate 69,453 of NZ_PEIB01000010.1, read as the reverse complement.
TTGTTGAACACCACCATTTCGTCTTCTTCTTCACTGGCGACACCGCACACCTGATCGCGTGCTTCCAGTGCAGATTTGAACTTCTCGTTGGCATAGACATCGAGCTTTTGCTGTTGTTCACCCTGAACGTTTTCAGAGCCCACACTTCCGGTTATATCTACCAGTCCCGCTTTATTAATTTCGCGGTTAACAATTTTTGCCGCTAAGCGGATAGATGAAAGCAGAGAACTTAATTCTCCACTGGCATGGGGAAATTCATGCTGCTTTTCTACAATGAACTCTCCCAAGGTTTTCATATCTGGCATTACTTCTTCCTTTGGTGCGATATCAAAATCTTAGTTAAAATAAGGGTTCAGGCTCGATATCATTGTTAAATAACCTGTCCCAATACCCGGTTTTCCATCCGAGATGTCTGTTACAGTTTTGATTGTATCGTGAACAACTTTTTACGCGTATTGAAGTAAGTGGGTGTGACAAATAACTGTGATCATTTAGTGTCGCGCTGTGATTGGATTCAAATAATAACAAGGTGAACATTAGCCTATGCATATACATATCCTGGGAATTTGCGGCACCTTTATGGGCGGCGCAGCGATTCTGGCTCGTCAGCTTGGACACAAAGTAACGGGCTGTGATGCCAATGTGTATCCGCCCATGAGCACATTGCTTGAAGAGCAAGGGATCGAGATTACAGAAGGTTATGATCCTGCTCAGTTGGATCCCGCACCGGATCTGGTGGTGATCGGTAATGCAATGAGCCGTGGCAATGCCTGCGTGGAATATGTGCTTGATAAGAATCTTAACTACACCTCAGGCCCACAATGGTTACACGATATTTTGCTGAAGGATCGGTGGGTGCTGGCGGTTGCCGGTACCCATGGCAAAACAACTACCGCGAGTATGCTCGCATGGGTGCTGGAAGATTGCGGTTATGACCCCGGTTTTTGATTGGTGGTGTCCCGGGTAATTTTGGCGTTTCAGCCAGGCTGGGAGAGAGTATTTTCTTTGTCGTTGAAGCCGATGAATACGACAGTGCCTTTTTCGATAAACGCTCTAAGTTTGTTCACTATCATCCCAAAACATTGATACTGAACAACCTCGAATTTGATCACGCCGATATATTTGAAGATCTGGCGGCTATTCAGCGTCAGTTTCATCATCTGGTAAGAACCGTACCCGGTATTGGACGAATTGTAGTGCCCAGTAATGACACAGCATTAGCGGACACACTGGCAATGGGTTGCTGGAGTGAGGTTGAATATGCGGGCGACCAAGGACTTTGGAAAGCGCACAAGATTGAAAATGACGGTAGCTACTTTATGGTGGAATTTGATGGCGAGAAAGTGGGTGAGGTGCGCTGGAATTTGGTGGGGGACCACAATGTTCACAACGCCCTGATGACAATTGCTGCCGCTCGTCATGTGGGCGTCACGCCTGATTTAGCCTGTGAATCACTCGGAAAATTTATCAACACTAAGCGTCGATTAGAACACAAAGGCGATTTCAGCGGTGTCACTGTGTATGATGACTTCGCTCACCACCCCACGGCAATCAAACTCACGCTCGAAGGCTTGCGAGCGAAAGTAGGGAAAAGAAAGATAACCGCGGTGCTTGAGCCAAGATCCAACACCATGCGTCTTGGCGTACATAAGGACGACATTGCACCTTCTCTGGATGCCGCTGATGAAATCCATGTTTTCCAGCCCTCAGATATGTCGTGGTCGGTGACTGATATTACTGCATCCTGTAAATCATCTGCCCATGCACACACTGACTTATCTGAGATGGTGACAGCCATCAGCGATAGCGCCTGTGACGGTGACGTTATACTGGTAATGAGCAATGGCGGCTTTGGCGGTATTCACCCCAAATTAAAGGCTGCACTTGAACGCCCTGAAAGACAAAGAGAATGACAGATAAAACGATTGAAAAAAAACGTATCACACTGTGCTGGAGTGGAGCTTCTGGTGCACCTTACGGCATAAGATTGCTGGAATGTTTGTTGGCTGCTGATTATCAGGTCTACCTGTCAATCTCATCAGCAGCACGCGTCGTTTTGGCGACCGAGCATGGCTTAAAGCTCCCCTCTGGCCCAGATGCAGCCGCAAAAGTACTGGCGGAACACCTTCAATGCGATACCGACAAGCTCGTGGTCTGCGGCAAAGAAGATTGGTTTTCACCTGTTGCTTCTGGCTCAGCCGCGCCCAAACAAATGGTTGTATGTCCCTGCTCGGCAGGGTCGTTGGCGCGATCGCCCATGCATGTCGGATAATCTTGCTGAGAGAGCAGCGGATGTGGTGCTTAAAGAGCGCGGCCAACTTTTATTGGTAGTTCGGGAAACGCCCTTCTCAACGCTGCACTTAGAGAACATGCTGAAGCTGTCAAAAATGGGTGTCACCATTATGCCTGCAGCCCCCGGCTTCTATCATCAGCCAGAATCTATAGAGGATTTGATTGATTTCATGGTGGCGAGAATTCTTGACCATCTTGGAATCGAGCAGGTGATGGTGCCTAGGTGGGGCTACGACCAACGCACGTAAACTTGCCATCTGGCATAGAAAAAGAGCCGCTTACAGCGGCTCTTTTTGTGTCTAATGCTTGAGGATCATGACGTGGACTTTGGCATTTTCTAGCACTTTACTGGCCGTAGAGCCAAGCAAGAATTTGTTGCTTCTTGAACGCTTGTGACTCGGCATAAGAATTAAATCACAGCCGAGCTGATCAGCTGTTTTGACAATACTTTTGTATGGTTTCCCTTCTTCAACAGACAGAGTATAAGCCTGACCTTCAGGGATTTTCTCGTCAGCGAATGCCTGCAGTGCTGTTTTCACGTCTTGTTTCATTTGCTTTGCTGCATCCTCAGGGAAATAAGAAGACACCATGGAGTTGTGTATCCCGGGTAGCGCAGTGATTAAATGCAACTTAGCCTGACATTTCTCAGCCATCCAAAGCGCATGTTTCACGGCTTTGTCGGCGAAATCTGCATCATTTAGATCAACCGGTACAAGAATAAAATTAAACATCATTACTTACCCATGTCGGAAGAAAGCGAGGAGGCCGTTTGCCTCCCGCTTTTCGGTGAAATGATCAGGCTTTTTTAACCCGACGTCTTTGGTTCCAAGCCAGTCCGCCCAACAGCAGTAGCGTTGGCACAAATACCCACTCTTTCATCGGACGGTCCGCAGGAATGCTGACTTGCGTAATTTCCCAATCAAAGTCGATACCGGCTTTTTCTGCTGCACTGCCAAACTGAATCATATCGACCAGCATCTTGCCTTCATCTTCACGAAGTTCCAGTCCGGTTGAGGCAACTCTCGCCGCACCGTCTGACTGGCTAGTGTCGACATCTAAATGAACATGCTTGCTGACAATATCGCCATCAATGTTTTCACCAGATACCACGATATTCAGCGTTTGCCCTTCAGGTAGCGTTGCGGCAACGTCCATCACATCAGCGCCTTGGTAGATAACCTCAGGCTCATAAAGCTTGTCCCACCAAAAGCCCGGTCTGAACAGAGAGAAGGTGATCAGAAGAAGGAGCAGTGTTTCCCACCACTTGTTCTTCGTCAGCCACCACCCTTGTGTTGCGGCAGAAAATGCCAACATGGCGGTTACTGCTGAAAAAATCGTCAGGAAAAGATGCCAGGGTCCATCGAGATCTAGAAGTAGTATCTGGGTATTAAAGATGAACATGAACGGCAGAATGGCGGTACGTATGTCGTAGGTGAAACCCTGAATACCTGTTTTGATCGGGTCATCTTTGGCGATAGCCGCCGCCGCAAAGGCTGCAAGACCCACAGGTGGGGTATCATCAGCAAGGATACCGAAGTAAAACACGAAAAGGTGCACGGCGATCAGCGGAATGATCAACCCTTCTTGTGCCCCCAGTGTCACGATAACTGGCGCCATCAGGGTAGACACAACGATGTAGTTTGCCGTAGTCGGCAGTCCCATTCCGAGGATCAGGCTGATAATGGCTGTGAACAACAGCATCAGAATGATGTTACCGCCGGAGATGAACTCGACAAAGTCAGTCATCACGAGACCAATACCTGTGAGTGTCACCACGCCAACCACGATACCTGCCGCCGCAGTCGCAACACCGATGCCAATCATGTTACGTGCGCCTGCCACGAAGCCTTCAGCTAAATCAACAAACCCTTCTTTAAATTCCGTAATGGGGTCGTGCTGTTTGTTAAAAAAGGCAATTAGGGGGCGCTGTGTCACTACGATAAACATCATAAACAGGGTTGCCCAGAATGCTGATAAGCCCGGAGAAAAACGCTCGACCATCAAACACCACACGAGTACCACGATGGGCAGCAGATAGTAGAGACCAGAGCGCACGGTCGGACCTGGATCAGGCACTTCAGACAAGTCGGTTGCGGCGGGGTCTTCCACCGCGTCTGATTTGTACTGTGCTGAGTAGCGAACCAATAACACGTAACTGATAAAAATCAGCGCAGCGATAATTGGGCTGGCTGCATCGCCAAAGACGTCTTTCGTCCAACCAATGCCATAGTAGACAGCAAGGCTAAGCACACAGATTCCAATAACGATTACCACAAAGTTTTGCAGGCTTTGCATAAAGGTCGACGTATGGCGGCGCGGAAGCCCGGTCATACCTGCTTTACAGGCTTCAAGGTGAACGATGTATATCAGGGCGATATAAGAAATCAATGCGGGAAGAAGGGCAGCTTTGATGACTTCAATGTACGGAATACCCACATACTCGACCATCAGGAATGCTGCCGCACCCATGATAGGTGGAGTAAGCTGACCATTCGTCGATGCGGCCACTTCGACAGCGCCTGCTTTGGTGCCCGGGAAGCCGACGCGCTTCATCAAAGGAATGGTAAAGGTACCAGTTGTTACCACGTTAGCGATAGACGAGCCAGAGATCAGGCCAGAAAGTCCCGACGCGACGACGGCCGCTTTTGCCGGTCCGCCTCGCATATGGCCCAGCAAGGAGAAGGCGACTTTAATGAAGTAACCGCCTGCACCTGCTCTGTCGAGTAAAGCACCGAATAAAACGAACAGGAATACGAAGGAGGTGGAAACACCGAGAGCGACACCAAACACACCCTCTGTCGTGAGCCACATATGAGACATGGCCTTGTTCAGACTTGCCCCTTTGTGAGCAATAACATCCGGCATGTGCGGTCCGGCGAAGGTGTAAAACAAGAATACGGCTGCCACCACCATGAGCGGAGGACCAAGAGCGCGTCGAGTCGCCTCTAAAAGCAGCAGCATACCTGCAACGGCGGTCACAATATCAAACTGTGTCGGCGCGCCGGCTCTTGAGGCCAAATCGTTATAAAAAAGAAACAGATAAGCAGCAGCAAAACTTCCCACTAATGCGAACACCCAATCCTGAATCGGAATGGAGTCTCTGGGAGAGCTTTTCAGTGCTGGATACGCGGTAAAAGCAAGAAAAATGGCGAAGGCTAAATGGATGGAACGTGCTTCGGTATCATTGAGTGCGACGGTAAAAGGTGACGCGTACCAAAGCTGAAAAATCGACCAGCACAAAGGGATGAACCACAGGATTCGTCCCGATAACCCCTTTGGCGACCGTGCTCCGGTATCGGCTTGCGCCACGATATCCTGAGCATCTGTTGTTGAAGTGTTGTTTGTCATGGTTTGCTCCTGCATAACCAACTCTGCATATTTCAGAGCTACATAAGGTTAACTTCTGTCAAATATTGTTTTTCGGGAATAAACCAGAAGTAAACATCTGAGCCCGTTCGCCCATGATGCGCGTTACGCTCAGCGTTATATTCCTTTTGCATCAATCTACTACGGATTAATTTTGCTGTCAGTGGCGACTATTTAATTTGCGTTGCCTGTCAATTGGTGCAAATTCAATATAGACACTCTTTGTGGGATGAGAGGCGAAACAATAATGAGAAAAGGTTAAGAAAAGAGGCGAAACGTTAAGAACAAGCGATCAGTCCGTAAATTCTTAAGGTAAGAAAAAAAGGAATAGATAACGGAAGGCGCTAATAGCATGATTCGCCGTTGCTTCCTTGGTGCCGTTACTCAGTTAACTTTATAAGTAACGGCAAGATGTTCCGCATTTAACGACTGTAGTTAAACAGGTCGCAGACTGCACCGTAGAGTGCTTCTGTTGTGGTTTCCCTTGAAGGGGTGATGAAGATAGTATCGTCACCAGCGACCACACCCAGAATGCCTTCCGCTTTACCCAGTGAGTCGAGCAGACGAGCAATCAATTGTGCAGCACCTGGACCTGTGTGGATAACAACCAACGCACTGTTGTAGTCAATATCCATCACCAGTTCTTTGAGCGGACTGCTGGTGGTGGGAACACCTAGCTCAACGGGCAGGCAATACACCATTTCCATTTTGGCGTTTCGGGTACGGACAGCACCAAATTTGGTCAGCATTCGTGACACTTTTGACTGGTTGATGTTCTCAAAGCCTTGAGCTTTTAATGCATCGACAATCTCACCCTGCGAGCTGAATTTTTCTTCTTTCAGAATCGCTTTGAAGGCGCGAACCAGTTTGTCTTGTTTATCTGAATTACGCATTGTCTTGATTCGCTGATGGTTAAAAATTGCATTCTTGCATAATAATTCAATTTTTAGCAAACCGATGACCAACTTTCTGACGAGCAAATCACTATTCTAGCGCGCTTTGACACCATGAAATCTCGGATTAAAAGTGAGAGGCCATGCTTATCGTGATCGTATTAAACTTGTCGACAGCGAGCTTAGCCACGTATGATGCATGCACCAGCGACAATCAGGTCGGTCAGATTATGCTCTGCAAAAGCGGTAGCAATGAACGAATTGGCCTGTGCTGGCAATGAATTATAAAAGTTCGTAAACAAGGAGAACGAAATGAAAGTTGCTGTGATTGGCGCCGCGGGTGGCATTGGTCAAGCTTTAGCCCTGCTTCTGAAAAATAACCTTCCTGCAGGCTCTGACCTGGCTCTCTATGATATTGCACCAGTAACACCGGGTGTTGCTGTTGACCTGAGCCATATCCCTACACCAGTATCAATCAAAGGTTTTGGCGGCGAAGATCCAACCCCTGCACTTGAAGGTGCGGACGTTGTTCTGATCTCTGCCGGTGTGGCGCGTAAGCCTGGCATGGATCGCTCAGATCTGTTCAACGTGAATGCAGGGATCGTTCGTTCTCTGACTGAGAAAATCGCTGACGTTTGCCCAACAGCGCTGATTGGTATTATCACTAACCCAGTGAACACAACTGTTGCGATTGCAGCAGAAGTACTGAAAGCAAAAGGCGTTTACGATAAAAACCGTCTGTTCGGTGTAACGACACTGGACGTTATCCGTTCTGAAACCTTCGTTGGCGAGCTGAAAGGCAAGAGCCCACTGGACGTTAAAGTGCCAGTTATCGGTGTCACTCAGGCGTGACGATTCTTCCTCTGCTGTCTCAGGTTGAAGGTGTTGAGTTCACTGCTGAAGAAGTGGCAGCGCTGACTCCACGTATCCAGAACGCGGGTACTGAAGTTGTTGAAGCAAAAGCGGGTGGTGGTTCTGCAACGCTTTCAATGGGTCAAGCGGCATGTCGCTTCGGTCTTGCACTGGTTCGCGCTGCACAAGGCGAAGAGAACGTTGTTGAGTGCGCGTATGTTGAAGGTGACGGCAAATATGCTCGTTTCTTCGCTCAACCGGTTCGCCTTGGCAAAAACGGCGTAGAAGAAATCCTGGACCACGGTCCTCTGAGCGATTTCGAACAGCAAGCACTTGAAAGCATGCTGGACACGCTTCGCAAAGATATTGCACTGGGTGAAGAGTTCGTTAAGTAATCGACACCTGAAAAATAAAAAAAGCGGCTTTCATGCCGCTTTTTTTATTGAAATGACTAAAAAACAAGATCTCGCTTATTTTTTTCTATCTACTGCAATTTTAGCCAGTGCAACGAGTGCCACTTTGTAGTCAGATTCAGGCAATGTAGACAATGCATTGATCGCTTTCTGCGATTCCTCTTCGGCGCGTTGGCGTGAGTAATCGAGTGAGCCCACTTCATCCATGCAGGCGAGTATTGCCTCAAGCTTATCAAGGCCATTTCCCTGTTCGATCGCTTCGCGGATCATCGAGGCTTGTGCTTCATTTCCATACTCCATGGCGTGAAGAAGCGGTAACGTTGGCTTACCTTCAGCAAGATCATCCCCTGTGTTCTTACCCATCTCATCGCCTTGAGAGGTGTAATCCATCACGTCATCGATAAGCTGGAAAGCCGTCCCCAAATAACGGCCATAATCTTGCAGAGCTTGTTCCTGCTCGGCAGTCGCATCATTCAGGATGGCGCCAATTTGTGTGGCGGCTTCGAACAAACGGGCTGTTTTTGAATAAATCACCTGCATATAGCTGGCTTCGGTGGTGTTTGGATCATTGCAGTTCATCAACTGCAAAACTTCACCCTCAGCGATCACATTGGTCGCTTCACTCATCAGATCAAGGATCTTTAACGATCTTAACTCTGTCATCATCTGGAATGATCGGGTGTAGATATAGTCACCAACAAGCACACTGGCGGCGTTGCCAAACATCGCATTGGCGGTCGCTTTTCCGCGGCGTAGGTCTGATTCATCAACCACGTCATCATGTAGCAAGGTTGCTGTGTGAATAAACTCAATAAACGCTGCTGCAGTAATGTGCTTATCGCCTTCATAACCCAGCACACGCGCCGCCAGAATCGCCAGCATTGGGCGCAGACGTTTTCCGCCACCACTGACAATATAAAACCCCAACTGATTAATCAGAGCGACGTCTGAGTTCAATTGAGCAAGTATTTTTTCATCCACTTTCGCCATGTCATCTGCTGTTAGCGCTTGGATAGTGTTAAAATCCATTATTACGTCCGGTTTTATGGGGTTTTACAGTCTGACTACTGTTAATTTGTTGCTGATATTACACCAAATAGAACGCAGCAACACCTTGTCGTTGAGTGAAAAAAAACATGCTTCATGCGCTGAGCAGGTTTTCACCAATTTTCTTCATTTACCCTCTTGCCAGACGTAGTTTATTACCGTAGAATTCGCGCCCTATTGATGAATTATATGCGCACCCCAAACCGTGCAAAAATTATACTTTTACGGTTGGCTGTGCGGAAATGCGGAGTAAATCATGTACGCAGTTTTCCAAAGTGGTGGTAAACAACACCGAGTAAGCGAAGGCCAAACTATTCGCTTGGAAAAGCTAGACGTTGAAGCTGGCGCAACTGTTGAGTTCGACAGCGTTTTGCTGGTAGCTAACGGCGAAGAAATCCAAGTTGGCGCACCGTTTGTTAATGGCGGCAAAGTAACTGCAGAAGTAGTTACCCACGGTCGTGGCGATAAAGTTAAAATCGTTAAGTTCCGTCGTCGTAAGCATTCTCGTAAGCAAATGGGCCACCGTCAGTGGTTCACTGAAGTCAAAATTACTGGCATCAGCGCTTAATTTAGGAGAAGAGAGAAATGGCACACAAAAAAGCTGGCGGTTCTACACGTAACGGCCGTGATTCAGAAAGCAAACGCCTAGGTGTTAAGCGTTTTGGTGGTGAGTCTGTTTTGGCAGGTAACATCATCGTTCGTCAACGTGGTACTAAGTTCCACGCGGGCACTAACGTAGGTTTGGGTAAAGACCACACGCTTTTCGCTCTGTCTGATGGCAAAGTGAAATTCGAAGTTAAAGGTCCTAAAAACCGTAAATTCGTTAGCATCGAAGCTGAGTAATCTCACTCGATACCGAATTTTGAAGCCCTGCCATTGGCAGGGCTTTTTGTTTGAGTAAATTCCCCGATTTCCTGACTGATTAAGCACATTAACCTATTGCTTTTATATGTTATCGGGATGTCTCGGGGTAATACTGTTGCATGGTGTATCCAGGCGTTGCAGATATCGTAAACAAGCATTTGCAACCCTGTGATAGACGATGAAATTCAACCAGCAGTAGCAATTGATCCTAAGATCATTATGATCGTTGCCAAATCTATCAATACGACATCGCAATAGGTTGCGGTCTCGTTGGGGACATCCCCGTGCAGGTTAGCGTCTGGTTGACCGGTTTTTCACCGGCTGGCGTGGAGAAAGAAAATGAAATTTGTAGATGAAGCGGTAATACGTGTTGAGGCTGGAGACGGCGGTAACGGTACGGTCAGTTTCCGTCGAGAAAAATACGTCCCAAGAGGCGGCCCTGATGGCGGCGATGGCGGTGACGGCGGTGACGTTTATCTGCTGGCGGATGAAAACCTCAACACCTTGATTGATTACCGCTTTGAACGTTTCCACTCAGCAGGTCGCGGAGAGAATGGTCGCGGTGGAAATTGTACTGGTAAGCGTGGTGATGACCTTGTTCTTTCTGTACCCGTGGGTACACGTGCCGTTGACGAGGATACGGGAGAAGTTATTGCTGACCTGACTCAGCATGATATGAAGATCATGGTATCCAAGGGCGGCTTCCATGGTTTGGGTAATACCCGTTTTAAATCATCAGTGAACCGTGCACCACGCCAGAAAACGATGGGTACTAAAGGCGAATTGCGACATTTGCGTTTAGAGCTGTTATTGCTTGCTGATGTGGGAATGCTAGGCCTGCCAAACGCAGGTAAATCGACCTTTATCCGCTCAGTGTCTGCTGCAAAACCTAAGGTAGCTGATTATCCGTTTACGACTCTAGTGCCAAGCCTCGGTGTCGTGCGTGTTTCTCAGGAAAAGAGCTTTGTAGTTGCGGATATTCCCGGCTTGATTGAGGGTGCTGCAGACGGCGCAGGTCTTGGTATTCGCTTCTTGAAACACCTTGAGCGTTGTCGTGTATTGCTTCACATGATTGATCTGATGCCTGTCGATGGCAGTGACCCGGTTGATAATGCTTTTACCATCATTGAAGAGCTGCAGAAGTATAGCGAGAAGCTGGCCGATAAGCCGCGTTGGCTGATCTTCAACAAGATTGACCTGATGCCGGAAGAAGAAGCGCAGGCTGAAATTGAGCGTATTCTGGAAGCGCTGGGTTGGGATGAGGATTACTACTGCATCTCCGCTATCAACAAACAAAACATTCAGCCTCTTACTTATGATCTCATGGAGTTTATTGACTCTATGCCAGCTGAAGTGTTCGAAGAAGAGCAAGAAGAAGACAAAGTCGAATTTAAGTGGGATGATTACCACGAACAACAAGTCAAGAAGCATAACGCTGAAGATGACGACGACGATGATTGGGATGACTGGAACGAAGATGATTACGACGTGGAAATCATCTACAAACCATAACCGATGTTGTTGCTAAAAAGCCGCCGAAAGGCGGCTTTTTTGTGGCTGAGTAGCAATGACTTCATCTCTATATTTGATATGATGCTGGCAAAAGAGATATCTAGATAGGGTCATGAATTCAATGAAGATAAGTATGATCGCTGCAATGGCAAAAGATCGCATCATAGGTAAAGACAACGCCATGCCTTGGCATTTACCTGCTGACTTTCGCTGGTTTAAAGAACAGACCATGGGAAAACCAGTGATCATGGGAAGAAAGACGTATGAGTCTATCGGAAGGCCTCTTCCCGGACGTCGTAACATAGTGATCACCCGCGATCCGTCTTGGTCAGCGGAAGGCGTCGATATTGTGGGGAGCATTCCCCTTGCGTTGGAATCGGTGGCTGATGTTGAGGAAGCGGTGATCATCGGCGGCGGCTCCATTTATGAAGCTTGCTTACCTTCTGCGGATCGTCTGTATTTAACGTATATCGATGCTGACCTGGATGGGGATACTCGTTTTCCTGCGTGGGGTGAGGACTGGCAACAGTGTCATTCTCAGCGCTTTTCGGCGGATGAGAAAAATAAGTACGACATGGAGTTCGTTATTCTAGATCGAGCTGACTAAAGCAAGTAACGTCTGACAGAGCATCAATGATCTCTGTCAGATTTACTTTATTGAAGACGGTTATGCATGAACAGGGCAATGAACGGAGAATACTTTCTGATCTTCCCATCTCATCATGGTGAGACTTCCGCCCCAGACACACCCAGTGTCTAATCCGATAAGATTATTATCGATTACTCCACCTAATGCCGCCCAATGTCCGAAAACCAGTGCCTCTTTGATCTTCTTTTTCCGTTTAACGCTGAACCATGGTGTCAGCTTCAGCTCACGGACGCCATCATGCGAAGGCGGATATTTGCAAGCCATGTCCAGAGCGCCATCTGAATGGCAATAGCGCATTCGGGTAAAGGCGTTGATGATAAAGCGGTAGCGATCAATGCCCTCGAGTTTATCACTCCACAAATCGGGCTGATTCGAGTACATGTTTTTCAGCAGCCACGGCAACTTTTTACTTTGAAGAACGGCTTCAACTTCTGCCGCGCATTTTTTGGCGGTTGATAAATCCCACTGTGGAGCAATACCTGCATGAGTCATAACAAAGCCGGGAAATTGCCCTGAAGACTGTTGGTGATGGATAAGCAAGGGTTGCTGACTGAGCCAAGTTAACAGGCTATCACCGTCAGGCGCATCAAAGATTGGTGATGTTCTGTCTTGTTGCTTGACCTTGGAAAAACCTTGAGCGACGGCGAGCAAATGCAGATCGTGATTGCCCAAAACACAACGAGCACTGTCACCCATCTCTTTTACCATGCGTAGGACCTCTAATGACTCTGGTCCCCTTGCCACCAGATCGCCTGCTAGAAAAAGAGTGTCATGCTTGAGGTTAAATTTGGCGTCAGAAAGTAAATTACAAAGATCACCGTAACAGCCCTGTACATCGCCGACTAGGTAGGTTGCCATTGAACGCGTCCTATGTGTTCTAGTGAAGTATGTTGGGCAGCGCCAGCCTAAATGGTGAGATCTCCACATCGAAGTCTTCTTCATCGATGCTCTGCATCGAATAAAAGCCCTGCATCACACCGACCGGCGTTTCCAATACTGTCCCGCTGGTATAGGTATACTGGTCACCAGCAGCAATAAGGGGCTGCTCTCCAACAACACCTTCGCCTTCAATGACTAACTTTTTACCATTAGAGTCGGTTATCAGCCATTTCCTGTGGCGTAACTGAGCATCGATATCACCATTATTTTCAATGGTGATGGTATATGAAAAAACATACCTGTTCTTATCCGGTTCAGATTGCTCCTCAACATAGTGAGTGACAACCCGAACCGAAAAGTTAGCTTTTACCAATCCTTGCAAGCGCTGAATCCTTATTGACTGTTATGGTTTTCGTCCAGCCAGTTAGCCATAGCAACAAACTGTGCCAGAGTCAGGTTTTCTGGACGCATGGTAGGGTTAATACCTAATGATTCCAGTGTATCGCTGTCCATCAGAGCTTTATAACAGTTTCTTACGGTTTTGCGTCTTTGGTTGAACCCTTCCCGACAAACGCGATCCAGCCACTTTAAGCTGGTTGCAGGGTGCGGCAACGTCTTGTGTGGGACAAGGCGGACAACGGCAGAATCGACCTTAGGTGCGGGTTTGAACGCACTTGGCGGCACTTCGAGTACAGGCACGACTTTGCAATAATATTGCGCCATAACGGTCAGTCGGCCATAGGCTTTTGTTCCCGGACCTGCTGCAAGGCGATTCACCACCTCCTTTTGCAACATGAAGTGCATATCCAAAACTGCACCCGTAAACGTAAACAGGTGGAACATGAGAGGGGTGGATACGTTATAGGCAGATTACCGAAAATACGCAGTGGGTTAGTTTCTGACGCCAGTGCCGCGAAATCGAATTTCATCGCGTCACCTTCGTAAATGTTGAGCTTGTCTGCGAGTTGAGGATGATGACGAAGACGCTCAGCAAGATCGCGGTCCAGTTCGACAACATTCAGTTTATCGGTTTCACGCGCGACAGGTTCGGTTAATGCGCCGAGGCCTGGGCCGATTTCAACCAGATTCTCACCCGGTCTTGGGTTAATGGCAGACACGATTCCATCAATGATGTAAGGATCGTTCAGGAAGTTCTGACCAAAGCGTTTTCTGGCGCGGTGGCCTAAATGGACGTTATCGCTCATGCTTTATTATCTACTAACTCTATGGCGTGGGATAGCGCAGTCCGCAAGCTACCTGTATCCGCCGTTCCAGTACCTGCTAAATCCAGTGCGGTACCATGGTCTACTGAAGTTCGGATGAAAGGTAAGCCAAGTGTGATGTTGACTGATTTTCCGAATCCTTTGAATTTTAACACGGGTAAGCCCTGATCATGATACATGGCCAGTACGGCATCAGCATCATCAAGGTATTTATCTTGAAACAGAGTGTCTGCAGGCAATGGACCAACCAAGCTGATTCCCTGTTCTCTGAGCTCATCCATGGTTGGGATCATGATGTCGAGCTCTTCACGTCCGAGGCAACCATCTTCGCCGGCATGCGGGTTTAGTCCACAGACATAGATTTTGGGCTGTTTGATACCAAACTTGGTTTTTAAATCGTCATTCAGGATTTCAATGACTTGGATCAGACGTTCACGCGTTATCGCTTTAGCCACATAAGCCAGCGGTATGTGCGTGGTGACCAAGCTACCCTCAGGCCCTCTGTGGCCAGCATCATCACGACATGTTGCACGTTTGCCTGATGGGCAAAAAACTCAGTGTGTCCGCTGAAAGAAACACCGGCACGATTGATAACGCCTTTGTGAACAGGCCCTGTCACAACAGCAGCAAACTCACCCTTCATATTGCCTTCAGCCGCATGTGTCAGGGTATCAAGAACATAGCGGCTGTTAAGCTCGTTCAGTTCACCGGCAATGACTTCTTCTTCCAACTCTGCATTCGCCACCAATAAGGTGCCGGGCTTGTGAGGTGTTGGTGCAGTACTGGGATCGTAGTCGTCAAATGCCACAGACAGGCCGAGCTTTTTTGCCCGGTCAGCCAGCATGTCTTTGTTTGCGCAGACAACAACTTGATGTGGAAAGCTTTCCTTGGCTAATGCCAACACCAAATCAGGACCAATGCCTGCTGGTTCGCCCGGCGTGATTGCAATTCGCTGGACTTTTTTCTTATTAGCGTTCATCTGATTGCTCATTAATATTTTCTACATACGCGGCTGCGCGTAGCTCTTGCAGCCAAGTCTGAGCCTCATCATTAAATTTGCGGCGGAACAGCATACTATACGCACGATTTTTCGCTACATCTTCTGTACGGTCAGCAATGCGTTTATCCAAAAGCTTAATGACATGCCAACCATAAACAGATTTAAATGGCTGGCTGATTTCACCCACGTTCAGCTCTTCCAGCTGTTCTTTGAAATCAGGGGTGTAGGTATCAGACGTATTCCATTCGAGCAGACCACCGTTTGACGATGAGCCTGATCTTCGCTGTATTCCTGCGCTATGTCGGCAAAAGAACGTCTTCCATTGCGAACTTCTTCCATCAGTGACAGAAGCTGCTTTTTCGCTGCCATATCACTCAGTATGATTGATGGTTTGATAAGAATGTGTCTCGCTTTGTATTCTGTGACCGCAACAGTTTCCTGACCTTTGACATCATCGATTTTCAGTAAGTGGAAACCGACACCGCTTCTGAACGGTCCGATGATTGCACCCGATTTATTGTCAGCGATTTGATCAGCAAAGATGGTTGGCATTTCTTCAAGACGCAGCCAGCCCCAGTCTCCACGTTCAAGCGCGCGTCTGCCTTTTGAGTAGGCCATCGCCATGGCGCCGAAGTCAGCACCTTCAAGCAGCTTTTGCTTGATAGCTTGAGCCAATGACGCAACACGATTTTTTTTGTTCCTGGGTTGCTCCCTCTTCGAGAGGTAACTGGATATGCGAAATGCGGTACTGAGTATTTTGTTGCTGTTCGGCGCTCAAGGCTTTGCTGAGGGCGTCGACTTCCTGAGGCAAAATACTGACTCTGCGTCTTACCTGCGCATTACGCGCTTCGCTTGCTGCGATTTCTTGACGAATTTCTTCGCGATACGCCGCCCAACTGAGACGATAATCAATCAGTTTCTTGCGAAGTTGCTGAACTGTCATGCCTTTTTGTTTGGCAATACTGGCAATGGCTTGATCGAGCCTTATGTCACCGACTCGTATCCCAAGTCTCTCAGCCTGTTGCAGCTGAAGCTTTTCATCGATAAGGCCATTCAGGAGCTGGGCGTTAAGCTGTTCTTCAGGAGGAAGCTTGTCTGTTTGTCCATCAGCGTTGAATATCACCATCTTGCGCATGGTATCGATATCACTGCGGAGTATCACGTCAGAGTTCACTACGGTGATCACACGGTCTAACTCATTAGGGACGGCGAAGGCCGGTACAGCACTGAGCGTGAGCAAAAATCCTGCTGCAATTTTGGTCCATTTATTCATTGAGGGTTCCAGTTTCTCGTTGTAATCAGTTTTTCAGGCCGTATGGGTTGTAATAACCCAATGCACTTTTGCTGTTATCGCTGTAGCCAAAGCCAGCATTGGCTCCCAGCCCGATCAATTTGAATGACACAGATACACCACTGTCATACTCGGGGTTGTCTTTGATATTGTCTCTGCTGAGCAAATATTGGCTGTAGGTCAGCCCAAGCTGCCAGCAGGCGTCGGTATACACTAAGCCGACTTGGTTTTCCAAACGTATGTCTTGCGTGAGGTCATAGAAATATTGCCCTCTTAGGCTGACATTGTCAGTGATGGGGAAGCCAGTGACTAAACCAACCTGTGAGATGCCGTCATCGGTGATTTGGTCAATATAGGTGCTTCCTGAGGGGAGCGTCGACGAAATATAGTCTTTACTGACAAACCGATAGCTTGATTGGGCAAAGAAAGCCTCGGTTCTGTACTCGACAAGCGCATTACCGAATTGAATATCACTGACATTATTGTCGTACTCCATAGCGCCTTTAAAGAACCAGTGATCGGCAATGTTTATTTCACTCTCCAGTGCCCATGCCGAATAGTTGATACCCGCATCTTCAGAACCAAAAGGGCGATCAACATAGAATATCTGACCGACAGCAACGTTAAACCTTTCTTTGAAGCTGTCATCATAAAATCGCATAGAGGCACCCAGCGTAAACTGGTTCGCTGGGTTGATGTAATCGACGCTGCTGTATTGGTTTGGACGGAAAAGCCCGTAGTAATCTGTTTGTAACCTAACGGTATCGTAGCCGCCGCCGTTGTAGTCAAAGGGGTTATAAATATTACTCTGGTCTACGTCTTTGATATACAGATACTGAACCTGTGGCTCTAAGGTTTGTAGGTAATCGTAACCAAGCAGATTTAAGTTATTTTCCAGAATCACTGTCGTGTTGAGCTTGAGCGACGGGATTGTTCTTTCTGCATGAGACGCCAAAGTATGTTCGCTGTTTTCATTGAACCCGTCGGCGAAGTCTTGATCGTAATAGGTATACATCAGCTTGGCTTCAGCTGACGCCCGTAACCAAGGTTTGTTGTAAGGTACAGTGAGTGTGGGCTCGATATGAAAACGGGTGGCATCGGGCTTATTCACCGTGTCCGTTTCAAAGCGGCTGACGGAGAGGGGAAGGGTAAAACGGGTATTTCCAATAAGGTTGGGGCCGTAATAATTAAATCCGACCTGCGGCATCAGTCGGTAGACGGTGGACAACGTGGTTAAAGGTTGAAAATCTCTTACCCGCATAGAGACGTCCCAAAGGTTTTCACGATAAGAGATATCGGCAGTCTGGAGTAAGCTACTGTCCTCACGTTTACCGACTTCTGAATCGGTATGGCGGTCGAAGTAATCAATATCACTGACTCTGCTGTAATCAAGGTTGTAGGCCCAATGGTTTTGGACACCGCCGTGCGTCCAATTCACACCCCAGCTATTTTCAATTGTCGGATAGAGGCGATCGTCGGGCATGTATTCGGCAATGATTGCTCCCTGGCCTGGACTGACAAGGTAGCTGAATTCCGTCGTTAGCTGCGTGCCACGGTTGCTCATGTATTTCGGGGTCAACACCATGTCAGCCTGCGGATGAATATTCCAATAGAAGGGTGTCTGAACTGAAACCCCGTCTTTTTCATCCAAAAAACCAATCGTTGGGAATAAAAAGCCAGTCAATCGGCCTTCTTCAACAGGCACACGAAGGTAAGGCAAGTAAAAGATAGGTGTATTCAGAACCTGAAAACTGGTTCCATAAAGGTCAGCAAAAATGTCGCTATCTTTTTTCTCTATGCGCTCTGCACCGAATCGCCAACTCTTGTTTTCTTCCGGGCAAGTGGTGAATGTGCCATCATCGAGTTGGTAAAAGGTGGTGCCGTTTTTGAAAACTTTCTTCGCTTCGCCACGTCCTGATTGACAAAGCATTTTATACTTCGCATTTTCGACATAGGTGTCCTGATTTGTCAGATTTGACTGGATCCGGTCACTTTCAATGACCATTTCACCGTCATTGAAGATAACATTACCTTCTGCTGTAACTTGCCTGTCGCCGGGAGTCGTCAAGATCATGGAGTCAGACTGCAGGGTTCTGTGTCCTTGTTTGACAATAACATCGCCCTGATAAGTGACTTTTTCATTATTACCCGTCGTACTGTTAGCATTGATAGTGATGGGTAACTGATTCACATCATCCGCACTTTGGCTGCTGCTTGGTACGCAAGGGTATGACTGCATCTGACACTTTTCATCAGATGTGAGCAGACTCACATCTACAGTCGACGCATCGCTTGCTGCGAATGCCTGACTCTGAAGCATCACCAAAGACAGAGCAGAAAGAAAAATACGGGTGGTATGTGGCATTGAAAAGTACAATCCTGTGTTTATTCTACAGCGTTGGTATACTTTGAAGGCGCTGCTTTTGGCACGTTTGCGCTAAAAATGTTAGCTATGATAATGCAATTTACACTCAACGGCACCCGTAACCTACGATAACTCATGGTGTAACGGGTAAAACATTACAGGTAGAGAAAGATTTGATGTCAGTATGGGGAAAATTAGTTGGAGCGTCATTCGGTTTCCTTCTGGGTCATCTTCCTGGTCTGATTTTAGGCAGCTTTTTAGGGCATAAGTTCGATCAAAAAAGGCAAAATGAGTCAATGGGTGACGCCCGTTGGGGTTTTCAGAGTGCACAGCAGCGAGAGCACGGCTATTTTTATGCCACATTCGCTGTTATGGGACATATTGCCAAGGCCAAAGGACAGGTTACTCAAGACGAAATCCGTGTCGCCACACAATTGATGGATAAAATGGAGTTGCACGGCGAAGCAAGACGTCAGGCGCAGGATGCATTCCGTGAAGGCAAGGACAGTCAATTTCCTCTTGAGGAAGTATTGTGGAAAGTCAGGCGCGAACAATCTGGCCGTTTCGACCTCCTTCAGTTCTTTCTTGAAGTTCAGATTCAGGCTGCCTGCGCAGACAGCAATATTCACCCTAATGAGCTGCAAGTCTTGAACATAGTCGCAAGTCGGCTTGGTTTTTCGCGCAAACAATTAGAACAACGATTGGCAATGCAGCATGCCAGTTACCGTTTTCATGAGCACAGTTCGAAGTACGAAAAGCATGGTGCCCGCTGGCGTACTAAAGATTTGCGTGACAGGATTTCCGGCGCCTGTGAACTTCTTGGGGTCTCGCCGGATACGTCCGCGAAAGAGCTGAAAAAAGCGTATCGCAAGCTGATGAATGAACATCACCCGGACAAGCTGGTAGCTAAGGGGTTACCTGCATCTATGATGGAAATTGCTAAGCAAAAAGCGCAAGACATTCAGGCTGCGTACGATCTGATACGGAAGGAAAAAGGGTTCACCTAATTCTATTAAGCAGCTTTAATGCTGCTTGATGTCGTTTTTCTCAACCCATCACAAATCATGCAGACATGGCAGAGCCTCACGCTCTGCCTCTACTTCATACACGATTCCACGGAACCAATACATCAAGGTTTGTTGCTGAAGATGTTCTGGTGGTGCCTCACGTTAAGTTCATGAATACCTTATGCTTCAAATCGCATTAAGCCAGCAAGGTAAATGGTCTTTCTGAGTTGCCTAGTGAGTTAGAGTAAAGCGTTAGCTAAAGTAGATTGTTGGGCTTGCCCGCGAAGAATGCCTGAATATTGTCACTTACCTGATTCGCCAAAGTCTGAAGTGATGAATCCGACCCCCATGCAACATGCGGGGTGAGGATAAGATTGGGCATCCCCGCATTCGCGACAAGTGGGTTGCTATAGTCCGCGGGTTCTTCGGTAAACACATCCATACCAGCGCCCGCTATTTCACCTTTCTTCAATGCAAGAATCAGTGCCTTTTCATCCACCAATCCGCCGCGTCCGGCATTGATCAGAATGGATTCTGGCTTCATTAGTTTCAGCTCGTTGTCACTGATAAGGTTTTCCGTCTCGTCGGTGAGGGGACAGTGAAGGGTGACAGCATCGGCTTGAGATAACACAGTCTCAAACGGGGTGTAGCCTTCCCGACAAACCTTACTACCTTTGCGTTCCGCAAACAGTACTTTCATACCTATCGCTTTGGCGAGAGTCGCTACACCTTGCCCTAAGCTTCCGCTTCCAATAATGCCTATGGTTGAACCAGCAATATCACCAATAGGGTGTGTGAAGAAGCAAAATTGGTTCTTCTCCCGCCAGATATCGTTTTGAATGTCCCTTTGATAAGCGACAAGGTTTCTCCGCAGGCTAAACAGCATCGCGATAACGTGCTCCGGTACTGAGCGTGTGGCGTAGCCGCGAATATTACAGACAGGCAGCTGGTTTTCGTGGCACCAGTCGATATCGACATTGTTGTACCCGGTGGCTGCAACAACAATCAGCTTTAGCTCGGGTAATTGGGCAAGTATGTGTGCATTAAGCACGACTTTGTTGGTGATAACTACAGTTGCTTCTCTCAGTCTCTCGACGACTTCAGACGGCTCGGTCGCAGGATAACTTTGCCATTGGTGAGCGACATCCGGTGAAGGGATCGTGATGTGTGCAGGTATGGTATCGCGGTCGAGAAAAACAATATGTTCCATGGCAGGCCTGTCCTTTTTCCTGCCACTTTACTGTCATATTGCGTGGGATTACAACTCAAGGGGTTTGGCTTCAATCCCGCGTGTGATCAGCGTATCTTTTGGTGCACCCGCATAGAAGTCACAGGGCGCTGACAGGTGCATCGGTGTGTTTGTTGCCGGGTGAAGAAAGCAAAGCTCTGCCGCGTGTAATTGCAACCTCGGTGAGTATCGTAATGCCTGAGGGTGTGCGTAAAACTCATCGCCGACAATGGGGTGTTCGAGTGCCAGCATATGGACACGCAACTGGTGAGAGCGTCCCGTAATTGGCAATAAGCGCATCAGGCTGGTTTTCTTCTCACGCTTGATGACTTCAAAACCTGTTTGGGACGGTTTGCCTGTCTCGAAGCACACTTTTTGCCGTGGGCGGTTAGGCCAATCGCAGATCAGAGGTAAATCGACTTCACCGATATCTTGCTCTGGGTGGCCCCATACTCTGGCGTAATAGAGCTTGTGAGTGACTCGCTCGCGAAACTGTGCTTTGAGGTGGCGCTCTGCTTCTTTGTGCTTACCGAAGACAATTAGGCCTGAGGTCGACATGTCCAGTCGGTGGACCAGCTCGGCATCCGGAAAATCTGCTTTGATGCGAGACCAAGCGCTGTCGTAATGTGCGGGATCTCGACCGGGATTGGTCAGAAGGCCACTTGGCTTATTGATGGCGATTATATCGTCATCCTGATAAACCACGTCTAGCCATGGAGTTGTGGGGGGGTGGTAGATAAATTCGTTCTTCATAATGTTGCTCAGAAAACAGTCGGCGCAAGTGTAGCATGGCCAATACAACAAGGCACCGCTTTGAAGACGATTCAAAGCGGTGCCAGTTTCGTTAATCTTAAAGGTTACTGGTGGCTGACAATCACCACGCGAAGTGCGTCGAGACGAAGCTGAGCCTTAGCGATATAGTCACGCAGCTCTGCCATCTGGCTCTCAATGGCCTCCAGCTCTTCATCACGAATATTCGGGTTCACCGCTTTCAGGGCTTGCAGCCTGTCTAGCTCCGCACGAAGACTCTGCGTCATCTCTTCTGTGGCCGCTGATTTCACCACATCGAGTTCTTTCTCTGCTTGCGGACCCGCCACTTCAATCAGACCGTGGATTTGCGTCTGTACTGACGTTACCAGTTTGCTGCCGAGGTGGCGATTCACTGGCTCAATTGACGGTGGAAGCCTTCAAAGGCCACGTTTTCTGCCAAATTATTACCTTTGGCATCCAGCAGCACACGAACTGGTGTCGCTGGCAGGAAGCGATGAATACCCGATGACTTAGGCGCCTGTGCATCAATCACGTACAAAAGCTCAAGGAACAGCGTCCCGACAGGCATGGCTTTACTCTTGAGCAGAGAGACGGCGGTGGTACCGACATCCTCACTCAGCAGCAGGTCAATACCGCCCTGAATCATTGGGTGTTCCCAGCTTAGCAGGCTCAGATCTTCTCGAGAGAGTGCAGTGTCACGGTCAAAGGTGATTGTGCAGCCTTCCGCAGGCAGGCCCGGGTAGCTCGGCACCATCATGTGGTCAGAAGGCGTGACAACAATGGCATTTTCACCTTTGTCATCTTGATTCAGGCCAATAGTATCAAACAGCCCCAGCGCAAAGGTCACTAGGTTGGTGTCGCCGTCTTTACCCGAAATTTGTTCCACCAGATCTTGCGCATCGCTGCCGCCGTTAGAGTGCATTTCGAGCAGGCGGTCACGGCCTTGTTCCAGCGCAGTTTTCAACTCATGGTGCATCGCTGAACTGGTATCAATAAGGGTATCCAATGCATCGTTATCAACGGTACCGCTTGCCAGCATCTCAATCAGATCGCCACGCACATGTTCGAATACCGCACGGCCCGTCGGGCAGGTCTCTTCGAATGCATTCAGGCCGCTATTGTACCAGCGAGCAAGAAGGGCCTGCGAGGTGCCTTCCATGTATGGAACATGAATTTCGATATCGCGTTTCTGACCGATGCGGTCTAGGCGACCAATGCGCTGCTCTAGAAGGTCAGGTTGATTGGCAAATCAAACATGACCAGTTGGTTACTGAACTGGAAGTTACGGCCTTCAGAGCCTATTTCAGAACAAATCAGCACCTGTGCGCCACCTTCTTCCTGCGCGAAATACGCAGCGGCTTTGTCTCGCTCAAGAATTGACATGCTTCATGGAAGACAGTACCGCGAATGCCTTCACGTTCTCGCAGTGCCTGCTCAAGACTCAGGGCAGTCTGAGCGCGGGAACAAATGACCAGCACTTTCTCGCTACGGTGAGATTTGAGTAAATTCAGCAACCAGTCGATACGCGGGTCGAAGCCCCACCATGAGGCATCTTCACCTTCAAATTGCTGGTAAATATCTTCAGGGTAGAGCCACTGCAGTGCTTTCTCTTCTGAGGTTTTACCTCGGCTCATCATGCCCGCGACACGCATCGCCGTGGTGTATTGGCTCGGGATTGTTAATGGATAAAGATTTAGGTGGCGGCTTGGAAAACCCTGAATCGCAGAGCGCGTATTACGGAAAAGCACCCGCCCTGTACCGTGTCGGTCCATCAGGTTATCAATCAGTTCAAGCCGAGCTTCATGGCGTGGCTCTTCATCAAGGTCACGCGCTTCAATGATTCGAAGCAAAGGCTCAACATCCTGCTCAGACAGCAGTTCAGTAATACTGTTTTTGGCGTCATTGGTCAGCGGCGCATCGGCTAACAACTGGCTGACGGCTTCTGCGACAGGGGCATACTGGCGCTCTTCTTCAACAAAGGCATCGTAATCGTAGAAACGATCTGGGTCGAGCAAACGAAGACGGGCGAAGTGGCTCTCGTGGCCAAGCTGTTCAGGCGTTGCTGTCAGAAGCAAAACGGCAGGTGTATTTTCTGCAATAGCTTCAACCACCTGATACTCGCGGCTGGGGTTCTCCTGATTCCATTCAAGGTGGTGCGCTTCATCGACGACCACCAGATCCCAGTCACCTTCTGCTGCTTGTTCAGAGCGTTTCTTGCTTTTTCGTAAGAAATCGAGTGAACACAGCACGAGTTGTGCCGTTTCGAAAGGGTTATCTGAATCGGCGAATGCTTCAACGCAACGTTCTTCGTCGAAAATAGAAAAGTGGAGATTAAAGCGGCGCAGCATTTCAACCAGCCACTGGTGTTGGAGCGTTTCAGGCACGACGATCAATACCCGTTCAGCACGGCCAGATAAGACTTGCTGGTGGATGATCATCCCGGCTTCGATGGTTTTACCGAGGCCGACTTCATCGGCAAGCAACACTCGTGGAGCATGGCGTCGACCCACTTCGTGCGCCACAAACAGCTGGTGTGGAATAAGGCCAGCGCGCATACCGCAAAGCCCACGAAGCGGGCTGCGTAGCTGTTCGTACTGATTTTTCAGAGCACGGTAACGGAGTGCAAACCGATCCATGCGGTCGATTTGTCCGGCAAATAATTTGTCTTGTGGTTTGCTGAACCTAAGGTGGTGATTCAACATAATTTCGCGCAGGGTGGCGTTCTCTTCACCTGTATCCTGACGTTTACCCGTGTAGGTCAGGACGCCTTGCTCTTCGCTGACGTCTTCAACGGTCAGAGACCAGCCTTCATGGCTTTCAATCACGTCCCCTTTGTTGAACATTACCCGTGTAATCGGTGCATCACTGCGTGCGTAGAGACGGTTCTCTTCACACGCGGGGAACATCAGGGTAACAGTGCGTGCATCAAGTGCGACGACGGTACCCAATCCCAGGTCGCTTTCAGTATCACTGATCCAACGTTGTCCTAGAGCGTAAGGCATAATGTGGCGAAACCTCTGTTTAAAGCTGGCACTGACAATACATGGTGCCATGAATGCGTAGAAAAAAGTGCATGCCTGACTGCGTTATACAGTGTAGGTCATGACGGACACTCAGAAAAAGGTGGGTTATGGTACTTGAACTTGTGAATAGGGTCACGGTTAAAGTACGGAATCAACAAGTTGTCACAGGAGAGTAACAAAATTTGATGTGATTCATGTGTAAGCCGATAAATATGTCTTAGGATTAAGATAAGTGGCGTTAAGCCACTAGCCTTAGTAACCAAGGAGGTGCCTATGGGCGATGGTGACCGAAAATTCTTTGTGCTGGATACTAATATCCTGCTTCATGAACCCTTCGCAATTTATTCCTTTCAAGAACACGACGTGGTCATACCCATGACCGTACTAGAAGAACTGGACCGCATCAAAGACAGCAAGCGTGATATTGCACGTGATGCCCGTGTTGCGATCCGTGCTTTGGAGGACATATTTAAAGACGCGACGCCTGATCAGATCACCAAAGGGATCAAGGTCGGGAAAGAGGGCGGCACAGGAACGTTATCGATTCTGGCTGACTTCGAAATCAAAGAAACGGTACAGGCTTTCGCCGATAAGGCCGGTGATAACCGGATCCTCAATGCAGTGCTCTATCTGCAAACCAAGCGCTCTCCACGTAAAGTGGTGCTGGTGACCAAAGACATTAACATGCGTCTTCGGGCCAAGGGTGCGGGTGTGCGATATGTTGAGGACTATAGAACCGACCAGCTGATCGATGATGTCAGTCTGCTGACCAAAGGTTTTCAGGTGTTTAAAGGTGGTTTTTGGGAAACGGTGGGTGAATGTGAGACCGAAAACAGTGGTCGCACGACACTTCATTCGTTGCCACGGGAGCAAATCGACAATACCTACATCAACCAGTATATCCTTGACGAAACCGAGGACTTTGCTGGCAGGGTTGTGGCGATTGACGAAGCGCGACTGCAACTGAAAGACATCAGCCGTGAACGTTTGCTGCACCGGGAAGCGTGGGGGATCCGACCGAAAAACATTTATCAGGGAATGGCGTTGGATGCACTGCTCGATCCGGCGATTGATTTAGTGATCCTAACTGGCCCTGCGGGGTGTGGTAAAACAATCCTTGCGATGGCGGCAGCACTGGAGCAGGCGGTGGAAAAAGGGATGTATGACAAGATCATTGTCACCCGGAATACGCCTGAGATTGCTGAATCCATTGGTTTCCTGCCGGGTACGGAAGAAGAGAAGATGATGCCGTGGCTGGGAGCGGTAACTGATACGCTGGAAGCGTTACACAAAAATGATGAGTGTGCAGATGGCTCAATGCGCTACATCATGGAAAAAGCCAACATACAATTTAAATCAATCAACTTTATGCGTGGCCGCTCGATTCAAAATGCGTTCGTCATTTTGGATGAGTGCCAGAACCTCACAGCTTCACAACTTAAAACCATAATTACCCGCTGCGGAGAAGGGACTAAATTGGTCTGCTCCGGGAACCTTGCGCAAATTGATAGTCCGTACCTGACGCCCGTAACGTCTGGCCTCACGTACATCGTAGAAAGATTCAAGAACTTTGAAGGCAGCGCCAGCATCTACCTGAATGGCGTCGTTCGAAGTCGTCTGGCGGAGTTTGCAGAAGAAAACCTCTGACAGAACAGCGTCCACCGTGACATAACATAGGATTAATACAAAGGGCTGGAATACCAGCCCTTTTTCTTTCTCTCGTTGGCACTGTATTTATGTGCAAATACAGATTTACCAATGCAGCTCCGCATCTGAAGATGCCATGCGACTTTGCTCTGCAGAGGCGAACTCTTGTTTCGCTTTCTCGGCTTTCAACTGTCGCATCTTTTTCAGCGCACATGTCACCAACGCACTGCCCTCATCGCCGTCTACGGGATAATGGGCGAAACTGTAACAAAAACTCAATCGAATGATCTGTTGGTTTAGATGCAGCGGCGTTGAGGGCAAGGAGCGTCTCAACTTATCAATACGCTTTATCGCGAGCTCTTTGTCACAGTAATCAAACAGCACCGCGAACTCACCACCACTTAGGCGGGCGATCACAGCTTTGCTTGAGAGCTGACCACGAAGCAAAGAGATTAGGTGCTTGATCGCCATATCACCCGCTTGGTGTCCGCACTCTGCATTGAGGTCGCCAAGGTTATCCAGATCCAGCACGGCTACTGAATACGGTGAAGAGCTGAAGCGCTTGTCATTCAGGGCATTATAAAAGGCGTCTCGGTTGAGTGTGCCTGTCAGCCTATCTATCTGATTAACTTGTTCAAGCCTTTCCGAAGAGTTGGCTAACGCTTTGAGTGCTGACTTTAAATCTTCAGATTTACGTCTCAAAACAATAGGTACCGCAATAAAGGTAAGTACCAGCATTAGGCTCGTGATATAGGTTGACCAGTGCGGCCACATACTTGGTTTCTGGCTCTCTATACCTGGTATATCACTGAACCACTTGTCATAAATGGCATCAACTTCTTCTTGGCTTATTTTCTCAAGCCCTTTTTCAATTTCTGCCATTCTCTGGGTGTTCTGACGGCTCATCGCGAAATGAAGCGAAAAGCTGTACAGCTTTCTTCTTGGGACAAATGTTCCCTGCTGGTTATTTTTGTACAGGCTGTATTTGGTGGTATTGAGATCATCTATAAATACATCAATATCGCCACGATAAGCCGCCTGATTCATCGCACCAAAGGTGTCATAACGCCGAATAAACTCAGATGGTAGACGTGTGGTCAGAAATTCATCTTTTACACTCGCGGTGACTGACCCAACATTCAGATCGCTGATATGTGCAAGGTTAACATCTTTAATTTCACGCTTGGTAAACAGGTACACGTCGTACTCTTGTAAAGGCAGTTCTCGTGAAAAATAGAGATATTTTGCCCGGTTACTGGTGTAGCCAAGTCCACCGTGAATGACGCTTGTGTCGGTAGAAGCAAGTGCAATAGAAGCAGGCCAGTCCATTAACTGAAACTGGATATCAACATTATTTTTTTTGCCATACAGTCGCCAGAAATCCACCATGATTCCGTCTGGCTCACCGTTACTGTTGATAAACGAGAAAGGTTCCCATGTTGATGCTCCGGTTACAGTCAATTGCTTTGGGGCGGCGACAGATAACGTTGAGAACGTGAGAAGAGTCGCTGAAATCAGCGACAACAGGATTTTTCTATTAAGGCACATACATCGCAGTCAGTAATGAGGTAAAAAATGAGAACAAAGTCACATTATTATACTTGGCGTTTCACCCATCTGAAAAGCGAAATATGGATAAATTTTGTGCCGAAGCGATAAACTGTTGATTGGGTCAATCTAAAACAACTCTACGTCGTCTTCTGGGACCAATTCAACAATATCACCTGAAGCAAGCAGCTCGTCATAGAAGCAGATTTGGTTGCGGCCAAACTCTTTTGCTTTGTATAACGCCTGATCAGCAAAGCCTAGAACAGTAATAGCATTGAGCTCGCTCTCATTGATGGATGCCGCACCCATCGAAACAGTGACGTCTTTGACTGCGCCATAATCTCGCGCATTAACCAGCGAAAGGAATTCGCCGAGGAGTTTTCGGACGTCTTCTCTGGGTCTGGCGTGGAGAATAATGACGAATTCATCGCCGCCGTATCGGAACAGGATATCGTCATCACTAAAGTGACCTTTCATGATGGCGGTAATTAGCAGAATAACTTCATCACCGAACACGTGTCCGTACGAATCATTGATCGTTTTGAAGTGGTCTATGTCAAAAATACAGACCCAGTGGTCTCCATTGTTTGCCACGTCATCGCTTTGTATCAAGTATCTATCTAATAAGAGGTCGATCTTGCTGGTGAGCACCTTACGGTTATACAAGCCCGTTAAACCGTCTCGCTCACTGGCTGAAATGATTTTCTGATAGTTCTCATAAACTTTGGCCAATCCCTCTACCAGGTGGGTATCATCACCCTGAAGTTTGGCGCATTTACAGAAAATGACTGCCGAAATGGAATCTTCAGTTTCGCCTGCATGAATGGGGATTGCCACCATAGCGTGCATGTCTTTGGGGCTGTATTCAATGACGTTGTCGTTGCATTTAATGCAGTTGTGAAGCACTCGCTCGATGACATCTTTCTCATCTTCATAGAGAAAGATGTCCGAACTGGCGAGAACCATGAACTCGGGATTGGAGTCCTGATTGTAATCAAGAACCAACACTTGTTCAGCGGGAGTAAGCTGAAGAACCGTGGTGATAAGACTTTCGGTGATCGTATCAGTCTCTGTTTGAGCGGTTATGTCTACTACCGAATCAAGCACATCGATGTTGGTTACACTCACAATCGCATCTCTCTTTTGGGAAAAGTCCTAGCTCAAGTATAGATGCGACTATTCGATGTGCAACGTTGGTATTTGCATCAATTATTTGTGATTTAAGTAGAATTTCAGTTCTGGCGTAGGAGAATCCAACACAGATAAGTCACCCTTATAAATAACCTGGCCGTCATCAACGAAAAGTAAACGATCAGCAATCAATCTGGCGTCCTCCGGATGATGGGTGACCATCAGAACGGTAATATTCTGTTCCTCAGCCATGTTCTTTACCAATAGCAACATCTCTTTTCTCAAGGCCGGGTCTAGTGCAGAAAAAGGCTCATCAAGTAGCAGCAAAGGCTTCCTTCTGACAATGCACCGCGCCAATGCTACGCGTTGCTTCTGTCCACCGGAGAGTTCGTCAGGTAATCGGCCAAGGTATTCAGCCAGTCCCACAGACTTAGCTGCATCAAACACGCCCATCTTTTGGGTGTCGTTGAGTTTCAGTGACGGTGAAATACCAATCGCAATATTCTGCTCAACCTTTAAATGCGAGAACAGATTGTGCTCCTGAAAAAGAATCGATAGCGGACGTTCATGCGCAGCTTTGTTCGTGAAATCGACACCATCCATCTCGGCTTTGCCATCATCAGGATCCAATAGGCCACATAACAAGGTGAGCAGAGTGCTTTTACCTGCGCCACTGGCACCGAGTATCGCCGTGATAGAGCCCTGATCTGCTGAAAACGAAAAAGACAGGGTCGTTGAGTGATAGTGATGAGTGAGATTATTGACGTGTAACATGACCTGCCTTTCTGACAACAGTTTCAATGATTGTGTAGCAACCAAGACACAGTATAAAGAGTACAAGAGATGCAGCGGCGGCGGCATCCATTTGATAGCTGCCCATGAGTCGATACAGATACAGTGGCAAGGTTTCAAAATGCTGGCTTCCAACCAGTGCGATTGCGCCTAAATCACCTGTCGATAAGGCAAAACCGATAGCCAGCGCACGTGCAATGGGTGCTCTCAGTACTTGCCATTCAAGCAGCTTCAAGCGGTTTAGCCCCTTGATGCCGAGTGAGCTACAAAGCGCATTGTATTGCTGTGAGAGTTGCAAGGCAGGCTGACTGAGCACTTTGACGACATAGGGCAATGCCATCAGTGTATTCGCGATGATCACTAGCCAGATGGCCATCCCAAACACATCGGTGACTGAGCGCAAAAGCAAAAAGAGCCCGGTGCTGAGAACAACGCTGGGGACCACTAGAATCATAGCGGCAACAATTTCTATCGAATCAGCTTTCTTCTCCATGCTATGGAGTCGCCAGAATCGACTGGCAAGCACGATGCGCAGCCAAGCACAAACGCTAACAGGCACGATGTGGTCGCTATCTGGATAGTGTTAAAGGTCGCTTTCCACAGAGAAGGCGACGAGAAAACGTGGAGCGAGGAAGGATTAATACCTTGTATCAAAACCATCGCTAAGGGGGATAAAACGAAGAGTGACGCCATGCCAATCCAAAGGCTGTCCCAAGCCAAAGCCAATCCTGACTCTTTTTGCTTGTGTAGAGTCAGGTTGTCTCCGCCTGTGGCGACAGGAAGGGGGCGGTTGGCTTTTTGCACGCACCAATGAAAGATACCACACAGAAACAATTGCCAAAGCGCCAGCAGGGCACCTGTTTGCAAGTCAAAATCGAAACGAATGGCCTGATAGATGGCTAACTCTATGGTGGTTGCACTGGGCCCGCCACCCAACGCCATCACGGTGGCAAAGCTCGTGAAGCAGAGCATAAACACCAAGCCCGCAATATGAGGTATCTGCTGGCGGATAAAGGGCCACTCTAAATGGCGAAAGCGTTGCCAGCGTGTAAACCCAAGCTGAAGTGCCAGTCTTTGCTCGGGGTTAGGGATCCGTTCCAGCGTCTGAACCAGTAACTGCGCGGCAAACGGCAGATTGAAAAAAACATGCGCAAGCAAGATGCCATTTAAGCCATAAATATTGGTTTCTGTTTCGATGCCGATTTCAGTGAGCCATACCTTAATGACACCGTGGTTGCCGTACACCGCCAGAATACCAAATACTCCGACCAATACAGGGAGCACCAGCGTCATCGAGAACAATCGCAGTAATAGCGCTTTACCGGGAAAATCACGCCGCGAAAGCGCATGGGCAACAGGTATGGCAAGCCCGACGCTGAGCACAGTGGATAGCGTGGCTTGTTTGATGCTGAACCAAGTGACGTGACGCAGATAAGCATCGTTTATTAGCTGGCTGATTTCAATCGATGGTGCCTGCATGAGAAGTGACAGCAGGGCGGCGAAAATAATGACAGAAATAAAACTGGCCGCGGCGACGCCGGGCCAGGTTCTTGATGGGTTTAGCACAGAGTTATTTCACCAGAGCTGATTGCCATTCGCGAATCCAATTACGGCGCTCACTAGCAACTTCTGATGGGGTAAACAGCAGGCTTTGTGATGGAACGGCCAGCGTATTAAAGCCTTCTGGCAGATTGACCGCCGTGACCGGATACATCCAGTTACCCGTCGGGATCACTTCTTGGAACTTATCACTCAGCACAAATTGAAGGAACTTGTCTGCAAGCTCAGGCTGGGCGGCGCTTTTCACTTTTGCAGCCACTTCTACCTGCATGTAGTGCCCCTCAGAAAAGTCAGCCGTTGCATAGTTGGCATTTTCTTCTGCAATCAGGTGGTAGGCAGGAGAGGTGGTGTAAGAGAGCACCATGTCTGCTTCGCCTTTCAGGAACATGCTGTAGGCTTCTGACCAGCCTTTGGTGACAGTGACGGTTTTCTTCGCTAGCTGTTGCCACGCATCAGCGGCTTTTTCACCGTACACCGATTTGATCCACAGCATCAGGCCCTGACCGGGAGTCGATGTGCGTGGATCTTGATAAAGCACTTTGATGTCATCGCGGCTTTCCACCAATTCTTTTAAGCTCTTTGGCGGATTTTTCAGTTTGGTTTTGTCGTAGACAAAGGCGAAATAGCCATAGTCAAAAGGCACAAACGTTTGGTTGTCCCAACCCTGAGGAAGCGTCACTTTACTGATGTCGGTGCTGTGCTTGGCCAGCAGACCTGTTTTTTCGGCTTCTTCAATCAGGTTGGTATCAAGACCCAGAATAACATCTGCTTTGCTGTTTTTTCCTTCCAGACGCAGGCGGTTTAGGATGCTGACACCATCGTCCAGCGCCACAAAATCCAGCGTACAGTTACATTCTGCCTCAAAGGCTTTTTTCACCGCAGGGCCCGGGCCCCAGTCAGAGGAAAAAGAATCATAGGTATAAACAGTCAGGGTGTCTTGTGCGTATGCATTGCCAGCCATGGCTGCAGCGAAGACGAGTGGATAAAGGGTTTTCTTCATGTGTGCCTCACGTCACTGTTAGGCGGCACAGGTTTGAGGAGCCTCAAATGCAGGATCTGGGATGTCTCATTCCTACGCCAGTATTATCTGGATCAGGTGGTATGGGTTCAGCTGTTGCTATCTCAACCTGCA
Organism: Veronia nyctiphanis; assembly: GCF_004116385.1. Lineage (GTDB taxonomy): Bacteria > Pseudomonadota > Gammaproteobacteria > Enterobacterales > Vibrionaceae > Veronia > Veronia nyctiphanis. The sequence goes on along the minus strand of NZ_PEIB01000010.1, from coordinate 36,968 downwards.
TCATGCTGTGCGTTTTACAGCATCAGGCTCCCCATGAGAGTCATCACATTGTATACAAAGCTTCGACGAACACCAAGAATGTCACTGCGAAATCACAGGTGTTACCGTCGTTCGTTGAGTGACCAGTCGTAATCGTATTTTATTTTTCCTGACCAATCAGTAAGTTGTCCGCCTGTACGATATTTCTGAATATGACGCAGAATCTCTTGCTCGGATTGTCCGAAATCAACGGCAAACCAGTCATAAATCGACGACAGTTGAAGTTTTTTTCCTTTAAGAGATACGCCTTTCTCACTGTTTATAAAGGCTTTTGCTGCTGACTCAAGCGAAACTTCTGTGTTTGCACTGGTCAGTGCTTGCGGTAACAGATTGGGGCAACCAAGACTCGCGCAATTGACCACATAGTGTGTGCGAGGGTCTTGCCAGATAGGGCGCAGGATCCGGTGTTCAATGTCGTTCAGGGTTAACTTTTTGCCTGCTATGGACACCACATCCTGATCCCAAGGCCCGAAACTGAATAAGCCACCGAGCTTAGTGATCGATTTCACTGGGTAGTCTTCGAGAATGATCTCGACAGTGGCTGCGTTATAAAGGTTCACCCAGTAGGCATACTGCTCGGCTTTACTGTAGGTACGCGGATCCAGCTTGCTAAGGGTGTCGATGTAGTTTTGCAGTTTTTTCCTGCTGGCGTCACTGACGTTACGGTATTGGAAGAGGGTATACTCACCGTCTTGCACCAGATAAGTATCGAGCAGCGTCTGCCAATTCGTATGACTGATTTGTGATGTATTCGCTTCATCACTGCTGTTCCAAAAAGGCCATAGGTCGCTTTTTGGCGCTGCGTGTGCAACTGAAGCAAAGACTAAAATCAGCAGGCCACCAAAATAGCGTAGCGTTCTTGAGTTTTTCATACTTAACGTGTTCAAAATCGTGTCCATTGTTTATTGATTTTTTTTATAAGACCTGAAAATCCACAAGCTATTTCATGGTTTGCGAAGTTTTCTTGCTGTCTCTGTGGCGCGCTCCCAGTTGCGGCTTTTCGATTCATATTCGTATTGGCAATGTCCTTCTCTGTCATTTTCTTTTTGTTGCTCACCCATTAAATATTCATATTTATCAGGATCACTGCCGTAAACTAGGCAAACAACGCTGGTAGCTCGTTGCGCATCCAAGCTGTGTTCGCCCCAGAAGTGCGCTTCACTAAATTCCTCTACCTCTAGGTCAAATAATGCGAAAAGCTCTGCGGAGGCCAGCGTTTCTTCAGCGCCTTGGTGCCAGAGCATTACTAAGGTCGCAAAGTTATCAACTGCATCTTCCTCTTTGCCCAATATTGGAATGTCATGGTCGTAAACCAGAGCATGGCCTAATTCGTGCAGTAATACATGCATCACAGCGTGTCGTGTCGCCTCCTTTGCTGTCATGTATCCTTCAATTTCTGCGTCAGGAGACCGAAAACGTTGTAAGACCTGAGTCACGAAGGTAAATGGAACCGCGATTTCCATTTTTTCTGGGTCGAAGTGTGGTCCCTCTCCACCACCGAGGCGAACTATCATCGGTTTGTAGAGCGGAAATTCTTTGTTAATAAGCGCAATAAATTCGTCTGCAATGGGTTTAGTAAATTTCAGTACAGCTTTTTCTTCTGCCGATTTAGCTGGGGTTACCTCGAGTTTAGTAGCTGCATTAACCGTTGAACTGATAAGCAGCAAGGTGGCTGAAATCACTGTTATGAACGCACGCATCCTAGGCTCTCCTTGAAGTGTTAAGCATAAAAAATGGAAACCTGATGGTTTCCATTTTGTTCTGTTTCGTTGTTTTTATCAGAGACTATTTACAACTTTAGCCTCATGCGAGAAAAGAAGGGATCTTCTGTTCGTACTCGCTGATCTTGTCGCTGTGTTGCAACGTCAGGCCAATAGAGTCCAGACCTTCCAGCAAGCAGTGGCGACGGAAATCGTCAATCTCGAAGGTGTAAGTCTTCTCGCCTGCTGAGACCGTCTTTGCCTCAAGATCCAGTGTGATTTCAGCGCCTTCATTTTGCTCGACGTATTTGAACAGTTCGTCCACTTCTTTATCTGACAACACCACTGGCACCATCTGATTGTTGATGGAGTTACCGTAGAAGATGTCGGCAAAGCTTGGCGCAATCATCACGCTGAAGCCATAATCGGCCAGCGCCCAAGGGGCGTGTTCGCGTGATGAACCACAACCAAAGTTTTCCCGCGCCAATAATACACTTGCGCCTTTAAAGCGTGGCTGGTTAAGCACAAATTCAGGGTTGTCTTCTTTTCCTGCATCATCAAGAAAACGCCAGTCATGAAAAAGGTGCTGACCAAAGCCGAGCCGTGTCACCTTCTGTAAAAATTGCTTTGGAATGATGGCATCGGTATCGACGTTTGCTGCATCTAACGGCGCCACTAATCCGGTATGTTGTTTGATTCCTGACATGGTGACTCCTTACAACTGGTTAACGTCAACGAAGTGGCCTGCAATAGCGGCAGCCGCTGCCATCGCTGGGCTGACAAGGTGTGTGCGACCCTCGCGTCCCTGACGACCTTCAAAGTTACGGTTACTGGTCGAAGCGCAACGCTCCTTGGGACCGAGACGGTCGTTGTTCATCGCCAGACACATCGAGCAGCCGGGTAAACGCCATTCAAAACCCGCGTCAATGAATACCTGATCCAAGCCTTCTTGCTCGGCTTGTGCTTTCACCTGCTCAGAGCCGGGTACGACCAGCGCCTGAACACCTGAGGCCACTTTTCTGCCTTTGGCAATCGCTGCTGCGGCACGCATATCTTCAATGCGTGAGTTGGTACAAGAGCCGATAAAGACTTTATCGATAGTGATGTCAGTAATTTTCTGACCTGCTTCAATACCCATGTAGCGAAGCGCACGCTCGGCAGAGTGACGCTCAATAGGATCAGCAAAGCTCTCAGGTGCAGGAACCACATCGTTCACGCCCACAACCTGACCCGGGTTAGTACCCCAAGTGACCTGATTAGAAATATCTTTGGCTTCAAGGGTAACCACGGTATCGAAGTGAGCACCTGAATCTGTTCTTAGGGCTTGCCAATATTCTACTGCGGCATCCCAGTCTTCACCGGTTGGTGAGAACTTACGGCCTTGAAGGTATTCAAAAGTCGTTTGATCAGGGGCAACGAGACCTGCTTTTGCACCCAGTTCTATTGCCATGTTACAGACCGTCATACGGCCTTCCATGGTCAAATCTTCAATGGCTTCACCGCAGAACTCAACAACATGACCTGTACCGCCAGCGTGACCAACTTTGCCGATGATCGCCAACACGATGTCTTTGGCGGTAACGCCCTCAGCGACTTTGCCTTTGACCTCAATCTTCATGGTCTTGGCGCTGCCTTGCTTCAGTGTCTGTGTTGCCAGCACGTGCTCAACTTCTGACGTTCCGATACCGAATGCCAGCGCACCGAATGCACCGTGTGTTGCGGTATGTGAATCGCCACAAACAATCGTGGTACCGGGCAGCGTAATACCCAATTCAGGACCCATTACGTGCACAATGCCCTGATATGGGTGATTGAGGTCGTAGAGGGTGACGCCAAATTCCTCACAGTTCTTGGCCAGAGTCTCCATCTGGATACGGGCCATTTCGCCGGATGCTTTTATGTCCTTGGTTTCCGTGGATACGTTATGATCCATGGTTGCGAAGGTTTTACTTACCTGACGAACTGGACGCCCTTTTTCACGCAGGCCATCAAATGCCTGCGGTGAGGTAACTTCATGCACCAAGTGGCGGTCTATGTACAGCAACGGGGTTTCCCCTTCTGCTGCGACCACCACGTGGGCATCGTAGATTTTCTCGTATAACGTTTTAGCTGACATGCTTACTTCCTTGATTTCTTATAATCCCGCTTATGCTTCGCGGATATATCCAGCGATAACGTCACCCATTTCAGAGGTGGACAGCGGTGGTTGATCTCCGGCCAGATCGGCAGTCAGTTGACCGGCTTCCAGTGCTTGAGACACAGCGACTTCTATAGCTTGAGCGGCTGCTTCTTCACCCAAGCTGTAACGCAGCATCAGTGCAGCAGACAGGATCTGCGCAACCGGGTTGGCGATGTTCTTGCCTGCGATATCAGGTGCAGACCCACCCGCAGGCTCATAAAGACCAAACTTGCTGTCGTTGAGACTGGCTGATGGCAGCATGCCCATTGATCCGGTGATCATCGCGCATTCGTCAGAGATAATGTCGCCAAAGATGTTAGAGCACAGCATCACGTCAAACTGCGATGGGTCTTTAATCAGCTGCATGGTCGCATTGTCGATGTACATATGTGACAGCTCAACATCGGTATAGTCTTTTGCAATTTCTTCGACCACTTCGCGCCACAGAATGGAGCTTTGCAGAACGTTCGCTTTGTCGATTGAGCACACTTTTTTACGGCGTAATCTCGCTGATTCAAAGGCGATACGCGCAATACGTTCAATTTCGTACCTGTGGTAAACCTCAGTATCAAAGGCTTTCTCTTCAGGGCCAGAGCCTTCACGGCCTTTAGGCTGACCGAAGTAGATACCGCCAGTCAGCTCACGTACCACAACAATATCGAAGCCGCGCTCTGAAATATCAGCTCGTAGTGGCGAGAACGCCTCCAGACCATTGTGAATCTGCGCTGGACGCAGGTTACAGAAAAGCTGGAAGTGCTTACGCAGTGGCAACAGTGCGCCACGCTCAGGCTGCTCGTTGGGTGGCAGGTTTTCCCACTTAGGACCGCCAACAGAGCCGAAAAGAACGGCGTCAGCGTCTTCACAGCCTTTCAATGTGTGGTCAGGAAGTGGAGAACCATGGTTATCTATGGCAATGCCGCCGACATCATATTCCTTTTTGTCGAACATCAATCCGAACTTGTCCTGTACTGCATCAAGCACCTTGTGCGCTTGCTGCATGACTTCTGGTCCAATGCCGTCGCCGGGTAACACTGCGATTTTATACTGTCCTGCCATGGTTAAACTGTCTCCGTCTTTAACGTTGCCTGTTCTTTAATTTCTGCAATTTTGTCTGCGCGATAAATGCTGTTGATAACATGCAAAAGCGCTTGTCCTGATGCTTCAATGATGTCGGTCGATGCACCGGTACCGTGATACTTGCGGCCTTTATAATTGGCAATAATGTCTGCCTGTCCAAGGCCATCCTCACCTTCGCCTTTGGCGGTAAGGTCAAATTTATCGAGTACGATATCGTAGCCGGTTACGCGGTAGATCACCTGATACAGAGCATCTACTGGACCATTACCGATAGCCGCTTCTGATACTTCTTCTTCGCCGCATTGAAGCGTCACGGTTGTTGTCGCCATTACACTGCCAGATTGCACGCTTAGGTACTTCAGTTTGTAATAATCGTCTTCAGCCTGAACATTGTTGAAGAACATCAGGGCTTCGAGGTCATAATCGAAAACCTGTCCTTTTCTGTCAGCCAATTTCAGAAAAGATTCATAAAGAGTGTCGAGGTTGTAGTCCGCTTCGGTGTAACCCAACGTGTCCATGTGGCTTTTCACTGCGGCACGGCCAGAGCGGCTGGTCAGATTCAGCGCTTTGTTATTCAGGCCTATCGACTCAGGGGTCATAATTTCATAGGTTTTCTTGTTCTTCAGTACACCGTCCTGGTGAATCCCTGAGCTGTGACTGAAGGCATTGGCACCAACGACAGCTTTGTTTGACTGAATCGGCATGTTACACAGTTGGCTCACCACTTTACTGGTGCGGCTGATTTCGGTGTGATTGATGCCAGTATTCACGCCAAGCAGGTCACCTCGGGTCTTGATGATCATCGCGATTTCTTCCAGCGCACAGTTACCAGCGCGCTCGCCGATGCCGTTGATTGTCCCCTCTACCTGCCTTGCACCAGCCTGAACGGCTGCGATTGAGTTGGCGACAGACATGCCCAAATCGTCATGGCAGTGTACTGAGATAATCGCTTTGTCTATGTTAGGTACGCGGTTGAAAAGGGTTTCAATGATGCCACCAAATTCTCCCGGCACCGTATAGCCGACTGTGTCAGGAATGTTGACCGTGGTCGCTCCTGCTTTGATGGCTTCTTCAACCATGCGGCAAAGGTTATCGATTGGGGTACGGCCTGCATCTTCACACGAAAACTCCACGTCATCTGTATAGCGGCGTGCACGCTTGACAGCAGCGACACCCATATCGACCACCTGATCGTAGCTACGGCGCAGCTTGTCTTGAACGTGAATAGTCGAAGTAGAGAGGAACGTATGAATACGGAATGCGTCAGCGACTTTCAATGATTCAGCCGCGACATCGATATCTTTATCGACCGCACGTGACAGCGCACAGATACGGCTGTTTTTGACCTCTTTGGCAATCGTTTTGACTGACTCAAAATCACCAGGCTTGAGATAGGGAAACCTGCCTCGATAACATCAACACCCAGTCGTTCTAGTGCCAGTGCGATCTGAAGTTTCTCTTTTACAGTCAAACTTGCCGACAGCGCCTGTTCACCATCACGTAATGTGGTGTCGAAAATTATCACTCGGTCATTCATGGTCGTTCCCTCTCACTACTCCGGCAGTTTTCCGGAGTGCCATACAAAAAAACCCGCGCTGTTTGCGCGGGTTTTAGACATTCTTTCGTTTCCGTCTGTTGTCCATTACCTACCCGCGCGGTGGATTCGCGATAAGGAGAAGTAGGTCTAGGAGCAGAACTGGAAACGTCATCGTTGCATCACTCTTAATAAGTATGCACAAACAAATATCAAACCGCTTACCCAGCCGTCAACACGAAAAGAAAAAATAATGAGAAAGCGTTATCCAAAGTCTCAAAACTGGTTCATTTCGTTATCAACTGATTATCTGACAGAATAATTATCTGCGCGAGCTTTTGGGGTTTCACAAGCCACTTAAATAGAAATTCGCGATAAGTGTCAGTTCAAGAGTCAGTATTTTGTCAGTGGCACGCTCCCTGTGTTCTTGCTTCGATGGGACAGAGTGAAGTTTTTACGTCTAGGCCCGAGGGGAAAACACAAAGCATTCTCTGATTTTCATGGTGTTACGTGATACTTGCCAGTTTTTTACTATAGAAAAGGCACCCGGAGCGGACACTAAGCCCAATAAACTGGTGGAACATTGGCTAATTTCACTTATTAGCAAGGTACTACTCCCAAAAAAAAGTAGAAAAACAGACCTAAAATGCCTTTTCCGTATCGCAAATACGCATATTCATAAGTTTGTCGAAAAACCGTCACCTGACCGTCATGAGTGATTACTAGTCTTCTTTTTATGTAAAGAAAGGAGATATTCACTATGAGGGGTCTGGTAGCAATAAAGCGGGTTGATACTGCTGTGTCCACCCTTTGCTTGTGTAATCGGTTCAGCCCAGTTATTGCAAGGTTTAGCCGCTGGGTATCAAAAACGGGTGATGGCCCTTTATATTTGATTTTGGGCGTTCTGGTGGCGTTAACTGATGGTGTACGCGGGCAATCATTCCTGATTGCAGGTTTAATGGCGTTTGCTCTGGAGCTACCGATTTATGTGGCGCTAAAACGCTCATTCAGACGTGCAAGGCCGCAGGATCTCCCTTCATTTATCACACCGTCTGACCTCTACAGTATGCCTTCCGGGCATACGGCGGCGGCATTTCTTATGGCTTCCTTGCTCAGTCACTTTTATCCCGCTTGGGAACCCCTTTACTGGAGCTGGGCAGCATGATTGGCATTTCACGTGTTTTGCTGGGCGTGCATTTTATCACCGATATTCTTGCAGGCATGGTTCTTGGGCTGACGTGTGCTGGCATCGTGTTGTCACTGTTACTGTGACGTAGAGAGCAGAGGAACAAAATGAAAATACTTTATGGTGTACAGGGCACAGGCAACGGCCATATATCAAGAGCCAGAGCAATGGCAAAGGCCTTCAAGGACATGCCAGAAGTCGATGTCGATTTTCTGTTTTCTGGCCGCCCTCCTGAAAAGTATTTTGATATGGACGTTTTCGGTGATTACCAGACCCGAACCGGACTGAGCTTTGTCAGTCATGCGGGCAAAGTAAGTATCGCCAGAACGGCTATTTACAACAAACCGTGGAAACTGTTGAAAGAAATCCGCGAGCTGGATGTCAGTAGCTACGATTTGGTCATTTCGGACTTTGAACCTGTCACTGCATGGGCGGCAAAAAAACAAAATGTCCCGTCTCTGGCTGTCAGTCATCAGGCCGCATTTTCGTTTGATGTGCCCAAGCGCGGTGAAGGCTTCCTAGATACTCAAATCATGCGATTTTTTGCGCCGACAGAACATAAAATCGGCCTGCATTGGTACCACTTCGATCATCCTATTTTACCGCCGATCGTTGACCTCTCTCACGACGCCATACCTCAGGAAGAAGACTTCATTCTGGTTTATCTTCCGTTTGAGGATTTGAATGAGGTGGTTAAGCTACTGAAGCAGTTCGATACCGAGTTCATCTGTTTCCACCCTGACGCTAAAACGCAGGCAGTGCATAATAACGTGACGGTTCGACCTCAGTGTAAAGAGGGTTTCCACGATGCTCTGCTTCGTTGTAAAGGTGTGATGGCTAACGGCGGTTTTGAACTGCCTTCTGAGGCGCTGACAATTGGTAAGAAACTATTGCTTAAGCCGCTGACAGGACAATTTGAACAACAGAGTAATGTTGCGACGCTCGAAATGCTGGGCATGGCTACCTGCATGGAAGAACTCAACGCAAACACCATTCATCAATGGTTGGATGCACCCAAGGCGCAAGCTATTGATTACCCTGACGTCGCGCCCGCGATTGCCAAGTGGCTGGTGAGTGGCGATCTTAATGAATTGCCTGCGTTGCAAAAGGAGCTTTGGCAACAAGTGGTTTTCCCTGAACATGTCACTGATTTACTGTCAGACTTTCGTGATTGGTCTCAGGTGCGTTCATCGTCGTTTCTGACGTCTCGTCGTGAGAGAAAATCAACGTCAGACGCTCAGCCAGATAAAGCAACGCAATAAGCTGCGATCAAGACTTCAAGTCAGCGTCTGGCTCAGGCAACTGAGCCAGACGCTGTTTCTCTTAGCTTGGCAGGTATTCTTGTCCCCAGGCTTCCTTAACCACACCATTGTTGATGAGCGTCCGTATTTCCTCCCTTGTCATGCCAAGCTCGCTAAGAATTTGCTGACTTGAATGGCCGAATGCCTCTGTGGGAGAAAGCGCCCAAATCTTGCTATTCGAAGGTCTGATTGAGTAATGGTCGACAATAGTAATAGGGTGACCACTTGGGTGATCCGGGTAGTGTGAAAACGCATAGCTGCCCAAATGTATACCCACTTTTCCATCCGCATCGCGGGTGTATTGTTCTCGGAGCCACTCAATACTTTTGGGTTCAGCGGCCGCAATGCCGACTTCTGCCATTAGATGAAGCCAGTAAGCGGTTTCAGCGCTTTTAAGCCGCTCAGCAATATATTCTTGCTGCAGGTTACTGGGCAGGCGTGACAGCAAAGAAAAGTCTGACAGGCTTGCCAGCAAATCAAATTGCTCATCCTCTGCATCGAGAAATAACCACCCATCCTCGGTTTTATAGAAATGCGACAGCGGGTGATAACCTAAGGCTTCTCGGCCAGACGGCTCAGCAAAGGGCGCTCTGTTAGGATAATCGTAAGCATATTTTATTTGCGCGAGATTGGTGATGGCAGACAGTGATGTTCTGCAACGTGCAGCCTGACCCGTCCGCTCTCTGTGGTAGAGCGCCAATGCCATACTCAGACCCGCAGCAAAGCCACAGTTAACGTCTAACGTGCCAAGGTGGGCATGCTCTTCCGGTGTATCAGGGCCTCCGAACCGACTCATGATCCCGCTGTTTGCCTGAATAATATCGTCATAGCCAATGAAGTCGGCTTTCTCTGCGGGCTTGGGCCCACCGAAACAATCGAGTCGACAAAAAATCACATCAGGGTTTATGGCCTTGAGCGTTTCATCATCCAAACCAAGAGGTTTAACCTGTCTTTCCGGCGCGTTGATCACCACGATGTCGCAGCTTTTCACTAGCTCTGAAAAAATACGTTTCCCTTCATGCGTGAGCATGTCCATTAACAGGCTTTTTTTGCAATATTGGACTGAATGCTGAACAACACACCAATCAAGGGATCATACATCGGCTTGGTCGGGTCTAGCTTAATCACCTCGGCGCCGAATCGGGCAAGGAACGCGGCGGAGTGAGGACCTGCAATGACGTTAGTCAGGTCGAGAATTCTCACCCCAGATAACCAGCCAAGGTTTGGGTCTCTGGCCGCTGGTATAGAGACGTCAGATTGCGGTCTGTTTTTTTGCTGATTGTTGAGACAAAAAGAGGCAATGGCATCTGTATAAGAGACGTGTTGTCTCGCTCTCACCTCAGTGGTTTTTTCTGCCTGATGTTCGAACCATACCAGCGGTCCGGGCACACGCATTTCGCCAAACTCTGGATCATTGATACCAACAACCAACCCACTGTCATTGCAATGCTCGCTGTTTACCCATTCTTTCGTTGTTCTGTGTGGTGCGCCGGGTATCCCGTTGATGCCAAAAAGTTGCCCCCATTCATCAGAGGTTCTTTTTACAAACTCTCGTTTCATTTTTTCAGAAATGACCCCTGCCCACTTCTCGGGCAATGGATAAACACCGATAGAGGTTTCGCCGTTCCACTCTTGGATAGGCAAATACAGATCATCAACGTCTGGCAAACCTTCAGCCAACAGCTCATCATAAATACCCATGAGGCGAAGGCACCGTTTTGCATGATTGCGGTGCGACGGACAGACGACATAAAAGTAGCGTCCGTCTTTACATTGATAAGTGCGATAAAAAGGATCGAGATACTCCTGAAGTGCATCGTAGCTAACATCCATTGGCTGATTAGTGCTACGGCGGTGGATAATCTCTTTTTCACGCATGGTCAGGTAGCGTTCAGGCAACCCCTCAACAACGACCGAGTTGTAAGAAAGCCCCTCCATCAGTGCCGCAGCAACAGGTACCTCGATATGATCCCCCAGTCCGGTTTTCTCGCGTGAAAACATTGCTAACGCCACCGAACTTGCCGCTAGTGTCGTCGCGTAGGCGGAACCCAGTGAGAGAGGTGAAAAGCTGGGGTTGAGTCCCATCAAAACACGGTTGAAGCCCATATCGGTGAACGCACCGGATGTTGCCGCAATGATGGATTCCGTCGCTTTCCACTCCCTACGGAGTGTATCGTTGGAGGCAAAGCCCGGGATTGAGAGGGTGATCAGGCGCGGATCGTTTTTCCTGAGTGAAGCGAAATCTATTCCTAGACTTTGAAGCTTACCGGGACGAAAATTTTCGATAATGATATCCGCTTCGGCACACAGCAAGAGAGCTCTTTCTCTGCCAGTATCACTTTTCAAATCCAAGGTAAGGCAGAGTTTGTTCCGATTGAGCGTGGCATTCGCCGGATCTTTCCAAAGAGGCCCGGAGGGCGGGTCGATATGAACGACAGTTGCACCCATATCAGCCAGAATCATGGCAACAGCAGGGCCAGCAATATATTGACCAAAGTCAACGACATTGACTCCGGCGAGCGGCAGTTCGTTGTTCATCAATTCTTATTCCTTTATCCGTGTCTAAATAAAGACTAAAAATGCGTAGGTTCAGCAATGTTTGCTCAGCAATAGTTGCCGTGTCATTTAACGGTTAAAGAGTAATTTCAATTTATTTCCACGACTATTAATAAAAATTAACTCAAAGGAATAAGAATTTTTATATCTTGGTTTAATAATTAAATATAGAGAGGTTTATTTAAGATATTGTTATTATCGTTTTCTACTTCGTTCATGATCCAATCAATAAATAAAGATGCCTGAGGGTGAAGTATCTTCGTTTTAGAATTAACTAAATAAAAAGCTTCACAGGTAATTACATTTTCATCAAATAGCCGTATTAATCTTTTTTCATTGATATACCGTTCAGCGAGGCTACTGCGCCCAAGTGCGATGCCACCGTGGTTCGCAGCAACTTCCAGAGCATTCACTAAGGTATCGAACTGACATCCTTGATCAAATTCGGCGTTGATGACTTGCATCCGGTTGAACCAATGTCCCCATCCATCTTCATAGCCAATCACGTGCAAAAGCCGCTGTTTGAGCATTTTTTCTGGTGTGAGCTCATCGGGCAGAGAGCCGTAAATATCTGGACTACAGACGGGGAAAAGGGTATCCCAGGTTAATCGCCTGGCCTCAAGGTCACTCCAACGCCCGTTACCATAAACAACCTCTAAGTCGGCCTCGTGTTTCCTGTCTGCTCCGTCAAACCAGATGTTACTGGTTATCTTGAGATTGACGTCTGGGTGAAGATCTCTGAATAACTGCAATCTTGGTGATAACCAGTTGATAAAAAACACTAAATTCACCCTGATGGTCAGGAGTTTATTGCGCCCCTGGCCAAACAATTCTTCGGTGATTTCAGACAGTTTAGAGATAGCTTCATGCACTACTGGGAGATACGCGCTGCCGGCTTCTGTAAGCCTCAGGCCCCGTGGCAGGCGGATGAAAAGCGTGGTACCTAGTTGACTTTCCAAGCCTTTTATTTGCTGGCTAATAGCAGCTTGAGTAATGTGTAATTCTTCGGATGCGTGAGTAAAACTCAAATGACGAGCAGCGGCTTCAAAGGAGCGAAGCCAGTTCAAAGGCGGTAATCTTTTCTTCATGTTGAGACGTCCTATCCACGATGAATCATGCTTTCCCTTTCAAAGTAGTTCAAAAACTTCGCGGATCAATACCGAGCCCCTAATCCATCTATAAAATAACTTATATCTATGGGGCAAATTTTCTTGATTGTCTGACCGATATAAATTGTGACTAACTATCTCCATGCTTCGTATTACCGTTTTTGTTCGATTGAAACGGTTTATCAGTACAAGCTTATCAATTTCAGATTTTATTCTGAGGCTTTACTTCGTCTGGAAATATTTAGGAATTAAATAAAGGGAGAGATGAATGAGTAATACAGATATTCAATCGGACAATAAAGAAGGGATCTTTGCCGGAGTCAATCCGGTAATGGCAATTGGTTCATCAATACTGGTTATATTATTCGTCTTATATACCGTTATCGATCCTGAAAATGCTAATAAGGTTTATTCAGCGGCAAAAAAATATATTGCCTCTGACTTAAGTTGGTATTACGTGGGGTTGATGAGTGCGTTCCTCTTTATTGCTTTCTATTTTGTCTTCAGTCGCTACGGCAGTATTCGGCTGGGTAAAGATGATGAAAAGCCGCAGTTTGGTTTTTTCTCATGGTTTTCAATGCTATTCGGTGCAGGGATAGGTATCGGGATACTGTTCTGGAGTATCGCTGAGCCGATGTATCACATGCAGAGTAACCCTTTCATTACAGAAGATAAGGCGCTGTCACTTGAAGCTGCGCAGGTTGCAATGCGGATCAGTATTTTTCACTGGGGTCTTCATGGCTGGGGGCTTTTCGCGATTTGCGGCATGTCGCTGGCTTACTTTGCCTACCGGAAAGGGCTTCCACTCTCTGTTCGTTCAGGTCTTCACCCTGTTTTTGGCGACAAAATCTATGGACCGCTTGGGCATGCTGCTGATCTGCTGGCAGTGTTTGGTACGGTTTTCGGCATCGCAACGTCTCTCGGCTTGGTGCTCAGCAAATGAATGCGGGTCTCGAATACCTGTTTGGTATTCCTATCAGCACACAAACCCAGATTGGCCTGATCGTCGTGATCTCAATGATCGCCACATTCTCTGTCCTGACGGGCGTAGATAAAGGGATCCGGATCCTGAGCGAGCTCAATATGCGTTTGACGGTCGTCATGCTGTTGTTCTTCATCATCCTTGGCCCGACGGCCTACGTTATTGGCTCATTCTTCACCAACCTTGGCGACTACATGTTGAATGCGACCACGCTGGGTTTGTGGGTCGATCCGAATCCTGAAAATACCTGGCAAGGTGCGTGGACAATCTTCTACTGGGGCTGGTGGATTGCCTGGGCACCGTTTTGCGGCATGTTCATTGCGCGAATCTCTCGCGGTCGCACAATCCGTGAGTTTATTCTCGGCGTCTTGATCGCACCCACCACGCTGGCGGCTTTCTGGATCACCATCTTTGGTAATACAGCAGTCTACATTGAGCTGTTTGGGCAAGGTGGTGTGGTAGAAGCGGTGAACAACGATCTCACTCTTGCATTGTTCAAAACCATTGAGTTAATGGACATTGGCACCGTACTGACAACCATCGGCGCATCAATCTGTACCATTATGCTGGTGACCTATTTCGTGACATCGGCTGATTCCGCCACCTTGGTGATTTGTACGCTACTGTCGATGGGTAACGAAAATCCCCCTGCGCGCTACAGAATTTTCTGGGGCATGTCGATTGGTTTCGTTGCTGCCGTTCTGTTGCTGGCTGGCGGGCTCTCCGCACTACAAACCGCATCCATTGTCGCCGCATTGCCTTTCTCCGTTGTCATTGTGCTTACCACCTTCGGCCTCTATAAATCGCTGCGTCGGGAACCGCTACCCGGCAAGCCTGATCAAAATATGGCAGGAGTGACAAAATGATTGCATCAGTAACCTTACCAAGAACCATTGAAATGGGGGGCGGCGCAGTTAAGCAGCTTCCTCAAATGGTCAATAACCTCTCAGCATCAAGGGTACTGGTTGTGACCGACCCGACCATGGCGCAACTGGGATATGTCGATACCGTTCAATCGATTCTGCATAGCGCAGACATTCACTCGGATGTGTATGCCGACACCATTCCCGAGCCCACGGCTTCATCGGTTGATGCCCTGGTCGCGATGGCGAAGAGCAATGACTTCGACTGTCTTGTCGCGCTTGGCGGCGGCAGCGCCATCGACAGCGCCAAGGCGGCGAGTATTTTGCTGGCCTTTGGCGGCAAGATGCGTGATTACAAAGTGCCGAGGATCGTCAATGAAGCAGGGATCCCTTTAATTGCGATCCCGACGACGGCAGGTACAGGATCGGAAGTCACCCGGTTCACTGTGATCACCGATGATGACAGCGACGAAAAGATGCTCTGTGTGGGGCTGGGCTTTGCGCCGATTGCAGCTGTTGTTGATTACGAGCTGACATTGTCAGTGCCTGCAAGGATCACCGCCGACACAGGTATTGATGCGCTGACGCATGCGATCGAATCGTATGTCAGCAAAAAAGCCTCGCCGTTTAGTGACTATCAAGCACTCGAAGCCATGCGTTTGATTGCGCCCAACTTACGGCGTGTGTATCACGATGGCGGCGATTTACAGGCACGAGAAGCATGATGCAGGGCGCAACGCTGGCGGGTCTGGCTTTCTCCAATGCGTCGGTTGCTTTGGTGCATGGCATGAGTCGCCCGATCGGCGCTTTCTTTCACGTTCCCCACGGATTGTCCAACGCCATGTTGTTACCGAGCGTGACCGCGTTTTCTATCGAAGCCGCGGAAGGTCGATACGCTGAGTGCGCGCGCGCAATGGGAGTCGCAGGACGAAATGACCCTGACAGCCTCGCATGTCAAAAACTGGTGGACGAACTGACGAATATTAATCAGGAGTTGAAAGTGCCGTCATTGGCTGAGTTTGGTGTGTCTGCGGATCAATTTGATGAAGTGCTGAATACCATGATTGAACAGGCAATCGCGTCGGGCTCACCAGCCAATAATCCAAAAGTGCCGTCACCCGATGAGATGGCAGCGCTTTATCAACAACTTTGGACTTAAGGAAGGACAAGCAGGAATGGAAAAAGTCGGACACCTGATAAACGGCGACGTTTTGTTTGATCAATCAGGCACACAACCTATTTATAATCCGGCAACGGGAGACGTGATCCGTGAGCTGATGCTTGCACCGCGCGATACTGTGAATGAGGCGGTTTCCGTTGCAAAAGCGGCGTTTCCACAATGGAGAAATCAGCCAGCAATCAAGCGGGCGAGAGTCATGTTTGAATATAAACGCTTGCTAGAGGCCAACAGAGAGACGATTTGTCAGCTGATTGGTCAAGAGCATGGCAAAATCTACCATGATGCGATGGGAGAGCTACAACGCGGTATCGAAAACGTCGAATATGCCTGCTCCGCGGCTGAGCTTCTTAAAGGGGAATACAGCAAAAATGTTGGCCAATCTATCGATTCATGGTCTGAACATCAGCCACTTGGCGTCGTGGCGGGTATAACGCCTTTCAACTTTCCAGCGATGGTGCCACTTTGGATGTTTCCGATGGCGCTGGTGTGCGGAAACTGTTTTATCCTCAAACCCTCAGAGCGTGACCCAAGTGCCTCGCTGTATATCGCGCAATTGCTCAAAGAGGCAGGGTTACCTGATGGTGTGATGCAGGTCGTACAGGGCGGAAAAGAGGTGGTCGATACCCTGCTAGAGCATGACGACATTGAAGCGTTCAGCTTTGTCGGCTCAACGCCAATCGCTCGGTATATCTACGGTAAAGCAACCGAGCATGGAAAACGCTGTCAGGCGTTGGGAGGCGCTAAAAACCACGCCATTGTGATGCCAGATGCTGATATTGATAATGCGACCAGTCAGCTACTTGGTGCTGCATTTGGTTCGTCAGGTGAGCGGTGTATGGCGCTGTCAGTGGCAGTCACTGTTGGTGATGATGCAGCCGATGCGTTGATTTCCAGCCTTACTGATAAAGTGGCCTCGTTAAATGTCGGTGCTTTCGATGATGACAGCAATGACTTCGGTCCGCTGATAAGTCGTGAACATCAGCTGAAGGTGAAAGGGTACATAGATTCAGCAGAGAACGATGGTGCAGAGGTTGTGGTGGATGGCCGTCAGGTCAGTGTTGACGGATATCCCGAGGGTTTTTTCGTGGGCGCGACCCTTATCGATAAGGTGACAACGACAATGCAAAGCTATCAGGAGGAAATTTTCGGTCCTGTGTTGCAGATTGTTCGGGCGAAATCGATGGACGAAGCAATGGCCATCATCGACGCACATCAATACGGAAATGGCACCTGCATTTTTACCCGAGATGGCGAGGCGGCGCGGTATTTCTCTGACCACATTCGCGTCGGTATGGTGGGAATCAATGTACCGCTTCCAGTGCCTGTTGCTTACCACAGCTTTGGTGGCTGGAAGCAATCCCTGTTCGGTGATTTACATGCTTACGGACCTGATGCTATGAAGTTCTATACCCGACGTAAGACTATTACACAGCGCTGGCCATCGGCTGGTGTGCGGGAAGGAACCAGCTTCTCGATGCCAACATTGTGATGGCCTGAAAGCTATCAACATATTGCTGGTCACTTTTGATGCGGTGCCATTGGCGTCGCATCGTCTTCTTTTAACGTTTTCCCTACCAAAAGATCTGCTTCTAATTTTGCCGACTTTTGTTCATCAAACCATTCCTCACTATTGTGTCGCGCCTTTTGTGGTCGATGATTGCTGATGAAAGTGTGATCAATTCCGATTTGTACATGTGTTAATCATGTTATGTATCTACAAAATTTGTGCACTTTCGCTTGTATTTCGCCGTATGGTGATTACACTTCCTCCTCCTAAATTGAGCTAACAAGTGTTAGCTCAAAGTGGGTTTTGACCAAATAGCAGTATTTGGGTGCAAGCAAGCCTGCTGCCTTGATGCGTTGAGAGAGAAAACAATGTCACTGAATTTCCATCTTGTTAACCGAATTCGCCAGCAAATCCAGACTCACGGCGACCGTGTTGCCGTTCGCTTTCAACAGGCTGAAGGGTGGGGAGAAACCAGCTGGACGGAATTTGGCAAAAATATTGATGCTGTGTCTCGCGCTCTCTTAGTCGCAGGGCTTGCTGTGCAAGACCGCATTGCTATCTTCGCTAATAACTCAGCAGAGTGGACAACGACCGATATTGGCGCGTTACAGATACGCTGTGTGCCCGTACCTATTTATCCGACCAATACGCCTGCTCAGGCGGCTTATATCATTAACGATGCCAACGCCAGAGTGTTGTTTGTCGGCGATCAAGCGCAGGCTGATAGTGCGTTGTCGATTGCCGATACCTGTCCATCATTGGAAAAAATCATCAGCTTCGCGGATGGCGTTGATTTTGGCGACAGCCACTCGGTTGTCAGTGGTATGAATTCATCGCATCAGGCCACGCCAATGTCGATCAGGAGCTTTCGCAGCGACTCGACAACAAAGCCATGGATGATCTGATGACCCTGATTTACACCTCAGGCACAACGGGTGAGCCAAAAGGCGTGATGCTCGACTACCGTAACATCGCAGCACAAATTCGTACCCACGATCAGGCGCTGGGCCTTACAGATAAAGATATATCACTGGCCTTCCTGCCTCTTTCTCATGTGTTTGAGCGCTGTTGGAGCTTGTATGTGCTGATGTGTGGCGGGACGAATTGTTACCTGACTAATACAGGTGACATCCGTCAGGCACTGACAGAAATCAGGCCAACCACCATGTGTGCAGTGCCGCGCTTCTTCGAGAAGATTTACTCAGCTATTCATGAAAAAGTGGCGGTATCGAGTCTGACCAAACGTGCGATGTTCAGCTGGGCGGTGTCTGTCGGAGCGAAAGTTGCTGATCTCGAACGTCAGGGTAAAAAGCCGAATGCAGCGCTCAAAGTGGCCTATCGCTCGGCCAACAAATTGGTACTGTCGAAGCTTCGCACTTTGCTAGGCGGCAGAGTGAACATGATGCCTTGTGGCGGCGCTAAGCTGGATCCTGAAATTGGCCGCTTTTTCCATGCCATTGGCGTTAACGTCAAACTCGGTTACGGGATGACAGAAACCACAGCAACGATATCTTGCTGGGACAGCGATCGATTCAACGCAGATTCTGTTGGTAAGCCGATGCCAGGTGTTGACGTCAAGATTGGTAAAGACAATGAAATCTTAGTACGCGGCGATATGGTGATGCGCGGCTACTTCAACAAACCGAAAGAAACGTCGGAAACATTCACCGACGATGGCTTTTTGAAAACTGGTGATGCGGGACACCTTGATGACGCGGGGAATCTTTTCATCACCGATCGTATCAAAGAGCTGATGAAAACTTCGGGCGGAAAATATATTGCCCCTCAGGTGATCGAGGGCAAGCTGGGTAAAGACCACTTTATCGAACAGATAGCGGTTGTCGCTGATGCGCGTAACTTTGTTTCAGCTTTGGTAGTACCGTGTTTTGAATCACTGGAATCGTGGGCTAAAGAGCTGAATATTAAGTATCACGACAGGCTTGAATTGATTCGTCACAGTCAGGTTGTTGAGATGTTCGACAAGCGTATCGCTAATATGCAAAAAGAGCTGGCACGTTTTGAGCAGGTGAAAAAATTCACCCTGTTACCTGCTGAGTTTTCGATGGCGCAGGGGGAGCTGACACCGACACTGAAACTTCGTCGCAAAGTGATCCTTGAGCGATACAAGAAGCAAATCGAAGCCATGTATAAAAAGCATAAATAACACCAGTTACATAATGACGCTGACAATATTGTCAGCGTCATTATGCTAATTTAGCCAAACCCCTGTCTGTTCTGGACTCTTCACCACACCAACAAATACCACTCGTCATAAAATCACGATTTTGAGACGTAGAAACACGCAAAATTAACCTTTTGACAACAAAAAGATCATCTGACATTCAAAATAAGGTATTTCATACTGATTATCATGAGTGTTTTTGTCATTGAATGTTCTGCATACTTTTATTTTATTGGTTATATATATCGATATCTCGTGTCAATATCAGGGGTATCGACAGGTAATGGCGCTAAATTAAGACAATGCAATTGAAAGCTGTTTACTGAATAGACATTTATCATAACGAAAGGTTAGAGTTATAAGGCTATTTCAGCTCTTGTTACGACCGGAGTTGAAGGCATAGCGGGAAAGACAGACACAGATCAGTCTAACCCCTTCTCCAGGCTATAAATAAGTCCTGACTATGCAGACATGGAGGCTCAAGTGGAAATGTTATCCGGTGCCGATATGATCGTTCGTTCATTGATCGATCAAGGCGTAAAACACATCTTTGGTTATCCCGGCGGTTCTGTCCTGGATATTTACGATGCTCTTCACCAGAAAAGCGATATTGAACACGTTCTTGTTCGTCATGAACAAGCGGCTGTACATATGGCTGACGGTTATGCCCGTGCAACGGGTGAAGTGGGTGTCGTACTCGTCACTTCTGGTCCCGGCGCGACGAATGCGATCACAGGTATCGCGACCGCGTACATGGACTCAGCACCTATGGTTGTGCTTTCTGGTCAGGTGCCAAGCAGCCTGATTGGTAATGACGCATTCCAAGAATGTGACATGGTGGGTATCTCACGTCCCGTCGTGAAACACAGCTTCTTGGTGAAAGATCCAAAAGATATCCCGAGTATAATCAAGAAAGCCTTCTATCTGGCTGCAAGCGGTCGACCCGGTCCCGTGGTTGTTGACCTGCCAAAAGATATGCTGAACCCTGCGATAACGCATGAGTATCAGTATCCGGAAAGCATTGCGATGCGTTCTTATAATCCGACAACAACCGGACACAAAGGACAAATCAAACGTGGCCTGAAAGCGTTGCTGGCGGCGAAACGCCCAGCACTTTATATCGGTGGCGGTGCCATCATCGCAGATTGCGGTGAGCAGATAAAAGCACTGGCCGATGCGCTGAATATTCCTGTCGTCAGCACCTTGATGGGGCTTGGCGCATATCCGGGAACAGGTGATAAATCAGTAGGTATGCTGGGCATGCATGGCACCTATGAGGCCAACATGACAATGCATAATGCCGACCTTATTTTTGGTATTGGTGTGCGTTTTGATGACCGTACCACCAATAACCTTGAGAAATACTGTCCGAATGCAACCATCATGCATATCGACATCGACCCATCCAGCATCTCGAAGACGGTTGCCGCTGACATTCCAATCGTTGGCTCGGCAGATACCGTTCTCGATGGTATGTTGAAGATACTGGTAGAGCAGGGTGGCACTAACGATGAAGCGGCGATGGCTTCATGGTGGGAGTCGATCAATGAATGGCGTGGACGCCAGTGCCTCAAGTACGAAAAAGATCCTGAGCGCATTAAACCACAGCAAGTCATTGAAGCAATTCACAAGCTGACTAATGGTGACGCTTATGTGTCGTCAGATGTTGGTCAACACCAGATGTTCGCTGCACTGTATTACCCGTTTGATAAGCCTCGTCGCTGGATCAACTCCGGTGGTCTGGGCACCATGGGCTTTGGTTTACCAGCCGCGATGGGTGTTAAGTTTGCGTTGCCAGATGCAGAAGTACTTTGTGTGACTGGCGATGGCAGTATTCAGATGAACATTCAAGAGCTGTCTACCGCACTTCAATACGATATTCCTGTGAAAATCATCAACCTGAACAACCGCTTCCTCGGTATGGTGAAGCAGTGGCAGGATATGATTTATCAGGGTCGTCACTCTCATTCTTACATGGATTCCGTGCCTGACTTTGCTGCGATCACCGAAGCATATGGACACGTTGGTATCCGAATCAATCACCCGTCAGAGTTGGAAAGCGAGCTCAAGCGCGGCCTTGCTATGAAAAACAAGCTGGTTTTCTTCGACATTAATGTTGATGAAACCGAGCACGTTTATCCTATGCAGGTTCGTGGTGGCGCGATGAATGAAATGTGGTTGAGTAAGACGGAGAGAACCTAATGCGCAGTATTGTTTCAATTTTAATGGAAAACGAACCGGGTGCATTGTCACGTGTTGTCGGTTTGTTCTCTCAACGTGGCTACAACATCGAGTCGCTGACGGTATCGCCAACGGATGATCCGACACTGTCTCGTCTCAACATCACCACCACAGTGGTGCGTGACTCTGAGCGTGAGCAGATTGAAAAACAACTTCACAAGTTGGTAGACGTGCTGAAAGTCAGCAACGTGACCGAGACTGATCATATCGAGCGTGAGCTTGCGATGGTCAAAGTGAAAGCAAGTGGCTTTGCCCGTGCGGAAGTAAAGCGAACTGCCGATATTTTCCGTGGTCAGATTGTTGATGTGACTAACTCGCTGTATACCGTTCAGATAACGGGTACGACTGAGAAGATTGAAGCCTTCATCTCAGCGATGGCTGAGGTGACGGATATCATCGAAGTTGCACGAAGTGGTGTTGTTGGAATCGCGCGAGGTGAACGAGCGCTTCGCCAATAAACATGTTTCTACGTCAAAAAAAAGAGCCGGTATGACCGGCTCTTTTTTTGTCTGTACAGCAGGGTTGTCAGTCGACGACGCAGGAATGCCTGATAAAGACTTGCATCCTGCTGGTTAAAATGTAGACTGTGCCCCTCGTCACATTTTGCTTGTTTTTTAATCATTATCGAGGTTTGTGTGTTTAGTACTATTAATAAATGTCTGGTGAGAGCCACCACCGTCACTCTGCCTTGATGGCATTGAAAATCAGCATGATTTATCTGGTACCTATGGCCGTGTTATTTGGTACTCACCGTGATGAGCTGACTCGCTGGTAAATACACAAACATGGATATGCCTTGTGCACATCAGGAAAAACAAGAAATAAAAAAGGAGCCGATTGGCTCCTTTTTTCATTCTGTTGTCTCGACCTTACAGGACGTGAACAGAAGAGGTGTTGGTGGTGCCTGAAGGTACCAGCGCACCTGAAACCATGATGACTACGTCGCCACGGTCAGCAAGGCCTGATGCCAGTGCGATTTCTTTACCGTGAATGTAGAATTGATCAGTGCTTTCAAAACCTTCAACAAGCACAGGTGTTACACCTTTGGTCAGGCAAAGCTGTGCAGCGGTTTTCTCTTCAGTGGTCACAGCAACAATGTGCGCGCGTGGGAAGTACTTACGTACTGAGCGTGCAGATTTACCAGCTTGAGTTGCAACAACAATCAATGGTGCACTCAGCTTCTCTGCTGCATCAACAGCACCTTTACACACAGCTTCAGTGATGCGCAGGCGAGAGCTGTCAAGACGCGAGCTCATTTCTGCCTTCATTGCGCTGTCAGTGCGTGCACAGATTTGTGCCATGATGCTCACTGCTTCGATTGGGTATTTACCCTTCGCAGATTCACCAGACAGCATAACTGCATCTGTGCCATCCATGATGGCATTAGCAACGTCGCCCGCTTCAGCGCGAGTAGGACGTGGGTTTTTGATCATTGAGTCCAGCATCTGCGTTGCAGTAATAACTGTCTTACGTGCGCGGTTACATTTCTCAATCATCATCTTCTGAGCGAAGATAACTTCTTCAACGGGAATTTCAACACCCAGATCGCCACGTGCAACCATGATGCCGTCAGAGACTTCAAGGATCTCATCGAAGTTATCAACGCCTTCCTGATTTTCAATTTTAGAGATGATCTTTATGTCTGCACCGCCATTTGCTTCAAGCAGCTCACGGATTTCAAGCACGTCTTCTTTCTTACGGATGAAAGAAGCAGCGACAAAGTCAACGCCCTGCTCACAACCAAATTTCAGGTCAGCTTTGTCTTTTTCAGCCAGTGCTGGCAGCTTCACAGAAACGCCCGGCAGGTTAACACCTTTGTTTTCGCCAAGGTCGCCGTTGTTAAGTACTTTACAGATAACTTCTGTTGAGGTGGTTTCAACCACTTCCATTTCAATCAGGCCGTCATCAACCAAAATGATGTTGCCTTGTTTCAGGTCGTCAGCAAAACCAGGGTAGGTGACTGCAACGCGCTCAGCGTTACCGACTACTGATGCATCAGTAGTGAAAGTGAAGCGTTGACCTGCAACCAAAGAGACATCGTTACCGCCATCCAGCTTGATAGTACGGATTTCAGGACCTTTGGTGTCGAGAAGAATCGCGAGTTGCTTACCTGTTTCTTTCATGACTTCACGCAGGTTTGCAATGCGCTGACCATGCTCGTCGAAGTCGCCGTGCGAGAAGTTGAGGCGCATAACGTTCATGCCAGCTTCAGCCAGTTTGGTCAGCATCTCTTTAGATTCAGTTTTTGGTCCAATCGTACAAACGATTTTGGTCTTTTTCATGCGGGATGGTCTCCGGTGTGAATGTTACCCAGAAAAATATTTCTACGTTTACTCATCATGTCTGTAAAAAAACAACAAATACCGGTTTCGTCTGCTCCGATATTACGATGAACAAGCGCAGGGTTAATTCAGAAAATTCAAAGTTTAATTGTGTTATTGAAGCGTTCGTTTCGCTTGAAAAACACAACTTGTCGCACTTCTGACGCCAGTATACCTGCTAAATAAGAAGGATTTTTGATCTTAAACCTATGAAGATGATCAAACGTTTCTGGCTGGTCGATTTTGAGTAGTCAGAATGAATACTCATTCTTAAAATTTTCGACGGTAAATTTACCACACTATGTTATGCAGATCACTATTGAGTAACGATAAGACGAGGAAATGTGAAGAGAGCCTTTGCACAATATTAACCACTTGTTGAGCTAATGTAGCCTCAATAGTTGTAATCAGTCACAAAAATTTGTAAATCAATGTTCTTGGAAGTTGGGAGGTCTGAGGTAGCGCAACTTGTGGCCGAATAACTCATCTTAAGATCGTAAAAGTAAATTTCATCACTGGCTCTGAAAAATAAAGCTCAGGATGAAAAAGAGCAAAAAGAGTGGGTCCCGATATAGAAAAAGGCCAGTATTACTGGCCTCGGATTGTGCAATAAATGTTGGCTTGCCTGTTTATTTTGCTACTTGGCAGGCGCCGAGGTTTTCCCATACGCCCCATTGTCCCGTTGACGATGGGTCTTCGCCTTGGGTCCACCATTTAGCGCGATAGCGATTACCTTTATGAGAGACTTCATCGCCACTGTTATAGACCTTGCTTGAAGACCAAGCCTCAACGCTGCATGAGCCATTATCAGTATCACCTTTCACACTGATGGTTTTGCTGATCTCGCTGTTCAAACCTTCCTTATCGGTCACACTCAGCGTCACCGTGTAATCACCGTCTTCGGTATATTGGTGGGTCGGTGATGCCACACTGCTAACTGTGCCATCCCCAAAATCCCATTGACGAGAGACGACGCCTTTGTCATCCGTTGACTGATCGGTAAAGGTCGCTGTGAGCTTATTCGTCGTTACCGTGAACTTTGCCACAGGAGCGGTGTTATCTTTACAGTCATCGCCACCGCCATTGTCACTACCGAGGTTTTTCCATACGTTGCTATAGATATCAGGGCGGGCGCCAACAGACCACCAGGTTGCCTCATAAATACTGCTGCGATAGCTCACCTTATCACCGGGTGAATACGTCTCGCTTTCAGACCAAGACGGTACGACTTCACCAAACAGACATGAGTTTCCCTGAACGTTGACTAATGACGTCGCCGTTTCAGTATGCCCACTGCTGTCAGTCAGTCTTACTGAAACGTTATAGGAGCCCGATTGAGCATAAGTGTGCGTCGGTGACGCCAATGACGAAGCATTACCATCCCCGAACGACCAAGACTGAGACGTAAAACGATTGGACCGGAAGTGTTGTAATTAAAGCTCACCTCCAAACCGTTAACGGTGAATTCAATGTAGGGCTCAGGCTCACTTTCAAGATTTGTCATATCAGCGGCATAGGTCAGCGCTAACTTGGCAAATTTGTAAGCATGCGCTGCTGCGTGACCACTTTTGTCGAGAGTATCTCCGGCGGTGTGAATTGCTTTGTTATGCTCTCCGAACTTTGATTCTGAGGGCATGGACGCGGGAAAACCATTGCGGTGCCATGATGCATGGTCAGAACATGCATATCCGCAGGCGGTATCATTGGCGCGATATTCTGGCAGGTACTCTTTTACCAGATCTTTAAGATACTGAGTCTGGGTAGCGTTGGTATAATCAGAGACAAAATAGAAATCATCCATTGAGCCGTGATAGTTGGTCATATCCAGCTGCAAGACACCTTTTACATCTTTGTTTGAGCGTTTGTAATCAGCAGCAATCTCCGCAGAGCCTAAAAGGCCTACTTCTTCTGCTGCGTAGCCCATAAACTGCAACGTACGGTCTGGCTTAAAGTCTGGTTGCTTGCTAAAACACGAATCACTTCTGTGAATGTAGCTATGCCAGATGCATTGTCATCAGCACCCGGTGCACGGGTATTTTCTCCGGTGCTTCTTCCAACCGTTGAATCAAGGTGACCGCCAATCACCACAATTTCTTCTGGTTTGGTGTGGCCTTTAAAGGTCAGGATCACTGAGTCTTGAGGCCAGTCTCTGTGATTATATTTTTCGACCGTCATGTCAGAGCGTGTGCTCGCAATGGCCTGCCATTCATCGTGAATATAGTTACTGGCATTCACACCGTGAGACGTGGTGTAGAAACGGTTAGTAAAGTCAGACAGCTTTCGGATCATATCGGTGATCCGCGATTCCTGAACCTGACCCAGCCAGTTAGGGATATTTCCTCTCGCAATGATCTCGGGTGCAGTAAACGAGGTAGAGAGTTGTGAAGCTATAATCGCTTGCTCGGCTTCTTCTTGCGATTGGTGGACCATATAGCCCGGGCAGCATGATACGTGTCATGCATCACTGCGGTCAGAATATCCTGCTGGCTGCTATCAACACGCACAACTGCGGCGGGTGACGATGATGCTGCCACCTGAATGTTGGGTACGACTGCAAAGCCTTGAAGCTCTGCGATTGCTGGTAATGTATCTTTGTCCACCGTTAGCCATAGTTGCTCTGCGCTGACTGTTGTAGGCAGAATCAATGACAAGGCGAGTAGAGACTTGTACATAGTGAAATGTCCTTATAAAAGATGGGGATTGGCTTTTGTAGGACAAACCACTCAGTAAATGGCTGACAGGAATACAGCGAACTTCCGGACGCTTCGGGGCCAGATATCAGGCTAACAGGTTACTGCACTGTCCAGACAAGCCCTCTCAGACTATTTCAAAGGCAGCAACAGATAGATAACAAAAAATAGTTTCACTTGAAGCTTGGGAGTTGAACCTATGAACAGAATGCGTGTTAATGAATTGTTAATTAGTGATTAGTGAAGGTGATCAGTAATTACTGAACAAGAAGATAACGTGTTAGCACCTTAAAGGAAGAGTTCGTGCTGAGCTTTTCTGACTGTTAGCAGGCTACGTTTTCAGCAGGCAAAGTTTGAAAAAGCGCGCCTGCCTTGAAGACAGGTGCGCGACAAACTCACTCTTGTTTCAAACCGCTTACAACGCCAAATTTTTGAGTCGATTCGCTTGCTGCCTATAAAGTGTCACTGGGTTGTTGTCACCACCGGCATGTAACCCAAGTACCCCGTTTACCATGTCGATATGGTTCATTTTATAGTCATCCCGCAATACCAGCCCCAGGTGGGAACTACAACGCGGAATCGCTCCGTCGTTTTCCTCAGATGTCAGCAGGCTTAAACCAAACAACGCGATATCTGACGGGTCAAAAATATTGGTAAATACCTTGTTACCGCCCCATGAAAAGTAGTGAACCCCGTTCTCAGCGAGCGATGAGGCAAAATGCCACAGTCTGTGGGCAAACCTTGGGGATGTCGTTGATTAAAGTCAGCGAAACCCTCTTTGGTTGCACCATCAACTAGCGCGACTAAATCGGATGGAAGAAACCCACCGTCATTGAGCAAGGTCACAAGAGGTGCGAGTGAGTTAACGGTCAGTGCCGAGACACCTTCGATGAGCCCAGCCTGTTTTGCTATCGCCCGAAACGCATCTGCAATGGGGATATTGATGTTTGCGCCCCCTATACTGGTGACAGATGCAACGAGCTCAGGCCTGACAGAAGCCACATACCTTGCTGTGGGGGAACCGTAACTGTGGCCGAAAAGATGCACCTTTTCTTTACCCGTCGCTGCAATAATATCTTCAACCTGAGCAAGGAGCTGCTCGCCACGTACTTCCATATTGTGAATGGGAGAGAGCTTGGTAACGTGTACATCGGCACCATCACGGGTGAGCGCTTCAGGAATAGCGTGGAAATAGTCGAATAAAAACATCTGGCTGAACCCAAACGCACTGTGTACCAACACAATGGGGTATTTTGTTTGCGTATACCCAGTGCTTTCAGTTGGAGTCTCTCCTGCGTGCACCTTCGAGGTCATTGCACTGACAATTATCCCCACACAAATCAGCCATTTTTTCATTCAACCACTCTCCTGATTTATCGATGTACGATTTTTCAACGAAAGCCCCCTGAGGCTCCTGTGCGAAAAGATTCATGAATAAACACTAACTAAGGCAGAGTTTGGCAAAAATAAACTGAATACACTTGTATCTAAATTGAAAATAAAGGTATTACACAAACTTCATATTACATAAGTTTGGGCGAGTTTGTTATCGAGTAAAAAAGGGATAGATACTTATATATTCAGTTAACTTAATGGCGTTTGAATATAAAAAAGACTAATTAAATAGTTGGTCTAAAAAGCCGTTACTATAAATATTATTAGGGTCATAATCTCTCATTATACTTGCTGTTTGTTGGAAACTTCTTTGGAGGTTATTCATCGATTCTGGGACTTTTTCATTCAAAATAGATTCATTGTCCCAGGCTCCACGATTATTTGTGTATCCCCAACCTTTTGACCACTCAACCCGAGTTTCTGATGCATTAAAGGTGTTATATAGCCATTGTTCAAACTCGGTATAAAATTGATTGCTATCAGGTTGTCCCGGTAACGTAAGGGCATCTATCCATATCGCGGTATCTACTTCGCCGCCAATATCGCTATTTGTTAACGCCGATAGGGCTGGTGGCTTGGGTACAGAGCCGTCTCGGGTTTTCAGCCCTCTAGGGTCTTCAAGCCCAGTCACTCTAATTTCTAACGGGCCGGCAACGGGGTACTGATTCCTTTGCTTATATTCCTCCAACATTCCCTCATATTTCATGACCATTTGATTCAATATTTTTTGCACCTCACCACGCCTCACGTGAATCGCATAGCCGTTTGCTGTTACCCGGAGTGTTGTCTTTCTGACGTATAACAAGGTATGCCAGGCTGGGCCCCATATATCATTGATTTTCTTATTAAGTATACGTTTATCATCGTTAGATATCTTGTTACTGACCTGATGAGCTGCTCTGGTTTTACTGAGGTTATGTTCGTTGAACAAGCCATTAAGTGATAATGACGAGATCTCATAATTTAGCTTACAAAAGCTGGGGACGAGTTCAGGTTTTCCATTCAAAATATCTTTGATGATATTACTGGCAAACTTTGGAATGAGGTCGGAGAAAGGATAATTATAAGGCCCTTTCGTGGGTGTGGAAGACGGAGGCTTTTCACTGATATTTTGCCAAATCTTTAACCAAGGTTTCTCTGTAAAGGGGAACCAGATAACTTCCATTCTGCCGTACTTATCTAATATTCGTGATACAGTAAACGCATTATTTTCCGCGTTTTTATGGAATATCTTCTTCCAGCTTATATCGGTATAACTCAAACAACGCAGGTAATAGTTTGGCACGACTTGCATTGTCACCTCTGTGACCAGAAGACGGCCAAGACTTGTGAGGTAAATATCCCCGTCTTCATCATCCCGATGAAATGTTTTGGCCTTGTAGGCGCTGGCCGCTTCATCCCATACGATCCCTCTTACGGAAAGCACGTTATTACTCATGCTGCCATTAAAGTGAGGCGACTCACTGGAGCCATCGTAAGTCACGCCCGTACCATGGCCATTTATTGCCAGCACACCCGCAATCGTAAGATCGCCCGGCGCCGGCGTATTCTGAAAAGCATATCCATTGTCTGATGCACCAGCTGCACGGTAGTCAGATAAATATTGGTAAAGCTTTTCAACGTGTGTACCGCCCCCGACTTTCACAATACCGTAGCTTTTTTTCGCCTCGATCATCGAGATTTGATTCAGCGCAGAAGAATCAATTAATAGCACTTTATCGTCACTTGTTGTGCCTTTAGTAATGACCAATGGAGACCAATTATGCATTGCACCCATTGGCCTGACTTTATAGCCATTTTCGACCGCCCACTCGATAGACTTCTCAGCAGATTGTTCATCATATATCTTCACAGCAATCATATTTTTAGCGGTAATGTTTTGAGACCAATTCTGGAATTTCATTCGATACCAGGTAGCATTACACCCCGATAAAATAAAAGATGCAGGAAGAATACTGGCACAAAATTGGGTAAATATAACAGCAGAAGATCCTTTTAAAAAACGTCTTCTAGAAAACCCATTTTCTATTTTTTTGTCATGATTATTCATAAAGTAAACCTATGTCATAAATAAAAAATAAAAGCTCGCCTATTCCTCTACAAGAATATGGAGAAATAAGTATTCTGATTACGATATCTTTGAAATTTTATTGTTGCATTAAGTTTTATAATTATTTAGTTAAGGTTTAATCTGATTTATTTAATAAAAAGATAGGAGATTTAATGGGTATTTCAATAGTTTTTACTTTAGTAAAATAAAGATGTTTCTAAAAAAAAACATAACGATCATTTTTGATCATTGACTTAATTATGAATACTATTTGCATAGTATTTTGTATTAATTTGAATGCATATAAAATCTAGCGTGCCCAAAAAAACGATCCAACGCTTAGTTGTCAGAGTGATAAATTTTTAAGTTAATGTTTTATATGATTAAAATAACTCGTGAGACTTTATTTGTATTTCGAGACATAGAATCAAAAACACACATGATTTGGTTTGTCCAATATTACCGACGTATTGAGATTGAAGGGCAAAACTGTCTCAAAAAATTGACATTTTTTTTTACCTGTCAACGAAAAGGTGGAGGAAAAAACAGCTGGTCAGAAGTTATCTATCTTCATTTGGTAAAGAAATAGTCGCCCAATTTTGAACTTAAGACCATTCGATTATGAGTCGTAATTCATCAGAATTTCAGTAAACCACAATGAACAGAGATGAATATTAAGTTATTATAAATCAATAATTTATAAATTTTATTTGTTTATACTTGTTTACTGGGATCTATGGAAATATCATGGATTTGCTACATATATGCTACACAGGATTTCGTTTTTTCGACAGGTAAGTCAACGATATGGCGATAAAGAAGAAAATAACTGCTACATCAATCAAGCAACTTGTTCCCGAAGATAAGCGGCTGAATGATACTGAGATACCCGGCTTCCATGCACGTATTCAGGCCACAGGCCGTGTCATCTATTATCTCTACTACCGAATTGATGGTAAGCAAGTGAACTTTAAGATTGGGCCAGCCAGTGATCTAACTCCTGCACAGGCCCGAGACTTAGCCCGCGAAAAAATTGGTGAGGTCGCCAAAGGTAATGATGTTCATGAAGTAAAGAAGGCCACCAAGCAAGAAACCTTGAGACGTAAACACCTCAAGTTCTCTGTCTTTTTAGAAGATCGCTATTTGCCATACCTGAAAACACGAAATCCAAAAACCGCAATGAGGACGGTGAACCATCTACGTTCGCGCTTCTCTTTTCTGATGGAAAAAGACCTAGACCAAATCACGGCGTGGGAAATTGAAAAGTGGCGGAGTGACGAGCGCAAGCTAGGGAAAGCGCCAGCAACCATTAACTATACAGTAAATACATTGAAAGGTGCGCTGTCTCGCGCGGTTGAGTGGGGGCTGATCGCCTCGCATGAGCTTTCAAAAGTGAAGACGATAAAAAGTGACAACACGCGAGTCCGGTATCTCAACGAACAAGAAGAAAAGCGCTTACGTCACGCACTCAAGCAACGTGATATCAATATCCGCCACGCACGCCAATCAGCAAATGAGCATAGAGAAAAACGCCGCTATGAGACCTTGCCCGATTTAACCGATATTACTTTTGTCGATTACTTTGAGCCTTTGGTGATTCTGGCGATGAACACAGGGTTAAGAAGAGGGGAGCTTTTACAACTGGCATGGTCAGATATTTCACTAACTCAAAAGTACCTCACCGTTCGGGCGGGTAACGCTAAGTCAAAATCAGGCCGAACCGTACCGCTCAACAATGAGGCTTTTGAAACCTTGAGCGAGTGGCGGAAGCAAAACCCAGACAATAGTTATGTGTTTCAGGGCAAAACAGGCGTTCCACTCACAGACGTTAAAAAACCATGGGCAACAGTGCTCGATATTGCGCTGATTGATAGCTTTAACTTTCACGACTTACGCCACCATTTCGCGAGCAAGCTAGTCATGGCTGGGGTAGATTTAAATACAGTGCGGGAGTTGCTCGGTCATTCAGATTTGAAGATGACACTAAGGTATGCACACTTAGCGCCAGAGCATAAGGCGGCGGCTGTAAATTTGATTGGCTGATTCGATATTTTTAATGCTAAAACGTTCTCGTGAAATGCACTGAAGCACAGAAAGTTAGTCGATTTGTCGAAAGTTAGAACAAATAACCTAAACAATCGTCGAGAAATACAACTACTGTTTTTAAGTGCGTTACTTGCTATTTATAATCTTGAGAAAACAATAATGGCGTATTTTGATGCGCTGAGTTAAACGGGTTAGGATTGAAAATGGCTAAGTTTTTGAACACAAGTGCGACAAACTACTATCTTGAAGAACTGATTAAGAATGCTTCGGAGCGTTTGATTCTGATCAGTCCTTTCCTCAAGCTTAACGATCGCATCAAAGAGCTTTTGGAAGATAAAGACCGCTTGAAAATCGACGTTCGGATTGTCTATGGGAAAAGCGAACTTCAACCAGAAGAAATCAACTGGCTAAAAGAGTTACAGTTCGTTCGGACCAGCTTCTGTAAAAACCTGCATGCTAAATGCTATATAAACGAACAAGGATGTATTATTAGCAGCTTGAACCTTTATGAGTTTAGTCAGGTTAATAACAACGAAATGGGGGTCTACATCTCGCGAGATGATGACTCAGAGGTTTACCGCGACACCTATGATGAAGCCAAGCGTATTATCCGTATTAGTGATGAAGTACGGATTACGCTGGAAAAGGTTGCGCCTGAAGCCCCTTCTAAAGAGCAAGAAAAAAGTGAATCCAATACCAAGCTTTCGAGTTCAAAAGTCGCAAAAAAGCTAGGTATGAAAACTCAGGAGTTTCTTAATAAATTGAGAGAACTAGGTTATTTGGAGGTTATGGGCGAAGGGTATGCGCTTACCGATAAAGGAAGAGCGATAGGTGGTGAGTTTAAGACAAATAAAAGGTTTGGTGACTATTTCATTTGGCCCGAGTCTACTGAGTTAGACAAATAGGTTGCTACCACAGTTTAACTAACTTACACGAATGAATATTTGTAATTATTCGTGTAAGTAGCTAATCGATTAAGATACTCTGAAGTGCAACTCTCAGAGTATACGCATTAATAGTAGAGCGATTATGCGCAGACTTCGGTATATCTCGTCCCTGCTAGCTCTATATTTGTTTCATATCCATCTAAGTTGCTTTTTTTTATGAACCCCACGAGTATTGCTTGCTGCCCCTCTTTAATGTGTTTGAATAAAATCCTTATTGCCCCACCTGCGTATGCGCTGAATCTTACTTCTCTAATGCCATCTGTGAGTGTTTTAAATAGAGGCTCTCCGCCTGAAAAGCTCCTTTTACACGCAAGTAGTAACTTATCTGAAACTCTGTGCTTGTTTTCCGATGAGAGAGAGTCATACCATTCAATGAATGAAGTATGTAAAATATGGTTAGAACATACATCCTGTAATGAAAAGCTATTAATTTTACTATATATCTCTTCACCATGTTTATATTCTGATATATTAAATATGGAAACATCTTCATTTATATACTCACCATCTTTGGTACGATTGAGTTGTATCTCACTACTACTCCATTTACTTTCAGTTGGTAAGCTAAGTAGTATCCCTGATAAGCTCCAAGTTATACTATATATATCACAATTATCATCAACTGCTTCATCTTTAATATAAAAGCTGTATTCAGATATCTCTTCTAGCATATCGCTATCAATATGATCAAGAACTGGACTCTTATCTTCAGCTTCTAAAAGGAAGAGTGCTAAATCTGCATCGACACTAATCATTTCGTCACAGAAATTTTCAAATGTGAAATTATCTGATAACTCGAAATCTTTTAATCCTTCATCATTAGAGTCTAGGTGAAATATAAATTTATCATTACCTGAGTTTAAATCTAAAACTCCATGCAAAGCATCGGAAAATAGTTCGGTTGCCATCTCTTTATTTTCTGCAGGAAAGCTATTTCCGTTAATGCATATACTATGCTCCATGACTATTTCTTCCTAGCCAAAATAGCTCTATTTTTTAGAGTTTGATCAAAGAATCCTTCTGGCCAATAATCTAGCTTACCATCTTCTAATAGTGATGGTGAGCTAAATATTGTTTCTCCATCCTGCTTCTTTAAGTAATGAAAAATAACATCATTAGAATTGCACTTTCCTTCTTTAGTTGCAATTCTAATACCGTCCATTAGATGATCACTATGAGTTTCTAATAGTATTTGTACCCCACAACTAGCTGCCATCGCTATCATTTTGCCCATTGCCGTTTGTCCTTGAGGATGCAAATGGGCCTCAGGGTTTTCTAATACTACTATCAGATCAGTGTTTTCTTTTTGGTGAATCCAGTTATTCGCAAACTCAGAACCTGAGCTTTCTTTAGTGTTAACCGCGGCACTAAGAAGTGCAGCAATGATAGGTAAGGTGTAACTGAGACCAAAACCAACGTTTGTTGGCCTGAAGCCATCGAATTCATTCTGCGATATATCCGCTTTTCGGTTTGTTTCAAATTTAAAGTCAACCCCTGGAGATATTTCATTCAACCAACCTTTTAGCTCATAAGTCATAGTTTCACCCTGAGAGTTTGGATGATGAAGTCGCTTATCAATTACTATGTCAGATAGCTTTTCTATGAAATCAATGACAAAGTCCCCTTTATCACCGATTTGAGGCAAATTATCTAAACCTTGGTGAAGTGAGAGAAAGGTCCTCGGTCCCCAGCGGTCTGCACCCACGTATATTAGACTTATTTTAGAACTTGGTTGACTGATTGCGGTTTCAGAAATGACAAGAGAGTCATTAGACTCATTACCTTTAATTCCTATTTCAATATCTTGATCTTTTCTTACTAGGTTGGATCTTATTTCTTGAAAGGTTCCATGGCCATCAAGGAACGGTGACTTACCATTAGCAGCGTCTGAAAACATTCTCAGAGCCTGTATAACAGTACTCTTTCCACTATTATTTAGCCCTGCTAGCAGGGTTAAATTTTTTAGTGTTATATCTTTTTCAGGTATAGACTTTAAAGATTTTATTTTTAAATTAGTTATCATTTTAATTTTCTACTGTCTCATTAACGATTCTTAAAATTTCGTTATATCTTAGCAATGTACTATTCTGTTGAGAAGCGTGTCTACTTATAGCACTGGTAAACTCGTTATTTTCTAAAAGAGTTCTATATTTTGTAAATAAAACTTCCTTTTCTTCAAGCAGCTTATCAAAACTATTGTCATCTATTTTATATAAAATAGATGACCATGACTCAAATAATGACTTATTAATTGGCGTTTTTCTTGAATCATTTGGAAGTGATTTTCTAAATGCATGATCCCCAAAAACAAGCTTGCATCTTGTCATTGATAGTTCAAAGTTTTCTTTTATTTCATCAATGGTGATAATATTTATTTTTGGAGCTTCATTTGTATTTGTGAATATTTTTATTATATCTTTATCAGTTATATTTGGCATGGCGTTTATAACGCGCATAGTATTACTTAACCAAGTATCTAAGCTTGGTTTATATGAGTGGCGATCAAAAACCATAAACGAAATGAATCGGAGTATTAGTTCTCTAGCAGCCATTCTTGTATCATTAACTTTTTGTCCTATCGCACTTCTAAAAGACTCATTTTCAACAAGGTCAATTAGAAGATTAGAGGAGTGCCCTTGATAAAGCGCATGCCTGATCTCTTGAGAAGTTAACGGCATTCCTCCTGTGTTAATACGTTTAAATATATTTCGTTTTACTGCTTCTGGCGTGCCAGGATTAATTATAGTAAAGCGCATCTCCGTCTCGAAAATGCTATTAACTACGCGTTGTTGTAATGGATCTCGCTCAATTGCTTTGAACGTTTTTTTATCAAATTTCTCACCTAGAAACTCTAAGTTCTTTAGAGAGAGGAAGTTGCCATGTTTATCACCGATTATAAAATCTCTGATTGTTGACAGTCGTTGAAGACCATCTACCACCTCCCATCGCCCTTTTTCGTCTGAAGCGACGTAAAACATTGGGAGTGGAATTTTGAGAAGAAGTGATTCAATTAACCTACTTCTTCGAGTTATATCCCAAACTTCTGTCCTTTGAAAGTCCGGAGATAAATGGATAGTTCCTTGTTCAAGGCGCCTAATTAAGGTATCCATCGGAACAACTTTTTGTTCTATCGAGATTGCTTCGGGATCAAAGGGCTCAAGAATCAATTCTTCATCCGAATCGGCTTCAATGCCTACGGCTTGACCGCTCTCGGATAACTCTTCCAATAATGTGTTAATATCTTTATCTTTCATTGTCTTAGGCCGTATTTTTTTTCGATTATATCATTAATGCTTTGGCCATCCAATTGAAGACATTGTGTGACGATTAGTGAAATCCCACTAGGAAACGGAGTATGTGAAGGCTTATTTGGCATTTGATAATTTAATGAAAATTCAGGTTGATAAGTCTATATCAGACCTATTTCCAAAATATTAATGACAGATTTTTTCTTTTTCTTTTCTTGAGTTACTAAAGAAAATAACTGTCGCTCTGTGACGAAGATAGGCTTCCTATATCCAGTTACTCATACTCAAAATGAAGGAATATCATGGATAAAAGACGCTTCTTTAGACTTGATGAAATCTCAGACGTTGCCCCTGTGACCAAAGGTGATTTATTAAACGCGGTCGATAGTGGGCGGTTATCGCTTTGTGCTTGGGTTGATGCTAGGGCTTTAGGTACCCAACTGCGTAGTGATGAGCCTAATAGGCCTGCACTGGCCAATCTGTTTGATTATTCTGGGGTAGTGGGTATCTCATCGAAGCAATCAATTGAATGCGTAAATACCCTAAAGACCTCGGTTACTAGGGCTCTGGTTCTTCAGCCTGTAGTGGTCAACTCATTCCGGACAGTAAATTAGGCCGATTTTCAGCCTTCGCAG
>NZ_PEIB01000001.1 GCF_004116385.1 Veronia nyctiphanis | reverse complement strand
TTGTTATTGTTGAGTTTTTTCTTTCAGTAAGGCATTCACTTCATCGAATACCATGAACTACGGATTTTCGCCACTCGGGTGTGGGCGATTGCCTGTAACGTCGCCACTTCTGCGCGCTTGTTATTGTTGAGTTTTTCTTTCAGTAAGGCATTCACTTCATCGAATACCATGTCACGGATATAAGCTTCCCACGCTGCATTCACCGTGTGCTCGGTAAT
This sequence comes from Veronia nyctiphanis, assembly GCF_004116385.1. Classification (GTDB taxonomy): domain Bacteria; phylum Pseudomonadota; class Gammaproteobacteria; order Enterobacterales; family Vibrionaceae; genus Veronia; species Veronia nyctiphanis. The sequence goes on along the minus strand of NZ_PEIB01000001.1, from coordinate 415,149 downwards.
ATGTTTCGGCTTTTTAGCCTGAAAAACGGCAAGCTCAAAGGTCTGAAGTGAAAGATGAGAAAAATCCCGCGGGTGACCTTTAGAAATTTCACTGATTCTCTCCAGTGCCCCCTCGTCATACTCAAAACCGCACTCAGTAGCGACTTTTTTCAGCTGTCGTGTGCAGTCAGATTCTGGCAGGTTACCGATTTTGACACGTCGGCACTGGCCGTAAAGAGCTCGGTTTTTGTTGACGAAAGCATCGCTCATCATACGTTTCTTAGAGCCAGCAAATACCATGGCAACTCGACTGGAATCTTGCAGTGCAGAGCGAATTTCCCATTCTATTTTTTCACCTTCATCGGCCTTAATCTCAGACAGAGTCTGAAACTCGTCAATGATCAACACCGCCTGCGAGCCTTTATCACGTGCAAGTGCATCCAGCGCCGTTAATGCATCACGAAGCGGGTTATCCATCGAATGGGAGGTGCGGAGTTTCAGCGTTAACTTTGCGATGTCTTTGCCGCCAATCGCAAACTCAGGGTCAAACCGAGCGAAGAACTGACGAATTCCTTCAACCGCTTTTTGATCGCGTCCGGCAATATCTGACGCGACATCGGCGACTGCCTGCAAAATTTTTCGCTTTGCCGCTTCCATAGTCGCGCACGAACTGATGTCGCACTTACTCCACGCAAGGGTTGTGAAACCGTACTGTTCTGCATTCAAGCTAAGCTCTCTGCATACCTGAACAGCAACAGAGGTTTTGCCAACGCGTCGCTCTCCCGACAGCCAGACAGAACCCGAAGATGATAGCTCAACAATCAGGGCTCGACGCTGCTCATCCCTGTCGAAAAAAGAGTTTCCCTGAGCAATTTTTCGAGAAAAATAGTCGGTGTACTTTTTCATGGGTATGTCTTCATGGCTGGAAGAGAGTCAAAATCATACCAATATAAACGGCTAACTTCCAGCCACTAAGACTTAGTGACTAGAGGTCAGTGTCTTAATATTAGCGGCTGGATGTTGGTAACTGACAGAGCCAAAAGATAATTGGTGATAGGTAAGAGCACTGACTTTACGGAAGAGAAAAATCTTCTCTACCTGTAAGAGAGACACAAATGAAGTAACAAAGAAGGCTGAATATCAACCTTCAAGAACTTTGATGAGCAAAAAGCCATCGTACATTGCGCGCTTTACTAGAGCAGCTCCAGCCATTGTCGTCCGGGCTTCTAACTGCGCCGACTCCACATTCAGATGTTGGCTATAAGCAGGCAGTGCTTGTGCCTTCAGACTCTCATCAATAGCAGGGAAAAGTACCTGCCATGCTTTATTGAATTCGCCATCAATATAGATGGTGTCAGGATTAAACAGATTAACCAGTATCGCGATCGCTTTGCCCAAATTATGACCATACTCAGAGACGACTTTCACTGCCAATCCATCCCCTTGAAGTGCCGCCTCACTGATACTTTCAATAGACAGGTTTGACTCAGTTAGACTCGTTGGGTGACCTGTTTAACCAGAGTTTCTGCATCCTCAATAACAGCTTGTAAGCCCGCAACAGTCTCAAGGCAGCCACTGTTACCGCACACACATCGTCTGCCAAAAGGTTTCACTTGGATATGGCCGAGTTCACCAATATTTCCTAGCTGTCCTTCAAGAATGCGGCCATCAACCAAGATACCCGCTCCCACACTGTGGTGAGCCGAGACGAGCACAGCGCTGTTCGAGTTAATGGCTTTACCGAATAACTTTTCCGCTAACGCCCAAGAGCGGATATCATTCCCGACAAAGACTGACAACCCTGTTTCACGGTGCAGTAGAGCACCAAGTTGAAGGTTTTCTACCCCGTAGTAAGGCATGCTAACGACAACACCCTGACGGTGATCGACAAGACCCGGTACGGAAACGGCTATTGATGTTACTCGTTCTATTTTTTTGTTGTGACGAGCAAAGAACTGCTGAACGTGGTTAAGGAGAAGGGAAACAAGTTCATCCTGCGCCATTTGTGGCACATCAAATTTGTCCTTGAGGATAATTGCACCGCTGAGCTCATGCAAAGCAAGAACGATATAACCGGGACCGAGGCGAATAGAAAGAAACTGCCATCCATCGTTATTCAAGACTAAGCCGACAGCAGGTCTTCCACGACTCCCCGACTCCTGAATTTCGGTTTCCATAATAAGGTGAGCATCCACAAGCTCACGCGTTATTTTGGTGATACTTGCAGGTGCCAACTGAGTATGCTTCGACAGTTCAATGCGAGAGATCGGGCCAAGCTGATCTATCAGCTGGTAAACCATGCCAGCATTTTTCCTTTTGATATGATCAATATGACCGGGTTGAGCGAGAAGCATCATCTCTTCCTTTTTTCACGTTGGCTCTGGGTATCCTGATTTTTTTCACGTTGTGAAAAAATAGCAAAGCCACATGAGTATTCAATGTATTAGGCCACGATATGTGCGTTGCCCCACTCTTAGCGTGACATCCAATTCATCGCTAATATCAATTTATCTAACCATAATTTATGCCACTTCTGTATCTGCAGAAAACACTCAGCAAGCTTAAGTCATTAAAATAAAAACAGAAATTATATCTTATCGATAAATGCAGAAAATTTCGCGGTAAGTTGGAAAGCGAGTTCGTAGCAATGACTTTAACGTTTCCACTCGTACTTATCACACTTGGCGTTTGAAGAATCTCTGTTGTAGTGCGGATTTTTTTACTTTGTAAAGTAATAATAAAGTGACTCGATATTTCAGTGCGAGTCACATCACACTGAAATGTTTGTTTTAGTGATATCCACGACAGTTGATTGAACTCACTATTGTCAGGTTTATCACTAAAAGTATCAAGATAACCTTTGACATCGGCTCAAAGCTGTTTCAGATCACAAAGGCAGGACATAATGCGAATAAACTGACATAATCAGCGCCCGAATTAATTTGTTCATTAATGGCAGTATGTACAGGATTAACGAGATCTTCGAAACCATTCAGGGTGAAGGTGTTTTCACCGGGTTGCCCTCAATTTTTATCCGCCTTCAGGGTTGCCCTGTGGGTTGTTCTTGGTGCGATACCAAACAAACATGGGATGTATTCGAGCAGGATGAGCGAGATTTCGGTGAAATTCTGGCCAAAGAGAGTGACTCTCCAAATTGGACCTCTCTGACGGTAGATAATATTATTGAACACCTCAATAGAAGCTATACAGCTAAGCACATTGTTATCACTGGCGGAGAGCCATGTATTTACGATTTAAACCCTCTCACTGAAGCGCTTGAGCAAAATGGGTATCAATGTCAAATTGAAACCAGCGGAACCTACACTATACATGCAACAACAAGCACTTGGGTCACCGTATCGCCCAAAATTGGCATGCGTGGTAAATTGCCCGTATTGGCTGAATGCCTCGAAAGGGCTAACGAAATCAAACACCCCGTCGGTACTGAATCTGACATTGAGAAGTTAGACGCGCTTATCGAAGACGTAAGGCTCCGTGACAATGTCACTATCGCGTTACAACCTATTAGTCAGAAGCAGAGAGCAACTCAGCTCTGTATTGATGTTTGCGTGAAGCGCAACTGGCGCTTATCAATTCAAACCCACAAATACCTGAACATCGCCTGATACAGAAAAACCGGCATCAGCCGGTTTTTTCACTTAAGGCTATGCAGTCAAACGGCTTCGATCACTCACCCGTGTAGATACAGCCGGCAGTACACGTTTCCTTAATCATCACTTTACTCAAACACGGAAGCGATGGTTTCAGCTCATTCCAAATCCACTTAGAAAGAACTTCACTGGTTGGATTTTCCAATCCTTCAATATCATTCAGATAATAATGATCTAAACGGTCATAGATAGGCTTGAATGCAGCTTTTATCTCAGCAAAGTCGATAACCCAGCCCGTACAAGGGTCAACGTCACCCGCAACGTAAATACGAACCAAGAAAGAGTGACCATGAAGACGGCCACACTTATGCCCTTCTGGGACGTTCGGTAAGTGATGGGCAGCTTCAAACATAAACTCTTTAAATAACTCGGTTTGCATTGCGCGTTCCTGTGTTCTCAATATAAATGCGGCGGCGATGCTACTGAATTATGGTTTAAAGCTCAAACAGTAAGTCATACAAATTTATTGCCTTTGTGTTCATTGCTCGCAACACCTGCAATAAGTGAATATATTCTTTGCTTAAATATCAGCCAGATAGTTTCGATACCATAAGATCTATACGGTTTTACCAGCGCATGATTGTTGAAGTATTGACTGACTCCACAACAATTGGCGAAATCCACCGCAGAAATTCACGGTCATCAGGCGTTCAGTGCTTGCAGCTTAACGCGAGACAGGTAAACTTGCTGTTTCGAATAAGCTTATTACTCATGTCCGGAAAGCATGACCGGACATACCTCAATGGAGTTAGATGCAAACTATGACTTATGTGCCTGTAGCAGACGTACTGCACGGCAAAGCGGCAGTCGACACTGAAGTGACTGTTCGCGGTTGGATCCGTACCCGACGCGATTCAAAAGCCGGTATTTCTTTCCTCGCCGTTTATGACGGCTCTTGTTTCGATCCCATTCAGGCTGTTGTTCCTAATGAGCTGAATAATTACGAGGAAGAAGTATTACGTTTGACGACAGGTTGCTCTGTTGAAGTGACCGGTAAAGTAGTTGAAAGCCCGGGTAAAGGTCAGGCCTTCGAACTTCAAGCGACAGATGTAAAGGTTGTTGGCTGGGTTTCAGACCCAGACACGTACCCAATGGCAAAAACACGCCACTCTATTGAGTATTTGCGCGAAGTTGCTCACTTGCGCCCGCGTACTAACGTAATTGGTGCTGTTGCACGTGTTCGTAACTGTCTGTCTCAGGCTATCCACCGTTTCTACCACGAGAACGGTTTCTTCTGGATGTCTTCACCACTGATCACAGCATCAGATGCTGAAGGCGCAGGTGAAATGTTCCGTGTATCGACGCTGGACTTGGCGAACCTGCCACTGACTGACAAAGGCGACGTCGATTTCGACCAAGACTTTTTCGGTAAAGAAACCTTCCTGACGGTATCTGGTCAGTTAAACGGTGAAGCCTACGCGTGTGCCCTGAGCAAAATCTACACCTTCGGCCCAACATTCCGTGCTGAAAACTCAAACACCAGCCGTCACTTGGCGGAATTCTGGATGGTTGAGCCGGAAGTTGCATTCGCAGATCTGAACGATATCGCGGATTTGTCAGAAGACATGCTGAAGTACGTGTTCAAAGCGGTACTTGAAGAGCGCCGCGATGACCTTGAGTTTTTTGCTCAACGCATCAACAAAGATGCTATCAGCCGTCTCGAGAAATTTGTCACTTCTGATTTTGCTCGGGTCGATTACACCGATGCCATTCAGATCCTGATTGACTCTGGCAAAGAGTTCGAATTCCATGTTGAGTGGGGAATCGACATGTCTTCAGAGCACGAGCGCTATTTGGCTGAAGAACACTTTAATGCACCGGTTATCGTCAAGAACTATCCGAAAGACATCAAAGCATTCTATATGCGTATGAATGATGACGGCAAAACTGTCGCCGCGATGGATGTACTTGCACCAGGCATTGGTGAGATCATTGGTGGTTCTCAGCGTGAAGAGCGCCTAGATATTCTGGATGAGCGCATGCGTGCCATGAACATCGACCCAGAACATATGGACTGGTACCGCGATCTGCGCCGTTACGGCACTGTGCCTCATGCCGGCTTTGGCCTTGGTTTCGAGCGTTTGGTCTCTTACGTAACAGGCATGGCGAACGTGCGTGATGTCATTCCTTTCCCACGTTCACCGCGCAGCGCAAACTTCTAATAGTCTGTCGTTCGTGTCGAATGAAAAGCCATCGCGAGGTGGCTTTTTTTTCGGGTGAATTTTGCAAAAATGTTAAGCTCTCTTTCCACTGTAATCAGTGTGCGAGACGGTGCAAAAAATTAATTTGGCATTTTTATTTTTTTATGAGCAAACAAAGTGGTATAACGTTTGTGATCAAGTTTAAAAAATGGCCCATGGAAGACCAAGATGTTTGAAAAAATTAGCCCAGCTCCCGCCGACCCGATTTTGGGTCTGACAGATCAGTTTAAAGCAGATACTCGCCCTGAGAAAATTAACCTAGGTGTAGGTGTATATAAGAACGAGTCAGGTAATACGCCAGTTCTGGCTACCGTGAAAAAAGCCGAAGCTATTCTTCTTGAAAAAGAAACCACCAAGTCGTACTTAAGCATTCCAGGTACCGCTGAGTACGGCCTTGCTGTACAAAAACTGCTGTTCGGCCAAAATGCTGACATTATTGCTCAAAAGCGTGCACAAACTGCACAAGCTCCCGGTGGCACTGGTGCACTTCGTCTTGGCGCAGAGTTCATCAAACGCCAACTTGGCGATGTGAAAATCTGGATAAGCAATCCAACTTGGGCGAACCACCTTGGTATTTTCACTGCTGTGGGCTTAGAAACAGCACAATACGGCTACTACAACGCAGAAACCAAGAGCATGGATTTTGACGCTATGCTGACTGACCTGCATCAGGCAGAAGCTGGTGATGTGGTGCTTCTGCACGGCTGTTGTCATAACCCAACAGGTATTGACCCTGACGCGGCTCAGTGGCAGCAACTTGCTGACCTGTGTAAAGAAAAGTCACTGCTACCAATGTTTGACTTCGCCTACCAAGGCTTCGCCGCTGGCGTTGAAGAAGATGCTGCGGGGCTACGTACGTTTGCAGAACAATGCCCTGAGTTGCTGGTAGCGAGTTCATTCTCGAAAAACTTTGGCTTGTACAACGAGCGTGTTGGCGCGTTTACGCTCGTTGCAAACGATGCTGAACAAGCATCAACAGCGTTTAGTCAAGTGAAATCTATTGCGCGCGTGATCTACTCTAACCCACCAGCACACGGTGCAGCGATTGTGACAGAAATTCTGGCCGACAGTGCATTACGTGCAGAGTGGGAGCAAGAAGTTGCCGAAATGCGTGTTCGTATTAAAGATATGCGTGAACTCTTTGTCGAGACACTGAAAGCGGAAGGTGTGACCACTGATTTCAGCTTCATCAGCCGTCAGAATGGCATGTTCTCATTCTCAGGCTGTCGAAAGACCAAGTTGAGAGACTGAAAGATGAGTTTGGTGTCTACATCGTTGGCTCAGGTCGAATCAGTGTTGCTGGTATTACACGTGACAACATGGGTCCGCTATGCAAAGCGATTGCTGCTGTTATTTAAGTCACCAGCAAGCTTAAACAAAAAAAGCGCCCACGGGCGCTTTTTTTTCGACTGGTGGTACGTCAGACACCGTGGAGGAATTCGGCACGTGTTGACGGATTTGATTTGAAAATCCCACCCAGTGCAGTGGTGGTGGTGTCGCTGGTCGAATCCATCACGCCACGTGATTTGACGCAGTAATGCACTGCCGTCATGTGCACAGCGACGTTTTCAGTTTCTAGCAGCGTTTGCAATGCGACCAATATCTGCTTCGTGAGTCGCTCCTGAACCTGAGGGCGCTGAGCGAAGAACCGCACGATACGGTTTATCTTTGAAAGACCTATGATCTTATCGTCAGGTACATAGGCTACTGCACATCGACCATCAATAGTGACAAGGTGATGCTCGCAGGTGCTGGTTGTTGAGATGCCTTTTACCTTGACCATCTCATCGCAGCCCATTTTGTTGTCGATAACGGTAATTTTCGGGAAGTTTGGTAATCCAGACCGCAAAAAATTTCGTCAACATACATCTTCGCGATTCTGGCAGGCGTGTCACTCAGACTGTCATCCTCTAAATCAAGATCCAGCGCTGATAAAATCTCACGCATGTGGTACTCAATCTTTTCCTTCTTTTCCCGAGTTTTCATGGTGCCGCCGCTTTGCATCGGGGTTTCGATGCCTTGGGCAATAAGCGCTTCGCGGACTTTCTGTGCCGAATCGCTTAGTGAAGTCATATAAGGCTCCTGCTGAATGTTGCGTGCCAATGTCACGATTGTGTTAGTTGTAATAATTACTGATCTTTTCCAGACATGGATCTATGTGTTGTCAGAATTTTGAAGCATAGCGTTAATAATTAAAAAATTACACCTTGAATTGCGTAAGGTCATTCATAACCTGTCATAAACTTTGCAATAATAAGGGCTTTGTTCTAATTCAGGGTAGAGAAACCTTACGCTACCAAGCAACAGAGAGATCAACATGGGATGCTGTGATGTACCGGGGCTGATGCCAGTCTCAACCGCAATATCAACGATATTGGAGAATGCCACACCGCTGGCAAAAACCGAAACTCTACCCTTATCTGAAGCGATAAATCGTGTTGCTGCCGTCGACATACTTTCGCCGCTCAATATTCCTCCTTTTGCTAACTCAGCAATGGATGGCTATGCCGTTAACACTGACGATCTCACCGATGCTAATACACTGTCGTTGGCGGGTAAATCATTCGCCGGAGCGCCCTACAAAGGGCAGTGGCAAAAAGGTAGTTGTATCAGAATCATGACAGGTGCCGAAGTCCCCGCAGGGGCTAACGCTGTCATCATGCAAGAACAAACACAACCTGATGGCGACAACATAGCCTTTACCGCAACGCCCAGGCCGGAACAAAATATTCGTCCCGTCGGTGATGACGTAAAGAAAGGCGAGATTGTTATCCCTGCTGGCACCCGTTTAACACCCCGTGAAATTCCTATGCTTGCCACACTGGGCATCGCCAATGTCGAAGTGTGTGCTCGACCAAAAGTCGCATTCTTCTCAACCGGTGACGAATTGAGACAGGTCGGAGAACCTCTGGGCCCCGGTGAGATTTATGACAGTAATCGCTACACAATCAGTGCGATGCTTGATGCCATGGGATGTGAAGCACTCGACTTAGGCGTGATCCCAGATGATCCTGAGAAACTTCGAGAAGCCTTCAAGCAAGCTTCCACTGGCGCTGATGTTATTGTCACCTCTGGGGGCGTCAGTGTTGGAGAAGCCGATTTCACAAAAGATATCCTGGCTGAGGAAGGTGAAGTCGGTTTTTGGAAAATTGCCATTAAGCCAGGTAAACCCTTTGCTTACGGAAAGGTTGGGAACGCTTTATTCTGCGGCCTGCCGGGCAACCCCGTCTCTACCCTCGTCACTTTGTACGTGTTGGTTCAGCCTTTACTCGCAAAGCTTGGTGGACACACGCGGTGGACACCTCCCATTCAGCTGCAAGCGAAAGCGAAAACGCTCTTCAAAAAATCGCCCGGCCGAACGGACTATCAGCGTGCTGTATACTCAGTTGAAAATGGTGAGCTCACAGTTGCTACAACCGGTAACCAAGGGTCTGGCGCATTCAGTTCACTACCTTAGCAAATTGCTTTGCGGTACTGGAAAGAGAGCGCGGCCGAATTCAGCCGGGAGAGACAGTCACTATTGAACCTTTCAACGATGTATTGCTTTAGGAACGATGATGGATATTCTTTCGCCTGAGGAAGAGCTGCGTTACAACCGCCAAATTCTGCTCCGTCAGTTTGATTTTGACGGGCAAGAGGCACTCAAAACATCAAAAGTTCTTATGCTGGGTGCAGGAGGCCTTGGTTGCGCCGCTGCACAATATCTTGTAGCGGCTGGTATTGGCGAACTGACTTTGATCGATGATGACGTTGTCGAACTGTCAAACCTCCAAAGGCAAGTTCTGCACAGCGAGCAAACCATTGGTCAACAAAAAGTAGAATCGGCAAAACAGTCTCTGGAAAAGCTCAACCCCCACGTCATTATAAAGCCCATCAATAAACGGTTAGGTAACGATGTGCTCAGTGACTTGATTTCAACGCATGATATTGTTGTCGATTGCAGCGACAACCTACCGACAAGAAATCAACTAAATAGACTCTGTTTCTCGACAAAAACACCACTAGTAAGTGGCGCTGCTATCAGGACAGAAGGACAACTGGCTGTTTTCACCTATCAAGATAATGAACCTTGTTACCAATGCCTGAGTGCCCTCTTTGGTGAGCAATCTCTGAGCTGCGTTGAGGCAGGCGTACTGGCGCCTGTTGTAGGAATCATAGGTACGATGCAAGCCTTAGAAACCATAAAGCACCTCTCAAGTATCGGGACTCATCAAACCGGTAAATTGATGATGTTTGACGCAATGTCATGTCAGTGGCAAACGTTAGTGCTGCCAAAAAGACCCGATTGTCCAACTTGCAAAGGGTGATCACTTGTCAAATTTTTATGAAATTGTCTCATAAAGTAGGCGAAATCAACTACGCTTCTTAGTATTGGAAAGCTAAATGGGTGACGGCTTCAACGCTAACACCCATTGTTGATCTGGCGGGATACAATGCTGAAAATCGTTGCTGTCTTTCTTGTCGTTACTGGTCTCTGCTTTATCATTCAGGCACTTCGCTCTGCCATTACCTTCTACCTGAAAGACAAACGTCTCAGTACGTTCAGCTTTCTCCCTATCATGCTTGGGTTCACGCTGGGCTACGTTGTCTTCTCTGTTTACCTCATTAACAAACCCATCATTGAGTTTATTGAGCTAATCGTTTCAATGATCTTCTTCGGAGGCGGTATATTCACCGTCATGACATTCAGTGTGATATCTCAAAGCATTGAGCGTATTGCAAAAGCCGAACTGCAACAGTGGCATCAGGTATCGTTCGACGAGCTGACAGGCTTGCCCAATCGCCGTTATCTTCTCAAAGCACTGCGCGAAAATATTGCGGAATTCAAAGCAAGCGGCAACGAGTTTGCCCTCGTGAGCCTTAATATTAACAACTTTAATAATATTAATGAGGTATTCACTCACCAGGAGTGTGATGAATTATTTCTCGCATTCAGCCAAAGACTGCAAGAGAATTTAATTTCTGACACGCTTCTCTTTCGCTCCAGCACCCATAGATTTGCGTTTTTTATAAAAGACACCGAGCAGATCGAATTAAGTAGTTTTATCGAAAACCTTCACTGTGAATTAGAGGCTCCTCTTCCCATAAAAAACTATGAGGTGAATCTTACCAACTGCTTTGGTATTGCACTGTATCCATCTCATACCAACACTGCTGATGATTTAATCAAAAAGTCCGAGTCAGCTATGCATGCTGCACATCGCTCTCAGGAGCCTTTCATTGTTTATGAATCTTCCGCTACCGCTGCATTGCTGAGCCATGATGAAATCGCGTCAATGCTAAATCTTGCCATCCGAAATATGGATTTCGAATTATTTTTCCAGCCAGTATTTAATATTAAAAACCCGAAGAAAATATCGATGGAGGCACTATTACGCTGGCCGCTTGGTAAAGGGAGATATGTCAGTAACGATGAATTTATTCCTATTGCAGAGCAAACCTATGCCATCCGAAAGATCACACGGTGGGTACTCGAGACAGTCTTCAAACAACTTGAAATCTGGAATGAGCAGGGGCTAAGCCCACAGATACAGGTTAACCTCTCAACCAAAGACCTTGAGGACAATGAATTCGATGACTATCTCCGCTCGTTACTTGAGCGATATCAAGTTTCACCCAGTGCCTTAATTTTGGAAATCACCGAAACAAGCCTCATGCAGGACCCAGATAAGTGTCGGTTAATGTTAGAAAAAATCAGCCATCTAGGTATCACACTGAGTGTTGATGACTTCGGCGCTGGCTTCTCATCACTCTCCATTCTGAGCAACATGCCAATAGATGAACTTAAAATTGACCGCAGCTTTGTGACAGACCTGCTGACAAGCCGAAATCATGAAGCAATAGTCCGCTCCACCGTTTATCTCGCGCACAGCCTTGGTTGTGAAGTCGTTGCTGAAGGGGTAGAAACTGAAGCGTTGGGTCAATACCTGATGTCAATTGGCTGCGATAAATTACAAGGCTACTGGTACGGAAGACCCATGAATTTAGCCAAAACGGACCAATGGCTACGTGACATTGATGTATATCCAAGAGCTGTCAACCAAAATTGAGTTACCGAATAACATCCAATATATATAAGTTCAAAACCCTACTCACTTATATCCAGAAATACCTACCCGTCATTCATTATCCTCACGTAAAACATTAGACCACTAGATCTTTAATTTAAGGTAGAAAATAACCTGTCAAATAACTGTCTAATTTTAACAAGCCAGAAATTCCATGTGATATAAGCCACAATAATCATTCACTTACTTAATTACAAAAATTAAGCATCAATCTTTAACACAAGGTAAATTTGACCAGAGTCATATATTTAACAATCATTGTCAGATATTCTCTCTGTATTAAAAAAAATACAGCTAGATTTATTACAAAGCAGTTTATTTCGCCGGGGTCGATAATGATGGAACAATTACTCGAATCATTTGATAAACAGGAAGCAATGGAATGGGGTAAGCTCATTCAGGATGTGGGCGAAAATAAAGGCGCAATTCAACTGCTCATCCAATCTGATAATAAGAAATTGTTATTGGCTGACCGCTGCAATGCACAAAGCATACGATTTGAGGATTTGCCGCAATCACTTCACAAAGCGAAATCTAAACTCACCCGTCTGCAAAACGTCGTGGTTTGTGATAAGCCAAATTACAACAGCCTGTGGCGCTTACTTACTCTGCACGACAGTGCGGTCATCGTAATACTCATTGATGAGCGATGGACGCCCGACTGGTGCTGGCAATTCAAGCATCACATTTTCCTGACCCATCAGTGCCTTGACTTCAGCTAGACGGATAGCCGCTTTATACCTGAATTTAAGACGCGACACCCTCCTCCAAAGTGGTAGACTCTTCAGGCTTTTGTAAATGCTATCTATTTGCAAAGACACCTTTGATTGAACAATAGTCAAAGCCTGATGTTTCTTCAGAGCTGACTGATTGCATTTGATGTATTCATTCCCCTTGGAGTAAGTAATGAACAAATCTGTATTTGCCTCTGTTATGGCACTGTTTCTATCCGCCTGCACAAATACACAATCAGTAAACGTTTCAGAGAATGCTGCACAGGAAAGCCAACAAGCCACTATGGATGTGACAAAAACCAACCTTCAACATCACCACTGGATCCTCACAAAAGTAAATGGAGAGCCAGTAAAAGTCGTTGAAGGGTTTCTTCCCCCTACCCTTGAAATTGGTGAGGAATTTACAGCCAACGGACATAGCGGTTGTAACCGATACTTCGGACAGGCTGAGCTTGAAGGAGACCAATTTCGAGTTCAAGGTATGGGCTCAACGATGATGGCATGCCCTGAGCCGTCAATGGAGCTTGAACAACTGGTGACAGACGTATTGTCAGGCTGGAGCAAAGTGACGCTGACAGAAAATGCCATTATGCTGAATGGCAACGCCAACAACCTAGAATTTAAGCTGCAGGATTGGGTTTATTAATACAAAGATAAATACCAGGTAGCACCACGATAGCCTCCATTCAGGAGGCTAATTCTTTTCCGGCTCATCAATCCAATGAACCGTGTCTCTTCCCGCCGCAATGGCTTTATTCAATGCAATTTCGGCATACGCTGAAAGCTTCGACGAAGAAAGGGCTCTGGGGTCAACCACAGTGACACCACCAATACTGATCGTGAGCCCGAGGTTCCCCCGATCATTATCGAAAAAGAACCCTAATGACTTCACCACTTTAGAAATACGCGAAGCCACAGGTTCACCGTCATTTGTATTCGGCAGCAGTATGGCAAATTGCTGGCCGCCGTAGCGCGCAAACAGATCACCAGGTCGACACAAAGACTCTTTCATCTCCTGTGAGATAAGACGAATCGCCTTATCACCGGCAACGCGGCCGCAGGTCTCGTTATATTCAGAAAGGTTATCAACCTCGATAACCATCATACTGATCGGTATACCATCGCGCTGCGAGCGCCCTACTTCACTGTCCAGACACTCATCAAAATAGCGACGGTTATAATGACCAGTCAGGCTGTCACTGCGGGAGATTTGCTCAAGCTTAAGATTCGCTTCGCGCAGCGCCCTTGTCTTCTCGTCGACCCTTTTTTGAATGTTCATTGCTCTGAACTGAAGAATATAAAGGATGTATGAGAGCAGGCTAAAAATCACCATGCCAACAACAAAAATTATCTGCGGATACAGGCTGCGTCTTTCACTGACATAATCTCGCGTAGGAAGGCCCCGCAATGACCACTCCAACCCAGCAAATTTGATCGACGATGATGTGTAAGTCATCTCTCTGATGCCTTCGTCGAAGAGCGCAACGAGATTTTGGTGGATGACCTCAGTGTCTCCGCCAATTTGGTGGCCGATAAGTTCGAGGTTAATCGCCTCCCCCACAGTATTACTGATCGCCTGCTTAAACATGTCACCCATATCAAAGGTCACACTCAGCACGCCCTTCAATGAAGACATGCGTTCTGCATCGGTTTCCGGTCTACCTCGGTATACAGGCATGGTTATCAACAAGCCAGTGCTATCTCTGTACTCTTCTTGCAACGGGACCGAGGCCAACGCGATCGGCACGCCTTTTTCGCCACTGGTTTGGAGCGACATTAAAAGCTCCTTATTTTCAGAGATACCTTCGATAAGAAATGCAGCTTTTGCCGTTTGGGGGAGTGAAAACTGAGGGTTAAATGACGGCAGCAGCCTGTCATCCTCGATACCGAACTCAACCCAGTCAATTAACACAATATCAGGGTGCCTCGACGAAATATCACGCGCCACCAATTTGAAATCGTCAACCTCAACAGTAGACTTACCCTCAAAATGGTTACGCATCATATGGAGAAGCTCTATGCCACTGTTGACCTCTCTTCCAAGAGAAAGAGCAGCATTTTCGACGTCTTTTTCAACTTCGTGTCTGATAGATAAACTTTCAGAATGATGTAATGACATGGCAGCCAAAAAAGAGAAAAACAGCCCAATGAGGACTGTCACCATCGTTGTCATCATTACACGTTTTGCCATTCAATCCCGATCCCTAAATCAATGTTTACTAAGTGTCGAACATATTTTTGGATCCTGCCACCAAACTCACAGTAGCCATGAAATGCAATGAAGGAATATTGCGTGCGTCAATATACCTTTTTTTCCATTCGTTATTTCGTCAAAGGCTAAATCACAGTGAAATATCCCGCTGTGTTTGCCCGATTTCTTATCTGTGAGCCTCACTCACCGCCGTCAATATGAGTACGCGGGAATATGTTACGCATCATCTCTGACTAATTTTAGCCATCTAGATGTTTACATGCCTTCATCGATATTTTATGGTTCATAAATATCGCTCAACATACTCATGGGAAACGTGAAATAATTTCATAATGATAGAGTTAAAGCATTTGAAGACACTCTCTGTACTGAGAGATACAGGTTCGTTGACATCAACGGCAACCCAACTGTGCCTGACACAATCGGCACTGTCGCATCAATTGAAAGATGTAGAAAAGAGACTTGGCAGTAAGCTTTTTTTGCGTAAAACACGTCCGGTGAAGTTCACAGCAGAAGGGGAAATTCTGTTGCGTCTCGCAGACGATGTGTTGCCCCGCTTTGCACAAACAGACGCGGAGTTAGCCAATCTCAAAGAAGACACTCAGGGACGATTGCACATGGCCATTGAGTGTCACTCTTGTTTTCAATGGCTAATGCCTGCGCTTAAGGATTATCAGGTTACCTGGCCAAATGTGTCCCTGGACTTTTCGTCTGGCCTCGGCTTTGAGCCTCTGCCAGCGTTGGCTGCCGGTGAATTGGATTTAGTGATTACTTCAGATGTGTCAGCACGAAGCGACATTCATTATGAAGCACTGTTTGATTTCGAAGTCAGACTAGTGACGTCTTTAACACATGATTTAGCGGCGGAAGACAAAATCTCTCCTCAAGATTTTAAAGACCAAACATTATTAACCTACCCCGTTCAAAAGCAGCGCCTCGACGTGGTGAAACACTTTCTGCAGCCAGCAGGCATTGAACCTGAAAAATACAAAAAAGCAGATAACACACTGATGCTGATCCAAATGGTTTCAGCAGGGCTAGGCGTTGCTGCTCTGCCAAACTGGGCAGTCAGTGAATTCTCACGCCAAGGTCTTATCGTCGATAAACCACTAGAGGATGGCTTATGGCGTCGTCTATATGCGGCAGTGAGAGCGGGAGATAAAAGTCGCCCTTACCTTCAGGCATTTTTTGCGACAGCACGTCAACAGTGTCAGCTTCATTTGGAAGGAATAAAAAAGGTCTAAAACAGATCAATGAACCAATAAGAGGGCAGCGAATCGAACTGCCCTTATGGTTAGCACCAGTGATAGCCGCTTGAGATCCGCGCTTGTGATGGCAGCTTGATGAGATATCAGATTTGACGGCTACTTTTGCCTCAACTGATTGACCACAGGGTCGTAATAACACCCCATCTCATCGAGCTTTTCTTGGAGCTTTGTTTCGTCCAATTCCATCCTGGTCATCAGCTTTTCGAGGCTGTCGCATTCCAAGCGAAGCTTTTCATTAATGATCCCGTACAAGATGGCACCATCAAGATTCATGGCATTGTGTATTTCCACTACATCCTCCCCACCAGCAATAAAGTATTCATCACAGTGAAAATCTTCTGCATTCAAAGCTGGATATGACTTACTAAAAAGTTTAGCAAAACCACCGATTGACTGAGTAAAGAAATTGAGAAAACACACAGGCCCTTGAAGATGTGTGTGACCACGATTTTCACCGGGAAGGTGCAAGTCTATTGACTGTAAGCCACAAAATTAAAGGCGTGCAGAGGGTCGCAAAATATACGCTTAAATGAAAACGGGCAAATCGCAGAGATTATATTGGGCACATTGATGTGAATTAGACTGTTGTAAATAAAAGGGAATTTAATGAGTTTCAACATTGTTTTACTAAGTCAGTTGGTTTTTATCTCGATGTTGTTTGTCGGAGGCTTGAGCTACTACTTGGGTAAAAGAAAAACGTCTACACCAAAAGTGGCTGCTTTGATTGGCGTCGCCTTGTGTTTCGTTCCACCACTTAACTTCATCTATTTGATCATTTTGTTGCTAAAGAAAGACCTACAAGTTGAGGCGGCAGCCTGACGCATATATAACAAGCCAGTATCAGGACAACTATCTACTGCTTTTCAGTTTTTCCATGTTGAGAGCGTTAGTTTGCACAATAGTTCGATATTCAAAATTACGATACCTGAAATCAAAGTCGCTATAAGTGGTGTGTCTGGTAGCTGAAAAACGTCGGTGGTTAAACTCCTTTAGATGTACTCACCTTGGCATCAGAGTGAGAAGATAATTGGAAATAAATAATGAACATTAGAAAAATTGAAGAGAAAGATTTGGACTGTCTGGCCGATTTATACGTGTCCGTCTTTAATGCAGAACCATGGAATGATAACTGGACGAAAGCGTGGGCTTACGAACGCTTAGAAATAATATTTAAATCATATCGATTTTATGGGTATGCCGCTGAAAATGAAAATGGACTCATTGGTGCGGTATTGTCCAGAGTTGGAAGCTTTAAAGGCGAACTTGAGCTTGAGATAGTTGAGCTGTTTGTGAGTAGTAAAGAGCAACGTAAAGGCGTGGGAGTAACGCTAATGGACGAGCTAAAATCACACGCGAAGAGAGACAACATAACGTGTTTCTATCTTCTGACAGACAAAACAACATTCGCAAAAGATTTCTACCTTAAATATGGTTACCACGGACATGAAGAAAATCTACTCATGACCCATGAGTTTTAATGCCAACTAAAACCGAGGCCAAGGTCCCTGCGGGCGCCATCTGCTTTGAGCCTTCTGCACCCAATCCTTCCGCACTCTCTCAACCTATAAAAGAGAAGAGAAATCACTTCGCTGAATCCGGTAAATTTCCGCCCAAAAGGTCATGGTTTTTCGAGCGAGCGCACTGGGGCAGGATCCTCGCCCCATGCCCATTTTGGTATGCTAAGCGCAATACGATAAATACTCCCCTATTAGGTGTTTTATTCAAGAAACCGATTTTCGCTGATTGTCTGCAAGCCCGAAAACCAGAGCCTTACCAATAGTTGAAATTATCGTCCTTGAATTATCTTGAACACCTTGGGGTTTATAACACCGTTATAAGCTTCCAGGAATGAGAAGGAAAATATGGCAGTTTTAGACATTCTGACTGCACCAGACCCAAGGCTTAAAGTTAAAGCGGAAAAGGTGCAAGATATTTCGTCGATACAAACATTAATTGACGATATGTTGGAAACCTTATATTCGACTGACAATGGTGTCGGTTTGGCGTCGACTCAAGTTGGCCGTAAAGAGGCCGTTGTCATTGTCGACGTCTCAGAAAGTCGAGATGAACCGTTAATTTTGGTTAACCCTGAAGTAATTAGTGGCTCAGATAAAACATTGGGTGAAGAGGGATGTTTATCCGTTCCGGATTACTATGCAGAGGTAGAGCGTTTTACTTCAGTGGTAGTCTCTGCATTAGATCGCGAAGGTAAGCCAATAACTATCGAAAGTGATGATTTTCTCGCCATCGTCATGCAACACGAAATAGATCATTTGTCGGGTAACTTGTTTATCGACTACCTCTCACCACTAAAGCGTCAAATGGCGATGAAAAAGGTCAAAAAGTACGTAAAAGCACATTCTTAACCCCGCTCATAACAAAGCATTTAAAACCGATTACCAATACTTGAATTTTTCGGTTTCCTTTGGATGTAGTGATCACGAAAAATAGAAAAGGCATATCAGGAAAATACAATGTTACATAGATTAAGAGCCAGAGAGTTACGACTGCAGCCTGAATTAACTGAGAAATTAGAGGCCTTGTTTGCCCCAACTGAAATGCATGCAACTAAGGCTTGCTTGCAAGGACACAATGGCACAGTGTGGACGAATGACCTAAATAACCCTACAGCAGCGCAAATTCAGGTTGGAGCCACACATTATTTTGTCGGTGACTGTCAATATGCCGTTGAACTGCTGAGTAACTTTAACGAATACATGTGTGCGACTGTTTTTGACGATCAATGGAAAGCGATTCTTGAAGAACGCTTCAAAAACCGTTTTAGCATAGATACCCGAACTGTGTTTGAGCATGATCCAGCCCATTTTGACATCGCTAAATTATCCAAGTTAGCCAACGATCTGCCAGTTGGATACAGCATTAAGCCAATCGATCTCAGCTTTCTCGAAAACGCTGAACTTCACTCCCTCATTCCCGTCACGGGGCCTCAATATAAAAATGCGCAGGACTTTTTGGCGCGTGGTTTGGGGTATTGTGTTCTCTTTGACGGTAAAGACGACAAGAACGAGGGCGAGGCAGCCAATTGTGAGCCAACTCAAGCGCAGATGGTAGGCGCAGCAGCCTCACACAATAATTACGATGATGGTATAGAAGTCGACATATGTATCGACGGAGCCCATCGGCAGAAAGGGCTGGCAACAGCAGTCTGCGCAACCTTAATCCTTCACTGCCTTGAACAAGGGCTTTTCCCGTATTGGGATGCTGCAAATGAAAGCTCGGTGAAACTCGCGCAGAAACTCGGCTATAAAAAAGCCGGGGTTTACGACTCGTACTTTATCTATCGTTTTTTTGAACAAGATTAATAAATCTCGCCCCTTCGGGGGCTATCTGCCTTACAACTTTTATACCTAAGCCTTTCGCAAACTCTCAACCTATAAAAGAGAATAGAAATCACTTCGCTGTATTCCGTAAATTTCCTCTCAAAAAGTGGTGGCTTTTCGAGCGAACGCACTTAGGCAACATTCTCGCCCCATGCCCAGTTTGGTATGCTGCGCCCAATCTAATTAATCCCCCCAAGTTTGGTGTTTTTTCACGAAGCCGATTTTCGCTGATTGTCTGCAAGCCAGAAAACGAGCGGCTTACCAACAGTTGAAAATATATCCCTTGAATGACATTGGATACTTTGGGGTTGATAACACGGTTAGCCATTAATCAGGCTAACAATAATAAAAGGAAGTTTATGAGTAAGCGCGCTGAAGCTGGCGAATTCTCAGAGTGGATCAGTGATTTTACATTAACAATGAAAGGCCAAAGTGAGGGTAATGTACCTTGTAATGGCTGTGTTGGATGTTGTACCTCTTCAAAATTTATACTGATCCGCCCGAGTGATACAGGCGCACTTGAGGTTATTCCTGAGCAGCTTCTTTTTTCCGCACCGTCACTGCCGCCAAACCACTACCTGATGGGCTACGACAAAAAAGGCCATTGCCCAATGTTTAAAAATGGCGCATGTACCATTTATCAATATCGGCCAGAAACCTGTCGGCAGTATGATTGTCGAGTGTTAAAGGCATCTGACGCTGATACAAGGGACGAAGGGCCGAGTATTTCTAAAAAAAGTGGCTGAGTGGGAATTCAGTTACGAGAAACCCGAGAGTAAAAAACTACAAAAAGCGGTCAATGACGCTGCGAAATTCTTAACCGATAACAGAGAACTCTTTCCTGATGGTTACGTGCCTATTTCAAGCTCTTCCTTGGCGGCTGTTGCAATACGGGTGCATCCAGAGTTTATCAATACTCAAGGTAGCAATGGCGTAAATACCCCCTCGAAAATGGTGAAAGACATTGTCGCTAAGTATCCATAAGACGAATAAAGACCAATAATGTCATCAAGTACAGCCCCTGCGGGGGCAATCTGCTTTTAGCCTTTTGTACCCAAACCTTTCGCACTCTCGCAACCGATAAAAGAGAACAGAAATCACTTCGCTGCACCCAGCAAATTTCTGATCTAAACCCGCTTACTTTTAGAGCAAAAGCACTTAAAAAAGATTCTTGCCTTATCTCCTGTTTGATATGCTCTATCCACTACAATTTGATATACCCCAGTTTGTATTTTGCATGTCTTTGAGACACCTCCGTATTGGTTGATTATACCTATAGAGAGTGTCTACTTTGGGTGGGTAACTTAGGAAGTGTTTATGAGTCATTTTATAGGTTGGTTAATTTCTGTGGCGGCTATCTTTTTGTCGGTCACATTATCGGCTGATTGGCGAATATTTCTAGATACCCAAACGTTCATTGTTATTCTGGGTTTTGTTTATGGTATTCCTCTTGCAGTATTTGGTTGGGATAAAACACTAAAATCAATAGTTGGCTTTAAGTATATGTTTACTCATCCATCGACCAAGAAACCAGAACTTGGTTTAGTTTATAAAGCAAAAATTAAATTTTCATTCTGGGCAGTTGGTATTTCTTTCTTAATTAGCTTAGTTGCTATTGCTAACAATATAGAAGATCTATCTGTTTTAGGCTATGCATTAGCACTGGCTCTTTTGAGTGTTGTATATCCAATGATATTAAGTGGTATTTTATATTACCCTTTGTATAAAAAGCTGGCGTAGTTTACACGTAACGATCTAACCAACGGAACGACCAACGCGCGATGATGGTTTCACCACGTCCTGCAATTTTTTCGTGCATCATCAGTACCTATCACTGAGAGTCATACACCCCGCACCTACGGGCGCTAACTTGATTTAGCCTTTTTCACTCAAACCCTTTACATGCTCGCAACCAATAAAAGAGAATAGAAATCACTTCGCTACACTTAGTAAATAATGTCTCAAATTCAGTACGATTTAGAGTATAAACTCTTATTTAGTGTTCTCTCCACATGTCCAGTTTGATATGCTCCGCTCAATGTAATTAATCACCCCTAAAGTTTTATTTTTCGCCAAATCGATTTACGCCGATTATTGGCAAGCCCGAAAATTAGTGGCCTGCCAGCAGTTGCAAGTTTAGTCCTTGCATCACATAGGAAAATCTGGGGTTTTATGGTTTTTCAAGTTCAGAGGTATTTATGGATTTGGGTTTAATTTTTTCAGAGTTAAATAATAACTCTGAATACCGCTTCCACCTGGCAAAACAAGAGCCAGGCGGAACTCGTCCTATTGATGTATTGGCTCGAAGTCATAAAGAGTGGGCTGGTTGGCAAGTGTACAGAGGGACGAAAAAGGAACGTTTTGTTAAAGACAAAATAGTAAGCTTCGCCCAAGTTTCTGGATCAGAGTTTTTGTTTGGTGGTATTTTTGACATTACCAGCCGTGATTCAGATAGCTATGAGGTAAAGTTAAACAGTCAATTTTCTGAACTTATTGGTCGCCTAATAATTGATTATAAAGGAGATAATACGAGGGGTACTGTCTTCAAGCCAGATTATATTTTCTCGCACTCAAAAGTATCATCAATTTTACAATATTCATATCAAGGTGAGTGCTTTGAATCTTATGATGACGTGAACCATAGCTTTGAAGTGATGAGCATAGTTATAAAAAATGAATTAAATGACTGGAAAGTGGCGTTAAGTAGTGTTTTTGGTATTTACTTATTAACCGATACTAAAACAGGAAAGCACTATATTGGTTCAGCTTACGGAGCTAATGGCATTTGGGGACGTTGGTCTGACTATATTTATGGCTACCACGGAAATAATAAAGAGCTGAAAGAACTTTATGCTATAAATACCCGCGACTACTTTGAAAAACACTTTAAGTTTACAATTCTTGAAGTCCTGTCTTCATCACTGAATCCTGAACAAGTCATTAAGCGTGAGAGTTTATGGAAATCAAAACTACAGACTGTAAATTTTGGGTATAACGCCTCCTAAACCTTACAACAATCTGCTCAAGAGTGACTCGCAAGGCGTGGCACTTTCAATATGTGTTGCGCTTTGTGTTTAAGGTGGTATGCGGCGGCTTGAGTATTGCGTTGCTCACACTTTAACAAGGCGTTATACAACAAAAGGAAATCCTGAGTTGTTCTCAAAATTATATCCCAGTTTGGTGTTTTTTCATGAAACCGATTTTCATCGATTATCGGTGAGCTAGAAAAAATTATTTTCCTCCGCCACTCGGAGAATTCCTTTTTCGGATCAGGTAAATATGAAAGAATTTTTAAGAAAAATAGTTGATGACCAGTCGACAAAGTTAGGTAGGTTTTTTCTCTGTTTACTCAGATATTAATAGTAGTTTCACTGATAAGCTTTTCTTTAGAGACATTGCCAGACTTAAGTTCAAAACAAAGTAATTATTTAAGTATTATTGAAGTAATAACTGTCATTGTTTTCACTATCGAGTATATTCTTAGAGTCTATTGCAGTGATAAAAAAATTAAAGTTTATTTTTTCATTTTTTGGAGTTGTCGACTTACTAGCAATTTTACCTTTCTATCTCTCAACTGGGCTAGATCTTAGATCTGTGAGAGCATTTAGATTTCTTCGATTGGTAAGGGTGCTAAAATTAGCTCGTTATAATGCTGCGATTCGGAGATTCAATAAAGCTTTTAGCATTGCCAAAGAAGAATTAATTTTATTTTTATCAGCTTCCCTAATAATTCTATACCTTGCCAGTGTTGGTATTTATTATTTTGAAAGCCCAGCACAGCCAGATACATTTGGTTCTATTTTTCATAGCCTTTGGTGGGCAGTAGCAACGTTAACAACAGTTGGGTATGGCGATATTTATCCTATTACTATAGGAGGAAAAGTGTTTACATTTTTCGTACTAATAGTTGGGCTTGGTATTGTTTCTATACCTGCCGGATTAGTAGCGTCAGCCTTATCGAAAGCAAGAGAGATGGAAGAGTAACTCTTTATAAAATTAAACGTCTTCACACAGATATAATTACTAAAGGTAAACCCCACTATACGGGGTTTATCAGAATTTCTTTATTTCTAATCTTCCACTATAAATTATCTCACCGAGAGAGAACTTAGTTAGACTATCACCGCCTTTAGGCTTAGCTACCTGCATATTGATATAACTATAATTTGATATGACTCTCGGCTTGTTCTAAACGTTCACTATTGAAATTAACATCAACAAAGTGGGTACTCGCGTACCCACGATATCCCTTTATCAGTTTACCGAATCAGCGAATTAAGCAGGTAAGAAGATAAGGTCACTGCGCTCAACGCGGGCACAAGCATCATGAGTTGGGGCTTGTCTTGCTTGAAAAGGTGAACAAGCCAAAATGCCACACCCAACAGCAGCAGGCCGAGGGTCATCAAAAACGGCGTAATAGACTCAACATCTAACTGAAGCTGGTACGCCACACCAGCAACGGCCAGCGACATCAGCATTACTGATACTACGCCAACGATGGGGAGGATCTGGTTGAATGCCTGCAAGCGAGAGCGGGCTTTCACCAATAAACAGTGGGAACTGGCGGCACCCAAAATCACAGCTTGAAGCAACAGAATGAGGTTACTGAGTAAATCACCTTCAAGCACAAACATGCCCAATGTCAGCACGCCAAATCCATTCGCCAAATGAAGCAAAGGGACTGGGCCTACCTGCCGGGTTTTGCCTGTTTTTGCCCTGAATGAAAAAATCCCCAGAGAGAGAAAAGGTAGTACCGCCCAAAATGAAACGGGGATAACCAGCCCCACCCTGCGACCAAATACCAGAACACGCCGTGAATGCGGCCTCTTTGGCCCGGACAGATATCCCCTTTCAGCAACACCAGTGTCAGCACCAATTGCGCGCCAATCACACCAGCAGCCAATGCCAGACAAAAACTCAATAACATGTAACACACTCTCACGTTGAAATATGGGCGAATTATACGTGCTGCTCGTCATCACGCAAAATGCGTAATTGACCTGCAACATATGTATTACATCACACTAATGAAAGACGCCTTGTTGAAACGCTTAATTTTTATATATTGCTCATTATTCATGCAGTAGCATAATGTTCGTTAAATAATAAATATTAAATAAAACAATAGTTAGCAGGCATGTCACATGGCCATATCTCTTCGCAAAGAACCTAGGCTGCTTCGTTGGAAGCTGTCGCTGTACGAACTCTGGTCCCGTAGAAATCATGCGCAGTCTTTCAATACGACCAGACATGCGTACCTCAAAGGCAGGCTTCAAGCTCTGTGCGTTATTTGGGCGGCCGCTAACCTTGTCTGGATCGCGATTGATTTCGCGCAACTGTCAGCGCTGGATGAAATTTCTAACAGCCAGACCCTTCAGCTTTCTGCATTGCGATTGCTCTTTGCCACGTCGGCCCTTTATATCGCTTCAACTGTGCACAGCAGCACCAGCCTGCTTCGTATCAAATTTGCGCTCACGCTGCTGGTTATTGCTGCCAACCTGTTCTATTTCAGTGCCAGCCTGGTGTTAGATTTCCCTTTTGACCATACGCATTATTCGTTTAGCTACGCTATGTTGCCGCTGATACATATTGTTGTGCTGGCAATATTTCCTCTCACTGCTTCTGAGTGCTTGCTGCTGATTGGTATTACCTTTATGACGCAATACTCGGTGACGGTTCTTGGTGGTCATGAGGTCGATAATGTCAGAAAGATGTTGTTCTCATTTGAGGGGATCACCGCGGTTATGGTGGCTTGGTCACAGCTGTCGCAGCTGCATATGATCATGAAGCTTTATCGACATGCCACGCTCGACCCATTAACGGGTGTTTACAATCGCCGCATGTTAATGACTCAGGCGCAGCAACGATTTGATAAACGCAAAAACAAAAAGTCGCCGTTCACCGTTATTCTCTTTGATTTGGATAAGTTCAAACGTGTGAATGACCGTTATGGCCATTTCGCTGGCGATCGGGTGCTAGAGGCGTTTGCAAAAGCAGTGCAATCGCGGATCAGAGAAGAGGACATCTTTGGTCGTTTTGGTGGCGAGGAGTTTATTCTGTTTCTTTCGGATTGCAGCCAAGAAAACGCCAACAAAATTGCCACGCGTATTTTGAATGCAGTAAGAACCATGGTTGTGGATATTGGTGAAGACAAAGAACCGATTCAGGTGACTGTCTCTATTGGCCTTCACACCACAAACAAGGCTGATGATTTGTATTCAGCATTAGAAAAAGCCGATGCGTCTTTGTATCAGGCCAAAGCAAAAGGGCGAGACCAAATTCAACGCTTCGAAGAAACCCTTTCCAGCTCCGCAGAAGAGAGCAAACGCCCCTGGCTCGAATACTCATCATAACGTTGGCATGACGTTGACGTGACTCTGGTAAAACAAACCCTGCACCGTGCAGGGTTTGTTTTAGTCGTCCCAATACTTTCATTAGCTTACGGACCATCCAACGATCTAACTCTCATTAATCACAATTGAACATTGTTTTTTAAGCACTCCAACTCTAATCTGAGTCTCAATCGAACATCGTTTTATAATTAATGATTTCGATTAACAAAACATCAAGAGAAGGACATTACGATGAATGCAATTAAAGCAACAATTATAGGAATGACATTATCGCTGGCATTTTCTGGCCAGGCCGTTGCATCAACTAATCACAGCAAGAAGGCAGTTGATAATGCATCCACCGCAGGCTCTGCCAGTGCGGCTTCCACCGTTCACAGCATGGCAGCGTCCGGTCAGGTTGCTCTCGCCGCTTCCGCCGCACCGTTTTTGATTGTTGGCGGGCTTGGCGCGCTGAGTGAAAGTGCAGGTAAGGCCGCTCTCGACTTCGCGGATATCAATTTCGATAAGCCGTTGGATGTGTGTGAAGAAAGCTTCACCGCTTACCCATCACCTGCCGAAGCGCTGTCAGGTCAGTAAACTCGATGGCTAACAAGGAGAAGTGACTATGGCACTGCAAATCAGGTCAATGTTTTCTGCCCTCATACTCTCTCTTGTTAGCCTGACCTCCCAAGCGGGAAGTCAGGCTAACGCTCCGCCCAATCATGCACCGGAGAAAATCATTCAATTTGCTAAGGATGTTGAAAAATCACTGGCACAACGTGGGGCGCGCGTCGCTATTTTAGCCAGAGTCGGCGAGCCAAGGAGTGATTTACCAAAAGGGATTCGTTATACGCATACAGCACTGGCCGTTTACTCACAAATAGAAAGCACCGAGGGAAAGAAAACGCGGGGTTATATGATTTACAACCTCTATCAGACGCCCGGCAAGGATGACCGCAGCGAGTTGGTGCGGGATTTTCCTGTCGATTTTTTTGCCGGTGTTTATGACCTCAAGGCCGGCATCATTATCCCCTCGTCAACGCTTCAGCAGAGGCTGTTGTCCGTGATTAATTCACACACCTACCAAAAGCTTCATAATCCAAGGTATTCGCTGATTGCCAACCCGTTTACGCTTGGGTATCAAAACTGCACTGAGCATACTCTGGATGTGATTACGTCGGCCATTTACCGGACCGATAACATTAAGCAGATTAAAGCCTACCAAAAGGCCCACTTCAAACCACAACGGGTACATATCAGCAGCACCAAACTAGCACTGGGCTCGATGTTTGTTAAGTCGATAACCACATCAGACCATCCCTCACGCCCCGTTACTGCGACGTTTTCAACTATCGGTGATTTTCTGAAAGAGAACAATGCCGTTAAATACGTTTATCATCTCTCTCAGTGATACATGATGATTCGCCCGTGGCACCTGCTTTTGGCAGGCTGCATGGTATCTTGTCGCGCCAATATGTTGAGATTTCGGAAATCCCATTGATGTCGTTCACTGCACTTGGAGATAGCAAGGCAATATTTTCTGTTTATATAGAAAAATCCCCTCCCTTTGAAAAAGCGATAGGCTCCCCGCTCCCTCTAGAGACGCACTATCCTCTCGCAACGGGCGATATCTTTGCGATAAACCAAACTGGCGGCAATGGTTGGCGGAAGGTGTTCAATGTGTATGCAAAGTTGCTTTTTGCACTTCCAACAACCCATCGTTCTTTTCCTGACGCCTTTGATAGTTGGCAGTCATTCAGAGACGCTTCATTGCTGCAAGAAAACAGCGGTACGGCTTTGTATTTTGGAAACGCGGATATCAAAGAAAATGCCCGGTTTGGTGGGCTGCATATTATCGCGGGGCGAACGCATGCAAAGCAGTTGGAGATTGCCGGTGAGTGTGTTTGGCTGAGTGAATCTTTTGCCGTTCACCCTGATTTACCTGTGTTTATTTGCCCGTATTTTGATTACCGACAGCTATCAAACATTAAGATTGAGCAACTGGTGAAGCTGCTCGGCTAGTTGTTATTCAGGCAAGTGACCTTCTGAGCTCATTTTGTGTTGGTTCTTTCCGACAAATAGGCAGTGAGCCTTTCTTTTAAAGCTGGAATCGCCTTTGGGTGCGCAAGGTATTGTTCAATTGTCATTAATTGCCAGTATTGGCCTTCATCACCGAACTGAATTTGTTCAAATTCCTCTTGCTGCAAAGTGAGTGCGAGAAAGTATGCGCCGCCTTTACCTGTGTGGCTCTTTACGTACTTTTTAAAGTGAATACGGCTTTCAGGTACCTTGACGCTAAACTCTTCTTCAAACTCTCTCAGCGCACAAACTTCGGGGCTTTCGTTATTTTCTCTGCCGCCGCCCGGAAAGTCCCAGCAGTCAGGGTATGGAATACCTTCAATATTGTCCCGTTTGTATACGATCAACTCGCTACCATAAAAGGTCGCCAACTTAGCCCCGTTGAAGTTTTTTACTTCACTTTCAGTTACATCCATTTGCCAACGCCTCTAAGTCTTTATCTGAAAAGCGGTAATACTCTTTTTCTGTCACTAACTCCGCACCTATCGACTGATAAAACTGCCCGGCCGTTGGGTTTGTGCTTTCGGCCGTCCAATCCAAACGGGAACAACGATGTTGCACAGCAATGCCCGCAAGGTGGCGCATCATTTCAAGGCCAAGCCCTTTCCCTCTTGCACTTTCTGAGATGAAGAGGTCTTTAATGTACATCTGCCCACCCTGCTTTGGGCCGGGATATAAAATGGCATAGCTTGCGAACCCAAGGAGGGAATTGTCATCGAATATGGCAGAAATCTTGATGCTGGAGTGGTCAGACAAGACCGACTCTTCTATGTATGCCAACATCTCCTCGTCAGTCACATCGCACGCACCAAAATAGTATTTTTCCATCTCGATGAATATCGGCAGCAATAATATCGCGCGATCTTGTTTGATTGATTGAATCTTCACATTCTGTACCACTGCAATTAAAAACGCTTAGGGAGACTGGGTTGTTGCTTAATCAAACACCCAAAACAGGTGAGTATTTTGAATGTAGCCTCACTGAGTGGGTATGGCGTTAAGGAATCTACAAAGCAGAAATGGATAGCTGTTTGTGCGCAAAACGCTCGGCGTTAGTAAACATGCCATTGCACGGCTTGTTACCTGATCTGAAGTAACAATATAGCCTTAGCTGAAGTGTGTTAATGGAAGCGAAAACGAAATGCGAGGCAGCGTGGCGTAAACG
The DNA here is from genome assembly GCF_004116385.1 of Veronia nyctiphanis. Classification (GTDB taxonomy): domain Bacteria; phylum Pseudomonadota; class Gammaproteobacteria; order Enterobacterales; family Vibrionaceae; genus Veronia; species Veronia nyctiphanis. The sequence continues at coordinate 386,099 of NZ_PEIB01000001.1, read as the reverse complement.
CCACGAATTGCCAGCGGAGTATGTTCAAACCACGAAAATTAAGCGACTTTTTGATCCACTTTATTCTCTTTTTCAATTCGCCCTTTTATTGCCAGCAATGCTGCTAATTTCTCCATTGAAAGCTGGTCAACAAGCTGACCAATCATCGGCTTGTATCGGGTAAATTGCTGTAAGGCGAAGAGTAAAGCTGAACAAAGAGTTCATACCTTCTTTCGTCTGTCCAAGGCAAATAACCGTCTTTACATTTGGGGCATGTTTCGGTGTTGTCTCCATGATCAATTTCACCGGAGCCACAACATTCCATGCACATTTGACCTTTCAGGTTTGTCGCCTCATTGATCGCCGTAATGATGATCGCGGATAACGCTTCATCATCTCTGAAACAGGAAAAATCTGGATCAGCGGCCACTTCGGCCTTAACAACGGCGACAAGCCTGTTGAAGGCCTCGGTGTCATGCAGTTGTTCCGTCAGTAACAACAACCAGCCAATAGAAGAATCTTCCCACACAATCTCTAGTTCATTCAGTTGCTCAAAAATAGTCTGCATTGTGTCTTCAATCGGCGAACTGTCTTCTTGGTCACCTTTGAAGCCAAACTTGCGGAGCAACAAATCAATTCTCATGCTCATACGACCTCGCTCATAAGCGCAGCGTTTGAAGAGTCAAAAATACTCTCCGTACCCATAAACAGCAGAAGTGTCTGCTCTTGTCATAAAAAAGTCTGGCAAACACTGGTAGAAACGCCCGAAAAACGAACTAAAGCTTGGTAGCACGTCTCACTTTTTTTGCGTCACAGCAAAAGTGAGACAACAATTGAGACACTAATCTCCGAATTTTCTCCGAATTGATACGCGCTTGGTTTTATATTCATATTCTTTTCCACAGTGGAGAGATATGGGCCAATCTTACCTTTGTGTTTGCTAATAGAACTGGGTGGGTATGCGGATATGCCGTCCTTCATTCCTTAACAACAGTCGATGGCGGTTATTCTGTCTTTACACGCCAAAACAGCAGAACCGTTCACTGAGGTTAATGACATGAAACATTATTCACCAAAGAAGAGACGTGACACTTCAACCGAATGCTTGATGGCTATTTTTACCGCGACTTTTACAAAACGACAATAACCAATCAGGACCGATTAGTGGAACGATCCAGCTTAGTAGACATGGGGGTTAACAGCCTGCTAACTTTTCTGGTCGTTGATAACAACAATATGCATATAAGACCATAAAATGTAGCATATTTTATCATTGCTGAGACTAAAGTGAGACTTTACATCGTTCATTATTGCTAAACGATAGTTCAATTAATTACATAAGAGCTATCTAAAGTAGGCCAATAAAATAAGAGCTAATTAATGAGTGAGGGAAAATGGAATTAGTGACACACGAGATTGATAAAGAACCTGTTTGGGAGTTTATCCAAATAGAGGAAGAGTCAATCTGCTACTACGAGCATGGTTTACCTGACCGAAGAATTCACTGGCACGTGCACGAACACTATGAATTACATCTCATCACCGACACTCAGGGAAAAGTGACCATTGGTAATTATCTTGCTCCCTTTGCCCCTGGACACCTCAGCCTCGTCGGTCCATGGCTGCCCCACAACTGGATCAGTCAGCTAGAACCTGACGAGCACCGTGCAAAGAGAGATATGGTCATCCAGTTTAAGCCTGACCTTTTTCCGATGGCAGCACGCATTTTTCCAGAGCTGGAAAAATTCGCTGAGATGCTTGAGAGAGCAAAAATGGGCCTTGAGTTTCTCAATGTGCCACTCATCGAGTCAGAGAGGCGCTTTGCACAGATACGCGATAGCCAGGGGGTTGAACGCCTGATGCATTTTCTCAGCCTGATTAATTACATTAACAAAGCTGAAAATCGGGTGCTGTCAACGATACCAGCGTCTGAGGTGAGGGATGCAAGCACGTTACAAAACCGGGTCAGTGTGGTCATCGATTATGTGATGACAAAGCATCAACAACCCATCAGACTCAAAGATGTCGCCAGTTTGTTGAATATGACAGACTCTTACTTTTCACGCTTCTTTCACCAATCAACGGGCCATCGCTTTACGGATTTCGTCAATCGGGTGAGAGTGCAGCGTGCTTGTGTGATGCTCGCCGAGACAGCGGAAGCCGTGGCCACGATCAGTCAAACTGTCGGATTTCAAAACCTCGCTAACTTTAGCCGACAGTTCAGGCGGATAAAAGGCGTCAGTCCTCTAGCGTACAGAAAGAAGCATAAAGGGTTTTAAGTGTATTTTTTGTATCAACTGTCTGGGAGATGTCATTGATGAATGACACTATCCCAGCCAGTATTTTACGCTGAATATCTCAGCTGTATCCGGTGTAAAGCGCGCCTTTAAATACGATGCCCTTTTTTGTCATAATTAGACCACTATCTACCACTTTTCAGTCACTTAGTTATCTTTTTTATCCCTCAGTATGTGCTTTTCTGGCTCCGATGTGCCACACGCTTTTAATACAAGGAATGCGTCATGAAAAGGACATTAATACTCTTAACAATCATATTCGTCATCGCTTTTGGGCTTTACTCACTGAGTAATTCGAGAACCTTTCAGCTTTTCGGTGACATTGTTCATCGCGTGGAGACAAACGATAAAGTCGTGGCTTTAACGTTCGATGATGGCCCTTGGAATAAACAACTCCCTGACGACGTCTTAGCGATTCTCGACAAACACAACGTCAAAGGCACGTTTTATCTCAATGGAAGAGGTATCCGGGACAATATGAGAACGACACAGAAGATCGTTGCTAAAGGCCACGAAATTGGTAACCACGGATTCACTCACAAGCGGTTGGTGTTTAAAAGTATTAACACCATAGAACGGGAGATCACTGAAACCTCTCACCTCATCCGTGAAACGGGTTATCGGGGCAAAATGACCTTCCGGCCTCCTTACTTTAAGAAGCTATTTGTCCTTCCTTATTACCTCAATAAACACGATATAGTGACAGTGACTGGCGATGTTGAAGCAGACAATGACCTGTTCGCCACATCGGACGATATCGTCAATTCAGTGCTGACATAAACCCGCCCCGGCTCAATTGTTCTCCTGCATGTACTAAATGGAGCCAGAAACCAATCTCGCGCAGCGCTCCCCGGCATCATCCGTGGGCTCAAAGCCAAAGGCTACACTTTTGTCACTGTTTCTGAGCTGTTATCCCGTCAAACCTAGCTAAATTGATACCTAAGTGATATTTACCAAAACCCGTGTCTCAATAGGTGCAGTTTGCTCACTGAAAGCGATCAAACGACGCATCAACTGGAAAGCCTGACCGCAAACGTTTGCGCCTAAATGGTATTTCGTTAGAATCAGCGAATACTTCTCAACAGGGAACCACTATGGCTGAAACAATGACGTTTGGAACGGCAACCCGGACAAGTGCAATACGGGTACTATTATTAGGTGCAGGCGAACTCGGCAAAGAAGTCGCGATAGAGTGCCAACGGCTGGGCATCGAGGTGATAGCCTGTGACCGTTACGCCGATGCACCTGCCATGCAGGTTGCTCACCGAAGTCATGTGCTTAATATGCTTGATGGCGACGCTTAGCAAAAGTGATTGCTGAAGAAAAACCGGATTTTGTCGTCCCTGAAATAGAGGCTATTGCTACACCAAAGCTCGTTAAATTGGAGCAGCAAGGCTTACATGTCGTTCCCACAGCGACAGCAGCACGCTTGACGATGAACCGTGAAGGTATTCGCCGCTTGGCGGCAGAAGAGCTTGAGCTGCCCACCTCTTCTTACCAATTTGCCGATACCTACGAAAAATTTACCAATCATGTATCGGCCATCGGTTTTCCATGCCTTGTTAAACCGGTCATGAGCTCTTCGGGCAAAGGTCAAAGCCTGCTGAAATCAGAAGAAGACGTTAAATCGGCTTGGGACTATGCGCAAGAAGGTGGCCGCGCCGGAAAAGGCAAAGTGATCATCGAAGGCTTTGTCGACTTCGACTATGAAATTACCCTTCTCACGGTCAGCGCCGTTGATGGCATTCACTTCTGTGATCCGATTGGCCATCGTCAGGAAGATGGCGATTATCGCGAATCTTGGCAGCCACAGATTATGACGGACAAAGCCTGGAAAATGCGCAAGCCATCGCGCAGAAAGTCGTCACCGCGCTTGGCGGTCATGGTCTGTTTGGTGTTGAGTTGTTTGTAAAAGGCGACCATGTGATCTTCAGCGAGGTATCTCCACGTCCACACGACACTGGCATGGTCACGCTGATTTCACAGGATTTATCTGAGTTTGCTTTGCATGTTCGGGCATTTCTCGGTTTGCCTGTTGGAGGCATTCGCCAGTATGGCCCATCAGCATCAGCGGTTATTTTGGGTAACGGCACATCTCAAGATCTGAGGTTTGCTGGTCTCCATACAGCACTGACGAATCCAGATACTCAACTGAGGTTGTTCGGCAAGCCTGATATTGATGGCAGCCGCCGATTAGGCGTGGCACTTACCCGAGGCAGCAATGTGGATGAAGCCGTAAACATTGCTAAATCTGTGGCGGCCAAAGTCACTATTAGTTATTGATCAAACTAGGCCCCTTCCATTAGAACAACCTGATGGGTGGGGCTAATTGTCTTGAGTCAGAAAGTTAAACAATATGAAGCTAACTCCATTCCTACCTGCTGATTATTCATTGCTTGTCGCTGGATCCCAACGCCCGAATCTAACCTCTTATGGGGTGGCCCGCTCTATCGCTGGCCTATCACGGTTGAACAAATCGCCGAACATCAGCAGAAAGAAGAGGTCTCCTCATTTTGGTTAGTCAGCGACGAGCAAAAAATAGGGTTCATTGAACTGTTCAGACTTTCGGAAGGTGAATTCCGACTATGCCGTGTGCTGATCAATGAGGAAGCTGGGCGTGGCAAAGGCTATGGGAAACAATTGGTTCAAATGGCCATAGATTACGCGACTGAAAATCTGAGTGCTCATTCACTCTCTCTTGCCGTTTTTGAGAAAAACACACCTGCGATCCGCTGCTATGAGTCCCTCGGTTTTAGGGTAACAGGCCGAGAAACGAGTGTAAGAAGCTTCAATAATGAGGATTGGCCTTTGCTCAGAATGTCGCTCAGCTCTGGCTAATCAAAAACCGCAAACACAAACTGATCGTTACTGTTCCATTGACGTAAATGCATCTCATCAATTAATATCCAACCAAATTATAAAACAATGTTCAATTAATTTACTGGTTTGAAGAAACGTGTTCAAAAATGTCAGCCATCTAATCATCTTGGGAGTTATTGCGGTGCCATTCATGCTGAAAGACAGAGATAAGCAAAATAATGAGGAGGCACTAAACCAAGAAGCACTGGCTATCGAACGGATGATTACAAGCAAAAAAGTGCTTAGGGTTTTCAGACCACGATCAAATGAGATATGCCTTGAGTTTGATGACGGTACACGCCTTTTTATCGACGGGCAGCTTGGCGAAACACTTGAGTTTTCAGTGACAGGTTCCTGATAGATCCTAAGTGAGGTTTCTAACGTTTCTTATTTCGGCTACGTTAAGATGTACGAGTAAAAGGTCGAGTTAAAAACTAACCTCTGTAAGGAAAAAGCATGGAAGAGTTGAACGAACAAACGATTGGCTGCCCCTATTGCGGTGAATTGATTGATGTTCTGATTGATAGTACCGACGTCGATCAACAATACATCGAAGACTGTCAGGTCTGTTGTCGACCTATTGTCTTCAAAATCTATGAAGACATGGACGGAGGTATCATCGTTAATGTATTTAGTGAAAACGAAGCGTACTAAACAGGTAGGCACCAAACCACAATAATATAACGTCCATGCCCAAAATTATTTAACGCTTATAATTCACACCGAATGAGAAAATGTTCGTATCATTCAGGTTATCATATGCAAACTCTGCAGATAAATTTTCATTTACTCGATAACCGAAACCCGCACCTATCGAGTAATCAGTTTCTGATTTAATCACAGATACATTCTCGTCAAATAGTTTGTAAGATACCTTTGTATATGCTGGCGCTACATAAATATAAACAGCATCGTTAACAGCGTACTGCGCTTTCAATGAAAAACTTTGGAAGCTGTCAATAGCCACTTCAGCAATCTGAGCACCGTTGTTATCCACCGCCCCACTCAAAGCTCCGACACCAAAATGTAATTCCGGTGATACAGTCAACCCGTTTACTCCAGCAGGCATCGAATACCCCACGGAACCGACTAAGGTTGCAAGACTGGTGCTATCTTGGCTATTCGTGTCAGTTTCAAACGTTTTTGACATCCCAGAAACTTTCACTCCGGTATTCCAATCCGCATAAGTAGGTGCGGCTACCAGCACAAGAAGAAAGGGGGCTATTGAACACTTTTTCATAATGTAACCTCTTTATACATTGGGCGTGCATCCTAACAACCTTTCTTAACTCTTATCCCAGATCACTTTAAATATTGTGCAGAAAAGCTCACTTTAAAATAATCCCAAAGAATAGAAATCTTTTACTGGAAATGAATATTTATTAGATATTTTCATTAAATGATTAGCGTATTGGCTACAGTTAATTTCCTTTGATAAAGGTTAAATCCACTAAAGTAATAAATAAAAGAATTTATAGTATAAAAAATATAAATTCTTTTATTATTCATAAGCAATATTAAAATTCATGCTGGCTGCTTATCTTTTCCCTCTGCAGGAGTGACAGAAACGATCTTCAACAGGGCTGCCTCATCAACATCATCATGCTGCTCTGGAGGCAAAAATTCTTCTGCGTAACGCAGATAAATTTTCTGTTCAATAAACAGCCTGAATAACTGTCCATCAATGTGTTTATCCTTTGCCATGAATGCGAGTATTTTTAGCGCTTCACTCAGTGTTTTGGCCTTTTTATATGGCCTGTCACTGGCGGTCAGGGCTTCAAAAATATCCGCGACAGCCATGATACGGGCGTCTACAGATAGCGTGCTCTCATCAAGGCCGTACGGGTAACCTTTACCATCCATTTTTTCATGATGACCACCAGCAATTTCAGGCACTCGATCAAGGTGTTTCTGATAAGGCAACTTTCGCAGCATTTTGATCGTCTGAATAATATGGTCGTTAATAATGAAACGTTCCTCTGCTGTCAGCGTACCCCGTTGAATTGAGAGGTTGTGGAGCTCTCCCCTGTTGTATTGCAACTCGGGGACTTTCAGGTTGAACTCCCAATTTTCAAACGTTTCTGACTGCTGAGGTAACCAGGGAATTCGCTGTTCTGGCTTATCACTCAGCACTTGCTCTTCCATCGGCAATGCGCTGGCTTTACCTTGGCAACGCGCTTCTTCTTCCCAAGATAGCCCGTGCTATCGTCAATGGTTCGCATCCAGGTGCGCGAGGCAATTTTTTGAAGTCGTTCGATATTGCTGGCATCCATAAACTCGCCACCTTGATTACACATGGCAACAAACGAAAACTCCTCATCGAGGGCCTTTTGCTCTGCAGCCAACCAAGCGTCAAGTTCAGAGGTGTTTTCACCCGCAAGACGCTTTTTCCAATAAGAAATTTCAACATCCCTTTTTAGCACCTCAAAACGGGTACGAATTTCATGTATCCGGTTGTAGATAGTTTCTAGTTTTGTGGCTTTATCAACCACATATTCCGGCGTTGTCACTTTGCCACAGTCATGAAGCCAAGCTGCGAAATAGAGCGCTTCACGAGATTGATCATCAAGCGTAAAGTCAGGGAAACGCTCTTTGTCCTGACTAACCGCATCAGCCAGCATAAATGTGAGCTCCGGCACACGCTGGCAATGACCGCCAGTATAAGGGGATTTGGTATCGATCGCCGACGCCATTAACTCGACAAAGGATTTGAACAGATGTTTCTGCGCAGCCACGAGCCCCCAGCTTTCTTTTATCAGTGATGCAAAGCCCAGGAACTGTCGAATAAATTCCAGCTTCTCAGCCTGTTCATTGCCTTTGCAGTGATCAAAGCCCATAAACACATAACCAATACAGGCTTGAGTCCTACTGTAAAGAGGCACTAACCATACATGTTTAATACTCTCGGGCAATAATTGACTTTCATGGTCGTTGAGTGAAGGCGAGAAGCTCAAGAATTTATGTTGATGAAGCGTCTCTGCTCTTTCTGGCGACGCATCGAGTAAGCGCTGTAAATCGATATCGAAGCTGGTGTCATCCTGCGGATATCTCGCCGTGACTCTAAGCTTCTGATCTTTCTCTTCAGAGTGCGTCCACAGCATCACAACATTAGCTTCAGAAACCTGTTGGCAGTGAGAGGTGATATCACCCATCAATGAATCGAAATTAGAGCTATTCGAGACGCGATGAAGTGTTCTCAAGAAGTTCTGTATTGTTTCAGACATGACTTTGATCGAGCCAGAAAGCGCCTTGATTTCAACAATATTTGATTCGGGTGTATCCACACTTGAGAAGTCAAAGCGACGAATTTTTCTGGTTTCTTCTACCAATGCTTTCAGTGGCGTTGCGATGAGTCTCGATGCCCATAGCACCATAACGGTGCCGATCAGGAGCCCAAACGCACTGATAATGATTTGATTATTTCTGGCATCTATCGCGCTTTGGATCATAAGCCGCTCAGGTACAGCCTTAGCCAACCACAAACCTCGCTCCCCGCCAAAGTTAATCCGGACAAGATTGATTGACCAACTTTCCCCATCATGAACAACAGTGCTGTTTGCCTCAGTCCAGTCAGTGTTTTTTACTAGGTGATTGAAGGGAGACGCGGCCATCGCCTCAAGATAGGTAGCCTGATTAACCTCCGCTGAAGCACCGGGCAAAAAGCCGGAGTGGGCAAAAACACGCTTATTATCGTCAACTAACATCAGCTGGGTTTGCTCAGTGTCTACCAGCGAATAAAGAAACTTTTCGAGAGAATCTAGAGTGATATCAGCTGCGAGCACACCATCAATGACAGGGAGCTGACGTGTGAGCGTGATGCCCATCCGCTGAATGAAGTGATAAAAATACGGGTCGGTGACATAGATACTGCCGTCATCGGGGGCTGCTTTATACCAAGGACGAAGTGTTGGCTTATATTTGATGAGGTCTGAGCTCATCTGAATACGATCCAGATTCTGATCGTAGTGTGTACGAATTTGTTGGCCAACACTGCTATTGACGTCAACCATGATATGGCTGCTCTCTGGGGCATCAAATTGTGTCTTCATGAACGCAGGTTTTGTAGAACGAATAAAAGCCGAGCTCTCATTTGGAAAACCAACATACACCGCGAGTACGTCTGGGTTACGCTCTAGGATAGCGTTAACCGTAGAGAGCCATTGGGTATCGTTTGATGCATAAAGATTATGGCTAAAATCAGAGGACGCTAACGCATCCATTGCTGTAATGACTGGCGATGTAAGCTTCTCAAACGACAACTTGATACGTTCTGCATTTTGCTGTGTTCGTTCTGATGCTAGTTGCTGATTAAGCGCTTTTGAATTTTGATAGCTTAAGACAATAAGTAGAAGGGAAAGCAGTGATACAACAATAAAGAAAATACCCGCGATATGAATTTGAAGCGTGTAACTGCGTCTAGCCATGATAGTCCATTATCTAATATTTGAGACATCGATAGACTATAGAGAGTTTGCGACACCACAAATACCACCCCCTATTAACATGACCTAGCTCACTGATTTATCAATAAAATACAAGTCAGAAAGAGTTAATACGCATACATAATTAGATCGTTCAAATCTATAAATGGATTTGTTGAGCTCAACATTTTATCTGGAATTCTATTCAATTAGACACTTCACATATCGAGGAGATATTGGCTCTTTATCTATCAGGATCACAGACAAATAGACATTAGTGCGGGAGAGGTGATCATGTTAATATGTCGCGTTTCAAATTTTGACCAATAGGGTGGCTGTTTCCTTTTGAACCGCCATCGAACGATACCACTTATTACTGGAAGCAACGCGGACTGACAGAGTATCAGTATTAAAATTAGAACGCTGTTTAGCTGATAGCGCGACGATACTTAAACACTCCGCAGCAATGAAACGAACTCTATGCGTGCGAAAGAAAAGAATATTTTCGAATATCCGAAATACTGGGCCGAGTGTTACGGCACAGCACCCTTCCTGCCGACCAGCCGTGAAGAAATGGACCAGCTTGGCTGGGACAGTTGCGACATTATCATAGTGACAGGTGATGCGTATGTTGATCATCCAAGTTTTGGTATGGCTGTCATCGGCCGTGTTCTGGAAGCACAAGGGTTTCGTGTTGGTATCATCTCCCAGCCAGAATGGCAGAACAAAGATGCCTTCATGTCGCTGGGCAAACCTAATCTTTATTTCGGTATTACCGCCGGCAACATGGACTCAATGATCAACCGCTACACGGCTGATCGTAAATTGCGTCATGATGATGCCTATACACCGAATAATGAGGGTGGAAAACGCCCTGACCGCGCGGTTTTGGTTTACTCACAGCGATGCCGTGAAGCCTATAAAGATGTGCCTATTGTACTTGGTGGTATTGAAGCCAGCCTTCGTCGTCTGGCTCATTACGATTACTGGTCAGATAAAGTCCGCCGCTCAGTATTGATGGATGCGAAAGCAGATATTCTCCTTTTCGGTAACGCCGAACGTGCATTGGTTGAAGTATCCCATCGTATTGCCAATGGTGAGGATGTCAGTGCAATGACTCGGGTTCCTGGCACCGCTGTCATCATGAAAGAAGCACCGGAAAACATGCGTGAGATTGATAGCTCGCGTATCGATAAGCCGGGCAAGTCGATGGTGATGCCTAACCCTTACGCAACAGAAACAGCGTGTAAGACGTCAGAAGACAAAGAAAAGAGCGCAGCGAAACCGATCACTGTTCGTCCGGCTCGTCATGATGCTGAGAACAGCTATGTCCGTTTGCCCTCTTTTGAAAAACTGGTTAACGATCGGATCCTGTATGCCCACGCCAGTCGTGTGATGCACTTGGAGACAAACCCCTACTCTGCCCGCGCATTGATTCAAAAACACGGCGACAGAGAGCTTTGGATAAATACGCCGCCGATTCCGTTAACCACCGAAGAGATGGATTTTGTCTTTGATTTGCCCTACGCGAGGGTGCCTCACCCTATGTACGGCAAAGCAAAAATACCTGCTTATGACATGATCAAAACCTCGGTCAATATCATGCGGGGTTGCTTTGGTGGTTGCTCTTTCTGTTCGATTACCGAGCATGAAGGTCGAATCATCCAAAACCGTTCAAAAGAGTCGATCATCGGTGAGATTGAAGCTATTCGTGACAAAGTACCTGGCTTTACGGGGACGATTTCTGATTTGGGCGGTCCGACGGCAAATATGTATCGTCTGGGATGTTCAGACCCTCGTGCCGAGCGTAACTGTCGACGCCCTTCCTGCGTGTTCCCGAAAATCTGTGAGAAACTGGATACGGACCACCAGCACACCATCGACCTGTATCGCGAGTCACGCAACGTTAAAGGCGTTAAGAAAGTGATGATCGCATCGGGCGTGCGTTACGACTTGGCGATTGAATCTCCTGAGTATGTCAAAGAGCTGGTCACCCATCATGTCGGCGGCTACCTTAAAATCGCGCCTGAGCATACAGAGAAAGGTACGCTGGATCTGATGATGAAGCCCGGTATGGGCACCTATGACAGATTTAAAGAACTGTTCGAGAAATACAGTAAAGAAGCAGGTAAGAAACAGTACCTCATCCCTTACTTCATCGCAGCACACCCTGGCTGTACTGACGACGATATGTTGCATTTGGCATTGTGGCTGAAAGAGAACGAGTTCGAGTGTGACCAGGTACAGAACTTTTATCCATCGCCAATGTGTAATGCGACGGCGATGTACCATTCAGAGACTAACCCTCTGAAGCGTGTGAAATACAAAAAGCGCGAGGATTTAACTGTCGCAAAAGGCGACCGGCAGCGCCGTCTGCACAAAGCTTTGCTCCGCTATCATGATCCAGCCAACTGGCCAATGATTCGTGACGCTCTACAGAGAATGGGTAAGAAACATCTGATCGGTGATAAGCCCGGTTGTTTGGTGCCTCATGAAGCTCGGAAGCTGAGTTAACGCCAGCGCAACGACGTGGCTCTAGCCGCCATGGTGCTAAGCGTTTCGCGACTAAACATCCAAACCAGCCAGATATCCGAAAAGACGGCCAACAAAACCGTCGACCGGCAAAAGGCAAAGGCGGAAACAGCCAATCGACTGCGGGATCGAATCCGAAGTCCGGCAAACCTAAGAGCCGTCATTCTGGTGATCAAGCGAGCAATAGTGGTCAACCACAGAGCAACGGTGGTGGTCGCGGAAAACCGACAACCGGTCGCTCATCGCCTGCTATCGGAAAGAAAGGAAAAAAACCTGCCGGTAACCGTCAGCGTCAAACTGTTCGCTAACAGTCAGCTCGTTAACAGACGACTCGCTAACAGACAGTGAGTTACCGACGAGGGATATATGAGAAAGCCGACGATTACGTCGGCTTTTCTTTTTTCCAAATCGAAAATGTTACAGGAAGTGGGTAAACACTAAATAAGCTGCAATTGCGATGAGGCTCCCCCCCATTACTCGGTTAATGAACTTTCGCCAATGATCATCAGACAGAAATATGGAGATTTTGCTTCCTACGATAGCCCAACTCAATTGCGTTAAGAGACAAATCGTAAAGTAGAGCAGTAAAAAGACGCCAAGCTTTCCATATTCATCGTGGAGTGCAAACGCGGATATACCAGACATACAGGCAATCCATGCTTTAGGGTTAAGCCACTGCAGTAATGCCCCTTGCCAAAAGCCGGGGCACTGTTGATCGTCCGCTTTCATCTCACTATCGGAATGCATGATTTGCCAACCCAAGTAAGCAATAAACACACTGCCAGCAACAGCAAGAACGTCTTCAAAAACAGGAAGGCCCGATAGAATCGCACCAAGCCCCAGACCTATCATCCCGAGTAATGCGATAAATCCTATCGTTGAACCTGCGACAAAAGGGATCGTTCTTCTAACGCCATGCTTCAATCCGCTTGTTAGGATCACCATGTTTACTGGTCCGGGAGTAATTGACATGGTAAATGCGAACAAACACATAGCAAAAATGAGAGTCACTGTTTATTCCTGATTAAGGTAGGTCATTTAATTTGTCGAGTTTACTTTGGAACAGTAAGCTTTAATAGATAGAACAAATCATTTTATTTATTCGAAAAAGTTTAATAATGATAGAAGACCTCAAGTCGATGGCAATATTCGCAGAAGTAGCGAAGAAAGGCTCATTCCGCGCCGCATCTGTATCTCTCAACCTCTCCCCTTCCGTTGTGAGCTATCATGTCTCGCAACTGGAGAATCGCTTGGGAACCACACTGGTTTATCGTTCCACACGAAAATTGTCTTTGACTCACGAAGGTCGAACGTTACTTGAACACACAGTAGCAATGCTCAATAGCGCTCATGCAGGTATCAACCATTTTGTGTCGAAAAATACCGACCCTGAAGGGAAACTCACGATCTCACTTCCCGCCTTATTTTCACGTTCTGAACTACTGACTGATTTGGGCACCTTTCGCCAGCGCTTTCCAAGGCTTCACCTTTCTCTGGTTTTCAGTGATGAGCGAGAGGCATTAATTGATAACAACATAGATTTAGCCGTCAGAATTGGCGAGCTGCCTGATAGTACGCTGAAATACAAACAACTTGGTGTGATTCATAGAAAACTCATCGCTCATCGTGAATTGATAAAGAAATATGGCAATCCTACTGAGCTTGAAGACCTCTCTGGCTGGCCTTGGATAGGTCTTACAATGATGAGAGATAAACGCCAGTTTACTCATAAAAATAAGCAGAAAGCAGAGGTAAGTTACGAGAGCGCAATAAGCGTGAATAATGTCGATGCGATGAGCGAACTTGCGTTGCTGGGAGTGGGTATTGCCACGCCGCCGTCTTTTTTGGTAGTGCCACATATCAACAAAGGTGACGTAGTTGAGCTATTGAAAGACTGGCAAGTCGAGCCAATCCCTTACCATCTGGTGTGGCCCGGACAGGCTCCGGAAAATGCCAACACAAGAAGGTTAATTGACTTTCTCAGCGAGAAAGCCAAAGGGAGCTTGCCTTAAAACATCACGTTGAATTGCAGGTATGGCCCATGCCAAATATCACTGCGGGAATAATTCAACATCCAACTTCCGTCATCATTTTCGGGAAACCAATCTTGAATGGTGTAATCTGCTTTGGCTCGGTAGCCCAGCTGAATTGAATACCCCAGACCATAGGCTGCGACAGAACGCTGTTGAAACGTATAGCCAAGATCAAGTTGGCCGCTGAGTGCAACCGCGTACTTTCCTGAAATATCGCCATAGGTTCCTACAGCATCAAACAACGCCTGATCGCTGACCGATAATTTATTGATACCGATACCGAACTGCGGGGCAATAAATACGCGGCTATAAGAGGTTTCGTATCTAGCACCGTAGCTAATTTCATCTTTCCCCGCGAACAACATAAATCGGTCGATTTCAAACTGCTTGTCAAAAGACGTTCCCGATTGTCCGCCACGTGTTGATTTAAAACCCACAGCGCTGGGCATTTTGTAATGGCTATATCCAAGCCCAAAGTAGAAACCTCTCTCACTCATCAACAGTAAATCTGTGTTCTGATAAGCCGTTTCAAAATCTGTCACCAGAGACTGCCCCTGAGAGTCACGGTAAATTGCAGTGCCCTCGGCCTCCATTCTGTCTATTCGGAAACGAAGGGTATCTGCGCCGTCAAAGAAGCCGTTAAAATCAATGATGCCAGAAATGTAGTCTGTCCCGATTCTCTCGGCTTTTGACGCACTTTCTGTTCCCTTGCTTGTGAGGTATTGAAGGGTTATCTGAAGGTTATCGACCCTGCCCTGAAAGTAACTGCTATGAAGCACATCATCATTTATCTGATAGTCCGTTGAAGCAGTTATTCCATGCTAATGTCGACTTCTTGGTTAACCAACCAATTGGCACTCATCACGCCATAGCCCGCCAGTAGATCAACCCTTGCTGGCGAGCTGAAAAACGACTGAAAAGGCTCCGGCTCATAAAGCTCGTCAACCGCTATCTGATAGCCATATCGCTCCCCTTGGGTGCTATCAAATGCCGATACAATTAAGTCGCCATCTTCTAGGTACAAGTCCGGGTTAAAGCCATAGTTTCGCTTAAAGCTGTTGGCGACCACACGCCGTGTCGGCGCTTTACCATAAGTAAATAAATACGTCGCAAGCCCTTTATTGAAAACATTGACGTATTCATAGCTGGCGACAGCAATTGTCTCATCGTTCTCGGGAAAGACGACCAATGTGTCATCAAAGTCACTGCGCAGGTGAAGTTTAGTTTGCACTGACTGCCATGCAGTATCAGGGTCTCTGACTAGACGCGACAAGGTCGAGACCTGAAGCTCCATAGTTTGCTTATCAATCAGTGCTATTGCTAACTCGCCGTCAAGGTTGTTATTGAGACTAGCGATAATGGGTTCAACAGGGAGTTCAATTTCTTCCGCATCGTCTTTGCTGACGATATGAAGTTTACTGCCATCGACACAAATCAGTCTGCCACTTTTATCTATGGCTATCGTTTTCGCACTCGCGCATTCCCCAATACTCGCCCAACGAGATTGAGAAACAGCATTGACCATCCAGAAATTAACGACATGGTTATCAGCACCTTGGTAAGACTCCTGGACCAATGCCCAGCTGTCACGCCGATAGCGAGACTGTGACACTAATGAAGAATCAGTGCTGTAGGTATATTTGTGATTACCTATGGTCAAGGATTTACGGCAGTTAGACAAACACTCGGCATTGGCATGTTCAAAGATGACTTCGGGCGAACCATTATCGGAAACAAACTTTGACGGAGATAGCGCTGTATCACCCGTTGAATTTATCTCATAGGCCGACAGGCTGAAGCTAAAAAAAGCGAGAAATATTGGTAACTTGATAGTTTTCATAGGTAGCTAAACATCCCCCGACACTAGAGACAATGAGAATATTAAGCATGGCCTAAATGATACCTATATCAAAAAATTAATGAGATATTGATCATGTTTATTATGCAGAACACAGTCTTATTGAATCATTTATTAAACATAAAACTGAAATGTAGACTTCCTTCATAGAAATGAACTTTCGTCACATAACAGCGTAATTTCTTGCTACTTGCCTCTTCAAAACCCATTTCATGCAGATAATTCAAACAGGTGTTTTACTGCCCTCTCTGAGATGTGATAACGTCCTTATCTGGACAGACCAGTTTGGGAAATAAACCATGTATTGGCAATATCTGACTCTAAATATCGACCATAATGGTGTTGCAGTTGTTACCTTAAATCGACCTGAAAAGTTCAACGCAATGAATTACGAACTTTTCTGTGAAATCGATAAGGTTCAAAAATATCTAAACAAACAGCGTTCGCTCCGTGTCGTCATTTTGAAAGGCGCAGGTGGCAATTTTAGCTCTGGCATTGATATCTACAGCATGATGGGAAAATCGATCAACTTTTTTAAAGTTGGCTTCAAATGGTTTCCATGGCGGGCAAATATGGCGCAGCGCGTCTGTATTGGCTGGCAGAGAATGCCTGTCCCCGTCATCGCAGTGATTGAGGGAGTCTGCTTCGGTGCGGCAATGAACGTGGCGCTGGGCTGTGACATGCGCTATACCACACCCGACGCCAAACTAGGGATTATGGAAGTTCGCTGGGGTATGCTGCCCGATATGGCGGGGCTGGATACACTGCGTGGTCTTGTATCTAAAGACGTGGCGCTGGAGCTTATCCATACAGGACAAGAAATCCCGGCGCAGAAAGCCAAAGAAATCGGCTTGATAACGCGTATCAGTGTCGACCCGATGGCCGAAGCTCAAAAAATGGCAAACAAAATTATTGAGCGTTCGCCCGATGCAACAGCAGCAATCAAATTCAGTACGCACAAAAGCTGGAGCAGCTCAACGGCACTGCTGCTCACGCGCGAGACTTTCTACCAGATCGCTATGATAATTAGTAAGAACTGGCGCATTGCGATTGAAAGAAACCGAAAAGATCCCAGTAAAAAATACGTTCCCAGACAGAGATGGTGGTAAGCCCAGCATCATAAGATGCATATCAATACATTTAAGGGAGAAAACGCGTGGAATGGAATTACCTAAAATGGCACATCGAAGACGACGTCGCCTTTGTGACATTTAATCGCCCGGAAAAATATAATGCACTGTCTTTCGAGTCCTTCACCGAAATCGTTAAGGTTCAAAAGCTCCTGAAAAAGGAAAAAAATGTCCGAGCAGTGATACTAAGTGGTGAAGGCGGCAACTTTTGCTCAGGTCTTGACGTGCAAGGTGTAGCAAGCAAACCCGCCAATGTTTTAAAGCTTCTTTTCAAATGGCTGCCGGGAGACGCGAACCTCGCACAAAAAGTCTCCATTGGCTGGCAACGCCTGCCCGTCCCAGTCATTGCTGTCATTGAAGGGGTATGTTACGGCGGAGGCATGAATATAGCTCTCGGCACAGATATGCGCTTTTGCAGTAAAAACGCCAAGTTCGCTATCATGGAATCCAAGTGGGGATTGATACCAGATATGGCCGGCCTAGAAATGCTTCGCAACATTGTAAGCCGGGATAGGGCTCACGAACTGACACTGACTTCAGAGGTTATTTCTGCTGATAAAGCAGAGAAGTATGGCCTTGTTACGCAAGCATGTGATGACCCGATGGAAGAGGCGATGGCATTGGTCGACAAGGTGAAAAACATCTCACCAGATGCGGCGGCGGCGATCAAATATACGACGCACAAAAGCTGGAGCGCTAGTACAAGATCATTGCTTGCGAGGGAGACTATTTATCAGCTCGCGATGTTTGCCAGTAAGAATCAGAAGATTGCCGTCGCAAGAGCAACAAAATCTCCCGATAAACCCTACATAAAACGTCAATCTTGGTGGTGAAGCATCATCATCTAAGCTAGCGTCGCCCCTACTATCTGAATTTAGGGGCGGATATGACCCAGTTATTAGCCTTAGTCACAGGTGCCAGTAGAGGAATAGGTGCCGAAACCGCATTACAGCTGGCATCGAAGGGGTACCTTGTCTGTGTTAATTATCTTCGTCAACGGGAAGCTGCTGAGAACGTTGTCGAGGAGATTCAGCGCCGAGGCGGGAATGCGTTCAGTCTGTCAGCCGATATTTCATCGGAAAAGGAAGTCCAACAGCTTTTCGCTAAGCTCGATGCACGGCCAGAGCCACTGGATTTACTGGTAAACAATGCTGGTATTCTCTTTGCCCAGTCTCCCCTCGCAGACATGACTCTCGATCGGTTTAACAAGGTCATGACGGTAAACGTGGCAGGGACATTCCTCTGTTGTCGTGAGGCTATCAAGCGAATGTCGACGAAAAATGGTGGTCAGGGAGGTGTGATTATCAATGTATCATCTGGAGCCTCTCGAACAGGATCACCCAACGAGTATATTGATTACGCAGCAAGTAAAGGCGCGGTTGATACGCTGACTGTAGGTCTTGCAAAAGAAGCCGCATCGTTGGGAATAAGGGTCAATGCTGTTCGTCCTGGATTAATCTATACCGATATCCATGCCGACGGCGGCGAGCCAGGCAGAGTGTCTCGGTTAGCCAGCAATATTCCGCTTCAACGTGGCGGCACCGTTGAGGAGGTGGCATCGGCCATTGTCTACCTCTCGTCCAAAGAGGCAAGCTTTATCACTGGCAGCTTCCTAGATGTGAGCGGTGGCTTGTAGTCTAAAACTGGTATCCGACTGTTAACTGAGTGGTCGCCAAGGTGATATCGGAAAACTTGTCATTTAAACTGTCTTCAAAAAAACCAATACCTGCTGTCAAACGGGTTTTATCGAAGACTTGGCTCACACGGAAATACACATTTTCCAGCTGATATTCCACACCGAAGCCAGTATGGAGAGTGCGAGCCTCATCGTTAACCGCTATATAACGGAGCAGTGAATCCGACTGACCCAGCTTGAATGCACCGTAACCAAACAAGATAAATGGCCTGATACCGTTTTCAAGTTCGTAACCTAGATTTGCTGAAATTGAAAGACTACGTGGCCTTGCCTCGAACCCGTCGACCTGCATTTTTCCATAGTGTATTAAAGTGGCTTCTACACCAATGAAGCGGTTTAGCTGGTAACCGCCACTGATGCTGAAAGCATCGGGTGTGCTTTGAGATTCAAAACTTTTGTTGTTGACGGTTGAATAGACCAACCCAGCGCCTGCGTTGACATGCCAACCAGAAAAATCATCTGCAGAAGCCGACAAGCTTGTTATCAAAATTACGCAGGGGCATAACCGCGTTATCTTCATTTTTGTTCCACTTCGATAAAAGAGTCACTAAATTTTGAGGACTATCCTATCACGCTAATAATGGAACGTTGTTTTATTTTGAATCCAGATTAAGACTCTGAGTCAATTAACTGGCGACAAGAGGTAAAGGATGAATGTGCTATCTTGCGAGTTCGGAGACGATAGCATAAATGAAACCTGCAGCGAGAACGGCAACAACGCCAACAGCAAATCGTGATTGCCCTTTTTCAGACATCTCTCTAACAGCAAAGAATCCGATAATGACAAGCAGTACAATGACGGCAACTTTAAGCAACTGACACCTCAGACAATATTCAAAGAGACATCAATAGAGTACAACGCATTACTCCCGCAATACAGGCAAATATTAGCAGTCTTGTGATTACACAGACAAAATATCATGCTTCACATCAAGTATGCAGACATTAGGCGTACATCTCGGCTTAGAGCGGGCAACTCAACATCCAGCGAATGCCAAATTTATCTGTCACAATACCGTATCTGACATTCCAAAAGGTATTATCCAAAGGCATGTATACATCACCCGCATCAGACAGTGCGGCAAAAATTGCCGTCTGGCGTTTCTGCTCGGAAAACGATACGTGAATAGCAATATCTCCGGAGCCATGAGACAGCGTTTCTTCCACGCCATCAGACGCGAGAAAGCTAATCTCTTCGGCATCAAATTCTGCATACATCACCTTTCCTAGTAGGTGACTAGGGAATTCAACGGGCGATTCATCAAACGTCGAGAGGTTATTGATGTCCCCCTCCCAGACCTTTTGATAAAAGGAAAGTGCTTCGTGACAAAGCCCATGAAAGGTGATGTGTGGTTTCATTGCAGCCATGGTTGCCCCCGTCATCTCAGTCATGTCCAGCTTGTCGCTAGTGTATCAATCGAGATGTCAGCAAACGCCTAATAGTTGCGACAACGCATCAGTCTTTTGCAGAATTAATAGCGCCAAATTAACAAAGGGATCCGAAGATCCCTTTGTTACTACAGGTGTGTCGCAGAACTAGCTGTGTAGCTTGAGCAGCACCTGAAGAGGGTGGAGAAGATGTGTATCATCGAAACGTTTTACCTGACTGCGACACGAATAGCCCGTTGCCATACATCGTGAAGCGGGCAGTTTCTCCAACTGGGGTTGCCAACTGAGACCATAGATACCTTGAGAGTTTTCAAGCTTGTCGGCCTCATGACCATAGGTGCCCGCCATACCACAGCAACCGACAGACACCACGTTCATATTGACACCGAAGCGGGCAAAAATGGCTTTCCAGTCAGCTTCCGTTCCAGGCAATTTGGTCTTTTCGGTGCAGTGAGCAAGTAAATGCCATGCATCCGCATCGCGAGTTTCTCTGAGTGGGAGCGCGGGTAGCAATGGCGATAGCCATTCCTGAACAGTGAGCACATCAAATGGCGTTGCAGTTTCGCCCAATACCTCACGGTATTCATCGCGATAACAGAGCACCAAGGCGGAATCGACACCCACCATAGGAATACCCAATTTCGCCACTTGACTGAGAAAAGCCGCGGTTGAGCCAGCTGTTTTAGCAAACTCTCTCAGGAAACCTTTAACATGTTGCGCCTTACCATTGGGTTTAAATGGCAGGAGCACAGGCTTTTTACCCAACTTGTCAGCAAGACGGATAAAATCAGCCACTAACTCGGCATCATAAAAACTGGTGAAGGGATCCTGCACAATTAGCACATACTCTGTTCTTTCGTCGTCTGAGAGAGAACTGAGTGTATCAAGGTCAAAAAGCGAGACAGGTAGCGCGCTGAGAGACTTATTTAACGTCGGTTTCGACAACGCTGGCGAGTCAATATACCCAATGGCTTTTTTAATCAGCGATTTGCCAAGCCCACTTTGGGTCACTGTGTTGACCAGAGTCGGCGCCTTAGACATCAGCGGTAACAGGTTTTCAATATTCCCGACCAGATAGTCTTTCGCTGGACGCTGATAGCGGCTGTAATAAAGGTTGATGAAACGCGAACGGAAACTGGGTACGTCAACTTTGATAGGACACTGGCTGGCACAGGCTTTACAGGCAAGGCAGCCGTTCATTGCATCCATCACCTCGTGCGAGAAATCGTATTCCTGCTTGCCTACTAACCAAGTATTTTTAAATCTCGCCATGATGGTTCGAACACTTGGCGATTTATCACGGAGCGTCTGTTCCATAACAACAGGGTCAATGCCCTGCTCGGCCAACAAACGTAACCACTCACGGACGATTCCTGCCCGCCCTTTCGGGGAGTGACGTCTATCATAAGTAATTTTCATTGACGGACACATGGGTGAACTGGTGTCGTAGTTAAAGCATAACCCGTTGCCGTTACACTCCATGGCTTGCCTGAAACTGTCACGGACAACAACCGGGATCTGGCGGTCATACGTACCGCGTTTCACCGCACTAACCTTGACCAGCTCTTCGTTGCTGTCAGACGGTGTACAAATCTTTCCCGGATTCATTCGGTTTTCGGGGTCAAAAGCAGCTTTGACTTTACGTAGCTCTTCAAACAGCTCTTCACCGAAAAAAGCAGGCCCGTATTCTGAGCGGAAGCCCTTACCGTGTTCACCCCACATCAGTCCGCCGTATTTTGCCACCAGCGCAACCACCTGATCAGAGATAGTGCTCATTAAGCTTCTTGTTTGGGATCACAGAGATCCAGAGCAGGGCGAACATGAAGTACACCCGCATCGACGTGACCAAACATGCCGTAGTTGAGTTTGTGCCCATCCAAAAGCGAACGAAACTCTTGAATGAAATCAGCAAGGTTTTCAGGCGGTACGCAGGTGTCTTCCGCAAATGCAACAGGCTTGGCTGCACCTTTTGTCGCGCCCAACAAGCCAACCGCTTTTTTACGCATATTGTAAATACGGTTAATGGACGCCAGGTCTTCACACACCTGATAGCCGATCACGCCACCCTGCTGGTTTTCAATCAGAGCATCAAGACGTCGGCACAAAGAGCTAATCTGGCTTTCAATTTCATCAGGGTTATCGCCTGCAAACTCAACGATGTTGATACCTTGCATTTCTTTGCCGGGCACATCTGTCAGCAAGTCTTTAACCGTATTCCAAACAATGTCCTGACGGGCAAGATTAAACACTCTCGAGTCAATGGTTTCCACCGACAGCGCATTAGCCTGCACCATCACGGGCGCATTGCGGAGCGCAGAATCAAAACTGTCATACTTTACATTAACCAGCGTCCGCACTTTCGGGATTGGAGTAATGTTCAGTTTCGCTTCAGCAATAAAGCCGAGGGAGCCCTCTGCACCACACAAGACACGGCCTATATCGAAGGTGTCTTTTTCAGGGATAAAGGCGTTCTTAAGATCATATCCAGTCAAGAAACGGTTTAGCGGCGGGAATTTTTGCTCAATTTGCTGCCTTTTTTCACGGCATATCTGAGCCACTTTGCGCAGCGCGTTGCCAGCAAAGTCGTCTTTTTGAGCAGATTGCTCCAGCTCTTCGGGGGATAAAGATTGGGTATTTAGCCGCGAACCATCAGCAAGAACGGCGCTGAGCGACAACACATGGTCTGAGGTTTTTCCGTATCGGAGTGAACCCTGCCCCGAGGCATCGGTATTGATCATCCCACCTACTGTCGCTCGGTTACTTGTCGACAGGTCTGGTGAAAAGAAGAAACCATGCGGCCGAAGTGCATCATTCAATGCATCTTTCACTACGCCCGCCTGTACTCTCACCCAACCCTCATCAGGATTAACTTCAAGTACCTTGTTCATGTGACGGGACATATCAACCACAATGTGTTTGGTAAGAGACTGTCCGTTTGTGCCGGTACCGCCACCGCGTGGAGAGAAGCGGATCGCTCCGAACGCTTGCCGCTGGCTGACACTCGTCAGCAATTGCAAATCGTCAATCGATTTAGGTAACAGCACCGCCTGAGGCAACATTTGATAAACGCTGTTATCAGTTGCGACGGCAAGTCGGCTGGCATAATGCGTTTCAACATCTCCTGCGAAGCCTTCATCCTTGAGTGCTGCAAGATAGTCTAAAACGACGGGTTCAATACTTTGTTGATGCGTAAGTGCTGGTAACATTGCTCTTCCTGCGCCAGATACCTGACCGCGGGTTACCACGGCCACTGACAACGTATTATTTTTTAGGTTTCTCTCACTTTACCCCAGCAAAGATTGCTTAGAAAGCGGTTCACCCCGGTAAATTATCAGTTAAACTGCATTATCTTTTTATTTTCCCGGTATTCAACATCTCATGCCGACAGAAAAAACACCGCCGCCAGTACTACCGGACTTTTATTATCTCAATAATTTTTTGACCCTTATTGAGTATGTTGCGCAACAGTATACCGATCTCTTGAACGAAAACGAAAAAGCATGGATTGATTGCTTTCAAATGCTGCCTCGAGACGGAAAGGCACTGACAGTTCGCTTACTTTCTCGTCGTGGCATCTGGTTTCGAGAAGACAAACTGAAATATTCTGAAATCAAAGATCTATCAGCAACACTGGCTGAACTGGAGCGAGTCGGTTTTGTTAGTCTATCCAATCAACCCGCTACAGAAGTGGCGTGTGACCTTCTTACCAAACCCGAATTGGTCAACTTACTCAGCGATTGCCCACTAAAAAAGCAAGAAAAGAAGCAAGTATTCGTAGACTATGCACTTGAAACAAAACCAACGTTGACTTTGCCATTTCAGTGTATTGCGCTTCACCATCAGGAAATCATGCCTGTCTTTTTATTGTTGTTTTTCGGCAATGCTCATCAGGATCTGAGTCAGTTTGTTCTTAGCGATCTCGGTATCCATCAATACGAAGACGTCGAGATATCAAAGGCTTACCGTCTTTTCAGACAACGCAAACACATCACGGATTGGTTATCACTTTCAGAACTTTCTGAACAACTATGGCTCGCCACAACCGCCAAAGATATCCCGTGTATTTTAGGTATAGCCTCTTCGGTTCAGGCAAGTACTGCCTTCGAAACAATTGAGTGGCAGCCGATGGAAAGAAAGAGACAAAGGCTGTTAACACGGATTGGGCGCGAATTGGAGAGACAGAGCCAATTAGATGATGCGGTTCTTTTTTATCAACAGTCGGCCTTGCCACCCGCTCGTGAGCGTTTAGCCCGAATTTATACAAAGCAAAACAGACTGGCATTGGCCGCCGACATTGTTAAAGACATGCTTGAGTCACCCGTTGATGAAGACGAGCAAGAAACAGCAGGCCGCATAGCACGACAGTTGGCTAAAAAAACTGAAATCAATGCCCCAGAGAAAATCAAAGCAGCGTTTGAATCAGAAACTGTCAGTCTCTCAATTGGTCGCTCGGTTGAACTGACTGTTGCTGAATATTATCAATCGCAGGGCTGGCAGGCTTGGTATAGTGAAAACTTACTGCTTAATGCGGTATTTGGTTTGACCTTTTGGGATATCATCTTCAGCCCCGTTGAGGGCGCATTTCTAAACCCTTTCCAACGCTCTCCCCGTGACATGTACCACGAGAGTTTTTCCTCGACCCGCAAAGACATGCTTGAGAGCCGTTTTAGACAAATAACCCAGCATGGCCTCGATTATATTTTTGGTGTGTACAAGGAAAAACACGGTACCAGTAATGACTGGGTCAACTGGCATTATGTAACGGAAGAGCTTTTATCAGCGGCCATCAATTCGCTGTCTTCGGCTCAATGGGTTGGTTGTTTTCGAAGACTGCTATTCGATCTGAGGGCGAATAGAAAAGGACATCCAGACCTTTTCATGGTGAAGGAGGGTAAACCTTGCTTCATCGAGGTCAAGGGTCCCGGTGATAGTCTGCAATATCATCAAATCAGATGGCTCAATTATTTCGACCATCTCGGTATTGAATGCAAAGTGGTTTATGTTGAGTCAGCCACTCAGTAGTTTCCCGATAAAACAACATGAAAGCAGTGCAATTAAGAATATCTAGGCTAAATTAAAGAATAAAAATTCAAAAATGCGTTACTTACCTTCCGCTAATTCATTGTAAATCACCTTTCACCACTAGCAACTCGCGCTTATAAATAAGCACTACCCAGCCCGAAAAATGGAACTTTAATTCAGATTTAGCATTATCTTCTTCATCAATCCGCTTATATCGAAACAAAAAACCTATTTGCTAATGATAATAATTACTATTTGCATAAGTATTACTATATGGCTATTCTGGACGCCGGCCAGTGAAGTGACGAAATTCAAGGTTATTTGATAACAAGGTGGTTATTCGGCTTACAAATATGGACTAAGAACATCATGAAACGTTATTTATTCGACAGAGATCTTGAGCATTCCAGCTGTGGTGTCGGCTTCATTACACACAAAAAAAGCCAACAGACCCACGACTTGCTGCAACATGCCCATCAGGCTTTTTGTATGATCCCACATAGGGGCGGCATTAGTGCAGAAGGCACAGGTGACGGTGCAGGGGTTAATATTGATATTTCACTCAATTTCTTTCGAAAACTGACCAAAAAACCAAGTTTAAAACTAGGGAGTTTTGGGGTAGCTAACTTTTTTTACCCTGTTGACACAACCCAACACGAGCATGCACACCAAATAATTGTCGATACTTTCAAGAAGTATCAACTGCAAATTTTGTTATGGCGCGATGTGCCCGTTAACAACGATGCACTCAATAAGCAGAGCTGTGACGCCCAACTGCCCATCAAACAATGTGTATTCAGCAAACCCAAGCATGTGGCTAATCAGGCCGTTTTTGAACACATCATCAATCAGGCCTTATTAGAAATTGAATATCCGGCATTCACCCAACCCGAGCTGGAGGGATTCTACCCGCTATCAATGAGTAGCCGGACGCAAGTATTGAAAAACCGGCTAAACAGCTGGGAAGTTGTGCCCTACTTTTGTGACCTGACGGACCCGACACACAAAATACACACGCTGTTTTTTCACACCCGTTTTTCGACCAACACAGCGCCAAACCCCATATTCGCGCAACCCTTTAGACGAATGGCGCACAATGGCGAGCTAAACACAGACAGAAAAAATAGGCTCAGTGAAGACGCCATTGCTCGACTCCATCGAAAAGAAGTCATCTTCCCGAAAGGCCAGTCAGATTCAGCACGGCTCGACCAGACGCTTGCCCGACGCGTCACCGAAGATGAAATGGATATCGATGTCGCCGCTCTTGCGATGATGCCACCAGCATGGGAGAACGATCAGTCACTGCCTGACAACGTCAGAGATATGCTGGAGTATTTTTCTCTGTATGAAGAAAAGAATGACGGCCCCGCAGCATTTATTTTTGGCGACGGTGTAAAAGTAGGCGCAAGGCTCGACAGACTCGGGCTCAGACCCCTCAGAACGGTTGAAACCGATGATTACTTGGCAGTGATGAGTGAGGCGGGACAAATCGACTTTCCGCACGATGACGTCATTCGAAGAGGGCGGATCGAAGCTGGCGGGATGGTTGTTTTCGATCACGCGACCAAAGAGACTTTATATACAAACCAGATTCTTGAGCGATTAGCCGCCGAGCATGATTACTCTGCCATTCTCAGTGAAGCGCGCATGCAGCTTTCAGACTTGCCTGAGGCTGATATCTCGGAGTTTGATAACAGCTCACCGCTGGTACCAACGGCAAGGCATGTTGCATACAGCATGAATCAGGAAAGTTTTAAATTCATGCTAGACCCCATGCTACAAACGGGCATGGAGAAGATTTCGGCAATGGGTTACGGCTTAGCACCGAATGCAATGTCTGGGATTGAAGGCGGCGTATCAAAATACTTCAGCCAACGCTTCGCGCAAGTGACAAACCCGCCACTCGACAGTATCCGCGAGGCGGATGGCATGACATTGCGGGTTGCCTTGGGTGCCAAACCCAACATCAGCCCGACGACAAACATCCAGTTGGTGATCCCATCACCTATTTTGCAACCGCAAGACGTTCTTAAAATTCAAAAGCAAGATCAGTTGAAAATCGGTGTGATTGATACGCTTTTCACTCCTAACCTTGAAAAACAAAAGGGCGACAAATCGAATGTGGCTTGCCTGCAGCAAGCCCTCGACAGCATCGCTGATCAAGCAGAAAAGCTCGCCAGTACCCAGCATGACATTATCATAATGTCTGATCAGAACGTCACGCATGACCAAGCTGCTGCCCCAGCTATGTTGGTTATCGCAGCAGTCAATCAGCGTCTAATCAAAAAAGGTCTGCGCTTTTCGACCAGTATCATCTACCTCACAGGGCAGGCCGCCAGTACGCACGATATCGCCAGCTTATTGGGCTTTGGCGCATCTGCGGTTTGTCCGCTCTCTGTGTTCAACCGAGCATGGGAGTTATTCGGTAATATTGAGGGCGTTAAGAAGGGCTTGAAGGCTTACCAAAAAGCAGTCGAAAAAGCCTTGATGAAAACCATGGGTAAGTTCGGCTTGTGTACGGCGGAAAGCTATATTGGCGGGGAGTTTTTTGAAGCTAACTTCATTGATACCAATGATCCGCCGCTCGCTGCGCTTTTCCCTAATATCCACTCGCCCGTCGGTGGCGCGCAGTTTGTTGATTTGGTCGATAATGCTATTGAATGGCATCGCAAAGTCTTCGAGATTCAATCTGAAAATCAGATCCCGGTTCTTGGCCTCTTCAAAGAAAGAATCGAGGGCGGCGCTCATGGCTACGGAAATTTAGCCACGAGAGAATTCATTGCGCTGACAGAAGAGTCTATTCAGTATGCCGCCGAAGATGCATCTGAATGGGACGAAAGCCGGTTCTTACTGCCGGAGGACGATGGATATAAAGATTTAGGTTTTGAGGCCCGCACCCCGGAGCAGATTAACTCGTTCGAGATGACACAGGTTTATCGCGAGTTTACCGAGCGAATTGCCGAAGAAAGAAAAAATCGACCAGCAACACTGCGTGATGTTCTGTCTCTGCCCGTCGGCCTATCAAGCTGTGAGAGTACAGATGATTTCATCGACGTACTCTCTCATATATCGTTTCGAGGGTCGCCAAATACCTCGGTAAGTGGGCTATCTATCGAATCGACAGGTGGCAACAAGTGGCTTCTCAAGCTAGACCAACAACCTCTAAAACGCCATCCAATGTTCGCCGAAGCGCTGGAGACAGTATTTGGCGATGATCTTGTCGGCGTTGATGTAGGAACCCGCGGAATCCAACTGAACGCGCATGGGTTGGCAAAGAAATTTCTCTCCAACACCCTATCTCCGCCAACAGCGATATCGCTGAAAGATGTGCAACCCGCCAATGAAATTACTGCGGCATTCGCCTCTGGTGCGATGAGTCACGGCGCACTGGTCGCCAAGGCGCACGAGGCAGTTGCACAAGGTACAAATATCGCGGGTGCGATGAGTAACTCTGGTGAAGGCGGCGAAAACTCACGACGCTACAACTCAGTAAAAGCGAGCAAAATTAAACAGTTTGCATCTGGCCGATTTGGTGTGTGGGCGGGCTATCTTGCCGACCCATCGCTGGAAGAAATCGAAATCAAAATTGCGCAGGGTGCGAAACCCGGTGAAGGTGGTCAATTACCCTCACCGAAAGTTAACGTCGAAATTGCTGCAGCGAGGGGCGGTACACCTGGTGTTGAACTAGTGTCTCCCCCACCTCATCATGACACCTATTCGATTGAAGACTTGGGCCAGCTGATCCACGATGCGAAAGCGGCCAGAGTGCGGGTTATCGTCAAGCTGGTGTCATCTGAAGGGATTGGCACAATCGCTGTCGGCGTTGCGAAAGCAGGCGCTGATGTGATTAATGTCGCGGGTAACACTGGCGGCACGGGCGCGGCACAGGTTACCAGCCTCAAGAACACCGGACGCGCAGCAGATATCGGCATTGCTGAGGTTCATCAGGCTCTGTCTGAAAACGGCCTCAGAGACAAAGTTGTTCTCCGTTGCTCAAATGCCCACCAAACGGGTGTTGATGTGGTTAAATCAGCGATATTGGGCGGTGATTCTTTTGAGTTCGGCACAACAGCGTTGATGATGCTGAAATGTGTGATGGCGAAAAACTGTAACCTCAAGTGCCCAGCAGGTCTCACCACCAACCCCGAGCTGTATAAAGGCGATCCAAGGCCTTGGCGCAATATTTCATGAACGTCGCCCATGACGTGCGCGAAATTCTTGCTGAGCTCGGCTATCCATCGCTCAAAGCAATCTGTGGCGAGACACACCTGCTTCATCTTATCCGACACCCCGAGATGATCGGAGAGCTGGATATGACAGGACTTCTCGGCAAGGTTCAGAAAAAACATATCGAAGACCCCATCTGTCTTGAAGCCTGTTTTGCACCTGACGACAAGTATATCGAAACGGTCGAACGTGAATTTATCGAGGCCAAACGTGCATCGTTATCCTTTGAAGGGGAAACATTGTGTAACTGCAACAAAACAGTCGGCGGTCAGCTTGCTATCGATATCGAAAGAATACTTAACTATCGCCTGAGCGATGCCGATATCTCCGCCCACCCAGCAGTCAACACGCTTTCCAATGGACGAAAAGTGTTGTCTGCAGGCAGTATCGAAATCACCTCAAGAAACTCAGCAGGTCAAAGTTTTGCTGCGTTTAACAACTCAGGCATAACACTGCGTCACATCGGAACCTGTAACGATGGTGTCGGAAAAGGTGCCAGCGGCGGCAGCATCATAGTGCAATACCCAGGTGGCAAGTCAGTGAGCTGCGGAGACAATGTACTGGTGGGTAACTTCGCTCTTTTCGGCGCCACTGGCGGCGAGCTGTTCGTTGAAGGTGAAGCTGGCGACCGCTTTGGTGTCAGAAATTCCGGTGCCGTCGCTGTTGTTGAAGGTGTCGGTGACTTCTGCTGCGAATACATGACCAATGGTACCATCGTGAATCTTGGTGGCTATGGTAAAGGCTTCGGTAATGGCATGAGCGGTGGTACTGCTTTCCAGTACGACCCGACCGGAGACATTGTAACCTCATGCAGCAATGATTCTGTAAGAGCTATTCGCCTCAGCGGTGGCGATACTCTGGTTGAAGGCCAACGACAGGCCCTTCACTATCACCTTACCGCCCACTATCAGGCAACTGGCTCTGAAAAGACTCGCGCGATTTTACACAACTGGCACTAGCCAGCGCTGACTTTTTTGTCTTGATTCCGCTTTCTCTTTTCAACTACCACACTAGCGACGCCATCGCAGCAGCGATGAACAAGAAAGATATGGTAGAGGAACTTAGCCAGTTTTTTGCTCGCCAGAATATCCAGTTGGTCAAAGAAGCTTACGATAGTCACGCATCATCAGGTCAGCCACTATTTGACGGCAAAGTCCCTGAATACGGTGATCGCGATACAGACTTGATCTACCAATATGTCAATGCCTCTGGCGTGCTTCGTCGTGGGTTGGAAGTGGCAAAACAAGCGGATGAAGTGCTGAAACGTGGTGCAACAGAGAGTCAGACGTGTCGTTACTTGTTTGATACCGAGGACAAGCGATTAATAGACGTACTGGTAAAAGATGCGAAAGCCTCCCTCGGCACCTATGACGAACAAGCCCTTGCCTGTTTACTGGCAAAAAAACGGGTTGATGATTACAAAGCCGCAATGGCCAAACGCGAAGTCTGGGATTCAAGGGCATGGGGAACTAGCGTATGGATTATTGAGAGAGACAGGGAAATTCGTCATCAACTCGATCAATACCCGTCATTTGAACAACTGTTGGCAAGCCATTATTGCCAAGTCCTCAGTCAGGTCATGCGTGACGCTGCCTAATTATCAGGAGAATGGATTACATGAAATTAGACAACACACAAAAAGTGCCATATTTGCCCGAGGATATCCCTTTTAACAGTGAACAAACTCAGTGGCTTGGTGGTTTTTTAGCAGGTCTGCATACCAAATTACTCGTACAGGAAAGTAACCAAGCCCCTGCACAGGCACAACAGGCTGCCGTAAGACCGATTACCATCATTTATGGTTCACAGACAGGTAACGCCGAGGCTGTTGCCGAAGATGCGGCAGAACAGGCCAAAACAGCAGGACTTCTGCCAAGCGTTGTTGACATGGATGATGTGGAGCTGCCGCAGTTAGCTCAGGCTGAGCGTCTCCTGGTCGTTACCAGCACCTACGGCGAAGGTGAAATGCCTGATAATGCACAAAGCCTTTGGGATGCAATAAGCGCAGAGGATGCGCCAAGCTTTGCCAATACTCATTACTCTGTGCTGGCGTTGGGCGATACCAATTATGATGATTTCTGCTTAGCCGGTATCCATTGGGATGAGAGGCTGCAAGAACTTGGAGGCCAACGCGTCGTAGCACGTGTTGACTGTGATGTCGACTTTGAAGGTCCAGCCAATGACTGGATAGAAGCGACCATGCCAGAAATTGCTCAACGCGGCAGTGCAGGTGAAGCAGCCGCATCGACGTCATCAGCGCCTTCAGCAGCCAAAAAGAACAAACCCAAGTTCAACAAACAAAACCCGCTGCATGCCGAGCTCATCACTAAAAAGCGTCTGACGGAGGAAGGTTCAAGCAAAGAAACCTTCCACTATGAGTTCTCTCTGGCAGGCAGTGGTGAAACCTACGAAGCAGGTGATGCATTGAATGTCATTCCCGTTAATCGGGATGATTTAGTCCAGGAAGTCATCAATAGCCTTAACAGCCAGTCAGATACGGAAGTAACCTACAACGGGCAATCCATGACGTTGCAAACGGTTTTGACTGATCACTTGGAAATACGAACGCCGAGCAAAGAGTTTATCGCACACCTTGCTGGCCACAGCGCCGACAAAACGCTCGCTGCCATCATCGACGATACTGAAAAACTCAACGATTTCCTTTGGGGTAAAGATATTGTCGACTTGATCAAGCTGTTCCCGGATACCGCGTTGAGTGCCGATGAATTCATCGAATTGAGCAAGGCCCTTGCACCAAGAGCTTACTCAATATCATCCAGCGTCAACTTCCACCCAGAAGAAGTGCATCTCACCATTGGTAACGTGCGCTACAACAGCAACGATCGCGACCACAACGGTGTCTGTTCGACCTTTTTATCAGATGTTGCCGAAGAAGGAGACAAAGTCCGCTGTTACTTCGCGCCGAATAAGCACTTCTCGGTACCAGAGTCTGACGATGCCCCAATGATAATGGTCGGCCCCGGAACAGGTATTGCGCCTTTTCGGGCATTCCTTGAAGAACGCAAAGCGTCGGGTGCATCAGGAGAAAACTGGCTGTTTTTTGGCGACAGGAATCGCGATACCGACTTCATCTATCGTGATGAAATTGAACAGATGCAACAGGATGGGTTACTGACCCGACTCGATTTAGCATTTTCGCGCGATCAGAAGAAGAAAATCTATGTTCAAGACAGAATGCTGGAGCATGGAGAGGCATTATTTTCATGGCTTGAGCGCGGCGGGTATTTCTTCATTTGTGGAGACGCCTATCGCATGGCAAAAGATGTGGATAAAGCGCTGCACGCTGTCATTGAACAACACGGGAAAATGAGTAAAGAGGATGCTGAAGACTACGTCAACGCGTTGAAAAAGCAAAAACGATACGTTCGCGACGTCTATTAATGCCCTCGCTGGCCTTCTTTCACTCAGAGAAGGTCAGCAACATTTTCCATCCGATTACCCACCTGAATCGCATCACCAGCACACTTAGCTGCATCGTGTGAGCATATTGCTGTATGCTCCACATCCAAAGAATTCGCGCCACTAACGTTCGTCGAATATAGCCAAATGAGCTTACTGTTAATACTGGCAGTGACTTATTTGCATCATATTGGT
The DNA here is from genome assembly GCF_004116385.1 of Veronia nyctiphanis. Taxonomy (GTDB): domain Bacteria; phylum Pseudomonadota; class Gammaproteobacteria; order Enterobacterales; family Vibrionaceae; genus Veronia; species Veronia nyctiphanis. The sequence goes on along the minus strand of NZ_PEIB01000001.1, from coordinate 353,041 downwards.
GTTTTAGTGTGTCGTTGTAGATCAAGAAGATACGCGCCGTAACGTTTAGGTCCGTTGAGAGAGGAAACGATGCCAAAAATCAAAAACAACAAGGAATACGTCGAGAAGCAATTCGGGCAATTAGCTGTTGCTTATGGCTGTTATCGCAACGTTGAGTTTGAGGCTTGTACTTTCACTGAGTGCGATTTTTCTGAGTGCGATTTCGATCATTGCAGATTTATAGACTGTCACTTTGAACGCTGTAATCTCAGCCTTGCCGCATTTTCACATACGCGCCTGAACAATGTTGTATTTGCTGACTGTAAATTAGTTGGCGTCGACTGGACAAGACCCAAATGGACCCTCTTCGACTCGGGCTCTCAGATCACATTCAATACATGCGTTCTTAACGACAGTTCATTCTTCGAGCTTGACATGGACGGCGCAACATTCACTGACTGCCGAATGCATCATGTAGATTTAACCGGGTGCAGTCTGTCAGAGGCTAAACTCACAGGATGCGATTTAAGCGGCGCGATATTTAGTCAAACAAACCTTGAAGGCTGTGACCTCTCGCACTCAGAAAACATTACGATTGATGTAAAAAATAACCGATTAGAGGGCTCGACATTCTCACGATTTGAAGCCGTGAACATGCTAACGAGCCTCGGGATAAACCTCGTCGATTAACCTTATGCGTCGTCTCTTTTACGGCTTGGTTTTTTTGATAGGTATCGGTTTTAGCACTTCAATGAATGGGATGATGTCGCCAGAAAGGTAGATACCGTGCATCCGAATTCTTTCCGCAATTTGCTGAGCTTCGACGCGGCAGATTAACTGCAAACCAGGGCCAATTCCTTCGCTGCGATAATACAGCGAAATCTGATGATGTAACCAAATGAGCAGTTCATAGTGTTTCAATTCGTCATCAAAATGACTACACACATCTGCCAGATCGTCACTAGCAGAAATCAGCTCTTTGAGTTTACAAATCCCGGGTTTTCCATCTTTCAGAGCAGACAACTTTAACGTCAGTGCTGTATTCGCTTTTTGAAATGCAGCGAGGTAGTTGTCTTTACGTTTTACTCTGTCTGGCACAAGCATTTTCTATTCCAACAGCAACAAAACTGTAATGATAATTATTATCATTACATAGGTCGATACTAAAATTGAAATCTCATTGAAATATGTGCCACAAATCTTGCTTTAAGCCTGCGTAAGTCAGCCGGATACACTGACACCACATAGATAGGAAGAAGGCTTTACGAAATATTTGGCTTTTGACGCACCAAAAGCGAACTCGCAAGTATCAACCCTCAGCCATCCTCTTGGTGTTTTGCATTATCCTGCTCTATCACCACTGGTTCGTTGACGGGGTTACGCGCGACTTTCCTGCCGAGTTTATTGAACACCGGATATTCCCCTTCTATCAGTTCATGCACAAAAGGAGATGGGTTTTGGCTATCAGAAAGTATCCAAACAGACTGTTTAGACCGAGTCAGAGCAACATAGAAAAGACGCCGCTCTTCTGCATACTCAATACCAGACTCGTCGGTGAGTAATGCGTCGACAAGCGCCTCCTGTCTCACTGAAGTGGGAAAACTTCCATTATTTACCTGACAAATGAGGACAAAATCTGCCTCACGCCCTTTACTGGCATGAACAGTCTGATAACTGATCGAGATCGCCGGAAACGCCGACTGCCATTGCGCAAAATCGTCCGGCTTGTGATGATGATTACGCCCGATGACCAGTACGCTGGCACCTTGATGTTTTGCTGCAATATCCGCCAATATTGTTTGCCCTGATCCTGAAGGTGAAATCGTCACCGCCTTTTTCTTTTGTATTTTTACACTCTGTAAAGACTTCTCCAGTTGCGCAGGGTTTTGCTGAATGAAGCGATTTGCCACTTCACCTATCATGTTGTTAAAGCGATAGGTGGTATCTAGGCTGGTTACCTTGCCATCTGAAAACCGCTCTACAAATCCTGTGGTCAGGTTGACGTCTGCGCCTGTGAAACGATAAATAGCCTGCCAGTCATCCCCCACTGCAAACAATGAAGGTGGAGACGATTTATTGCTGGTACACAATGCTTCCAACATCGACAATCTCGCCGGAGAAATATCCTGATATTCATCCACCATCACAAACCTAAGGCCTAACGCGTCTCCGCCCTGTTTACGACGAAGTATCTTGGTGGCCTCGGTGATCAACATATCGAAATCCGTCGCTGAGTCGGCTTTGAGGCTTGTGTGATACGCTTTCACCACCGGAGAGACCATCGCCAGCTCTGTGAGCGCTTTTTTATCGTCGTCAGAAATCTTCTGTTTGAGCTTTGTCAGACTCTCGGACTGCTGTAAGATCAGGCTGGCTCTGCGCCATACCCACTGATGCAGTTTCTCTGAGTGCGCTTGTTCTGCCAGCTCGCCTTCAGTCACCACACCAGATATTGGATTTTCGGCGAGATATTTATTCCATCGATTAAGTTGGGCCTTAATTCCCCACATTTCAGCCAGCGCTTGTGTTAGGAAGGCTGAGCGACTGGCATCTTCTGTCGCCAATGGTGAAATAGATGGCGCGTTACCGGACAAGGTCTTGATAATTTCAATAGCAAAACCATGAAAGGTCGCCACGCGAACCCCGGCCATCTCTGGCTGATTGAGTCTCTCTTTAAGCTCATCGGCCGCTTTTCTGCCAAACGCCAACAGGAGAATCTCAGAAGGTTCACATTGTTGGCTCTCAACGAGATAACGTGCGCGTGCCACTAACACACTGGTTTTTCCTGAACCTGCCCCAGCCAGAAGAAGGTTGTGACTCTCATCCTGCAATACCGCGCGTCGCTGGGAGGGGTTAAGCGGCGAAGACTCTACAGTGTCAAAAAATGATTGCCATGTCTGAAGTGTTCCTTCCATCCAGCGGTGATTTCGGGCTTCTCTTGCATCATCCGGCACTTCAAGCCACGGCCGAACTTTTTGATACACGGCAGGCAAGATTGCAGAGATCACTGCGAGACTGACCTGATAGTCGTTAAGGGTTTTATGGAATTTGTCTTGCCACTGACGGACAACATCTGCTCGCATGTAGCCCGAGAAGTCATTCAACTCATCAACAAGGTTGTTTAAGAGAGGCTCGATAGGCTTGAGCAGAGTTGTCTGATTAGAAAGCCATGCCTGATGCGCAGCTGCCAGTGTTTCTGCAAACCCTTTCAGCTTCCACCAGCTTAAGCCATAGATGGTTATGCCTCTTGCAGGCTCATCCATAGGAGCAACCATCAACGTCATTCTTCCCCAGAAAATACCGCGCTCAATGCGACACTGCCCATCCCAGAGAGCAAACGGGACAGTCTCAAACATGTCTTTTGATTCGAGTTTCAGGCAATGTTTATCAAGGGTGATACTGAAATGTTCACCTTGCACAAACCACTGCGCAAGCCGACTGGCCGCTAGTTTCATAGGAATACTGCAACTGCTTGGTTTGCTGCGAGAATAGCAGTATTTAAGGCTTTTCTCATGGTATCTGAATGAATTATCGATTTTTTATTGATATGTGGCACACAAATTAACGGTTTCTGGTAACTTAAGGCAATAAAAGAAATCGTTCGGAACCCTAATGAATCCGCAACAGAAGCAGCACAAATTTCGTCATTATTGGTCAAACAGCAGAATTAACTACAGTGTCCGTGTTTTTATCGCTCTAAGCTCGATTGTTCTTGCTTGTTGGTGGCAAGACGCTATCGAAGCGATAAACCCGCTGGTGCTCGGTGTTATTGCTTCGGCACTAGCAGAAACGGATGACAGCCTGTCAGGCCGATTTAAGTCTCTGGCCGTGACGCTTGTGTGTTTTACCGTTGCAACGCTATCAGTGTCAGTGCTCTTCCCTTATCCGCTGATTTTTGCCGTCGGTTTATTTTGCTCGACCTTTGTGTTCATTATGCTTGGCGCTATTGGTAGCCGCTATGCAACGATCGCTTTCGCATCATTGATGATCGCGGTTTACACCATGTTAAGTGTGGAAGATGGCGAAACACTGCTGCAACCCACGCTTTTGATGGCTGGCGCCAGCTGGTACGGGCTGATCTCATTAATCTGGCTGGCGATCTGGCCTCTCCAGCCGGTACAGCATCATCTATCGAGCATATTTCTTGAGCTCGGAAAATACTTTAACCACAAATCTGATTTGTTTCTGCCAACCAGTGAACCCAACCCTCAACACACACGTTTGAAACTGGCAAACCAGAACAGCAATGTTGTTAAGGCACTCAATCTCGCAAAATCAGCCTTGCTGAGCCGCACCCGCCGTTCAGCCTCAAACAACAGCACATCAACGCTACTTCAGGCCTACTTTATTGCGCAGGACATTCATGAACGCATCAGTTCATCGCATTATTTATATGCTGACCTGTATGAGGCGTTTTTCCACAGTGACCTACTGTTCCGTGTCCGTTTACTGATGCAAGAGCAAGCCAAAGCCTGCTTGGCCATTGCTGAGTCGGTTAAGCTGGCTGTGCCTTATGAACACCCCAAAACGAATCAGCGCTTGCTGAATGAGCTGGCGATTGCCATCGAACATATTAAGGCCAATAACAAAAACACAGACAAAGCATTACTTGCTCAAGTTGATTACCTTTTTAAGAACCTTGAGACCGTAGAGAGTCAACTTAACAACGTTACCAATGCACACTTTGTCTCTCCTGAGAACAACGATGACAAACAGTTGGCTGACTTTGAAGCACACGGTCTGAAAGAAAAGTTCTATCGCATCAGGGCACAACTGACGCCCAAAGCACTTTTATTCCGGCATGGTGTTCGGCTTGCGCTGGCATTAACGGTCGGATATGGCGTTATCCAAGGTTTTCAACTTGAGCAAGGATATTGGTTAATGCTCACAACCTTGTTTGTCTGCCAACCTAACTATGCTGCGACGCGAAGCAAACTGACCGACAGGATATTTGGCACCGTATCTGGTCTCGCCGCCGGATTGCCGCTCATGGCGTTGTTTCCAGACCCAGAAGGGCAACTGGTGCTGATGGTGGTTTTCGGTATGCTATTTTTCGCCTTCAGGATCACCCATTACACCTTGTCGACGACCTGCATTACCTTATTTGTTCTGATGTCATTTAATCAGCTCGGACATGGCTTTGCGGTGATGCTGCCAAGGATGACAGACACACTGGCTGGCTGCATTATCGCAGCCATTGCCGTGCGTTATATATTACCTGATTGGCAGGCACACAGGCTCAGAGGCATTATGTCGGACACCCTCAACGCCAACTGTGAATACCTACGAAAAGTGATCAGCCAGTATCAGGGCGGTAAGCAGGACAGCATGGAATATCGCATTATCCGGCGCAATGCCCATAACAAAGATGCTCAACTGACAACGGCGATGAGTAACATGTTGGCCGAACCCGGTCGCTACCGGACGGCAACAGATGAAGGCTTCCGCTTCCTGTGTTTGACCAACGCGATGCTGGGTTACATTTCGGCGATTGGCGCGCATAGACAATCGATAGAAAGTGAGGCACTACTAGACACTATCGATATTGCCCATCAGCATGTTATCGACGGCTTGAATCGGCTGATTGCGAGATTGATTTTCCTGATGTAGCGCCCGATGACATTGCGTGGAGGGAGAATAAAACAACATGGCGAGAATTGGATGATGTCTCGGATTCTGCCGAGTTTATCCTCCGGCAGCTTCATCTTATTGAACGGATAGTGCCTGAGCTGCACTCCCTTATTGGTAGCTTAAATACCAAGGCACTTAACACATCACGTACTTGATGTTGATTTATCTTCAGCCAGAAAGAAAAGCTAATTTGGACAGATAAATGGGGTCAAAAGACCCCAATATTTAGAATTGTCGATAACGGGAAGGAAACAAGTGTCCCACGTCGGTAAAAATGCCGTCCACACCCCAGTTAAATAGTTGGTTTGCTCTGGCGAGATCATTCACTGTGTAAACATTCAGCTGATAACCCGCTTCTTTGATATCAGCCACCATTTGCTGGCTCAAGCTTGGTTGCTCAGGTGAATCGCAGTTGCTTCACACGCTTCCGCGGTTGAACGCCAATCGTCATCGGTATAATCATCTTCAAACAGACAAGCAACGTCAGTCTTGGGTGATCGCCGCTTAAACTCGGCCAGGGCCAGGTGGTTAAAACTGGAGACTAATAACTTGAGGTCGGGTGACAGTTTATTCAGCCCCTCAATGACTCCGTCGAGTAATGTAAGAGTCATCGGCCAGCCTGCGGCACATGATTTTATTTCAACATTTATGTTGAGCTGATGTTCATTGACGAGATCAATAAACTGGCTGAATGTAGGTAAAGGTTCATCCTCAAAATTGTCACCGAACCAACTGCCAGCATCAATGCCGGGCAAATCGTTTTTGGTGAGTGCATAGAGGGAGCCAGTCCGGTTGGTGCAACGATCTAAGGTGTCATCATGGGAAATGACCACAGTACCATCGGCAAGAACATCCACATCACACTCTACCCAACCAAGCCCGTATTCTTTTACTTCCGCAAAAGCGGAGAGCGTATTTTCAGGGGCGAGTGCTGACATTCCGCGATGTGCGAAAAGCGTTTTCATTTATTCATTTCCAAGACACATAATGCATGCAGATTGCCTGCTTGACGCCTCATGGTCAAGAAGAGCAATCACGCCTGCGGTTCGAGTACCAATGCGTTTCTCGCCAACAGGCTTTGAAGAATATCCGCACCCGTTGCGGTGTCATCTAACCCAAGCTCAGCCAGCGTAATATTATCCAACGCAACGTTACTCATTGTTTCACCACCTGCAGAAGAAGAGACATGCAGAATGATCCCTGTATCTGTGATTTCCGGTCGCACATAGTCTCGAAGCACTTCAACTGAGTGTTGGCCACAAATACTGGCAGGCAGCAGGGTTGAAAGGTCGCAAAAACCCCCAAGTTGAATTTCGATATGCTGTGTTTGTGCATTGTTTACTTCGACAACAGGCTCGGGTGCGAAAGAGTCAGTGTCATTGCCAAATACCGCCAACTGTCCTGACATCAACATAGACTCCAATATCTCGTCTTGAGTCATGCTCTGACAATCTATACCAAGCATGGCACTCAGTGGACGGCCTTTGAGGACAACGCTTCGCTGTAAATTGGCATTTATATCGAAAATCTGTAATCGGGTATCGTCGCCAACCTGCTGAATATCGAGTCTGTTGGCAAGCTGGGTGAAGGTAAAACGCCCCTCGGACACAAAGTCACGCCGCAGGTTTATGACATCAACGCCGATATTAAAGTTTTCGATGATTTCGACGTTTTCTCCCGATGAGGCATTGTCTGAACCACTATCACTCTGCATCATCTCTTCCTCCAGTGTTGATGCACCTACTTCAGCATCTGTTACCCTGAAAAACGCATTAATAGAAGCTAGCGTTGCTTCGCCGGCCATGGCCCGAATTTCCACAACGCGCTTTGGTTGATCTGTCAAAGCAATATAGAGATTGTCCACCGCTGCATTTTCTAGGTTCACTGTCCATGTACCGTCACCATAGTGCGAGCCAACCAGATTTCCCTGCGCATCCACCAGCTTGCTGGTTTCACCAAGGCCACAGATTGTCAGGCTGGTAACAATATCCAGTTGGTCAACCATTGATTCCAGCAAACCAACAACAGGGATCGGAATAGAACGATTCGTCACTATTGTTGCTTTGAGGTATCCACCAGATGACAACTCTGCCAGTTCGAGTGAGCGACCCTGAGGGGTTGCCCGGGTGATGATCATTGCCACGCCGTCTTGTGAACCGTGATGGCAGGAAATACCTTTTTCTAGCAGCGTGTTGATGGATTCAACACTTCCCGTCAGCACCAATACATTGTTTCCATCGCCAGTTGCAGTCACGCCCGGAACCTGCTCAGTGATGCGAAGCTGTGCATCGATACCCGCCGCTAAGGTCACATTGATTTGTGGGTAATCACTGTTATCAAGATGCAGTGTCGTCAATACCGTATCTTCGCTTTGACCAACGTGTGAGCTATCGACCTCAGGCGATATGTTGTCGCCCTCCGGTTGATCATCAGGCATCTGCGGCGCTGCATTCATCTCTGGCATATTTGGTGATTCGAGAGGGTTATCTTCAGGAGGCATCATCGGCGAGTCATCCTGAACAGATTCGACACTCTCTTGGTTCTCCATTATCGGAGTGGTCGCCATTTCCTGCGCTGGCATCTCATTTTCTGGAAGGGGCATATCTTCGTTCATTGGTGGCATTTCCGGCGCTATTTCCAGCTCTGGCGAAGCAGACGGCATAGTTGCATCTTCCTGTTCCGGTGCTTGTTCAGCCATTTGCGGGGCAGGTTCGATATGTTCGGTCAACGCCTCAGATGCCGCATTGTCCAGTGGTTCACTATCAAATGAGACAGACTGAGCTCCCATCGCATCTAAATCCAGAACAATGTTGTCTTTCAGCGTTCTATAATCTGTCGACGTCGGATCCTGTAACGTGATCAAGGCTTTTATTTCAAGTTCGCCGCGAACGCCCTTCTCTGGCATAAACGTGATCTCATCGGCCAACGAGGCAAGAAATACATTGCTGTAGTTGCCGGAAGGTAAACCAAACGCCCCTTTTGAGTAGTCGACGAACAACATTGCGCTTTTAACAATACTAATATCGGCAATGCCTTCACATTTCACCAGCAGCGACGCGAGTGTAACATCGCCTCCCCTCGCAACCCTCACTTCCTCCTGACCATTGGCTTCGGCATCACTAGCAGCCACAGTCTGGTCCGACGCCGCAGACATTGCCATAGGCTCTGGCATCGCGCCATCGCTTTCAGATTGCGAAACAATTTGTCCCTGATAGATCGGACTGCCATCGCTACCAAACAGCTGCGCATGAATAGAAACGGTTTCTGCGGAACTTTGCGGAGATAAACGAAGGTAAATATGACCCGCATCAAGCATGGTTAAATCAAAGCCAAACTGAGCCACTGACATACCCGTTTGGTCTTCAGCCCAACCAATAAAGTTGAGTTCAATATCCTGCTGCTCACCATGGTCAGACACCAGAACAAACATATCTTCTTCATGAAAATGCGTCACGATCATCGAAGGCATATCCGTGATACCGGACATCATGATATTCGCCAGTTGACGCCGGATCTCAGAGAAATCCAGTGGCACGATTCCATTCGCTGATAAATCAGCTTGAATCGCCTGCATATCAGGCGCACTGTGCGGTGATGACATTTCCTGTGGCGCGTCGGTAGTCGCGTTTGCTACTCCCATCTCGCCAGCCTCCATCTCATTGGTGATGGGCGACTCAGTTACACTTTGAACGTCATTGTCGGACTCGGCTGAAGACATATCAGGCATTGGCATGTCTTCAGCCACTGGCGCTGGTTGTGGTATGGAGGCCTGAGACAAATCAGGAGTGTGATCGCCTTGATTCACTACCACACTGATACTTGCCTGACGAATAGCGCCTGTTGCCTCGTTAATGAGGCTGAAGGAAAACAGAATATTGTCTTCACCGTTGGCGCAGTCAACGTTATGGTGCTGCGTCATTTCGTAATCAAAACTGACCCCGTCCGCAAGTGCGACTGGCGTAAGGTCGATAACAGGGATTCGACCATCAGGATCATCAAGATACAGGCTAAGTGTTCCCGGAACACTCGTATCAGTCAGTAGTGGCATGGTGTAGCAGGTCACACCGGACAACGCAGCATTGACAACATCAGGATCAAAACACACCGCCTCATGTACCGTTGGTGTCATATCTTGTTCGATGACAGCATCCTGCTCGTTTGTTTCGACTGCTACAACCAACGGGTCAGGCTCCGGTGATGCCTCTTCAGATATCATGCTGGCATCAGCTAGAGAGTCCGACACAGGAACCTCTTCAATCACTGGCTCATCAGGAACGGCAATGTCACTCTCCTCTGCAATAGGTGACGTCAGAGCGTTATTGACCTCATCCATGCAAGGCGTTTCCTCGCTCATCGTTTCTGCAAGGGGCTGTTCCGCTATCAACGTTTCAGTGGGCATCTCCTGCTCCACCTCATCGCTTTGTAACTGAGTGGGTTCGTTTGCAAAGGATTCACCGCTGTCAGCGGATTCAAGGGGGGATGTTTCTGGCTCGGGCATCTCGACAACGGTGGAGGTCATTTCAATCCCCATTGCTTCAGGTGATGGATTGATATCTACCTGAAGTGACTGCGCGGGCAGTATGCGCTCTTCTATACCGCTTTCTGATGAGGTGTTTACAATCCCTTCAACCATAATGCTAAAGCTAGCTGGCAGTGACATAGGTCCTGCAATTTCTAACTGGCAGATGTTTTCAGACGAAACTCTGTCTTGATCTGACAGCAGAGTGACCTCATTGGAAGCCACATCTCGCGCTTGTAACCTCGCTCCCTCTGGAAGGCTAAATACCCTGACAAAGAGAGATTCATCACCCATCGCTTCTGCTGAACCGCTTATTGAAATTTTGTCGGCAAGGGAGACGATTGTCTGTTCACCCTCGTTATCTGTCGCCCCCTCCTGTGGGTCACCTACGATGATTTCGATATCAACGGTTGTATCGCTACCCTCATTTTCAGCGCCGACCGAAATCGAAAGGCTTAACGTCCCTTCAAAGCCCTCTTCTGCCGCAAACATGACCTCAGAGAAGGACACGGCATCGCTCAACTGCCAGTTTCCTCGATGATTAAAGATACCTCCGCCGAAAAATATGCCACTTTCAGGTTCGAGTTTGAATGTCATTGATTGCCCACTCAACGCACCACTTTGTTGAACACACTCGGCGAGAATCTGAGATAGCAAGGTTGGTGTAGCCGGAGTGATTTGCGCTGGCGCAGATGGAACATTCAGTAAAACAGGTTGAGAAGCTGGAGCAAACGGCTCTAACGGTGAGCTGGCTGCAAGCTCTTCAGGTTCAGTAGAGGGTTGGGGATCAGCTGCTGGCTGAATTTGTTGTTCAATGGTTTCTGTTACTGGGTCAGATTGGCTAATCTCATCAGCCGCCGCAGCGAGTTCGGGTTCATGATCGCCCTGATTTACCGCGACGGTCAGTTGCCCCGGCCACACTTCACCTGTACTCAAGTTGTTGAGATCAAAAGGCAGGGTAATCTGTGAAGATCCATCGGCCATGTCCACTTTTTGCTGTTGAACAAGGCGATAATCGAAACTTAACCCATCACCACAAGCAACAGGGGTAATATCCATCACTGCAATTTTGCCATCTGCATCATCCAGATACAGGCTGAGCGTGCCAGATACACTGGTATCAATCAGTAATGGCATGGTGTAACAGGTCATACTCGCAATAGCAGACGCTACATGTTCAACGTTAAAACTGACAACCTGAGAATCAGCCGCTGCGGTAGATGTGTCTGTCGCGTCAGCTGCTATTTCATCGACTGAACCGGACGCTTGGGTATCTGTTGACGGCTCGCCGCCATCAAAAACTGGAGCCGGAGGGTTGGAAAGGTTCAAATCGGGGACATGGTCTCCCTGATTGACGGCGACAGAAAGCTGGTAAGGCCTGCTGGCTCCGGTGGCGGAGTCCACCAACATAAATGGCAACGCAATGGTAAGGCCTGCTGGCTCCGGTGGCGGAGTCCACCAACATAAATGGCAACGCAAACCACTCTTCACCCGTCGTAATATCCACTTTTTGATGCTGGGTTGATTCATAGTCATAACTTTGCCCGTCATTACAGCGTACTGGCGTAATGTCCAACACCGCGATGCGACCATCTGCATCATCGAGATATAAACTCACTAAGCCCGGAATCGAGGTATCCACCAGCACAGGCATGGTGTAACAGGTAACAGTAGACAGTGCTGACGCCAGCATGTTGGGGTCGAAAACCACAGATTCCTCGCCCACCGGACCTTGCATTGCTGCGGGTGCTTCGTCTGCCGTTACCGCAGGTTCAGCCATCACATCTGGCTCAACAGGCATTTCCATTTCGTTTGGCGAAGAATCAGCAACCACCTCTGTGACTGTATCAGTCATGGGCTCGCCCATTGGGTCCGCAATAGGCTCTGCGGGTGCAAATGATAGATTCAGGTCAGGTGCATGATCGCCTTGATTAACGGCAATCGACAACTGATAAGGTCTGCTCGTTCCTGATGTCGCATCTTCAAGCATAAATGGTAAAGCAAACCACTCTTCGCCCGTCACAACATCGACCTTCTGGTGTTGGGTGGACTCGTAGTCATACGTTTGTCCGTCGTTGCAACGCACAGGTGTAATATCCAGCACCGCAATGCGGCCATCAGCATCATCGAGATACAAACTGAGCAAACCAGGAATCGAGGTATCGACCAGAACAGGCATGGCATAGCAGGTCACACTTGATAAAGCTGACGCGAGCATGTCAGAATAAAACACAACAGTTTCCTGAGAAGCAGTTACGGGGGCTTCAGGCACTGAAGTTACATCATCGGCTGATGCAATTTCCTCGTTGGGTTGCTCTTGCGAAGCATACACTTCCAGTCCTTCAGATGGCAGTTCCGATTCACCTTCAGTCACAGCCTCCTGTTTGGATAGCTCAGATTCCTGTGAAAGCTGTACGTTAGAGACGGCGAAACTGACCGGATGAACATGGCTGCCCCCGTCCAGCATTTGAAGAGGTAATGTAAAGGTGACCGAATCCCCGACAATGCAGATATTTCCATCAGCACTTTCATACTCATCAAGCTGAGTAAAACTTGAGAGCGTGCCATTTATGATAAGTGAATTGGCATCAAAAGCAGTCACCGCAGTAAACTCGATCACTTTCTCTGCATTCAAAAAACCGCAGAGAGAGAAATAACCATTTCTTTCCGCGTCGAAACCACACATTAGGCTGATTGATATCGACTCACCGCCCACTGACAGTCCGTTTAGCGCAAACTGAAACGGAATGAGTGAATCAGAGGCAATCTGCATAGACCCCGGCATTAAGCCGATCGAACCATCGTCAACGGTCGTAGATTGGCTAAGGACTAAAGAAGAAGCGTTCATGCTTTCACTAACGTCCGTCATCATTGGTGTCTCCAACTCTTTCTGGATGTTGCCGTCGCTGTAATCACTGCTCTGCGCAGGCATGTTTTCGTTGAATTCATCCGCCATTATTTCCGAATTAACCATGCTTTGTTCCATTACACTTTCAGCAGCCTCGCTGTAGGCATCTGTTTCTTGGGATATGGCAACTGATACTTCCGGGGAATCTTGGACGTCACTGCAGCATTCATCCGGTAGAACCGCCCCCATTTCTGTTGATGTAAAGACCTGTCCATCTTGCTCAATAATATCAACAGCATTAATAAATCCTCCGTTGACACCCGCTTTCATTTTATGGGCGGATGAAACGAAGCTGGATGTGGGATCGATCCCCTCTATGACCATCTTTTGAATCGACACCACATCAATATCGAATGCCACATCGGAATTGAGCTTCTGCGGATCAAAATCGACCATCAGGTCGGTTATTGAGAGCTCAGCGCCATGCGCCTCTCTGTCGAGGAAATTAATACAGGCTATAGACTGTTGGTCAATTTCATAGCAGGTACCGTTGAGCGTGGCAGTAATGTTGCTGCCTACCCCCGTCATCAATACATGCCCTGCGTCCAACCCGATGCCCTGAGATGCTGGAATAACGAATCCGTCGCAGGTAAGCAAATAGGCTTTACCCGCGCAGTTTAAAACATGTAAAGTCGGCTCATGGTCAAGGCCATACATGCCGCCAGCTCACCTCAGTGTTATTACCAATAATTTGCACTCGAAAACAGAGAGCCTCAGCCCAAAAACACCACGCATATCCCTAATGAATGAAAGGGATATGAAACATTTATGCATACTTAAGACTAGGTAACTTTTTGAAGATTTTTAGGGTAATTAGAGAAAAAACATCCATCACTGAGTAAATTTGTGTCAATTAAAGATAAAAATTCAGTTAGGTACTTGATTAAGCGGAATATTGACCCGATATTAGAAAATTCAATCAATCTAAAGATTCATGCACTTACTTTCCATCCTGCCAGTCCAGAAATAGCAGTGTTCTACAATTCAGGCTCAGGCGGACAGTTAGCAGCATTCAGATGGAGAAGTTATGTCAGTTCATGTTGGTATTATTGATAACGATCCAGTGAGGCTTATCACCGCCGTTTTACATCAAAAGGACGATGTCGATAAGCTCATTTTGATCGGAACTGCCGAGCAAAAACAGCAATTTACCCGCTTCACCGATATACTGACTCCAAAAGGCATCGACAGTGAATTTTTTCAAATTCCCTCCAATGTCAGCATCTCAGATATCAAGTCCTCCATTCACTCGCTGGCGAAAAGCTCAAAGATCGTGGAGATGAGGTTTTCTTCAACGCCAGTTGTGGCTTAAGACACCGTCTGTTGTCAGCCTATGAGGTTTTCCGCTCATACGGGTGGCATATTTATGTCATCGAACCATTCAGTGATGAACTCTGCTGGCTCTATCCTGACAGCAAAAAGCACCAACAGGTTGAGGACCATATCGGCATCAATGACTACCTCACGTTGTTTGGCGCAAGAAGTGAATTGCAGGACGAAACCATCGTTCAATCACTCGACAAGAAGGTGAAATATCTTGGCGAGAAATGGGCGGGTAATGCTCAAGAATTGGGGCCGGGACTTGCTACCCTCAACTATCTCGCGACCACTTGCCGTAAAGAGCAGAAACTGGATGTCGAATTATCTGAAAAGCAGCAAGGCTACCGTGAATTGGCGATGCTGATTGATGATTTAAAAGACGTAGAGCTTGCCAGCTACAACAGAGGTGTTCTTTGCTTTGCTAATGAAGAAGCACGCCGCTTCGCAAACGGTGAATGGCTTGAATGTTATGTGCACTATTTGGTCGGCGAGATCCAGCACGAACTGTTGACCATTCAGGATAACTCGCTGGGCGTACAGGTCTATCGCAAGATTGGTGATATTGAAGTACGCAACGAACTAGACGTCGCGACTGTTGTGAATAACAAGCTGCACATTATCGAATGCAAAACGAAAAGCATGTCAAACGATGGCGATGATACCCTCTACAAGCTTGAATCTTTGCGTGACTTGCTGGGCGGCCTTCAAGCAAGAGCGATGTTAGTCAGTTTCCGTCCGCTTCGACACCATGATGTTACAAGAGCGAAAGACTTAGGTCTGGCGCTTGTTGGTCCTGAACATCTCGGAGATTTGAAAAACTGCTTGTTTAATTGGTTCTTAGGTGCTGGCGGCTTGGATAACGCTAATCCAGTCCATTAATGGCTTATCGAAGGTCTCAGAGATAAAAAAGCCGGACACTTGTCCGGCTTTTTTATTGTGAACAGTATGAGTTACAGCAGTTTACGTGCAGCCTCAACCACCACTTTGATCGAGCGCGCTTCTGTTGCAGCCAGTGTTTCGTGATCAGGTGTTTCGGTATTGTTGCGGTTAATGATAACCCCAGCGACACAACCGGCTCTCAGGCCCGAACTTGCGCACATGGTCAACAACGTCGCTGATTCCATCTCATAGTTCAGTACACCCATGTCTTGCCATTCTTTCATTGACCCCTGAAAACGGCGAACAACACGACCCGTCACTGTATCGTAGCGTTCCTGACCCGGGTAGAAAGTATCGCTCGATGCGGTAACACCAGTAAATACTCGAGCACCAGATTCGTCTGCGGCCGCTTTCATTGCTGTTGCGACATCAAAATCTGCAACAGCAGGGAATTCCATCGGCGCGAAGTGAGAGCTGGCACCATCAAGACGAACAGAAGCCGTGGTAACAATCATGTCTCCCGGTTCAATCCCCGGTTGAATAGCACCAGTTGTTCCGACGCGCAGAAAAGATGTCACACCCAGTTGAGCAAGTTCTTCCACAGCAATAGAGGTTGATGGACCACCAATACCCGTCGAGCAAATAACAACAGGGTTGCCGTCGAGTTTTGCACGAAAGAGGTGTATTCGCGGTGAGCGGCTAGAAATTCTGGCTCATCCATTAACTTCGCTATTTTTTCCACTCGGCCCGGATCGCCCGGAATGATGGCAAGCTCAGCACCTTGTAAATCATTTTTGGTTACGCCAAGGTGGAATACTGCAGTGTCAGACATTAATTTTCTCCCATTAAAACAGCCATTGCATTCGATGGGCGATGGCTGAATCCAGCGTGCACTTAAACAGGCTCGTTTCACAAACGACTAAACTAACGGCAATATCGCGAGAATAAAGTGACAATAATCACTTTATTCTCATTTGACTGGTTTTCAATTTCAATATTATGCAGAGAAGATCACTAAATTGAAGGGGTGTAAGTCATCTCCGCACACTATACCGAATTCTCACTCACTACTTTTTCAGTAACCTTAGCGCATTCATCGTGACTAACGCAGTCGCACCGCTGTCGGCAAGAACGGCAACCCAGAGGCCTGTTATGCCAGCCACACTCGTTACGAGAAAAATAGCTTTCAGGCCTATTGCGAGAGCAACATTTTGACGGACATTCGACATTGTCGCTTTCGCCAAACCTATCACTTCAGGCAAATCTTCGATACGGCTGTGGCTAAGAGAAATATCTGCAGTTTCAAGAGCAACATCAGTACCGCTTCCCATAGCAATGCCAACCGTTGCGGCTTTCATTGCCGGCGCATCGTTGATCCCATCACCTATCATTGCCACTGTTTGCTGCCTCGCGAGTTTCTCTACCTCTGCCACTTTGTGTTCAGGGTAAAGGCTGGCACGAAAGCCCATCCCAAGTTTACCGGCCATCGCCGAAGCAGCTGTCGCGTTGTCGCCGGTCAGCATGATCGACTGAATACCCATTTGCGATAATGCGGACACTGATGATTGGGCCCCCTCCCTCAGCACGTCTCGCCATGCAATAAGGCCAAATGGTTCTTGATCAACGTACGCAATGGCCACCGTTTTGCCTTGCGCAGCAATACCATCAGCGATTGATTGTTTCTTTTGAGTAAGTTTCATCGTCACAGGTAACTTATCTAAAGCAATAACCTGAATATGCTTACCATCAACATTTCCCGACACCCCCTCGCCTGCCTGCGCGTTTCGATTTTCAGCATGTCGCGGAGTAATGCCAAGCTGTTTTGTGTGAGAGACCAGCGCAGTAGCCAGAGGATGATGAGAGCCCACCTCGATGCCAGATACGTTCGCGAGGAAGGCGTCTTCCTCACCTTTCCACACAATGATATCCGTCACTTCTGGTTTACCCTGTGTCAAGGTACCTGTTTTATCAAATGCTACAGCATCTACCTTACTCAACGCCTCCAGCGCTGCTCCGCCCTTAATGAGAGCACCACGACGCGTGGCAGCAGCAAGCCCGGAAGTAATCGCCGCGGGTGTCGATATCACCAATGCACAAGGACACGCGATAAGCAATAAAGCCAATCCACGATATAACCAGACATCCCATGTTTCAGCGAAAAAAGTAGGAGGAATAACCACAACCAATGCCGCAACCAAAATCATTAACGGGGTATACCAGCGGCTGAATCGGTCTATAAATCTGTCAACAGGTGCTTTTCTCGACTCCGCCTCTTCAATCAAGCTAAGGATTCGGTCAATGGCACTCTCTCCCTGACGCGAAGTGACGGTCAACGTCACAACCTGGTCGACGGCGAGAGACCCAGCCATGACTTTCTGGCCAACGGCAATATCAACGGCGACTGACTCTCCCGTCAGCGCACTCTGGTCAAAGCTTGCTGCTCTATCGAGAACAGCACTGTCAGCTGGCAAACGCTCACCCGGCGCAATTTCAATCGTATCGCCCGGATTCAATTCATCAATAGGCACGCGCGCGCGCTGACCATTGGTCTCAATTCGAGTCACCTCTTCAGGAATCAAAGACATCAGTGCTTGTATGCCGTCTCTGGCTCGGGAGGAGGCATACGCCTCAAGGCGTTCCCCAATGAGAAACAGCACCAGAACCATGGCAGCTTCGGTACTTTCACCGAGATACAACGCACCTATAGCGGCAATACTCATCAGCATCTCAATGGAAAAAGGCGATCCTGATTTGGCAAGATTGAAGGCTTTTTTGAAAATGGGATATAAGCCAATAACGGTGGCAGCAATAAATAGAGCTTGTCCGGTTTCGGGCATCCACACAGACAAGATGGCCGCAAACACCATGACAGAAATCAAACTCAACAATATGGATTCTTTAATGACGCGCTGCCAAAATGTCAGCTTTAGCTCTTTTTTAGTTTTTTTGGCAATCGCTGAGAGGGGAAATCCGGCTTTGTTAGCCTGCTGTTTAACGTCCTCCGATACCTGTTGGCTGTTTGCATCTGGGAGAAAATCAACACGAAGTTTTTCTGTGGCGAAAATGACCCGCGCATTCGCCACCCCCTCAACACTGGAGACAGCAGATTCAAGTTTACCCGCACAACTCGGGCAATCCATATTTGATACCTTCCACTGCTCTGAAGCCTTTAAGGTTGGATTGCCTAGTTCTTCAAGTTTGCCATTTGCTTCAGAGTTGCAGCAGCGTTTACCTGAAGCGGGTTCTTCTGGATCGGGGTATTCCGCCGAAGAACATTGGATTTCAGAATTGTCTATGCTGCAGCTAGGTTGGGCAGATGAAGGCACAGAGACAGCTTCATTCTTCTTCACATGAGTATGTTTCGGGTTTTTGCACGTCGATGATAAGCAAGGTTTAGACATTGTAAACTCCACGTTTCGGTTGTTATGAGCTCAGTGTAAACCTTGGACTTAACTCTAAGGTCAAATCCTTTTTTGATTTATTCGTCGGTAGGGAAAAAAAATTGGAGCGAGGAGACAGAACAAAAAACAGGAGCAGAGGGGAAGTAAATAGAACCAGCAGGGCCCGAAAGTGCCCCACTGGTTAATGGAGATTAATTGAAAACGCTTTTCGCTTTGTCCAATTCCGTCGTTTCGACACCGAAGAAGTCAATCAAACTGTGGAAGAGATTATCATGTGAAAATTGCCCTTCCTTTGCACGGGTCACAAGCCTGTTGTAATCGACGCCTTTCGCTTCTGCATAACCGTCACCCATCCAGATAAGCCATGGTACATGTGTTTGTTCTGCCGGGGCGAACATGTATGGTGTGCCATGCAAATACAGTCCATTTTCACCCAATGACTCGCCATGGTCAGAAATATACATCATCGCAACGTTGTACTTGTCCTGATAACTCTCAAGCTTCTCAATCACTTTACTCAAGAAATAGTCGGTATAGGCAATCGTATTATCGTAGGTGTTGACGATTTCTTCATCGGTACAATTTTCGATATCACTTCGATCACAGGTCGGTGTGAACCTCGTCATTTCTGCAGGGTAGCGCTTCCAATATGTTGGCCCATGGCTACCTATGGTATGCAATGAAATCAGTTTGTCGCCTTGGTTTTCGTTGATTGTCTTATCGAAATCTTCTAACAACACTTCGTCATAGCATGTCATTCCATCACAAAACTTATTTGAAGATGATGCGTTGACCACTTTCATTCCAATCATCTTAGCAACGTCTTTATCACCGCCGTCATTATCAACCCATGTCATAGAGACACCCGCTTTTTTGATAATGTCCAACGCATTACTCTGACTGTCAGCGACGCGGCGTTCATAGTTCGTTCGCTCAAGCTTTGAGAACATACAAGGCAGTGAGTGCGCGGTCGAGGTACCACAACTACTAACATCAGCCAGTGACACAACGCCCTTGCCTTTGGTGTAGGGGTTGGTATCGCGGGCATAACCATTGTAATGAAAGTTCATTGCGCGAGCGGTTTCACCAACAACAAGGACCATTAAAGTCGGTTTCCCATTTGCTGCGGGAATCAGTGTCGCGTCGTCACCAAGCTCCCGGTAAGGCAGCTTGGGTTCAAAATTCTTTTTATAGCCATATTTGACTGAGTTAAAAATATGAGCCGGGACAATCATCTTTTTAATTTGCACGTTATTGCGGCCCATCGATACATAATCTTTGTAATAGGCACCAGCGATACCTGCGATACCGACAACAGCAACAGCGAGGATCGCCATACGGCTAATCACTCTGCTTCTCAGTGGTTTATCTTTCTTAATTTTCACCACTGCAATGAGCAATGACGGAACAACACCCAGTGCGAAAACATAAAGGAATGAGCTCAAAGAAAGGTACGACGCCGCCTCGCTGGTGTTGGTCTCAAAGATGTTTTCCATCATCGAGTAGTCGAACATCACCTGATATTTTGCCGTGGCAAAACAAGCAGCGCCTGATGTCAGCGTAATAAAAATAAACAGAGGCCGGAACAGGTACGGGATGGCAAGTGCGGAAAATATGATAATAAACAAACACGTGAGAAGAAGTGGCGATGTGTAAGCGAAGAATCCACCATGTGAACTCGCGGTCACCGCCATAATTTCCGAGATCACCGGGAAATTCAGGACAAAGCCAAAATAGAATGACATCGACACAATGAATGTCGACATGGATATCGAGAGTTTATTACGAATTGACGTCATAGTGCTCGCCGAAGAGGCGTTTTGAGTCGTTGTTGTCACTTAAGTTTTCCTACCACAAGTTTCAGCTGAAATGGCTATAAAAGATCACGAACCACGTCATTGCGACGAGTACCAGAGCAAAGAATACAGCTGCTGAGCCCATGTCTTTCGCCCTTCCACTGAGCTCATGAAACTCAGACCCGACGCGATCAACCACAGCTTCAACCGCAGAATTAAGCAACTCGACAATCAAAAGGAAAATAACTGAACCGACTAACAAGCATTTTTCAGTAAGATCGAAGTCGAATACCGCAGCCACAATCACCGATACAGCAAGTAATACAAACTCCTGACGAATGGCCGCTTCGTGCTTAAATCCAGCCTTGATACCCTGAATGGAAAACCCTGTGGCTTTAAGAATACGCAACAAGCCTGTATGACCCGGTTTCACTAATGAACCTCCTGACTAGGCAACTGACATGAAAACAGACAAAAATGTAAGATCTGAATATCAAATGACCAGTAAACCCCATGAATGATCGACGATAGTCGTTGATTGCGGATGTCGGTATATAGCGCACTGAGAAGTCAGTGACACGAATGAAAACGTCTATAGCCCGAACAATTTCGGGGGGTAAGTATACTTAATTCGTGATTAAAATCATAATTTATTGATCACTAAAAGCAATAGGGTTCATAATCATGACAAGTCACCTTCAAAATTAGAACAGCATCACAATAACGTAACTATATGTTTTTTATTGAATAAGATTATGGTTAATGACAAGTTTATGAATGCCCATTAAATCGTACTCTCTCCCTTTTCTATACGGGATATAAATCTCAGAACGAAACAATAAGCAACAACACCAAATACCATTGACCCCAACGCATTACCTATCAGTACGCCTTGGGTGCCAGCAACCTTCCCTCCGATATAAACAAAAGGGATGGTTCCCAAAGTCGCTTTCCCCATATTAAGCATGGTCGACCATGAAGGTCTGCTTAAGTTATTAAACGCAGCATTGGCAACAAACAACATGCCATTAAATACAAATGTAATGGCAAGGAAAGTACAGAATAGTGACACCATTGACGCTGCATCACCATGTAAACTGAACGCAGAGATAATCGCGCTTTGAGCGAAATAGAGAATGAGTGCGGCAATAAGACAGTATCCGGACATGAATTTGAACGCCTCGTAAACCGTCTCTCTCACCCTGGCAATTGCCCCGCCCCAACATTCTGTCCAATAATGGGTCCAACAGCGCCTGAGAGGGAGAAGATAAGCGCAAAAGAGACTGGCATCAGTCGACCAATAACGGCGAACCCTGCAACAAACTCTTCACCAAAACGTGCGACCTGGCTGGTGACAATGGCATTGCTGATCGGTGTTGCCATATTCGTGATAATCGCTGGAATCGCTATTTTGGCTATGTTTGGCATCCCCGTAAGGAAGCTCTTCCCTGATGGCATAGCCAGTAAGTCATGTACACGCACAAGACCGCGCATTGCCACAAGGAACAAGACAACGCGCGACAAGACAGTGGCAGTGGCAGCGCCTTCAATCCCCATGGAAAGGCCGAAAATAAATAGCGGATCAAGAATGGCATTGGCAAAACCACCCGCTAGTGTCGCAGACATTGAGCGCTTGGCATCTCCCACCGCCCTCAACGCAGAAGCTCCAGCCATCCCCATCGCCACTAATGGCGCACTGGGCAACATGATCACAAGATAATCTTTTGCTTTTTCGGCGACGTTACCTGTCGCACCAAGAACGGACAACAGTGTATCCAGTGATAGCAACAATATACTAACAACAGAAATACTGACCAGAAGCGCGATCAGAAGAATATTTGCCGTCATCTCCCTTGCATGATCTCTTTTACCCGCTCCGATGGCGCGACTGACTATCGCCCCCATCGCAATTGATGTCCCTATAGAAATGGATGTAGCAAAAAATACCACAATGCCAGCAAAGCCAATTGCTGCCGTCAGATCAAGGTCTCCCAAAAGACTGATGAAAAACATATCAAGCAGATCGACTAAAAAGATCGCCATCAGCCCGATTGCACTCGATACGGACATAATGCTGATATGTTTCATCACTGATCCAGTGACAAATTTAGCGTGTTTTTGAGGAGACATGAATTAGGCGTTCTTATTAACGAGCATGGGCGAGATAAACGGATAGTAACTGCCAATGCGACATAGAATCAATGAAAGGTAAGTGTTCTTTTTCCTATTCCCGAAAGTCGGTTACCAATAAACTCAAACATTTCCGGACAGTGTCTTCAATTCAAGGTTTAAATACAAAAAAGTTGATGGTTGAGTGTCGTCAGAGCCTATAAAATGACGGATATCGGAATTAACAAGAGTTAACCTTTAACGTTAACTACAACACAGGACACTCTCTTGCAGTATATTAAAACTTTCTTACTATCATCCTTTTGGCATTGCCTTTAGCCGGGTGTAAAACTCTGAACAGTGCAGTCGAAATGGCCAAGAAAATGGAATTCGAGGAGCCAACCTTCACATACAAAGACTACGATATTTCCAATGTTACACCGCAAGAGGTCACAGCAGTGTTCAATGTTGAAGCTGCAAATCCCAATGCATACGGTGTGAACGAAATTTTTGCCGATTATGAACTTTTTGTCGAAGGCAATCGACTAGTGCAGGGCTCAAAGCTCGACATAAACCTTAATGCCAATCAAACATCTGATATTCAAATACCTGCAACAATCAGATATGACGAATTGCTTAAGCCACTCGGCGCGGTGACAAGGCAAGTACTTTTGGGAAAAGCGTCCATCCCAGTTGATGTGGAATTAAAAATATATGGTCAACCTTCATTGTCTTCAGGGTTTCTGGATATCAGTCCATTTCCAATAAACCGAACAATCAAAAAGACCATCGACATCCCTATTCCAAAGGATAAGAGCTCGCTACTCAAGGCCCTTTTCTAGCCTTTCATGCTCCTTGAGAGACAAAAAAGATGCGCATGCGCATCTTTTTTAGGTTAAACGCTAAGAGGTAATCATACCGGATGTAAAAATCCATCACCTATCTGAGTGCTTATCGCTCTCAAAATATCACGACGTGTAATTAAGCCCACTAGCCTACCACTATCGCACACAGGATAAACCTTAGGTTTCGTTGGAACCATCTGCTCAGCGAGACGCATAATGTTGTCGTAGGGTGACACTGACAGTACTTCTTTGTACATGCAGTCTCCAACTGTCTTTGAGTCCTGGCAGGAATACCCGACCTTGAGCAATTGTTGAATCATATCGAGCTCAGACAAGAACCCTACTATCTGGTGCCTGTCATCAATGACAGGTGCACCTGACTGATGCGTTTTTAATATTTTGTCCATCGCCTCTGAGAGAGGCATCTCTGGCGTAAATGTCACTGGCCGCTTATTCATGTAATCTTCAACTTTTATCGATTCCATGTAGGTCCTCCCTTTGGAAAATACCGTCAGAGCGCATTAGACTCTGTCCTTACATTCAGTGTTGGCTAAAGTCTGAGATTTACTAGATTTAAACCCGTAAATTTTACGTTTTGTCACAAAGGTTAAACGAGTTTCCTGAAAATTTTTACGAAGACAGAACCAAAAAAGCCCAACATATGTTGGGCTTGTATATCGATATTGAAATAAAGTATTACATCGCCAACTGTGCGAAATAGGCGAGTGGGAATTCTTTGCCCGTTGGAGAGACCAGCACTTCTCCCTTGAGAGTGGCATTGATTTCTGTAAACGCACCTTTTTCTTCAACAAAGCCCATACTGGCAAGCTCATTCAAAAAGTATGTCGCAGAGGGCTCCATGTTAACCAATGCCGTAGGAATTGACGCAGAGATTTTACCACCAAGTTTATCGAGAAGTTGCTGTATATTCTGGGTGGCGTTTTCAATTCCAGGAGCCACATCCAGTTTAATATCGACACTCGTCTCGCCTTGAGGGAGTTGAATTTTGGCTGGAGAGAACGACACTTTCATCCCTTTCTCTATCAAGGTATCCAGTGTGTGCATCATCGAGACCATTTCCATGTCAGATGGCTCACCAACCATGGTGTTGGACAACTCATACAGCTTCAATACTGCATCTTTGTCCAGACCCTCTGCTCCAAAGCCAAATTCGAGTCCTTTGAGCTCAAACCCTGATGTAGGCGCTGTGAACCCTTTTACCTTTATCAGGTTATCTGAATTAACAACTGTTCTTGTCGCTTCTGCTTCTTTAACATCAGAAAACTGATTAGAAATGCTGACCGCTAGACCATCGAGGGCAAAAGTACTTTCTAGGTCACCATCAAACGAAATAGAGCTAAGGTTGAGGTCTTGAGTACCAATCCACATGCCTGCGTCGATATACCCGTTACCCGTTCCCGAGAAACCCGTCATTTTGAGCGACTCACCTGTGTTAGACACAGCGTCCAGAGACTCCATGTTGTAGGTGAATGTTCCGTTGAAGTTCTTATCGAATTGCCCCTTCATTACCAAAGGCTTACTGGTAACTGAAAAGCCGTCTTCGTTTCCATTAAACCCGTCAACTGTCATGTCAACGTTGGTAGAACCCGTTATCGAT
This sequence comes from Veronia nyctiphanis, assembly GCF_004116385.1. Classification (GTDB taxonomy): domain Bacteria; phylum Pseudomonadota; class Gammaproteobacteria; order Enterobacterales; family Vibrionaceae; genus Veronia; species Veronia nyctiphanis. Next base: position 328,039 of record NZ_PEIB01000001.1, on the reverse strand, counting down.
GTCTTTTGCTTGATTAAAATAGGCGATTTTTCGTTACCCCAGACAACACGGGTAATATCTTTGAGCTCCGGCGTCATATCCAACACCGTTGTGGATTCAACCCCGGTAAGGCCATGCTCAATCGTATGATTCAAGGTATAGCTAGTTGGCAGCCCCTCTTCAATCAGTGTCTGTTTTACTTGACCAGTCATGTCAATTTTTGTCACCGCAGTCGAAGATAAATATCCCCGCTCATAACTCAAATTGGACACACTGAATTCGGGTTGGTTAATGTTTTTCAGTTCTTCTTCGTAGGCCGACTGGCCGATTTGACCCATTGCGAATGGCCACAGAGCGACAAGCGCCACACCACCACCAATTGCCGCGTATTTCCCAAATATCATGGCGCCACCTTTTTAAGTATTGAAGTGTAAGTAAATATTGTAAACGAAAAAGGGCTAGTTTCGTTCAAATCCTTTTTGAGTTTAATAATAAATCTAGACATTTTTAACAACGATGCACAATAAAGACTGAGTACGATGTATCACTGCCTTGCGCCGACCGAACAGAAAATAATCGATTAACGTTATTCTAGGATGAAACAACACCGAGCATTTCTGGGATAGATGAGATATGAATTGCAGGTTATTACGTCAAAAAAACAGGCGGTATAAGGCTTGGTCTTATTGTTTCTGGTCATGTATTGCTATTAAAATGGTTTTACAAACTAATTGACGAGATTTTCCATGCGCAAACTTGTATTTATCGGAACTTTGCTTGCATCCGTAGTTTCAGCTCCAACAATGGCCATCGGTCAGGATTTAAACTTAACACCAAGCATGAGCAACTTTTCTTACGACTATTTTGATGTCCGCGTTGGCTTGAGTCCTGTTACTTATGGTGGCGGTGTTAGCATGTCTATTCACCCGAATGCCCACGTGAGAGCTGAAGTGGATACTGAGTTTGACAAAGACTGGGATTTTACTGGCGCCGTAGGCTTCCATGCACCGGTGAATGACTGGGCCGATATTTATGGCGAACTGGCGCTTCGTAACGTCAAAAAGCGCGACGTATACAAAGATGGCGAATTCGGCATTGAAGTTGCTATCGGTGTACGTCAATGGCTGACCCCTCAACTTGAAGTCGGCGGCGAAATTGGCCACGTCAGCATCAAAGAAGAAGATGAGAAAGTATTTGGTTCTGTCACTGGAAGATTCCATGCAACCGAGCTTTTCTCTATCGGAGCACAATTCCGCTTCAACGAGATATACGACGACCAACTCGTACTGAGTACTCGTTTTAAGTTCTAAAAAAACGCTGAAAACAATCAATAGCCTCGAACGAGGCTATTCTTCTTTCACTTCGTCTTTTAACCACTGTTCAAAAACACTGATTTTTGACGATGTTATAAGGTCTTTTCGATATACCAAATGATATGAAAAAGGTGCAGCAACTGATTTTTTAAACGGTGCAACTAAACGTCCTGTCTCCAGATCCTGTCGAACATAACTCACTCGGCCAATCGCCACACCTAACCCGCTTCTTGCAGCCTCAAAGGCCATGTCTGCCCTATCAAAACTTGAGTTTTGATAGCCTAGTTTGGTGTCCGTTTCACTGGCCCAAAACTGCCACTCATCATTCAAGCCTGCACTTGCCCACGGTGCCGCATCATGCAATAGGTGACAATGAATCAGATTGTCAGGTTTGTCATAAAGATCGTGTTCACTGGCATATTCTTGGCTGCAAACTGGCTCAATAACATCATCAAACAAAAAGCTACTTTTTAATCCGGTATAACGACCGTCACCATAATAGATTGCACAGTCAAATGCCTCAGTCTGAAAGTCGACGAGATCGTTACGGGTTCTGACATGGAGAGTTAACTCAGGATACAACGCAGAAAAACGATGTAATCGGGGCGCCAACCATATTTGTCCAAACGTAGGAGGAACACATATCGTCAAATCACCAGATAAGTGCGCTTGCTTAAGTTCTCTCAATTGAAGACTGATGGCAGAAAATTGCTCTCTCAGTGATAATTTGAGCTGTTCACCTTCATTCGTGAGAGCCAACTGACGAGGACGTCGGATGAATAATTGGACGCCGAGTTTACTCTCTAGATTTCTGATCCTGTGACTGACGGCGCTTTGTGTCAGATTAAGTTCTGACGCAGCGCGTGTAAAGCTCATGAGTTCAGCGGCGACACTGAAGCAATGTAAGCCAGAGAGTAAGGTCGCGGATAAAGTCGGTGTTTTCATCGAAAAGGAACACAAAAAAGGACAAACTGCATGAAGCATAACACGCTGAATCTGTTCGGCTTGGTTTTCTTCGTTAGCAGCCACCAGAAACAAAAAAGACCACAATTAAGTGGCCTTTTTAAGCAAAATTAGCGTTAGATAGCTTCGAGTAATTGTTGTTTTTGCTCTTCACCAATCAGCGTGTAGTGAACACCTGTTTGAGCGCCAACGAACATCCAAAGTAACTTAACGTCAACATCATAACCGTGTGCTTCTTGTACCATCTTAAAAATCTCTTCCGGCGGAAGAGAGAAGAAAGTATCAACATCAGCGATGCCAGATTTCTTCAACATACGCTCAATAGTAAGGCGAAGATTCGGCAAGTCTCTTAAGCGTTTGTTGGATTTTGAGTCTCGATACTCTTTTTCTGCCACTGACGTCTCTATGGACTTTTTTACTAAAGTCTCCAGCATTTCATCCTGCTGTTGGTATAGAGAAGTCACATCATAGTAGTTTACTACGGCTGTTGAACTTTTCTTTACATGAACAAACTTCTTACATTCTTTTGCAATCAATTTGTCAGTGAGGTCTTTTCCGCCTCTCAGGTAGATTTTTTCATCTTTTACAAGCGCAAACATCGCACCGTTTACAAAGAAACCGGTGCCGCCAAACATTGAGCGCTTTTCAGTTTCACCAACCTGTTGTAGATACGCGACAAAGCCTTCCTTTACTTCAAACATCTGCGTCTCCTGCTCCCTAAGCGAATTGTTGATCAATCCTTATCTAATTTCCTGATGCGAATTAATCATGACTTAACTCAAAGGAGAAGTCTGCAAAATATCCTTAAAACTAACACTTGTGTCACATTAACAATACAGTGAGTCCAAATATGATACATGTGTAATGTTAACGGGAGTCATAAAAGTTACCTCGCGTTACATGTTTTTTTTCGGGGCATCTAATGTACTAGTCAGAGGTTTATTCACGTTTTTCTTGAATATCTGAGTGGATAACCGCAAATCATGTTTTAAGAGATGACATTGAAGAGAAAATAACTTTGTGGTGTTAACGCAGAAGTATGAATAAATGGACTTGATAGGCTGTCATTTCAGGGTTTCATCTTTTGTAGGCCGCTGTTAGTCTCAACGCTTCATGTACCAACCCTCTTGAATTCAGTGAGAGCCAGATGTTTCCTGATGTTTTATACATATTTGTGCCTTTGGTAATTGGATACTTTGTAAAGATAAAAAGCGCCAAAAAACTTGATTTGATCAATATCTCCACATCACGCCTCGTTTTCGTCATTCTTGGCCTAATGGGTCTCAGTCTCGCTGGCCTGGATAATTTCGGAGAGAATGTTGGCCAGATAATGCTTTTATCAGCCGTATTTTTTGTCACTATCGGCGGAATGAACCTTTTAGCACTGCCACTTCTCGATATGATTTGGAAAACCGAAACAGAAGCCCGAAGCCAAAAACTTCCATTTTCGAGAATGATGTTTGAATCAGTAAAACTTGTTGTCGTTGTGGGGTTTGGGCTGATCGTTGGGCTAATTTTTGATATGGGCTTGAGTTGGGTTGATACAGCAAGCGAGTACATCTTATTGTTCCTGCTCTTTTTGATTGGTATTCAACTCAGAAACAGCGGTATGACGCTGAAGCAGATAGTTGTTAATAAACAAGGCATGGCCGCAGCGCTAACGGTCATCATTTCCTCGTGGATTGGTGGATTAATTGGCGCATGGCTTTTGGATATACCTTTAATCATGGCCTTGCTATGGCTTCAGGGTTTGGTTGGTACTCTTTGGCGGGAATATTAATGGGGGATGGCTTAGGGCCAGTTTATGGCGGCGCATCGTTTCTGCTCGAACTGGCGCGGGAAATGGTTGCAATCATTCTGATCCCCATGTTGATATCTCGCTATACCATTACAGCGATAGGTTATGGAGGAGCAACATCCATGGATTTCACTCTGCCAATCATTCAGAGTTCTGGAGGCATTCGGTGTGTGCCTGTTGCTATTGTCAGTGGCTTTATTCTTAGCCTTTTAGTTCCAGTCTTCATGCTGTTTTTCATGTCGTTCGGTTGAGGCATACTGATAAAAACAAAAAAAGGAGGGCAAGAGCCCTCCTCTTGATAAGTCGTATTAGCCGTTATGTCTTATCCACTCATCCATGTCAGATTTCAAATTATCTGACTTAGTACCGAAAATAGCCTGAACACCACCGCCCGCCACGACTACGCCCGCTGCGCCTAGCTGTTTTAATTGTTCTTGATTAACTTTATCGACACTGGCCACTGAGACTCTCAATCGAGTAATGCACGCATCGAGGCCAGTAATATTCTGCTTGCCGCCAAATGCCATCACAAGATCCTTCGCTAATTCGGATCCACTGGCTTCAGTCTTCGTCGTCTTGTCTTCGTCTTCTCTGCCCGGCGTTTTTAAATCCAGCATGACAATGACGATGCGGAATACGACGTAATAAATTACGGCATAACCCAAACCGAACATCACCAGTTCAAGCATTTTACTTGCGTTGGGAGACTGAACAAAAAAGTCTATAAAGCCATTTGAAAAAGTATGCCCATGTACAATGCCGAAGTAGTTTGTTAGTACATAAGCCAAGCCAGCCAAAATCGCATGAATGACATACAGAACGGGTGCAATAAAGAGAAACGCAAATTCAATCGGTTCAGTGATACCCGTCAGAAAAGACGTGAAGGCCGCTGAGATCATAATACCGCCAACTTTCGCGCGGTTCTCAGGTTTTGCAGAATGCCAAATTGCAAACGCCGCTGCAGGTAAACCGAACATCTTGAATAAGTAGCCCCCTGCCAGCTGACCAAAGCCATTTCCTGCTGCCCGAGACGCATCATCTGCCGTTAAGAAGCAGGTCATGATGCCGTGTGCAACTTCGCCAGATTTATTGACACAGGTACCCGCTTCGGTAAAAAAAGGCACATTCCAGATATGATGAAGACCAAATGGAATCAATGCCCGCTCTACTAAGCCATAAATACCAAACGCGGTGACCGGGTTTTGATTCGCTGCCTAGTCAGAAAAGCTGGCAATAGCGCTACCAATGGGTGGCCAAATCACTGACAAAATTAAAGCTAAAGCAATAGAACAGAAACCGGTCATGATAGGAACAAAACGCTTACCGGCAAAGAAGCCAAGAAAATCAGGTAGCTGAATACGAAAGAAGCGGTTAAAAGCCCAACCCGCGACACCGCCAACAAGAATACCACCAAGAACACCGGTGTTGACCTCAGTGCCCGCAACGATATTCAATGTTGCAGTCATGATGCCATAGCCAACAATAGCGGAAAGCCCAGCGACACCATCATTATTGGTAAAACCAAGTGCAACACCAACAGCAAACAATAAAGGGAGCTGATCAAATACAGATCCCCCTGCCTTTTCCATCACATGCGAAACAATATCGGGTAGCCAACTGAAGTTTGCAGCACCAACACCGAGTAAAATACCTGCAACGGGAAGAACAGAAACTGGCAGCATCAATGCTTTGCCGACTTTTTGCAGGTTGGCAAACAAGTTTTTAAACATGTTTGGCTCCTATTTAGAATTATGACTTTTAGCACTGTAACCTCTGGACACAGAGCGCATTTACATCCAAAAATTTGGACTTGGTCGCAAACTATATATCGACAAAAAACATGCAACAAGCAGGGCAAGTGAAATTTAACGACTACTGACAAGTCATCATAGTTATTGAGCTTGTTGTTAAAAAAATGCGATTGGCAACAGATATTTATGTTCTAAAAATAAGTGTCATGTCTGACAGTTCTACATAGGGCAAAGTACACATACGTACCAACGAAAAAGGCCAGACTGTTCGTCTGGCCTTTTTGACATTAAACGAAATAAGTTCGTTTAAGCTTTTCGTTGAGCGCCTGAGAATAATCGGAAAAAATTATCCGTTGTCACTTCAGCGACTGTTTCAAATGAGGTTCCCTTGAGGCTGGCAATGTAAGCCGCGACTTCATGGGTATAAGCTGGCTGGTTTTGCTTTCCTCGATAGGGAACAGGTGCCAAGTAAGGAGAATCGGTTTCCACCAGCAATCGTTCAAGTGGAAGTCGACGAACAACCTCTTTCAACTCTTCTGCTTTTTTGAATGTCACAATACCGGAGATAGAAATATAAAAGCCAAGTTCAATCGCAGCTTCAGCCATTTCAAGGCTCTCTGTAAAGCAGTGAAGCACACCGCCAACTTCCTTCGCATTTTCTTCTCTCAGGATACGGAGGGTATCCTCTCTCGCCATTCGGGTGTGAATAATGAGCGGCTTTTTCAGTTCAACAGCGAGTCGAACATGCTGACGGAAAATATCTTGTTGCTTTTCAGCTAATTCAGGCTGGTAATGATAGTCCAGCCCAGTCTCGCCGATGGCCACGACGCGCTCGTCAGACGCCAGCGCTTTCAACTCTTCAAAATCGAAGCCTTGCTCAATATCAAGCGGGTGAACACCACATGATGCAAACACATTTTCATATGGACGAATCATATCCATCATCTTTGGGAAGCTATCGAGTGTCACTCCCACAGAGAGGAAGTAGTCGATACCTCTTTCTTTGGCTTTCTCAAGCACATCTGCAACATCGCCATGTTGCTGTTCGTAATCAAGCTTGTCGAGATGACAATGCGAATCCACTAACACGTTACTACTCCGATTCGGAAATTAATTGGACGACTTCTTTAGTGTGTTCATTCATTGAATTGACGGAGCCAGTTGCTAATCATCAATTCTTTGTTTAAACCACTATTACGCTGTAAATCTGCTGCTAGCTTATTCAATGCAGTTAACTGGCTCATAAGTTTACTTACGCGAGATTGGTTGCCAAAAGCCTGAGTAAGTCACCCATGTCACTATGCACAATCCCTGTATCACTACCTTGCTGAATTTTCATCGCATCAAGTAACAGGAAGCTTATCCAGTTGAGCCCAGACCTTTCTGATTTGACCAACAGTTCACTGACAGTAAATAGTCCCTGTTTCTTTTCAACAAACGTACAGAATGCCTCTACCAGTTTTGCGTGTTTTGCCGTGCCACCATTTTCAATAAACGCCTTTGCGGCAAGCGGCGCTCCACGGTGGAGCCTGATAGTCTGAAGAGGCACGCTTTCGAACAGTGCGGACTCCACCCAACGCTTTGCAACATTTTCATCCGGCAACTCAGCTTTCCATTTATTACATCGACTCACGACAGTCGGTAGAAGATGATCTATCGCTGCCGTTAAGAGAATAAACTGACAACTAGATGGGGGCTCTTCCAATGTTTTGAGTAATGCATTAGCAGCCGCTTCTCCCATCAACTCGGCACCGTCGATAAGTATGACTCTTTTACCACCCAGCTGAGAGGTTTCCCATGCGTAGTGATTTGCTTGCCTCACTGCATCGACACTGATTTGCTTCCCCTCTGATTCGGGGCGAGCTTGATGGAGGTCAGGGTGATTCCCTGCATCGAATAGTTTGCAACTATGACATTGATGACATGGCTCTTCATTCGATGTTCTGCAAAGCACTGTTTTAGCGAGCCGACCTGCAAGCGCAATGCGCCCGCTACCTTCTGGTGCAGCCAATAAGATGGCATGGTGGAGTCGGTCTTGCTGCAACAACACTTGCCATTGCTGCCATATGTTCATTTGCCAAGGATAAATGTCAGCTAACATGTCTCAGCCACTCACTCAGCTTATTCTGAATATCATGAGCAACCGCTTCCATAGACTGCGAAGCATCAATAATAATCACAGAATCATCGGACTCTGCTAGCTCAAGATATCTAGCTCGTGCGCGCTGGAAGAACTCAATGTCATTTTGTTCGATACGATCTAGCTCACCGCGAGCCCTTGCTCTGTTTAACCCGATTATCGGATCAATATCCATATACAAGGTCAGAGCAGGGCGAAAATCAGCCAAAACCATATCTCTTAATGTCAGCATCATATTCGCGTCAAACCCTCGGCCTCCACCTTGATAAGCTTGAGATGACATATCGTGTCTATCACCCACAACCCATTTACCCTCAGACAGAGCTGGCTTGATGACATTCTCGACTAACTGAATACGCGCTGCATACATCAGAAGTAGCTCTGCCATGTCAGTAACTGGCTCATCGGGATGGCCTTGCTTAACCAACGTGCGCATTTGTTCTGCTAGAGGTGTGCCGCCTGGCTCTCGAGTTTGTGCAATATCTGAGATTCCAGCTGACTTGAGTGTTTCAAGTACCTTATTGATCGCAGTGGTTTTACCTGCCCCTTCCAGTCCTTCAACAACTAAAAATTTACCGTTCATTTTCTTCTTTGTATCTGAATAAGTTTCTTTACTGCCCGATTATGCTCAGACAACGTTTTTGAGAATGTGTGGCCGCCCGTCCCGTTTGCTACAAAATAGAAGTAAGGCGTTTTCTCAGGGTTCGCTGCTGCCATGATTGCTGCCGCACCTGGCATGGCAATCGGCGTAGGTGGCAAACCATTAATAACGTAGGTGTTATACGGCGTTTTTTCCCGCAAGTCCTTTTTGGTGATGTTACCTTGGAACTTATCACCCATACCATATATCACGGTCGGGTCCGTCTGTAATCGCATACGCTTGTTCAATCGATTGGCAAACACAGAGGCAACTTTTGGCCTCTCGCCATCCACCGCCGTCTCTTTTTCAACAATTGACGCAAGTGTCAGCAGTTCATAAGAGGTTTTTAAGGGTACCGATGTGTTCCTTTCGCTCCAGGCTTTCTCCAGCGCTTTATTCATCTCATCAGCTGCACGCTTGAGTATTGATAACTCCGATTGACCTGCAACGTAATGATAAGTCTCGGGTAACAACAAACCTTCCAATTTAGATTTCTTAACGCCAATTTTCTCAGCAATTTGCGCTTCACTGAGCGCCGCCGAATCATGAGTAAGGTAGCCAGTTTTCGCCAATTGTTCACGCCATTCACTAAAGCGGCTCCCTTCAACGAAGGTAATTGAAAACTGATGTTCCTTCCCCACCCGAAAGAGATCAAAGACGTCACGCAGGGTCATATCAGGTTTTACCAGATAAGTACCTGCGCGGAAGCTCGCCAGCTCAGGGTAGACTTTGGGAGCCCATCGAGACCAGTCAGATGGAGCAACCAATCCTTTCGTCTGTAAAACATTCAGCATCGATCTAAAATGCGCGCCTTCAGGAACCGTGACCAACTCCGGTGATTCCAAAACAACAGGTGTTGAAACATACTTTTCGATTTGCTGGGCCATCCATGAAAGCCCTGTTGCTGATCCTGCAACAATAATCAAAAGCAGTAATGCGATCTTTCTCAGCACGTACCCAACCTCTTATTAATTTTTTTCAGTGCGTCACGATTTTTTAATCGATGTGTTACGAACTGATTCACGGGTACTAGCCCCATTAATGTATTGGTGATAAATATTTCATCTGCATCAAGCAGCGATTCTGGTTTATGCAGCACCTCTTCGACACTCAATCCTTCTTCTTCTGCTGCTAACACCACTTTTTGTTTCATAATTCCTTCAACACCAGAATATTTGAGTGTCGGCGTGAAGATTCGGTTTCCCTTCCGCCAAAAAAGGTTAGATGCGGATGTTTCAATCATAAAACCATTTATATCGCACAGGACGCCATCTTCAGCATCCAGTGCGTCTAACTCAGACTTCGCCATTACCTGCTCAAGCCGATTCAAGTGCTTTAACCCTGCCAGAGGAGATAACCCCAGTTTGGTATTAAGCAATTCCAGTCGAATACCTTTACTTTGCCAGCAGTCATAATGATCAGGAAACGCGCTCAATGAGATAATGACAGAAGGGTCGTTGCAACCATTAGGACTGTAGCCTCGCCCACCCTTACCTCGAGTAATTACGATTTTTAACACCAATCTCGCTTCATCTACCTTGGAGCACGCGTTTTTTACCCAATACTCAAGCAGAGACCAGTTATCGAACGGAATATGTAAACGCGTTGTCGATAGCCTGAGTCGTTCGAGATGCAAAGGCCAGTCCATCGGTGCTGAATCGTTTAAAAACACGGTAGTAAAGCAGCCATCGCCATATTGTAAGCCGCGATCCATCACATTGATGTCAAGGGTTTCTTTGCCATTGACCCAGATCATTACCGAGCTCCCATCCATGTTGATTACTAAAACAAAAAAACGGCCCGATACGCAATATCGAGCCGTTTTATATAGTATCAGATGCTATCAGATTTTCTTAAAAATCAATGAGCCGTTCGTTCCACCGAAACCAAATGAATTACACAGCGCGTAATCCATTTTTACGTCTCTCGCTTCGTGAGGGACATAATCGAGGTCACAACCTTCACCCGGGTTGTCTAAATTAATTGTTGGTGGAACAGCTTGGTCAACCAGTGACATCGCTGTGATGATTGCTTCTACAGAACCAGCGGCACCTAGCAAGTGGCCTGTCATCGATTTTGTCGATGAAACCAGTGTTTTATCCGCTGAGTCGCCTAAAGCAAGACGAATACCTTTCGTCTCGGCCACATCACCTGCTGGCGTTGATGTACCGTGCGCATTAACGTAGCCAATCTGTGAAGGGTCAATACCCGCGTCACGAATAGCCGCTTTCATTGCAAGCGCTCCACCGGAACCGTCTTCGCTTGGAGAGGTCATATGGAACGCATCACCACTCATACCAAAGCCGACAAGTTCGCAGTATATTTTCGCACCGCGGGCTTTCGCACTTTCGTATTCTTCAAGCACCATGATGCCTGCGCCATCGCCCAGAACGAAACCATCACGATCCTGATCCCAAGGACGTGAAGCAGCTTGAGGATCATCATTACGGGTTGACAGTGCTTTTGCTGCAGCAAAGCCACCCATACCCAGTTCGGTTGATGCTTTTTCTGCACCACCAGCAACCATCGCATCAGCATCGCCGTAAGCAATCATACGAGCAGCGTGGCCAATGTTGTGAAGACCTGTTGTGCATGCTGTAGAAATAGCGATATTTGGACCACGAAGACCATAGTTTATTGAAACATGGCCAGCAATCATGTTAACGATCGTAGACGGAACGAAGAATGGACTGATTTTACGTGGGCCTTTTTCTAAGTATGCTTGGTGGTTTGTTTCAATCAAACCCAAGCCACCGATACCAGAACCGATAGCAACACCTATACGATCGGCGTTTTCTTCTGATATCTCCAGACCAGAGTCTTTCAGAGCCTGCACGCTTGCAGCGATACCGTATTGGATGAACAAGTCCATTTTTCGGGCATCTTTCTTTGAGAGGTACTCTTCACAGTTAAAGTCGTTAACCAAACCAGCAAAGCGGGTAGCGAATGCACTGGCGTCAAAGTGTGCGATATTCTCGATACCGCTCGTACCTGCCAGCAGTGCCTTCCATGATGATTCAACGGTGTTACCTACAGGGGACAGCATGCCCATGCCAGTGACAACAACACGACGCTTAGTACGATGATTTTCTCCGGAGATGATTAATAATTTTCTGTGTGCCAAAAACAACACAGGCGGTCATATGACCGCCTGATATGAACATGCCTCAATTATTGAGCGCTGTTCACGTAGTCGATAGCTGCTTGAACAGTAGTGATCTTCTCAGCTTCTTCGTCTGGAATCTCGGTATCGAACTCTTCTTCCAGAGCCATAACCAGCTCTACTGTATCCAGAGAGTCAGCACCTAGGTCGTCTACGAATGATGCTTCATTCTTTACTTCAGCATCGTCCACACCCAGTTGCTCAACGATGATTTTTTTTACGCGTTCTTCAATGTTGCTCATATTAATACTAGTCCTTACAAGATTCGCAGATGCGATATGTGCAGTAGTTTATTCAATAACGTGGAAGTTGCAACACCCGCAATGCTGGTCAAACCACGATTTGGTCATAGTTTGAACTTCGTCATTACGAGTTGCAACGACAACGGTTAAATCATGTACATCCCGCCGTTAACATGCAGCGTTTCGCCTGTAATATAGGCAGCATCGTCTGATGCTAAAAATGCTACAGTTGCTGCAATTTCGCGCGGTTCTCCCAGTCTTCCGGCAGGAACCTGCGCCAAAGTCGCAGCACGCTGGTCGTCGTTCAGCGCATCTGTCATATCAGTCGCGATGAAACCAGGGGCTACAGTATTTACGGTAATGCCTCGTGATGCAACCTCGCGAGCCATTGATTTAGTAAAACCGATTACACCAGCCTTTGCGGCAGCGTAGTTGGCTTGACCTGCATTACCCATGGTACCAACCACTGAGCCAACGTTGATAACACGGCCTTTACGCTTTTTCATCATCGCACGCAGTACCGCTTTTGACATGCGGAAAATAGACGTCAGGTTCGTATCCATGATGTCCTGCCATTCGTCATCTTTCATACGCATCAACAGGTTATCGCGGGTAATGCCCGCATTGTTCACCAGAACATCGATATCGCCAAACTCTTCTTTAATCGACTTTAAAACCGATTCGATAGATTCGGGAGATGTCACGTTTAACGCAAAGCCTTTGCCATTATCACCTAGATAATCACTGATAGCAGCCGCACCACCTTCAGATGTAGCTGTACCGATAACTGTTGCGCCACGCTCAACAAATAGTTCAGCGATTGCGCGACCAATTCCACGACTCGCACCCGTTACCAGTGCAATTTTACCGTCTAGGTTCATTTTCCTTATCCTTTATTTAACGGCCCGACACTTCAGGCCATCTATTCATTTTTTAGCGCGCAGCTTCAAGGCTTGCGGAGTCATTCACAGCAGCAGCAGAAAGCTGACGATTAATCCGTTTTGTCAGCCCAGTCAGTACTTTACCTGGTCCCATTTCCAGTAACACTTCAACACCCTGCTCAGCCATTTTCTCGACACCTTCAGCCCAACGAACAGGGCCGTAAAGCTGACGAACCAAAGCGTCTTTGATTGCCGCCGGATCAGTTTCCGATGCAACATCAGCGTTGTTGATAACGGGAATAGACGGTGCTGAAAAAGTAATAGCTTCAAGCGCTTCGGCAAGTTTATCGGCCGCAGGCTTCATCAGCGCACAATGAGAGGGTACAGAGACAGGCAGAGGCATCGCACGCTTAGCGCCTGCTTCTTTACACAAAACGTTTGCACGCTCAACCGCTTCTTTGTTGCCAGCAATAACAACTTGGCCAGGCGAATTGTAGTTAACGGGAGATACTACTTGCCCTTCCGCCGCTTGATCACAGGCCTTAGCGATAGCATCGTTATCAAGGCCGATAATGGCTGACATAGCACCAACACCCGCAGGAACAGCTTGCTGCATAAGTTGACCACGAAGCTCGACGAGTTTTACCGCCTCTTTAAAATCAATAACTCCTGCGCATACGAGCGCTGAGTATTCACCCAAACTATGACCAGCCAACACAATTGGCGCTTCACCGCCCTGTTGCTGCCAGACACGCCAAACAGCGACAGACGCTGTCAAAAGTGCAGGCTGAGTGCGGTGTGTCTCGTTCAGGTCTTCAACTGGTCCGTTTTGAACTAGTTCCCATAAATCGTATCCAAGCACATTTGATGCTTCAGCGAATGTCGCTTTTACGACATCAAATTTTTCTGCCAGTTCAGACAACATACCGACAGCTTGCGAACCCTGACCTGGAAAAACTGCTGCAAAATTGGACATTAAATATTCCCTCTTAAAACTTAACTAACGCTGAGCCCCAGGCAAAACCGCCGCCAAAGGCTTCGAGCAACAACGTCTGACCACGTTGAATTCGACCGTCTCTTACGGCTTCATCAAGTGCGGTGGGCACTGAAGCCGCTGATGTGTTTCCATGCTTGTCCAAAGTGATAACAACTTGGTCCATAGACATAGAGAGTTTTTTAGCGGTCGCTTTAATGATTCGATAATTTGCCTGATGAGGTATCAGCCAGTCAATTTCTGACTTATCCATTTGATTGGCATCCAGCGTTTCAGCAACGATATTTGCTAGCTGGGTCACTGCCACTTTGAAAACGTCATTACCCGCCATTTCGAGAAAATAACTCTCCTCAGAAGACGGATTATCTTTTCTTTCTGGCACTTTCAGGCTAAGAAGCTTGCCAAATTTACCATCGGCGCGAAGATGCGTTGACAGACGCCCGGCTCTTCTGACGCAGATAACACGACAGCACCCGCTCCATCACCGAACAGAATAATTGTTGAGCGATCGACAGGATCACATGTATGTGAAAGGCGGTCTGAGCCTACGACCAAAACGTTACTCGCCATACCAGACTTAACATATTGATCAGCAACGCTTAACGCGTAAACAAACCCTGAGCAAGCCGCCGCTACATCAAACGCTGGACATCCGCTGATCCCAAGCATTGCCTGAATCTGACAGGCCGCTGCGGGAAAAGCCTGCTCACCGCTGGTCGTAGCGACAACAATCAGGTCTATGTCTTCGTTAGCCAAACCCGCCATTTCAATCGCGCGACATGATGCTTCGTATCCCATCATGGCAACAGTTTCATCGCTGTTAGCTATTCGGCGTTCTTTAATTCCGGTTCGTGTGGTGATCCACTCATCGCTGGTATCAACCATTTTTTCTAGATCCGCATTTGAGCGAACCCCTGCAGGCAGATAGCTGCCTGTGCCTGAAATCTTACTAAACATGAAGGTTAATAATGCCTCTCAAGTAAAACGGCTTCCAAACGGTCACTTATTTTTTTTGGTAATTGCCGTTCGATTTCGTGAACTGCCTCTGCAATTGCGTGCACAAACGCAGCCACATCTGCCTTCCGTGACTTTTCACTACAATACCGCGCAATCCTAGCAGACTTGCGCCATTATACTGGTCGGGGTTCAGGTGCTTTAACTCTTTCAACTGTTCACTAAACAGCCACTTAGCAATGAATTTTTTTACCGGATGGGAAAAAAGCGTCTCGGTAACTTTGCTTAAAAACAGTTTGGCGACCCCTTCACTGGTTTTAAGTGAGATATTTCCGACAAAGCCATCACAGACTATCACGTCAGCATTTCCGGTATAAAGCTGGTCACCCTCTACATAGCCTACATAATCAAGTGACTGACACTGCTGCAACATTTCCGAGCAACGTTTCACCAAATCATTGCCTTTAATTTCTTCCTCACCAATGTTTAATAATGCAACTCTGGGCTGCTTGTCCATTTGCTCTTCAGCAATAACAGCGCCCATAACAGCGAACTGAAATAGAGTGTCGGCATCAACAGAAACATTGGCACCCAAGTCAAGTAACCACACCGCATCACCAAACATGTTGGGAAGTGCAGAGACCAGTGCGGGACGATCAACGCCCGGAAGTAGCTTAAGGATATATTTCGACAGTGCCATTAAAGCACCTGTATTACCAGCACTGACGCACGCATCTGCCTGGTTTTCGGACACCAGATCTAACGCAATTCGCATTGAACTGTCTTTGCTGTTTCTCAGTGCTTGGGAGGGCCTTTCATCATTACCGATACTTTTGGCCGCATGACGAATAGAGAGGCGGGGATGATCAAGTTGATCAAGATGTTTTAATTGAGTGGTAATTTGCGATTTATCACCGACGAGAATGATTTCTAGCGAGGGAAAATGCAACAATGCCTGCACGGAGGCAGGCACTGTTACCTGAGGACCGAAATCCCCACCCATCGCATCAAGTGCAATGGTAAGACCAGTCAAGGTTCAACCTTACTTGTTGATAACCTTGCGGCCACGGTAGAAACCGTCAGCAGTCACATTGTGACGCAGGTGAGTTTCACCAGAAGTTGCATCTACAGATACTGCTTCAGTACCCAGTGCATCGTGTGAACGACGCATACCACGCTTAGAACGGGTTTTACGGTTCTGTTGTACGGCCATTGACCCTACTCCTCGTTACTTTGCTTAAAGTTTTTCAAAACGGCAAATGGATTCGGACGCTCATCAGCAAGTGGGATTTCCCCATATACCATGTTCTCGGAGTTGACTTTACAGTCTTCCTCTTTGTGCATGGCAACCTGCGGCAATGCCACAATCAGTTCGTCTTCGACGAGCTGAATCAGGTTAATCTCACCATTTTCGTCGACTATCGCCGGCTCATAAGCATCCGGTAAATCATCAGCCTGATCATCATTGACGACCGGACAATATATAAATTCAATTTCACAGCGGTGTGAGTAATTTTCCCAACAACGCTGACATTCAAGGGTCACATCGACTGTTGCGTCACCGCGAACAATCTTGAGTCCCTGAACATCTACGTCAAAAGAGAGTTTTACCTCTGCATCACTGATCACACCTTCAGTTGCCTCAGCAAGACGCTCAAGTTCCTTTCCCGGATGATACCATCATAGTCAAGTCGCTTTTGCGCACTGCGAAACGGGTCAACCGTCAGCGGTAGCTTTACCTTTTGCATAGGGCGCGAATATTAGCCTTCAAACAGGCCTGAGTCAAAGGAAATTACATCTTAAATGCGACTCTCAAAGACCCTGGCATTGATAAAGTTGAATTTGGTTACTTTCTGCACAACAGGCACTTAGCGAAGCTTGTGGTTAAAAACATTGGCTTGCATATAAGATAATCGGCTTTGTGCGGTAGATCGCCAAACTCCTCGAAACTCAAAGTGTATGTCATTACACTGTTCGATGCCTATATAGAATCAGCCCTCGGAGACATTTTTTCATGGCACCATCACTCATTCTCGCCTCAGGATCAAAATATCGTGCAGAGTTGCTTGGCAAACTCTCACTTCCTTTCACTACCCACTCTCCAGACATTGACGAAACTCCGCTGAAGAATGAGTCTGCTCAAACATTAGTTAAACGCCTCGCAGAGACAAAAGCACGGGCATGTGAAGATGTTTCCAGCAATGCATTGATTATTGGCTCCGATCAAGTATGTGTCATTGATGGATTGATTCTCGGCAAGCCGCACACGGATGAGAAAGCCATCAAGCAGCTATTGGCGGCGTCGGGTAAGAAAGTGACATTCTATACCGGACTGTGTTTGTACAATACCTCGTCACAGAGAGCACACCTTGATGTTGAAGCATTTCATGTTCATTTCCGTTTTTTGAGCCAAGAGGAAATCGAAACCTATGTGAAGCTCGAACAACCGCTCGACTGCGCAGGAAGCTTTAAATCGGAAGGACTTGGCATCAGCCTTTTCGAACGATTAGAAGGGAGAGATCCAAATACCTTAATTGGTCTTCCCCTCATACGTTTGCTTGAGATGCTGAAAGACGAGGGTGTTTCACCACTTCTGGGAAGAGGCTAAACAGCACAATCACTGTCTACTCTGTGTCACTGTTCGAGTAACTCTTGCAGGTCGTCGGCGATTGCTATCGGTTGATATTGCTCTAAGATCTCTCTGTCAGCAACACCGTGAGTAAGTCCTAAAGCATCAACGCCTGCATTGACCGCCAATTGCATGTCGTGATGGCTGTCACCGATCAAAAGCGCATCAGATGGGCGGCAATTGAGTTTCTCCAGAATCTCGACAACCATTTTTGGATCTGGCTTTGAGGCTGTTTCATCAGAGCAGCGAGTTGCATCGAAGAAGTCCAGCAACGCGTTATTGGCAAGGTCTTTATCCAGTCCGTGACGTTTCTTCCCGGTCGCAACAGCTATTAGCTGCCCATTTGCTTTTAGCTGGTCAAGCAGCAAGAGCGCAGAATGAAATAGCTGCTTGCCGACGCTATGGTCAGCAAAAAATGCATCACGAAAAGCAACGAGCCAACTCTCCTGCTGCAAGTTACTGGCATCTGGGTAAAGCTCTGAAAAAGCAACTTCAATGCTCTGACCAATCGTCGCCTTGAACTCTTCATCAGTCCTTACTGGTAAATCAGGTATGCTGGACGCCGCACGATGGAAGCTATCAATAATCTTTGGGACAGAATCCATTAAGGTGCCATCCCAATCAAAGATAATCAGCTTGTACCTTGCCAGCATACTTTGGCTCATAATTCTCTTAGGCCTTTTAGTGTTCTCTCTAACACTTTGTCCATCGATGCGGATATGTCCATTTGCTCACCTGATGAAGGGTGTTCAAATTTAATGTTCGCCGCATGCAAGAATAATCGGTTCAATCCGAATTTCTTAGTGTATGCATCAAATCGCTGGTCGCCATAACGATCGTCCCATGCCAGTGGGTGACCCGTATATTGTGCGTGAACACGTATCTGATGCGTTCTCCCTGTAATCGGACTTGCCTGCACCAAGGTCGCTTGCTCATATTTTTCTAAAATTTTAAAGCGTGTTTCTGAGGCCTTTCCGTTGGGGTTTACCCTTACAATACTGTTCACTTCATTTTTGAGCAGAGGCACCGTGACTTTTTTACACGATGGCTTCCAAGCCCCCATGACCAGTGCAAAATAATATTTCTGAACCGTCTTCTCTCTAAACTGAGCTTGAATATGACGAAGTGCAGAACGCTTTTTAGCGATCAACAGAATGCCGGATGTATCACGATCAATGCGATGAACCAGCTCAAGAAAGCGGGCATCGGGTCTCAACGCACGTAACGCTTCAATTGCGCCAAAGTGAAGACCACTACCACCATGAACTGCCGTACCGGATGGTTTATTGAGAACTAAAACGTGATCATCCTCGAAAATTACACATTTTTCCAACTCGGCGACTTTTTGTAATTTTGTACTGGGCGCAGCAGCCTGCGTGGTTTCTGGAACCTTAATAGGTGGAAGGCGAATAATGTCTCCTTCCTGAAGCTTATATTCGGGTTTTATGCGTTTTTTGTTCACTCGCACCTCTCCTTTACGAAGAACGCGATAAATCATACTTTTAGGGACGTTTTTGAGCCTATTTCGGAGAAAGTTATCAATCCGCTGGCCAGCAATGTCATCCGAAATATCGATGAATTGCACTTTTGGTTTATCTGTATTCATAGCCGATAATACTATCATGGTGATAAAGGAGTTTGCTGCAAAAAAGTGACCCTGTTATAGTTGCGGCTTAAAGCACGAAAGTTTACAGCTTTTTTGCTAGCGGTGACTAAAATATCACCAGATCAAATGTAAAATTACCGTTTTTCCTTCCCGCAGCAACTGGCGTAAGACGAGGACAGGTCAAACAAGCGTTAGTTTGTTGGCATGGTTTGATAGATGCCAGTGTATTAAGACTCACTCCCCGGAGGAGAACCAACTTTGTAAAGCGGCGCACACGTTTTTGCCGTATCAGTTGGTCATAAGTAATGCCCTAGAGCACCCCTGAATTCCAGCCGTGAGGTTGCACGTATTTTCAGACTTGGGGTCCGGCAGCATTGCGTGTTCATCACGCCACCGACAACTAATAACAACGACAAAAAAATCGAGATAAAAATTTATGAAGAGAATGTTGATCAACGCAACTCAAAAAGAGGAGTTGCGCGTCGCATTAGTTGACGGTCAGCGACTTTACGATTTGGACATTGAAAGTCCGGGTTTTGAATCTAAAAAAGCAAACATCTACAAAGGGCGTATCACTCGAATAGAGCCAAGTCTTGAAGCAGCGTTTGTTGATTATGGTTCCGAAAGACACGGATTCCTTCCCCTCAAAGAAATTGCCAAAGAATACTTTCCTAGCAATTACACCTATCAAGGCCGACCTAACATCAAAGAAGTGTTGAAAGAAGGTCAGGAAGTCATCGTTCAGGTTGATAAAGAAGAACGTGGTAACAAAGGTGCAGCTTTAACAACATTTATCTCCCTTGCGGGAAGCTACCTTGTACTGATGCCTAATAACCCTCGTGCTGGCGGTATTTCACGTCGTATCGAAGGTGAAGAGCGTAGTCAGCTCAAAGAGGCAATGTCAGGCCTTGAATTACCTCACGGTATGGGCCTGATTGTTCGTACAGCGGGTGTAGGTAAATCTGCTGAAGAACTTGAGTGGGATTTAAAAGTACTGCTCAATCATTGGAGTGCAGTGAAAGAAGCCGCTGATTCTAATCCAGCCCCTTTTCTCATCCATCAGGAAAGTAACGTGATTGCTCGTGCAATCCGAGACTATCTGCGCCGTGATATCGGCGAAATCCTTATCGATAGTGAGAAAGTTTTCGATCGTGCCAAAGATCATATCCAATTGGTGCGTCCAGATTTCATCCAGCGTGTAAAACGCTACGACAGCGATGTACCGCTGTTTAGCCACTACCAGATTGAAAGCCAGATCGAATCGGCGTTCCAGCGTGAAGTTCGTCTTCCGTCTGGTGGCTCTATCGTTATCGATCCGACAGAAGCACTGACCTCTATTGATATCAACTCTGCACGTGCAACGAAAGGCTCTGATATCGAAGAAACAGCACTACAGACCAACCTTGAAGCGGCAGACGAAATTGCCCGCCAGTTGCGCCTGCGCGACCTGGGTGGACTTGTTGTTATCGACTTCATCGATATGACGCCAGTTCGCCACCAACGTGAAGTGGAAAACCGTCTGCGCGAGGCTGTCCGTATGGACCGAGCACGTGTTCAGATTGGTCGTATTTCGCGTTTTGGACTGCTTGAAATGTCACGTCAGCGTCTGAGTCCATCTCTGGCGGAAGCAAGCCACCATATCTGCCCACGTTGTACAGGCACTGGGGTAATTCGTGATGTTGAATCCCTCGCTCTCTCAATTCTTCGACTGATTGAAGAAGAAGCGCTGAAAGAGAATACCGGTCAAGTAATGGCCATTGTGCCTGTTGATGTCGCTTCTTACTTACTCAACGAGAAGCGTCGTTCTGTCCAGCATGTTGAAAAGCACCACGAAGTGCGTGTTGTAGTCGTACCAAACTCCGCGATGGAAACACCACACTTTGAGGTCGTTCGCATTCGCACTGGCGACGAAAACCCGACACTTTCTTACCAGTTGCCAAAACAACTGGAAGATATGCGCGAAGCTGATGCCAAAGAAGAAGCTCAGACTGCTGCACCTGTGCGTAAACGCGAAGAGCCTGTTCTTCAAGGTTTTGCTGCACCGTCAACCCCTGCACCGACAGCACCTAGCAAGCCTGCTGCTGCAAAAACTGATAACGCGCAACCGGGTATTATTCAACGTATCTTCTCTTTCATCGGTAAATTATTTGCTGATTCACCGGAAGCAGAAGAGAAAACAACACAGGAACAACGCTCAACGTCAACCAAACGTGGTCAAGATAACCGTCGTGGACGCCGTCCTCAACGCGATGGTGAGCGTAACGACAGACGTCGTCGCAACAGCAAAGACGAACGCGGCGAGCGTGGCGAAAGAACAGATCGCAAAGCATCCGCTGAGCAACAAGGTGAAAGACCGAACAGGCGTCAGGGGCGCAAGAACACTGAGAAGCCAGAACCACGCCAGCGCAACAAGCAGACCCGTCCGCCAAAAGATGATCTGACAGAGCAAAAACCTGAACGCGGTGAAAAAGTTGCTAAAAGCAACAAGCCGGCGAAGCTGAATGTGTCGAAAAAGCGAACGTTGAGAAGACAGAAAAAGTTAAACAACGTCGTCAGCGCCGTAAGTTAAGTAAGAAAGTACGTGTCGCAGATGCTGCCAAAGTTGAAGCATCACCTGTTCAGGCAATTGGTGAAGCCGTCGCTGCAGATGCCAAGGTAGAACGTCAGCCTCAGCAGCGTCGTGACAATAACGACCAGCAAGAACGCGATGGGCAGCGTAGAAATCGCCGTTCACTTCGTCACCTGAGAGCAAGTGGTCAGCGTCGACGTAACCGCGATAACAATCATGCAGAGCGAGACCTAGAGCAGATCGAAAACATGGAGTCTACTGTCAGCGTCATTGCAAAACAGAAGACGCCTAGCCTGTCATCTGGTGTTGCATCGCCAGAGATGGCAATGGGCAAAGTGTGGCCATCTCGCTCAGTGAGTGTGTCAGCTGAAGAGTCTGTTGTTGATTTACCAGTTCAAGCGCCGACTGAAACTGTCGAGGTTCCACTTGGCGGTGTGGCAGCACCTGAAATGGCAATGGGCAAAGTGGTCGTGCGCCGTGACGATGAGGATCTTAACAGCTCTGCACAAGATGACCTCGCTGATGTCGCACCGATTGAGGTGAATCCGGTTGAGCCTGTTGCTGACGTCGCAGTCACAGAGGTAGCGGCGCCAGTGGCTGAGCAGAGCGTTGAAGCGACACCAGCCATTGCAACAG
Organism: Veronia nyctiphanis; assembly: GCF_004116385.1. Lineage (GTDB taxonomy): Bacteria > Pseudomonadota > Gammaproteobacteria > Enterobacterales > Vibrionaceae > Veronia > Veronia nyctiphanis. The sequence continues at coordinate 305,781 of NZ_PEIB01000001.1, read as the reverse complement.
ATAACAATGCTGAAGCTGACGTTACGCCAGAAGCGGACACAGCTGTCGCCCAAGATATCGCTCCAACTCAAAAGGGTGTTGCCAATGTAGAGCAAGTCGCTGTGCCAGAAGAAATAGAGGCGCCAGCCACACCAGTAGCCGTTGAAACGCCGGTTCGTCCATCAGAACCAGCAGTAGCAATCAATGGTGGTATCGTGGTCACAGCGCCAATGTCTAAGGCGCCAGGACCTGCGGTTGTGGCAGAGCTATCCAGCTTGCCGTGGCAACCTTTAAAGCGTCTCCATCACAAACCAAGCAGGCGGGCAGCCAGACGGCAACCAGTAAGGCAGAGGCTCCAGCCACCAAGCCTGAATACTGTTAATCAGTCTTTCGACCGAAAAGAGCCATGGATTCCATGGCTCTTTTTTTATCTCCCTTTCAGAAACATTGAAGGGTGTAACGAAACTAGTGTAGGATCCGGTGCTTTGTAAGCATAAAGCACCCAAGCGCTTAATGTCCGACTAACACACCAATAACAAATTTAAAGCGATCACAATGTTTGAATTTCCTCAGTTTTCACATCAATCCGTCAAGAATGACGTGTTGTCCGGTCTTACCGTGGCACTCGCACTTGTACCGGAAGCTGTCGCATTTGCTTTTGTAGCAAGTGTTGACCCAATGGTCGGCCTTTATGCCGCCTTTATTATGGGCCTTCTTACCGCAATATTAGGCGGTCGTCCCGGTATGATATCTGGTGCAACAGGTGCCATGGCCGTCGTTATGGTCAGCCTGGTTGTCGAGCATGGCGTCCAGTATCTCTTCGCAGCCGTTCTTCTGACAGGCTGATTCAGGTTTTAGCCGGTATTTTCAGGTTGGGTAAATTTATCCGAATGGTGCCTCACCCAGTCATGATTGGCTTTGTCAATGGTTTGGCTATCGTGATTTTCCTCGCCCAACTGGGTCAGTTTAAAGTCCCGGATGCTGTTGGCGATATGCAATGGCTTGAAAGCGGTCAAATGACCCTGATGCTTGGTCTTGTTGCAATTACCATGGGTATCATTCATTTCCTTCCAAAACTGACCACGGCGGTTCCCTCTTCTCTCGTCGCCATTATTGCCGTGACTGTCGCTGTTGTTGGGTTAGATCTGGATACACGCACTGTTGTTGACTTCCTCCGTTCGATGAGCGGTAACGCAGATGCAACGCTGGCGGGCGACCTGCCTTCGTTCGCATGGCCAGAAGTGCCGCTGACGTTGGAAACGTTCTATATCATTTTGCCTTATTCACTCATTCTGGCAGCGGTTGGCCTTATCGAATCGCTGTTGACACTCACGGTTGTTGATGAAATGACAGGCACACGTGGCCGTGGTAACCGTGAATGTGTGGGTCAGGGCGTTGCTAACGTGACCTGTTCTGTATTCGGTGCAATGGGTGGCTGTGCCATGATTGGTCAATCGATGATCAACATTAACTCAGGGGGACGAGGTCGTCTCTCTGGCATCACGGCGGCGCTGGCTTTACTTGGCTTTATCTTGTTTGCTTCATCGCTGATCGAAATGATCCCGCTTGCGGCATTGGTTGGCGTCATGTTCATGGTCGTTATCGGTACCTTTGAGTGGGCGACGTTTAAACTGGCACGTCGTGTACCTAAACGTGACTTCTTCGTTATCATTCTGGTGACTGGCGTAACCGTTATCACCGACCTTGCACTCGCAGTGCTTGTTGGTGTTATCGTTTCTGCACTGATGTTTGCTTGGGAGCACGCTAAACACATCTATGCTGAAAGCCACACCAACGAACAAGGCTCGAAAGTCTACGAGGTGAATGGCCCACTGTTCTTTGGATCAGTTGCCAATTTCCTTGAGCTGTTTGATGCGACAAACGACCCGAATGATGTGATTATTGATTTTGCTGATTCTAGGGTTGCTGATCACTCAGCTATCGAGGCTATCGATACGCTTGCCGAGCGATATAAGAAAGAAGGTAAAGCACTACATCTTCGCCACCTAAGCCCTGAATGCCATGCATTGCTTACCAAGGCAGGAAGTCTGGTTGAAGTGAACCGCAACGAAGACCCTACCTATCGCGTCGCAACCGATGTTTTGGGGTAAACAACCTCAGTAAATAAAAAAGCGAGCCAGTTGGCTCGCTTTTTTACGCATTGGTGCTTAATTTAGGCTTGCTGCCATCATTGGGCGTAAATTCCAGCTCTCCAAAACACCCTCTGAGCTCAAACTGTATAGATGGTCGTTATCATACATACCAATATCAAGCACCTTTACATCGTCGTCTGAACCATCAATCTTCCAACTACTCAGCTCATCGCCTTTGCGTCCATGCCAGCCGGTAATCTCTGAGGTCGGTGATGCGGTAACCAGTAAAGGCGTACCTTCGACAAACACAGCAGTGCGGAACCACTTAAAGCGTTTTGCATAAGAGAGGTCCGAGGGAGATTCAGACGATGCAAGGTGGACAATTTGCTGCTTTTTCATCACACCAGAAGCAAAAAACTTGTTAAAGCGTTTATCGACCGCGAGGCTGCTAATGCTCTTATCAAATTTATGCTCTTCAACCACTTTGCCAGAGTTAAAAGCCCAGCGTCTTACTTTGCCATCATCCCCCGCCGTTAAGAGTTGATTTCCTTGAGGGTTGAAATACAGGTGGTCAACTGACTTGCTATGGACTTGGTAGGTCTTGAGCCCTTTGCCTTTTCTAACCAGTGTCGTGACTGAACCATCAGAAAAGCCAACAGCCAGCCGAGTGCTATCGTCTGATAGCGCAAGCCCACGGATCTTGGCAAATTGGCCAGCACCAGAAAGGAAGTGCTCTTCGATTTTCTCGTTGGTCGCTACATCCCAGAAGGCAACCTGCCTGGCATTTGCTGTTACCAGCAAAGCATTGTCCTTTGACAATAAAATATCGACCAAGTCGCCTCTGATCGTGCCAGATGCAATTTCCAGCACTTTGGTCTTGAGCGTGTTTTCCCACACCTGAATGTTCTGTGCCGACGTCACAAGTGCAGTGAGGTTACCGTCGGTTGACAACGCACCCATTACTACTGGCGAGTCCGTAAACCTGAAGGTTGAGCTCGGTTCAATGTCCGACGTTTTCTCGCAGCCTACCAATATTACGGCCAGAAGAAGTAGAGTATTGCGCATGCCTTTTCACCATTTGTTTTTCTCTTCACTATGATGAAGCGGCTGAAGAAAAAAGTTCTCGAGTAATACTGATAATTCAGCAATTTGAATTTGGACTAATATCACAGTTATCAATATTACCCTGCTAATCCTCGCTTAAGAGAAGGTTCGATACCTTTGTAAATAGTGACGCAGCGATTTTTCATCAGAAAGTTCAAACTTGCGGTCTGTCACCACGAGTCCGGAGATCCGGTCCACCCGAAAACTACGGTAATCGTCCCGCAATTCACACCATGCTACCAAAGTCCAAACCTTCCCCCAGAATACCTGCCCCAGTGGCTGCACACAGCGTTTCGTCGCCACACCTTCCCCTGATAAGTAATCAAAGTAGATGATCTGATGGGAAGACACTGCATTTCGAATTGTCTCGCTCGCTGCCGCAAAGTCACTTTCAATGTGGAAGTCTGGCACCAGCACTGGGATTTGGTCTAATTGACGTTTTAAGTGATCGGGTAAGACTGACTGAATCTTGGCTGAGGCAGACTGACCTGCTTTAGCCAGGCCCTTATCAGACCATGCCCTGACCATTTTCATACCTACCTCTAATGCCATGGTTTCTTCTTCTGTAAACATCAGAGGTGGTAAGTGAGCACGCTTATCCAGCAGGTATCCAATACCGGCTTCTCCGGTAATGGGGACGCCAGAAAGCTGCAAAGACTGGATGTCACGGTAAATTGTCCGCTCACTGACATCCATTGCCTCTGAGAGTACCCTAGCAGTAACGGCATAACGACGAGCGCGAAGCAGCGTCAACAGCGCAAAAAGCCGTTCAGATTTATTCACCTGACACCTTATTCAATACCCGTCTTACCGAGGAAGATGATAGTCAAAATCATAATAATGTTGTCCTTGTTCAATACGAATTTGCATAGAACCCGTCAAGCCCTTGAGCTGATGCGTTCCTGAGTCAGGCACCACCTCAAGACAAAGCCGATCTTTACCATCTGCCATCACGCCAAAATGTTGTAAAACAAAAGAGCCGCTCAATCCATTTAAGATTCCACTGACTTCCTCAATCGCGACATATCCTGCAGACCCATTCTTGATAGTTCGAATGTTCAGCATTTCGCCCTTACTCTCCCCAGCGAGCGCTCCATGCAATACCTTATCAATGGACATTCTCGCCAGTCTGTTGCTCTCACTTCCTGAATGAAATACATCCAGGGAACCTAGGGTGACAGAAAATTCGCCGCTAACTATCATGCTATTTCTCCATGAGCCTGCTCCTGCTTTATTCCCTCATTGTTCATCCAAGTTTTACATCGACCCTGCATTTCTATCGAGCCATAAGACACGGCTAATGTGGTAGTGTCGACGTGAGACAACATGCGTCCTGCCGCTTCAAGCTGCATAAATTGTTTGCTGGCGTGTTGTGCCTCTTCAGCAGACTGCCACTGAATCACATCACTCCAGACGTTGTTATCCGGATTGTAACTTAATGAGCGATGAAGGAAACCGGGGAAGTGTTTAACCTTTTCCTGTGTCTGCTGGGCTGCTTCTAAAAATGCTTTTTTGTCGGCACTATCGTTCAATTGAAAAGTAATAATTTCGATACTTTGTGCTGTCATTGTTGTGTCTCCATTATTGAGTGAGTTCAACACCATCATAATGTCGGCTACTGACAGGATTTGTCAGGAGTGATTCTCGACGTTTGCAGCGAGCGCCCCCAACGCCCTTGTGTGGCATCTTGTAATGACTCCGGTATAATCCCGGCACTGTTATTACTTAACCTGAACCTGATCTAAGCTGATGTCGTTGAACCAAGAAATTGAATCCCTGCTCTCCCCTGTTCGTGCTTTTCTGCATTGCGAAACGCCGCAAAGCTGGATTGATGAAGCCATCAAACCAGAAAACGAAACCGTCTTACTCAGGGACCACGCCAATTGCGAACTCAAAGCAAGCCAGACGGCGATGTGGTTGATCCGTAAATATGCGATTGACCAAGAGTCAGGTTACTTACTTCTTGAGTGGGCGAAGCCGTATGAAGATTTTGTCTATCGTGGTGAACGCGATGGCGTATTCCACGCGAAGAAAAATGGTCTCAGCGCACCATTGAAACCCAAAGCCGGCTTTGAGCACGGACAGGAGCTGATCGACAAAATGGTCAGACTCATCAAAGAAGAATTCCATCATTTTGAACAAGTCATTGAGATCATGGAAAAGCGCGGCACCAGCTACTCACCGCTCAATGCAGGCCGCTATGCAAAGGGCTTGATGTCAGTAGTGCGTACACACGAACCAGCTACATTAGTCGACAAACTGATCATTGGTGCTACATCGAAGCACGGTCTTGTGAAAGGTTCGCAAAAGTCGCGCCGTATCTGGATGCCGATCTCCAAAGGTTCTATATCTCTTTACTTCGTTCTGAGGCACGTCACTATCAGGACTACCTGACATTGGCTGAAGCAATTGCTGGCGAGGATATCAGTGAACGTATCAAGATCATCGGCGAAAAGGAGGCTGTTCTCATAGAAGCTCCAGACGGCATGTTCCGTTTTCACAGCGGCACACCGATTGCAGCCTGAGCATCAGCTTATATATTCACTGCAAATCCGCCCGTAAACGGGATGATAAAAAGTTGATCAACGCTCGAATACGGGCGTTTTTCCAGCTATCGCGATGGCACACCAACCATACATCCAAAGGCGGTATCGGCACGCTGTCCCAAACTTGCACAAGTTCCCTGTCTCTTTCTGCAAGACATATGTGCATCACGCCGACACCCGCACCTGCTCTCAACAGAGTAATTTGGGTTTCTAAGCTATCAGTGCGCCAGTGAAAATCGTCTGCAGTCACGCTAATCCCGAGCTCAGCAGCACTGCGAATAAAGCGTCGTCTTTATCGAAGCCTATCAGGGACACACCTTTAAAAGGGTTTGCAGCATCCGCAATAGGCTGAACATCATCAATCAGTGAACGATGACAATAAAACCCAAGTTCAATGCTGCCGATGCGTTGACACTTAAAATCAAGCTGCTCAGGGCGAAACATGCGAATGGCGACATCTGCCTCGCGACGACTGATACTCGTCTGTTGGTTTGATACCACGAGCTCAACCGATACCGCAGGATGCTCACTTCGAAACGCCACCAAATGATCTGCGATATAATGGTGGGCCATCAATTCATTGACACTCAATCTTATGTCACCTTCTAAGAGTTCATCACTGCCTTGTAGTGCGCGTGAGAAAGCATCGTAGGCCTCTCTCATTGGCATGACACTCAGTAACAGTGCCTCACCTTCTGGAGTGAGCGATACGCCCTGTGTTGTGCGATGGAAAAGCAATACATCGGTGTGCTTTTCGAGTGCGTTCAACTGTCTGCTTAAGGTGGGTTGTGACACAGTGAGGGTTTCCGCTGCTTTGTTAAGGCTTCCCAGTTCTGCAACGGCCAAAAACGCCCGCAGCCATTCCCAGTTTATATCCCTACCCTCGTTATTCATATCTGAATAGCCCGCTTGAAATTTTGTCGATTCCTTATACACCAATGCCCTGTCATTATCGGCCTATCACTTAATGAAGCAGGAAGCACATCATGAAAAAGGCATTAGTTTTAGGCGCATCAGGCGGCTTTGGTCATTACATGGCCGCGGCTCTTTTGGAGGCTGGGTGGCATGTAGTGACATTATGTCGCGGCGGTCAAACGTCTCTGGCACCAGAATTAAGGGGGAAGGTTGATTGCCTTCAAGGCGATGCTAAAAATACAGCCGCAGTAATTAAAGCCGCATTAGGTTGTAGCATTCTTGTTTACGGGGTAAATCCTCCTTATCACAAATGGCGTAGAGACAGCCTGTCACTTCTTTCTGTCTCCGTTGATATATGCCGTGAGCAAGGCTTGAAAATGGTTTTCCCAGGTAATGTGTATAATTTCGATCCTGCAAAAACACCGCATGTCGACGAGAATACGGCGTTTAATCCCAGAACTGAAAAAGGCCGCATGCGCGTTGAGATGGAGTCACACATTCGTGAGGCCGTGAACGTGAGCAACATGACGGCACTTATCATCCGCTGTGGTGACTATATTGGAAAATATGCTCCCAGCACTTGGCTCAGCGAGCTTCTGTCAGAACAACAGGGAAATATTCAGATTCAGTGCCCGGACAAAAAAGAAACCAAACACAGCTTTGCTTATCTGCCCAATGTTGCCTCTAGCGCCGTCGCACTTTTGGATACGGAACTGGGCGATTTTGAGACTTTTCATTTCGCAGGCTACGAATTTTCTATGAGTGAACTGGCAACAGAAATCAAAAAGAAAACGGGTAAACCAGTTATCACAAAAAACTTCCCTTGGCTCGTTATCCGGCTGTTTTCTCTATTGATGCCAAAACTCAAGGGCGTTATTGAATTGCGCTATCTTTGGCAACAGCCGATGAGCCTCTCAGGCAAAAAGCTTGAGGGTTACCTTGGCGCAGACGCAAAAAAGCAAACACCTCTCTTTGAAGCTCTCACAGAGAGTGATTTGATTTAAGAAGTACCGAACACGTTAGTAGTGAGAAAAGAAAAAGGACAGCTCATGCTGTCCTTTTAATTCCTGGTCACTACTGAACTGCGTTATTTCTTCTTTTTACGCTTGTCAGTGATTTCCCACTTACCATCGATAAACAAGCCCGTCCAGCCAGACGGCTTTCCATCTTCTTCGGTACGAATGTAGTTCTCTTTGGTTTTACGACTAAAGCGCACAACGGCTTTGCGGCCATCAGGATCTTCCTGCGGTGCATCAGCAAGGTACTTGAACTTATCCGACAAACGGTCTTTGAAGCGTGACAACTCTTCAACCAACGGTGCTCGTGTTTCGCGCGATTTAGGGAAGTTGCTGGCCGCCATAAACAAACCAGATGCGCCATCACGCAGAACAAAATACGCATCTGAGTTTTCACATGGTAACTCAGGAAAATGCACAGGATCTTCTTTCGGAGGTGCAACCTCGCCGTTTTTCAGAATCTTACGCGTGTTTTTACACTCATCATTGGTGCAGTCCATGTATTTCCCGAATCGGCCATTTTTTAGCACCATATCGGAACTACACTTGTCACACTCAACAACGGGGCCATCGTAACCCTTGAGCTGGTACTGTCCCTTTTCAACGACATAACCGTCACAACTTGGGTTATTACCACAAACGTGCAGTTTACGCTCCTGATCGATGAGGTAAGCGTCCATTGCCGTTTCACATTTCGGGCAACGTTTCTTCGCTCGCAGCGCTTCAGTTTCAACGTCTTCTTCCAGAACGTTAACAATACCCTCTTCATCCATTAGGTTGATAGTGGTCTTGCATCGTTCTTTTGGCGGAAGCGCATAGCCTGAACAGCCAAGAAAAACACCCGTTGATGCGGTACGAATACCCATCTTACGGCCACAGGTCGGGCAATCAATATCAGTCAGTACGATATTGTTTGGCTTCATTCCGCCCTGATCTTCATCCTGTTCGGCAGTACCCAATACATCGGTGAAATCGTCAAAGAATGCGTTAAGCACTTCTTTCCAGTTCTTGCTGCCAACAGCAATCTGGTCAAGACGCTCTTCCATTCTTGCGGTGAAATCATAATCCATCAAATCCGCAAAGCTATGGTCGAGACGGTCAGTAACGATCTCTCCCATTTTCTCTGCATAGAAACGACGCTGCTCAACGCGAACGTAGCCACGATCCTGAATGGTAGAAATAATCGATGCATATGTTGATGGACGGCCAATACCACGTTTTTCCAGCTCTTTAACCAATGCCGCTTCGGTGTAACGCGCTGGCGGCTTGGTGAAGTGCTGTTTCGGGTCCACTTTCTCAAGCGAAAGCTGTTCGCCAACATCGACACGCGGCAACGTTGTGTCTTCGTTTTTACCCATTGGACGCTGAACACGTGTCCAACCATCAAAGCGTAAAGTACGGCCTTTCGCTTTCAGGGTAAATTCGCCCGCTTCCACCGTGATGGTGCTCGAATCGTATTTTGCTGGCACCATCTGACAAGCAACAAATTGTCGCCAAATCAGGTCGTAAAGACGGTGCGCATCAGGGTCCATGCCTGTCAGTTGGTCAGCATTAACATCAACACTTGAAGGTCGAATCGCTTCGTGCGCTTCTTGTGCATTGCTCTTTGCACCATAAACATTGGCACTGCCGGGCAGATAGTTTTCACCGTACTCAGTGCCGATGAAGCCTCGTGCAGCCTCCACCGCCTCTTTACTGAGGTTCGTTGAGTCTGTACGCATATAAGTGATGTAGCCCGCCTCATAGAGACGCTGAGCTAACATCATGGTCTTCTTCACACCAAAGCCAAGACGGGTACTTGCCGCCTGCTGGAGCGTAGACGTGATATAAGGTGCTGATGGCTTGCTGCTGGTAGGACGATCTTCACGATCGACAACCTTGTATGTCGCAGACTGAAGTACGCGCGTTGCCGCCATGGCTGATTCTTCGTTCAGCGGCTTGAAGGCAGCTTTGTTTTGCTGGGCCACCACCAAACGGAGCGCGCTTTGACTTGCTGTCGTGGTATCGGTGTGAATATCCCAGTATTCCTGCGGCACGAAAGCTTTAATTTCGTGCTCACGTTCTACCAGCAATTTTACCGCCACAGACTGCACACGACCAGCGGACAAGCCACGAGCGACTTTCTTCCAAAGCAGCGGCGATACCATGAAACCAACAACACGGTCCAAGAAACGGCGAGCCTGCTGGGCATTCACACCGTCTATGTTCAACTCACCCGGCGCTTCGAAAGCCTGAGTGATCGCGTTTTTGGTGATCTCATTAAAGACAACGCGTTTGAAACGATCTTGATCACCACCAATGATTTCCCGCAAGTGCCAGGCTATCGCCTCACCCTCACGGTCCAAATCGGTCGCGAGATAAACATGGTCAGCTTTTTCAGCAAGAGTTTTGAGCTCGGCAACGACTTTCTCTTTGCCGGGCAAAATTTGGTAGTTGGCTTTCCAGTCATCGTATGGGTCTACACCCATTTTGTTGATCAGCGCTTTCTTCTCTTTCTGCTTTTTGATGCGCTCTTTTTCTTCCGGACTCAGGCCTTTAGTTGACACTGGAGCAGCTTTTTTACCGCCCTGAGAAGCGCCAGTTGGCAGGTCACGAACGTGGCCGACACTCGACTTAACGACAAAATCTTTGCCAAGATACTTGTTTATCGTTTTCGCCTTCGCTGGTGACTCCACGATAACGAGAGATTTACCCATAATGAACCAATTACGCCCTCGTATTTATAAAATCTAATGATCAGGTTGAACAATACCCATCTGAGACGGGCCAACGCTTTTTAATATTGAGCGTGTCGAACTGAATATCAACCTGTTTCTACGGAAAAGTCGCTGATTGGTCGCGGCTTCTTCGATTTTTGAAAAAAAAATGAACAGTAGCTGGTGTAACGCCTTTTTTCAGACCACTGTGTTCCCTCATGGGCGCTAATCATTACCATTGGTAATGACTTTAACGCTATTAAGATGCACAAATTTCTGGCCTGGGTCACACTAAATTTAAGAGTAACGTGACACTGAAAGCTCTGGCACAATGAATAAAACAGCAGTTTGAGTGCCCGGTTATTGGTAGATTCTCATGCTAAATGGATAAACACTATTGGCCATCAACAACCGCTAAAGTATATACATGATTTTCGTAGCCGGAGTAAAGACAAAGACAAGCTTGCTGATACATTAAGAATGTTGAAGACTCCCCCGACCAAAAAAAAGCCACGATGTTAGTCGTGGCTTTTTTACCTCCAGATTAGCCTTCGAACACAGCTTCATCTTTCGGTTTGCTATCATTTGATGGCGGTTTACCACCCCGTCCCTTCGGGTCAGGCCCGTAGCGATTTGGTCCTGGTGTACCATCCAAAATGCCGAGCACAACAAGACGGAAAACCGCACTCACCAAAATGAGCGGCAGGATATTGGTCAGTGGTAAAAGACTCATCCCTATCCACCATGGTGGCATATCTCTGTCTCTAAGGCGTTTGATGTCCATGGCGAGGTTAGACCACGTCGAAATGAACATCACGATAGAAGCAAGGATACTGAGCGCCCCTGTACCCCCCTGAAAGATATACATCATTGCTGGCCACTGAATCATGCCTAACACAATATTCCACAGCCAGTAATCCCTACGTCTCATTCTCCCCTGCAGCGAGAAGAAGGCCCAGGTCGGATTCATTTTCACTCCTAAACGATTGGTCGCTGACCGCGAGCAACCCATTTCAACAACAAACGGTCCACCGCCTCTGATGATGAATCAAACACCTTGTCCATCAGCTTCTTACGCGCGGTATATTGAATTTTCAAAATATCTCTGTCTTCTTTACAGGCAGCCATCAAAAAGTCATCACTGGTACCTACCTCATCAATCAACCCAAGCGGCAATGCCTGATTACCAAACCAGTGCTCACCCGTTGCCACTTTTGTCAGCTCAAGGTCAGGTCTATGATCAGCGATGAAATCTTTGAACAAGCCATGTGTCTGCTCCAGTTCTTCCTGAAACTTCTCGCGTGCTTTGTCTGTGTTTTCGCCAAACATCGTCAACGTGCGCTTGAATTCGCCTGCTGTCAGCTGTTCAAACTCAATGTCATTCTTTTTCAGAAGCTTATTAAAGTTTGGCAACTGGGCAATTACGCCAATAGAACCTACGATAGCAAACGGTGCCGCGATGATTTTATCAGCAACACATGCCATCATGTAGCCACCACTAGCAGCGACTTTATCAACAGAAATCGTTAGCTTAACACCCGCTTTCTTCACGCGATCAAGTTGAGAAGAAGCAAGACCATATGCATGCACCATACCGCCGCCGCTTTCAAGCCTGACCAGCACTTCGTCACCTTCTTTGGCAACGGCCAGAATCGCGGTGATTTCTTCGCGCATAGCACCGACTTCTCGGGCATCAATGCTGCCGTTGAAATCAATGACAAAGAGCTGAGGTTTTCGGCTCGTATCAAGATCACCGCTGTTTGCAAGTTCTTTGGCTTTGCTCTTTTCTTCTTTCGCTTTTGCTTTGTCTGCTTTTTTCTCTTCTTTCTCACGCAGCTTCATGGCCGCATCATCGTAAAGATGGGATTCCATCGTAGAGATCGTGTCTTTGAACGCCTCAGTCAGGTTGGTAATTTTAAGCTCCCCAGGCTGAGCTGCGCCTTTGCCACCACCTCGAATGATCGCAAAGATTGCAAAAACAACGACCACAAACGTCGCCGCTTTCAGCAGAAAAAGACCGTATTCAAAAAGAAAATCCACCTTTAATCCCTCTTTATCTTTGTAGATTTAGAATTCTACTATCAACTGATAGAAATTATTACTGTCCAGAGTACATGTAATTGAAACTAATTTTTACCGCTTTGCGAGATCTCTTTGGTTGTTTCATCAGATATTGCGCACGTACAATGGGCGTTTTACTCAGTACGTAGGAAGTGTATCGTGGAATATCAAGTCTCATCAGACGCGTTAAATGACAGAGTCATCCTGGTGACTGGCGCCGGAGACGGTATAGGCCGGGAGGCCGCACTCAGTTATGCTGCCAAGGGTGCTACCGTTATTCTTTTGGGTCGAACAGTGTCTAAGCTCGAGGCTGTGTACGACGAGATAGAAACTGCTGGTGGCCCGACACCTGCCATTGTGCCTCTTGACCTTATGGGGGCCACTAAACAAAATTACATCGACATGGCGGATACCATTGAAGGGCAATTTAGTCGACTTGATGGTGTGCTGCACAATGCAAGTTTGCTGGGTGTACTGAGCCCGTTTGACCAGATTGATGAAAAGACGTTCGATGATGTCATGCAGGTTAACGTCAAAGGGGCGTTTTTGATGACACAAGCCTTGTTGCCGCTGATGAAGAAATCTGAAGACGCCCGGATTGTGTTTACTTCATCAACCGTTGGACACATGGGACGCGCATTTTGGGGAAGCTACGCCATCTCTAAATTTGCGACCGAAGGGATGATGCAAATCCTTGCTGATGAGCTTTCTGACACAAACGTGCGCGTTAATGCGATAAATCCGGGCGGTACTCGCACGAAAATGCGCGCATCTGCTTTCCCAGCGGAAGATTCAAACCTCCTGAAAACGCCAGCTGATATTATGCCTCTTTACATTTATTTGATGGCACCGGAAGGCAGAGATGTGAATGGTCAATGTATCTATGCGCAACCCAAACTGGTACCGGGGCAACAAAAGGCAAAGGAAGAAGAAGAGTAACTTTTCTTCTTCCTTACCCCAAACATACATTGATGACAGAAAGAAAAAGGCCAGCATTTGCTGGCCTTTGTTGTTCTTGTTGCGCGAATTTCAGCGCCACACAGGCTTATCGCTTAGACGAGCCGCGTTTCTGACGGTTTGAAGACTGCCCTGGGCGTTGTTGGCTGCCTGGACGGCCTTTAGCTTGAGGTTTAGACGCTGAGTTACCACGACGAGATTGACGTGACTTTCGCGTATCAGAAGAATCTACGCGTTCTTCGTGTCGACGAACAGCGCGACGGATTTTCTGAGAACGTGCTTTGCGTTTTTCCGCTTCTGGAGTCACAAAGGTTTCTTTCTCGGGACGCATCTCGACCATCTCGCGAAGGTAATTCACTTCTTTCAGGTCAAGTTCCATCCAACCGCCACGAGGTAGTTCTTTGCTCAGGTACAAATCACCGTAGCGTACACGCTTTAGACGGCTGACTGTCACACCCTGTGTTTCCCACAAACGGCGAACTTCACGGTTACGGCCTTCAGTGATCACGACATAGAAGGTATGGTTCATGCCTTCACCGCCCGCGTACTGAACATCTTCAAAACGGGCTTCGCCATCTTCCAGCTTGACACCGTTTACAAGGTTACGAACCATTTGCTCGTTCACTTCGCCGAACACGCGAACCATATATTCACGCTGAACCTGACGGCTAGGATGCATCAGGCGGTTAGCAAGCTCGCCGTCAGTCGTGAACAGCAATAGGCCTGACGTATTGGCATCAAGGCGACCTACCGATACCCAGCGGGCATCGTTCAAACGTGGGAGGCGATCAAACACCGTCCTTCTGCCCTCTGGGTCACTGCGAGTACACAGCTCACCCTCAGGTTTGTTGTATGCCAGAACACGACAAACAACCTCAGAAGATGCTGAGATTTTCACGCTATGGCCATCAACACGAATGTGTGCATTGAGGTCGTCAAGGCGATCACCAAGCTTGGCCACAGCGCCATTAACACTGACTCGACCAGCCTGAATCAGACTTTCAACTTCCCGGCGGGAACCTAAGCCAGCGCGAGCCAGCACCTTCTGTAATTTTTCGCTCATTAAATCGTTACCTTACTGTCGCCTTCACAGGCGTCGATGTCGGACATTGGGGTTTCGGAGACCATCTTCGAAACAACGGCGCATTATGCCAAAGTGTACAAGAATACACCATGCATTTTGTGATCAAGATTATGATTAATCCAATCACTCGAATGGCGCGGCATCACCTGCACCGTAACGCAGAATCTCTGGTGAATCTTCACTGAAATCCACCACGGTTGTCGGGTGCTCACCGAGATAGCACCATGCAAAATAACATCAACCGCATGCTCAAGATTATCTCTAATTGATTCAGGATCAGACTCGGTATAGTCATTACCTGGAAGGATAAGAGATGTCGACATCATGGGCTCACCCAATGCCTCCAGCAAATCCAACGCGATCTGGTTATCTGGTACCCGAATACCGATGGTTTTGCGCTTCGGGTTCATCAATCGACGCGGCACTTCTTTGGTCGCTTTGAAGATGAAGGTAAACGCACCCGGTGTATTGTTTCGGATAAGACGAAACGCCGTATTGTCAACGCGCGCGTAAAGCGAAAGCTCTGACAAATCGCGACATAACAGTGTGAAGTTATGGCTGTCATCGAGACGACGAATGCGACAAATACGCTCCAGCGCCTGTTTGTTTTCAAGCTGACAACCCAGCGCATAGCCAGAGTCAGTCGGGTAAACGATCACCCCTCCATTTCGCACGATCGCAACGGCCTGATTGATCAGGCGTGCTTGCGGATTTTCAGGGTGAACATAGAAAAATTGGCTCATTATTTCTCCTCGAGCTTGTGGCTGGTTTCAGCCAATCTGTTCACCGGCAAAGTCCAGTTTTCCCAAACAGGTTGACACCCTTTGGGTAAATATAGATTCCTTCCCAACTCCAACCAGGGAGAAGGGTAATGAAAATCTGAACCTTGAGAAGCCAGTAGTCCATAGTGAATAGCATAGTCGGCAAGTAGCCTTCGCTCATTAGGTGCCTGCTGCGGCTGAGCAACTTCCATTGCATCACCACCAGCATCAGCAAAGGCCTGAAGCAGGCGCTTCAACCATTTGGCGGAGAGTTTATAGCGACCGGGATGAGCAAGTACAGCCTGCCCACCTGCTTTGTGAATTATATCAACTGCATGCTCAATAGAGCACCAATTTGGCGGCACATAACCCGGGTTACCTCGAGTCAGGTACTTTTTAAATACTGTCTGGATATTTTTTACGTGACCTTTTTCTACCATCCAGCGGGCAAAATGCGCTCGGGTCAGCGATACATCACCGGCAATGGCTTTCGCGCCTTCCAATGCACCAGGCATACGCTGTTTTTCGAGCTTTTCAGCAATCTCTCTTGAGCGCAGATCGCGACGAACAGTCTGTTCCTCAATAAGTGTTGCAAGTCCTTCAGCATCGGGATCGATATTCAGACCAACAATATGAATATCAAAGTTGCTCCACACCGTTGAAATCTCGATGCCGTTAATTAGGGTCATCGAGCGTTCAAGCTCTGAAAGCACGTCTCTGGCGTCATTCAGACCAGCTACCGTGTCATGGTCCGTGATGGCCAGTACATCAACATTAAACGATGACGCTCGCTCAATAAGTGCTCTCGGCGATAAATGACCATCAGATGCAGTGGTATGGCTGTGTAAATCAAATAGCATGGGGTATCTCTGAGACGAACTGAACGTGCGCCATGATGAGGGAGGCAATAGATGATTGCAAACATCTACTGATGCTTAATGAAATAAAACGTGGTATCGAAGCACGATAAAGCACTTTTGCCACCCAGACGTTCTATTTTGGACAAAAAAATAGCCGGACAAGCCGGCTTCTTACATTAAGAAGAGTAAATTACGTTTGAAAATGGTCTGTCACCCGCAACGCGGATAAAACAGGTATTGCTGTAAATTGTTAATTAATGAAGATCAGCCATCATGTCTGCGTCGGTCAATTCCATCGCACTCTTACCCCCCATGTAATGGGTGAGGCCAGCTTCTTCATAATGTTTGAGCATACTGTCAGGCAACAAACCAATGCATTCTAGGTTTGGTACCAGGCGCTTGAACATAGTTTTACGCAAGGTGTTCATTGCATCAGACTCTGAAATGAGTTTGTTCCATGTTTTGCGTGTCATTATCCCTTCAAACCACTCCTCGTATATTTCGTGACCGAGGAATCTGTTTCTCATTAAGACAGCAACTTCAAAAGCCCACTCTTGTCGCTCACGACGTTCGGATGGCGTCAGTTCCTCTTCGAACGTTTTCTTGAGCGCCAGCACTCCGTAGTGCACGTGTCTCGCCTCATCCTGAATCACATAGCGAAGGATACTCTTCAACAGAGGTTCTTTGCTCATGTTGTGCACAGTCGTAAACGCACCCAATGCCAACCCTTCGACCATTATTTGCATCCCAAGGAACTTGATATCCCACCGGCTATCTGTCAGCAGACCATCAAGGATTGAGAACATGTTGTCATTCACGTCATAAAGCTTACCAAGCTTGGTGTCGAGGTATCGCATGAACACCTCTAGGTGCCTCGCTTCATCAACAACCTGCGTGGCTCCGTATAACTTTCCATCAAACCAACGTACTGCTTCAGTGACCTGACACGAGGCGTATAATGCGCCCTGCTCACCATGCATCATTTGGCTTAGGATCCAGCAAGCGATATTAAAATTAAATTCCCGAAACTCTGTCGTTGTCAGCTTCACGCCGTGTTCGCGCAACGTTTCCATAGGAATGAACCTATCGGCGATAATCGGAACATGCGGGTTCAACGGATCAACGTCGATAGACCAATCAATGTGTTTGTCACCATCCCACTGATTGCCGACTGCACGACGATAAAGCTCCTGCATCTCAGGGAAATCCATTTTGTAGGTCCAGTCGAAATCCACAGCATGCTCCGAAACCATGCCTGTGTTATCGTACTTTTTACCTTGTTTGCGGAACATTCCGCGTACCACTGACGGCCCTAAACTCGCCATGACCCGCTTGTTTTTGATATTCGTCAGGGTGTTGATGTTATCCATTGTTGCTTCAACTTTACGTTGAGCATGGAGGGGCATACCGTTTAACATTTTCTCTAACATGACTACCAATTCCTTTTCTAGAAAGTGGAGCCCGAGATAAGCGTTTTCTTATTGGTGTTATGCCTAATCGTCGGGCAATTACGATGCTTAAGTTGCTATTTTCATCAGCAGTGCAGATAACGAGCAACTGCTGAGAATGTGGATACCCCTGGTTGTCGCATTGCGATAACTTCCACGTAACACAGTATGCTCTTGAGCGCATTCTTTGCCCAAGTTTAATAACGCCAATTAGCCGTCATAAAATGCCAAGATCACAGCATTTGGACTCGAGCAAAAACAAGTGATAAAACGGCGTTAAAACGAAAAAGGCTGGTTCAACTACCAGCCTTTTTTCTTTTCAAATTTGCAAGTTAAGCGTCAATCAATTCATCTATAAAATGAGTCAGTGCACGCTTGATGTAGTGGATTCCAGAACGACATCCATCGTAGGCACGCCAACACAGGTCAGCACAAAACCGTCTGCTCTCTCTGATTCTGTCAGGCAGTTAGGTTCTTGATGTCTCACTTGACCGCTGATTAGCTTCATTTTGCATTCGCCACATCCGCCAGCTTGACAACTGTGCTTAAGATTAATACCGACTCCGGCAGCAGAGCCCAAAATAGTATGGTTAGGTTTCACAACGAAAGATTCGCCTGTATCACGAATCTCAACGCGTTTCGCCTTATCATCAGAGGCTGTGTAGCCATTACTTGTTTTGGCCATAGGAGGCAGAGGTACAGAAGGAATATTCACTGATGTAAACACTTCAATATGGCGAGAGCTTGCTGATATATCCGCACCGTCGAGGAGATTAGAAACAGCATTGATGTACCCCCCCGGACCGCATGTCACAAAAAGATTATTGCTGCCGAGAAGTTCGTATTGTTCTGCCACAGCCCGGTTCATTGGGCCTTGTGAACCAATTTTTGAACTTGCCTTATCAAGAACATGTACCAGAGTGAGGTTGGCGTATTTTTCATTGAGCGCTTCGAGTTGGTCAAAGAAAATAATGTCATCATGAGTTCGATTCGAATAGACAATGACAACAGGCTTGGATGTTTCTTCAAGCGCATATTCAGCCAACGCTTTTAGAGGCGTAATCCCTGAGCCACCAGCAAAAAGAACCAATTTCTCATAGGTTGAAGTCAACAGCGTGGGTGAGATGTTGCCGCCGACATTTGAAACCTGAAACAGCATTCCTTCTCGAAAAGTCTGATTTATCAATTTAGAAACATACCCATCCGAGGTTTCTTTTATGGTTATCTGATGTTGGCCATCACTGCGGATACCGGAAAAAGAATAGCTTCTACTTTCTAATTCGCCGTCGGCATAAAAATGACAGTGAATAAACTGTCCAGGTCGATAGTCAATGGGAAGACGGGTGTTGAAGACGAGCGTTACTGCATTTTCGGTTTCGCGAATAACCTCCGTGACTGTTGCCATGTTTTTTGTGTGGTCGTGACAGCTATCATAAGCATTAGACGGCGCCTGATGTTGCCGCCTGACCCGCTTATGATTCACTTTATTAGTGGAAAACAACGCACCAATAAAAGAAGTAACCATGTTTGCCATTATCACTGCTCCTTTTGCCATTGAACTTTTCCATACTTCAATCATGGCTATTAATCAGTGATGACACGAGAGTCCACAACGACAATTAGTCGTCATATTGTGACAACATTCTACGTAAATCAGACTAGGATAAAGAATAAGAGAGACAAAGCGACAAGAAAAAGGAAGCAAGAATGCAATTGTACTCGGATAGGCTTCAACCTTCTATCCACCCTGCTTATGCACGAATCATCTGTGCATATTTCGCCCGAGAAGGCATGGATGCAGAAACATTTCTAAACCCGACCAATATTAACTGGGATGACCTGCAAAACGATACACAGTTTATCAGCTTCGAGCAGTTCTCCCGTATCGCCTCCCGGTCTGTTCAAGTTTCACAAAAGCCATGGATCGCACTAGAGCTAGCGAAAACGATTCAGACAGGACACCACAGTAGTTTGGGCTTTGGTGTCGTTGTCAGCAAAAATCTCAAACAAGCTATTGAATTCATCACCACCTTTATGGGCACGAGACAAAAAATATTCTCCCCGGAAATGACAGAAGAGCCAGGTGGGCTGAAAATTACGATGGTCCCCAATGTCACGCTGTTACACGATGAAGAATTCGTCTGTTGTGCGCTGTTTGGTGTTCTGTATCGTGCGGTAGTCACCATTACAGGCCTGCCAATCAAAAATTGGCTTCTTAGCATGACGTATGAAAAACCTGATTGGGCAGTTGAATATGATGCCTCTATGCCCGGCAATCAGTTTCTTTTTGGTCAAAAGAATATCTCAGTATTCATTCCTAACGAATACCTGAATGTTATATCACTCACGCATGAGCCCGGCGCATTTCAGCTCGCGACGTCGCAATGTGAGCGTATAAAAAAGCAACAAGAGATGGGTGAAGACATTGCGCTTCGTGTCCGTTGCTTATTGCTGAACTCAGAAAGCAATTTTATGGGACTTAATGAGGTTGCAGACAACCTTAGTATGTCTACCCGCACCTTAATGAGAAAGCTCAAAGCCTCAGAAACCAGTTACCAGGAAATTCTCGATGACGTCAGAAAAGAATTCGCAATCTGGTACCTGACAAAAACCAGCATGACTGTCGAGGAAATTTCGGACTCACTGGGTTACCAGGAAGCATCAAACTTTTCCCGCACCTTCAAAAGGTGGGTAGCAAAACGCCGTCGGAGTTTAGAAGTGAGTTAGAAATAGACGATTCATAACCTTTGGTAAACCCACCACCACTATTTTCAGCAATTGACAGGACACAGAGACAAAAAAAATCGTGTCCTGTTCGCATCTTATAAAACACTCCTTGACTTTACGCCTTTGAACTAGTTAACTAGTACGTAATTACATTGAGATAGGGTTTTGTCATGTTGTCAGTCACCGTAAAAACAAGAAACAACACAAACTGGTGGTGGTCAAGCCCGCTCCGGTAAGCGATGTCGTTGAAACGCATCAACCCAATACCGGAGCCCGCAAAAATGCGGGTTTTTTATTGGCTAAAAGACACGGAACGTCATTGTCACTGACAACAAAATTGAAAGGATTAACGGAATGATCATCGTATTGAAAGCGCAGGCCACAGAACAAGACGCAAAACATATCTTAAATAAAATTGAGCAAGCTGGGTTAAAACCACTCTACATGCCAGGGGTAGAGCGAACGGTATTGGGCGCGTTGGGCGATGAGCGTGTACTTCAGAAGCTTCACCTTGAAAACCTACCTACTGTAGAAGAAGTGAAGCCTATTTTGACCAAGTACAAGATGGTGTCACGAGATGTGCAAGCCCATGATTCTGTTGTTCGCATTGGTAATGTGCCAGTCGGTGGCAATCGTTTCACAGTAATTGCCGGGCCTTGTTCTGTTGAATCGGAGCAACAAATGCTCTCTGTTTCTGAGGTGGTTGCCAAAGAAGGGGCAGTAGCAATTCGTGGTGGTGCATTCAAACCAAGAACCAGCCCGTACGATTTTCAAGGTCTCGGTGAAGAAGGTCTTAAGCTAATGAGCCTTGCCCGCGATATGACGGGACTACCTATTGTTTCTGAAGTGATGGAAACCAGCCAGGTCGACATGATGGTCAACTACGTTGATTGCCTGCAAATTGGCGCGAGAAACATGCAAAACTACGGTTTATTAAAAGCCGTCGGCGAAACTGGCAAACCAGTCTTGTTAAAACGTGGACTTTCCGCCACTATCGAGGAATTGTTACTGGCTGCTGAATACATCTATGACGCTGGTAACCCAAACATTATTCTGTGTGAGCGCGGTATCCGAACATTTGAAACCGCCACCCGCAACACGCTGGACCTCAATGCTGTCGCTGTGATCAAGCAAAAGAGCCACCTCCCCGTGCTGGTTGACCCAAGCCATGGCACAGGTGTGCGTGAACTGGTCATCCCTCTGTCAAGAGCGGCTGCAGCGGTGGGGGCTGACGGAATCATTGTTGAAAGTCATCTGAACCCAAGCGAAGCCTTATCAGATGGCCATCAAGCGCTGACCGGAGAAATGTTTGCCCAATTAATGCAAGAACTTAAACCTTTTGTAGAGGCAGCAGGGAGAACGCTGTGAACAACCACGCTGTAAAAACAGGTGAACTGGAAGTATTGAGTCTGGACGTGCCGTATGTGGCTGATCCAATCGAACTCTACAGTGCCGTGTGTCAGGACAGGCCAAACAGCCTGTTACTTGAGTCGGCAGAAATTGATTCAAAGCAAGATTTAAAGAGCTGGATGCTGGTCGATGCTGCCGTGCGTATCGTATGCCGCGGTCGTGATGTCAGCTTGCATGCGAAAACTGGAAATGGCCGCAATCTGTTAGCCGCTGTCGAGCACCGCATTGAAAGCCAGCGCCTTTCCATCGAAACAACACGCACCCCAGACACACTGGAGATGCATTTTCCGCAAATAACATCAGCACTCGATGAAGATGCGCGCCTGAGGGAACATTCCCAGTTTGACGCATTAAGGCTGGTTCAGGAATCGTGTGAACTCGCTGGTCACCCTGATGATGCCATTATGATTGGCGGCCTGTTTGCCTACGATCTGGTCGCAGAGTTTGAGCCACTGCCAGATGCAAAAGCGACCAACAAATGTCCGGATTATGTGTTTTATGTCGCTGAGACCTTATTAGTAATCGACCACCAGCGCCGCAAGGGCCGCCTGCAAGCTACGCTGTTTGGCGGTGACGATACTACCGAGAGCTATTTCGACCTCAGCCGTCGTCTTCAGTCCATCAAAGAATCGTGCCTCAACCCGGGCAAACTGCCTGATGCCGTTCAGCTTGATGAGTGTGAAGCCGTTCCATCTGTTTCTGACGAAGACTTCTGCACCGCGGTAGAAACCATGCGTGACTACGTCGTGAAAGGTGATGTGTTTCAGGTCGTGCCAAGCAGACGCTTCACCCTGCCCTGCCCGTCACCGCTTAACGCCTACCGTAAGCTTAAGCAGGGAAACCCAAGTCCATACATGTTCTACATGCATGATGAAGACTTCAGCCTGTTCGGCGCATCGCCGGAAAGCGCGTTGAAATACAGTAAAGAAACCAATCAGGTCGAGATTTATCCTATTGCAGGTACCCGCCCTCGCGGCAAAAATGCCGATGGTTCTATCAACCTTGACCTTGATGGTCGTATCGAGCTTGAACTTAGAAACGATACCAAGGAAAAAGCCGAGCACATGATGCTGGTCGACCTTGCAAGAAACGACGTTGCACGGATCAGTGAACCGGGCACAAGATACGTCGCCGACCTACTGAAAGTTGACCGCTACAGCACGTCATGCACTTGGTCTCGCGAGTTGTCGGCCAACTTCGTCATGATCTGGATGCGCTGCACGCCTATCAAGCCTGTATGAACATGGGCACCCTGACAGGTGCGCCGAAAATCCGTGCCATGCAATTGATTCGCGATTTCGAACAACAACGTCGCGGCAGCTACGGTGGTGCTGTTGGTTACCTGACAGGCCATGGCGATATGGATACTTGTATTGTTATCCGCTCAGCCTATGTTGAGAATGACGTTGCACAGGTTCAGGCCGGAGCGGGGGTTGTGTTTGACTCTGTGCCGCAAGCTGAAGCCGATGAAACGCGCGGCAAAGCACAGGCAGTGATCACCGCCATCAAAGCAGCGCATCAGGAGGCAAACGCATGAGTGCAGTATCAGCTCAAACGCTTGCCAGCATTGTTCTGGTCGATAACTTTGACTCGTTCACTTATAACCTGGTGGACCAATTCCGCTCGCTGGGTTACCCGGTCACGATTTACCGTAACAATCTGGAAGCCACCCAAATCGAATCAGCCATTGATAAGCTCGATAACCCTGTTGTTGTGCTATCACCAGGGCCCGGTGCTCCCGCTGACGCGGGCTGTATGCCAGAGCTGATTCAACGCCTGAAAGGAAAAGTACCCATGATTGGTATTTGTCTTGGTCAGCAGGCGATTGTTGAAGCCTATGGCGGTAAAGTTGAAGGCGCTGGCGAAATCGTTCACGGTAAGGCGTCAGATATGCAATGCGGTGATCACCCGGTTTTTGAAGGCATATCAAGCCCACTGACCATTGCTCGCTACCATTCTCTGGTCGCTACTGAAGTACCAGACTCATTGGAAGTCATTGCGGACGTAGATGGACTGGTGATGGCCGTAGCAAACAACAAAGATAAAGTTGTGGGATACCAATTTCATCCGGAATCAATACTGACAACTAAAGGTGCCGACCTGCTCACCAAGACCATAGGCTGGGCAACAGGCGTCTGACAGCGGCTGGCTATATTTCAAGGAGAGGATTTTATGGACACAATAATTAATAAACTCTATCAACAAGAGTCACTGACCAAATCGGAAAGCCACCAGCTGTTTGATACCATCATTAAGGGTGAGCTCGACCCGATCTTGCTGGCAGCAGCACTGACCGCACTTAAGGTTAAAGGTGAAACGCCAGAAGAGATTGCAGGCGCAGCATCTGCACTGACAGAAAACGCTAACCCATTCCCGTCACCAGATTACGACTTTGCCGATATCGTTGGTACAGGTGGCGACGGCGCAAACACCATTAACATTTCAACCACGGCAGCGTTTGTCGCAGCAGCATGTGGTGTAAAAGTTGCCAAACATGGTAATCGTGGCGTGTCGAGCAAGTCCGGCTCATCCGATTTACTCGCAGCCTTTGGGATTGATTTGGCGATGGCGCCGGAAACAGCAAGACAGGCGCTGGACGATTTGGGTGTCTGCTTCCTGTTTGCCCCCGAGTATCACAGTGGTGTCCGCCATGCGATGCCCGTCAGGCAAACCATGAAAACGCGGACCATCTTCAATGTACTGGGCCCGCTAATTAACCCTGCTAAACCAACGCTAGAGCTAATGGGTGTGTACGACAAATCACTGGTCGCACCGATTGCAGAGACTATCCGTTCACTTGGCCTCAAACGCGCTGCGGTTGTTCACGGCAGTGGTCTGGATGAAGTGGCCATTCACGGCGAAACCACAGTGGCTGAGATCATTAACGGCGATATCACCCACTACACGCTGACACCCGAAGATTTTGGGGTGAATACCCATCCATTGTCATCAATCGAAGGTGGAACGCCGGAAGAAAACCGTGAAATCATCAGCCAAATCCTGCAAGGAAAAGGCACAGAGGCACAACAAAGTGCAGTTGCGGTGAATGTTGCCTTGCTATTACGCTTATTCGGCAATGAAGACCTGAAAGCGAATACACAAAAAGCACTGGATGTCATGAACAGTGGCAAGCCGTATGAGTTGATGCAGCAACTGGCTGCCCGGAGTAATTAATGGAAACCGTTTTAGCAAAAATCGTTGCTGACAAACGTATCTGGGTTGAGGAGAGAAAACGCACTCAACCGCTTGAAAGTTTTGCCAGTGACGTTGTGGCAAGTGACAGAAGCTTTTATCAAGCACTGGAAGGAAAGCCCGCAAAGTTCATTCTTGAATGTAAAAAGGCGTCGCCGTCAAAAGGGTTAATCCGTGACGATTTTGATCTTGATTACATTGCGAGTGTTTACGGAAAACACGCATCGGCAATTTCCGTATTGACGGACGAGAAGTATTTTCAGGGTAATTTTGATTTCTTACCTCAGGTTCGGGGTCAGGTAAATGTGCCTGTTCTCTGCAAAGATTTCATGATTGATCCATATCAGGTCTACCTTGCTCGCCATTATCAGGCAGACGCGATATTGCTGATGCTGTCAGTACTCAATGACGAAGAATATAAGCAGCTACAAGATGTCGCTCATGAACTTGGCCTTGGCGTTCTGACCGAAGTCAGTAATGACGAAGAGCTGGAAAGAGCGATTGCGCTTGAAGCTCGCGTCATCGGCATCAACAATCGAAACCTTCGCGACCTGAGTATCGACCTGAATCGCACCAAAGAGCTGGCACCCCGCATTCCGGCAGGAACAATTGTGATCTCGGAGTCAGGTATCTACACCCACCAGCAGGTTCGCGACCTTGCGCAGTTTGCTAACGGATTCCTGATTGGCAGCTCCCTGATGGGCGAACAGGATGTGGATTTAGCGGTCAGAAAAGTCATTTTCGGCGAAAACAAAGTGTGTGGCCTGACACGTGCCGAAGATGCGAAAGCGGTTTACCAGAACAATGCCGTTTATGGCGGGCTCATCTTCGTGGAGAAATCAGCGCGCTGCGTAACGCAATCTCAGGCCGAACAGGTCATTGCTGCAGCTCCCCTTCACTACGTGGGCGTATTCCAGAATCACGCAATTGAAGAAGTAGCAAGACTGGCGAAAGCCTTGAATCTGCATGCCGTGCAGCTTCACGGTGATGAAGATGCAGAATATATCGCGGCGCTGAAGAGTGAACTGCCGGCAGACTGTCAGGTATGGAAAGCGCAAGGTGTTTCCGACAGCTTGCCAGAACCTGTACAGGGCGCAGACCGACGCTTACTCGACACCAAAGTGGGTAATGAGAGCGGCGGAACAGGTCAAGTCTTTGACTGGACGCTGGTACCGGATGAAGACAAAGCACAGATTATGATTGCAGGTGGTTTATCGCCAGATAACGCCACCGAAGCAGCAAAATTAGGGGCGTTGGGGCTGGATTTCAACTCAGGCGTTGAATCAGCTCCGGGTATTAAAGATCATCAAAAACTGGCCGCCGCTTTTGCCGCAGTCAGAGGTTATTAGGGATTATTATGACAAAGTTAAACGCCTATTTTGGTGAATTTGGTGGTCAGTACGTACCACAGATCCTCGTTCCAGCCCTTGACCAGTTGGAGCAGGCTTTTATTGACGCGCAAAGCGATCCTGAATTCCAACGTGAATTTATCGATTTGCTGCAAGAATATGCGGGAAGACCAACCGCGCTGACCTTATGTAAGAACCTGACCAAAGGCACTAAAACCAAGCTGTACCTGAAACGTGAAGACTTACTTCACGGCGGTGCGCACAAAACCAATCAGGTGCTCGGTCAGGCGCTGCTTGCAAAACGTATGGGCAAGAACGAAATTATTGCCGAAACGGGTGCTGGCCAGCACGGTGTGGCGACTGCCCTCGCATGTGCATTACTTGATCTCAAATGCCGCGTCTACATGGGTGCGAAAGACGTTGAGAGACAAAGCCCGAACGTATTCCGTATGCGCCTGATGGGTGCAGAAGTGATTCCAGTTCATTCAGGTTCATCAACACTTAAAGATGCTTGTAACGAAGCCCTCCGTGACTGGTCCGCAACGTATGACAAAGCACACTATCTGCTGGGCACGGCAGCGGGGCCTCACCCCTTCCCAACCATCGTTCGTGAATTCCAGAAAATGATCGGTGAAGAAACCAAAAAGCAGATCCTTGAAAAAGAAGGTCGCCTGCCAGATTCCATCATTGCCTGTGTTGGCGGTGGCTCCAATGCTATCGGTATGTTCTCAGATTTTATCGACGACACCGAAGTAGAACTGATTGGTGTAGAGCCTGCTGGCCTTGGCATCGACACCGACCAACACGGCGCGCCGCTGAAACACGGTAAGCTGGGTATTTTCTTCGGAATGAAAGCCCCACTAATGCAAGACACCCATGGTCAGGTCGAAGAGTCTTATTCTGTTTCTGCCGGCTTGGATTTCCCGTCTGTCGGTCCTCAGCACGCTCACCTGAATGCGACAGGCCGTGCCAAATATGAAGCGGTTACCGACGACGAAGCTCTGGAAGCATTCCAGGAGCTAGCACGTCACGAAGGTATTATTCCAGCCCTTGAGTCTGCACACGCGTTGGCTCACGCGGTGAAAATGGCGAAAGAAAACCCTGAAAAAGAGCAACTCTTGGTAGTTAACCTGTCTGGGCGTGGTGATAAGGATATCTTCACCGTCTACGACATTCTTGAAGAAAAAGGAGCACTGTAATGACTACAGCTATGTCACACCGCTATCAGACGATGTTTGAGAATCTTGATGCGAAGGGTGAAGCTGCTTTCGTTCCTTTTGTCACGATTGGCGATCCTACCCCAGAGCACTCTTTACGCGTGATAGAAACACTGGTTGAAAACGGTGCGGACGCACTTGAACTAGGTATTCCATTCTCTGATCCGTTGGCGGACGGACCGACAATTCAGGGCGCAGCTATCAGAGCGCTGGACTCTGGAACAACGCCGGACAATTGCTTTGGCATCATCAAACAAGTCCGCGAACGTTATCCTGAGATCCCTATGGGCTTTTGATGTACGCCAACCTTGTGTTCGCCAATGGCGTAGATAACTTCTATGCCAAGTGTGCTGATGCCGGTGTCGATTCAGTACTCATTGCCGATGTACCCGCCAATGAATCGGAAGAGTTTCGTCAGTCTGCCGTTAAACATGGCATTCATCCGATTTTCATTGCACCGCCAAATGCAGATGATCAGACGTTGAAAACAGTGTCTGAACTGGGCGGCGGTTACACCTACCTGCTTTCACGCGCAGGTGTCACGGGCACTGAGACAAAAGCAGGCAAACCTATTGGCCATCTGCTTGAAAAACTCGCTGAATTTAACGCACCGCGACCACTACTTGGATTCGGTATCGCATCGCCTGAGCAGGTTTCAGATGCGATTTCAGCAGGGGCAGCAGGCGCAATATCAGGATCGGCCGTGGTCAAGATCATCGAAACCAATGTCGACAATCCTGAGAAAATGCTGAGTGAGCTGGGCGATTTCGTCAGTAAAATGAAAGCAGCAACCGCCAAGTAATCTCTTACTCGCGAATGGCTTCACTCTGTTTTCTGCGCAACAGAGGACGCGTGAAGCCTAATTGAAACCTTTCCAAACAATCCCCGCGTTTTATCTCTGCACGCTTTCCGGTAAACTCCGTATCAATAACCTGAAATACAGATAAAACGGACTTCACAGGTAACCGGATGAAACAACTACTCGATTTTATTCCACTAATTATTTTCTTTGCGCTCTACAAGATGTATGACATATACACCGCCACAGGGGCGCTGATCGTCGCTACGATCATTCAGGTCATTGTTACCTGGGTGCTTTATCGTAAGGTCGAAAAGATGCAACTAGTCACTGCCGCCCTCGTGGCCGCATTTGGCGGAATGACGCTCTTTTTCCACGACGATAACTTCATTAAGTGGAAGGTCACCATTGTTTACGTATTGTTCGCCGTTGGCCTTGTTGTATCTCAGTTAATCGGTAAACCACTGATCAAAGGAATGCTCGGCAAAGAAATTACGCTTCCTGATCAAGCATGGCGCAACATCAACCATGCATGGGTCGCTTTCTTCGCGATTCTGTCAGTAGTGAACATTTATGTCGCTTACGAATTACCGCTAGATGTATGGGTTAACTTTAAAGTCTTCGGCCTGATGGCCCTGACGCTTATTTATACTTTGGTAACGGGCGTATATATTTATCGCCAGATGCCAAAAGAGGAAAACACTGAATAAATCAGTCGTTTTTACAATCATAACTATAAACAGGGGCTTTATGCCCCTGTCTTTGTCTTTATTCGCACTGTCTATTTCTGGAAAGAACTATGTCTGAAACAGCTTCATGTCCGCGCGGTCAATTGCTATTAAGAACACTTGCAATGCCAGCAGATACCAACGCAAACGGTGATATTTTTGGTGGCTGGATCATGTCACAGCTTGACCTTGCTGGCGCAATACTCGCGAAAGAAATCTGTGGTGGAAGAGTCGTCACTGTGTCAGTTAACGAAATTGTCTTCAAGACACCGGTCAAAGTTGGTGATGTCGTTTGTTGTTACGGCGAATGTTCACGAATAGGCCGCACTTCAATGAGTGTTGACCTTGAGGTTTGGGTAAAACCCATTGGTACCGATGGTATTGGTGAGCGGTACAAAGTTTGTGAGGCCGTTTTCAATTACGTTGCAATCGATGTAAATGGCAGACCCCGGCCTGTAAAACCAAATTGATTCGTGGAGGTCTGTCACCGAATAGAATGTCGGATTTTTATTGTGACAACAATGCGAATACACTGAAACAAACCTATTATTTTGGAGTTAGTTAAGGATGTGGTACGTCATTTTTTCTCAGGATGTTGAAAACAGTCTCCCATTACGTATGCAAGTTCGTGAGCAACATCTTGCAAGGTTAAGGGAGTTGGAAGCATCAGGTAGACTCTTGGTGGCGGGACCCAACCCAGCAGTTGACTCAGAAGATCCGGGTGAAGCTGGATTCACAGGTTCAACCGTTATCGCTCAGTTCGGTAGCCTTGAAGAAGCGAAAGCCTGGGCCGATCAGGACCCCTATATTGAAGCTGGGGTATACAAGGATGTCATCGTTAAGCCGTTTAAGAAGGTTCTTCCGGCATAACGAAACAAAATTACAACAGAAAAGGAAACCTCAATGCAGCGCAAATTGGGTATGACACGACTTTTATTTACATCTGTTTTTGCTTTAGCACTCTCTGCATGTTCAACAACCCCTTCGGGTAACAACTTGGCTGAATCATTTGCAAGTCAGCGCGCTGAAATGCTGAGTAAAGTCGTCCCCGTTAACCTCGATGGCTATTCGATTCTCAAGGCCAAAGCGACGGGCAGTAACATTGAGCTGACCATGATGTTCACTGGGGATGCCAAGAAAAAGCAGCCCGAACAACTATTTCAGGGCATGACCACACGTTATTGCAACGACGTTGAAATCCTGTCG
Organism: Veronia nyctiphanis; assembly: GCF_004116385.1. Taxonomy (GTDB): domain Bacteria; phylum Pseudomonadota; class Gammaproteobacteria; order Enterobacterales; family Vibrionaceae; genus Veronia; species Veronia nyctiphanis. The sequence goes on along the minus strand of NZ_PEIB01000001.1, from coordinate 275,633 downwards.
ATGCTAGAAACTGGCGTAACCTACTCGCTGCTTGTCAGAGACCAACGCGGCAAGAAGATTCTGGAGCGTCCAATTACCATCTCAAGCTGTCAGGGTTAATAAGCTCTTAAAACATCAAAGCCTGCTCCTTGGGTGATTAACAACGACAAAGGGCAACGTGATGTTGCCCTTTGTCGTTATCTGCCAATGAAAATCGCTCTGAACAGACTAACCTCTGACGAAATGCATCACCTTTAGCGCGCTTTGATCACTGATATCCTCAAATTCGGGTGGATTTTCAAGGCGACAGACAAACGCGAATTCTGGTGCCTGCTCTTTCATCTGCTCAAGCAGAAATTCCACGCCAACATCAGGGGCGTTCACACATGCCAAGACTTCGCCATTCTCAGCGACCAATTCTGGTAATCGCCTGAGTATTTTTGCGTAATCTTTTGTCAGCACAAAGCTGCCTTTTTGAAATGATGGCGGGTCAATCACCACCAAATCGTAAGGTCCATTTTTTCTAAGCTTTCCCCAAGACTTGAAAATGTCATGTCCCATGAAGCTGACTTTCGATAAGTCATGAGCATTAAGCCTGTGATTATCTCTACCCCTAGCCAGCGAGGATTTTGCCATATCAAGGTTTACGACCTTTTGTGCGCCACCTTGTATAGCAGCCACTGAGAAACCGCAGGTGTAGGCAAACAGATTCAATACGCGCTTATTTTGTGAATTGGCCATGACCCACTTTCTTCCAAAACGCATATCGAGAAACAACCCATTATTTTGCCTTTTTCCGATATCAAGCAGAAAAGTCAGTCCGTTTTCCGTAATTTCTAATTGCTCCGGTATCGAGCCGACAACTACCTCTGAAGGGGAATCTATCCTGTCTCTGTGCTGAACCAGAATGTGCTCGCCTCCCGCCTCTTTCCACTTAGGAGAACTCGCGAAAACTAGCAACATCTCACTCAGACTCGCGTAAAAGCTGTCTTCTTGTTCTTTGAATATCGACACGAGTAAAACAGGTTTTAACCAGTCAACAGTAAGTTGCTCCAGTCCTTCATAGCAGCGCCCTCGCCCATGAAATAGCCGACGTGCTTCGCAAGGCAGACCAGAAAAGCGAGAATTAAGTATGTCCGACAGTTCTGTGAGCATATTTTTGTTCATAGGGTGTCCTTGCATCAACGTCGGTTAGGTACTTTGGGCCAGTTAAGCAACCAAGGGGTTTGCCATTCATCAGGAAGAGTAAACCAGTCACTGCCCATTTCAGGTGGGCAAAGAAAGGAAAACAGCTCTCCGTTTAGCTTGAACCGCAAACAATAGGCATGCAGGTATCCTCTGTCACTTCCCTCTCCGCCATAGATGCCGTCACCAAGAATTGGAGAACCTACACTTTTTAGCGCCACACGAATCTGATGTGTTTTTCCGGTGTAGGGTTTACACAAAAACAGGCGCTGTCCCGGAGCAGCAGCTACTGAGAAAAACTGCGTGACCGCAGGATTGCATTTATCGGCGGTCAACTTCCACGCTGAACGTCGGCTTTTCATCATATCGCCGATAATTGTACCCTGCTTCTTAGTCGGCTTTTTCGCGGAGAGAGCCACATAGTATTTTTCCACATCGCGCTCCGCGAACAATGAACTCAGAGCTGCAGCGCAACGGGCACTTCGTGCGAGAAGTAACAGGCCGGATGTCATCTTATCCAGGCGGTGAACAAGGTAAAGTTGCTTGTCGCCTGTATCTTTAGCAATTGCCGCCACAAAGGGCTGTTCATTATCGTCTTTGTGTACACTGACTCCCGGCGCCTTATTGACCACCAAAAAATCATCACACTGAAAAATCAGGCTGTACATGCCTGCACCCTTATCTAAAAATCAGCGCATGAGTGTACTGATTGCAGGGGGAGGAATAAAGTAGGAAGGAGTAGAAACACCCTGCGGCTTTATCATGCACCGCAAGGGTTTTCAAAATTATTCGAACAATGACTTGAGCACTGGCCAGAGGAAGACTACTGCCATCAGAACCGGGCACACCAAGCGGACATAATGTGGCCAGATTTTCCAGAATATGCTGTTTTCCAGTTCCGGATTCCCTTGCCTAAGCTCTTCAAGCACTTGGTTTCTATGCCACAACCAGCCAGCAACCAATGCAGTCAGTAACCCAATGATCGGTTGGGCGTATTTTGTCGTGACACTGACAACCAGCCAAATAGTTTGTCGAAGTTAAACACAATGAGTGTCGAGAACAGCGTAATGGCACCTGCTATAAGCCATACGGCTTTACTTCGTTCCATCTCGAACTCTTCAATGGCTGTCGACACAGGCGCTTCTAACATCGAGATTGATGATGTGAGTGCAGCAATAATCATCAAAGCAAAAAAGGCAATACCGACCACAACACCCGCGCTACCCATGGTATCAAACATCGCTGGCAGAACACTGAAAACCAGTGTGTCCTCTTCGAGCAACGCCCCTGCATCACTGTAGATTTCCACGCCATTGTTCTGAGCAACAAACATCGCAGGAAGAATTAATAAACCTGCCAAGAAAGCAACACCCGTGTCTAACAAGGCGACTTGAGCGGCGGTTGATGCCAGGTTTGCTTCTTTCTTCAGGTAAGAACCATAAACCATCATGGTGCACACGCCGATAGACAGCGAGAAAAATGCCTGTCCCATTGCGCTGACCACCAAATCAGGAGAAAAATGGGAAGCATCAGGAATCAAATACATTTCTAGGCCTTCAACAGCGCCCGGTAACGTCATGATGTAGATGGTCATAAGAACAAACAAGATAAACAATACTGGCATCAGACGGCTCGACCAGCGCTCAATACCTGCGGCAACCCCCTTGCGAACAACCAACACGGTGACCACCATGAAGATCAGCATCAACAGCAAATTTCGCTCATTGCCAAACGTTTTTACCCATTCAGCAGCGCTGTCCAGTCCTAACATTGACAGTACCGGCGAGGCGAAATAGCCAATCAGCCAACCCGCTACAATCGCATAAAAGCTCAGGATCCCACTGGCTCCCAGCAAACCAACCAGTCCAATCGTTTTAGCCAGTATTTTGTGTTTAGGTGCGACAGCAGACAGAGAGCGAATCGGGTTAGCATTGCCATAACGACCAATCGTCAGCTCAGCCACTAGCAGTGGATAGGCCAACACAAACACCATGAATAAATAGGTTAAAAGAAATACCGCGCCGCCATTACTGGCAGCCTTAGTCGGGAACCCCCATATGTTACCAAGCCTACAGCCGAGCCCGCGGCTGCTAAAATGAACCCCAGTCGGGACGAAAACTGGGCTCTGTTATTTCCTGCCATAAAATCTCGCTTAAATTTTGAACATACCTACACATCTAGTGAAAACGTTCATATATCTATAAAAAGGCAACTGTAATAATAATTTTACACCTGTAAAAACAGTGTTTTCAACTAGAGCGTAGCAAGTAAACCAGTTTGCAATTAGAATTTAAAGCGCCCGCGCTATATTTTTATTTTTTTTCATTTTTCGCTTATTATTTCAGCATTGAGTGAATAAAAAGCAGACACCATCCAATCTCCCCTACATAACCTCATTGCTGTGATGAGAAGAATATCGAGTTAATTCTCTCTTCGCGTGTCTAGACAGCGATAATCAATGCAAGTTCTTTCTGTTCACTCTATATTGTTGAGCACAATGGTAAAAATAATGTGATATGGAAAAATTCTTTCAAATTGTCAGCTGGGCGGGCCTCTTTCTTTACTGGCTTCTGATTGCGTCCGTCACCGTCCGGGTTGTATTTCGTCGACGTGCACCCGGCGTCTCTATTGCTTGGTTGATGGTGATATATATCCTGCCGATTCTCGGTGTTTTCCTGTATTTGCTGGTTGGCGAGTTAAACCTTGGCAAGAAACGTGCTGAACGTGCCAAAGCCATGTTTTCTTCCTTCGAGAGTTGGCTAAGGAAACTCAGGGCATGTACGAACCACGCCCCACAATTACTGAATCAGCAATCTCGCAATGTCAGTGACCTCTGTTTCCATCGCTTGGGTATTCCTGCACTTGCAGGCAACAGCATGGAGCTGAAAGACAACCCTGCCAAAATTCTGAGTGCGATAGAGACAGATATCGCCAGTGCCAAAACGCACATCAACATGGTGTTTTACATCTGGTATCCTGGAGGCGATGCTGATCGGGTCGCTCAGGCAATCTGTGATGCTGCACACCGCGGGGTTGCTGTAAGGGTGATGCTTGATTCTGCTGGCAGTAAAGAGTTCTTCAAAAGCCCATGGCCTTCGGAGATGCGTGATGCGGGCGTAGAGTTAATTGAAGCGCTCTCTGTAAGCCCATTACGGATGTTTTTCCGACGACTGGACATACGGCAACACAGAAAAATCGTCGTGATCGATAATAACATTGCCTACACAGGCTCAATGAATATGGTCGATCCGCGCTTCTTCAAACAAAATGCGGGTGTGGGCCAATGGGTCGATATCATGGTCAGGCTCACTGGTCCCGCAGTCCCTGTCATCAATAGTGTGTTCTCATGGGATTGGGAAGTAGAAACAGGGATCCGTGATTTACCTCCCCTTCCTGAGTGTGATGTGGCAGCAGAGAAAGCGACAGCTGATGATCCCCATGCAATACAGGTTATTCCGTCAGGTCCCGGTATGCCGGATGGCGTGATACAGCAAGTGCTCATGCTCGCGATTCATCAGGCTCAGCGGTCAATTACTATCACTACGCCGTACCTGATACCGAGTGAAAGCCTGCTGAACGCATTAAGAACCACAGCTGAACGCGGTGTGAAAGTGAATCTCATCATACCAGCAAAGAATGATAGCCTGATGGTGGACTGGGCGAGCCGCTCATTCTTCTCGGAGCTTATGTTATCCGGGATCCTGATTTATCGCTTCGATGGTGGACTACTTCATACAAAGTCCGTCGTTATAGACGAGGAATTCTGTTTCATCGGTACAGTGAACCTTGATATGAGAAGCCTCTGGCTCAATTTCGAGCTAACCATTGCGGTCGAAGACCCTGAATTTTGCCAACAACTCGTTGAGCTTCAGAAAAGCTACACACACAAGTCTGAAATTCTAGACTTTGATATGTGGCAAAAAAGGTCCGTCGTCAACAAACCCATAGAACAGTTTTTTTATATGTTTGCGCCCCTGTTATAAGGGGCTCTAATTCCATACGTATCCTTGCTTAAAACGCCCACCTAAAAGTAAATTACTAGCCAAGTAGTTTTGCATAATTTATGACTCTGAGTTCTAAACGAAAGTCATACGCCTCACTGTTTATCGTCTCAAATTCGATAAAAATAAAATCCTTATTTAACAGAAATATAGAGATTAACTGGCTATTTTAATGATTTTTTTCAAATTTTAATTGGGTGCTTGACTACACTGGTTAAGCGCCAAAGAAAAATAGCACGAAAGGAGGAACAAAATGTTATCGAGACATCGGGATTATCTACTACAAGATACCAAGCATCTCCGAGCCCATTTTGAGGTCATTCCAACGGGTATTGTTGAAGTAGAAATCGTCGACAAAAAAGAGTGTCATTCAGCCGAGTTTGACAAGGTTAGGTTCGAAAGACGTGGCAAAATTGCAAAGTTAGTTGGGCAGACGCAATCAGGAAGTAAAAAAGTACAATGGCAGGTTCCACTTCGTGTAGAGGATGCCAAAGAATTAGAACAATTAATTGAAGATGCCTCTGAAGAACTTGAAATACTGATGCGTGACCTATGAAAGATCTTTAGCCAAAATTGCCCTTTCAATCTGGGCAGTTTTGCTTTATCACTTTTCAAATTAAACGCTTTTCCCGGGACAGCATTCGATAGTTAAACCCCCTTCCCTCGATACGTTTCGGTAATCAAACAAACAATAGTTGGTGAACTTCTGGTCCAGTGCATCACCTACTACCCTTAGATACCGTTATCCCGATCAGAAATGAATAACTATCCACGTTGACGATAGATGTACATTTGAATTCACTTTGATAAAATTGCGCGGAAAATTTTCTGAGAGAGAAACATATGGCAATGTACGTAGTGGGACACAAGATCCCTGATTCGGATTCAATTTGTGGCGCAATCGCTCTGGCTTATCTGAAAAACCAAATTGGTGAGCCTGCGAAAGCTTCACGTCTTGGTGAACCTTCACCTGAAACCCAATTCATTCTTGATCGCTTTGGTTTTGAAGCTCCAGAACTCAAAATGAGCTATGCTGGCGAAGAAGTGTATATCGTCGACCACTCTGAGCTGACTCAGGCACCTGATGATATTGCACAAGCAACTATCGTAGGCATTGTTGACCACCATAAGCTGGGTGATCTGACAACATCGACGCCATTGGAGTGCTGGATCCGCCCTGTTGGTTGCAGCAACACCGTTATCAAAATGATGTACGATTTTCATGGTGTTGAGATCCCGAAAGATATTGCAGGCATCATGCTTTGCGCAATCCTCAGCGACACTGTCATTTTCAAATCTCCTACTTGCACGACTGCGGACATTCGTTGTGTCGAAGATCTTGCAAAAATCGCGGGCATCGAAGACTACGAAGCGCTTGGCATGGAAATGTTCAAAGTGAAGTCAGCCGTTGACGGGACACCGGTTCGTGATCTTGTGCTTCGCGATTTTAAAGACTTCAATATGAACGATAACCTTGTTGGCATCGGCCAGCTTGAGGTTGTTGATCTGTCTGTATTTGACAAAATCAAAGCAGATCTGGAGGCTGATATTGCAAAACTCAAAGAAGAAGGTCAGCGTCATACTGTGATGTTACTGTTGACCGATATCATGAAAGAAGGCTCTGAGCTTTTAGTGGTGTCTGATGACGTGAACATTGTTGAGCGTGCTTATGGCAAAGACACCGATGCTGGCCGCATATGGCTGGACGGCGTGCTAAGCCGCAAAAAGCAAGTGGTACCGCCACTTCAAGAAGCTTTTGCTTAAGCTCTTCTGGGCGTCAATCTTGGCGCCTTTCATCCCCCCTCTTTCCCTTTCCTTTTTATCTCTAAATCTGCCGACAGTAATGACTATCAGCTCACATCAGACGCTGTATCGATTAACTCACTGATAATATGAAGTTGCCAAGCCTTTTCAGGTGATCCCACTGCTCCAAGCAAAAAATAGGTATTTTACACCATAGCTTCTACTTGAAATTGATCACATAAAAAGGATAATTTGTGCAAAATATTCTTCCTAGGGATACAGTTGTGTCTAAAAAACTTGCTGCTAAGGTCTCCAGCTATGGTCCATTCCTTTTTATGGTCGTTGCAAGCATTGGCTTTACGCTATTTAATGCAATGTATTGGGGCGGTTTGATATAAGAATCAAGATCTCCTAAACACAATGAAACCGGACGACTCGGTCTGTTTTTTTTATATCAGTAACGATTAAATTGTTTCCAAACGAAAAAAGCCCGAGCATTTCTGCTCGGGCTTAAATATGGCGGTGAGGGAGGGATTCGAACCCTCGATACGTTTCCGTATACACACTTTCCAGGCGTGCTCCTTCGGCCACTCGGACACCTCACCAAATTGTCGTTCAACACACAGTGCCGTAACGGAGCGCTACTATAGACATTTCCACATTTATGGTCAACGGGTTTTATCCTTGAAACAGTTTGTTAGAACAAAAAACACCCAGAACACGCGATTTTTTTCAAAGATCTTACAAGACAATTGGTTTTACTTTACAGCATGTTTGGCTGTAACTGTGCCGAGCTCAATAACCAAATCATCGACAGCTGTCTCTATGGCCTTATAAAGTGCATCAGCGCCTTCTGGAGAGTGGTATTGACCCATAAACTCCTCTTCAGGCGAGTAAACCGTTCGTGTTTTCACACGCTGACCGTTATGTTGGACATCAAACCAAATAATAATGGGTGAATACGGTGTTGAAGCTTCCTCTTTGGTATAGGCACCAATTGACGATTCCAGAGGGCAATCGTTAAAAAAAGGTTCAACCGCCAAACGCATCAGTTCCCCTTCCACACCGGCACTGCCGTAAGCAATATGTCTAAAAACCACCGCTCGGTTACTGTATATATCAAATTCAAAGACACTAATGATTTCACCCGAGAATGTTTGACTGTATTTATTCGACAGTAAGTCATTCAGTATCTCCAGTCTTAAAGGCTCTATTTTGTCTTCTCCCAGCCTTTCGACACCATAATCGCAACTTGTAATTAGGTTAGATAAAAATTCACCTTTTAAGCTGTCACGCTCACGTTCATCATTGATGATTAATGGCTCATTTGGCTCTAGGGAAAGGTGGTTCGAAAGGTTGGCAACTCGGTTTACGCAGCCAGACAACATTAAAATAAGCACAAGGCACAGTACGCGCATAATTTTTTAATTCTCACTGTTTGATTCAAGCTTCGATTTTTACGATGTTCAATGAGGTTATCAATACCTCTTGAGAGTTCTTCTCGACTTGTTGCGTATCAGAGACGACATCGCTTAGTCTGATTTATAAACATCCTGGCTTTATAAACAGCAAAAGCCCAAGCATTGCTGCTCGGGCTTAAATATGGCGGTGAGGGAGGGATTCGAACCCTCGATACGTTGCCGTATACACACTTTCCAGGCGTGCTCCTTCAGCCACTCGGACACCTCACCAATTCGGTCAGCTCTCACCGACTTGCCGGCACTATAGAGATAGCCGATATGAAGGTCAACAGCCACTGTCATCTTACCCATTTAACTGAGTGCGTAATCGGCAATATGCTGGCAAATCCTACAATTCATATTATTTCGGTGACGTGTAATCAATCTGGCTGTTACACTATCTCGCGAATAAACAAAGAGAATGTCCCGATGGCTCAGTCATTAAAAGAATTTATTGCGAATCACTCACTGGAAGACCACCTTCTGTCTGACATGCAAACCCGAGGCTTTGTTACCTCAATGGCGGCAGCACCCCACCTTATTGACCCAGCAGAGTGGTTAGCTTTCATGTGGGGAGGTGAAGAAACTTCCCCTTTTGACACCCATGAAATGCTCGAAGAATACGCGAATATTATCGTCGCTATCTGGAACCAAGAACGTGAGAAGCTTCTTTCAAATACTTGGGTATGGCCAGATGGCTGTGCGCTAGACGACGAAGAGATCGTGACTAACGATACGCGCCTGTTCTGTGAAGGCTTACTTCAGGGGTGGACGCTTGCACGTGATGATTGGGAGACTCTGATGCCAGAAGAGTCCGAAGATAACGCACTAATGGGTGGCGTTTTGCTATCTATAACCTTGATGTTTGACCCTGAGTCGGCATTGACTGCCGTAGAGGAACAAGGAGCAATTGAGCTGGCCCAATTCGAAGAAATCTTCAGTGCTATGCCTACAATGCTTTGCGGGCTAACCATGAGAGCTGCACAGAGAATTCAAGAAGCAGAAGAATAAATAACCACGCGTAAAATATAAAAAAGGCGGATAACCCGCCTTTTTACTTAGCAATAATAGTCTTAAGCGTTGCCTTTCACTTTTAGCTGCATTTGCGCAGCAAAATCCAGCATCCGGTTAAGAGGAATGAGCGACTTTTCTCGAATAGCCTCATCAACATGAATCTCGTGACCTTGTCCGCCATCTTTCAATGCTGATTCAATTGCTTCTAAACCATTCATTGCCATCCACGGACAGTGTGCACAGCTTCGACATGTCGCACCTGCGCCTGCTGTTGGTGCTTCGATCAGCTCCTTATCAGGAACCATTTGCTGCATTTTGTAGAATATACCCTTATCAGTAGCAACGATAAGTGTCTTGTTTGGTAGTTCTTTCGCTGCTTTTATCAGTTGGCTGGTTGAGCCCACTGCATCGGCAACTTGCACTACGCTGGCAGGTGATTCAGGGTGCACCAGTATCGCGGCGTCCGGGTAAACGGACTTCATATCTTTTAGGGCTTTAGCTGAGAACTCGTCATGAACTACGCATTCTCCTTGCCAAAGTAACATCTCAGCGCCAGTTTGCTTCTCGATGTACGAACCTAAGTGCCTGTCAGGCCCCCAGATAATCTGTTTATCCTCTGAATCTAAATGCTCAACAATTTCCAATGCGATTGAAGAGGTCACCACCCAGTCTGCACGAGCTTTGACTGCGGCTGACGTATTGGCATACACAACCACTGTATGGTCGGGATGCGCATCACAAAAAGCGGTAAACTTGTCTACCGGGCAACCTAAGTCCAGAGAACACTCAGCTTCCAACGTTGGCATTAACACCGTTTTCTCTGGTGTCAGTATCTTCGCACTTTCACCCATGAACCTAACACCACCAATAATCAAGGTTTTAGCTGGGTGTTGATTACCGAAACGCGCCATCTCCAGAGAGTCACCAACAAATCCACCCGTTTCTTCAGCGAGGGCTTGAATTTCCGGATCGGTATAGTAATGAGCAATCAGAACGGCATCTTTCTCTTTTAAGAGAACTTTAATGCTGGCGATATAAGCTTGCTTCTCTTGCTCAGTCAATACTCGGGGCTTAGGAGGAAAAGGATAAACCACTTCAGTGGTTTCAAGGACTTGGCTCATCGACTTACTCTGAATTCTTCACGTTCCATTTTAATGATTGCGTAAGGGACAGGAACGTATTCCCCATCGCTGTAACGACAAAAAGCCGGGTAAACGCCGGCTAATTACGATTATAAAACAAACCTATTTTTTTGACAGTTCTTTCTTCGCATCCCTTGCTGTAGAAGAGTCAGGATATTGGTCAACAACTTGCTTATAAAAGCCTTTTGCTCCCGTTTTATCTCCCTGATTCACAGCAATCTTGCCCAGTTTAAATAGTGCATCAGCACGCTTAGCGGATGATTTATCAGCAACAACCGACGTAAAATGCGGTTTTGAACTGTTAAAATCACCGCGGGCAAAGTACAACTGTCCCAGCCAATAGTGCGCATTCGCGAGGTATACAGATTTCGGATAAGCAGACACAAATGCTTTCAGCGCATCAGTTGCACCGGAGTAATCTTTGTCTTTCAGAATAAGATTAACGGCCTTCTCGTAGTCAGCATTCTCATTTTTATTGGATGAATAGCTTCCTGAAGATGGTGTCGTCGTGTCCGTTTTAACCTCTTGTACTGGTTTCGCAGTACGAAGATTGTCTATTTCACGGTAAATATCACGTTGGCGAGTCAGCATTTGGTTCAGGTCATAGCTGTTTCGCTCGACATTACCTCGAAGCTCGTCAATTTCTCTGGAGATCTCATCCAGCTGCTGCTGCATCTGAATCTGCGTCTGATTACGTGCCGTTATCAGCCTTGCCAAATTATCCAAGCGCTCAGAAACACTTTTCGAATTTCCTAGCTCAGAAACAGGCGCAGGCTCAGCGCTTACAAAAGACACTGAGCCTGCCAATATCGCCAGAGATAACAGTCGTAAAGTACGTGTCTTCACTCTATTTCTCTATATGGTTGTTGGATTAGTAAACCAGAACCGCGCGACGGTTTTTGCTGTATGCAGCTTCAGTTTGGCCGAATACCAGCGGCTTCTCTTCACCATAGCTTACAATGCTGATTTGGTCTGCAGTCACACCCAGTGCCTGAAGGTACTTAGCAACAGCTTTCGCACGACGCTCGCCCAGCGCGATGTTGTATTCAGGTGTACCACGCTCATCCGCATGGCCTTCAACAACAACGTTGATGTTCGTGTTGTTACGCAGGAAGTCAGCATGTGCATCAAGCATTTCTTCGTATTCTGGAAGAACAGAAGAATCGTCAAAGTTAAAGTAAACAGTTTGTGATTGACGCAATTGCTGGTTACGCAGCTCTTCTTCAGACAGCTTAGCGCTGCTGCCATCTACTGGAGTAACAACAGTCGTTGCATCAGTCTTTGACATGCTACCATCGCTATCTGTCGACTGACCACTTGAGCTACATGCTGCCAGCGTGAACATAGGTAAAGCCACTGCTAGGCCTTTTAGTAGTTTATTAACTTCCATCTTAGATTCCTTTTCAATATTACTTTGCGTATCTGCTATAGAAATGGCGACCACGCTGGAGCACGGACCCTTCCGTTAGTTACTGGTAATCTTGCTTTAAATCGCCCGTCTATCGAAACCATAGACAAGACATTTCTACCACCATACATCGAGCTATAAATGACCATGCCACCATTGGGTGCCAAACTTGCCGATTCATCGAGTATGGTTGATGTCAGAATTTGCACCGCCCCACTGCTTAAATCTTGCTTGGCGATGTTATACCCAGCTTCAGATTGCTGTACTGAAACCAAGTAACGACCATCCGGCGTCAACTGACCACCAAGATTTTGCCTTCCCTGCCAAGTGATACGCTGGGTAGAGCTATCCGCCAAATCTACTCTATAAATCTGAGGTTTACCACCCCGGTCTGATGTAAATACCAGAGAGTTACCACTCGGATCCCAGAAAGGTTCCGTATTATTAGCTCTTCCTTTGGTAATCTGTTTCATCTTACGAGTTTTCAAATCAATGACATAAATTTGTAAACTTCCGGTTTTAGACAAAACTATAGCCAATTTATCACCATTAGGTGAAAAACGTGGTGCACCATTATGACGGGGGAATGACGTTATCTTTTCGGTTTTTGCTGTGAAGACGTCCATGATGAAAATTTCAGCCTGACCGTTCTGGAAACTTACATAGGCAAGCTTTCTGCCATCTGGCGACCAAGCGGGTGACATCAGCGGCTCGTTAGAACGAATAACAGTTATCTCGTTAAAACCATCATAATCTGCAACACGAAGCTGATAAGGGTATTTGGCTTTGTCGTTAATCACTACGTAAGCGATACGCGTTGAAAACGCGCCTTTTTCACCTGTTAGCTTTTCATAGACCAAATCGGCGATACGGTGACCGTAACGTCTAAGCTTTTTGTTGTCTGGCTGCTTGATGGTTTTGCGGTTGTTAAGCAACAAATGATCACGTGTCAAAACGAGCTGACCATCCGTACTCAGACCCTTTGCCGTTCCGCCCGTGAGTTGTCCGCGTACAATATCAACCAGTTTGTATTCAATGATGTAGTCACCATTCACATTGGTCGATACCTTTCCGGTGAGCAGCGAATCAACGCCTATCGCTGTCCAATCGTTATAATTAATGTCCTTGTCCTCATAAGGCGTTTGAGGCATCAGGTTGACGGATACAGGATTGAACTTACCGCTTCGCTGCAAATCTGACGCAACAACGTCCGCAAGGTTTCGTGGCGCAGGTCCCTGACCATTCCATTGAAAAGGAATAATGGCAATCGGACGCGCTGAATCTATGCCTTCGGTGATCACCAGTTCAAGACCGGCATTTGCTGCTTGTATTCCGCTTACAAGCAACAAAATCCCGAAGAAAAAACGTTTAAACATATCTGCTCCTACTTAGCCGGTGCAAAGGTTAAGTTAATATCCCTGAGTTTTTTATTCACATCCGGGTCGTCACTCATTGGAAAAGCTGGAACTTTGAGAACTGCTGCCTTTGTCGCTCGACATACCGATGCATCACCAGAAATTTGGCTAACGTCAAGTACAACACCTGTCCCAGTCAAACGAATATTTACCCTACATTCTTTGCCACGCATACTGTCATCGTAAATAAGGTTTCGCTGAATCATCTGCTCATAAATCGAACCAAGTCTATTAGCTTCGTCATCTATGAACTGTGCTTTTGCGCCAGAACGCTGGACTGAGTCTGACGCTAAATCACTAAAAAGCTCATTAAGTGCTGCTTCTTGTTCCTGCTGACGACGCTTAGCTTCAGCGGCTTTTTTCTCCGCTTCTCGCTGTTGAGCCTCCGCTTTTCGCTTCGCTTCTTCCGCTTTCTTTTTTTCAGCCAGTTTGCGTTTGCGCTCTTGCTCAGCTTTTTTGGCTGCTTCTTTCGGCTTTCTTTTTCTCTTCTATTTTCTTGAGCCTTTCCTGCTCTGCTTTTTTAGCTGCGGCCTCGGCTTTTTTCTGTTCAGCTATTTTTTTCTGTCTTTCTTGTTCCGCTTTTTGAGCTGCGGCTTTCGCTTTTTCAGCAGCTTCTTGCGCTTTCTGTTGTTCTACCAGTTGCGCCTTACTCTCACGTTCGGCTTGCTGTTTTGCTTCATTAGCCTTTCGGGTGTCTTCCTCAGCCTGTTTTCTCTCTGCTATCTTGCGTTGAATTTCAGCTTCTTCTTCAGCAACTTTCTTACGAGCAAGTTTCGCGGCCTCATCAGCTTTCCTTTTTTCTTCAGCCAATTTTTTGCGCTCTTCAGCGACTTTCTGACGTTCTTTTTCAGCCTCACGGGCTGCTTTCTCCGCAGACAACTTCTGTTGTTTTAAATCTCTCAAACGCTTTTCGTCGAGTTCTCGCTGCCGTTCCAATTCATTGACTTGGTTTTTGAGCAGATTAAGCCGCTCATCCTCACGCCGTTTTGCTTCTTCACGCTGAGCACGAATCTGACGCGCCTGTTGAGACACAAGAGCCGGTCAATGACAACAGCATCAATCACGCTACCGCCATTGTTCTGCTGCTTCTTTGTTGTAAAATCCGTACCCCATAACAGTACAGCGAGCAACACGCCATGCAAAACGACGGATGCCAATATTGCTAGACCGTAACTACTGTTATTGATTCTTTTCATTCACTGTCTCATTTACGGCTCAAGCGGCTCGGTCATTAAGCCTACAGAGGTAACACCCGCTTTGTTCAATTCATCAAGTGTTAATATGATTTCTGCATAAGGAACACGACCGTCACCCCCTACCAATACTGGTGAGGAAGGGTTTAATTCGAGTTCAGCTTTCACCCGATACACCAGGTCCGTGATGGAAAGGCCATGCTGCATGTCACCGTTATCAACGCTGAGGCCTAAACCACCGTTTTGGTCAACTTCAACAATAATAAAGCTGGCATTTTCACTGTCTTTAGCCAATTCACTGGCAGTTTTTGCCGTTGTGGTCTTCGGAAGCTCGACATCCACACCTTGAGTAACAAATGGCGCTGTCACCATGAAGATGATCAGAAGAACAAGCATGACATCAATGTAAGGCACAACGTTGATTTGGGCCTCCATTTTGCGACGCTTTACAAGGTGAGCCATTTACTGCTGCTCCTGCTGAGGTGAAGCAAAAGCCTGACGGTGAAGGATGCTCGAAAATTCTTCCATGAAATTTGCGTAGTCATTCTCAAGGCGGTTTACGCGATGACTGAGGCGGTTGTAAAACATGACGGCTGGAATCGCTGCAAATAGGCCCATTGCTGTTGCAACAAGTGCTTCAGCAATACCAGGTGCGACCATTGACAGCGTAGCTTGTTTAACTGCGCCCAGACCGATGAACGCGTGCATGATCCCCCAGACTGTCCCGAAAAGACCAATATAAGGGCTGATTGAACCAACAGTCGCCAAAAACGGCAAATGTGTTTCTAAATCTTCAACTTCTTTTGACAATGAAACTCGCATAGCACGAGAAGCGCCCTCCATCACGGCTTCAGGCACTCGGCCGTTGCTGCGATGCAATCTGGCATATTCGGTAAATCCCGCGTAAAAAATTTGTTCGCTTCCGCTTAAATAGTGTTTACGGGCTTTTACTTCTTGATAGAGCTGACTTAGGTCAACGCCCGACCAGAATCTGTCTTCAAAACGCTCTACTTTTTCAGACGCCTGAGACAATGCTCTTGAACGCTGGACTATCATCGTCCAGGAGACGACAGACATTCCTAGTAAGATAAGCATGACGGATTTTACAAGCAGGCTCGCCTGCAAAAATAAATCCAGGATTGATAATTCAGCGTTCACTTAGCATCTCCGCGTTAAGCAGTTGGTTCATAGGGCTCTGTTTGGGTCTGGACGTTGCGGTATCAATGCAAGCAATCTTTATGATGGCCTGACATAGCACGTCATTCTGTTGGTTTAGGATCTTCTGATCAACGGTCATCGTAACCTTCTTGGCTTCAATGAGCTTTGTTTCAACGGTGAGCAGATCATCAAACTTCGCGCCTTTCTTAAAATCCATTTCTACTCGGCTCACAACAAATGCTGTATTTTGCTCGAATAATTCCACTTGATTGACACCAATTTCCCGTAATAGTTCGCTTCTTGCACGTTCGAAGTATTTGAGGAAGTTGGAATGGTAGACGAGGCCGCCGACATCTGTGTCTTCATAGTAAACGCGAACTGGCCACCGAAATGGACGGAAATTAGTCATCCTGAATAATTACCTGAAAATCTCTATTAATTTATCACGCTTCACTATACCGGACTTTTAATTAATTATGAAAGCCCTACAATCCGCGTATGTTCATATTTAGAACAATAGTTTATTAAATTATTAGAGCCTGTTTGAAAATAAAAAAGCCCAATACAAAAATATTGGGCTTTGTCTCATAAATATCTGGCTTATATTAGGAATACACAGTCAGAAACGTGGCTAGAAGAACCAACCAAGCTAATGGCGGGAAGAACATCAACTGCCAAAAAAAGGCCTTTGGCTTAAATCCCACACCATGAATCAGGCTACAGCATGTTGCCAGATTATCGCGGTGGCATTAGCCGCTGAAAAACCGCCAATCGCATTTGAAAAAGCATGGGGGTCCCACATGACTAACCCACCGCAGGCAACCGCCATGACCAGCGAGAACACACTCAGTATTGAACGCTGAAGCCAGTCGTGGATGCTATCTAATGCGCTTATCAGCTTACTTCTCACAGTCCTTGTCCATTGCTTCAGTATGCTCAAGCCATAATGCATTGATAATGCCGAATGAGCACGCCAGTAATACACCTAGAATCCAAGTAAAATACCACATGGTCTACTCCCTCTATCAATAAAGTGATGATTTGTTGTCTTCGATGTATTTTTCATCGAGACGGCCAAACATTTTGTAGTAACACCAAGTCGTGTAGCCAAGGATAACAGGCACCATAACAGAGGCCACACATGTCATGATTGTCAATGTTAACTGGCTAGACGTGGAATCCCACATCGTCAGGCTGTGCGCAGGCACAAGACTTGACGGCATGATGAATGGAAACAAAGCAAACCCTGCTGTCAAAATTACTCCTGCAATAGCGAGACTTGAAAACAGGAACGCGAAACCACAACGATTAAAGCGTGAAGCCAGAGCCGACAGCAAAGGCATGAAAACCGCCAGTGTCGGTGCAATCCACAGCAGCGGATACGTTTCGTAATTTCTGAACCACGCACCTGTTTCCAGCATCACTTCTTTGTTAAGCGGATTTGACGCCGCATCGTGAATAAGCTGACTGGTGACGACATAACCCTGAATGCTTTGAACCCAGATACCTGCAACAACAAAACAAACGACCATAAGCACGGAGCTGAGTTGAGACATGACTCTTGCTCTGTCTCTCAGCGCGTCCGTCGTTTTCATCTGAAGCCAGTTTGCACCTTGCGCCAAAACCATAAACAGACTGACAAGGCCACACAGTAATGCAAACGGATTAAGCAGGTCGAAAAAGCCGCCTTTGTATGTCGGGATCAGAAACTCGTTGAACTCGAATGGCAATCCCTGAAGAAGATTACCAAAAGCAACACCAAAGATGATTGGTGGCACAAAACTGCCCACGAAAATCGCACGGTCCCAGTTCTTACGCCACGTTGGATTCTCAATCTTTGAGCGGTAGTCGAAACCGATAGGACGAAGCCACAAAGCTGCCAGCGTCAGTATCATCGCCAGATAAAAGCCAGAGAAAGACGTGGCATAAACCAACGGCCATGCTGCGAAAAGCGCACCACCCGCAGTGATAAGCCATACCTGATTACCATCCAGTGCGGGGCAATAGAGTTAATCATGATACGACGTTCATTGTCTGTTTTACCGATAACCGGGACCAGCGCGCCGACCCCCATATCAAAGCCATCTGTTACCGCAAAGCCGATGCAAAGCACACCGATTAACGCCCACCAAATGAAACGGATTAATTCATAGTCAAACATGTTAGCTCTCCCTTACACTTCAACTTGACGAGACAGTTCGGGTTTAAAGCCTTCTTGCTCGAAGTGATAGCGACCTGTTTTAAGGCTGCTTGGACCGAGACGCGCGAACTTAAACATCAGATACATTTCTACGATCAGGAACACGGTATACAAGGCAATAATGGTTGCTAATGATACCCACAGGTCACTCACAGGTACCTCGGAGTGGGCCATGGTCACTGGCAGAATTTCACCGACGGCCCACGGCTGACGACCAAACTCGGCGACAAACCAGCCAGCCTCAGAGGCAATCCACGGCAGCGGGATAGAGAACAACGCTAGTTTAAGTAACCACGGTTTTTGACCGATACGCTGACGGCAGGTTTGATAGAATGCCATTCCAAAGATGAAGAGCATGGCAACACCACATCCGACCATAATGCGGAACGCGAAGAACAGAGGCGCAACATGCGGGATCGAATCTTTCGCCGCGGCCTTAATTTCAGACTCTGTGGCATTAGGAACATCATCGGTATGCGCTTTCAACAGCAGGCCATAACCCAGATCATGTTTCACTTCATCAAACTTAGCGATATTTTCTGGTGTCTTGTCACCTGAACGAAGTTTTTCAAGCAACTCGTAAGCCACCATCCCGTTACGAATACGCAGCTCATTTTTCGCTACCAGATCACTCAAACCCAACACTGGCGTATCGAGTGAGCGCGTCGCGATAATCCCCATCACATAAGGGATTTTAATGGCGTAATCGGTATGCATGGTTTCCTGATTCGGAAGACCAAACAGGGTAAAGGCGGCAGGCGCCTCTTCTGTGTGCCACTCAGCCTCGATGGCTGCCAGTTTCGCTTGCTGTACATCACCCAACTCATAACCAGAATCATCACCCAGTACCAGAGTAGACAGAATCGCAGCTATACCAAATGACGCCGCGATAGCAAATGAACGACGGGCGAAAGGCAAATCACGACCTTTCAGCAAGTAGTAAGAACTGATACCTAGAACGAACATTGCACCAGTCGTGTAACCTGCAGAAACCGTGTGAACAAATTTCACCTGAGCGACTGGGTTCATGACGACATCTGCAAAGCTCAACATCTCCATACGCATCGTTTCGAAGTTAAACTCTGCGCCAACTGGGTTTTGCATCCAGCCATTAGCGACAAGAATCCACAGAGCGGAGAAGTTAGATGCGATAGCAGTCAACCAAGTTACCGTTAAGTGCTGACGCTTAGAGAGTCGGTCCCAACCGAAGAAGAACATACCTATCAAGGTAGACTCGAGGAAGAAAGCCATAAGAGCTTCGATAGCCAGCGGGGCACCGAAGATGTCACCCACGTAATGTGAGTAGTATGCCCAGTTTGTACCGAACTGGAACTCCATCGTCAGACCAGTTGTAACTCCAAGAGCAAAGTTGATAGCAAACAACTTACCCCAGAATTTTGTCATGTCTTTGTAAACTTGTTTGTCGGTCATGACATAGAGCGACTCCATGATGGCCAGCAAGAACGCCATACCAAGAGTCAGTGGAACAAATAAGAAGTGATACATCGCAGTTAATGCAAACTGGAACCGCGACAGATCGACTATGTCAGTTATCATGATAACTCCTTCGTTGTCAGTGCGACTGACGTAAGTACTCAGGTACTTATAAGTAAATGCTCAAATAAATACACTAGCGGGATATAAGGGCTCAGTTTTTATTGCTTCCAGCAGATGTGAATTTACTGCCGATAAATTGTTACACCAATGTTTTTCAAACGTTGGTTTTTTGTCAATCAACCCCTAATATACTGTGGAGAAAGGTTACGCCTTTTTCATAATCAGTTAAAGGATTCGTGCAGTCAAAGTCACAAAATACACGTAATCATTTCTTTCCATATCGCCTATAAAATTGATCTAAATCAAAGATATGAAATGTTAATCATCGAAGGATTTGAAATCATACATACATTATGGTTATTGAAAGTTCACTACTAAGAGTCGGATATCTTGAGAAATTCGCTGTCTATTAAGTTAGATTTTGATAAAAAAACGGCGCCCTCAGGCGCCACTTTTTTCTGAACAACATTTTTTATTCTGGCAGGTCAAAACCGAAGTGTAAGTAAGATCGTTGGCTGGCTATCCTGCCTCTAGGAGTACGTTGAAGGTAACCTTGCTGAATAAGAAAAGGCTCCAACACATCTTCAATCGTATCTTTCGCTTCGCCAATCGCAGCCGCTAAGTTGTCAAGACCAACAGGACCCCCATCAAATTTCTCAATGATGGCTTTTAGGAGCTTTCTGTCCATGTAGTCAAAGCCCTGTGTATCAACATCAAGCATATCCAGTGCTTTCGCGGCGATGTCAGCACAAATTCGTCCATCAGCTTTTACTTCTGCGTAGTCACGAACACGCCGCAGCAACCGGTTAGCGATTCGGGGTGTCCCTCGCGCACGGCGGGCTATCTCAAGCGCTCCCTGATCATCCATATCCAAATTAAGGCAATTTGCACTGCGCTTCACAATCCCCTTTAGATCAGTAATGTTGTAATACTCAAGACGCTGAGTAATACCAAAACGATCCCGAAGGGGTGATGTCAGAGAGCCTGCTCGGGTTGTAGCACCCACCAAAGTGAAAGGAGGAAGATCGATCTTTATCGAGCGCGCAGCCGGCCCCTCACCGATCATAATATCAAGTTGATAGTCTTCCATTGCCGGATAAAGCACTTCTTCAACCACTGGGCTCAGACGATGTATTTCATCAATGAATAGCACATCATGAGGTTCCAGATTTGTAAGAAGTGCAGCAAGATCACCTGCTTTTTCTAAAACAGGTCCGGACGTGGTACGAATATTCACGTCCATTTCATTGGCAACGATATTTGCCAGCGTAGTTTTACCCAAACCCGGAGGACCGAAGATCAGTAGATGATCGAGAGCCTCCTCGCGCTTGCGCGCTGCATGAATAAAAATCTCCATCTGGTCGCGAACATGATCTTGCCCTTGATAATCAGCAAGCATCTTTGGGCGTATTGCGCGATCAATAATCTCATCTTCTTTACTGGGCGGAACGGAAGACGTCAGACGGTCAGCTTCTATCATTCTGTTGTCCTTTTACACCATTGACCGTAATGCTTCACGGATGATGGCTTCACAGCTCATACCATCCTGAGCAACTTGCTTGACCACTTTCTCAGCCTGAGCAGCTTTATACCCGAGGGCAACCAATGCACTGGTTGCTTCATCTTTCGGATTGCTTGACGCCGCAACAACTGTGTCGGTGCCAGATGAAGCACGTTTTGCGGCGGCATCAGCATGGGGAGTAAACAAATCGAACGCATGCCAGTTCTTGAGGCGATCACGCATTTCGATGACCAAACGTTCTGCTGTCTTCTTGCCAACACCGGGGATCTTCACCAGCGTTGAAATATCTTCACGCTCGACGCTGTCAACAAACTGTGTCGCTGTCATTCCTGACAAAATAGACAAGCCAAGCTTCGGCCCCACCCCGTTAGCTTTAATGACCTCACGGAATAAGGCGCGCTCGACTGTTGTGTTGAAGCCATAGAGTAGCTGCGCGTCTTCCCGCACCACGAAATGGGTGTAAATGACTGCCTCTTCACCTAAGTCAGGAAGTTCATAGATGCAGTTCATCGGCATACTGACTTCGTAGCCAATACCATTTACTTCAATAAGAATTTCAGGGGGTTGTTTTTCCAGAAGGGTTCCGCGCAATCGGCCAATCACAAGTCGCTACTCTTATTACATTTGATATTCCCGATAGCATAATGAACAACTGGATAGATATCCAGTTTTCGGCCTTTTGATTTACTGAAACGTTGACCAAACAATCAGCAATTAAAAATACCCTGCACATACAGGGTATTTTTCGAGCGATGGGGTGTCTTAACTACCCACCAGTTGAGGTGTGGTATTGTCCTCACCGTTAATCAATTGTAATCGGGCGAACTCCTTGTACACGTCGCTGGTGCGCATCAGCTCGTCATGTGTCCCGCTGGCAACCAGCTCACCCTTATCCATTACCAAGATGCGGTCAGCATTCACTACAGTCGACAATCGGTGGGCGATGATTAACGTCGTTTTCTTTTGCATTAAGGTGTCCAGCGCGCGCTTGACGTGAAATTCACTCACCGCATCTAACGCACTGGTGGCTTCATCAAGCAGAAGAATTGGCCTGTCAGCCAAAATCGCTCTGGCAATTGAAATACGTTGCTTCTGGCCACCGGAAAGTCGGACACCCCGCTCACCCAGTTCTGTGTGATAGCCGTCAGGCAATTCCTGAATGAACTCGTCTGCTCTGGCTGAACGACAAGCATCGATTACCTGTTCCTCAGAGGCATTTGGCAACCCATACCTGACGTTTTCAAGCACTGACATCGCGAAAATCACTGACTCTTGGGGCACTAACGCAAACTGCTCACGCAGCTCATCAACAGAAAGTGAAGACACAGGGATGCCTTCGACCGTCACGTTGCCAGACTGAGGGTCGAAGAAGCGCTGGAACAAAGAAAAGACGGTACTTTTTCCTGCTCCACTCGGGCCAACTAACGCCACTCTTTCTCCCGGTTTGACATTAAAGTCAAGGTCAGTAAAGATTTGGCTTTCGTTGTCTCCGGGGTATGTAAAGTTAACGCCTTCAAAACTCAATGAACCGGACACGGCCTTGGGAAGACTCACTGCATCTTCCGGGTCAGAAATATCAGGCGTGGCCTGAGACAGCTCAATCAGTCGCTCACTTGCGCCGGCTGCGCGCTGAATTTCACCCACCACTTCACTGATCGTCGCCACTGCACCCGCGACCACAACTGCGTAGAAAATGAAGGCAGACAACTCACCGCCGCTCATTGAGCCTGAAATCACACTTTGCGCGCCAAACCACGTCACAATGACGATTGCCGAGATACTCAACATCATCACAGCGAAAATAAGCATTGAACGATACCAGATACGTTTCCGCGCCGCCGACATTGCCACCTCAACACCCAAGCTGAACTGTTTGTTATCAACCTCTTCATGACCGTATGACTGAACGGTATGTATCTCATGAAGCGTTTCGTCTATCTGAGCACCCAAATCAGCCACTTTATCCTGACTAACCCGCGCCAGCCGTCTTACTTTTTTACCTAGCACCATCACAGGTACCAGCACGACAGGTACAACGAGCAGAACCATGGCGGTCAGCTTTATGCTGGTTATCCCCATCATAATAACCCCACCAACCACAGAAAGCGCTGAACGCAAAGCCATTGAAAGACTTGAGCCGATAACTGTCTGCAACAGTGTGGTATCGGCAGTGAAACGGCTAATTACCTCACCCGTGCGCTCCCTCGCAAAGAAGGAAGGCGACAATGCCAACATCTTTTTATAAATCTCTAAACGGATGTCAGCACTGACTCGTTCGCCCAACCAACTCATGAAGTAAAAGCGAAAAAACACCGCCACAGAGCTTAAGAAGGTAATACCGAGGATCAAAAATACAATTTGAGTGAGACGTTCGCCGTTACCGGCGAGAAAGCCATCATCAATCAACAAGCGAACACCTTGTCCAAGCGCAAGCCATGCTACCGAGCTTAATAAAAGAAAGAATACCGCACCAAACACACGCCCCTTGTGAGGCTTTAGAAAGGAACCAATCCAACGGACAACGTTCCCCGTGCTCACTTGAGAAAGTGGGGAATTGTCTTTCGTATTTTTATTTTTCACTCTGATCCTTAGATTTATTGAAAACCCTTTCTTTTACGTTAACAGATAGTTTTGGTTCAGGTAATACGAATATACACGTTATGAAATAACATTGGTCGCCTGCATCCTTAACAAACACCTCATCATTTCTGGTTGAAATGATGATAGGTTTATCATCACGATGCCTTCGTTCGCAGATCTTGGACTCTGCAAAGTCATACATACGTTTACTATGTTCTTGCGTTTGATTTACATCGACTTTCTATCCCTGCAAATCACAAATGCGCCCGGCATGGATGCGAAAACTTCCCTTACTGACAACTCGGTTTGTGAAGTGCGCCGGCCAGCCTACTTTTCGATGTATCGATTTGCGCCTTGTCATAGGAGCAAACCATGAAGAAGTATCCCCTTTTCATTTCTCTCACCGTACTGGTGTCACTGACTCAGCCAGTCGTGTCACATGCCTTCAACTTACCCAGCCTTTTGAGTGACGAGAAAAAAACTGAGCAACAGAGCCCAGCCAGTCCACTCATCGACTCGCTGAGTCAATCTCTCGGCATAAGCTCAGAGCAAGCAGCAGGTGGCGCAGGCGCGCTGCTCACGCAGGCTCTCGGGCAGATGAGTAAGAAGAACAATAATGAGCTTAACAGCTTAATTCCGGGAATGGAGAACCTGACAAATACACTTCCCGGAGGTTTGGGAGCGCTGCTTAACACGTCATCTGATGTCAGTAAGATCTTCACCAGTCTGGGTCTTGATCCGGCGATGGTAAGTCAGTTCACCCCCATCATTATGAAGTTTTTGGGTGAGAAAGGAGCAAGCAGTGCACTGCTGAGTGAACTCAAAGGAATTTGGCCCAAATAGTCTGAACCCAGAAGTTGCCAGAGGCGGTTTGAATCTTCAAATCGCCTCACACCCTCAACGTAATCAGGTTTTCTCCTCTTCATCAGCGGCGTCAAATAACGATGTCAATGCATCCATATTTTCTGGCGATGGAAGTAACTTCTTAATTGCTGGCAATACCTGTTTAAATACCTCGGTATCAGCCTTATGTAGCCATTCGAACAGTACCATTTCAGTATTTACCACTTGCACGCCAAGCTTCTGGCTTTGCAAGGGTTGGCCGTAGATACCAAATGAAAACTGTACTGGCAAAGATCAGCAGAATAAACATCGCTAAGAATCTACCATAAAGTGGAAGATCCAGTTTGCTCATCGCCATGGATGTAAAACCAGCAAATATCATTTCTGTAAAATAGAAGATACTACCCGCGAACCCCGCGATATGTGGAAAAGGCTGTAGTGCTTTTCCTTGGCAGTTGGGGACAATCAGCCACAACCGAAGAGAAAAACAAACATTCCAGTTGTCACCGAAATCGGTTCAGGGTTGATCAGGGATGAGAGTGTTAAAAGCATCAAAGCGAGGGTGCTAACTGCCAGCCCATAGGAAATAAGTCTATCCGCCCCTACCTTAGAAACCAGTTTCTTCGTTGCATAAGAGCCGCAGATATAACCCTGAGAAATCAGCGCAAAAATCAGTGCGAAAGTACGAAGCCCAACATCAAATTCCCCCTGGTAAATAAAGGAAGACTCAACGATAAATAGAAAAAATGCACTCCATACCAATGAAATAGTGAGTGTATACACAAGGAACGCACGGTTATGCCAACAATGTTGGAATTTACTTGCCAAACGACGTAATCGCAGAGCCTCACTATCCGTGTTGCTATTTGTTTCAGGGATCCAAATCAGAACGGCTGCGCCAATGCTTAAGCCGAGCAAAACCAGTAAGCTAAAAATGTGCCGCCAAGAAACGATTTCTGCGATAGCTCCTCCTAGAACGGGAGCAATGAGTGTAGAAAGTGTCATGCTAGCGGCAATGACCGCTAGCATGCCGATGGCCTGCGACTCCGTGTAGACATCTCTTATGATAGAGCGAACTAATACCGTGCAGCTCCCAATGCCAAAGGCTGAAGGAAACGAAAGAAGATCATTTGTGAAATCGTGTCGCTGAAATAGCAACCGATAGACGCCAAAACGAAGACGGATATGGATAAAAGCAGACAGGGTTTTCTCCCGAACTTGTCGGAAGCAATCCCAAAAAGCAGTATAGAAGCTGCAAATCCTATCATGTAAGAAACGAACGTCAGTTTGCCAAACTCTTGCGTTGTACCAAGCTGTTCAACAACGACAGGTATCGCCGGAACAAGTAGGTCCGTGGAAATCATGGGTAGGGCGACTAACAAGGCGAATAGCACGCTAACGCTTGTCTTTTCAACATCTAATGAACGCTTCATGCTGATGCTCTCTGTTCTATATTTAAATCAGACAAGATATTATTTGCGATAGAAAAAGAATTTCGTACGGCGTGTATAGTGGCAAATGCAGAGAAAAATACGCCACAAGTAATCGCACCATTGGCATAGAATCCTGTCGTTTCTTCGCCATTTTTAGAGATGACTTGCAGATTATATGGATTGATATCGATCCCGCCAAAATGGTTTTCTAATAAGTTGTCGTCAGTATCTATGCTACATAATAAACTGGATTTGTGTTTTTTAATGGATTTTGACATGCCAGTACAATTTGCCACGTAATCAAAATCCAAGGATTTTTGTGTTATTAGTCTAAATCCATAAACGTAATCTTCTTTGATTTCTTTTAGACCTTTTTCTATTTGGACATAGCCACTTTCTATAGCATCATTAAGGAAAACGCCATTTTCGAAAGTAATAGGATGTGCCAAACACATCCATTTGCTATGAAAGTTTTCATAAAAGTAGGATTTATCTTTTGATGATAATCTCATCCAAATAAGGTCGATAAGCTTTGAACGATATAGCGCGCTAAGTATTTCTTGGTCTGGGCTTGCACTCTTTGCCAAATCGAGTTGGGAAGCGATGAACGTAGACGGGCAAGTTACTTTTTCCGATGACAAAAGGAATGAATCTCCCGAATTAGAGAGTTCATGAGACAGAAGTTCTATCACTTTTTCTAAGGGGACATGACCATGGTTATCTTTCAGTGACTCTATCACATCCCATCTTAAGTACTTGAGTGGTATGGGGGAGGATACTAGGCTTCTCACGTGCGGTGGGTTGTTTGTGCGAGAGAATAGAGTGATTGGTCCTTTATGGCCATTGTAGAATAACTTTTTGACCACATCGAAAGCGGTTAAGCGTGTTCCTACTATTGCGATACTGTTATGCTTATCTATTTTTGTGAAATCATATTTCCATGGGTTATTTATGTAATTGCTGTTTTCAGTCTGCTCTATAAGAGAAGTAGGCTCAGAATGGCCAGCAAATAATACAACTTTATCAACAATGTCAAAATTATTGAAAGTGTATACTTTGAATAGCTTCCCTATTTTACTTATTTTCTTAACTGCTTGTTCCTTACTGTTGAACCTTATCCAAGGATTACTTTCGTTTATAAGTTTGTTGTACTGTTCTTTTAAGTAATTACCGAATATATACCTTGGTATAGAGTGCGTAGGTATGTTGTTTTTATTTAGCCATTGTAAAAAACAAGAGGAGTTACTTGAATCAATCGACATTATACCTGCTGGAAGGTTAAGCAAACATGCATTACTTTTGGTTTGATAAGCCAAGCCTCCCATTTTTTCAGGCTCATAAACCGTACCGTCTAAATAGGTGTTACCAATACCATGACTTTTTACATGGTTTGATAGTGATTTCATTACTGATATGCCAGCTACGTCAGCACCTATTATCGCAATTTTCATTCTTGGTATTACCGACTGACTAATTTATATGGTAGTTATGATGATATTGATAACCTAATGAAAATTAATCTCGTTTCAAGATGATTATGAGAGATAATAGGAGACTGGGAATTAATTCACGGAATACCTGAAAATAAATCAAATTGCATAAAATATTAGTCATCACCGCCAAGGTTAGCCTTAATTATTTGGCAGGCTTTTTGGGGGATAGGATTTTTGAAACCGGGTTAATATAAGGGGGAAGTTGCCAATTTCGTGCTACACTCGCGTTTCATTTCAGATTAATACATAACACCTCATGCCTTCACATAAGACCCAATCATTCACTTCAGCTCGTCGAATCGCATCATCAACA
Source organism: Veronia nyctiphanis (assembly GCF_004116385.1). Lineage (GTDB taxonomy): Bacteria > Pseudomonadota > Gammaproteobacteria > Enterobacterales > Vibrionaceae > Veronia > Veronia nyctiphanis. The sequence goes on along the minus strand of NZ_PEIB01000001.1, from coordinate 247,994 downwards.
TGAGAAGAACTTCTTGACCCAATCGCATCAGACCCCAGATACACTTCGAAGCCGTTTTCTAGCAAACCAATGGCGCTTTGTAATACACAAACGTGTGCTTCTATCCCGATAATGATGACTTGCCGTTTCTCCATACCTGCAAGATCAGCGATGGCCCCAGGTTCAGCGACCAGACTAAAATTCGTTTTTGTCAGCGTATGATGTTCGCCAGCGGTTGAAGTTAGAAATGAGGATGATGGGGCCAATTTTATCGACGCAATGCTCGCTAAATACTCTGGGGATATCGAGTTTTCTCGCTACATCGAGTAGCACAGTCGTCCGATGTAAAAGAGACACATGGTTGTGAATTGCAGGTAGCAGTTCTTCCTGAATATCAACAGCCAAAAGTATACTGTTGGATGCTGTGATCAGCGTTGATTGTGTCACTTTGCCTCCCTATTTATCGACAGCCTACTCTTCCAGAGTAAACAACATCCCAAAATTTAACAGGAAGATAGAAAAGTTATTGGGTCATTGAAAAGAAACAGCGAGAGAAGGCATCCCTTGTCCCGCCGTTTTCATGTAGACGTTTACTGATAGCGGCCCCTCCGGGCACGTGATGCCTGCCCCGCCATTGCAACTAGCGTATGGTTGGTATGAGCGTGACAAATTGCCACAGCCAATGCATCAGCAGCATCGGCCTGTGGGGTTGAAGCCAGTTTTAGCATATGAACCACCATATGTTGTACCTGCTTCTTATCTGCACTGCCTTTGCCTACAACCGCCTGTTTGATCAGGCGAGCAGCATATTCAGAAACGGGTAAGCCAGCATTAACGGCAGCGACCATTGCACTGCCCCGTGCTTGTCCAAGTTTGAGTGCAGAGTCTGCATTGCGGGCCATGAATACTTGCTCAATAGCAAAGGTATCAGGCTGAAACTGAGTGATCACCTCACTGACACCCGCATAAATCTGACCTAGCTTACCCGCCAAATCGTCCGATTCAGTGCGGATACAACCACTTCCGAGGTACTCTAAATGACGTCCTTGCTGGCGAATCACACCATAGCCTGTGATCCGCGAACCCGGATCAATCCCGAGAATAATAGCCATCCGTCAGTTATTCCAACGTCGCAGCCACCTCATCGGAAATATCACCGTTGTGATACACCTCCTGAACATCATCAAGATCTTCGAGGGCATCAATCAAGCGAAGCAGTTTTGGCGCAGTATCAGCATCCAGATCGGCCTTAGTAGAAGGAACCAATGTTACTTCTGCATTTTGTGCTTCTAAGTCAGCAGCATCGAGTGCATCTTTGACCGGGCCAAAATCAGACGGCGAGGTGTAAACGTCAATTGAGCCATCTTCATGCGTCTCAACATCGTCTGCACCCCCCTCCAGCGCCGCTTCCATCACCTCGTCCTCATCCAGACCCGATGCGTAAGAAATCACGCCTTTCTTTTCAAACAAATAGTTCACGCTACCATCGGTGCCCAGATTGCCACCTGCTTTTGAGAACGCGTGACGAACGCCGGAAACAGTCCGATTACGATTGTCTGTCAGACATTCCACCATGACTGCTGTTCCGCCCGGACCGTAACCTTCGTAGATGACGGTCTCCATATTCTCGTCACCTTCACCACCCGCACCGCGTGAGATGGCACGGTTAACCGTGTCTCGGGTCATGTTGTTTGACAGTGCTTTATCGACTGCCGCACGGAGGCGTGGGTTGTTCTCTGTTTCGGCGCCGCCTTCTTTTGCTGACACCACAATTTCACGGATAAGTTTGGTGAAGATTTTACCGCGTTTAGCGTCTTGCGCTGCTTTACGGTGTTTGATGTTGGCCCATTTACTGTGACCTGCCATGTTTCACTCCATTATCAGCAAGGAAAAGTGCCTTAATCTGGCTCGGGGAGGTGGCCAGCTGGCCTCGTTTTGTGCTGAGGTTGTTCTGATTAACTTATTGTTTATAGCAAACAGAACTCTCTGTTTGCCTGAAATAAAATAAGGCCAGAGATTCTGGCCTTATTTTCAACGCATTTTGAGACTTAGGCGTCGTTTTGTTCTTTCTGTGCCGCCGTAATCGTCAACGCCAGTTCTTCAAGCGCTGCCGGATTGGCTTCGCTTGGTGCATCAGTCAGAAGACAAGCTGCCGCCGTTGTTTTCGGGAACGCGATAACGTCACGAATATTCTCAGTACCACACAGCAGCATCACAAGACGGTCAAGGCCAAATGCCAAACCCGCGTGTGGCGGCGTACCGTACTTGAGCGCTTCAAGCAGGAAGCCAAATTTTTGCTGCTGCTCATCTTCTTCAATGCCCAACAGGTCGAAGACAGCCGTTTGCATTTCTGAGTTATGAATACGAACAGAGCCGCCACCCACTTCATAACCATTAAGGACCATGTCATAAGCGTCTGACAGCGTGCCCGCAGGGTTTGCTTTCAGCTCTTCTGGCGTCACACCTAAAGGTGCTGTGAATGGGTGGTGAACGGCATGCAAGTTGCCTTCGTCATCATCTTCGAACATTGGCCAGTCAACAACCCAAAGCGGTGCCCACTTGCTGGTGTCTGTGAGCTCACGATCGATACCCAGTTTCAGACGCAGCGCGCCCATCGCTTCTGTCACCACTTTCGCGCTGTCAGCACCAAACAGAATGATATCGCCAGACCCCGCGCCAGTGCGGTCAAGGATTGCGTTGACCACTTCCTCATTCAGGAACTTGGCAACCGGAGACTGAACACCCTCGAAGCCCGCTGCGCGGTCGTTGACTTTCATCCATGCCAAACCTTTGGCACCGTAAATACCGACGTATTTGGTGTACTCATCGATTTGCTTACGAGACAGCTCAGCGCCGCCCGGAACACGGATAACCGCAACACGGCCTTTCTCATCGTTCGCAGGGCCAGAGAATACTTTGAATTCAACGTCTTTCAGGATGTCAGCCACATCGACAAGCTCAAGCGGGTTACGCAAGTCTGGTTTGTCAGAGCCGAAACGACGCATTGCTTCTTCATAAGACATCATTGGGAAATCGCCCAGATCCACATTTAGCAGCTCTTGCCACATGTTGCGGATCATTTCTTCCATCTTCTCGCGCACTTCTACCGCGGTCATGAAAGAGGTTTCGATATCTATCTGAGTAAACTCAGGCTGACGGTCGGCACGTAAATCTTCGTCACGGAAGCACTTCACGATTTGATAGTAACGGTCAAATCCTGACATCATCAGCAGCTGCTTGAACAGCTGTGGAGACTGAGGCAGTGCGTAAAATTTGCCCTTGTGGACACGACTAGGTACCAGATAGTCACGCGCGCCTTCTGGGGTTGCTTTCGTCAACACAGGCGTTTCGATATCAAGGAAGCCATTGTCATCTAGGAAACGACGAACAAAGCTCGACGCTTTTGCACGCAGCTTGATGCGGTCACTCATTTCAGGACGACGCAAGTCAAGGTAGCGGTGCTTCAGGCGCTGCTCTTCAGAGTTGTTTTGGTTGAAATCCAGCGGAAGCGGCTCTGCACGGTTGATAATCTCAAGACCGCGCGCCAGCACTTCTACTTCACCCGTTGCCATGTCTTTGTTGACCTGACTGCCTGGGCGTACACGGACTTCACCGGTAATTTTGATACAAAATTCGTTACGTAGCTGGTTAGCGATGTCAAAGACATCTTTCATATCCGGATCAATCACCACCTGAACGACACCTTCACGATCTCGCATATCGATGAAGATAAGACCGCCTAAATCTCGGCGACGGTTAACCCAGCCGCAAAGTTCCACAGTTTGCCCTGCAAGGGCTTTGTTCAGGTGACCACAATATTGGGTTCGCATAGAAAATTCCCGATCTGTTTTGATTGTCCGGTTGCACTGCTTTGTGTGCAAAAATACAAAATCACGCGGCCTGTTTTGCCGCAGATAGCTGCCAGCCAGACGTTTGCCTAGCAACCATCAGAGATAACAAAATGACGGAGCATTATAAAGGAAAAAAACGGCTCTGAGTAAAGAGAGAAACAGTAAATGCGGGAAATGCCGTTGATTGACCAAAAAACCACCACCACTTGACCAAACAACCGCAACATTATCAGAATACCGACTTATCGGGATTACCAACAATAAGTGATTATGGACGCCATCACCCCTGCGACACTCGAAGCAATGCCCCGCCCTCCCATTCGACTCGGGCTTACACAATGGTCGCACAATGACTGGCAACGAAAGTTTTATCCCTCTGGTACCAAAGCGGGCGAGAGACTTGCTCGCTATGCACAGGTCTTTAATACCGTCGAGGGGAACACTACGTTTTATGCCAGCCCGTCCCCTGCCACGGTTGAAAACTGGAAGTCGGCAACCAGCGACAACTTCAGCTTCACGTTCAAGTTTCCCAAGGCAATCACCCACCAGCTGATGCTCCAGCATGCTGATGCTATGGTCGGAGAATTCCTGACGTTAATGGCACCACTTCACGCACGTATTGGCATGTGGACACTGCAACTGCCCGCCGCGTTTGGCCCTGACTCGCTGCCGGCGCTGGATAATTTTCTAACATCTATGCCTCGTGACTTTCAGATGGGTGTGGAGGTACGTCACCCCGCATTTTTTGCCAAAGGTGACGATGAGAAAGCTTTTAATGCACTTTTGATTTCTCACAGTGCTGATCGCATCATCATGGATTCTCGGCCAGTCTTTGCGGTTAAAGCCGACACCGACGCCTTATTGATGCACAGAAGAAAAAACCCAGAGTGCCGGTTCACGTTATCGCGACCGATCAATCCCCTATGGTGCGTTTTATCGGAAACCCAGCATTAGCGGAAAACGATGCGTTTTTCACTCCTTGGAAAAAGAAGTTTTGCCAGTGGATAACAGAAGGAAAAGTGCCGTATCTGATGGTACACACCGCTGACAACACCGAGGCACCGGAGCTGGCCAACCACTTTTATAAATTGATTTCAGAGGAACTGGCAACTGACGAGAAACCCCTACCAGAAATCGCAACACTGAACCCTGATAGACATGGCGATCAGCTTAGCCTGCTGTAAGCAAAGAAATCTCTATCGCTGCAACATTGGCCAAGCGTTATCTAAGCAAGCAATAAAAGAAAACAGTGTATAAAAGATTAACTTTTGATGTGAACAAGCCTCCTGCAAAGCCGTTATGATTCGCTCGCTTCTTAGCAGGTCACACTGCTTCATTGAGCGTTCCTAATAACTCTAATCACACGGAAGAGATTTTCTTTTTAGCTCGTGCTGAACAGGTCATATTTCAGCAAACGGCCGCCGATTTGTGCGGCCTTTTTTTCATTCTGAATTCACTCGGTTTAGGCTGTATTAATCGCCAGTTTCCCTGACGAAAAAAAGCCGACAGGCAGAAGGCTGTCGGCAACATGCTACACATTCCAGGGTACCCGCTCTTCCGTGAGCAGAAATAACACCCGCATCAGGAAATAGCATCAAAAGTAGTAAGTCATACCCAATTCGATGTAATCGTCTTTCTTTATTTGATAGAGCGGATCTGTCACTTTTTCGCTATTAAACGCGCCAGCAGTCAGATTCCAGCTCACGTCATTGTTAATGCGTCCACTGGCCTCTACACGCAGTGTTGTCGAGTCCGAAGTCTCAAGATCGACGGTCCCGCCAACCAAAAGCTCAGTGCCATCGATGTCGTTAAGTGCAAGCCTTACACCTGCGAACACATCATTTTGACCTATCGGCTGTGTCATACCCTTTCGGTCGTCGTAAAGATACTCTGCCAGCAGACCAACGTCATAACCATTACCTGTGACCAAGCTGTATTCAAAGCCTGCCGTCGCAGCGACATGATTCTCAAGCTGTCTCGATGAATGGCCTCAAGTTTCCATAGCCAACTGCCTGCAATAGCCTGAGCATCCAGAGCTAGCTGTGTCATTTGGGCATAGTGAAGCACCAAGGCTCCTTTCCCGTTTATGACGGCTTGCTGCAAAAACGGATCACGATTGGTGCCATGAAATGCACTCAGCCCGACATCGACATCATCAAGAGAAGTGGCATATCTAAATGCCACATCAGTGTGCTTTTCTTCATTGCTCGATTCATATGTCACATGATGTTCAGAAAAGCCCGGCAGAGAGAGGCGACCTTCAGGGCCCGCATAGGTGCGCTCTCGGAAATATGGCAGAACAAAAACTTCCCACATGCCGTTGTCCGTCTCTGCACCCACGCTTAACATGGGCTGCCCGAGTTTGACTTCACCATCTATGGACTCAATGAAATCACTTTGATTGATAACATCGACAAGATGCTGTGACTCGGTAACACCCCAGAATACTTTGCCAACGCCCGCCTTGAACTCGTAATTCTCGCTGTAATAGGAGAAAAGCGCTTCTCGAATATCAGCATGTGTTCGCTCATCATCCAACGCATCGTAGCGGTAAAAGGGTTTTAAGCTGAAGGTTAAATCAATGTCATCGCTTTCCCAGAAGATGTCTGGCTCAACAAATACAGAAGTTTGATTCTGTTTCTGCCCAAGTGCGCCTTCTTCGAAAAAATATCGATGTTGCACGCCAATTTCTCCCTGAAATTCAAGCGCACTAATGGGTGTGGAGGCCACAAACATCGTGGCCGCTAATAAAGTACTGCGCATAGTATTCTCCCTAACGAACGCGCTTCATGCCTGATTTGCTGAAATCCTTTTCTGTCAGGCCATTATTAAAGGTGAGACTTTCTGTCGTAAGACGCGTGAGTTTTTTCGTCTGGTGGTTAGCCATGACTAACTCGTCCGGACGCCAGAATTTATTGAGGTACTGCTTGTAACCATTGAATGTTAGCGTTTTCAGCAAACTGTTTCTGCGGTCATAGAACTCGACTTTCAGCGGGCGATAATGCTCTTTATCCATCCAGACAAGCTGGCGTGAATATCCAGAGAATTTGTCAGTCGGGGTTTGCTCAATAACAAACACGTCCTGCCCCTCAAAGGTTTCATCACGAAGGTAGGTAAATTCGAACTTCTCAAGCTCAAACGAGCTCAGATCCTCATAAGCAAATTCACTCCCCATAAACGGGCCTGATTTATTACGCGATGCAATGCGCTTCACACGTTTTAGAGCAGGCAGGAAGATCCACTGATCATCCGGTGAACCAATGTGGGAGTGACTCAGAAACACGGTGCCTCGCACGTCTTTTGGCTCATCAAAGATGGTCAGCCCTTTGTCGCCATCGTCATTGACTTCCAATGATTTGATCCGCAATTTGCGAGTGCTCGTGTCGCCATTGGCATTGGTCAGCTCCATGCTAAGGGCCGAGATGCTGTCTCCCCAGCCCAAATCGCGGGCTTTCCTTTCCTGCGCAATTTTCAGGCCCTTCTCATTCTGCGCCATCACTGGCACAGAAGCGGTTATCACACTCAGCAATGCTGAACCCAGAACCATCATTGATGTAAGCTTTTTCATAGAATCATCCCTGTCAATTTTTACTGCGAAGGCTGCGTTCGGTATGCAACCTTTTTTTTCTGTGTATGCTTTGCGGTCAAAGATAAGCAGAGCCGCAGGAAGAATGGTGAAATCAACCGCTAACGCGATAAATATCACCATTGCGCTCAAGGTGCCCATGTCACCGTTGAGCCTGAAATCTGAGGTGGCCAAAATGCCGAAGCCAACCACCAGCACTACTGTGGTGACCCATAACGCTTTGCCAACCGTTGCAAACGCATAGCGGATGCCGGCTTCAACATCATCACCTCGCACTCTGGCGTAGCGGTATTTGCTGAGGAAGTGCACCGCATCATCAACCACAATACCCAGCGTCATGGATACCACGACCGATAAGCCGAGATTGATTTCGCCGGATATCAGCGCCCACACACCGAAGCCCAGAACGGCTGGCGCGATGTTAGGAATGAGGCTGATCAACCCCAGTCGCATTGAGCGCAGCGCGAACACCAAGAGTGCGGAGATCACCACCAATGTCACTGGTAGTGTTTTCAACATGCTGTTCATGTTGTTCTCGCCAACATGCGCAAACATCATTGATGGGCTGGATGCCAACACATCATAATCAGGGGCATTTTCAGCAAACCAGTCATACACACGCAGCTCAAAATCCACCAGCTCGTTACTGCCAATGTTTGCCAATGTCAGTGACATTTTCACCGCAGACTTGTCGAGATTGATTTCGTTATTCAAGTCGAGTCCATAAGGCAAAGACATCTCATACAACAGCAAATATTGAGCAGCGAGTTCGCTTTCTTCTGGCAAGGTGTAATAGGCAGGATCATCACCATGCATATTTTTATTCAAACGCTTGAAGGTGTCTGACAAGCTGGCAACATGATCTATCTCTGGTTGTTGTTTAAGCCAGTCAGTAAAAGCTTCCAGCTTTTTCAAAAAGGCTGGGTCGTTGATGCCATTCTCTTTACCCGTTTTGATGCCGATGCTTACATTTGTGCTTCCACTGAGTTTTTCATCAATGAAGTCAACGGCCACACGGTATGAATTGCCGGTATCAAAGTATTCGAAGGGTTCATCATTGACCTGATTTTGAAATAATAAGCCCGCCGATATCACCACTGACAAGACGCCAAGCGGCAACACTTTTTTGTGGTAACGGATGACGAAATTAGCCAATGGCAGCATAGTTTTATCTTCGCCTTGCTTCACCATGACTCCTTTTTTCTCTGGCAGAAGCGAAAGCAGTGCGGGTAGCAAAGTAATAGACAAGAAGAACGCTATCATGACGCCAATGGCAGTCAATGTACCCAATTCTCGTAAGACAGGTGAGGCTGACGCATTCATCATCAAAAAGCCAAACGCGGTTGTTACTGAGGTGATCAGCAACGCCATAAAGTTGATGCTCAGGCTATGAGATATCGCCTCTTTGTTTTCTTTGCCTTCACGCCTTGCACTGATGTAAGAGACAATCACGTGCACGCAATCAGCGACGGCCAGCGTCATAACGACCGTTGGGACATTCACCGTGCCGTTCGTAATGTAATGCTCGGCCCAGCCAAGCAGTCCCATGGTGGTTGTGATTGAGGCGACAATGACAATTAATGTCGCTGACACAAAGCGCCATGAGCGAAGCATCACGCCCAAAAAGATAAGAATGGCGACAAACATCATGGGTATCAGTGTATTGCCGTCTTTCATTGCCGCTTCGGCAAACGCATAGTTAAGGGCAATAGCGCCCGTCATGTAGAACTCGACATCAGGATAAGATTGCTGCATTTCGGCCATCAGTGCCCGACCATATTCGGCCACTTCTTGCACCTGTAGAGTCTGATCACCATCCGGCAGTTGCAGTGTCACATTGATCATGGTGACGTCAGCCTTGGGAGAAATCAGTAACCCTCTCAGTCTCGGCTCATTCAATGCGATATCGCGGACATAAGCCAGCCGTTCACTATCCAGTGGGTAGTAGTCAGGAACTAAATCCTCGACAATCAGATCATCTTCTTCTGCGGCGGTATGTTGGTAATTGGTGATGGAATCAACACGTGACGAATAGGGTGTTTGCCACGCTTTTTCGGTCATCTCTCTGACCAGCTCAAGTGATGACGCACTTAACGCATTGTTGCTGTTAGGCGCCACCACGATGGCCATGGTATCGGTTTTGGCGAAAACGTTTTCCAACTCTTCAAAAGCAAGGAGTTGCGGGTTTCCGTCATCAAAAAAGATTTTGTAGTCGCCTCGGAAATAGAGGTTCTTATTTCCAATCGATGCCACGATAACAACAAACATGGTTAAGCAAAGAAACCACCATGCTCTGTTAACGGGCCAATTCAGAAGCTTATCTTTCATCACATTCTCCGTTTGTGACGTTCGCGCTGTAAGGCAATCTCAGTATTGTCTGCATCCTCCCATTTTGACGGATCGTCAAAATGGGAGGAAAAATTAACCTCTCAGTGAGAGGCTTTGTTTCTTAGCAAGCAAATCGATGTCTTATGCCGGTTTGCGCTTGTAATAATGATAAAATTGACACTTCGTCAATATTTGACTGATCGTCATAATAGGCCAAAATAACGCTAGGTGGAAGCATTATTCGGCCTTTGTCATATGAAATTAATCAGATATAAATTTACAAACTGCCTCAGAACAATACAAACAGCGATGAATCAGAGGCTTCATTGCTGACCTTGGGCAGCTCCACCTCGCGGAGATTGGCTGAGTTCATTGGCATGACTAACGTCTTCTTTCACATATGACTTTCGGTCAAAAATCAGTAGCGCTGAAGGAAGAATTGTAAAATCAACAATGAGTGCAATGAAAATGACAATCGCGCTGAGTAATCCCATGTCAGAATTTATGCGAAAATCTGACGTAGCAAGAATGCCAAAGCCAACAACCAAAACGACAGTAGTGATCCACAATGCTTTACCAACGGTCGAAAATGCATAGAGGATTCCCTCTTCGACACTCTTTCCCTGAAGCGAGAATGCCGATATTTGCTAAGAAAATGCACCGTGTCATCGACAACAATGCCCATCGTCATCGTTATCACCACCGACAAGCCAAGGTTAATCTCACCAGACAGTAATGCCCAAAGTCCGAAACCCAAGATCGCGGGGGCAATATTCGGTATCAGACTGACGACTCCAAGCCGTAATGAGCGAAGTGCAAAAATCAATAGCCCTGATATCACCAGTAATGTGATAGGCAAGGTTTTCAGCATACTGGCCATATTCACCTCACCAATATGTGCAAACATCAGCGAGATACTTGAGATTGCACGCTCGGTATTCGGTGTGTTGTCTGATAACCATTGCTTAACACGTTGCTCAAATGCCACCATTTCCGCACTGCCGAGATTACGTATCGTTATCGTCAGTTTTACTGCTGACTTGTCGAGATTTATCTCATTCGTTAAATCAAGTCCGTAGGGCAAAGAGAGTTCGAATAACAACAAGTATTGGGCGGATTCAGAACTGTCTAAAGGTATTCGATAGTAGTCAGAATCATCACCGTGCATGTTCTTGTTCAGCCGTTTGATCGTGTCAGAAAGACTGATGACATGGCCAACTTCAGGCTGCGTGTTCAGCCATAGAGTGAATTCTTCTAAAGTACGGAGAAACTCCGGCGACGTGATACCATTTTCCACCCCAGTGTCCAACGAAATGTTAATCACCGTTGAACCTTTCAAAGAGTCATTAACTAGCTCAACAGCCTGTCGGAATGGAGAGCCGGTATCAAAGTATTCATACTGCTTATCATCCACTTTGTTCTGCATCATCAAGACAGAAGAAACGGCAATAACAACAATACCAGCGGGCAGAATGGCTTTATGAAAGCGAATAATCCACAGTGCCAGACGATCCATAGACTGCTTGTCATTATGCCGGTCAAAGGCGCTGTCTTTTTCAGGCATCACGGTTAAAAGTGCAGGGAGCAATGTCACAGACAGGAAAAATGCCACCAAAATGCCGATTGCTGTCAGTGTGCCGAAATCTCTCAGCGCCGGAGACTCCGAGGCATTCAGCATCAAAAAACCAATCGATGTTGTGACCGAGGTAATTACCAGAGCCGTCATGTTGAGGTTAATGCTCTCAAGAATGGCATCGCGATGAGGTGTACCTGCACGGCGGATATTGATGTAAGACGCGATGATATGCACACAATCTGCCACCGCTAGTGTCATGACAACGGTAGGCACATTGACCAGTGCTGTGGTTAGGTAATGCTCCATCCAACCCACTAGCCCCATGGTCGCAATGATTGACGTCACAATAATGGCCAATGTTGCACAGACAAATCGCCATGATTTCAGCATGATGCCAAGAAAAATCACGACAGCGGTAAACATCATAGGAATGAGTGTCGTAGCATCAGCAATCGCAGCTTCCGTCAGCGACATATTGAGAGCCACGATCCCCACCATGTGGAATTTAACACCCGGATACCGCTGCTCCATCTCTGCAAAGATATCACGGGTGAAAACGGCAATTTCGGCAACAAGCTTGGTTGGATCGCCATCCGGTCCATTGAACGACACATTAACAACAGAGATATCGCCAGCTTCCGAGACCAAAGAACCTTTCAGCCTTGGCGCACTCAACGCGATCTCTTTGATATGCGCAATTCTCGCGTCATCAAGTGGCAAATAATCTGGCGCAAGATCCTCAACAAGCAGATCGTCACCCTCCGCTGAGGTATGCTGGTAGTTGGTGATCGAATCTACACGGCGTACATAGTTTGCCTGCCAGAATGCGTCTGTTATCTCTCTGATAAGAGTAAGATTTTCTTTGGTAAATACATTGCCATTTTCAGGTTCTATAACAATTCCCAGTGAATCTGATTTAAGAAACGCATTTTCGATACTTTGATGTGCTTGCAACTGAGGATTGCTGTTATCAAAAAATGTCTTGTAATCACCATTGAAATAAAGATTTTTATTACCGGCGGCTGACAGCAACACACAGAAAAGTGTTAGCGCTATACACAGCCATGCTTTGGCTATTGGTATCCGGAAGAGCTTCCCTCTCATAAAACATTCCCTTTCTTCAAACGTATAAATTAGGCAAATATTGTTATTAGATATTTAGGTACTCCTACGAGCAAACAGCTCCCAAGAGTTATCGCCACATGAGTATTTGACACTCCGTCAAAAAATGACGATATACCAAATTAGAGTAAGTATTCTTATTTGAAAAGCCGGACAAAGACAATCAGGGGTGAAACGGCGAATAAATAACCGCAGGTTTTATTAATGAAACTATATTCTTATTTGGCGTGCGGTGATGGGAGGTGGTAGTTGAGGTGAGGCCAGCCCGAACAGCTGACCCCCTGTAAAAAGAAGAAATGAACTAAAATCGATATTCCAGTCCGGCTTCAACAAAGTCGTCGTCTCGCAACAAATAGAGTGCATCTTTTACCGATTCACTGAAAAACATCTGCCCGTTAAGGTAGATTTTCCAGCTATCGAAGAGCCTCATACTTGCTTCTCCGCGCAACGTCCTTGAATCCATATCTTCCAAGTCTTGTGTCAAACCTATATTGACTTCTGTGCTCCGTAAATCATTGAACGTCCACCTTAGGCCAGAAAATATATCATTCTGAAGATAAGTAAACGCTCGCTGACCCCGAGAGTCATAAAGATACTCGCCATATAAGGTCCACTCATGCCCTTGTAACCAGTAGCCAAGGTAGTCATCAAGGCCGTATAACTGGTACTCAAAGCCTATAGCGGCTGACGAATAGTCCTCTTCACTGAGCCTGTGAATCGCTTCCAGCTTGAATAACCAATCGTCATAAACATGCTGAAAGTCGAGTCCAATCTGGGTCATTTGCGAATAAAACGGGAAAATCTCAACCCCGGGCACAGGACTGATTGTCAATCCGGGAATCCGAGATGTCACCAGCTTTCGGTTAACCATGAAGTAAGGGTCTCTGCTGGTGCCATGAAACGCGCTTAAGCCTATGTCAGAATCGCCAAAAGTATTGCTATAGCGAAACGCAACATCAGAGTGGAATTCATCAAATTTAGATTCGAAACTCGCCCCGTTTTCCTGTAATCTGGGGTAAGCTATTCTTCCCTCTTTCGTCGCAAATGAACGTTCACGAAAAGCGGGCAGGTATAAAACGTCAAAATGCCCGTAGTCTGAATCGAATATCAAATTCAACATGGGCTGACCCAGTTTCTGCGAACCGTCGAACGAATCCCCAAAGTCAATTTGGTTGACAATATCAACGGGGTTAAATGACTCCATCACCCCCCAAAATGTCTGACCTATTCCAACCCTGATTTCATAGTCGCCTTTGTAGTAGCGAAAAAGACCTTCCCGAATGTCCATGACATTTCGGCCCTTGTCCAAACTATCAAAACGATTGTACGGAACATAAGTAAAGCTGGTGTCACCGTCTTCATTCTCAAAGTAAATCTCGGGGGACAATATTAGTGACGTCTGGGCCTGTTTCTGGCCCAGACTTCCCTCTTTAAGAAATTGTCGATGTTCAACTGCAACAGTGACATTGATATCTGCACCCAGTATGGCGTGAGCTTGCGAAGACAGCCACATGCAAGCGAGAGCAATACTGTACGTGTTGCACTTTTTCATCCGTGATCCTCAGCTATGCTATCTCACCCGGCTCATGCTGGATTTAGAAAAGTCTTTCTCTCTCAAGCCAGTGTTGAACTCGATCGAGTCAGTCGCCAGTACTGTGCTTTTACCTGTCTGATGGTTTTGCATCTCAAGGCGGTGAGCTCGCCAAAATTTATTGAGATATTGCTTGTACTCGCTTGCCATCAAAGTTTTCAGGAGTGCTTTTTTCCTGTCGTAAAATTCAACCTTTAGAACACGGTAATGTTCTTTACTGACCCAGACAATTTGTTTGGTGTAGCCTGAAAACTCATCTGTTGGGATTTGCTCAATCACAAAAGCGTCTTCCCCATTGACAGCTTCATCACGCAGGTAGGTGAATGCATACTTATCCAGTTCAAACGAACTGAGATCTTCATAAGCGAATTCACTGCCCATAAACGGACCCGACTTATTTCTTGACGCGATACGCTTCACGCGTTTCAGCGCTGGCAAATAAAGCCACTGATCATCGGGCTTATCAACGTGACTGTATGACAGGAATACTGTCCCCCTCACATCTTTTGGCTCATCGAAAATGGTCATTCCCTTATCACCGTCACTCTGAACCTCAAGGTTCTTCACTCGGAGCTTACGGGTACTGCTGTCTCCACGGGCTGTTTTCAGCTCCATCACCAGCTTGGCTTGACTGTCACCCCACCCTGCTGCACGCGATTTCATCTCCTTCGCAATATCCAGCCCTTTCGCCTCATCTGCGAATACAGGTGCAGTCAATCCAGCCATTGCTAACACGGCTATACCGACCTTCAAATGTTTAAAAACCTTTTTCATTATCCCCTCTCCTTTTCAATTTCATTTACAGAATCGTGTTCTATGACACGTTGATAAGGTTGCTTATCAAAAATAAGCAACGCAGCCGGTAGTAATAGAAAATCTATTACCAAAGCAATAAATATAACGAGAGCGCTAAGCGCACCCATATCAGCATTTACACGGAAGCTTGATGAGGCAAGTATGCAGAAGCCGGCAACAAGTACCATGGTGGTGACCCAGAGTGCCCGTCCAACTGTGTTGAAGGCATAACGAATCGCCTCTTCAACCTCATCACCTTTCAACCTTGCATATCGGTATTTCGTCAGAAAATGCACACTGTCGTCGACCACAATGCCAAGCGTCAATGTCGTCACAACGGAGAGGCCAAGGTTAATCTCTCCGGAAAATACTCCCCAGATACCGAAGCCAATAATGGCAGGAACGGCGTTAGGCAATATGCTGATGAGGCCGAGTTTCAGGGAGCGCAATGCAAGCACAAGTAAACCTGAAATCAGTAAAAGCACCCATGGTAAGGTTTCTAGCATGCTCGACATGTTTGTTTCGCCAATATGAGCAAACATCAGTGCGGTACCGGACACCGATACCGAGCAAGAAGGGCACGATGAAATACGTTCCTTGAACCACTGGTTTATGCGGGTCTCAAACGCCACCATTTCCTTACTGCCTAGGTTTTCCACCGTCAGCGACACCAACACCGATGACTTGTCGATATCAAGTCGATTATTAAGATCTAGACCGTAAGGCAGTGATAACTCGAACAATAAAAGATACTGCGCGGCTAACTCAGACGATTCAGGTAAACGATAGTAAGCGGGATCACCACCGTGCATGTTCTGGTTCAACCGATAAAAGATATCTGACAGGCTGGCGACATGATCTACTTCCGGTTGCTGCCTTGCCCATTCGGCGAAACTATCCAACAGGCGAAGAAAGTCCGGTTCAGTGACACCCTGTGACTGCCCGGAATCCACCGTCACACCAATGCGGGACATGCCACTGAAATTGTCCTCCATAAAATCCACTGCCTGACGGAAAGAGTTATCTCCGTCAAAATACCCGATGGGTCGATCGTTCACTTCATTTTGAACTAATCCCGCGACACTGAGTGCCACAACCACGAACCCCGCTGGTAAGAGCTTTTTGTGATGACGAATCACCCAGTCAGCCAACCCATTCATATTACGATTGGTCTTGGATGACAGCGCGGGCAGCTTATCAACAGGGATCAGAATGATGATTGCGGGTAGCAGAGTAATAGACAGGAAAAAGGCAATCATCACCCCCACCGCAGCAAGGTTGCCGAATTCAATCAACACCGGAGATGTCGACGCATTCATCATCAAAAAACCCACCGCTGTAGTCACAGAAGTGATCAACAACGCCATGTAGTTAAGCTTCAAGCTGTGGTTTAACGCTTCGAATTTAGGCTTACCTTCTCGCAGCGCATGGGTATAAGTGGTAATGATGTGAACAGAATCAGCGACGGCCAACGTCATTAACAAGGTAGGAATATTGACCGTGCCATTGGTCAGGTAGTGCTCAGCCCAGCCAAGAAGTCCGAGTGTTGCAGTGTTGGTCGCAATAATCACCACCAGCGTAGCCAGCATAAATTGCCACGACCCCAGCATGTAGAGGAGAAACAGAATCACTGTCACGAACATAAGCGGGATCAGCGTTGTTCCGTCGCTTAACGCGGACTCTAAAAAGGCATTATTCAACGCCGCTCTGCCGACAAGGTAAAATTCTGTTTTCGGAAAATCACTTTTGGCACCATCAAGCATCTGCTTGACGAAAGTCATGACCTCTATCAACGCATCCGTTTGGTCGCCATCAGGCAGGGTCAGACTCACCGATACGGTGGCAACATCGGCCTTCTCTGTCACCAACGCCCCTAAAATCTCCGGTTGATTAAGGGCCACACCTTTAACGTAAGCCACTCTTTTTTCATCAAGCGGATAGTAATCAGGAACAAGGTCTTCAACCACTAAATCATCCGCCTCTACGGCAGTGTGCTGATAGTTTGTAATTGAGTCACACGTGTCGTGAAAGGAATTTGCCAGCTTTTTTTTGTTATCTCGCGAATGAGGCCGAGCGATGACGCGCTAAAAACCTGACCGTCAGGCGGAACCACAACGATGATTAATCCGTCGGAGCTGTTAAAACTGACCTTTTCGTTTTCGTAGGCAACGAGCTGAGGGTTGTCATCTTTGAAAAAGACTTTGTAATCGCCCCGAAAATAGAGATTTTTAGCGCCCAGTGAAGCCGCAACAACAAATAAGATCGCAATGAGAATACACCACCACGGACGTGAGGCGGGCCATTGAAGCGCTGCACTAACGTTCATTCAACTACCTTTTTCATCACCTATCTCACTCCTTTTGGTTTTCACTAAGCACTGGCGTTAAAAGTAGTACTTCACACCAGCCTCAACGTAATCATCATCTTTAATGTTGAACAAAGGATCCTGTTTTTCTTCGCTATTGAAGAATGCGCCGGAGACTCTCCATGTCAGGCTTTCACTGAAACGGCTTGTCACCTCTATCTGTGTTGAATACGAAGAGATATGTTCGATATCCATCAAGAAACCGAGACGCAATTCTGTGCCATTAATGTCGTTAAATGCCCAGCGAATACCAGAAAAAATATCATTCTGAGTAATCGTCGGACTGAGTTTTCTCGCATCCGCCTCGGCCTGAAAATCAGGCGTTAACACACCACCAAACAAGGTATCGGAGAGAAATATCAGCAGCTGGGTTGTGTCATCAAGACTGATCCTCACAGGCCCAATAGGATCTCGGCTGTCATACAAGTACTCAGCAAACAAGGTGACCTCGCTGTCACTCCCCCAGACGCCGACAAAAGGATACTCAAAACCAGCGACGATCGCCGTGTGGCTGACAAGGCTTTCGCGTCTGATAGCTTCCAATTTCCATGTCCAGTCGCCCCAGAACGCTTGCAAATCGATACCAAACTGGGTCATTTGCGCGTAGTAAGGCACCACATCGATGACTGTATTAATTTGCGTTTCTACCGGTGTAGAGACTTCCGCGGCAAAGTATGGCTCTCTGTTTGTGCCATGAAACACGGTGAAGCCCAGATCCCATGTATCAAAGCTGTAGGAATAGCGTAGTGCTAAATCGATGTGCTGTTGCTTTCTGGACGACTCATAAATTGGATTATTGACGATACCAGGGAAAGAGAGGCGTCCTGTATTACTGGCAAAGGTCCGCTCCCTGAATAGTGGCATGACATAAAACTCTGTCAGTCCAAAATCATTTTCAAGGTTCAGGTTAATCATCGGCTGACCGAGTTTCTGCCCCGTGATGGAATCCACCAGATCAGACTGATTGATGACGTCAACCACATTCAACGATTCTGTCACTCCCCAAAATACTTGTGCCGCGCCCGCTTTAACCGCGATCTCGTCGTTAAAGTTAAAGAAGTAAAAGCGGTTCTCGTAATAGGCCTCACGAATATCGATGTGAGAGCGGTTCTCGTCGAGAGAATCAATCCGGAAAAACGTTTTCCACGTCAGGCTGTGACCCTCTTCTTCACTCTCCCAAAATAGGCTAGGTTCGAAAACAGCAGAAAACTGCGATGAGCCTGCCCCATTTCCCCCCCTTGGGCAAACTGTCGATACTCAAGCGATATCTCCGCCTCGGCTTCCAGCGCAAAGGCTTGCGGAAAAAGTACCGCACTCACCGCCATCATTGCGCTTGTAATAACTCTCACTAACTTCAAAATAATATCCGTTGTTTAACGACAAGAACTTTCAACAAGGCTCGCTTTTTTGTTGAGATACGCTTTTCTATCAATAAGTAACAGTATGGCAGGCAACATGAAGAAGTCGCCGAGGAGTGCAAACATGACGACAACCGCACTCAAGAATCCCATACTGGCATTCGGCACAAAGTCAGACGTCGCCAGAAGCGCAAAGCCTGTACAAAGAACCACAGTCGTTACCCATAATGCTCTACCGACGGTAACGAACGCATAACGTACTCCGTCTTCGACACTTTTCCCTTCTTCACGGGCTTTGCGGTATTTGGTTAAAAAGTGGACGGTGTCATCAACCACGATCCCCAGCGTCATCGAAACCACCACAGAGACGGCAATATTGATTTCACCAGAGACCAGATACCAAGCACCAAACCCAACGATGATGGGGGCACAATTCGGAATAAGGCTGAGAATCCCCAAACGCCACGAGCGTAATGCCAGGATAAGAAGCGCAGATATAACGCCCAATGCCAGAGGCAGCGTCACAATCATACTTTTGAGGTTCGAAGCACCAATGTGAGCAAACATTACCGACAAGTCTGTGATTTCGTAACCGTACCCGGACGCGTTTTTGTCCAACCAATCTTCCACCTTGCTTTCAAGCTCGATCATCCCTTTACTGCCAAGGCTTCTCATGATGGCCGTGACCCTGACGGCCGATTTATTGAAATCTACATGGCTGTTTAAATCCTGCCCATAAGGTAACGACAATTCGTACATCAGCAGATACTGAGCGCCCATCTCATCGGTGGAAGGTATTTTGTAGTAGTTGGGGTCATCTCCATTGAGGTTTTTGTTCAGACGACGCATCACATCCACGAGACTGGAGACGTGATTGACCTCTGGTTGCTCATACAACCAGTTGGTGAACGCATCGAGTGTTTTCAGAAACTCGACCTTAGTGATGCCCTGCGCTTCGCCCGTATCCAGTGTGATGGTCAGCGTCGTATTGCCGACTTTGTCATCAAGAAAACTCGCCTGCTCTCTGTAATCACTACCAGTCTTGAAATATTTCACCAACTCATCATTGAGTTCGTTTTGTGACATCAAAAAACCACTGGCAATAACCACAATGGCAGCGATAGGTAAGACTTTTCGATGGTGACTGATGACCCATTCGGCGATTTTGAGCATCGATTCATCTTGCTCATCGACACGTGATGTGGAGGTCTTGATAGGCATCAGAGCCAAGATTGCAGGTAACAGAGTCACAGACAGTATGAAGGCAATCATGACTCCAACTGCTGCAAGGTTACCAAAGTCGATCAAGGCTGGTGACACCGACGCATTCATCATCAAAAAACCAAACGACGTGGTTACTGATGTGACCAGAAGCGCAATGAAGTTCAGCTCCAGACTATATTTAATAGCCTCCGTCTGCCCTTTCCCCTTGTTTAATCCGTGAATATACCCCGTGATGATATGAACACAGTCTGCTACGGCTAGAGTGAGCAACAACATTGGGACGCCAATCGTAATATTGGTCAGGTAATGTCCCGTCCAGCCAAGTAAACCCATCGTCATGGATACTGCTGTGCCAAGAACAAGCATGGTGGCAAAGACAAAACGCCAAGAGCGAAGCAATAGTCCGAGGAAAACCATCACTGCTGCAAACATCATAGGGATCAAGGTTCTCACATCCTGCGCTGCGGCGACCCCGAACGCGTCGTTCAACGCAATACTCCCGGACTTGCGGAATATCAGTTCAGGGGCCTTTTCTTTGGCATCTGCAATGATTTTGTTTGTGTGTCTGACTATCTCAATAACTTGCTCTGTCAAACCACCGTCTTCCGGCAGCTGGACAGTAACGCTAACCAGCGCGAGCTGACCAGAGCGGGACACTAATACACCCGCTGTGTTCGCATCAGTGAGGGCAATGTTCTTAATATATTCGATATTTTTTGGTGTCAGTGAATTGTCATCGCCGATCAAAGGCTCGACCACCATGTCGTCACCGTCTGCAGTCGTATACTGGAAGTTGGCGAGAGATGAAGAGCGGATCGCATAGGGAAATTCCCAGCCTAACTCAGTCAGTTCGCGAACTATGTTCAGTGTTGTCTCATTGAATACGTTCCCGCTGGGATCCTCAATGATAATGGCAATACCTTGCGCTGCCTTGAAACGATCTTGTTGCTCAGTAAACTTGATAAGCTCAGGGCTGTCGTCGTGGAAAAATACCTTATAATCGCCACGGAAATATAAGTTCTGTGCGCCGAAGGAAAATAGACCGGCAAATAGCGCCACAATGAAGAGTGTCAGCCACGGTTTTCTTACTGGCAGACCAAACAACACATCAGTAAACATTCCTTTCCTCTTAATCAATCGGCGAAACTCATTGAGCTAAAAAGCGCCCATTTAATGCCTTAATGACTCAAAAATAGTCTCGCGCGTTCATGCCAGTGCTAATGTACTTTTCGCACACCTTGAGACCATCTGTCATCTCAACAAATCGACGAGACCAGGAGCCTGCCCAGCTGGTTAGACCAGATAGACCAAGAAGGATATGCGATAAAGAGAAGGGTAAATACGAGTAGAAAATTCTCTGACACCACGTGTAGCCAGATTCAAAGAGGCGTAAGGATATACAATCCCTCGTTAAATCATGTATAAATATTCATACATAAAAATGGACTTTCTCAATGTGGAGAATCGGAGTAAATAGATGATAAGCGGGCTAAGGAGGATATAAAACTGGATGCTATGGGATGGATTGCGATTCGGGCGACAACAAGATTGCCGCCTATGTCTTCATAAATGATAAGGATTTATAGACTTTTCGACTGACGGATAAACGCGGCCTCTTCAGGAAAGATTTCATCCAGAACTCGTTGCCACGTTTCTTGATAATTGAACTCAGTGGATAAGGGTTTCCAGCCCACACCATCCAACAAAAGGTTTATACAGTCTAGAATGGGGTTCTCACATGTCTCTTGAACACGAACAACGGCACCAGACTCGGACGCACTGTTAAACAACGCATTGGCACCAAAACCCATTGCCCAGTTTGCAAACACAATCGACGTTGCCGGAATGCTGCCTGACATATCGACTTCACCACGAGCAGCGCCCAACTCCATGATCTGGTCGCCAAGTGACAACAGCTCTGCCTCTAGGCTATTCATCGCGGCTAAACGTTTCTCTGAGCTTTTCTCTGTGACGGCCGGTGTTCGGCAACTTAATACACAATTGGAAAGCGCAGGTTCTAAACAACAGAAAAGTGCATAAGCCACGTGGACGGCAAGAAGCTTTTCACGGTTGTTACCCTTAAATGCAGACGCCCTTTTGAACATCGCAATTTCTTGAGATAACGCTTTCGTCGCTAATGCAGCGATCAGGTCTTCTTTACTGGTGAAGTGATTATATACCGTACCTTTGGAATATGAACTTGCCGCAGCAACCTTATCCATAGTAAGGCCAGTAAAGCCCTCGCGCTTAACTACCTCGAAAGCGATCGCAATGAGCTCCTGCTCACGGTCGAGAAGAGCTTGTTGTTTGCGGGTTAAACCACTTGGTTTCGTTGCCGATAAACTGCCTGACACGATTGTTAATATCCTTTTCACTTTTTACGATTTAGTCACTAACTACGTTATACCACGATATAGAATGAATCACTAAATGACCAAACAGCTAACCTGTTGAGGGTTAAACGTAATTTTGTGAGGCATTGCCAAGTTTTCAGTCACTACAGACATACGGTGTAAAATTCACTATAATGCGCCGCTTTTCGGAGGTGAATGGAGAAACCTCCTTGCTCTGTTTACTCCGTTTGTCAGCAGACACTCAGACATGCTTTATTGAGGCAACCTACATGGCCAATCGCGACAATATTTTTGCAGCGCCTATCGAAAAACTCGGAGACTTTACCTTCGACGAGAACGTCGCCGAAGTATTCCCCGATATGATCCAACGCTCTGTACCGGGTTACAGCAACATCATTTCTGCCATCGGTATGCTGGCAGAACGCTACGCCTCAGAAAACAGTCATGTCTATGATTTAGGCTGCTCTCTCGGCGCCGCGACCTTATCAATGCGTAGACACATTAAAGCCCAAAATTGTCGTATCGTCGCGGTAGATAACTCATCAGCAATGGTGGAACGTTGCAAGCTTCACGTCAGTGCTTACCGCTCAGACACAGACGTCGATGTTCTTGAAGCTGATATTCGCGAAGTAGCGATTAAAAATGCCTCCGTCGTTGTCTTGAATTTCACTCTGCAGTTTCTGTCTCCAGATGATCGTCAGACCCTGCTTGAGCGCATATATGGTGGCCTGAAACCGGGCGGTATTTTGATTTTATCTGAGAAATACAGCTTTGCCGATGATACGGCTAATGAGCTGCTCATTGATTTGCACCATGATTTCAAACGCGCCAATGGCTACAGCGAGCTGGAAATCAGTCAAAAGCGCAGTGCACTGGAAAATGTGATGCGACCAGACAGCATTGAGCGCCACAAAGAGCGTCTTGGCTCGATTGGCTTCAGTAGCGTAGCGGTGTGGTTCCAGTGCTTCAATTTCGGTTCAATGTTTGCAATCAAATAACTCAGAGACAATGCTGATAGCTGACTCTGTTCTCATTCATAACGATGGCTGATAGACCAAAGATTATTCATGTTCGATTTTTCTGATTTTTACCAACTCATTGCCAAAAACAGACTTCAAGACTGGCTGAATGTCTTACCTGCACAACTCGCTGAATGGCAAGAATTGCCGCATGGCGATATGCCAAAATGGCTGAGAGTGCTCAAGAAAATACCAACAGAACCGCCATCATCTATTGAATTGAAAGATAGCGTGACCATAGGCTGTGCAAACGAACTCACCGATGGCCACAAAGCCAAACTGGAAAACTTGCTACGCAGTTTTCACCCGTGGCGCAAAGGACCGTATACGGTTCATGGCATCAATATCGACACCGAGTGGCGCTCAGACTGGAAATGGGATCGTGTCCTCCCACATATTTCGCCGCTTAAAGGTCGCTATGTACTCGATGTGGGCTGCGGTAACGGCTACCACATGTGGCGCATGCTTGGTGAAGACGCAGCGTTGACGGTCGGTATCGATCCATCTGAGTTATTCCTTGTGCAGTTTGAAGCAATTCGCAGCTTGATGGGCAATGACCAACGTGCGCACCTGTTGCCTCTGGGTATTGAAAAGTTACCTGAGTTAAAAGCCTTCGACACTGTTTTCAGCATGGGTGTGCTCTACCATCGTCGCTCCCCGCTTGACCACCTTATTCAACTCAAAAATCAGCTGGTGAAAGGCGGTGAACTGGTGCTTGAAACACTGGTTATCGATGGCGATGAAAATGCGGTGCTGGTACCAACCGACAGATATGCACAAATGCGCAATGTCTACTTCTTCCCTTCAGCTAAAGCGCTGAAAGTTTGGTTAGAGAAGGTCGGCTTTGTCGATGTGAGCATCGTCGATGAGTGTGTGACCACCACAGATGAACAACGCTCAACAGACTGGATGCAACACAACTCTCTGCCAGAATACCTTGATCAGCAAGACCCAACCAAAACCATTGAGGGCTATCCTGCACCGAAACGCGCTATTTTGGTGGCACAAAATCCTGATTAACTTCCAGTGAGTTATCAAAACTTATGAAAGACGCCATTTGGCGTCTTCTAAATAGGCTTGAAACATCAGTCATTAAAAGTGCAATGAGTACGTAAGGCCGATTTCATTCTTACTCATTAACTCATTTTTTGTCACTGAGTAGTGAATCGCGACAGCATTGTCTTGTGCAGGGAACCAACTGATACTCGATTGACTTGAAATGTAACCGGGCGAGTCAGCAAGCTTATGTGAGGCCCACTCAAGCTCTGAGACAAACTTACTGTCTAATATGAGATCAGCGATAACACCCACCTTTATTGAACCAAACAGATTTGTATCGTTGAAGTCAGACCCCAAGCCACCACCAACTAGGGAAAATATTCGTAGATCTTTATGGAAAGATAATGTTTTGCCAAAACCGAATGATAATTCACCTTGAGAGCGTGAGCTCAAGCTAGAATCAAAGCTTGGTCGATACCCTAAATAGAGCTCACCAGACCATGATGGGTCTATTTGGGTAGATGGCGGTAACGTTCTGACACTGTACAACGCAAACTCTCTTAGTTTGGTTTCAGCATCCTCAAAGCTGGTTTCAACGACAATATTCCCCATGACGAGCTCCGACTCATGTAAATATTGGCGATTGTCAGAAGATAGACTGTGTCCTGCGGCAAGAAAACGGCTTATTAGTGCAACCTGCCCATCACTACTCGACAAACCTACGGAAAAAACGGAATCTTGTGGCGTTTTGGCTGGATGCTTATATTTACTGAGGTCAAAAACAAAATTTCCCTGCAGCACTACCTCTGCTCTTTCATCTATCAGAGAAAAATACTGCTTTTGTAATGGTGACAGTGACGCAACGATTCCTCTATCCGCGATAGCATCATCAACTTGCTGTTTCTCCGTTGACGAAAGTTGATCATCCAGAACATATCGAAGCCATTTATCTGCGGCTATTACATTCGTCGTATTAATCAGCCCCGTATCTCTAGCTGCCTTTACTACATCAAGGGGACTCACAAATAATCGTCGCTCATCAAGCACATCAGGCTTAATTAAAGCAAGTAGTTCAAGCGTCAATGTTGCGCAGTTGAATGACTGAAAATAATAAACCAGATCAGTATCCTTAAGCTCCCAAAGGTGAAGTCTGATTAATTCAATACTCTCAGCCTCTGCACTAAGTGTAAATTGCCATAAATTCCTCTCTTCGATATCGACATACTGATGGCGGTCTTTCTCGAACGGGCGAACGGTAAAGAAGCCAGGCATACCCGTAACAAGGCTTTCTGCAATCAATGTAATTGGGTTAAGCGTCGTTATTTCAGTGAAATACGCAAGTGAATGGCTGACTGGTACATTTCGGTAGTTTTTCCCGCTCGTTTTCAAAAATATATGCCCCATCATACTGGATGAAGAAGAGAAAACTTCAGAGGCAAACACTAACTCCAGACGGTCAAAAGGAACATGGTCAATGTATTTTGAGAATCTCTCGTCGCAATCAGAAGGCGAAAAGTCTTCGACAACAAGTTTCAACGCACGTTTCAAGAACGTTGTTCGTGCAGGAAATCGACAATATGCTTTTTTGGGCTCTTCATAAATCAAATTTAACGTTTTTTTGAGTTCGCTAAGAGGCGAAAACTCTTGATAAGAAAGCAGGAACTGTTTGGAGGGTATTTGAGGGTTTCCATTCCAACTGTGTATTAGTGTCTGCCAAATTCGTGAATCTGATACACGAATCAGGTCACTTTCATCCGCAGAAAAACTTGAATGGGAAATAAAAATTAAAAAAGCCGCAATTAAGCGGCTCACATAGAATTTTTTCATTGTTTAAAGTGGGGCTTACTTACAAGTTACTACAACGTCGTCTTCGTAATCCCACATTTTGCCTGTTACAGCATCTGTTGTGGAACCAGGGAAACCACCAAGAATAATGTTTCCAAAGAATACAGGCGTGATTGTTTTATCAACGGCTGTTTCTTTCTCACATGAGCCGTCAGCTGTTCTAACAACTTTGTCTTTACCGTCTCTCAGCAGGACAACTGTACCTGGAGTCGTGACTTTCTGTCCTTCAATTGATACTTCAACAGGTTGATTAGTTGAAGATTTAACATTTACTGTTTGCTCTTCGTGTGTCATCACACTCGCACAACCAGACAAGGCAATTAATGACGTTGATGCTACAACTGACAAAATATTCTTTTTCATTTTATTTTCCACAATAAAAGTTGAAATGGCTCAACGCAGGAAAATAACGATAGCGGACAGACTTTTCAAAGATTAGTTCTTAAATAAGAATATTGATGTTAAATTTTGAGACAGGTATTGCATTTCAAATTAGACATATTTGACTGCCATTTTTTACTGCAAAGCAAAAAATTAGATAGTACTCAGAACGTTTTAAGAGCAAAACTGCTAGTGACACTTTTCACTCCTCGTTACAGGTATTTACTCTCAAACAGCGAGCCTTTCCTTCACAACGTTGCAAAAACTGATACCGTGCCCGAAAAACTCTGTCCAATTTCTTGCCTATTCCAGCACCTTTTTTTAGTGTCACCAACATCGATTCACTAACAATAAGGGAGGAACTGGTCATGAATGTATGTGTAAAAAAGCATATACACTTCTTTGGTAATGCTCGCCACTCAAGCACTCGCGCTTTCATGCTGCGATAACCTGGCTTGAGCGAAGCAGTCAACAAAGTAAATAACCTTCCCTCAAGCAGTGCGGGTTGTCGTCAGCAATTCTGACTTCTGGTGCTTTTGCACCGACAATTCGAGTACATGCTATGAGCACACTATTATCTGCAAAACAGGTTTCTTACCACACAACTTCTGGCCCACTGATGGACGATATCACCTTTACGGTTTCCAGAGGCAACCGCATTGGACTGGTTGGCCATAATGGTTGTGGCAAAAGTACCCTGTTAAAACTATTGACCAGTAAAATCACGGCTGAAGAAGGTGAAATCAGCTTAGCGAAACATTGCCATATAGAACATGTAGAGCAACACTTGCCGCCGACACTTTCGGCTTTAACAATGCATGAGGCTGTATCAGAACGTCTTTCTGATGAAGAAAAACAAACTGATATCTGGCGTGTTGACGTTCTGTTGAATGAAATGGGCTTTAATCAGGCAGACATGAGTTTGACGGCAGGCACACTGAGTGGCGGTGAACACACGCGATTATTGCTTGCCAGAGCGTTGATCAATAACCCTGATCTGTTGTTACTGGATGAACCCAGCAACCACATGGATCTCCCTACCCTGTTTTGGCTTGAAAGCTTTTTAAAGGCATTCAAAGGGGGATTTTTGCTGGTTTCTCATGATCAGAAGTTATTGGATGCTGTGACCGATTCAACCTGGATCATGCGCGACCGGACATTGTACAGCTTTGCGCTACCCTGCTCGGCCGCTCGTACTGAGCTGGCCGCCATGGACGAGGCTGATGAAGCGAGTTTCAAGGAAGAGCAGAAAGAGATAGACCGCGTTGCAAAAAGTGCTAAGCGCCTTGCTGTATGGGGCCACACTTACGATAACGAGGACCTATCACGTAAAGCCAAAACAATGGAAAAACGTGTCGAAACGTTAAAAGCCAACCAGACCGAGTTGTCTGAAGGCACGCCTTGGCAGTTGAAACTGAAAGGTACAGCGTTACCTGCAAACAGGCTATTGGAGATAAACAATGTTGATGTTCGTCC
Source organism: Veronia nyctiphanis (assembly GCF_004116385.1). Classification (GTDB taxonomy): domain Bacteria; phylum Pseudomonadota; class Gammaproteobacteria; order Enterobacterales; family Vibrionaceae; genus Veronia; species Veronia nyctiphanis. The sequence continues at coordinate 220,145 of NZ_PEIB01000001.1, read as the reverse complement.
TGCTGATGATGCTGATGCCTTGTACCTTACGCCGGAGCTTCAACTCAAAAGCGGTGACAAGGTTGCTATTCTTGGCCAGAATGGAACAGGTAAATCTTCTCTGCTCAGAATGTTGTGGCAGCGATTTGCAGCGCTACAGGGCAATGGAAGTTTGCGTCTGATAGAGGAAGCAATCCGCCTTCATCCGAAAAGTAAGGTCGGCTATTACGATCAAACATTACAGCAGTTAGATGATGGGCAAACCATGATGGAAGCACTCAGTCAGTTCGCCCCATTACCTACTGAAGCCCTTAAAATGGCGCTGATCAAAGCAGGTTTTCCCTACGCCAGACATCAGCAAACCATTGAAGGCTTGAGTGGTGGCGAACGGTCAAGGCTGCTTTTTGTCGGCTTAACCTTAGCGGATTACCACATGCTAATGCTCGATGAACCACAAACCACTTGGATTTAGAGGGTAAAGAAGAGCTGGCAGACAGTATCCGTGAATTTGCAGGCGGGCTTATTCTGGTCAGTCACGATCGTGATTTGATTGAAGCCAGTTGCAACCGCTTCTGGTTGGTGAAAGACGGTAAACTCGAAGAGTGGCATGACATTGAAAAAGTGTATGCAGAACTGACCGAGGTCTCCGTGCGACATCCAACGACATATGAAGCACCGCTATCCGCTGAGAAAAAAGAATGTCCGATCGCTGACGGACATGATGATTTACTGGAAAGGCTGTTTGAACTTGAGGCGCTTTTGGAAGCAGATACTAACCGCAAACAAAAGCACCAAAAAGTACAACGGCAAACATTGTGGAAAATAGAAATAGATAAAATCAAAACGGTTTTATCTTTGTAATCTACAAATCAGTAAAGCCTCACTGCAAACAAGTCTGTGAGGCTTTGCTTTTCCAAGAGCAAACTTTTTAACTGAGTTGTATCTTCCCGACCTAATTCTGAAAATGTAAAACAGTCAAAAGCCACAGTCATCTCCACTACACAACGCAGTAAATATTCATTACTCTGAAAGTGATATTCACCAAAGTCAGGTTCTTTAATGAGCAAGGATGCACGGCAAGAAAAGAACATAAATCTGTTTGATACGAAAATAGACAGAACAAACACAGGCAGCACAAAGTGGGACAAATACGAAGGCAAAGATGTTCTACCAATGTGGGTAGCAGATACCGACTTTCGGATACCTGAACCTGTCATTGAGGCTCTGCATCAGCGAGTTGACCATGGTGTATTTGGCTACACGCATCCACCTAAGGCATTGACTGATACTATCGTCAATCGCATGGCTGAACTCTACCAGTGGAACGTAGAGCCTGATTGGATTGTTTATCTGCCCGGTCTGGTGTGTGGCCTTAACATCGCCGCCCGAGCGCTGTGTGACGCAGACGACACCATCATGATCCCGACTCCTATCTACCCGCCTTTCGCTTCCTCGGCAAAACTTGCGGGTAAACCGACATACAAAGTACCGACAAAACTTGAGCATGGAAGATGGTTAGTCGATCTCGATGCAGCGAAGGCGGATCTCCCCGCAAATACAGGTTTACTCCAATTTTGTAACCCCCTCAATCCGGGCGGCACGGTTTACAGAAAGGAAGAGTTGGAAGAAGTCTTACTGTTTGCCCAACAAAACGATTTGGTTATTTGTTCAGACGAGATTCATTGCGACCTGATTTTGGACAAAGCACTCAAACATATTCCACTGGCAAGTCTGAGTAGAGATGCAGAGCAGCGCACAGTCACGTTAATGGCCCCCAGTAAAACCTTCAATATTGCGGGCCTCGGTGCATCGTTTGCCATCATTCCAAATGAGAGCCTAAGAACCGCTTTCAGACGGGAAAAAATGGGGATCGTACCTCATGTCAGTTTGCTGGCTTACACTGCGGCGCAGGCCAGTTATCAATACGGACAGGCATGGCTCGATGAGCAATTAGTGTACCTCGCCCTTAACCGAGATTTAGTGCAACAAACTATTGACCGTATCCCGGGCCTCGCACTTCAGCATATCGAGGCAACCTATTTAGCCTGGATTGACTGTAAAGACCTCCCAGTGAAAAATCCTTGCTTATTTTTTGAAAAAGCAGGGGTTGGCCTGTCTCCCGGTATTGAGTTCGGTGATCGCAACTTTGTCCGGCTCAACTTCGGCTGTACAAAGAAGCAGTTGATGTTAGCATTGCAGAGAATGGAAGATGCCATTAACGCACTTTAAATAGAGAGAAATACCCGGCGAAAGGTCGGGTTAATCATGCGTTATCGGCGTCCAAAAAGAAGTACTTTCAAGAATAACCACCCAGCAAATGCCCCGCATATCACGCCACTCACCAACAGATAAATGATGGACAGAGAACCTAGCGTTGCCCCAGCATCAATTGCTATCGGTATCGCTAAGATAATGAACCCAAGGATTGAGCCACTTATCATCCAACGTACAGAATGACGCCGTGAAAATTGCGGGCACCAAAACCGGATAACAAACGAAAAGAGAACAACCCAAGCAAAGGTAAATGGTAGGCCAACAAACAAGCTGTAAGACAAAACAAGTGCCAGTGCGGTGAGGTCTGAATCTTCAGAAAAGATAAATAGCCAGCCAAAGGGCGATACTAGTGGCGCGACCAAGCAAACAATTGCACTCGCAATCAACCAACGAAAGAACGATAACTGGCTGACATTCACCAAATCATCAAACGAAATATTCTGTGCCATCAACTGTCCCTAGAGAATGAATGAAAACTGTCTTCCAGACACCAAAAGTTGTCGCTTCTTTATGTTTATATTTCTCTTACCAAAATAGTCTAAAACGCAGTGATTGATGTGGCTCGTTTTTGACCCTAAGTAAACAGAGGGTGAAATGTATGGTTGATGATAGAAAACAACGAAGTGTGGAGTTCATTCCTGTTCAGCGTGCTTCTTCTCTATTCGCGACAAAAATCACACAAATCGATTCAATTGACTATTTGATCAGCAATCAATTGAAATATGGTGATTTTCTCTAAAGAGACTGCCACCAGCGCCGATAAGTACTCATAACCTTTTCATCGCTGAGTTTTATGCAGTTACATACTCTCGACAAAGCAGCATTAATAAGTGATATCCAGCTTGGTGATAATTTAAACCATGCTGTATCGCAAGGGCGTCGATCCGACTTCGCCCTCATGCTGGCATTGCTGTCGGGGGATGCAACAGAAACCGTCCCCGTAGAAAAGGTATGTATAGAAGTAAAGACAGATGATGAACTTCGTACTTTATTCCAACTTTCTGAACCAGAACGCCTCTCGGCAAAAGAAGAAGATTATCAGCGTGCTGAACGCCAATCTCATGCATTTCACCATGCAGGCATTACTAGCGCTAAACTTTCAGGTTATGTTTCCCCTCCTGCTTTGCACTTTCCTGCCGAGGGAACACACGATTTAGGTGAAGATGTTTATCATAATCTCTCTGGACACCAGAGAAGACGCCTATCAAGCCAGAAAACCACAGATATCGGCCTTGATCCGGTAAACCTCTACAAGCAGCTCAACGAAGCACGGCGGTTTAGTGAATTCAGTCAGTGCGCATAAGTAATTGATAAATAAAATATTTAATTTCACTCTCATTTACATATCAAGAAGTTAGTAACACTTCCCCCCACAAGAGATATCACTCGAATATTTAATTAACAATTTGCACACAGTTTACACACCACTTTTATGAGCGGATTCACAACAAAAATGCGAAACATGTACCAAAATTGATATCCACCAGTTGAAAAGTTGGGGTTAACTTGTTGGCTAGTGTGTATAAACCCTGAATAAGTCCAGAAAGATCAACTTAAAAGGTCAGAAAGATGGATATAGCAAAATCAGTAATTGTGATCACTGCCGCAGGGAGCCCAACAGGAAGGGCAATGGCCGAACATTTTTGTTCATTACATGCACGTGTTGCACTTGTTGATACCAATTGTCAGGAATTACAGGCAACTTATGAAGCCTGCCAAAATGCCGGGGGGATCTGCCTTTCCTTCGTATTAGCAGACAAGAGCACAGACAGTATTTCAGCTTTCTTTCAACATGTGAGTAGCGAAATGGGCGCAGTTGATGTCTTAATCAACTACTGGCAAACAGGGCAAATCCCGAGCTTATTGGCAACCAGTGAAACAGAGGCCGATTCCATTTCCGATGTTGCGTCAAACCTCTATTTATTTGGGCGGGGGGCGGCTTTCAGTATGCTCAATGAAGGACGTCAGGGCGTGATTGTAAACATACCTGACAACATCTCTAAGGAAGATTACGAAAACTCCCTCGACAGCTGCAACGCCATCATACGCGGTTTGACACAAAGCTGGGCTAAAGAACTAGCACCCGTGAATATTCGCGTAGCAGGGGTATTACCGACTCTCCGAAGCCATTCAAACCGGAGACTGAAACATGACCCTGCCGTCAACTATGACATGATTGATGGCGCAGAATATATCGTGGCCAATGACAGTTTCACCGGGCGTATTCTCGAAGCAGCAAGTTAACCTGTGACCGTTTCCATTGGATAAGAACAATCTCATTGAATGGTCACTGACAACCAAGGCCAACCTGTTGACTCGCTAGGGTTCGTTTGGAAATCAGTTTGATAGGCACCTACAGCCTGAATTACGGCAGATTTCACTGTTTTTTACTGCCCGTCTCAATTCATGGCGAGCACAGCTGCTAAACTTCCCGCTATTCAATTCTTAGTTACGTCGCCACATGGAAAACAAGCAAACACCAATTCAAAAATATCTGTATACCACCATCTTCGGTACACACACAGCAGCAGGCAAAGCATTCGACATCACACTCATTTTTGTCATTTTTGGCTCTATCGTCGTACTGATGTTGGATTCTGTCAGTGATTACCAGCAGCAATACGGCACATTGCTTGTTACGTTAGAGTGGTCTTTCACGGCGTTTTTTTCCATTGAATATCTGCTAAGGCTATATTGTTCACCTCACAGGCTGGCCTACGCTAAAAGCTTTTATGGCGTGATTGATTTAGTGGCCATCCTCCCCACTTTTTTGGTGCTCTTATTCCCGGCAGCCAGTTACCTGATGGCGATTCGCCTTCTCCGGGTGCTTCGTATATTCCGGATTCTCAAGTTGGTGCGTTTTCTTCAGGAGTCCAACTTTCTCCTTAGCGCCCTAAGAGGGTCAGCGCGAAAAATATTGGTCTTTTTTATGACAGTGCTGGTGCTGGTCACCGTGTTTGGCTCGTTGATGTTTGCCATTGAAGGCCCCGACCATGGCTTCACCAGTATTCCCTACAGTATCTATTGGGCAATTGTCACCATGACAACCGTTGCTACGGTGATTTGGTGCCTCAAACAGATTTAGGAAAAGGGCTGGCATCTTTCACCATGTTGATGGGTTATTGCATTATCGCGGTGCCGACAGGAATCATCACGGCACAAATGGGACAAGAGATTAACCTGCACCGACGTTTGGTCAAATGCCCGAACTGCTCAGAAACTGGCCATGAGTCAGATGCTTTGTACTGTAAGTTTTGCGGCAGCGAATTACCCGATCCCGACAGCCGAATCGCCTAAAAAGTCGTAAACCATTCTTGCCAGCCGAATTTAAAAAGCAGCTAAGCAACTGACTTAACTGCTTTTTACTCTTGCTCAGATCTACATTTAATTCAAATCACAAATAAATGTAATGAACATTATTTTATTGCTTTATGTTTTGAGTTAGTCATAATAGACCCGCCCAAAAAAACAACGTTTTAAAAGCCACTTCTACTGGCTTCGCCTTTTCCCCGCTTGGGGCGCTTGCTGATTTAGTGAAAGAGAGATTGATTGATGAATACACAACAGGCCAACATTACTACCACTGACCTAAGCCTGAGGCACTATCAAAATCGATTTACCCAGATGCCAAAGGGATCAGAAAAATCCGTTATCGTGGACGTTTCTGCTTGTGGGGTATGAAAAACCCGGTGACTATCAAGAAGACGCTCGAGACCTTTTCGAGCCCAATGCTTCAATCAATCCTCAAAGACAATCGACACTTTTACGAAAAGCCGTTGAAGCCATATCTTGGCCTGAACATCAAGCCGGGACAACGCGCAGAAATCATTAGCCAACACTACAAAATGTTGGAACAAACATTCGGTGAAAATCTGGAAAAGTTCTACACCGAACAAGGGTATGAGATCCTCAACTTTCTTGATCGTGAAGAAAACAGCTACCGCGTCGTATTGAGATACCAAACCAGTCAGTCACGTGAAGGTGATCTGATGCTGGCACTGCTAGACAGTCAACATCAACTCGTTTACTCCATTGCTTTTTCTATTGGTGGCGAAACAAACAAAACCTTATATATTGGAGCACTGCAAGGGCCAACAAACCACGTCGATAACCGCTCTGAAGTGATCAAAACACTGACACGCTCACTACATGGACTGAGAACAAAGTCTCTGATGGTCGAAGTAGCGCTAATGGTCGCGAGAGAGCTTGGCTGCCAGTCCGTTCAGGCCATCAGTAATAAAGGTCACATCTATCAGGCACTTCGCTATATGGGCTCCAAACGAAACAAAGTCGGTTTCGACCATGATGCACTGTGGGACGAATTTGGCGGTGAACTGATCAACAAATTCGCCTATTCACTGGAGATAGTGCCAGAAAGAAAAGACCCATCAACGCTTAAAAAGAACAAACGCCGTCTGTATGAAAAGCGTTATCAGTGGCTTGCGGAGTCTGAACAAAGCATTATCAATGCGTTAAACGTGATTCGTTGGAATTAAGATGTCTAGGCCGTGTTTAACACGGCTTTTTTGTTATTAAGAGATGTTCACTTACTCTGCACGCCCGGTAAGACACAGAGCATTTCATAGAGCAGATTTGCTGCCACTAATGACGTATTTCCGCTGCTATCGTAAGGTGGAGACACCTCGACGACATCGCCTCCCACCAGATTTAGTCCACTGCACCCGCGAATAATTTCCAAGCCCTGCCAAATGGTCAAGCCGCCGATTTCAGGTGTTCCTGTTCCAGGTGCAAACGCAGGATCAAGGCCATCAATATCAAACGATAAATAGATTGGCCGATTGCCAATCTGCTTTCTGATTTCACGCATCAATGGCTTCAGTGACTGGCCCCAGCATTCTTCAGCCTGAACAATGGTCCAGCCTTGGCTGCGCGACCAGTTAAAGTCATCGGGTGAATACCCCGTGCCTCTGAGTCCAATCTGGAAAACCGCACTGCTATCTAGCAAGCCCTCCTCATGCGCTCTTCTGAAGGGAGTACCGTGTGCAATTCGCTCGCCAAACATATCGTCATTAATGTCTGCGTGAGCATCAATATGTACCAAGGCAACGGGCCCATACTTTGCCTTTATCGCTTTAAGAATCGGGTATGTCACCGTATGGTCACCACCAAGAGTCAGTGGAATACAGCCATGAGAAAGGATATCGTTGTAGGCACTTTCGATGATATCGATGCTCTTTTTCAGATCGAAGGTGTTAATCGCCACGTCTCCGATATCGGCTACCTGTAAAGAATCAAACGGTGCAGCGCCCGTCGCCATATTATATGGGCGAAGTAAACAAGACTCAGCGCGAATAGAGCGAGGCGCAAAACGGGCTCCCGATCGATTAGACGTTCCAATATCCAACGGAACACCGACAAAACAGGCGTCTAGCCCCTTGGCGTCTTCATGAACAGGTAGCCTCATCATCGAGGCAATACCGCCAAAGCGTGGCATTTGATTACCACCTAATGGTTGATTCAGTGTTTGATCCGATGGTCTTTTCATCCGGCTTCCCGCGACACATTTTTTCGATACCAAAAATCTAGCAATTCATCATCACGATAAAAATAGTGGTTTTCTTAACTTCGGTTTCAGTCATTTCAATGTAAGTACAACGGACGTCAACATATACGCTCGTAGAAAGCGTACTTCGGAGAGATGAAAGAAGCTGGGGGTTTAATGTGCGGGAAGCCTTTGAGCTGTATCTACAAAAATGATAAGCAAATCAAGATTGCTGACTCGCCCTCATATCTTCAAGAAATGTCTCAACAAGCGAGGTTTTTTGAAACCCTTTTTTGATGATTAAGTCGAAAGAACAGCTGTATCCGATTCGACGACCAAATAGCTGACGTAAGTGCCCAGCATCGACCCAACTCGACGCATAGTGCAACGGTAAAAATCCGATGTATTTACCACTCAGAATCAACATCAGTTGTGGCTCAATTTGGTAAACCGATGCGGTGATGCGATTAAAACCAAAAGAGTGATGTAGCGAGTCACGCCAATAATGCCGGCCAACAAACTCCTGATGTTGGAGCTCATCAAGGCTCACTGACTCATCTGACAAGTCAAAGAGAGGGTGCGTGCTACCGCAGAAAAGGCCATGTTGTTCTTGGTAAAGCGGCTCGTAACTCAGCCCATCGATTTTATGCGGGAAACTGCCGATACCAATATCAAACTCTCCGGCTAAAACATGCTCCTGCAACTCCTGCGGCGACAGTTGTTTCACTGTCATCAACACATCATTAGGGCGTGTTTTAAAGCGCGAGATCGCAGCAGAAAGTGTGTTTTCCGGGTCACTCACCAGACAGTCAACGACGCCAATTTTCAACTCCCCCACCAGCTTACCTTTTATCGCTGTCACGTCCACATCGAACTCTGCCATGGCACCGAACAACCGCTCGGTTGCAGCAAAAACAATTTTTCCTTTTTCGGTCAGGCTAAATCCGCCCCGACCGCGTTGGCATAGGGTGGCTCCAAGTCTCTCTTCCAGTACACTGATATGATTGCTGATGGTTGACTGGCTGACATTCAACTCAGCCTGCGCAGCAGCAAACCCATGATGACGCACCACAGCATCGAAAACTTTGAGTAATCGGAGATCGGTTCCAGCAAGCTTCATTCGTATTGATATATCCAAATGTTAACTGCAATTATATTTCTGAATGTGAAAGTATAGTTGGTAGGACTGATAGGTGAGTTCTTCAAACTCAGACTGGAGTATATTCGTGCAAAGTCCCCCTCAGTAACCAAGGGGGAAATTATTTATCTAATAACCTATCGTGGAAAAGGAAGAAAAGTAGAATATTCTTCCTTTACTAGAGGCATATTCGACATACTCAGATTCAGGGAAGAACTCGCAATCGTCTGCAATTGGCTTTATTTCACCTGACCAACCATACGGTAATGTTAGCAAGTAACCAAAATCACCAAGATCTTCAATGTGTACATTGTCAAAGCGTAACGTGCTTAAGTCGCAGTCAGCATTCTCAACAAATAGATCATATGTGAGTTCATCTTTTGGATATATCAGCGTAAAGTCTGCAATATCGGTATCTCTAGAGATCCACTGAAGACTTTTTTTATCGGGATCTGGAAACCCTTCTTTCGTTGCAACTAACTCCCCAGACCAACCAACAGGTACTTTGACACTAAATAAGCCATCTTCATCAGTCTGAGTATCATACAAATGCCCTGATATATTTGTTGCTAACAGTGGTGTCCCCAAGTGATCCACGACACGCCCAGTAACCTCCACTTCATAAACATTATTTGTGAACAGCGTTGCCTTATCTGCACTTGCAACAAACATGGCACCTTGGTCGACATCAAACGCATAACCAAAATCTGAATCATGACTTCTTTTTATATCAACAAGAGACCAGCCATTATCACCCTTTACATAGTGATATATGCTTTTGTTTTCATCATCACCCACATATAACTGGCCGTCACTCAATTCTAAGTCGTGACCAAAATATCCGGCGACTCTAGGTGACTCAATAAGATTATCTTCAATCCAAGTTCCCTGTTGATTCTTATGGTAGGTTTGAACATTCCCAGCAGAATAAGCGGAAATAGCCAGCGTATCTTCATCTGCATCAAACGCCCAGCCGAAGCCTGACTGAGTGCCAATTTCATTTGGACTAAGAATTTCTTGGATAAGTTCATAACCCTCTAAAATTGAGTAAACGAATACTTTATCTCCGTTATAGTTACTGACAAAAAGTTCGTCACCTGCACGCCTAATATCAGCCCCTAACTCGCCTTCAGAGCCCTCTGGCAACGTCAATGAGTAGTCAAACTGCCACTTTCCTTTTGATGGTGTATAGATATCAACACGCTGAGAAGATACAGAAAAAGCAAGTATATCGTTATCAATGTAAACGGTCTCACCCCAGCGATTCGCTCCACTTAAAGGTTTCACGATTTCTTGCGAAAGTTCCCACCTATATGGCCAAGAGGAATAGTTTCTCTTAAAGATGGCCACCTTTGAAGAAGCTTGGGCCAAAGCGATATAGTGCTGATGCACTGAGACATTTTTTTGAGAGCCAGCCTAGTTACTCCAACGGGTAATACTTTTTTATACTTCCAATACCCATTTTCTTTGCCATATAGATGATTTCCAACGACAGCCGTATTGCCATACACTGAAGCAGCACTACTCCCATTCTTTAACTGAATACTCCGGCTAAAATCATCCTTACTATTGTTAGCAAGCGCTATTGGTGAGAGAACAGCCAATAATATTAAAATTGATTTCTTCAACATTCCTTTCCCTTGAAAAAGTTGCGTAAAGTATCTTTATCACCTTGATACAGAGCTGGTGATATCTGAGATAGGTAAAAGCTACTCTCTGACTTTTAATAAAGTAACTTTCTATGATGAGCTCATACACAGTACTTTATTAGGGAAATGTTAAAATTAATTATTTCATCATATTTATATTTTACGAATGTAATCGAAAACAATTGAAACGTTAATAAAAAATAAATAATTGAATAAGGTTTATTTCTATCCATATAAATAGAAAAAACTCACTGACAAATAAAGCATAAAAAACCCCACTTTGTGCGAGGCTTTTATTAAAGTAAGAACTACTCGTTCAAAAGTATAATTACTTTCGACGCCACGTCGTTCCCTGTGGGCCATCTTCCAGAACGATACCCATTTCAGTAAGCGCGTCACGTGCCGCATCAGCTGCTGCCCAGTCTTTACTTGCGCGAGCATCATTTCGTGCTTTGATGAAGCCTTCAATCTTCGCCACTTCATCGTCATCACCGCCAGCGGCGCCACCCTTAAGGAAAGCCTCTGGATCTTGGCCCAGCAGTCCTAGAACGTCGGCTAACTGGCGCATACGCGCAGCAAGTTTAGCGGCTGTCTCTTGATCTTCTGATTTCAAACGGTTTATTTCACGCGCCATATCGAATAGCACTGAATAGGCCTCAGGTGTGTTGAAATCATCATTCATAGCTGCATCAAAGCGGGTAACAAACTCTTCGCCCCCCTCTACCTGCACATTAACATCAAGGCCTCGCAGCGCCGTATAAAGTCGTTCAACTGCAGCGCGAGCCTGTTTCAAATTCTCTTCGCTGTAGTTCAATTGACTGCGGTAGTGACCAGACATCAGGAAATAACGTACCGTTTCCGCATCATAGTGACCTAGCACATCACGAATAGTGAAAAAGTTACCCAGTGACTTTGACATCTTCTCACGATCAACCATTACCATACCGCTGTGCATCCACGTATTTACGTACTGGGTATCGTGTGCGCAGCAAGATTGTGCAATTTCGTTTTCATGGTGCGGGAAGGTCAAATCCGAGCCACCGCCGTGAATGTCAAAATGATCGCCAAGAATCGCAGAGTTCATTGCAGAACATTCGATGTGCCAACCTGGACGACCCGGTCCCCATGGGGACTCCCACGTCGGCTCACCCGGTTTAGACATTTTCCAAAGTACGAAATCAAGCGGGCTTTTCTTCGCTTCTTCAACGTCAACGCGCGCGCCAGCCTGAAGCTGATCAAGATCCTGACGCGACAGCTTGCCGTATTCTTCATACTTGGCGACTTCGAAAAGTACATCGCCATTTGATGCCACGTAAGCGTAACCGCGCTCAATAAGGCGCTCTACCAAGCGATGATGTCTGCAATATGCTGTGTTGCACGAGGTTCGACATCGGGACGTTTGATATTCAGCGCATCAAAGTCTGCGTACATCTCGCCGATAAGGCGTTCAGTCAGCGAGTCGCACGTTTCCTCATTTTCAGCGGCACGTTTGATAATTTTATCGTCAATATCAGTGATATTTCGAACAAACGTTAAGTCATAGCCAAGATAACGCAGATAGCGGGAAACCACGTCAAAAGATACAAAAGTACGACCATGACCGATATGACACAAATCGTAGATAGTAACCCCGCATACATACATGCCGACTTTACCCGGCTCGATGGGCTTAAATTCTTCTTTTTGTTTGGTCAGAGAGTTGTAAATCTTCAACATGGTTTCGGCGTTACTCGTTGTTAGTTGTCATTAATGAAGGCTAATCGTACATGATAGCGGATTTTGCTCAAGCAGTTTGTTTTGACAGGTAACCAAAGACGGCTGACAGAGAAATTGTAACTGAACAAGCGCTTTATTACTCAAAGGCAAGATTGCTGCACATCTCAGGCACCAAGAGGATAAACCGAGCAGCGATGAGGTTTGAAACTTACCCTCTTTGGGATAGAATCACGCCTTTAAAGCCTAAGCATTAACGATAGGAATTTAACATGGTAATCCTGCATACCACTTTTGGTGACGTGAAAATTGAACTGAATACTGAGAAAGCGCCTGTATCTGCGGAAAACTTTTTGCAGTACTGCCGCGATGGTTTTTATGACGGTACAATTTTCCACCGCGTAATCGATGGTTTCATGGTTCAGGGTGGCGGCATGTTATCGGGCATGGAAGAAAAAGAAAGCCGCGCGCCGATCAAAAACGAAGCCAACAATGGTCTAAGCAACAAAACTGGCACCATTGCCATGGCACGTACTATGGACCCGCACTCAGCGAGCTCGCAGTTCTTCATCAACGTCAATGACAACCTGTTCCTGGACTTCAAATCAGAGACTCCAGACGGATGGGGCTACTGTGTATTCGGTGAAGTGGTTGAAGGTATGGAAGTGGTCAACAAAATCAAAGGTGTTGCCACCGGTAACTACGGTTACATGCATCAGGACGTTCCGGTAGAAGAAGTACTGATCAACAGCGTGACTGTAGAATAAAAAAAGGAAAACAACGAAAAGTGGGCGTAAGCCCGCTTTCTTTTATCTTATGACCACCCTTTTTATTTCAGATCTTCATTTAAGCACTGAACATCCCGAGATAACCCAGTGTTTCCTGACGTTTCTTAAAGAAGAAGCTCTCTATGCAGATGCTCTCTATATTCTTGGTGACTTATTTGAATCATGGATTGGGGATGACGATATAACACCGCTCCATGAAGACGTGAAAAAAGGGCTTAAAACGCTGACCGAAAAAGGCGTTCCTGTTTATTTCATTCATGGCAATCGCGATTTTCTTATTGGAAAGCGATTTGTTAGAGAAACAGGTGTGAAACTACTTCCTGAGCATTATGTGGTTGACCTCTATGGAAAACCTGTACTTCTCATGCATGGCGACACGCTTTGCACGCAAGATCTCGCTTATCAACAATACCGTCAAAAGGTTCACAATTCTGTCATACAGTGGCTCTACCTTAGATTACCGTTGCGTATAAGGCGAAAGATTGGTGAACGACTCCGGGCAGGAAGCAAAAGTCACAATGCTGAAAAGTCCGAAATGATCATGGATGTTGAGCAGAAAACAGTGATGAACGTTATGGCAGAAGAAAACGTGGATTTACTTATCCATGGCCATACACATAGACCTAATATCCATCAGCTGATTGTCGATAAAAAGCCTGCGCAACGCATCGTGCTAGGAGATTGGTACGAGCAGGGATCGGTTTTGGTATACAAAGCAGACAGCATAGAATTACAACAACGTCGTTTTGGAAAATAACACCTGCCGAAAAATACAAAGTGCCTTTGTGGTCTCGCGTTAACAACGACCTCACTGGTGCAACACGCAGAGAACGTTAAGCATGGATGCTGGTATTGCTCGTCAGGCGATATTTGATAGAAACAAAAATCTTTACGGCTATGAGTTACTCTACCGTCACGGTAAAAATAATCACTTCCCTAACATAGACGGAGACAAGGCCACGGATTCCGTCCTCAAGCTCACATTCGACGGTCAATCAAGCAACACGCAATTCATTTCAAATGGTCTTCCATGCTTTGTAAATTTCACGCACAACAAGATTTTGGATAACACGCCGTTCGCTTACCCTAATTCAAAATTAATCATTGAGGTATTGGAATCTTGCCAGATCGATGGCTCGCTGATTAGCGCATTGAAAAAGCTTCGGCGACACGGTTACACCATCGCATTTGATGACTTCCAACCGACACGTAACTGGTTAGACATTCTGTATCTCGCTGACATTGTGAAGATTGACTATAGCGCGCTGTCAACCACGACCATCAGTCAACTGATTAAAGTACTGCCAGATGACAGGCAATTTAAGCTTGTGGCTGAAAAGCTGGAGTATACGCACCAAATCGACCATGCTATTTCTCTTGGCTTTGATTTACTGCAAGGCTACGGTTTGAAAAGGCCAGAGTTAATGGAATTGGATGTCGCCGCTGCATAACTGATCGATGATGGTATCCGCAGCACGACCAAAAAGTAAGACCTTTCCAAAATCCTCGATTCTCTAGTACTTCACCCGACAAATTGCGACACGGGTTAAGTGAAATGTGTAACATATCGATTCGCATTACGATATTATTGAATCGATATAGCGATAGTCGCTCAATCCCCCTGACTGCTGGCAAGCCCTATACCAGCGAGCCGGCAGTCTCCCCCTGATTTCTCTTGTTGTAATATCCAGTTATTAATACACCGACTACCTCATGCTGTGTAAGAAATAAAGATTAACTGGTTGTAGGCATCACAAAGTCTGGATTACAACGAATACCACTTGGCCAACGGGCCGTGATCGCTTTTCTTCGCGTGTAAAAACGAACACCATCTGGGCCGTGAACATGGAGTGGACCAAACAAAGATCGCTTCCAACCACCAAAACTATGAAAAGCCATAGGGACTGGAATGGGAACATTTACACCGACCATGCCGACCTGAATTTCATGACAAAACTGGCGCGCCGCATCGCCATTTTGAGTAAAGATTGCTGTGCCATTGCCAAACTCATGTTCATTTATCAGCTTAACTGCCGAGGCATAATCAGGTACGCGAACAACACTCAGTACAGGGCCAAAGATTTCATCGCGGTAAATAGTCATCTCAGGTGTTACATGATCAAATAAGCAACCACCGAGGAAATACCCATCCCCACCCTCAGGTGAAACATCACGACCATCAACAATCAGTTTTGCCCCTGCATCAATCCCGCTTTGCACATACCCTTGAACTTTCTCTAAATGCTCTTTGGTAACTAAGGGCCCCATTTCCATGCCGGGAATAACGCCATTACCTACACGAAGCGCTTTTACTTCGGGTTCCAGTTTAGCGATGAGCGCATCCGCAACATTACCTACTGCAACCGCAACGGAAATCGCCATACAACGCTCACCCGCAGAACCATAAGCGGCTCCCATGAGTGAGGAAACCGTCTGATCAAGATCGGCATCTGGCATGACGACCATATGATTTTTGGCTCCGCCTAATGCCTGTACCCGCTTGCCATGCTCTGATGCCGTTTTGTAGATGTATTCAGCGATTGGCGTCGAGCTACAAAACTCACGGCCTGCACATCAGGATGGGTCAGCAAGGTATCGACAGCTTCTTTATCGCCATTGACGACGTTAAATACCCCATCCGGCAGGCCGGCTTCGGTCAACAGCTCTGCAATACGCATGGTTGAAGAGGGATCTTTCTCCGACGGTTTCATCACGAAGGTATTCCCACATGCAATCGCAATTGGGAACATCCACATGGGGACCATGACTGGGAAGTTAAACGGCGAAATACCAGCGACCACACCTAAAGACTGATTCAATGACCAGGCATCAATTCCTGTACCGATCTGCTCTGTCATTTCTCCTTTGAGAAGATGAGGTATGCCACAGGCGAACTCCACCACTTCCAAACCACGGGTAATTTCACCTTTTGCGTCGTCCAACACTTTTCCATGCTCATGGGTAATCAATGCGGCAATTTCGTCTGTATGCTCCTCTAGCAACGCCTTAAACTTGAACAGTATTCTCGCCCGCTTCAATGCCGACATTTCAGACCATAGCGGATAAGCCGCTTTTGCCGAGGCAATGGCCTGCTCTGTTTCTGATGCGGAAGCCAAAGAAACGCGACCATTCTTTTCCCCGGTCGCTGGGTTATAAAGTGCCTGCTGACGTTCGCTGTCTGCGGTGGGTTGACCAGCAATATAATGATTAACCTGTGTCATCCTTTTCTCTCTTCTCAAAACTGGGGGAATAAATCGAAATCAAGCAGATGCTGTAATTGCATCAGCAAGCGTCGACACTATTCGGTCGATGTGTTTTGACTCCAGAATGAGCGGCGGAGAAAGTGCAATAATATCACCCGTCGCCCGAACCAAGGTGCCGTTATGGAAACAGCGGTTAAACACCTCGAAGCCTCGCTTGCCAACGCCTTTATCGCTTGGCGCGAGTTGAACACCTGCCACCAGCCCCACGTTTCTGATATCTATCACGTTAGGGCAATCAGCGAGCGTATGTACCGCCTGCTCAAACTCCTGTCCTATTTGCTCAACAGCATCAAAGAGATTTTCATCTTCATAGATATCGAGCGCGGCAAGCGCTGCTGCGGCTGCAACGGGGTGGCCTGAATAGGTATAACCATGAAAAAGTTCAATCATGCCATCTGGTCCGTGCATACACGTCTCATAGATGGAATCACTCACCATGACGGCACCCATCGGAATGCTGCCGTTGGTTAAGCCTTTCGCTGTCGTCATCATGTCAGGAATGACATTCCATTGTGACGCCGCGAATGCGCCGCCAATTCGGCCAAAACCCGTAATTACTTCATCGAAAATCAGCAAAATACCGTGCTTCTCGGTAATTTGACGAAGTTTTTCTAAGTACCTTTTGGCGGAAGAATAACGCCCGCCGAGCCTGATAGTGGCTCAACAATCACAGCTGCAATATTTTCTGCACCATGCAATGTCACCAAGTGTTCCAGAGCTTCGGCTCGCTCAACACCATGCTCAGGTAAGCCTCGGCTGAACGCATTACGATCCAGATCGAGCGTGTGGGGAAGGTGGTCTACGCCTGCAAGTAGTTGACCACTAAACGTCTTACGGTTGTTTCCAATACCGCCGACAGATATCCCACCAAAGCCCACACCGTGATAGCCCATCTCGCGCCCGATAAATCGGGTTCGGGTCGGCTGTCCGTTTGCTCGATGGTAGGCAAGTGCAATTTTAAGCGCAGTATCGACTGACTCTGAGCCAGAGTTGGTAAAGAAGACACGGTTGAGAGGGGCTGGGGTCATTTTTGATAAACGGCTTGCTAATTCAAAGGGCAAGGGGTGCCCCATTTGAAAAGTGGGCGCGAAGTCCATCCTAGAAATTTGATGTGACACGGCTTCAGACACTTTCTTGCGGCTGTGGCCCGCATTGCAACACCAGAGGCCTGCGGTACCATCAAGTACCTCGTTACCATTGATGTCCTTGTAATACATCCCATCCGCTTCGACTAAAAGCCGCGGGGCAGACTTATACTGTCGATTAGCAGTAAACGGCATCCAAAATGCGTCTAAATCCGTGCCTTTGATATCAAACCCTGACGTTGCCATATCTATTCCTCCACTACCGCTAGGTGTGCAAAAACCCATCAATCACTGTCGTTTTTTCAAACTTATGTCAAATATAACGAACAGTAAAGACATTTTGTTTGATATAAAAATCATAATGGTGGTTTTCGTAAAAAATATTGAAATAGAGAAAGTACGTAACAGGCTGGTGTCGCACCGTTGAATGTGCCTGCAGTGTCTTTAAGTGCTCTCCTCAACAATGAATGAGCTGTTAACACTCAGTATTAAGAAAGCGTCGTTACACGGCTAGGCCTTTGTGAGCGGTCACTGATAAAGGCATATTTACCAAATCAAAAATCTCAGCTTTCTTCCATGCTTAATGACTTGCGTCGGCAAAAACGATATGTCATCGACCATTTTGTCGAGATCTTCCTCATAGTCTGTCAGCACCCAGTTCCGGGCAATCAACAACACCGCGCCAACGGAGCCCCGGGCAAAAGTTTCGAAAGGAAGGTTTAAATTCTTTTTGACTGCCGAAAAGACCATTTGCTGATAAAGCTCTTTTAAAAAGTCGATAAAGCGGTTGGTTTGAGTTTGATAGGCAATATCAACGGCAGGTGAGACACCCAAAACCTCACTGAGAATGAGATTTGCAATACGGGGATCATTCTTAAACGTTTCAAGATAGGTGCGTAACCCTATTCTGATTTTGTCTTCTGCAGCCTCATGCGAGTTTATTGCATCCTGAATATTGATATATATTTTTCTTACCTCATGAAGATATAGCTGAATAAGCATATCTTCTGCGTTTTCAAACGCCTCATAATAATATCTCTGAGTGAGTCCTGATTCCTTACAAATTGCTCGCACAGTTGCATTTTTAAACCCTTGATTGCCAACAACTTCAAGAGCTGCAGCCATGAGTTTTAATTTCCTCTCATTCGCTCTTTGTTCAGCACTGACTCCAGCATAACTTCTCGAATCTTTAACACCTGATTCATTAGTTGACATCTTTATATATTCCACTTATACGAATTTGACTACATATGTTTTCAGATCTAGCATAACCCCATTATAGCTAAAAATAATATTATCACTAATTAGCATCCATTCGGGGAGAATATGGGATCTTTAAATTACAAGGTAGTTATTGTTGGAAGTGGGTTCAGTGGTCAATGCGCTGCAATAAACTTGATAAAGAATGGAATCAACGATTTTATTATATTAGAAAGAAGAAATTTTACGGGCGGAACATGGTGTCAAAACTCTTATCCCGGCGCTGCCGTTGACGTTCAATCACCATTATATTCTCTCTCTTTCGAACCCTATCCTTGGTCTAGAATGTTTGCTGAGCAAAAAGAGCTAGAAACTTATACAAATATGGTGATTGATAAGTACGGATTGCGCGAAAAAGTCACATTGAATGCCGATGTTAAAGACATCACGTGGAGTGAAGACGACAAGAAATGGCATATTGAAACAAAGAATGGTTCATCATTTCACGCTCAGTTCGTTATCAACTGTTCTGGACCTCTCAGTACCCCGGTTGTACCAAATTTTAAGGGTAAAGAAACGTTCAAAGGCGAGAGCTTTCATACGAATAACTGGAATCATGATTTTGACTTAACAGGCAAGCGTGTTGCTATCATTGGCAGTGGAGCAAGTGCCTCTCAGGTCATTCCAACTATCGCTCCTGATGTTGGCGACCTTCATGTGTTTCAGAGAACACCTCACTGGGTCTTACCAAGACCAGACCGAATTTTCAGCCGTTTCGAACGCAAGCTCTTAGCGGTAAAACCTATATACAAATTGCTTCGCTACATTATCTATTGGTCACTCGAAACTCGAATGATAGGGTTCAAATACTCGCCATGGTTGATGAAAAACATACCTCAACGTGAAGCGCTCCATCATTTAAAAAAACAAGTAAAAGACATCGATAAAAGAAAAGCTCTTACTCCAGATTATACGATTGGTTGTAAACGAATTATTCTCTCTAACGACTTATTAAAAACTTATAACAGAGAGAATACTCACCTTTACTTGAAAGATAACGGGATTAAAGAAATAAATGAAAATGGGATATTAACGACACAAGGTAAACAGGTTGATCTCGACTTAATTGTCTATGCAACAGGTTACGATGCTACTGATGGGGTCATCCCATACCCTGTTATCGGTAGGAATAATAAAAGCCTATCTGAAACATGGAGTGAATTCCCTCGGGCTTATTTGGGTACAAGCTTACCTGGATTCCCAAATTTATTTTTATCATGCGGTCCTAATTCCGGCATTGGACACACCTCAGCAATATTTATTATTGAATCACAAATGAACTATATCATTGATGCCATTAAACAATGTGAATTTAAAGGCTATCAGACTTGTGAAGTTAAAGAAGAGACTGAGGAAACATACACAACAAAGCTTCATGAAGAGATGAAAAAAACCATCTGGTACCGTGGTGGATGTAATAGTTGGTATAAAAGTAAGAATGGAAAAGTTATTGCTATGTATCCAGGCTTTAGTTTCAGTTTCTACAAAATCACCAAGAAATTAAATCCAGATCACCATGTTTTTCAATAAATAGAATATCAATAAATCAAGTATTAGCTTAGTAAAAATCATTTATCTATTTCTTCATTAGATAATGATTATTCCATTTTCACTGTAGGAATAAAGTCAGTTTTCATGCATTAAATGACTTGTAAGGAAGAAATAATGAATGATTTTTCAAATAAAACCATTGTCATTACCGGTGCTGCATCTGGTATGGGACGAGCTTATGCGCTGGAGTTTGCTAAGTTGGGGGCAAACCTCGCTCTCAATGACTATGACGACCAAAGCCTAAGAGAAACGGAAGCCATGGTCAAAGATGTCGCTGATATAAAGATCATGACCAGCGCATTTGATGTTTCGAATTTTGAGGAAATGCAAAAATTCGGGGATCAAGTAAAAGAGATACTTGGTCCGGCGTTTGTCGTCATCAACAACGCAGGCATAGAGGGTACAGGCGATACAGCGACAAAAACGGATGTTGAGGCGTTTAGACACGTTATGGATGTCAATTTCTATGGCGTATACAACGGCTCAAAAGTCTTTCTCTCTCATCTGGAGGAGAAAAATGAGGGTATTTTGGTCAATGTCTCGAGTATTTTTGGTTTGGTAGGTATTCCAAGAAATGTCGATTACTGTGCGTCAAAGTTCGCTGTTGCGGGTCTAACGCAATCGTTAATGGCCGAATACCATCATTCTCCGATTTCCATTCATTGTGTTCACCCCGGTGGTATCGATACCAATATTAGCCGCCGCCAGGACGCGAACTCTGAAAAATTCAAAAAGGCCTTTTTGAGAACGCCACCAGAGAAAATCGCTCGTCATGTCATAAATAAAATTAGCAAAAAGAAACCACAAATTGTATTCGGATACTTTTCTCTGCCTGTCTGGTTAGCCGCCAAATTTTGTCCACTCACATTGTGGAACATGATTATCAATCGCCAGCTTTAGCGCAATATAAGTATTCCAACAGTCATTACATTTAGTATTAACAGTTTGCCGGGAAAGGAGACGCGCCATGCGCACATTACAAGGAAAAGTAGCCGTTATTACAGGTGCAGCGGAAGGGATTGGCCAAGCACTGGCTGTTGCCGTCGCTGAAGCCGGAGCCAATGTTGCTATTTGTGACATCAACAATACGAAAAATACGGAAGCACTTTTAGCCAGAACGGGCGTTGAGGTATTTTCTTCTAATGTGGACATGGCCGACTCGGACAGATCAAGAATTTTGTCAACGACATCAAGATGAGATTCGGCAAAGTAAACTTACTGTTTAACAATGCAGGTATCGCATTGGGTGACCGGACATTTGACGAGGTCACTGTTGAGGACTTTGAGAAAATCACCAACATTAATTATTGGGGCGTCATCAGAACGACGCAGCTTCTCTATCCATTAATGGTAAAGCAAGACGAGGCAGCGATAATAAACTTATCCAGCTCACAAGGACTGCTACCATTGCCTTATCTCGTCCCCTACTGCACAACCAAATTTGCGGTAAGAGGCTTTACCGATACACTCAGGGTCGAACACAAGATTAGAGGTATCAACAACATTACGTTTCACACCGTTCACCCGGGCGCAATTGCAACTAACATCACAATGAATGCTGACTATCACGGCAAAAACACTCCGAGTTTTCATAATGCGCTACAAAAAGGCACCTCAGCTGAAAAAGCGGCGAAAACCATTATTAATGGTGTTTTAAAAAATAAAGGGCGGATATTCATCTCAGACGGTCGCCGTCAAGACTGGTTGATCCGCCTACTCCCCAACGCCTTCCCGATAGTCGTAAGGTTAATGATGATAATTCGACGAGCTGAAGTTAGGTAGCATTACGCAATAGAACGATACGACACTTCATCCGCGCCCTCTTTCATGTTGATGGGCGCGGACGTTTCTCGATGATTAAGCCAATTTATCCCCATGTACCCCCCACCTTGTCTTAGCGATGAACTTACCTGTATAAATCATTGATACTTGCCTTGCGCCAACCTTTTTTGTCGCTTAGCATGTAAAATATATCGAACATTATTGCTATGATTTGTTAAACACTCAGAGAATCAATGTTGATTGGTATCAGTGTGAATAAGGGAAAATGACGATGAGTTCACCTCAGACAATGGAACAATGGCAAGCGCTCCGTGACTCACTCTCCATTGAGGGCCGTGCCTTTATAAACGGCAAGTATCAGACCGCACAAAGTGGTGAGTTTTTTGATTGCATTAGTCCGATAGACGGCACGGTATTATGTAATGTGGCGAGCTGCGACAAGAGTGATGCTGATCTCGCCGTCGCTAACGCGAGGAGCACGTTTGAGTCTGGGGTGTGGTCACAATTACCACCAGCTAAACGTAAAAGGGCCGTTATTAGATTCGCTGGCTTGCTCGAAGAAAATGCTGATGAGCTCGCTTTACTGGAAGCGCTCGACATGGGCAAGCCAATCAGTGATTCGCATACTATTGATGTTCCCGCCTCAGCAAATGCACTTCGCTGGTCAGGCGAAGCTATCGATAAGCTTTACGACGAAATTGCGCCAACGGATCCTACTGAAATAGGTATGGTCACCCGTGAACCCGTGGGTGTGGTTGCGGCTATCGTACCATGGAACTTTCCCCTGATGATGGCATGCTGGAAGCTGGGCCCCGCGCTAGCTTCAGGCAACTCGGTGGTCCTAAAGCCCTCTGAAAAATCGCCCCTTACTGCTATTCGTGTTGCCCAATTGGCCATTGAGGCTGGTATTCCTGCTGGTGTATTAAATGTGCTGCCCGGATTTGGTCATACCGTGGGAGAAGCTCTCGCGCTTCATATGGATGTGGATACCATCGTCTTTACTGGCTCAACCAAAATTGCCAAGCAACTGATGATCTATGCTGGTCAATCCAACATGAAACGCGTCTGGCTGGAGGCAGGTGGTAAAAGCCCGAACATCGTCTTTGCTGATGCACCGGATCTTGATGCCGCTGCCGAGTCAGCAGCGGCTGCAATTGCCTTTAATCAGGGTGAAGTGTGTATTGCAGGCTCACGACTACTGGTTGAAAGCAGCATCAAAGATACTTTTGTCAAAAAAGTGGCTGAAGCCCTCAAAACCTGGCGACCCGGCCATCCGCTCGACCCGCAAACAAACGTCGGTGCATTGGTTGATCAGCATCAACTCAAAACGGTGCTGGACTATATCGATAACGGAAAAAAGGCTGGTGCAACGTGATTACTGGCGGTCAACAAGTAATGGCGGAAACCGGCGGCCTTTACGTACAACCAACCATGTTTGATGGTGTAAAAAACGCGATGGACATTGCGCAAAATGAAATTTTTGGTCCGGTACTGTCAGTGATCACGTTCGATACCGCAGAAGAAGCGATTGCGATTGCTAACGACAGCGAGTACGGCCTGGCTGCCGCAGTATGGACATCCGACATAAGCCTCGCGCACAAAACGGCAAAAGCTTTGAGGACAGGTATGGTCTGGATTAACCAATACGACGGCGGTGATATGACAGCCCCATTTGGCGGTTATAAGCAATCAGGTAATGGACGTGATAAGTCGCTCCATGCTTTTGAGAAATACACCGAAGTGAAAGCAACATGGATCAAGCTTTGAGTGTTCTCGCAGTAATTATCTACTCATCAAAGATAACCAGTACAAAGCCAGCGAAAAGCTGGCTTTTGTTGCCAAACTCTCATCGTATATTTTCATCGCCGAGCAGTATTTCATTAACTTGATCGCAATTAACTCATGATTGATTGCAGAGGTGATTAATCAGCAATACATTCAAGTGAAATTAATTATCATTTGCATAAAGATGAGTTTTATTGCCATTCTTCCTATCTGGCTGGGCGCGCAGTGCTTTTACCTGAGCAGCAGACATCAGGTATACATAGAAACTGCCATCACAAAGTTCTTAGGCCTATCGAGTCTTATTCTCGGCTTCGTCAGCGGCTGCTGGCTGTTTTCTCTGCATTACCCAAATGTTTCAGCGTTACTGGCAAGTGTTGTTGTACTCATGCTTTCACTGATCTTAAATACGCTTCTTGCTCCCTATTTTAAAAACGCACGGTTCGCTAATTCATTGGTTGCTGCATTACTGCTGTCTTTCGGAGCACTCAGTTATGTGGTCTAAAACGGTCACAGGTTTATTTCTGGGTCTGTTCATTTCGATGTCCTATGTACTCAACATCAATCTTTTATTGCCTGTTGATGAAGATGTCCAACTGATCACAGGCCTTATTCTGGCTTTTCCGATATGGGCAGGTGTCATCACCTGGACCTACTCTTTTGAAAGAACGCGTACAGCTTTAAAAGTACTGTCACTCGTTCTACTCCCTTCCGCTATGTTAAACACTGTATTAATGGTTGCTTAATAATATGAAGACGACGACGCTCAAATCTCTCACCAATGCACATGCTTGGATTGGTCTGATTATTTCCACTGTCCTTTTCATCATATTTTTTGCAGGGTCAATCAGTCTATTCAGGGAAAACGTTCTCAGTTGGGAACACACTCCTCCCCTGGCAAAAGAGATTGGTCAGTTTAATTACGGCTTTGTCGATTACGATAAGGCAATCAGTTCAATACAAAATAGCTATAACGTAGAAGTCGACCATGGCTTTTACCTTTTTCCGCCGACTGAATACACACCATATATCGAAGCCTATTTCGCAGAAGTCATCGACGATACCGATCCTGAAACAGGAGAGGATCATCATGATGTCCACGTGTATCTAAACCCTAATAACGGCGAAATTATTGGTAATGGCGAAAACTTTCAGTTCGCTAACTTCATTTATCAGCTTCACTACAATTTAGGGCTTGGCAGGATTGGTTTATATTTTGTTGGATTAATTACCCTGTTCTTTTTTGTTGCCCTACTGACAGGCACAGTCATCCACTGGCGAAAACTCGTTAAAAACTTTTTCCAATATCGCTCTGAAGGCAAAAAGGATAAGTGGTTGGACGCCATAACCTTATCGGAACTATGGGGCTGCCTTTCCACATCATGTATGCCTTCACAGGGCTGGTGTTTAATTTGGTTATTGTTTACCAAATTTCCTACGCTGTACTTCTTTATCAGGGTGATCAGGAGCGATTACTCCAAGCAGCAGGATTTAACGAACCACACATTGAAGAATCTGGTAACGCTCTCCCCATGTCAGGGTTGAATGCACTGGTCGAAAAAGCAAAAGCGGACATTGGCAATCAACCTTTTCGGCGTATTGTTATCGAGCACTTTGGTGATACCAGTGCTGTCGCTATTTTCCAGAACCGCTCAGTCGATCACTTTTCAACACAGGCTGAGGTCCACTATCGTTTCAGTGATCAATCCCAAACTTACATTACGCATGATAACTATGACAACGCAGTGAGATCAGGCCTTCAAGTCATAGCGAGTCTTCACTTTGGTGATTTTGCTGGATATGGTCTGCGCATTGCGTTCTTCCTGTTTGGAATTGCCACTTGCTATATCATCATTACTGGTAATCTGATGTGGGTAGAGAAACGGGCGAAGCAGCGAAATTACAGTCAACGTGGGCTGAATTTCGTCAGAAGGCTCACGGTTGGCGGCTTTATTGGGGTCGTACTGGCGACATCAGTAGGCTTTCTTGCCGCAAGGCTCCTATCTGCAGATCTACCCGAGCGCGCACAATACCTTGAGCAACTCGTTTACTTCACCTGGATATTGTCCGTCATCTTTGCACAGGTCATGAAAAAGTCGGGCGTTGCAGCGTCTGTCTTACTCTACTTATCGGGTAGCTGCTTCATCGCAACCTTGGTGGCTGATTGGACACTAGTGGGAATTGAAATTTCTCAGCTTGTCATGCTCGGGCATGTCGATATTTTAATCGTAGAAGCACTTCTAATTACGTTGGGCGTAACAGCAATCATCACTGCACGCTACGTCAGAAAGCAATCACGTAAAGACAGTGCACCAACGCAAGAGATCAGTCTTCAAAAGCAAGCAGTGTTAAATCAATAACATCATTCATTTTATGGCGGGGTACGCCACTTCTGGCCATTGAAGCCATACCTTGAATCGCGGTAAGTGTATAACGGGTATAAACCTCTGCGCTTTTGCTGTCAGACAGCCGACCCGCATCGATTTCATGCTGAAAAAAATCGGTAAGAAATGACCAAGAAATACCACTGGCTTTTTGGATAGCAGACAACGCCGCGGCAGGCAAAGATCCCCCAACTGATTCGCCGATAGCCTGAGCAATAAAACACCCCGGGGGAAGGCCGGGTTGGTTCTGCATATCAGACACCGTAGACAAGTAGACCTTCATTCTCTCTTTGACAGTACCTTCGGACTGCTGAAGATTTCGACAGGCCTGAGAGCCATGCCGCTCGGCAAAATAGTCTGTTGCAGCAACGAAAAGCTGCTCTTTATTGCCAAACGCCGCATACATACTCGGTTTATTAATGCCCATCGCTTGGGTGAGCTCTGAGAGTGACGCGCCCAAAAAACCCTTTTCCCAAAACACTTTCATCGCGGCATCGAGCGCCTGCTCTTTGCAAAATTCACACTTTCGGCCTGCTGCCATTTTTACCTCTTTGCCAAAGCGAACCATTGAACGTCTAAAAATAAACCGAATATCAATAAAATATATTTTTACACTCATTGTTGACTTAATTGTACCGATCAGTAAATAATCATTCAACTTACCAATCGGTATAGAATTAATCGTTAATAACGTCAGGACAAGGAGATTGAAATGGCTTTTCACGTGAAGAACAAGGTCGCTTTAGTCACTGGAGCAAACAGAGGAATTGGTCGCGCTATCGTTGAAGGCTTACTAGGAGCAGGGAGTACTAAAGTATACTTGGCAGTGAGAGATCCAAGCTCAACCTCCGATTTAGAAAACGACTACGGAAATAGGGTAAAAACACTGGTTGCTGATATGCAAGACCCAGCATCTATTAATGCACTGGCAGAGCGGGCACCAGATGTCGAGCTTTTAGTCAACAATGCGGGTGTCCTTACCCCAGCCGAACCCCTCGCACAGCATGCTGTTGAATCCCTTCAAAAAGAGCTTGCAGTCAATACCTATGGACTCCTCTACATCGCTCAGGCTTTCAGTGAAACCTTGGCAAGAAATAAAGGCGCCTTAGTACAGTTGAACTCTGTTGCGTCGATAAAAGGTTTTGCTGGCGTCAGCACTTATTCGGCATCAAAGGCAGCCAGTTACGCACTCACGCAAAGTTTAAGAGATTCATGGGCGGAAAGTGGTGTACAGGTATTGAGCGTTCACCCAGGCCCTATCGCAACAGATATGGCAGCGTCAGCAGGTATGCAGGATAACGCTGAACCTGCGTCTGTTGTCGTCGATGGGATCATTGATGCGCTGGCCGCTGGCAAGTTTCATCTGTTTCCAGATTCTGTTGCCCAACAGTTCGAGCAACAATATAGGAGCTATGCTGAAAACGTCATTGAAGCTCAAGTGTCAGCGTAGTCATCATCGGTTAGTGACGTTGGTAGCGTGTAAATGATCAAGCTTCAGCGTCACTTTTTACCAAAGTGTTCTAACCATCGATTAACCCCAAAGCACTTCTTTTAGACGGTAGTAAGACATACCAATCGCCAACAACGGGGAGCGAAACATGGGCCCACCCGGAAACGTCATATGCTTCACTTTAGCAAATACATCAAACCGCTCTGCTTGTCCGGCCAACGCTTCGGCAATGACTTTTCCAGCCATATGTGTGGCATTTACGCCATGCCCGGCATAAGCCTGTGCGAACATGATGTTAGGTGCATCAGGAAGTCGACCAATTTGTGGCAATCGGTTAGCCCCTATTCCAATCATGCCGCCCCATTCAAAGTCGATCGAGATATCTTTGAGTTGGGGAAACACTTTGTTCATGTTGGGTCTTAGTGCTGCAGTGATATCTCGGGGGTCTTTGCCCGAATAGGTACAAAGACCGCCAAAAAGCAGTCTCTTGTCGGCAGATAGGCGATAGTAATCCAGCGCGATACTCATGTCGGCAAACGCCATATTTTTAGGAATGATCGCGTCGGCTAGTTCATCACTGAGCGGCTCCGTCGCAATGATGTAACTGCCCGCAGGAAGAACCTTCCCGCCAACGTGAGGTTCAAGTTTGTGGCCAATATACGCATTGCCTGCCAATACCAAATACTGGCATCGCACTTGTCCTTTCTCGGTTTTCACCAAAGGCTTTTCGGCTTTTTGAATCGACAACGCTGGCGTATCTTCATAAATCTGAACACCCAAATCACTTGCAGCCTTTGCCTCACCAGTGACAAGGTTCAGCGGATGGAGGTGTCCGCTGCCCATATCCAACATACCGCCGACATATTGATTTGAGCCAATGACGTCAGATAAACCATCTCTATCCAGCATTTTTAGTTCATGTTGGTAGCCGTTGCGCTGCAGCTGTTCATAATCATGTTCGAGTTCGGTCATGTGACAGGGCTTGGTGGCAAGATCGCAGTACCCCATGGTCAGGTCGCAATCGATACTGTGCGCCTGAACGCGATCGCGGACGATTTCGACAGCCTCTATGCCCATTAGTTCTAAAGCGCGAACGCCTTCATCACCGATTTGACTCCGAAATTGCTCGACGCCATGACCAATGCCACGAATAAGCTCACCGCCGTTTCGACCTGAGGCGCCCCACCCTATTTTATTGGCTTCCAATACAGCAACCGTAAAGCCACGGCCAACCAGCTCCAAGGCGCAATTTATTCCACTAAAACCACCTCCCACCACACAGACGTCAACGTCAATACTCTCTTCAAGTATCGGGTAACGTTGCGTGTACTTAGCCGTTGCAGCGTAATAAGAGCTTGTATGTGGTTGCCCTGACCGGAATGCAGCCATACCTTGACCTCCGTAAAATATATCAAACAAATTTTACGCTATTATTGACACTGGGGTGAAGAAAAAAAGCGACACACTGAGTACCTTTATATAAAATTGAGACACTTAATTTCGCTATCAGTAACAGTCGGGGCAGCGACCTTGAGTAGTGATGTGCAACTAAAAGTGAAAGATATTTTTTACACTTATGATTTTGAAAAGATATATTGCTTGAATTACCCCTTATAGAGATTAGGATTAAACGTTCAAAATCACTGACAATCTGTGATCATACCCCATACCGAAAAGGCTCATCGATTAGCAGGAGAAGATAAGATTGGATATCGGAGCAAATCTGAAAGCAGTAAGGAAACAGCGTGGTCTGTCACAACGTGAGCTGGCAAAGCGAGCTGGCGTCACAAACAGTACCATTTCAATGATTGAGAAAAACAGTGTTAGCCCGTCGGTTAGCTCCTTGAAGAAAGTCCTCTCCGGCATCCCAATGTCATTAGTTGAATTCTTTTCTACGGACATTACTGAAGCAGAAAGCACGCCTGTTGTATATCGTCAGAAGGACCTGTTGGAAATTGGCAGTAGTGACGTGTCAATGAAGATGGTCGGTAAAGATTTCCCTAACCGTTCACTCGCCGTACTTAGCGAGTCTTATCCTCCGGGAAAGGATTCAGGCTCTGATATGTTGCAACATGACGGTGAAGAAGCAGGAATCGTCGTTGAAGGAAAGCTGGAATTAACTGTCGGTGATGAAATTTACGTCCTTGAGAAAGGTGACAGTTACTATTTCGACAGCAACCGTCCACATCGTTTTAATAACCCCTTCGATGAAACATGTATGCTTTTTAGTGCTACTACACCTGCTAATTTCTAATGCATAATTCCAGATACATCCCTGTCTCTGGAATTACCCTAAAATTGCATTTGATTGCATATTTATTCTATGAATGCTGATTACTAAAGTGGCTTTATTACCACTTTAAAATTAATCAATCCCAAAATGGAAACAAATAACGCCAGCTCATCCAATGATATAAGGGAAATAATTAGAATAATTATTCCAGAATTAGGGAAGAGCCTTGAAAATTTCAAAAAAAGCATTAAACACATTGTATAAAAAGTTTGATTCAACAAAGGCGCAAAGATTAAAACGTTTTGACTGCCCTGAATTTATTCGCCCCAATATCGATAAACGTTTATTTAGTTTTACTCACTACGGTGTGATGATCCCCAACTTACCCGAACCCTTTAAGTATTTCTCTTTAATGTCTTTAATTGGTTCATCAGGTATAAAAATGATCGATAACGACTACATGTTAGTTGATGTCCCGAGGCGAAATGTCACTCAGGTCAGTGGAACTGCATTACCAGAGACATCTAACTTTGCCTCTTACTCTATCGACCGTGACTGTGAAATGTCTCATGACGGTAACCTGATTAAGTTTGGTAGTGACGTTACCTTATCTGGCAATTATCCAGAGTTTCATCTTCGAATGACTCATGATAATTATCATCTCGATATCACATTAACCTGTCATGACAATGTTACCTGGTTCATTCACAACCCAATATATAAACATCTCTCACTCATGGCAGATTATAAAGGGTTTATTTCTAATAAAGGTAACACTGAAATAATATCAGGCCATGGCTGTTTCGAATACTTTAATGCTTTCAGTCCATACGGAATATTTAATAAGCCAATATCGAAAACATCCAGATTCCCCTTTGATTTTTTCACTTATCAAATTATTCATATCGATGAAAACACGCAGTTGTTATTGGCGCATGTCATGATAAAAAGTAAACCAGTGCTCAAAGAAGCCTATATTCGAAGACGAGGAGAACTAGTTCGCTGCAGCAGCCAACGTCATACACATTTTGAAGTCACAAAATTCGAGGATTCTGACCGAGTAACACCAGAGGGTAGGCATACCAGACTGCCGGAGACTTTCACCTGGACCGCGAGCGATAAGAATGGCAAAAAAATGCTAACACTGCACGGCACTATCGATACACCGATGACATATGGATTACTCAGAGGCTATGTGGGTGGTTACCAATACCACGGCGAGCTGGAGGGAGAACCAATCAGCGGCCGTGCTTATATTGAGTATGTTGACTGTCGTGACTCATGAAAATGAAACAAAACCGTTTTTATATTTATCTGAGTCCTGTTTAAGCTGCACCTTCGTTATTCAGTGCCGCCCGCGAGCGTTGATCTGCCCTTCGAGCAAAGTACCACGCAATAAACGCGGTTATCGCGACAATTAGAATAATAAGGGTCGCTAGGGCGTTAATCTTAGGCGAGACACCAAGCCGGACCGATGAAAAAACCACCATAGGTAGCGTGGTTGAGCCAGGCCCTGAGACGAAACTGGCAATCACCAGATCATCCAAGGACAAACTGAAGCTCAGTAACCATCCGGCAATCAGTGACGGCGAGATAATAGGCATCGTCACCACGAAAAAGACTTTTAACGGCGTGGCACCCAAATCCATCGCTGCCTCTTCAATCGAAAAGTCCATTTCCCTGAGACGCGATGACACCACCACCGCGACATAAGCTGCGCAAAATGTCGAGTGGGCAATCCAAACCGTTGTCATGCCCCGTTCAGCCGGCCAACCAAACAGCTCGCCCATTTGCACGAACAGCAACAGAAGTGACAGACCGATGATTACATCTGGCATGACCAAAGGCGCGGTGATCATTGTCGACAGCGTAAATCGGCCCCGAGAACGTCGGAAGCGGGTCATCACGAAGGCGGCTAAGGTACCCAGTATCACTGCCATGGTTGAACTGTAAAAGGCAATGCGAAGGCTCGTCCACACCGCTGTTAAAATCTGCTCATCACGGAACAGCTCGCCGTACCATTTGATTGACCAACCGCCCCAGACCGTAACTAGCTTGGAGGCATTAAAGGAGTAGATCACCAATATCAGCATCGGTAGATAGAGAAAAATCAGCCCCACCCAGAGCATGATGGAAGAAAAACGCCACTGTTTCATCGCTCAGCCTCCAAGTCTTTTGACTGATAATGGTGGAACAAACTGATAGGAATTATAAGGATTGCCAGCATCACAATCGCCAAAGCTGAGGCAACGGGCCAGTCGCGGTTGTTAAAGAATTCTTGCCAAAGCACTTTGCCTATCATCAAGGTTTCTGGTCCGCCAAGAAGCTCAGGGATAACAAACTCACCCACCACGGGGATAAACACCAACATTGACCCGGCAATAACGCCGCCTTTTGACAGTGGCAGCGTAACTCTCCAAAAGGTGTTGAGTTTACGTGAGCCCAAGTCTTCTGCCGCTTCGAGTAACGTCATGTCCAGTTTCACAAGGTTGGCATAGAGCGGGAGCACCATAAACGGGAGGTAGGCATAAACAATGCCGATATACACCGCGATATTGGTATTGAGGATCTGCAGCGGCTGGTCGATAAACCCAAGCCAAAGCAAGCTGTTATTAATCAATCCGGTATTGCTCAACAGGCCCATCCATGCGTAAACCCGAATAAGGAAGGATGTCCATGATGGCAACATGATCAGCAGCAGTAAGATCGTCTGCTGTCTGGCGGGGGCTCGGGCAATGGCATAGGCCATTGGGTAGCCCAGCAGTAAACAACCAAGCGTCGAAAAGAACGCAATCTCGAC
Source organism: Veronia nyctiphanis (assembly GCF_004116385.1). Lineage (GTDB taxonomy): Bacteria > Pseudomonadota > Gammaproteobacteria > Enterobacterales > Vibrionaceae > Veronia > Veronia nyctiphanis. The sequence goes on along the minus strand of NZ_PEIB01000001.1, from coordinate 187,511 downwards.
CGAGCTCAGGTAAGCATGGTAGTAGAGATTATCATCGAACAGCAGAATGTAGTTTTCCAAATAAAGGGCAATCTGCACCACTTCATCGACGTACTGAACAATGGCCTCATACGGCGGAATAGCGACCGCCGCTGTCGAAAAGCTGATTTTAAGCACGATGACAAACGGCAAAGCAAAAAACAGCAACAGCCAAAAAAACGGGATGCCCATGGTGATGTGTCGCCCTTTCGGGAACAACATTTTCGATTTGGCCTTATTCTGCGGCGCACCAACCCCGCTCATGAGCGCAATACCACCCCACTGGCGGCCTCCCAGCTTATATAAACCTCATCGTCCCATGTGGGTTTATCTTGCCTTCGTGAAATGTTGGCAATACTGCACATCACCACTTTCTGGCTGGGTAAACGCACGTAATAAATCGAATTGCCACCAAGGTAAGCAATATCGTGAACAATACCCTTAGACCAGTTATAACTATCCTCCGGTTTATCTCGGCTGACTAAGGCTTTTTCAGGGCGTAGAGCTAGCCATACGCGGTTATCTTCCACATTGGTCGCGACCCCATGACCAATGTAGAGCTGCTGCGCGACTTCTGGGCTATCTATGATGCAGTGGTCGACTTCATCTGACACGATCTCGCCTTCAAACAAGTTCACAGAACCAATAAACTCGGCAATCATCCGACTGTTTGGGCTCTCATAGATGTCAGTGGGTGTGCCTATCTGAGCAATCCAGCCCTCGTGCATAATGGCGATTCGTCCAGCATGGTCATCGCTTCTTCCTGATCGTGGGTGACCATCACGCAGGTCACCCCAACACGTTCGAGGATCTCGACGACTTCCAATTGCATCTGGGTGCGTAACTTTTTATCCAACGCCCCCATCGGCTCATCAAGCAACAAAAGCTTGGGCCGTTTCGCCAAGGAGCGCGCCAAGGCAACGCGCTGGCGCTGGCCGCCGGATAATTGATCAGGTTTGCGTTTGGCGTAAGCTTCCATTCGCACCAGCTTGAGCATTTCAGCCACTTTTTCCTGAATTTCCTGCTTGGGTAGGCTGTCTTGTTTGAGCCCAAAGGCAATGTTCTGCTCTACTGTCATGTGCGGGAAAAGGGCATAAGACTGAAACATCATATTGATGGGTCGATCATAGGGCGCAAGGTCAGTGATATCCTCACCATCGAGGTAAATACGACCGGTAGATGGCTTTTCAAAACCTGCGAGGATACGAAGAAGGGTAGATTTGCCTGAACCCGAGCCGCCCAGCAGCGAGAATATTTCTCCCTTTTCTATTGTAAGGGAGACATCGTCCACTGCCCTGACATCACCAAAAAGTTTACTCACTCTGTCGATACGAAGCAGCTCAGTGGCCTGTCCGTTGACCTTTTGATTGTCCATAAGTGTGCATCCTGCTTGCTCATGCAGCTTACGAAGCCGATGGGAAAAAGAACAATACCAACAGAAACGCCAGACTGGCGTCTCTGTCAGCACACAAGGTTTACTTACCGGTTTTCATCCGTGTCCAGATACGGGTCATTTCACGGCTGATTTTCTTCGGTAGCACTTCCGCAACAAACAACTTGCTCAGTGTTTCGGCTGGCGGATAAATGGCAGGGTTGTTGAGCACTTCCGGATCCAGCAGTTTATTGGATGGCGGATTGGGGTTGGCGTAAGCCACATAGTCCGTAATGGGCGCAATCACTTCAGGACGCAGTACATAGTTCATGAACTTATGGGCGTTGTCGGCATTTTTCGCATCAGCCGGGATCGCCATGGTATCAAACCATAACATCGCCCCGTCACTGGGGATTGCATACTCTATGTTCTGTCCATTGCCCGCTTCTTCGGCGCGATAGGCGGCCTGAAACACATCACCTGAGAAACCAAACGCCAGACAAATATCGCCATTCGCTAGGTCAGTGATATAGCGGGAGGAGTGAAAGTAGGTCACGTATGGGCGAATCTTCGCCAATACTTCACCGGCTTTTTTGTAGTCTGCTTTGTTCTTGGAGTTTGGATCTAGCCCCAGAGAGTGAAGTGCCTGCGGGAAAACTTCGTCAGCAGCATCAACAATCGCAATACCGCAGTCTTTCAGCTTGGCCGCGTATTTAGGGTCGAAAAGCAAATCGAGTTTATTTCCCGGAAGAGCTCCGCCGATCGCTGCTTTGACCTTATCGACGTTATAACCAATACCGTTAGTGCCCCAGAGGTAGGGGATAGAGTGCGCATTACCGGGATCAGCATTTTGCAGTCGCTTCATCAATGAAGCATCGAGGTTGCCACTGTTAGTCAGTTTACTTTTATCTAATTTTTGGTAGACACCAGCTTTAATCTGTTTGGCAAGGTAGCTGCTGGAAGGAACGACAATATCGTAACCGGAATTACCCGACAGCAGTTTGGCCTCCAGCACATCATTGCTGTCGTAGACATCATAGGTCACTTTGATACCGGTTTCTTTCTCAAAGTTCGCTAGGGTGTCTTCGGCGATATAGTCACTCCAGTTATAAATGCGGAGGATCTCTTCTGCCCCTGCTTTCATTGGTAACGCAAGGCTGCACAACACAAGCGCCAGTAACGGCTTACCGATTGACATCTTCATGATTTCTCCTTGTTTACTGTATCCGTGACCCGAACAGGCACATTCCTGCCCGGGGTTAAGGATGCTGTGAAATACACCCTGAGGTATTACAGGCCCGCCTCTTTCGAACTGCAGGCAAAACAACGTAAATCTTCTGTGCTCAGTAGAGTCCCTGCTGTTTCAGTGACTCCATGGTTAAATCTAGCGTTTTTCTGGCTTTTGTGATGAGCTCATCGACCTCATCGCGAGAAATGATCATTGGCGGGCTGATGATCAGCGTATCGCCCACCGCACGCATCACCAGTCCATTACTTACACTGGTGTTACGGCACATACCACCGACATCTAAGTCAGAATCAAAGCGCACTCGACCTTCTTTCTCTTGGACTACTTCAAGCGCTGCCAGTAAACCAAGGCCGCGGGTTTCCCCGACCAAGGGATGGTCACCGAGTGTCTTCCAAGCTTGCTGCAAGTAGGGGCCAATGTCATTTTTCACATACTCCACCAGCCCTTTCTCTTTGATTAGGCGGATATTTTCCCGTGCGACCGCTGCAGCCACCGGGTGGCCCGAGTAGGTATAACCGTGATAAAACTCACCGCCTTCCTGCTCGAATACGCCCGCGACACGGTCACTGACAATCACACCTCCCATAGGGATATAGCCAGATGTAAGGCCTTTCGCAATTGGCATAAAGTCTGGCTCAAGACCAAAGTATTGGCTACCAAACCACTCTCCGGTTCTACCAAAACCACAAATCACCTCGTCAACAATCAATAAAATGTCGTGTTTCGCGAGGATCTTTTTGATTTCCGGCCAATAGGTATCGGGTGGGATGACAACGCCACCTGCCCCCTGAATAGGTTCAGCGATAAAAGCGGCGACCTTGTCTTCGCCGATATCCTGTATCGCTTTTTCTAACTCCTGCGCGGCCTGAATGCCAAACTCTTCCGGAGACAGATCACCGCCCTCACCAAACCAATAGGGCTGAGGAATATGATGAATCCCCGGAATGGGCAATCCACCTTGCTGATGCATCGGCTTCATTCCACCAAGGCTGGCACCCGCAACTGTCGAGCCGTGGTAACCGTTATGGCGGCCAATAATGGTGAATTTTTCAGGTTTACCTTTCAGGTTCCAATAATGACGAACCATACGTAGCACTGTGTCATTAGACTCGGAGCCTGACCCGGTAAAAAACACCTGATTCATATGCGGTGGGGCAAGCTCTGCAATTTCTTTTGCCAATTCAACGGCTGGCGGGTGAGCGCACTGAAAAAAACTGTTGTAGTACGGTAGTTCATTCATTTGCTCGAAAGCAACATTGGCGAGAGACTTCTGACCATATCCAATGTTGGTGCACCACAGCCCAGCCATACCATCAAGAATCTTGTTACCGTCGCTGTCCCAGATGTAAACACCATCTGCCTTCACTATCATTCGAGCACCCTGTTCTCTTAATGACTTATGATCAGAGAACGGGTGTAGATAATGTTGATTATCCTGCTGTTGTAACGATTCCGTATTGTAAGCCAGATTATGCTCAGCCATGTTGCCTCCACATACGTCGTGACGGGTCCATCAGTGGTTTCACCACGCTGATCCCCATGTTGTTCATTATCGGTGTTATTTATTCAGAGCGTTTCCTCTCAGTTCACACCATCCATTTAGTCAAACGGTCAGCAGCAAGAACTCACGTTCCCAAGAGCTGATAACCCGCTTGAAGTTTTCCTGTTCCGCCCGTTTGACGGCAATGAAACCTTTCGCAAATGACTCGCCAAGGTAATGCGACACCTTGTCGCAGTTCTCCATACGTTCCAATGCTGCCTCCAGCGTGTAAGGTAACGTCGGGCTGCGTAACTCATAACCACGCCCCTGCACAGGTGGTGAGGGCTTCAACTCTTCAACCATGCCGATGTAGCCACATAAAAGGCTGGCAGCAATTGCGAGATAGCAATTAGCATCGGCACCGGGAAGCCTGTTCTCTACCCGTCGGCTTTGTGGCGTACAATTTGGCACACGCAAGCCACAGGTCCGGTTGTCTTCCCCCCACTCCATGTTGACTGGCGCAGACGTATCGGGCAGAAAGCGGCGGAAGGAGTTCACGTTTGGCGCAAACATCGGCAGCATTTCCGGCACGTAGTTTTGTAGCCCGGCAATGTGATTGAGAAACAACGACGACATGGTGCCGTCTTGACTGGTAAAGATGTTTTTCTTGGTTTCAACATCAATGATGCTCTGGTGAAGGTGCATCGCGCTGCCCGGCTCGTTGGTGATCGGTTTAGCCATAAAGGTTGCTACAACGTTGTGTTTCAATGCCGCTTCACGCAGGGTGCGTTTGAAGACAAAAATCTGGTCGGCGAGTTGCAATGGGTCGCCGTGACGGAAGTTAATCTCCATCTGCGCCATGCCTTCTTCGTGAATCAGGGTATCAATCGCCAACCCTTGCCCCTCGCACCATTCATACATGTCTTCGAAAAGAGGGTCGAACTCGTTGGCGGCATCAATTGAGAAAGACTGCCTACCCGTTTCTTTTAGGCCGGAGCGCCCTATCGGTGCTTGCAAAGGTAAATCGGGATCGTCACTACGGGCGGTGAGGTAAAACTCCATTTCCGGTGCAACAACTGGTTGCCAACCTTTATCCGCGTATAGTTTCAACACTTTTTTAAGAACATTGCGGGGTGCAAGTTCAATGGGGTTACCCATCTTGTCATAACTGTCATGGATGATTTGCGCCGTTTCTTCAATTGTCCATGGCAGCAGATAAACCGCGTCTTCATCCGGCTTGCAGATAAAATCGATATCGGCCTCGTCCAGCAACGAATAATAAATGTCATCGTCGACATAATCGCCAGTCACTGTTTGGAGCAACACGCTCTCAGGCAGACGCATTTCACCCTCATTTATAAACTTATCAACGGGTGCTATCTTGCCGCGTGCAATACCCGATAAGTCGCTGACCACACATTCCACCTCTGTGATCTTATTGTCTTTCAGCCACTTCTTTAGCTTGTTCATATTCCCTCTCACGCATCGATGAACGATGCCGACATGCATCCCCGAATAATTTGAAGATAGTTGAATAGAAGGGATTTTCTGTGACTTTCCACTCAGGATGCCATTGGACTCCCAGAGTAAAAGCCTCACTTTGAAATGAAACCGCTTCAATCAACCCATCAAGTGCTTTGGCTTCGATTCTGAGCCCCTCACCGAGACGAGCTATCCCTTGAGTGTGAACAGAATTGACCTCTACCCTTTTTTCTCCCCAATGTTTTTCGAGAATACCTCCCGGCTCTATCGCCACAGTGTGTGAAAGACCATATTGAGTACTGATGTCCGCACTTTTATCTTCACGGTGCTCGATGAAGTTCGCCAACTCATGAAGTTTTTGATGCAGTGTGCCGCCGCAGACAACATTCAGTTCCTGAAACCCGCGACAAATCGCGAGGCAAGGCACCTCGCTTTCAATCACTGTTTTTAACAAAGGTAAATTCACCGCATCACGCTGCGGGTCATGAAGGTACCCGGGTCACTGGGCGCGCCGTTATAGTGATGAGGTTCGATGTTTGATGGTGAGCCCGTGAACAGCACACCGTCAAGTTGACTGAGCAAAGCGGATAAAACAGTAGGCTCATTTATTGCTGGAATGACAACGGGAAGGCAGCCTGCGCCGTCCACGACTGCTTTGAGGTATTTTTCGCCAGCGAAGTGAAAGTTATGAGCACCCATCATGGTGGTGCATGCCGTTACCCCCACCAGCGGTCTCACACGACGCTCTGAAGAAGCCATACCAGACAGCGCTGCGACGTGTTCAGCCAAATGATGTGGTGGTTGGTTCACAGACATTTTCACCTCTTAGAGAATGAACTGCTTACTTTTCGTTCGTTTTATCACACACTACACGTAAAAAATAAATTACGCAATGATGTAAAATAAGCCACATTTCACTTCGATTATTATTCTCTAGGTTAATACATCTATATCACTAAAAAATCGCAAGATAGCTACTGTCACTGCTTAACATCAAGGTGGAAAGGCTCTGTCATTGACAATAATTGATGTTTGATATTCACTTAACTAAGCAGATTTTGTGATTAATATAATTTACACACGGCGGTGAATCATGCGTTACCACAGCGACAGGGATCTGTTCATTCCATCAGATGTCAATCTTGCCACGCCTGAAGAGGCACAGGCATTCCTCAAACAGCACCCCGATATACAGTTTGTCGATCTTCTCCTTATTGATATGAATGGGATCGTACGCGGAAAACGGGTGGAAAGTGACGCACTGGAAAAGGTGTTCAGCAAAGGTGTGGCATTGCCCATTTCCATCTATGGCATGAGCATAAAAGGGATCCCCGTGGAGGAAACAGGGCTTGGGTTAGAAATCGGTGAGTGCGACGCAAGTTGTTATCCTGTGCCCGGAAGCCTGAGTGTGCAACCCTGGCAAAAGCGCCCGACCGCGCAGTTACTGATGAGCATGTATGAGAACAAGCAAACACCAATGTTTGCCGACCCACGTATGGTGCTGCAACGCGTGATCCGCCAGTTTAAAGAGCGAGGACTCACGCCCGTGTCTGCTTATGAACTGGAATTCTATCTGCTTGAACAAGGAGACAAAGAGGGACTTCCTCACCCTCCGGTATCATCAGTCACCGGAAAGCGGCCCGAAACAACGCAGGTATACTCACTGGATGATCTGGATGAACATGCAGACTTACTGAACGAGATTATCGAAGCGGCGCGTCAGCAGAACATTCCTGCCGACACCATTGTTGCTGAATCTGCGCCCGGCCAGTTTGAGATCAACCTGAAACACACAGATGATCCCATGGCAACATGCGACCATGCGATGCTGCTGAAACGCGTGATAAAACATGTCGCCCACGAGCATGGGTTAGAAACCACGTTTATGGCAAAGCCTTACCCTGATCAGGCAGGCAATGGTATGCATCTTCACATCAGCTTGCTTGATGAGAACGGCAACAATGTCTTTGCTCCTGAACATGCCAAAGAGCCAACTGACATACTGAGATATGCCTTAGGTGGTCTTCTTGAACTGATGCCAGACTATATGGCGATCCTCTGCCTAACGTTAATGCCTATCGCAGATTCAGTCCTGAGTTTTACGTACCCTGCGCCACCACATGGGGCATAGAAAACAGAACGACAGCGCTTCGCATCCCTGCAGGTCCAAATGATGCAACCCGCATAGAGCACCGCGTCGCAGGTGCTGATGCTAACCCGTACCTGATGATGGCCGCTTTGCTGTCCTCTATCCTCCACGGCATCGACAACAAGATAGCACCACCGGATCCAATCATCGGCAATGCATATGACAAAACCGAACCCAACCTGCCTACTAACTTACGTGATGCCCTGCGAACACTTGATAGCTCAGAGGTGATGAGAAAATACCTTGGCACTGACTTTATCGACGTGTTCATTACCTGTAAGAACAAAGAACTAGAAGAGTTTGAGCAACAGATAACACAGCTTGAATATAACTGGTATCTACATGCTTTCTAGCACTTCATTTCTCCCGCTTATTGCCTGCCTTGACAGTCAATAAGCGGGAATCCAGAATGTGCGCCAGGTTAATCTCGCTTTAGGAAAAATGATGACAGTGCAATCCTGTCCTTGCGGCAGTCAGCGCGGATATGCTGCATGCTGCCAGCCCGCACACAATGACCACGCCTCCGTCGATCACCCTGAGAAGCTGATGCGTGCACGCTACGCGGCACATGTTTTAGGTTTGGTGGATTTTGTCGTTGATACCTACCATCCGAGCTGCGAGGCGGAACAGCATCGAAAGGGTATTGCTGATTCGATCAATAGCGATTGGCTCGGACTTCAGGTACTCAGCAGCAACATTGATAGTAGCGGCAAACAGGGTTTCGTCGAGTTTAAAGCCCATTACGCCGATGATGTACAAGAGTATTGCTTGCACGAAAAGTCACGTTTTTTGTGCGAACTCATAGAGGGTAAAAACCTGTGGTTTTACATTGATGGTGTCTTTCCCGGTAACCTCAAAGCGGGACGAAATGATCCTTGCCCTTGTGGCAGTGGTAAAAAGTTCAAAAAGTGTTGTGGCTAAATCGGCTATCCGATGTCAGTCTGCGGCCTCTGGCAAGGCGGTATAAAGAATATCGCCGTTGCGCCGATGTATATAAGTGAAAGCACACTTAACGACGGTGAGGTTTATCATGATTTTGCAGAATCTAATCAGGTCGCCCTATCAAAAAATTAACCACATCGAGCGAGATGGCCGAACTGGCGGGCAACAGGAAGAAGAAAAGGACAAAAATACAGATAATCACCATTTGAGCTTTGAAAACGCTGAAAATGATGATTTTGACTCTTGTTCTATATCAGAAACAAAAGGAAAACTGGATATTTTTGTTTGACCATCGCCCTGTAAACGCCATTATTTCTCAGTAATGTATCTATTCAACATTTCCAAAAATTTCAGAATGATAAACTGGGAAAATGCATTTCATTAAGATTATCCATCAAACCTTTCTCACAGGATATTTCATTTGCTCTGAGCCTACATTGCAATATGCCAACAGAAAATATCGCCGTCTCAAAAATAAGTCATTGCATTATCTAATCAGTTTGTTACTGTGAAGCCTACTTCGTAAACAAGTTGAACGACGAATACCAATATGACAATGCTGCTAATGACCACTCATCATCACCATCATCCTGACTAGTCTTTCGGGAGGAATGGTTTCGACTGGAAGGCAAAAAGAGTGAACTTCCATCGGTCATTACCAAAAAGAATTTGAGACCCCTGGAAGAGATTCCGGGGGTTTTTCGTTTTAGGACAGGGATTAGAACAATGCAAACAGACAGACTACGTATTGCAATACAAAAGAAAGGGCGTCTGGCAAAAGAATGTCAGGAACTGTTGAAGCGCTGCGGGGTAAAAATCAGCTTTAGCGGTGAGCGTTTGGTTGTTCACGCTGAAAATATGCCGATTGATTTGCTGCTGGTGAGAGATGACGACATTCCGGGCCTCATTATGGACGGTGTTGTCGATCTGGGTGTGATTGGTGAAAACGAACTCGAAGAAGTGCGTTTAGAGCGTATCGCACTGAATGAACCCTCTGAATACACCCAGCTGCGTCGACTCGACTTTGGCGGCTGCCGTCTTTCTGTTGCTATCGATAAAGATCAGACCTATAACGGTCCTGAAGATTTAAACGGCAAACGCATTGCAACCTCATACCCGAATATCCTCAAAGACTACCTCGACAAAAAAGGCGTCAGCTTCAGCCCTTGTATGTTAAATGGCTCTGTTGAAGTCGCACCGCGTGCCGGGTTGGCCGACGCAATTTGTGATTTGGTATCGACGGGCGCAACCCTCGAAGCCAATGGCCTGAAAGAAGCTGAAGTGATCTTCCGTTCAAAGGCAGTTCTCATTCAGCGTAAGGGCGAGTTTGATGCAGAGAAGACGGAATTAATTGAACGCTTACTGACACGTATCCAAGGTGTCATACAGGCTAAAGAATCTAAATACATCATGCTTCACGCGCCAAGTGATACGCTTGAAAAAGTGGTCGCATTACTGCCGGGTGCTGAAGACCCAACCATATTGCCGCTGGCGCACGACAAACAGCGTGTGGCCGTCCATCTGGTCAGTAGTGAAAACCTGTTTTGGGAGACCATGGAACAGTTAAAAGCACTTGGCGCCAGCTCTATTCTGGTGCTGCCAATTGAAAAAATGATGGAGTAATTCAGCATGAAGACCGTGGTGTGGGAAACACTCAGTGACAGCCAGAAGGAAGCGGTACTGGAACGCCCTGCAATCAGTGACGGTGCGGCGATTGGTGATGCTGTTAATGATGTCATCAATCTGGTGAGAAAAGACGGCGATGCCGCGTTAAAAGCACTGACGATGCAATTTGACAATGTAGAGCCCGAATCTGTTGCCGTGACAACCGCCGAAGTCGATGCGGCTGTCGCGCGTCTCGGTCAGGGCATCAAAGATGCACTACAGCAGGCTTATAACAACATCACTTGCTTCCACAGAGCGCAAAAGCCGCAACCTGTGCGTGTTGAAACCATGCCAGGTGTGACTTGCGAGCTGATTACCCGTCCAATCGAGCGGGTTGGCCTCTACATTCCTGGTGGCAGTGCACCTTTACCTTCTACCGTGTTGATGCTGGGTGTCCCTTCTCAAATCGCTGGTTGTCAAAAGGTCGTGCTTTGTTCTCCACCACCGATTGCTGACGAGATCCTTTATGTCGCTCGCCTTTGCGGCATCACTGAAATCTATAACGTGGGTGGCGCACAAGCCATAGCTGCGATGGCTTATGGCACCGAGAGTGTCGCCAAAGTCGATAAGATTTTCGGTCCGGGTAACGCTTACGTTACCGAAGCTAAACAACAGGTGAGCAACGACCACAAGGGCGCAGCTATCGACATGCCAGCAGGCCCTTCTGAGGTGCTGGTCATCGCTGATACCTATGCAAACCCTGATTTCATTGCAGCAGACTTGCTCAGTCAGGCTGAGCACGGCCCCGACTCACAGGTCGTTCTGCTGACACCTTGCATGGCAATGGCAGAGAAGGTTGCCTCTGCAGTATCAGAGCAACTGACGGTACTAAGCCGAGCTGAAATAGCCAAGCAAGCACTGGGGTCCAGCGTGATCATCATCGCTGAAGATCTTGAAGAATGTGTCGAGATCTCCAACCGATATGGCCCTGAGCACCTTATTGTTCAGACCGAGTTTCCCAGTGAACTTTTGCCTTTGCTTGATAATGCTGGCTCTATTTTCCTTGGTGCATGGTCACCGGAGTCGGTTGGTGATTATGCGTCGGGTACAAACCACGTGTTACCTACCTACGGTTATACTCGCACCTATTCCAGCCTCGGTTTGGCTGATTTCAGCAAACGCATGACGGTGCAAAAGCTGACACCTGAAGGGCTGGAGAGATTGGCCCCAACGGTAGAAACTATGGCAGATGCAGAAGGGCTAGACGCTCACAGAAATGCAGTCACCGTTCGTGTCAAAGCGCTGCAAGCAGCGAAAGAAGCGCGCGAGGAGGCATAATGGATATCAATGCTCTGGCGCGGGAAAATGTGCGGCAGCTTACCCCCTACCTCTCTGCCCGCCGTTTAGGCGGCAACGGTGATGTGTGGCTGAATGCCAACGAGTCCCCTTTTGACAATGACTACACAGTCAGTGGTAATCGTCTTAACCGGTACAGCACCTGCCAACCGCAAGCGCTTATTGATGCTTACGCTGCCTATGCTGGCCTTGAAGCGAATCAGGTACTGACATCACGTGGTGCCGACGAAGGGATTGAGCTTCTGATTCGTACATTCTGCGAGCCGGGAGACGATAGTATTCTTTTCTGCCCGCCAACATACGGCATGTATGGTGTCAGTGCAGAAACCTGTGGCGTAAACCGGAAAACTGTGCCGCTTCGTGATGACTGGCAGCTAGATATGCCAGCTATTGAAGCGTCACTGGATACCGTCAAGCTGGTGTTTGTCTGTAACCCAAACAACCCGACCGGAAATCTGATTGATCGTCAGGACATCGAGCGCCTGCTTGAAATGACCAAAGATAAAGCCATTGTTGTGCTCGACGAGGCATACATCGACTTTCATCTCGAAGCCACCAGCACAGATTTGCTGGCACGCTACCCCAACCTAGCCATACTGCGCACGCTGTCGAAAGCTTTTGCGCTGGCAGGCTTGCGCTGCGGATTTACATTGGCGAGCCCTGCAATCATTGAACTGATGCTTAAAGTGATACCGCCGTATCCGGTGCCAGTTCCTGTTGAAGAAATTGCTTGTCAGGCATTGTCTGAAGCCGGCCTTGCCAAAATGAAGTTTCAGACTCTCGATTTAAGTGCAAACCGCGCTTACCTTCAGGCTGGCTTATCTATGCTTCCGGGCGTTGACGTCTTCGATGGCTACGGCAACTTTTTACTGATTCGTTTCCCAAATGCTGACGCGTTGTTTTCTAGACTTTGGGATAACGGCATCATTCTTCGCCGTTCACCGATAGAGAACTGTATTCGCCTGAGCATCGGTAACAGAGAAGAATGTGAAAAAACCCTGGCGTTCATCCGAGAGCAGCTGGCAGAACAATAAAGACAACACCGAAAGGAAGTGTGTGTGAAAGAAAAAATTCTATTTATCGACCGTGACGGCACCTTAATTGTTGAGCCACCGGTTGATTTTCAAGTCGACAGACTGGACAAACTGAAGTTGGAGCCCTTTGTTATCCCTGCCCTTCTGTCTTTGCAAGAGGCTGGCTACAAACTGGTGATGGTGACCAATCAAGATGGACTGGGTACGGACAGTTACCCGCAAGACGATTTTGATGCGCCGCATAACATGATGATGGAGATCTTCACTTCACAAGGTATTCACTTTGATGATGTGCTGATTTGCCCTCACTTCGACGACGATGGTTGTTCATGCCGAAAGCCGAGTCTTGGATTGGTCAAACCCTACCTCCAGCAAGGGCGGGTTGATTTCCAAACCTCTGCGGTTATCGGCGACCGTGAGACCGATCTGCAACTGGCAGAAAACATGGCGATCCGCGGTATTCAATACAACCCGGACACAATGGGCTGGCAGGAGATTGTAAAATCACTGACGACCCAGCCACGCACCGCCAGTGTTACCCGTACCACCAAAGAAACCGACATTAACATTCGCCTAAATCTTGATGAAAGTGGCGGTAACAAGATCAGCACGGGTCTTGGCTTCTTCGACCACATGCTAGACCAAATTGCGACCCACGGTCGATTTCGAATGGAGGTCGCCGTGGAAGGTGATCTGCACATCGACGATCACCACACAGTTGAAGACACCGCACTGGCACTGGGTCAGGCGCTGAAAGAAGCACTCGGCAACAAGCGTGGCATTGGCCGCTTCGGCTTCAGCCTGCCGATGGATGAGTGTCTGGCACAATGTGCCTTAGACCTCTCTGGCCGTCCTTACCTTAAGTTTGAAGCGGAATTTTCGCAGGAAAAAGTCGGCGACCTCTCGACTGAAATGGTGGAACACTTCTTCCGTTCACTGACCGACACACTGGCTTGCACACTGCACCTCTCATCCGATGGTGAAAATACACACCACATTGTTGAGAGCCTGTTTAAAGCCTTTGGCCGAACCCTGCGTCAGGCCATTCGCGTCGAAGGTAATGAACTGCCAAGCAGCAAAGGGGTGCTGTAGCTATGAGCCAAAACGTCGTCATCATTGATACTGCTGCGCCAACGTCAGCTCTGTTCGCTTTGCGGTCGAGCGCCTTGGCTATAAGGTCAGTGTTACCAGCAATCCTGAAGATGTTCTCAATGCCGACAAACTGTTTCTTCCCGGTGTCGGCACTGCAGGTGAAGCAATGAAAAACTTGCGCGACAGAGACCTTATCGAACTGGTGAATAAAGTTGAAAAACCGCTGCTCGGAATTTGCCTCGGCATGCAATTGCTGGGCAAAACCTCTCAGGAAGGCAAAGAGACCGTCGATTGCCTGAGCCACGTCGATGCAGACACCACACTGATGAAAACCGGAGAGCAACCGCTCCCACACATGGGGTGGAACACAGTGGCTGCCAAAGCGGGTAACCCCCTGTTCAAAGATTTGCCTGAAGACAGCTACTTTTACTTCGTGCACAGCTACGCCATGCCTGTCGGTGAATACACCATTGGGCAGTGCGACTACGGGCAACCGTTCAGTGCCGCAGTTCAAAGCGGCAACTATTTTGGTGTCCAGTTTCACCCAGAGCGTTCAGGTAAAGCAGGCGCGCAACTGATTAAAAACTTTCTCGAGATGTAGGAGCAAGGATGATTATCCCCGCATTAGATTTAATTGATGGTCAGGTCGTCCGGCTCTATCAGGGCGACTACGGTCAAAAGACAGAGTACAAGGTTGACCCTGCTGAACAGTTCAACCTTTATCATCAAGCTGGCGCTGACTGGCTGCATCTTGTCGATTTGACTGGCGCTAAAGATACCACTGCACGCCAGATTGATATTATCACCCGCCTTATCGACAGCACGCCAGCCAACATTCAGATTGGTGGCGGCGTGCGTAAAGAGTCTGACGTTGTTGAGTTACTGCGCGCTGGCGCAAAACGTGTGGTGATTGGTTCGACATCAGTCAAAGAACCCGCACAGGTAAAGCGCTGGATGGAGAAGTATGGGCCGGAGCACATTGTGCTGGCACTGGATATCAACATCGACGAGAACGGAAACCGACTGGTCGCTGTGTCTGGCTGGCAAGAAACCTCAACCCTGACACTTGAAGCCATGGTTGAAGATTTCAGCTCAGTCGGCCTCAAGCACGTGCTGTGTACGGATATCTCAAGAGACGGCACTCTCGCAGGTTCAAACGTCGACCTTTATCGCGATATTTGCCGTGCCTATCCAGATGTCCAATTCCAATCATCGGGCGGTATTGGCTCGCTGGCGGATATTGAAGCGCTGAAAGGGACTGGCGTGTCAGGCGTGATCGTCGGCCGCGCATTGCTCGATGGAAAATTCACGGCAGAGGAGGCATTTTCATGCTGGCAAAACGGATAATTCCCTGCCTCGATGTTCGCGACGGACAGGTCGTCAAAGGCGTTCAGTTCCGTAATCATGAAATCATCGGTGATATCGTGCCTTTGGCGAAACGTTACGCGGAAGAAGGTGCCGACGAGCTGGTGTTTTATGATATCACCGCATCAAGTGATGGCCGCGTGGTGGATAAAAGTTGGGTTGCGCGGGTAGCAGAAGTAATTGATATCCCTTTCTGTGTCGCTGGCGGTATCAAAACAGCAGAAGATACCCGCAGAATTTTGGAGTTTGGCGCAGACAAAATCTCGATAAACTCCCCAGCACTGGCAAATCCGGATCTCATCACTGAGCTTGCTGAGAAGTTTGGCGTTCAGTGCATTGTGGTGGGCATAGATTCTTACTACGACAAAGAAACAGGCAAGTATCAGGTTTACCAATTCACGGGCGATGAATCCCGCACACAGGTTACCAAGTGGGAGACACGCGACTGGGTAGAAGAGGTGCAACGCCGAGGAGCCGGTGAGATCGTCCTTAACATGATGAATCAGGACGGTGTCCGCCAAGGCTATGACCTAGAGCAGCTCAACATGGTTCGCCCAGTGTGTAAGGTGCCTCTGATTGCCTCTGGCGGCGCTGGAGAAATGCCACACTTTGCCGATGCCTTCAATATTGCCAACGTTGACGGTGCGCTTGCCGCATCGGTATTCCACAAGCAAATCATTAATATCGGTGAACTTAAACACTACCTCAAACAACAAAATTTGGAGATCCGCCTATGAGCCAAGGAAATACACAAACAGCACTGGCTGAACAGGTGGACTGGGAGAAAACTAACGGTCTAGTGCCCGCCATTGTACAAAACATTGCCAGCGGTCAGGTTCTGATGCTGGGTTATATGAATAAGGACGCGCTGGAAAAGACGCAGGACACAGGTCATGTGACCTTCTGGTCACGAACAAAAGAGCGCCTTTGGACAAAAGGGGAAACGTCCGGCAATGTTCTTGAGCTCAAGCAGATCAGACTCGATTGTGACCAAGACACCCTTTTGGTTCAGGCCAACCCTATCGGCCCAACCTGCCATTTGGGCGACCTCACCTGCTTCGGTGAAGACATATTCGAAGACCCCTCTATGGTGTTCCTTCACCGACTTGAGCAAGTGCTGGCATCCCGTCGAGGATCCGATCCTGACTCATCTTATACGGCGTCCCTATTTGCCAAAGGCACCAAGCGGATTTCGCAGAAAGTGGGTGAGGAAGGTGTCGAAGTCGCGCTCGCAGCGACGTCGGGTGACAAGGAGGAGCTGATCAACGAGTCAGCCGACCTCATCTATCACCTGACTGTGCTGTTGTTGGATCAAGGTTTCTCACTGACTGATGTCGCTGAGAAGCTTCGCGAAAGACATAAGTAGTAAATAACGCGCCGATGGATATAAACATATCCTCCATCGGCGCAATCATAATTACACCGCGGAAGGTTTGACCAGACAGTGAATTCTCGTCAGTAACTCACTGGGAGGCGTGACTCGATTGTCGTTCAAATACTCTTCAAACGCCGGGAAGTTTTCCATCTCAAGACCACTTGATGGCAGCCATTCGCCAAACAACCAGTTATAAGGCTTTTCCAATTCTGCGTAGCTTCCTTTGAACAGCAAGCTTACTGTTTTACCTGCAGGCACATCCAGAACCTCTAACCCACGTCCCTCTGGTACCTCGGCTCCGTCAGGCAGGGTCATGCAGGCAACCGAGCGTCTATCTTCCACAGGCACTGAACTCGGGTCATCGTAGTAGATGCCTATCATTCGGGTGGTATCATTCATCCATTGGTATTGACCTGCAGACATGAGGAGCTTCTCAAACACTTGCCCAATATCCATGTAATCACCCTGATGGCGAATACCGACTAACCTCAGTCCTTCAAAATTTTCCAGTTCCGTTTCGTACATTTTGTTATCAACCTTTTCTGACGTTATCGTTCGCTTGGAGAAAATCGAGGGTATAAGCTTATTTCCTCCCTCCACTCTGAACTGCCCCGGCGTTTTACCAAACTCTTTTCTAAACGCGCGGTTATACGCTTCACTGCTGCCATAGCCAGTAGCAATGGCAATATCGAGCAAAGAATGCTCAGAGCGTAATAACAAGGCAGCACTTTTATGCAGCCTCAAACGTCGAACCGTCGCATTCACTGGCTCGCCAATAACGCTGCGGTAAATGCGATGAAAATGATACGGCGACATACAGGCAACGTCTGCCAAACGGTTTATATCCAGACTGTTATCAATGTTGTCGTAGATAAAATCGATGACGGCGTTGAGCCTTTTTAAGTAATTGTCTTCCGTATTCTTTTTCATTGTTCGTTCTCGTCGTGACTGCCCAGTTACGTTATGTCAGAGCCGATTGATAATGTTTGCTGTTTTTGGCGAATACAATTGAATCTCGGGTTCCACTTTTAACACTTAACACCATATAAAGGCGGTTTATCGCAAAAACATGCAGTCTACAATGCATCAAGTAGACTATTTACAGTTCGTGCTAATGACCATAACAAATATCGAAGCAGTACAAATTTTCGTTTTTATATTCATTTATTTGCTGTGGGTTTAACCTCGGATTATTTACAATAAACCACCCCATACTCAGGACATCACAATGCCAAAAATCAAACAGTTTTTCGCTAATTCATGGGTGTCAGCCACTTTAATCACCTCTGTTTTTTGCTTTGCGATTGCCGTTATTACTTACTCAATGTGGCCAAGCACATTTACTGATAATTTGATAATCAGTTTTGGTTACGGTTACTCAAACCTTTCCCTCTCATGGCTCAGCCATCGCTTTTTCCCAAACTGGCCAGAAAAGTTAAGAGGATTCATTGTGGTACCCCTGGCACTGTTAGCGGGCACACTAAATTGCTATTTGCTGCTCAGTGGCTATGGGGCCTCGCTTCACGTGCTTCAGCCAACGTTTATTATGGGGCTGACATTCACAATGGCGTGTATGTACTACCTCCATAATCGTGAAAAACAAATGCAGGCTAGGCAAGCACTGGAAGAAGCGCGTCGAAAACAGGCGGAACAAGAAAAGTTGCTCGTACTCAGCGAGCTGACCCAGCTGCAAAGCCAGATTGAGCCGCATTTTCTGTTCAATACTTTGGCCAATATCGATGCCCTAATTGATATGGAACCCCGTAAAGCACAACAGATGCTCCGGCACCTCACTGATTTGCTCAGAAGTTCATTGCAGCTTGGTCGCGAAAGGTTGATATCAATAGATAGGGAGTCTGGATTAATTAATGATTACCTGAAGATTCAAAAGATACGTCTCGGTGAAGAACTGTCTTTCGAGATACATGCAGACCCCTCTTTGTCTCACATCCAAATTCCTCCATTTTTGTTACAACCTTTGGTTGAGAATGCGGTCGTGCATGGTATCGAGCCTGACATTGAACGCGGCCATATCGATATTCGTTTTGTGCTCGACAAGCATGACTACCTGTTGTGTGTCTCAGACAGTGGGATCGGGCTGCGCGATAACACGCAAAGCAAAGGCAACGGCATTGCCGTCAAAAATATTCGATCGAGAATAGAGACATTATTTGGCGAACAGGCCTCATTGAGTATTTCTGAGAACCCTGATAAAGGCGTCACTTCCTCTATTCGCATCAACAAAAATGCGCTTGAACAACTGGCTATACAGGAGTCGCTATGACACAAACATTCAGTGCTGTATTGGCAGAAGACGAACCACTCTTGCTTCGCCACCTCGATAAGCTGTTGGCAGATTTATGGCCCGAACTAGTCATCGAGGCTAAGTGTAAAAATGGCTCTCAAGCTCATTCAACTATCACAGAGATCCAGCCAGATGTCGTATTTCTGGATATTAATATGCCGGGCTTGGACGGCCTGCAATTGGCCGAGAAAATCGGTCAATTGAAGCGTCCTCCATATATTGTTTTTACTACGGCTTACAGCGAGCATGCTCTGGAAGCGTTCGAAAAAAATGCTGTGGACTATCTCTTAAAACCACTCGATGAAAGCCGTCTACTAAAAGCATGTGAAAAGGTCAAAACTCGGCTGCTTTCTGAGACCAAGACGTCTGATACGCCTGACCTTCATCATATTTTGAAGCAACTACAAGCGGGCGTTGCTTCACCAGCAACCAAAGAGCCTTTGAAGTGGATACGCGCAGCGAGGGGTGAAGATATCCACCTTGTGTCGGTTGACGACGTGGCGTTTTTTAAAGCTGAGGACAAATACATATCGGTTTACTGCCCACAGCAGGAAGAAAAATTAGAGGAGTATATTATTCGTACTTCTTTAAAGGAGCTTGCAAGTCAGTTGGATCAAGATAATTTCTGGCAAATTCATCGCTCAACCATTATCAACATTCGAAAGCTATCCAAGGTAAAAAAGGACTTTACGGGCAAAATGCATGCACTCGTTTGCGGCCAAAAACTACCTGTTAGTCGCGCCTCTCAGGCTTTATTTAAAGGCATGTAAGATTGGCATGCAGCAACTAAAGACAACTTACATAAGATGGTTATGCAAATAAATGCGTACTAGTTGAGTGTTACTTAATCTCACTTTTCTGTGCAATAAGCCAAACCGATAGTCAGTTTTATTAGGCATGTCGAATAAATCAGTGATGACAGTTTTAGCAATAGAATTGTAACTCTAATGCAAAAAACGGGATTTACCGTTGCTCTCCTTTATCAGATAGAAAGTGTAACAAAGGGGACACAATGAAACGTATGGGTTTGTCTTTAATCGCCGCGTCAATTTTGGTTGCAAACATCTCTTCCGCAACCGCTCAACAGACAATGGCACAAGTAGTGAAATCATCTGTAGCTACCTCAACGAGCTACGATGACATCGCCGATGCCGCATTCTGGCGTAACCCTGAAAACCAACAGCAGAGCCTTCTTGCAGCAACGCTAGAAGGAGATGGCCTGGCCATTTATGATCATAATGGTCAGGAAGTTTTTCACGCTGAGGGGGAAGAATTCCAAGGCGCTGACATACGCTATGGCTTTACTGACACAAACGGTACCGCTGTTGATGTGCTGGCTGTCGCAATGCCAGATAAAGAATCAGTGGCTTTCTTCTCCATCGGCGCTGACACGCAGTCCCCGGTCAAGTCTCTGGGTACACTCGCCGTCGATATCAAGCCAGAAGGTGTTTGCCTTTACAAAAACATCACAACGGGTGAGCTGACTGCCACTGTATTTGCAGATGGCGGCGCGCTGTCACAATACAAACTCCAACTGACCAACAGCGGAATCGCCAGTGCCATCACTGATGACAAGGGCGAACCTATTGCTGTTCGTAAGGTTAATGTTGGCGGAGATATCAGTGCATGTGTGGTCGATGACCAAACAGCAACCCTTTATGTCGCTGAGCAAGATATCGGTATTTGGGCGTACGGTTCTGATGCCGAAAACGTCAAAGATCGTCGTCTTGTTGATGCCGTTAAACCTCTGGGTAACTTAGGTGAAATTGAAGCACTCGACCTGGTTTACGGTAAAAATGATGAAGGTTACGTCATTGCTGCTGACGAGGTAGTCGGCTTCAACCTCTATTCCCGTAACAACGGTAACCAGTATGCGGGTACTTTTAGCGTTGACGGCGTTGACGAAGCCAAAGGCGTTACCGTCGGCTTTGATGGACTGTGGGTGGCAAATACTGAGGCCGATAAGCCAGTATATGAGAAAGTCACTTACGCTGAGCTTTCAACATCTGTTCAAGGATGGTTGCCAGAATCGAACATTCTTAGCCATACCGAGCTAGCAGTGCAAAACGTATCGCTGGTTAAAGCAACGGGAGAGACTTTAGAGGTTGATGATGATGGCGATGCGGCAGATGACCCAGCTTTCTGGCTCAACCCTGAAGATGCATCTAAAAGCCTGATCATCGCGACCAATAAACAAGGCGGACTGATGGCTTATGACCTTGACGGTAACGAGCTGCAATACCTTGATGAAGGTGAACCAAACAACGTCGATATTCGTCAGAACGTAAAAGACTGGAATGGCGAAACCTTCTCTCTTGCCGTCGCCACGAACCGTGAGCTCAACACAATTACGCTCTATCGTATCGTTGCAGCAACAGACGGTCAGGCACCGATTCAAAAGCTGACTGCAGTGGGCAATAACGTTCATGAAGAATCACCTGAGTTAATTTCAAGCCTTGGCGAAGTGTACGGAATCTGCCTGTACCAAGATAAAAACGGTACTGCCCATGTGTTTGCCAATGGCAAAGGTGGCGATGTTGAGCATTGGCAACTGACGTTCACCAAAGACGGTGTTGCAGGCGAAATCGTGCGTAATTGGTCGCTGGCGAGCCAGCCTGAAGGCTGTGTGGCTGACGATGAAACAGGCACGCTGTATCTGGGTGAAGAAGACAGAGGAATCTGGATTTACAACGCTGATGCCAAAGCCGAGACCAAAGGCACCATGATGGCTGAAATCGACAACAAAACTCTGGTTGAAGATGTCGAAGGCCTGACTCTGTATAACAACGGTATCGAGAAGTTCCTGATTGCTTCAAGCCAGGGTAACAATACCTATGTGGTTTACGATATCGATAACAACCACAAAAATATCGGTACGTTTGCCATCATTGGTAACGACCAGCTGGGTGTAGACGGTGCCAGTGATACTGATGGTATCGATGTGATTCCAGGCAACCTAAGCGCAGCCTTCCCAGAGGGTATGTTCATCGCTCAAGACTGGTACAACATTGACGGCGGCTACAAGACTGAGAATCAAAACTTCAAGCTGGTAAGCTGGAAAGATATTCGTCAAACACTACAGCCATAAAAACCAATTTGGCTTAATAGATCACTGAGTATGTCTAACGGTGCTCAGCCAAAAAAAGCAGCGTCCCTTTCGGTTCGCTGCTTTTCTATTTACTGCTAAATGTTAACTGACAACAAGCTGTTGACCGGTATTATCCCCAAATTCTAGTACGTCACCTTAATGACCATTTTTACTGGATGATCGACACCATCATGGGAGAAATACACATTAGGGATCACTTCGACAGAGGTGTAGTTTTGGTCTTCAAGATTCTGTGTCGCTAAATCAATCACATTGTCGATGCCACGTCGGTTAAACGATACCGACGGGAATTGCGTCAAACTACTGGTCTCTTCATCAATGGTGTAGGTTTGTTTTTTCTCGTCAAACAGCACCACAATATTGCGACGAAAAGACGGGTATATTTTGGTATTAATCGGTGCAGACAACGGCATGATTTCCGCATTTTTCGTCAATCTGTCAATTTCTTTCGCTTCGAGACGAGCATTTTGAACAAACCGCTGCTTGCAACGTGATAGACAGTTAGCAAACTGCTGGCGAGTAAACCCGAGCTCATCAAACACAAGGTACATCAACAGCACTAAGAGACGATCTTTTCGAATAAGTTCATGGCTGATCGAAGACGTTTCCTTAGTTTTCACTTCAGAGCCGTGCGAAACCTGATCACGAATGGTCTTCATTAAGTCGAAATCTTCTTCACTGAACGCAATGAGCTTTTTGATGTCCGAAGATACATACTTCATTGCATTTTCATACTTTTGCGAGAAGTTAGGCTCCCTTTTCGCCGCTTTCACATGTTTAATGATTCTATTCACGCACTGGCGTTTATCTCGGTAGATACCCTCTGAGTATTTTTCGACTTCTTCATCAAGCATCTCTTTGAGTTCATTGGTATCCCAACTCGCCAGACGAAACCCGGTCTGTTCCGCAATTAAGGAGCAGTAGCGGTCGAGTAAAATAACGTGGCTCATGAAATCAAACTGCCATGAGCCTTCAAAAGTAAAGATGCCATAGAGGTTGGGCCAGAGTTGATCAAAGTTCTCTTTGGCGAAATAGTTTTTCAGCACTGTGTCCCAAAGGCCTTCACGGAATAGGTAACCACCGGTACAGAAACATAGATAAGAGCGCTCTATCGGGTTTAGCGACACCACAGATTCAAAGAAATACAGCGAGGTTTGGTAGCCATTTTCCTTGTTGACTATCGACACACTTTGCAGCGGCAGCGGAGAAGCAGATAAGGTCGAGAGGAACATTTTTAGCTTCCACGCCAGATTCTTCGCATCAGTCAGTTTGAGGTTTTTATCCAAACTTTTTATCTGGATGGAGTCTTTTTCCATCACCAAGAAATTCTTCTCACCCTGATTTTTTATCGTACAGGAGTATGATTTTCAATTTCATATTTAAGGCCAAGATACGTGATTTCGTGGCAAAATTTGTCGTAGCCAAAATCTTTATGAAGGCTACCATTGCTGAGCTTGTAAGGACGGCTGTTTTCAAACCAAGTAGATAGGCCAAAAAGACTGACGATGATGGTATCGAATTCGAAATCGAACTGCCCTTTGATGATGAATTCAGGATAAATCTCACCCGATAAATACTTGCAATCTATCAGCGTGTATTCACCATCCACTGAGGTGCATTGCAGCGTGTTGAAGGTATAACCCTCAGGTAAATGACGGACCTTTTCTGTATCTAAGCTTGATACCACCACGCGCGCTTTAAAATTCAATGCCACTTTGAGCGTGCCATGCAATTCGATGTCTTGCAGACGAAAACGGACATCAACAGACGTTTCTGTATCTATATTGATATCACTATTTCTCAAATCGACCTCCCGTCATTTTTACCTCCCTGTAATACCCGGAACCCTGCAAAAACAATCACTCATAGGAATATGCTGCACGCCACAACACTTAATTATAGATTGACGATGGTCAGCGCATGACCTTCGTTGACAGGATTTCCGGATAGACGGCCTTTCTTTTCCATTTCTCTAGGTGTCAGAAAGTGAACATCTTTCTGTGTACTCTTTGCATTTTATCTGGCTTCGAATGGGAATATCGTTTCAAAGCATGGACAGAAACTCAGCCTTTCATTGCAATCCGTTTTCCGAGAAAACCTCAGCAATTTATTTACAGCGCAGCAAAAATAACCCGCCTATAACATATATATAAAATACATGTTATTATATTGGCATTGTTTTTAGTGAGGAGACAGCCATGATTAATATCCTTGATCCAGAGAAAGAAAAAAGAGTTACACCATTGCTCAGGCAGGCTTTCCGACCATTCTTTTTGCTTGGCGCGAGTTTCGGGAGTATCGCCATGCTGCTATGGCTCGCTGTACTTCAGGGCAATTCCATAAGTTTTGCACTACCTGCGATGCTCTGGCATGCACATGAAATGGTCTTTGGTTTCGGTTTGGCTATTATTGCGGGTTTTTTGTTGACCGCTGTCCAAAACTGGACAGGACAAAGAGGAATTAACGGCTTTTCTCTTTTAGGGCTAGTGCTTCTTTGGTCACTCTCTCGGGTCATTAACGGTGTCGATTTAGCGTTACCGCTGTCTGTCATTACCGCGGCGGAGCTCGGTGTATTTTTGATGTTGATTTACACTCTCGCACGCCCTTTGATAAGAGTTCGTCAATACCGTAACCTGATTTTTGTCCCTATTTTGACCGCCATGGCAGCTTTAGATCTCACCTTTTATTGGATGCTGTATTCCGGCGATATCTTAAGCGCACTCCACGCCATCAAATTAGCCATTCTACTCGTCATCATGTTAGTGGTGATAATAGGTGGAAGGGTCATCCCGATGTTTACGGCGAACGGAACACAAACAGCCAAAGTCACTCCCTCCCCCACAGTTGAGCGATGGGCCATTGGCAGCTATGTGCTGGTTGTTGGGTTCACTCTCGCAACACTCTTTGTATCTCAAACAGACATGAGCGGCGTGCTTTCAATAGCGTGGTTCATTGTCGCTGCTTCGCACAGTGTTCGGGCTATCCGCTGGCGTCCTTGGGTAACATATAGAGTTCCGCTGGTTTGGTCATTACACGCAGCGTATTGGTGTATTCCGTTTGGTGCCTTAGGAATGGCGTTATCTTACAGCACGAGCCTGATCACTCACTCAACCGCGCTACATATCCTCACGGTAGGTGCAATGACGGGGATGATTCTGGCGATGATATCCCGGGTATCTCTCGGCCATTCAGGTCGACCGCTCATTATTAATCGTGTAACGGTCTCTGCTCTCTACTGTCTCTCAGCGGCGGCAATCGTTAGGCTGGTTTATGGATTGTGGCCAGACAAAACAGGCCTGCTGCTATCAGGAGGCCTGTTTATACTGGCATTTGCCTTATACGTATTGAGCTATTTTAACGTGCTGACTACACCCAGGGCAGACGGCCGTCCGGGTTAACGTTGTCAAAGCGGCAGGCCTAGAAGTTTACTCTGGTGATTGCACCATATTTTCAGCCATTCTGGCCTGCTTCTTTTGCGTACTCACCATGTGGTGTTCTCCAGTGTGCGACCAACCGGGTGGCATGATGCAGTAAGCCACTTTTGACTTAAAATCAGGCGCACTTTTCACGTCTGCCCACAGCTTTTTGAACTGGCCAAAGTGGGCATCAAGATAGTCGCCAGTATCGACCTGACTGGTAATGCCAAGCTCAACCGGATTGTTATCATTAAGTTCAACTTTGGTACCAAAAACCGTATCCCAGAATAAAGTGATAGATGTGTAATTGGTGTCCATATATTCGAGGTTCTTGCCGTGGTGAGCACGATGGTAGGAAGGCGTTTGCATGAAACGTTCTAAGATGCCGTACTTCTTCTTCACCATGTTATCACTGACGTGCAGCAGCGTGCCCCACAGCATATCAAGCGCATTCAGCAGCATCACCATCATAGGATCGACGCCAAACAACCCGGAGAAGAATCCAAGCGCAATAGGCATATAGAAAAGGGATTCGATGAACGAATGATTGATGCCAACAAGGATATTGATAGACTCAGGCGCATGGTGCGGCGCATGGATACACCAGAAGAAGCGCACTTTATGCCCCATCCAATGATGGACCCAATAACAGAATTCATACACCAGAAGGGCTATCGGCCACATATACCAATCGGTAATACCACCTAAATGCCACAATGCAAAGCCGCTCCCGACTTCAGCCCATGCTCCTGTCACCAGCGGTCGGGCCAAGATGGCGATGACACCCGCAACAATCAGCCCTATCACGATCATCTTGTACTCTGACAAATCGTGCATACGTTTTTTGAAATCAAAAAACAAAAACTCAATCGCACCCACCAAGGCGAGAATGGCGCTTGTAGCGCCAAAAGCGATAATAACATCCTGTTCTGTCATGTTTTTTCTGCCCCTTCAATCATTACTTGGGCTGGCTCGATAAGCACGTGCGCGCAATACCGCCAATTGAATACTTTCACCAGACTATAGGAGGCGCTAATTCAGCAATGTCCTAAATGATACAATCTCGAGATCAAGCCACCGAATGACGCAACGTATAATGGCCATTAACTGTGCCACGCTCTGTTCTTCGCAATCTCATCCTCTACCCACTCACAAGTGTCATTGATCGCAAAAAGGTGCAACAGCAGCCATCAATCAAGATAAAGTTCCGTACTATGCAGGGAATAAAAAAGACTATCAGGGAAGACCTATGACCTCTCCAGCAACATTTCTCGACACCTTAAACCAAGAATACCTCGCAGTTCATAAACACAAAGAAAAGCTGTTCTGGGACGTATACATGGGCACCAGTGATGATCAGCAGGCATTAGCAGATGCAGAAAAATCATGGAACGCTTTTGTCTCTGATGCGGCCCGAATTGATGCCATTAACCACCAGCTAGAAACACTATCGTCTCTGGAAGACTCAGAAGAAAATCGTGCAACCAAGCATGGTTTAGAAGGCTGGCTAAACATGTTCAGTAGCCATGTACCTGAAACAGCAGAAGCAGACGAGCTGAAGAAATCGATCATTGACTATGAAGCAGGCTTTTTCAAAAAACGTAAAGACTATCTGCTCCACTACACCGACGAAAATGGCGAACAGGTAGAAGCTGGCTTGCCTGTTTTGAGTGCCGTAATTTCAACCCATGAATCAGAAGCGGTTCGAAAGAGTGCGCATAACGCGTTGCTGGGTCTCGAGCAATGGGTCCTCGAAAATGGCTTCATCGACATGGTTAAACAGCGTAACGCTTATGCGCGTGCGATGGGCTTTGATAATTACTTCGACTATTCGTCAGCCAAGAAAGACCAGATGCCCGCAGAAACCCTGCTGTCGATCCTGAATACGTTCGAATCAGCAACCTGTGATGCCAACCAACGCGGTCTTGATGGCCTTGTTGCGGAGCACGGCGCTGATGTACTGGAGCCGTTTAACTTTGGTGCCAAAAGTAGCGGTGATGCCGTTAAGGCACTGGAGCAATACCTCCCGTTCGCTAAATCTGTTGAACGCTGGATTGCGTCATTCAGTAAATTACACATTCCATTTTCAGATGCAGAGCTGACACTTGACCTGCTGGAGCGTGAAGGCAAATACCAAAACGGCTTCTGTCATGGCCCACTGCCTCATTCTACGATGGAGGTGAATGGCAGCCAGCTAAAGTGGCCTTCACAAGCAACGCCAAGCCTAACCAGTCAGGCTGTGGCTATCGCGAGCTGAATACCCTGTTCCACGAAGGCGGTCACGCTGCGCACTTTGCTAACGTGCGTCAAAACGCGCCATGTTTCGCCCAGGAGTTCGCGCCAACGACCATGGCATACGCCGAAACCCAGTCTATGTTCTGTGACAGCCTGCTTGGCGACGCTGAGTGGCTGAAAACCTACGCCAAAGACGAGAACGAGAATGTTGTACCGGACGAGGTGATCAAGGCGATGATCTCTGTCGGGCAACCCCTGTCAGCATATCGCGAGCGCTCTATTCTGGTTGTGCCACTGTTTGAGCATAAACTGTATGCGATGGATGAAGACTCGCTGACGCCGGAGAGCATTACAGCACTTATCCGTGAAACAGAAAAAGCAGTGTTGGGTGTAGATGTCGCATCTCGTCCAATTCTGGCTATTCCACACCTGCTGACACACGAATATGCCTGCGCTTATCACGGTTACCTCTTAGCGCACATGGCGGTTTATCAGACCCGCGCGTATTTCATTGGGCAATACGGCTACCTGTCTGATAACCCAGAAATTGGCCCTGCGCTGGCGAAACATTACTGGAACCCGGGTAACTCACACACCCATGACCAAACGCTGCGCAATCTGACAGGCGAAGGCTTCAATCCTTCGTATCTTGCAGAGCACTGCAATCAAAGTACAGATTCCGCGTGGCAAGAGCAGACAGAACGCCTTGCTCGCCGCAACAAGCGGCTGAAAAACCGGGGCGTCCGCTAGATGCTACGATTCGACTGGTTGATGGCGAAAAAGAAATCGCCAGCAACGCCGTGTCTGATGAAGATATGTGCGCCACTTTCGAGTCTTACATCAATCAACGTTACTTCGCCTGATTGACGGTTAAACCAAAGAGAAAAGCCCCGAGAGTTCGGGGCTTTATTAATGAAAGTCATGTGCTCATCGGTCGCTATCCAACTTCTTCTAGGTCAATGAGTCGATTATTGTTGTCCAGCGTAATTCTAAACCGCCCCACGACACCGTAAGCAGAGACGAATGATCTGAAGTGGGACGCATCGATTTCCATACTTCGACCGCATTCTGTGTTTACCATGACCGAGGTGATGTTGCCGCGGTAATACTGCAGAAATTGTTGCTGAGAAATATCTACCGAGAAGTAATAATCTGCCATCGAATGTTCCTCCTTGAAAACCGTCTGATGTATCAATCAATATGTCAATCTGGCGATATAGTCAAACAAGCCTGGGTCGTAGCCAATGACTTTTAACCCTCGGGTTGATGCCTCAAGCCAGATTTGCCGTTTGAAATCGTCAGTGCCCTGAACCGATATTTCCGTCCAGTTCTTCGCCAGTGCGATATCAACAATTGATGATGCTACCTTTGGGTCATTTAGCTCGGTTTTTATCTCATCACCTTCAGAAACGAACGCCGGAGAGTCATAGCGTGATGAAAGATAATAGTTCCCATCATGTTGCGAATAATAGGAGCTTAAACCCTTTTCAGGGCTACTCGCATAATCGTGGCTTGTTTTGTATTTCTTACTGCCGCCCAGGTCACCGAACCCTTCATATCGCTCTTCCATTGAGCGGTATTTCCGCGCTGGAAGCTTGCCACTGGTATTCATTGATGGGTAGAAATAGTGGTCTTTTATCACCGAAGAAGGCCTTGCACCGCCAAAGTGCGTTAACCCTTTTGATACAGTGCCTTTTCGCTCACGTGAGGCCACAATCGACGGATTTTGAAAATACAATGCGCCATTAGTAGGATCCGGCAAACGGCCGTCGAGAGCGAGATTGATAATCGTATCTATTTTTGTCTGCCTCACCGCTGACAGTTTAGGGAGACGTCGCCAACCGCCGGAGCGATGAACGGGCTCAAACTGATAGGGTGCATTGATGATAGCTTGTATTGACCTGCCGAATCGCCCGCTCAAATAACGATTCAAAATGGTATATATCACACCCGCAAGACCAGCATCTCCCTGATTGGAAGCTTCTGCATAAGCCACACGCCCAATTGCATCTCTGTCGTCATTAGACAACGCCAATGAGCGAAGCTGTGACTGGTAAACAGCCCTTGCCTTCTTACAATCGACCTTATCGTTTGTTACGTCGTTCCCTTGGCCTGCTCCCAACGCTGAACACAGTGCCAATACAGCAAATACATCCATTCATTGCCCTCTTGATCGCAGATTCGCTCGCCACGTCGATGCTATCCCTGCAAAACCAGCGAAAATCA
Source organism: Veronia nyctiphanis (assembly GCF_004116385.1). Lineage (GTDB taxonomy): Bacteria > Pseudomonadota > Gammaproteobacteria > Enterobacterales > Vibrionaceae > Veronia > Veronia nyctiphanis. Next base: position 157,701 of record NZ_PEIB01000001.1, on the reverse strand, counting down.
ATGCTTCTACGATGTTTGTCGTTAGATCCCTACGTTTACCTAGGTTTCCGCTTATATTTTTTTGCAACTTAAGCCAAGCTAGCAATGCATCATCACGAATATAGAACAAGCATTCTGGCTTTTTCTCCATTTATCAGAAATCACTGATGTAACGGTATTAACTTTGCTTTTGACACCCTTATTTTTTGCATAATTTTTCAATCAGTGAAGTAGATATTCCCGTATTTTGTTGTCGGTATTAAAAATGAGTCACTTTTCAATTCGAATGCTGCCATTTTGTTGATTCCGCACTAATCTGCCTCGAATGGTTCCATCAAAACTGTTCCTTAAGTGCAACTTAATACATAAAAAATTTATAATAAAAAAACACCGTTCATTAATGATTAAATATCGTACGATAAATTTTGTTGATTGTTATGTTCCACCTCCTGGTTATTGTCCATTTAGGTGCCAAGAATTCGCTCGACAGGGAAAATTATGAACAATAAAAGAAAACAACTCATCGACTGGTATAGTCAGTCGCAGATAGAGAAAGGCGATATCGAGACAGCTCTATTGGTCGCTGAAGTCCGCCCCACCCATGCCGCATGGCTGCGCCTCATTGACCGCCTGATGTTATGGGGTGGGCTTATGGCTATGTCTGTCGCAATGATGTTTTCGTCGCATACAACTGGTATGAAATGAACCACATCGGCCATTTTGTTTTGGTGCAAACCTTTTTAGTCGCTGCCATTGCAGGATATTGGAAATGGCACCGCCACCCCTATCTCGCACCTTCGCTGCTCGTCACTGCCAGCTTGCTGCTGGGTGCCCTACTGGCGTTAGTCGGCCAGACCTATCAAACAGGTGCAAACAGTTGGCAACTCTTTTTCACCTGGGCCTGCCTTCTCATCCCTTGGGCCATCGCCGCTAAATCAAATGCCATGTGGTTACTCGTTCTCTCATTGCTCAATCTCTCTTTGTATTTATGGCATGTCGTGAACCCCGGATGGCCTCAAGATCTCTGGACAAACGAACGTTCATTGATGATTTGGGGGATGCTGTTTAATGCTGTTGCTGTTGCGGTGTGGGAGGCAGCCGCATCCCACAGTAATAGCGCGTCGTCCCGATGGCCAATGCGCCTCTTGGGTACTCTCTCGGCACTCTGTGCGTTCTGGATTGCCGCACAAATGATCGTCGAAGAAACCATACTGGTCATTCCGTTATCTCTCGTCACTTTTTGGCTTGCCAGCGCATTTTGTTTCTATCGTTACCTGCGTTTAGATATGTACTTTCTCTCCATATTAGCGATGTGGGGAACAGCAATCGTGGGGGCCGCAACCATCTACTGGAGCCTTGATGATTTTAATCTTGGCGGACTGTTGTTCAGCACCATGGTGATCTTGATTATGGCGAGCTTTGCGACGAGTTGGTTAAAGCAAGTGAGAAAGGAGGTAAATCATGACACCGAATAATCCCGAACTTTGGCACTTATTGAATCAAAAAGGGCTGACAGCCGGAGGCTTGCCACAGAACGAAGAACTAGCCAGCCTCTGGTATATGGATGCCTTTCAGGCTATTGCGACTTGGATGGCATCTCTGCTTTTCATCGGATTTGTCGGCGCTCTCTTCAACGACGCACTTGAGAACATTTTTCTCACCATTCCCCTTTCATTGATGATGTTAGCTGGCGCATTTTCGATATTTAAGATTGCTTCGCAAGTTATCACGACGAATATCGGCTTGGTACTGAGTCTCACCGCACAAGTGTTATTGGCATTTATCATTAATGAACATGTTGATAAAAGCACATTCGATCTCACCTATACCGCTTTAGCACTGTTTGCGCTGCAAGTTCTGTTGGTCCTTACTTTTGATAATCATGTTCATCGGATGATGTGTGCGTTTTTTGCTGCCTGTGCGTTTGCATTCGTGATGCTGATTCATGATCACTATTACTGGGTAGTGGGCCCTCTACTGATGGTCTTTTGCTACCTGAAGCTCACGGAGTTTTCTTCGCCAAAATGGGTAAAGATAAAATCCGCAGCATCGGCCGGATTGCTCGCTGCAGTTCTGTTAATCCAATATAATTTGCCAGAAATGATAAGGGTTACATCACAACATCCCTTTCATCTCTCAAGTGAAATACTCAATGCGCTTGCGCTGTTCGGCACAGTCATGATGATCAATCAGCGAACAGCAATGTCTGTAAAAGCAAAAGCTTTTGCCTTCTTCTGTGCCTGATACTGACCTTGTTTTCCTTTCAAGTGAACGGGCTAACAACAGGCATGACGATCATGTTAGTGGGTGTGTATTCCGGCCAGCGAATGATTCAAGGGTTGGGGATTGCAAATATGATGATGTTCGCGTCTATATATTACTTCAACCTCGATACTACCCTGTTGTATAAGTCGATCACACTCGCTTTGCTCGGCATCGTTTTACTGGCTGGGCGATGGTTCCTGCTTCAACAGAGCAAACACACCAATATCGAAAACAAAGGAGATAACCAATGACAAGGTGGATTGTATTGGCAGGCCTTTGCTTTGCTCTTTTGATGGTCAATCTCAATATCGTCTCTAAAGAAACGCTATTGACGGAAGGAAAACCGGTTTTTCTCAGGCTGGCTCCGGTAGACCCTAGGTCACTGTTACAGGGCGATTATATGCGGCTTGACTACGCTTTGAGCCGCGATATTTATGCAGCACGGCAAACACTGATATCCGACGACAGTGCTTCGTATTCTGAGCGAGAAAGACAAATTGGTTCTGAGGGTTTTGTCGTCTTAAAACCCGACGAGCGAAATGTTGGGCAATTTGTTCGGCTCGACGACGGTACACCAATCAAACAGGACGAAATCAAACTCGCCTACAAAGTCCATAAAAATCGTATGCGCATTGCAGTAGACAGTTTCTTTTTTCAGGAAGGACACGCCAAAGCCTATGAGACCGCAAGATATGCGGAGTATCGAGTGAGCGAGCAAGGTGACTGGCTTTTAGCATCGCTGTTCGACGAGCAGCTCAATGAAATCGATCCTGTAGAACTGATGAAACAAAGCGTTATTAACAATTAAATTAATAAAAAGGCTCAAAAAGTGGATATCGAGTCGAATCAGCATACAGTGACTGAATAATAATTAACAAAAAGATGTTTACATTTTGGCCATTAGATCGATAATGATAATAATTATCATTAGAGGTCTCATCTATGATGAAGGAATGGGAAACACTTTGCACCGCTGGCAACGATTGTTTTCATCAGTGTCGGTGGACACAGGCCAAAAGGCACTACCTTTCAGCACTTGTGATTGTTGAAGCACTGTATACGGCGTCACCAGATAACGATTCTCTCATGCTGGCTTGGTTGGTAACGCACCACAATCTCGCCAGCTTGTATAAGAAAACAGGCGAAACCGACGAACAGATTAATCATCTGACAACGCCGTTTATCACTCTGAGAGACAAGCTGAGAACAACACCTCCTTCAGACAAGAGCTACCCAACGATCCTTCATGCACTGACCAAATGTAAGTTCGAACTCACAACGAACATGCAAGGTGAGCAACCTGATGACCTCTCGTATGAACATAATTCTGTTCCCTCCGCTAAACCCGGAGATACCATCCACTGAAAAGGAGCTTTTATGCGATCGGTAATCACAACGTTAATTACTGCATTGATGTTTAGTCCACTTGTTAACGCTCACCCTGGGCATGATCACAGCCACTGGTCTTCTTACGCTATCCACGCGGGTTGGATAGGCTCGTTGGCGCTGGCGGTTGTTATCGGCCTTACTGTTGTAAGACGTCGAATGACAAACGGAAAAGACAAGAAATAAATTAGGAGAGTAAACATCATGCTACATAAGCTTCTCGCTTCAGTTGAACGTATCAGCGCCATTGAGCCTGTTTCTGCGCATTGTGATATCCCATGTAAGATTTACGATCCTCATCATGCACAGATTGCTGTGCTGACAATGATCCGTACGCTGGATCTGCTGCTTGAACTCAACGACAAAGACAGCCTGACCAAAACGGAAGAGGCGCAATTTGTTCGTCTAGTAGCTCAAAAAGAAGAACACGGCATCAAGGTAAAAGATGAAGTGCGTGTTATCTGGGGTGATTACTTCAAGCAGCCTCAGTTTGACGCCTTCCCTGAAATTCACGAATTGACGCACACTATCATGCTGCTCACCTCCAAGCTTAAGCAAGGGCTGGACCGTGATGTAGGTGTTGAGCTACTTGAGAAAGTAAACCGTTTCGCACAGATCTTCTGGGAAAGCAAAAGTGTTGCGACGTACACAGCAGACTGCCCTTACCCGCCAGCACTGCCTGTGACTTATCCAGACCTTAAAGGCTAACAATGTTGGGTTTTCGCCTGAACAAAGTGACGGGATTTAGTATGTTTCCTCGCCTTAGCCCCGGCGATTATGTACTTTCGTTTCGTCAATTTAGATGGAAAAAAGCCAAACCCGGGCAAATGTTTGTGCTAAGCCATCCGGTTTACGGCGAAATCGTAAAGACACTGGCCTCTGTCGATGAGGAAGACAGTCTCTGGTTTTGTGGTGAAAATGCAGAGAGCGTCAGTGCGGACAACATTGGTGCCATTACGCCTACTGACGACTCACCGATTTATCGGGTGATTTATGTCATTCGTCCATCTTTAAAATGGGCACAACGATGACGAATGCTCAGTAAGAGCTCAATCAGCGTGAGTTATAAAGGCAAGGCTAAAAATATGAAAAGGCGGCTCTTTGCCGCCTTTTTTGTTGCCGTAGCGTCCAGTAAGGACTCAACGAATACGCGCTTCTGATTGAGCATCAAACAACACAACTCTGTCCATATTAAAGGCCATCGCTGCGGTATCGCCGCCTTTCAGTGTGCACTTGGCCTGCATTCTGGCAACCACTTCTTTACCACCTAATGACGTGATCACATAGGTATCTGCACCTGTCGGTTCGACAACATCTACCTGACAGTCAATGTTACCGCTATCAGTATCTGTGGCTTCGCGAATATCTTCAGGTCGAATCCCCACCAGCACTTCTTTACCCTCGTAGCTTGCGATATCAGACATGCTTCGAGTAAGAGCAAGGAAGCGAGAGTCACCCGCACTGTTTTTCATTTCCAGACACAGGTCGTCACCCTGTCTGACCAATGTGGCCGGGAACATATTCATTGAAGGCGACCCCATAAACGTTGCTACAAACACGTTGGCTGGGTCGTCATAGACTTGTTCAGGTGAGCCGAGTTGCTGCAACACACCGTCTTTCATGATCGCGATCTTTGTGGCCAGTGTCATCGCTTCGATTTGGTCATGCGTCACATACACGATCGTCGCTTTTAACCGTTGGTGTAAGCGCTTGATCTCAGTACGCATGTCTACGCGAAGTTTGGCATCAAGATTCGACAAGGGTTCATCAAAGAGGAAGATCTTCGGGTCGCGCACCAGTGCTCGCCCCATCGCAACACGTTGGCGTTGGCCACCGGACAGCTGCCCCGGCTTCCGCTTTAACAAATGCTCGATTTGCAGCATCGCCGAGACATCCGCAATGAGCTTATCTCTTTTTTCTTTCGGTACACCGCGCATCTCGAGACCGAAAGAAATGTTCTGTTCCACCGACATGTTCGGATACAACGCATAGGACTGGAAGACCATGGCGATGTCACGCTCGGAAGGGTGAAGATGATTCACCTGTTCCTCACCAATCATGACAGTGCCGCCAGAAATATCATCCAGCCCGGCAATCATATTCAACAGGGTGGATTTCCCGCAGCCTGACGGACCCACCAGCACGAGGAAATCACCATCTTCGATACCAATATTGATACCACGGAGTACTTCGGTATGGCCGAAGGTTTTTTGTACGTTATCTAAAGTAAGTGAAGCCATGTTGTTAATCCTTTACCCCGTTATCCTTTCACCGAGCCTGCCATCAGACCGCGGACGAAGTAGCGTCCGGCGACAACATAAACAAACAGTGTCGGCAGTGCAGCTATCATGCCGCGGCCATGTGCACGTTGTACTCTTTGACACCCGTCGACGAGTTCACCAAGTTATTCAGAGCAACCGTGATCGGTGCTGATCCGCCTGATGAGAAAGATGCCCCGAACAGGAAATCATTCCAGATGTTGGTGAACTGCCAGATCACCGTGACCACGATAATCGGACCAGAGCTTGGTAACAGAATACGGAAGAACATCTTGAAGAACCCCGCACCATCAATCATCGCCGCTCGCACCAGCTCCTGAGGGAATGCTTCGTAGTAGTTGCGGAAAAACAGCGTGGTGAATCCTAAGCCGTAGGTCACGTGAACAAGCACCAAACCCGGCGTGGTATTCGCAATACCAAGTGTTCCCAACACCTGAGACATCGGCACCAGCACCACCTGAAACGGGATAAAGCAACCGAACAGCATCAGACCAAACACCCAACGGTGACCGGGGAAACGCCATTTTGTTAGCACATAGCCGTTAATCGCGCCTAGCAAGGTCGATAGCAACACACCCGGGACCGTGATCATGATGGAATTACCAAAGTACCCGCTGATCCCCTCGCAAGTCAGGCCTATACATGCGCTTCCCCATGCGGAAAGCCAGGGCTCAATGGTCCACATTTCAGGGAAAGCCATCATATTGCCCTGTCTGATCTCTGCCAGTGACTTAAACGAGGTCACCAACATCACAAACAGTGGCAGAAGGTACATACAGGCGAATACGATCAGCGTGGTGTAAATGGCAATCCGCCAGAATCGTGGTCCAGAAAAAGGAGACGAAGACTCAGTGTGCATTTTTCCCCTCCTTCAGCTCGGAATACAGGTATGGAATGATGATGGCAGCAATGGTCATCAGCATGATGATGGCACTGGCCGAACCCACCGCCATTTGGTTGCGGGTAAAGGTGTATGAATACATGAAGGTGGCAGGCAACTCGGTGGCATTTCCCGGACCGCCCCCAGTCAGAGCGATGACTAAGTCGTAACTCTTGATCGCCATATGAGCCAGCACGATAAACGCACTCAAAAACACCGGGCGCAGTTGCGGGATAATGATCCGCGTGTACATTTTGTATGGCGGTGCACCATCGAGCTGTGCGGCCTTGAGGATCTCGCTATCGATGCCGCGTAACCCGGCGAGGAACATCGCCATCACAAACCCTGACGTTTGCCAGACGCCAGCAATGACGACGGTATAAATTGCCATATCGGGGTTAACCAGCCAGTCAAAGCTGAAGCTTTCCCAACCCCAGTTCTGCATGGTTTTTTCAAGGCCTAAGCCCGGGTTTAAAAACCACTTCCATGCTGTACCTGTCACAATAAAGCTCAACGCCATTGGGTAGAGGAAAATAGGTCGTAAACCGCCCTCTATCCGAATACGCTGATCCAGCAAAATGGCCAAGAACAAGCCTAATGCGCAACAGATGATGATGTAGAGCCCGCCAAACACGGCGAGGTTTTCGAGAGCAACCTGCCAGTTGAGAGAATTCCAGAGTTTTTCATAAGGTCTAAGACCAATCAGGTCATAATTTGGCAACATTCTGGACTTGCTGAAGGAAATGTATGCCGTCCAGATTATGAAGCCGTAGACAAATAAAAGGATCAGGGCAAACGACGGGGCTAGCACAAGTTTTGGGATTTGCTGCTGCCACCATCCCCGTGAACCTTTTTTTGGATAAGAAGCCATAATTCATCCTTGTAGACCGGAGCCGAACTGCTTTGGCTCCAGCCATCCACTACTAAACACTACTGCGCATCTGCTACCGCTGAAACCAGCGCTTTTACTGCCTGAGCAGATGTCATACCGCCATTGAAGTGGTTAGTCACCACGTCATACACCGCGTTTTTAACCGCAGCAGGGGCAGCGTGTCCGTGAGCCATACTGCCCACTAAGGTGTCACTGGCATTGGCTTCCGCCAGATCTTTCATTCCTTTCTTACCACAAGCATCAAAGTCGGCATCAGAAACGTCTGTACGTGCAGGTACTGAACCTTTCACCACGTTAAACGCTGATTGGAACTTAGGGGCCATGATGGATTTCGCCATCTCGTCCTGCGCAGAACTCTTACCCACATCGAACATTACAAATTGGTCTGAGTTAAAGGTCACCATGCCTTGCGTGCCCGGCATACGGAAGCACACAAAATCTTCACCCGGTACATTGCCCGCTTTCAGGAACTCGCCTTTCGCCCAGTCACCCATAATTTGCATGCCAGCTTTGCCTTCAATAACCATGGCAGTGGCAAGGTTCCAATCACGGCCTGGGAAGTTATCGTCAACATATCCCCGTAGCTGCTTCATGCGATCGAAGGCTTTTTCCATAGTTTTAGAACCCAGTGCTTTCGGATCGAGTTCTACAAACGCTTTGCGATAGAAGTCGATACCGCCGGTTGTCAGTACCACACCATCGAAAATGGTTGCGTCCTGCCATGCCTGACCACCATGCGCCAGCGGGATGTAGCCAGCCGCTTTCAGCTTGTCCATGGTCGCAATCATTTCGTCCCAATTACTTGGTACTTTGGCACCCACTTTGTCGAGCACTGCTTTGTTCGCCCAAATCCAGTTGGTTGAGTGAACGTTAACCGGCGCAGATACCCACTTACCGTCGTACTTAGCAAAACGCTGCAACGCAGAAGGCACAACTTTGTCCCAACCTTCTTCTTTTGCCACTGCATTCAGGTTGCGACCACACCTTCTGATGCCCAGTCCTGAATATCAAAACCCAGCATCTGAACAGCGGTTGGCGGATTCCCCGACGTAACGCGAGCACGAAGCACTGTCATCGCGTTACTACCCCCACCACCCGCGATCGGCATGTCTTTCCAACCCACTCCTTTGGTCTGTAAATCATCTTTCAGAACGTTCAGCGCAGCCGCTTCCCCGCCTGATGTCCACCAGTGAAGTACTTCAACATCTGTTGCTTGCGCAGCATTTGCCATACCCAAGGTAACGGCAGCTGAAAGCAAGGTTCTCACAATTGGCTTTTTCATGTTTTTCATCCCATTATTTATCGGCCCTTACGGGCTTTCCTTTCCAGAGGCTCTGTTGCAGCGCCCATTGACCCCGTTGGGGGGGTGTTTGACTCCCGCTCTATCAATTCGACATCCACCAGGATCTTTTTGGGTGCATGCTCATTTCCGAGCAGTCGTTCCAACAGGTAGCAAGCTTCGCGGCCAATATCAGCCCCTTTTACCCTCACGGTAGTCAGGGGCGGTGATAACAACCGCGAATCGTTTAAGTCATCGAAGCCGACGACCGACACTTCTTTGCCGGGTGTCATTCCTAGCTCATTCAGGCCGTTGTATACGCCGTAGGCACTTCATCACTGAAACATGAGAACGCAGTGATTTCCGGGTGTTTGAACAACACTTCTTTGGCTAATTCACTGCTGTATATGCGAGAGCTCGGACCCGGCTGAATGAAATGCGCAGAAACATCCAGCTCCGCTTCCCGCATGGCATCGAGGTAACCCAACTTTCGCTCTACAAAATCTGAAAACGTTTCCTGACCACCGATAAACACAATGTTGCGATGACCAAGTTGAATAAGGGATTGGGTAGATAAAAACGTGCCCAAACGGTTATCCGCTTTGACAACCGGAGACACAGCGTTTTCAACTTCACGCATGATAGAAACAATAGGGAGCCCGCTGATATGAATGTTGTCTATCCACTCTTTCGTGGTGCCTGGTGCGGGCGTGATAATTATGGCGGCAATGTTGTATTCACGGAGCGACGCAACGAACCGACTTTGCCTCTCTAGGCTCTCGTTCAAATCCATAATGATGGGCATCATGCCCATTTGCTCAAGGTATGGTTCAAGCCCCATGAGAACCTGAGCGAAATAAGGACTGGTCAGATTATTAGAAAGAATTGCGACCATGTTCGAGGGCCCACCGCGCAAGCCCGCAGCGCCTCGATTGTAAACATAACCCAGTTCTTTTATCGCTTTGTTGACGCTCGCTTTCTTCTCGTCGCTGACTGACATACTGCCACTCAAAACAAGAGATACCGTCGATTTAGACACACCAGCACTAACAGCCACATCAATCATAGTGACCTTACTTTTGGAACGTTTCGACGATGCGTTCCGCTTTCCGTTACCTGGTGTATGCGTTTTTGTCATTACTATTCGATTCCGCCAGCTTTGAATTAAGCCAATGCGCTTTGGAACATTCCAAACCATTTGTTAAATCAATGTAGATTTCTTTTTAACAAATGTGAAATCGAAATATTCATATTAAATATATGCAACTAAATGTAGATGTTATTTTTTAACGATAATTTTTTTATGATAGTGAGATCTAGCTAGTAAAAATCAGCGTTGGAACGATACAAAATAATTAAGCGCACTCTTATAGAATCGAGTTAAATCTAGGAAAAATGAAATAAAAAAGATAACAGTGAATCATTAATGAGTTTTTCGGTTCAATAGTAACATAAAAATTAAAATTCAATAAAATCAATTGCTAAGGAGTTTCTTCACTGTCAGGTAAGAGTTATGACCTTTCGCAAGGTTCTATACACCAGAAGAGGAAAAGATATTTTTATCTATTTATTTTTTATATTTATAACTACTTAACTAAATTTACTCATCATTTAGTTACCTTATATAGATATCGCTAAAACTTATAAGACTCTAAAAATTATAAGTAAATTAATAGAATGATATTCTATTAGATATCCGACGCTGTATTATTTTGGAAAATCCAAAGCATGCATAAATAAACAGTACGAAATACGCTTATTTTTCTGATTAATCATACGATTAAATAAACGTACAAGTTAAGGCGAGTGTCCGCTGGACACAATGTCGAAAGATCAATTTCACCACCTCACTTCTAGATGCAAATTTGACTAACAGTTGGCAAAAAATGCTGTTGATGTCTTCTCCTACTTTGAGATGTCAGATTTAGTTACTAGGTCGCATTGCATTTTCACTCCTATAAACAATAATGAGAACCATTATCATAATAAACGGTTTATTATTTTATCTTGGCGCTCAACTCAGTAGTAAATAAAAAGGATCTAAAGGATGAAACAACTTATTTTGGCTCTTTGCCTGTTTATACCCTCCGTTCTTTCTGCTGCAGAACATGAAGTGAAAATGCTCAATGGAGGCGCTGAAGGTGCGATGGTCTTCTCCCCTGCTTACCTAAAAATCAGCGCTGGAGACACTGTAAATTTTGTACCGACCGATATTGGGCATAACGCCGAATCAACATTTACACCAACAGGCAGCGTCACGTGGAAAGGTGAACTCAACAAACCTGTCAGCGTAACATTTGATAAGGAGGGTGTTTACGCGTACCAATGCATGCGATCATGGCGATGGTGGGTATCATTCAAGTCGGGGAAGCGAGTAACAAAGACGAGTTTATGTCTTACGTGAACACCAAAGAAGCAGAGTTTGTGATTAATCAGGGGGCGGTTAAAAACTTACGCTGAAAGCGTCAAATAAGCTCCAAAGGCTTTATCAGGCTAATGCCGGGTTACTCCGGCATTTTCAGTTTTAGCGTGCGGGATGCGGCCGCAGGATCTTGCGCGCTACAAATAGCTGACACTAACGCTGCGCCATGCGCACCCGTTCGATAAATATCGCTTATGTTCGTCTCATTAATACCGCCAATAGCCACGACAGGAACAGGTGACATCGCTACAGCGTGTTTTAACCCATCGAGCCCCCATGCCTTAATTGTGTCTGTTTTGGTATTAGTAGCAAAAATAGCACTCAGACCTATGTAATCGAGAGGCTCATTACTGACATCAGCCAACTGTGACTCACTCTCAATCGATAAACCAATCAGCTTTTCTGGACCGAGCAACTCTCTGGCCTTTTTCACTGGCATATCTGACTGACCGAGATGAACCCCATCAGCATCAACAGCCAAGGCGATATCCACCCTATCATTAATAATAAGCGGTACACCTGCATCTGCCGTCACTCGTTTCAGCGCCTGTGCTTTGGTCAAAAATTGACGGGTACTCGCTTTTTTCTCTCTCAGCTGAACCATAGTTACACCACCTTCAATCGCTGTAGCAACGATATGAGTGATAGCATCTGTATCAATGTTTTCATCTGTCACTAGATAAAGCTGGTAAGGATTCATTCTTCACTCGCTTAGCTCGAAAAGGGACAGGCAAGACTGCCTGTCCAGAGTGGGTTCAGCCTATTTTCAGACGGGAAGTTAACTCATCATCCGTCAGGTTATAAAGCGCGTCGGTCAGATGTAACTGGAGACTACCCGGACCATTGGCTTTCTCTGCAGCGATCTCACCTGCTACACCCATGACAGCCGCAGCAGCAAGCCCGGTTTTCTCACCAACAGCGGCAAATGCGCCAGTCAGCGCACTCAATGTGCACCCCATACCTGTCACATATGGCATCATGACGTGACCATTCGACAACGTTGTTTCGCCCTCTACGGTCACTATGTGGTCAGTTTCACCAGAGACAACAACACTGGCACCATACTCGGCGACAAGAAAACGGGCGGCTGCCAGTGCATCACTGCTGGCATCTTGCGAATCGACACCTTTTGTCTGAGCACTCTCACCTGCTAGTGCCATAACTTCAGACGCATTCCCTCGAATAATGAGGTTGTCTGCTTGTCGGGCAATCTCACGCGATGTCTCCGTTCTCAGGCCACTGGCACCGCACCCTACCGGGTCGAGAATGACTGTCTTGCCATTTTTATTAGCCTCTTCGACCGCAAAACGCATTCTAGGCACCCACTGGCTGTCGAGCGTACCAATATTGATGACGAGCGCGCCGGAGAAGCTCATCATTTCCGCCATCTCTTCTTTTGAATGCGCCATGATTGGAGACGCCCCAATGGCGAGGAGCGCATTGGCGGTGTTATTCATCACCACATAATTAGTGATATTCACCACAAGTGGTTTTTGCTCTCGAACGCGCGCCAACGCATCAATTATTCCATCAAGTTTCATTGTCACTCCTTAACGCGAAATATCTAAACCTTGTTGCCAGAAGGCAACTTCCATTCGTGTCGCTGTTTTGAAGACATCAATAAGCTGCTGACCACGTGCGCTGTTCAGTTCGATGTCGGCAAGCAATGCATCAATTTGCTGTGCGCCTTGTTCGACACCTTGCTGAAATTCATCACCACCATAGAGATTTATCCAGCTTGCATAGGGGTTACCTTTAAGATCAACACTCGCTTCAAGTAATCGCTTACCGATTTGCGCATAGCCAATCGAGCAAGGCGCCAGTGCAGCAAATAAATCGAGAATGTCACCCGCCATGCCTGTATCAAGGACATAACGGGTATAAGCGACAGTGCCAGCGTCTTCTGGCTCTTGCTCAAGATCGGATTCTGAAATCCCCCATTCGGCACAGTAGGTAATGTGATGGTTAATCTCATGCTCCAACAATGCGTGGACGCTCGGTAAAGCCTGACGCATGTCTTTCAAGGTCCGCGCTTTGTAAATCGCCAAAGCGTAAGCACGGGCATACTGCTTGAGAAAAAGAAAATCCTGTTTGAGATAATGGAGGTAACACGCTTGATCGAGCGTGCCATCCGCAAGCTGGCTGACAAAACTGTGCTCTGTGTAAGCCTGCCACTCGCTCTGACATGCAGAGATTAAGTCCTTATGCTGCATATAATTTTCTCCTTTTACGACGAGTGCGCGATTAGTTCAGATCTGGCACATAATCAGCGGCTGCTGGCACTGACGCGATGATTTTGTGCTTGAACATAAATTGCGCGTAGTCGTCATAACGTTTCAAATCAACGGCAGACGGGCGGAGTGCAAAGCGGGTTAAGGTGTCTTTCCACGCTCTTTTGTTCAGCTCGTTGTTCAGGGTATCTGGCGAATAGGTAACAAACTCGTTCCATGCCTGATTCGGGTGATTCACGATATACGTCGTTGCTTGCTCAATCGCACGGTTAAAGGCTTGAATGGCTGCCTTATCATAAGTGTTCGCATTGGCAACAAAGACGAGCTCGTCATAAGCAGGTACACCGTGCTCTTCCGGGAAGAAGGCTTTTGACTCATAACCTTCAATGGCGAGCTGGTTCGTTTCAAAGTTACGGAACCCACCCCAGATAGCGTCTACCTTGCCAGAAGCCAAAGATGAAGACAGCGCCCAGCCAACATGGATGATTTCAACATCGTCATAAGCAACACCTTGGCTGCCGAGCATGGTGCCGATCGTGGCTTCTTCATTACCTGCTATCGCAATCCCGATTTTTTTACCTTTCAGATCAGACAAGTCTTTCAACTTTTTGTTGTCTAGTACCATAAGGGTATTCAGGGGTGTCGCCACCAGCGTCGCGGCTCTGATAAGCGGTAAACCGGCAGCGACATCAATGGTCAAGTTTGGCTGGTAAGAAATCGCGAGGTCTGCTTTTCCAGCTGCAACCAGCTTAGGCGGCATACTCGGATCCGCAGGCTCCTGCACAGTAATTTTTAGCCCTTGTTGTTCGAAATATCCCTTTTGCTGAGCAATGACAATAGGGCCGTGGTTGGGGTTGACGAACCAGTCAAGCATCAAGGTCATGGCTTTCTCTTGCGCCACTGCAGGCAACGGAAGTAACGCGCAGAACAAGAGTGACAGTCCTAATTTCTTCATCACAGATAAATTCCTTTTTACAGATTGGGTTGTCCTGGTCATGACCAGGGAATGAGCTTCTTCAATAAATAATCAGTCAAAAAATACAGGGCGATTGCATGAAAGAGAGTAAAAGCAAGGCCGCAAACATCTCATCAATCATCATTCGAGCATTCGCTTGTAACATCAGGTAACCAAGCCCCTCACTGGCCCCTACCCACTCACCAGCAACCGCACCTATGGGGGCAATAACTACGGCAATTTTTAAGCCAGAGGCGATTGAGGGCATAGCGGCAGGTAGCCTCACATGCCAGAGTTCCTGCCACTTTGAGGCACCCATGGTCTTGGCAAGGTCTAGGTACCCTTTGGGGGTTGAGTTCAAGCCATCAAAACAGCACGTCGTCACCGGGAAGAAAATAATGATTGCCGCCATCACGACTTTCGAACCGATGCCGTAACCGAGCCACAGCATCAGCACAGGTGCAATGGCAAAAACAGGCACTGCCTGGCTGGCTATAAGCAGCGGTAACATCCAGGTTTTTACCGGGCGAAACAGCAGCATTTGTAGAGCAAACACAAAGCCAACACTCAGGCCCAACAGTAAACCGAGCACTATCTCCTGTCCGGTTACCAGTGCATGCTTTAACAGAACGTCGTAACGATTAACCAACCGGAGGAACACCTCATCAGGTGCAGGCAAAATAAACCCCGGCAGATTAAACAGGCTCACGATGGCTTGCCACAATCCGACCAATACCATCAGACTGATGAGTAACCTGATCAGCGGCATACCCGTCGTTAAACGTACTTTTTTCTGCCCTCGGGTCAGACCTACCAGTGGTTCAAAGATTTGCATACGATCCTTTTGTGGCCCCCAGTAGTTCGAGGATGGCTTGTTGTACCGAGACAAACTGGCTGTCTATTGTTCTCGGGGTGGTTGTCTTTGGCACATCCATTGAAATCGCCTCAGTGGGTTTTCCGCTGAAAATGTAGATGGCATTTGCCAGACGCGCGGCTTCCTGTGGGTCGTGCGTCACCAGCAACACGGTTTTACCCGCCAGCAATCTCACCGCCAGTTCCTGCAGTTCATAGCGTGTCACCGCGTCAACAGCAGAAAAAGGCTCATCCATCAGGACGACTGGTTTGTCTTGCATCAGCGTTCTCGCGAGAGCGACTCTTTGCTTCATGCCACCTGACAGCTGGTCTGGATAATGACGCTCAAAGCCTTGAAGGCCGACATCTTTCAACAGCGCCATCGCTTTACCCAATTTGGCTGGTTGGTGAGAGAAACGTTCGCTCAGGCAAATGTTTTCGATAACGTTCAGCCACGGAAATAACAAATCCTGCTGAGCCATATAAGCAACGCGATCGCGGAGAACTCCGCCGTCAGATACCCACAGATCTCCGGTAACCAATGCTGAACCATCAAGTAAGCCCGCGAGTAAACGCAGCATGGTGGTTTTACCGCAGCCACTTTTACCTAACACGCACGTCCACTTACCTGAGGGCAGCATCATATTGAGCCCAGAAAAGGTCTCTGAATGAGCTTCGGGATAACGCACGCTCACACTGGAAAGTGTGATGCTAAGAGATTCATCCATGTGGGGTTAATGCGAAAAAGTGATGAACGGGTCCATGCCCTTCGCCGACTGAAAGCTCATCAGCGTGAAGAATAGCCTCGGAGATATAGGATTTGGCCTGACCAACTGCAGACTCAAGAACAGCACCTTGGGCAAGGTATGAAGCCAATGCAGATGACAGCGTGCAGCCAGTACCATGGGTATTTTGCGTATCAATCCGCTCAGCAATAAAGGGCGTCGACTGGCCGTCACGTAACAACAAATCCGTGCTTTGATTGTCATGAAAGTTATGACCACCTTTGAGAAGAATAGCCGCCGTTTCTAACTCACCGAGTGCCGCAACCATCTCATTGGATTGACTATCCTGACCCTCAACGCCCGTCAGAGCCGCGGCTTCTGGCACGTTGGGTGTGATGACGGTTGCCAAAGGTAAAAGGTGTTTCTTGAGCGCGTTAATTGCAGATGGTTGCAGTAACAAGTCGCCACTGGTCGCGACCATAACCGGGTCAAGGACGACGATCTCAGGTTGATATTGGTGTAACTTTTTGGCCACAGCTTCGATGATTTCCTCATCGGCCATCATGCCTATTTTGACGGCTTTAATATCGAAGTCAGAAAAAACCGAATCCAACTGCTGATTAATAAATTCAATGGGAACGGGATATATGCCTTGAACACCCTGAGTGTTTTGCGCAGTCAATGCCGTGATCACCGAGCAAGCGTAACTGCCTGTCGCTGATATCGCTTTGATATCCGCTTGGATACCTGCGCCACCTCCACTGTCGGAGCCAGCAATAGTAAGAACGATAGGAAGAGATTGGCGTGTATATGACGGCATGGCGTTTCCTTGTCTTGGACGAAGGAAACTGGAGGGAGACACAGGTGCTTAATTATGCCTTGATCAGGGATCTCTCATTGCGAGGGACTCGTCCTGCTGTCCTCATAGTTCCCTACGCCAGTATTATCTGATTCAGGTTCAACGGGTCTCGCAAAGCGATCTCAGCATGAAGCTCCCCGACTATTCGTCATTAGTTTTACTTTTTTTTGCAAAAAGGTAAAGCATCATAAATAGTCAGAGATGCGACATTAAGGAATGTTTATTCTGACCGTCAATATTAGCTAACTGATTAAAAGCCACCAGCGAGCCGTTAGAATGTGGCATGTCGACCAAAATGCCACTGAACACGCCGCCACCTTCTATCGTTCCGTTTCCAGCGCATGAACGCGGTTATGAACTGTCCAAACCTGATCTCTCAATCGACGAGCATCAATGGCAAGCAACACATCTCTTGATATTCACTCACTCTTTGATAGTACCAGCAGTTCCTCACTCACCAACAAAGGCAGGATGGAAACACAAAAATCACACTTTGAACATTTCATTCACAAGCATTCATTGTCTTCGCATTGCCGCCACAAAAAGCAATATTCAAAAAGGAAGCAGCATAGCGGCATTATCATCGAGTAGCTGGCTGTAATTTAACCAACCGACGCCATATTGGTCTTTCTTTCATCAAGTTGCATAAATATTTCCCACACGAAATTGAAGCTCCAACTCACCAAATGTAAATAATATGTTTCATTTTAACCGCATGGTTACATCGACGACCTCGCAATCCAAAATTCTTCATAACTGGTCTGATGTGTTCACTTCATAGTTTTGCATTATGTTTCATATGCTGTCACCTGGACGTATCTGAGGGTGTATCTGAGAGTATCTATATTTCATATTTAACAATTGCTTATAAGGAAATAAACAATGAGGAAAATGACGTTAGCCGCACTGGCGACTGCGATAATGGCATCACAGTCACCGGCTATGGCCTCAGCGGATATCGACCCACAAGTCGTGGGTGGTGTTGAGTCAGTTCCCTACTCGCGTCCTTACCAATCGCGCTTCTTATGAATGGCCGACAAGGTTGTGGCGGTACACTGATTGCTCGTAATTGGGTATTAACCGCTGCACACTGCCTCGATAGCGCTTCAACCTCTTCTCTAACCGTCAGAGTCGGCGCTCACAGCATGCGTGCTAATGATGGTCAAACTATTCGCGTACAACAAATTATCAAACATGAAAGCTGGCGTGGCGATTACCAAACGGGTTATGACATCGGTCTGTTGAAGCTGGCTTCTCCTGCCAGTGCTGAATATACGCCTGCAAAACTGCCTAGTACACAAATTGAGCAGCAGTATGCAGGTGTAGGAAGCCAAAATGTTATCGTTTCTGGCTGGGGTCTGACTCGCCACCGTGGCTCTCAAAGCGATGTGCTGCGTGAAGTTGCCCTCCCTGTACTTTCTAACTCTGACTGTAGCAGTCAGCTGAGCTCAAATGTTCCAAGTTCAGTCGTCTGTGGCGGCGGTAATCTCAATGGCCGTCAGGTCTCTGCATGTAACGGTGACAGCGGTGGCCCATACGCAGTACAAGTCGGCAGTGATGTCTACAGCATTGGTACAGTCAGTTGGGGCAGAAACTGTGTAGGCGCGACAGCATTTACCCGTACATCGAGCTATGTCAGCTGGATCCAAGGTAAGATCGGTATCATTGATGATGGTCCAACAGCAGAATTTACTCAGTCTGTAAACAACCTGACAGTCAATCTTACTGATACATCAACCGATGACGGTGTTATCGTTTCGCGTGAGTGGAACCTGGGAGACGGAACAACGGCAAGGGGGGCGAATGTAACGCATACCTACGCACAAAACGGCACTTATACGGTCACTCTGACGGTTACTGATGATGACAACCTGAGTGATACTCACGCTGAGTCGGTTAAAGTCGGCAAACCACCTGTGGGTGATTGCGAAATATGGTCTGCAACTAAGTCTTATGCGATGGGTGATGTTATTGCCTACAATGGTCGTAAGTACGAAGCAACCTGGTGGTCTACTGGTGCACGTCCTGACGTTTACACCAATGTGTGGAAAGACGTAGGCACTTGTGATGGCGATACTGGTGGTAGCCTGCTAAATGCCGCGTTTGATTACGCTAAATCTGGCCTGACCGTTAACTTCGACAACATGTCTTCTGCAAAAGCAGGGCTAAGAAGTGTTAGCTGGAACTTCGGTGACGGTGCAACCTCACAGTCAATGAACCCAAGCCACACATACTCTGCTGCGGGCACGTACAACGTTGTTCTCAACATTGTCGATAACAACGGTAAGACTGACCAAGTCAGCAAATCAGTCACTGTCACTGGCGGATCAGACGACAGCTGCGACGTGGAGGTATGGAGCGCGCAAACTGTTTACCTGCCAGGTGACCGCGCGTCAGTAAACGGTTCTGTTTACGAGTCTAAGTGGTGGGTACAAGGTGAAGACCCAACAGATTCTGGCCCATGGGGACCATGGAAATTGGTTGGCTCTTGCCAGTAAGACTTTGTTATCTGATAACACTCTATAATAAGTAACAACCCGGCCACGCACTGCTCAGCAGCACGTGGCCTTTTTCATTCCTGATGTTCGAAATACACCCGGTACGTGGCTGACCAAATCGGAAAATCAACATCCAGTAGATATGCGGAATAACGCGTCTTGTCTAGGCCAAAACAATTCACAAAGTAATCGAGCTTATTGACCGTAAATGATCTGCTGTTAAAAGACGAAGCTAATCCTGCGAATTCCACCACTTTCAATTTAGGAAAATCAGGTAATCTATCGGTCCACATATCACTACTGCGCAGGTGATTCTCATTGACCGTAGAATTACCCAGATAGCAGCCGATATTCACACTGCTTTGCTGATTCAAGGTTTTGTCGACCAACACCAACATGTTCAACTTCTTCGTCGGTAGTCTTATCGATACGCTGGTTGAGGTACAGCGA
Source organism: Veronia nyctiphanis (assembly GCF_004116385.1). Taxonomy (GTDB): domain Bacteria; phylum Pseudomonadota; class Gammaproteobacteria; order Enterobacterales; family Vibrionaceae; genus Veronia; species Veronia nyctiphanis. The sequence goes on along the minus strand of NZ_PEIB01000001.1, from coordinate 137,749 downwards.
CTACTTCCGGTTAATGGATTGATAAGCTGCTCTGGGTTACTGAACACGAAACCCGCATTGAAAGGGTTGGGGACACACTCATCAAAAACCACACCGGATTGCCCCTTGGGGTAACTCATACAGTTTTCATCGACCCCATCTGTGGTCAAATCTCCTGCAACGGCAACTTTGTAGGTAGGCGCTAAAAGCTGCTCACCACGTTGAAGCACTCTAGGAGCTTGTTCGCCATCAGGGTTTTCGTGAGTGTAGAACTGCACAAAGGGCGGCGCTTTCGTCGAGCGTCGCATTCCTTCTTTCGATATCAATGCCTGTTCGTGTAAATAGGTGGAGTTATCATCGCGAGGCGTCAGCGCGAAGCAACAAAACATGGAATCAACCGATGTACCGAGCAATGTCGACGCTGACATAAATAGCTGGCGGCGAGAGAGTAGATTGCTGTCTTGCGCTTGAATCGCAGTGTTATTTTCTAACAGGCGTTTCAGGCCGGCGTGACTCCGTGCAAAGCGCTGAACCGCATCACTGAATTGCTCAATAAATGCTTGAAGTTTTTCAATATCCCGTTTTTCGAGGTAGGTGCTGATACGCTGGCAAAACTCGTACTGCCCTTCAACGCCCGGCAAAGAATAAAGCACTTTCAGACCATCTTTGGCATTTTTGGCCGTGACAATTCTCTGGCTGTTGGAGCGGTTATACCCCGTCTCTTTTCGCAAGCCACCAATCGAATGTGCGTGTCGGGGAAGCTGAGAAAAAACATGGTGCAGGTGTTGTTGGTATTTTTCGCCCAGCCTGTTCAAGGCAATCAGGGCATCTTGCGTTAGAGTCATGACATATAAACGTTTTTTCCTCAACCGTAACAAAATACGTGCAGTATGCCAATCCAACCTACGAAGCGATGACATTGAGAGTTATGTAAGGCTTTGGCAATCTGTGCACCTTATTACCGAATATGACTTCAAAATCACGAAGTCGCATCACCAAAAGGCTAAAAATAGATGCAAAAGACACGCTATATTACCGTTGACCTTGAGGTTCGATCTTCGGCACCCTTCAACGCCTTTTGTGAATTTTTCGAGCAATACGATCTGTGTGCAATGTTGCTTGAGGATGAAGAGTCAGATGGGTGGATGAGCAATATCAGCCTGGATGCGATGAATAATGCCGAAACCTGTATCCAGCATTACCTTAGTGTACTTAAGGCAATGCCAGTACAGGCACGAGAAGATTGGAACAAGGCACACCATAGATGCATGAATATTGGCTATCATTCGTCATCGAGTGACTGGGGTTTCAGCGATCAACTCACCGCAGACACATTGGCAAAAATGGCCGAAATGGATATTGCAGTGGCTTTCACTCTGTACCCCATCGACATGCAAGATGACTATATCGATTGCTATGAGGATGAAGCACCCAATTAGCAACAACCAAGCTCAACCCTCGGCTACTCACATGCCTTTATCACCATGAACCACAGTTTATTAACCTTGATTGATAGTCACTTTATTCCGGATCAACAACATGCCGTAATGGTTTGATATAGTCATTAGAAGAACTGACAACCGTAAAGCAAAGACTACTGTTTCAGGAGTGAGGGTAACACCTCGTTGAGAAGTTCATCGCCTTATGCCAAAAACTCTTAAACATATTCAATAAGGAAAACAATGCCGTTACATTCTGATTACCCAATATGTAGAGATACAAATAAAAGCAAAACAGTCTGGGTCATTCTGGCTGGCGGACAAGCCAGAAGAATGAACGGCCACGATAAAGGACTGGTGACACTCAACAATAAACCGCTCGTTGAATACGTTAATGATCGCCTGACAGAGCAAGGTGCGCATATTGCTATTAATGCTAACCGGAATCAGGACGCTTATCGCCAATATGGCCCGGTGTTCAGTGACGTCTTTGAGGCTTCCCCGGGCCACTGGGTGGTATGCATGCAGCAATGAAACACTTGGATGTGGAATGGCTGGGGTTCGTACCCTGTGATTGCCCTAACCTACCCCACACACTTGTCGAGAAAATGCAAAACGCCATCAAACCGGAGACAGAAATCGTTGTAGCGCATGACGGAGAATATATCCAGCCAGTCGTCACAATGATGAAAAAAACTATCTTCGAAAAGCTCGACAAATTCCTGAAAGGTGGAGATCGAAAAATTGTGATGCTCCATGACCTCTGCAATACAGTAACTGTTGACTTCAGCCAAGAACACGATGCGTTCATCAATCTTAATACGCCTACCGAACTCAAAAAATATGGGCACCTATCATGACTGAAATTCAATGTACCCGCCCGATACTCGGTTTTGCGGCATTCAGTGGAACGGGCAAAACGACACTACTGGAAAAGCTGATACCTGTACTTACTGAATCAGGCCTTAATATCGCCATGATCAAGCACGCTCACCACAACTTTGATATCGATAAACCGGGTAAAGACAGTTACCGACTCCGAAAAGCAGGCGCCAGTCAGATGCTGATAAGCTCACGCTTCCGTCACGCGTTAATCACTGAAACACCAGACAAAGAGCCTTCACTCACTGAACTCGTACAGCGTCTTGACCTTTCAAGTATTGATTTAGTGTTGGTAGAAGGATGTAAGACCGAAATACTGCCCAAAATAGAATTAAGACGCGATGTACTCGGTAAAGAATGGTTACATAAAAGTGACAGCAACTTCATCGCCGTTGCCTGCGACACACCCGAACTCGAGACTTCATTACCTATATTGAACATTAATAATGTTGAAGATATCGCACGCTTCATTCATGAATGGATAAAAGCGCACGACAGCATAGAGAATAATTAACTATCCAGAAGTGATTATCATTAAGGCCACGACGAGATGGTCTAACGCCTTCAAGCCTGTCCACAACTTGGCCTTTTCGTAGCGTCATGAAAAATCGCTACTTCAATAAAAGGTAAGCAATGCTTACCTTTTTTATGCCCGACTATTTACCCAGCGCCTCTTTATAATGCATTCGGCAAACAGACACGTATCGGTCATTGCCACCAATCACAACTTGATCACCATCTGCAATCGCTTTGCCACTTTCATCAGTTCGGATCACCATATTGGCCTTTCTGCCGCAGTGACAAATTGTTTTAAGTTCAACTAATTTATCAGCCCACGCCAACAGATACTTAGAGCCTTCAAAAAGTTCACCGAGAAAGTCAGTACGTAATCCATAACAAAGAACAGGGATACGTAATTTATCGACCACTTCCGTGATTTGGTGCACCTGCTCTTTTGTCAGAAACTGACACTCGTCTATTAACAAACAATCGACTTTTTCATTACTGTGAATGTCTGAGACCGCCGCAAAAATATCATCTCCCGGACCATATAACTGAGCGTCTGCTTGTAATCCAATTCGTGAGCTGACTTTACCCTCGCCATATCTATCATCAATTGAAGCCGTAAAAATCAGGGGATTCATACCTCTTTCCTGATAGTTAAACGACGACTGTAAAAGCGTGGTTGATTTACCCGCATTCATTGCTGAGTAGTAAAAATAAAGCTGGGCCATTCAGTGCTCCAAGAGAAAAAAGCTGTGCGAATGCTACCTAAAAATATAGACATGTCAAAAATCGTTTTCTCACTCTCTAAAGGTGAGTGAACACACGTTCTTCAAACAATTGACAAGTAATTAAATTCGCAAAAAATATTTATTGAAATGAGAGATTGATAAAGGCCCTCTAACATGAGGGCCCTTATTGTTTAGCAGAGTCTACCTGGACGTCGAGACAACCAAGAAAAGTAAATACACACCAGACAAAAGACACACAACGATGCCACCAGCGCAATAAATACTGAACCGACAGCGCCGAGAATCAAATATCCAATACACGAAATGAATGCCACAGCCAACGCATAAGGAAGCTGCGTGATTACGTGATCAATATGATTACAACGGGCACCTGTTGAAGAAAGGATGGTGGTGTCTGAAATAGGCGAACAATGGTCACCAAATACAGCACCCGCTAATACTGCTGATAACATTGGCAACATTAGGGAAATATCAGCGGCAGCTGCCATGTCCCCCGCAATCGGTAACATAATACCGAATGTCCCCCATGATGTTCCTGTCGAAAAGGCCATCACAGCTGCCAATAAGAAAAGAACAGCAGGAAGCACCTGGACAGGCAAATTACCCTGAATAAGGCTAGACAAATACGCCCCTGTCGCCATATCGCCAATAACACCGCCAATGGTCCACGCGAACATCAAAATCAGGAGCGCACCGAACATTGAACGCGCACCAGCGAACAGTGTTTGCACAATATCGCCGATTGGCAAACCTTGTCTTAACACCATTAATAACGCAGAGAGGAAACCAATTAATCCACCAGCCAGCAACGAATGGCTCACATTAGTATTTTCGAAAGCACCAAGAAGGGTAAATACTTTACCGTCAGCTTGAAGTGTTTCAGCGCCTGTGTAGATCATCATGCCAACAGTAGCGAAGATGAGGACAATAATAGGGATAACTAAATCGGCAACACTGCACGATGGCTTTCTGTAATACCTAAATCATCATCCAGTGACCGTTGCTGCGAGTCATCTTGATCGTCTTTATTACCGAGACACGCCTGATATTCAAACTTTCGCATTGCGCCAATATCGAGTTGAAACCAGACAACAGCAAACACCATTAATAACGCAAAGATTGCGTAAAAATTCATCGGCAACATAGTCACAAATGCACTGAATGGCGTATACTCGGTCACACCATGGCTGATTAATATGCCGCCGATAACAGTAATAATGTAGGCACCCCAACTGGACGCAGGCATAACTACGCACATCGGCGCAGCGGTGGTATCAAGAATATAAGCGAGCTTTGCACGGGAAACGTAAAAACGATCCGTGACCGGACGACTGATTGCCCCGACAGCTAAACTATTGAAATAATCATCGACAAAAATAAAGACCCCTAAAAAAGCAGCCAGTAATTTTGCACCGCGTTTACTTTTTACTCTCTGCTGTGCCCATTCAGCAAAAGCGCGAGTACCACCTGATAGCGTCAATAACGCGGTGGTCATCCCCAAGAGAACAAGAAAAGTAAGAATGCTGACATTATGAGAGTTTACACTTCCACCATCGACAACAAGACCAAGAACGTTGTCTGAAATATAGGTAAGCGTTCCACCCAGTGAAAAGTCATTTAATAACAATGCACCAGAGAGAATACCAATCCCCAAAGATAACAAGACATGACGGGTAATTATCGCAAGGCCAAGCGCAATTATCGCGGGTAAAATAGAAAGGGAAGACGAAGAAAAGTCGATTAAATTCATGATCTCTAAATCAACCATATTGGTTGGAGATCTACTGCAGCAGCGAAAATCAGCTGGGGAAGAGAAACCAAAAAAAAGATAGGAATCCACATCTACAGTAGCGCTCCATAGTGAAAAACAAATACTATGGCAGTGTTGCAACTATTCATTAACAACCCCAACAAAACGACCTGATAAATACGTTCTGCTTCGGCGCTATTCCCTTTTACAAGTTATCAACAGCATCACCCTACAACTTGCTACTGATAAATAGCGCACCTCTACATGCATAAAGCAGGCGGTATTCTACGGACTGAATGTAAGTTTGCAACCCGAATCTTAATTCGTTCTGTAAGGTTTTTTCACCATAAGGATATGGGAACTAGGGCATACGGTGAGAATTTGGTCCATTAAATGATGAGAGTAGAAATAAATTAGCGTATTAAATTGAAGAATGAAAAAATTAAATAAACACTTTTTCTGTTTACAAGCACTATTATTTGAGATAATAAATGAACTAAAGTTTGCATTATTTATTTTAATATTGCTAATATTAGCCTGATTTAACTCATTTATTGAATAAAGGTATTTATGATGTCGGAAGCACTGAAAGTATTACTGAACCTGCGCAGCCTTCGCGCAACTGCTCGTGAATTGTCTCTTGAACAACTTCAAGAAGCATTAGACAAACTACAAACTGTCGTTACTGAACGTGAAGAAGCTGATGCTGAAGTTCAGGCACAAGAAAAAGAGCGCGTTGAGAAGCTCGAGAAATACCGTGAAATGATGATCAATGACGGTATTGACCCAGAAGAACTGCTTGCGTCAATGTCTGGCACCAAAACAAAATCTAAGCGTGCTTCACGCCCAGCGAAATATAAGTTCATTGACACTGACGGTTCTGAAAAAACATGGACTGGTCAAGGCAGAACACCAAAAGCAATCAAAGAACAACTTGATGCTGGCAAAACAATGGACGATTTCCTGATCTAAGGAAAAACAATTCCTCCGTCACAGTAATATCTTATCGATTTTTCGCTAATGCCTGCCGTTATGCAGGCTTTAGCAGAACCCTAGTCGTTCTGTAAGTCACTGTTGATAAAAAATAAGAGGCCATCGACCTCTTTTTTTTTATTTATCGCAAGAAGAAAAGATATCCAGTCAAAAGTTTCACTGGTTAAACTTTGAGCGCCTGATTGCAACTTGATAGATTGCAAAAATTTAATATGTAAGCGAATAAAACAATCAGTTTAATATGAATAAAGGTCACATTTTCACTTTAGTAGACACTCATTCAATACTAATATTAAGGCTCATCAATAAGACAAGCGCGTAAGATTTAATCACAGTACAAAAAGTGATAGTTTCTTTAAATCAGCCATATTTTATTCTGTCAGCTAAATTGCTCACTGCCAGCGCAAAGTAATGAGAACGGTTCCACCTTAAGAGGCTTTGGTAATTACCATAAACCAGATAGCTGTTTCCCTTTTTATCATCAGGTTGAATGAGCCAAGCTTCAATATCTAAGGATGGAAGTGGAAGGCCGCTGTATTTTTTCACACCTTTTGAACGCCAGTAAGCCAAAGGCTGTCCCTTGCTTGACTGAATACCTACAAGTGATGGATCAAAGTATTTAGGTACATTGACTAACCTTCCCCACGTGTACTTATCATCCAACCCGCTTGTTTTAGATAATTGGCAGATGAAGCAAATACATCTGGTAAACTCTTCCAAATATCTTTCCTACCATCGTTATTACCATCAACCGCGTACTTGAGAAATGAGCTGGGCATGAATTGATTTTGCCCCATTGCCCCGGCCCATGAGCCTTTAAAATCGCTCAGGTTGATGTGGCCTTCCTGCAATATACGCAGTGACGACATCAATTCTTTCTTAAAGAAAGCCTCACGACGCCCCTCATAGGCCATCGTCGTCAGGGCACTGATTACACTGTAGTTGCCAGTAAACGACCCAAAATTTGTTTCGATTCCCCAAAGCGCTACGATAAAGCGCGGTTGGACACCATATTCACGGCCCACTCTTTCTAGCAGGGCTTTGTGCTTGGCATACACTTTTTTTGCTTTTTGGGCTTTCCATTCAGGTACGGCAGACCTCAAATAGGTATTAAGCGTTTTTCTTTTTTCAGGTTGATTCCTGTCGGCTTTTACCGCTCTCGCCTTATATTCAACACCCTTGAATGCCTCTTTGACCAACTGAGCATCGATACCTGAGGCAATAGCCTCTGTCTTTAACTGCGCAACGTATTTATCAAATGATTCACGAGCCTCAAGGTTCATCGCTGTAAAAGACAGCACTGAACCCAAAACCAATTTACACATTCCTTTGCGCATAACACCCTCGCTAAAGTTTTGTATTCTGAGCTCTGATATGAGCCAACGTCTGATCTGGAAGTGGAGGCATTTGTAAAAAGAAGCCCTCTTCATCAAGACTTTGACGTACTTTTTCAATATCAACCACAGCGAGCTTTTCACGCTTCGCCAGATTCAGCATCATAGCAAACTGAGGTTTACCAAAGTTTGACAACAAAACTTCCGGAACATCACTGAAATCATCTTTATTTTTTACATAAAGATACATTCCATCTTTTTTGGAGCTTTTATATATGGCGCAAAACATCGGGGGATCCTTAATACAACATCAAACCGGGATAGACCCTTGGGGTAGAACCATCGCTCATAAATAGAACGTGATCAGAAAATATTCGTTTAAATGGCGATAAATCAGACACAAAAAGGCATTCCGCTTGCCGCCTGTTGCAGGTAAATATACCATGCTAGAAACTGTCTGATAATGCAGATTAACGCATTATTTATTTCGCTCGCTGGAACCAATCCTTATGACAAAGAATGCAGAACTCAAAGGCAGTTCATTTACCTTATCCGTTTTACACCTTATGGATGATAACCTGAGTGATGCGGTAAGTTTTCTCAACGATAAAGTCGAACAGGCACCGGCTTTTTTTGATGGTGCCCCCGTTGTTATTGATATATCGACGCTTCGAGAAGTTCCAGATTTTAACTTGTTACGTGAAGCACTTGCACCGACAGGAATGATTATTGTCGGCATCACGGGTTGTAAAAATAATGACATTAGAGTTGCCGCGAAACAAAGCGGGCTTGCTGTCATGTCATCGGCAAAAAGTACCCGTATTAACGACCCGGTTCAAATTCCCACCAAGGTTGTGACTGCTCCGGTTCGTTCTGGACAGCAAATATACGCAAAGAACTGCGATCTGGTTGTATTAAATCATGTGAGTGCAGGTGCCGAAATTATTGCAGATGGTAGCATTCATGTTTACGGCGTATTACGTGGTCGGGCCATAGCAGGTGCCAGCGGTCAAAAAGAAGCAAAAATCTTCTGTCAAGATATGCAATCAGAGCTATTGTCGATTGCAGGCACCTATTCGCTGAGTGACACTATACCCAGCGCTTTTATTCAACGCTCAACCAGAGTGTCTCTGGACGGCGAATCATTAAAGTTTGAACACCTCACATTATAAATACCAAGTTAGGAACGAGGCATGGCAAGAATTATTGTAATTACTTCGGGTAAGGGCGGCGTTGGTAAAACAACTTCCAGTGCGGCTATCGCAACGGGGCTCGCCATTGCTGGCAAGAAAACCGCCGTTATTGATTTCGATATCGGTCTGCGTAATTTAGACCTCATCATGGGTTGCGAACGTCGTGTGGTATATGACTTTGTCAATGTCATCAATGGCGAAGCCAACCTTCATCAGGCACTGATCAAAGATAAACGTCAAGAGAACTTGTATGTTTTACCTGCATCTCAGACTCGTGATAAAGACGCTCTAACCAAAGACGGCGTAGAGCGTGTACTGGGCGAGCTGAAAGCGATGGATTTTGACTTCATCATTTGTGACTCTCCGGCAGGTATTGAAGCGGGTGCCTTAATGGCGCTGTATTTTGCTGACGAAGCCATTGTAACGACCAACCCTGAAGTATCGTCTGTCCGAGATTCAGACCGTATTTTGGGTATTCTGGATTCCAAATCTCGTCGCGCAGAGTCAGGTGAAGAGCCAGTGAAAACGCACTTGCTGCTCACCCGCTATAACCCAGGCAGGGTGGCCAGCGGTGAGATGCTCAGCGTTGCTGACGTGGAAGAGATTCTCCGCATACCGCTTCTCAGTGTGATTCCTGAGAGCCCTTCGGTACTGCATGCGTCGAACAAAGGCGAGCCCGTAATTCTGGATGACGAATCTGATGCAGGTCAGGCTTATCAGGATGCAATCACCCGCCTTCTTGGTGGTGAGTGCCCATACCGTTTCCTCGAAGAGGAAAAGAGAGGCTTCCTGAAACGTTTTTTTGGAGGATAACGCATGGCATTATTGGAATTTTTCCGCCCTTCGAAAAAGAGCTCAGCCTCTATCGCCAAGGAGCGGCTTCAAATTATCGTTGCCGAGCGCAGAAACTCAGCCGATGGCCAGCCTTCTTACTTGCCACAACTGAAGCAGGACATCATGGAAGTGATCAGCAAATACGTGCAAATCTCTCCCGAACAAGTCAGTGTGAATCTTGAGCAGCGCGATGATGATCTCTCTGTGCTAGAGCTGAATGTCACGCTGCCAGAAGAAGATAAATAAGCGGCGACATATACCTAATAAAAAAAGAGCGACCTTTCGGTCGCTCTTTTTTTTATTTTGGCTCGAGGAGCGGTAATACCTTGTCTGCCATCAACTCCCCGCGCCAGCCGTTTAATAAGTCAGGCCGCTTTTCAGGAGATTTATCCTGAACCCAGACCCATTTAATCGCCTGATTAATCTGCTTCTTTGAGCCAATAAACTCGGGGACGAAGCCCAGCTCTTCAGATACCGCATTGACCTGTTCTTTCACGACTTTGACTACTTGTTTGTAGCCCGGCATATCAACCAATCGGGAAATAGGTTCAGGAAAGTGCTCTTCTGACATTTTGTCTGCTTCCAGCGCCATACTGATCAGACGTTTGCCATGACGATCCATCTCGAAACGATCGAAGCCTTCTTCTTCCATCTTTCTAAGAGAACGGATCTGATATCTCGCGACTTTCCAGATATTCAGCTCTTTAACCACAAAGTTCAGCGCAAGATCCCGACGCTGTGCTTCCTTTAAGCGCCATTTCGCTAACTTCTTTAAGACAGCAAGTTGAGCAGGGCGAAGTTGCCAGGCATTTTTAATGTCTAAGTAGGCCTTTTCAGGATCAGGTTGCTTGGCTCTTTTACGACAAATTGACACGCATTCCTCAGCCATTGCTGACTGCCATGGTGTTTCAGCCAATTTTTCTGCCAGCAGTTGATACAGTGGATAAAGATAGAAAACATCAGCTGCCGCATATTCCATCTGACGGGGCGTTAATGGGCGGGCGCACCAATCTGTTCTTGCTTCACCTTTATCGAGCGTGACATCCAGATATTCTTCCACTAATGACGCAAAGCCGGTTGAAAGCCCATGGCCAAGAAAAGCAGCCATCACCTGTGTGTCTACCATAGGTGTTGGCATTAAACCCGAATAGTGTTGAAAGACTTCAAGATCTTCACTGCATGCATGAAGTACTTTCGTCACGGATGGATTGCTTAACAAATCCCAAAGCGGTGTAAGGTCATCGATTTCAATGGGATCAATCAATGAAAGGTGCTCACCATCATAAAGCTGAACAAGACCCAGCTTCGGGTATAACGTACGGGTTCTAACAAACTCGGTATCCAGCATCACCGCCTGATGATTACTGGCCAGTTGACAGACACGTTGCAATGACGCCGTGTCTGTAATCATTTCAAAATTCACACAAATATCCAATCATCTACTTATCGGTGACAATCCCCGAAAAACAAACATGCTGGCAAAGGCCAGCATGTTCTTCTTTATGTATTAGTGTACGCCGTGTGGCGCGTTACTGCATCAATGTGCCGCAGATTTCTCTTTATCTGCCTCACGGAGCACACGACGGAGGATCTTTCCAACATTCGATTTTGGCAGATCATCATAAAACTCGACGACTTTAGGTACCTTATATCCGGTGAGATGCTCTCGGCAGTGGCTGATGACTTCATCTTTCGTCAGTGAAGCATCACGTTTGACGATACAAAGTTTGACGACTTCACCAGACACATCATGGGGCTGGCCGATTGCTGCCACCTCAAGAACTTTATTATTTAGCGCTACTACGTCTTCAATCTCGTTAGGATACACGTTAAAGCCGGAGACTAAGATCATGTCTTTCTTGCGGTCGACAATGTGCAAGAAGCCCTCATCGTCAAAGCGAACCACATCACCCGTTGAAAGCCAGCCATCATCGGTCAGCACTTCTTTCGACGCTTCAGGACGCTGCCAGTAACCACGCATCACCTGCGGGCCAGAGACCTGCAATTCACCGACCTGATCATTGCTCAATATCATACCTTCATCATCGACGATACGGACATCGGTAGACGGCACGGGCAGTCCAATTGAGCCGTTGTAACCATCAAGGTCATACGGATTCACCGCCACAAGCGGAGAACACTCAGTCAAACCATAGCCTTCCATCAAATGCGTACCCGTCACCGAACGCCAGCGTTCAGCGACCGCTCGTTGCACAGCCATACCACCGCCGATAGTCAGCTTTAGGTTAGAAAAATCAATTTCTTTGAAATCTTCGTTATTCAGCAGCGCATTGAATAGGGTGTTTACACCTGTTATCGCGGTGAAGGTGTTCTCTTTCAGCTCTTTGATAAAGCCCGGAATATCACGTGGTTGGTGATTAATAAGTTCCGACCGCCCGTTTCAATGAACAACAGGCAATTCACTGTCAGTGCAAATACGTGATAAAGCGGCAACGCGGTAACAACCAGCTCACGGCCATTTTCAATCACTGGGCCATAGCAGGCTTTGGCTTGCATGACGTTGGCAACCATATTGCGATGGGTCAGCACCGCACCTTTCGCTACGCCTGTCGTACCGCCAGTGTATTGCAAGAACGCAATGTCATCGCCAATCAGGAAGGGTTTGACGTACTGCATGCGACGCCCTTTCGCGAGGACTTTTCGCATGGACGTGGCTTGCGGCAAGCTATATTTAGGCACCATCTTCTTGATGTGTTTGACGACAAAGTTCACCACTGTGCCTTTCGCACGAGGTAACTGGTCACCGACATTGGTCAGGATCACATGACCTACACCCGTATTCTTCACCACTTTTTCCAAGGTATGGGCGAAGTTAGATACGATCACGATGGCCGCCGCACCTGAGTCTTTTAACTGATGTTCAAGTTCACGCGGGGTATAAAGCGGGTTTACATTCACTGCTACGCAGCCTGCCCGAAGGATACCAAACAGCGCAATGGGGTATTGCAGCAGGTTCGGCATCATAATGGCGACACGGTCGCCCTTCTTCAACTTCAGTTCATTCTGCAAGTATGCTGCGAAAGCGCGACTGCGCTCTTCTAGCCTGCGGAAGGTCATCACCTGTCCCATGTTAATAAATGCTGTTTGGTCAGCAAAGTTATTGACTGACTTTTCTAGCATTTCGACGAGGGATGGATACGTGTCAGGCGAGATCTCTGCCGACACATCCGAGGGGTAGCGATTAAGCCAAACCTTATCCACGTGCTATCTCCTATTGTTTCTTCGGACATGACAGTCCGTAATTTTTCGCGAAGGATACCAACAAGAAACGCTGAAAACCATGCGAATTACCTGAATTACTGATAATGAGGACACCTAAAATGACGGCTACTGTATATAAGCATTCGTTTAAAATAGGCGTTTAACTCTAATTACATCATAACCAACAGTGAATTAACATTTACCACATCACATTAGCGACCAGTTCGCTGGGCAAAGTGTAAGATGGCTTCAAGAGTTTGATCAGGGCTTTGCATGTGGCAATGGTGTTTGCCCTGAATAAGAGCGACCTCTAATTGCGCAAACCACGCCTTCCTGTCATTCGCTTGATGAGAACGAAGCTCTGGGTAACCATCATCCCCGAGCAATGCTAACACCGGACACTGAATACTTCGTACTATCTGCTCCGCATGACGGGGTGACATCCTGAAATTTGATTCGCTGCGAAGCCGCGCGTCATGACGCCAAAACCATTGTTCGCCATCACAAACTGTGCCTCGCTCAACCAAAGGCCGAATAGCCTCATCTGAGACTTTGTTGATACCCATCCTAAGTTTCACCGCCTCATCAAGGCTATTTAATTTTCGCATCGGCTTTAGGCGATCACGCCCTTCGCTGGCTCGCCTCAAACGCTCAACAACATTTGAGTCACGCTCAGACATTGGGCCTAAAGCTTCGATCATGACCAACCCCTGCACTTTCTCTGGCCAGGTGGCACACCAACAACTGCCAACAAGTGCTCCTAAAGAGTGACCAATAATATAGAGTGGCCTCCCTTCAAGGGGTAACTGCTCAATTAACTGATTAAGGTCGTCAACGTAGTCAAAGAATGGATAAAAGTAACCCTCACCTTTGTGATCGGACAAACCATGGCCCGGCCAATCAGGCATCACCAGATCAGCATGTTGACTGAGCGTTTCGGCCAACACGTTAAAACTGCCACTATTATCCTGCCAACCATGTAGCATCACAAAAAGTGGGCGGGCACTATCAGTCAGACAAACTTGAGCTGCGACTTGACCATGTCGGAGGGAATATACAGTTTCTTTCAATGGGGCTTTGTTCAACATGCGGTTCTGATGTCAGTATTTAGGTGAGCGTTCAGCTGTACAGGCTGACAAATTTTACCCAACAAGGCAATTGTACTTTCGATTATAAAAATTACCGGCCTGTGGTTTCTTCAGACGTAAATATCAACCCCAAACATCTCTTCAAGTTTTTCGCGCTTATCAAAGTGTTGAATGTCATGGTAGCTGGAGAGCGCGTTCTGACCACGCGCGTCAGGTCGATCGTAGTGGATCTGCTGATACGCATCACCCGCCATTTCGGGATTTCGTAGCCCGCGGGACACCGCTTTAGCAACTAAGGTCTGGTCATTACCATTTTCGACATCTGGCGCTGGCTGATTATTTGCCGGCTTGTCCGATGGGCGTGATATGGGTTGGGGCAGACCATGAATTGCTACCATAAGTGACCTTAATCAGTTTGTGGGCTACTCGCGACCTGGAAGTTTTTTCCACGTCACCGTATCGCGCAGATAGATCGGGCTGGCCTCTTCAGCGGCTACCGCCTCTCCACGACGCAAGGCAAATTCGGCGAGATGTACCATATCCTCTGACTCAGGGAACAATACACCCTCTTTGCTTATTGATAAGTTTAGTCTTTCTGCCAGATCTGGGTAGGCTTGCCAACCAGAACCAGCAACCTGCCACTCTCCCTCCGTCACTAACGGCGAGAAGTTTTCAGGGTGGAGCACGGCTTCTGGCGTAATCACTTCCCAGTCGCCATCCGCTTTAAGGCTGAACTGGCCCACATATATTTCATTCATACGGGCATCAATTGCACTGGTCACCTGCTCGCCTGATGTACGACGATAGACCTGTTGTGCCATCGCAACCAGTGTTGATACTCCTACCATGGGCAGATCAGCACCAAACGCCAGTCCCTGAGCTATACCAATACCAATGCGCACGCCTGTAAAGCTGCCCGGCCCACGCCCGAAAGCCAGTGCATCCAGTTCATTTAACGCCACGCCGGCTTCCGACAGCACGTCATCAACCATAGGCAGGATCTTGGTGGTGTGTTCACGGGGTGCCATTTCACAACGGGTAATTATGTCATTGCCGACTTTAAGGGCAACAGAGCAGTTTTCAGTCGCTGTATCAACAGCCAGAATCTTCGATGTCATTTAGACCTCAGGCTTTCATGATGCCTCGGCATCATTTTTATGTTCTTCGTTTATGTCAGCAAGAAATTGACTGACCTTCGCCAAATCACGGGTTCTCGGAATTGGCGGCAGACTGCGCAGGAAAGTATCACCATATTGACGGCTCACCAAGCGGTTATCACATATCACCAGCGCACCATGGTCACTTCGGTCACGGATTAACCGCCCTACTCCCTGTTTAAGGGTGATCACGGCATCTGGGATCTGAACCTGCGAAAAAGCATCGCCGCCTCGCAATCGGCAGTCCTCAATCCGGGCTTTCAACAGCGGGTCATCCGGCGCAGTAAAAGGCAATTTATCAATAATAACACAGCTCAATGCCTGCCCTCTAACATCAATACCTTCCCAAAAAGCACCCGTTGCCACCAGCAGGCATTACCCAGTTCAAGGAACTCGGCAAGCAGCTTTTGTTTTGAGGTTTCACCTTGCGCGAGTACTGGCAGAGAGAGGGTTTCACGAAAGCCGGCTGTCAGGTTCCTCACCATCTGGTGCGAAGTACAAAGGAAGAAGCATCGCCCCTGATTTTGTTCAATAACCGGACTGAGTATATCCACCAGCGCATTGGCAAGGCCCGGACTGTTGGGCTCTGGCAAGAAACGTGGCACACACAGTAGCGCCTGTGAGGAATAATCGAACGGACTGGGTAACGTAAATTGTTTGGCAGGCTCAAGCCCCAAGCGATGACTGAAGTGAGAAAAGTCTTCCTCTACCGCCAGTGTTGCCGAGGTAAATATCCATGCTCCTTGCTGAATTTGGATTTGTTCACGAAATTTTTCAGCTACAGAAAGTGGCGTGATGTTCAACGTAAAATGCAATTTGCTGCATTCGTACCAATAGGAATAACCGGGAATCGTCGTATCGCACAGCCTTGCCAGACGCGCTTTGAATACCATGGCGCGTTCAAAAGCAGCATCCAACAACTGACAGCGACCCAGCGATAACTTGAGTACCTCCTCCACCAGCTCCAGCGCATCAGTTAAACGCACCAGTTCTCTTGCGATGGCAGGCGATCCCACCATGTCACGCCAGTTACCACGAAAGCCGGGTTCACCCAATACAATACGAAGGTCCGCTGCGGCGCCGTATAATCTGTCAGCGACTTTCTCCAGCTGCTTGGTGTCTCTCAGTTCAGTGCGATAGGCGATATTGATGTCTTTAGCCAACTCCTGAAGTTGGCGGCTCGACAGGCTCTGGCCGAAATACTGGCTGGCGATATCGGGGATCTGGTGCGCCTCATCAAAGATGAAGACTTCTGCTTCCGGGATCAGCTCTCCAAATCCGGTTTCTTTTATTGCCAGATCAGCCAGAAACAAGTGGTGGTTAACCACAACAACATCGGCATCCATCGCCCGAGTCCTTGCTTTCACCACAAAGCAATCTTCATAGCTCGGGCATTCTTTGCCCAAACAGTTATCATTGGTTGACGTGATGCTAGGTATCACAGGGCTGTCTTCGGCCAGCGCGTCACATTCACCCAAATCACCTGTTTTGGTCTCAGAGGACCAACTGCGGATTTTCACTAATTGAGAGAGTAAAGTGGGATCGGCATGGCCATCATGGCTTTCGATAAGTTGTTGAGAAAGCCGTTCCGGACAAAGATAGTTAGCCCTACCTTTTAACAACGCCACCTGTCCTGTATAGCCAAGGGTCTCAGTCATTAAGGGTAAATCACGGTGGAAAAGTTGCTCTTGCAGGTTTTTAGAGCCCGTACTGACAATGGTTTTCTTGCCGCTAAGAAGCGCGGGCGCTAAATACGCATAGGTTTTCCCTGTACCTGTGCCCGCCTCGACAACCAATTGGCCGCTATCTTCAATCGCCTGATGAACGGCCACAGCCATATCTGTTTGTGGCTGACGGGGCTGAAAACCGGGAATAGCCTTCGCAAGTGCACCGTCGTTAGAAAAAACCTTTGTGATCATTGATGATTTATACAGTACTTTTTGGGAAAGGCATTATGCCAATAAACCCCGGCCGGAGCCATGCAAATGATGTCGACTAGAGACACAGCTCCACCAAATGCCTCAATTGGAGTTCAATCAGCAATTAACTCGCTCCGAGTCTTAATATTGAGGATCTCGCATCACTGTCTCTGTGTTTTAAAAAGATGCGGGATTAAATTAAAACAAACGTTTAAATCCCATCGCGTGTCTCAAGTGGATAAAAATTGGCGCAAAACCTTGCTCCTCGGGGTTTTCAATCATCATTACTTATCGTTTGGTAAGTGAATTCGAACGTTCGGACGCCAGAGACACTTTAGGTTAGGAGACTCACGTAACACGCCAGTGCCGCGTTATTCAATTCCATGTCTTAATAACGAAACACTCCACGTTTGCTTAATATGGGCTGACGTTTTAAAACTGAATACGGCCGTTTTCAAATCGTCTGACTTCTGCAGGGGCATAAGTAAAAGTCAGAAGGTTTGTGAAGTAGATAGCAGTTAAAGAGCTTGAAGCAAGTGTGATCAGCCAAGCCACTTGCGGCCAACCTCCAATCAATAAAAATAACTTCTGTATTTTTTTGGTGTCAATCACCAACACATTTGTTCTATCGAAGGAAGCCTTTGCCGACGTCTCAACCAACAGCTTGCGAGCAAGATGTAAAGGAGCGAAACGTGAAAAGTCAAATCGATTCAGGTGATACCCTCATAGTTAGACATATGGATTTCAACCTAAATAAAAGTGTTCCAAAGTACATGATAAAAGACTCATGTATGTTGAGCAGTATGCTCTATTTTTTATCGTCAATATTCCCTCCTGGCGAAGCATATTTCATCCGCTCCGTTCAGGCTTTTTATGATGATTTAACGGACGACTCCCTCAAGGAACAGGTGAAAGCCTTTATCAGTCAGGAAGTACAACACGGCAAACAGCACAGAAATATCAACAGCATTATTGAAAAAAATACGGGATTCAAAACATCAAAAGTGTCAAAGCGAACAGAGTGGGGAACGCGCCTGCAAACCAAACGTAAATCCAAAGCGTCTAATTTGGCAACCACCGTCGCGTTGGAACACTTTACGGCCATTCTGGGCGCACATTTTCTTCGCAATGATGCATTGCGACAAAACATGCATCCAGACATGCTCAATATCATGACTTGGCATGCCATCGAAGAAATAGAACATAAATCGGTTGCCTTTGAGGTCTATCAGGCAACAGTCAAAAAACCAGGGCTACTGAAATGGTCAGCCACCGTAGCGACAGTCCAACTTTTGTTGCATGGTGCTTTTACGTCACTGTTTCACACAGCCAAAGAAGGGCGTTTATTCTCTTTCAACGAATGGAAAACAACATGGCGTTTTGTCATTGGGCGTGACGGGGTACTACGCCAAATCTGGCCAGATTTTATTCGCATCTACAAAGCAGGGTTTACACCTGAAGAAGTAGACGATTCAGAACTCAAGCAACAATGGCAAGAACACGTAAACGCACATGTTCGTAAGCGAAGAGTTAAGGACAACACGACCAACACCTTTGAGGGATGAGTAATGTCAGAACAGTTTGATGTAGTAATTATCGGTGCGGGCATATCAGGCGTGACTGCCACTTACCATTTACAGAAATACAGCCCAAACAAATCATATGTTGTATTGGAGCGTAGAGCCGACATGGGAGGCACGTGGGATTTATTCAAATATCCCGGTGTTCGCTCAGACTCTGATATGTTCACGCTGGGTTTCAACTTCAAACCTTGGCTCGGCGAAAAGTCGATCACCACTGGCGAATCCATCCTCTCTTACGTGAAAGAAACAGCGAGCGAAATTGGAATGAGAGACCACATTCGCTTCAATCGATCCGTCGTCGAAGCGAGATGGTCAAATCAAGAGGCATTGTGGACGCTGACAGTGCAAAACGGCGAGCAAACCGAGACCATTACCACACGCTTCATTGTGTCTTGCGCTGGCTATTACGATTACGACAAAGGCTATGATCCGGGCTTTGAAGGCCGAGACACGTTTAGTGGTGACATCATTCACCCTCAGTTCTGGCCTGAAAACTATGACTATGAGGGTAAAAACGTTGTCGTCATTGGCAGCGGTGCCACCGCCGTCACTATGGTTCCGGCGATGACAGACAAAGCAAAGCACGTCACGATGCTTCAACGCTCCCCAACTTACATGGCCTACATGCCGGCAGAAGATGGTTTCGCAAAATGGGCTCGCAAGCTATTACCCACTAAAATGGCTTATAGCATATCGAGGTGGAAGAATATTCTTTTCACCATGATGGTCTACATGATCAGCCGCAAGAACCCCGAATTGATGAAAAAAATCTTGCTGGGACGCATTCGTGGTCAACTCGAGAAGCATATTGACGTCGATAAGCATTTCATTCCCGCTTACAACCCTTGGGATCAGCGTCTTTGCGCTGTTTCGGATGGCGACCTGTTCAAAGCCATTCGGGCGGGAAAGGCGGGGGTTGTCACCGACCATATCGACACCTTCGATGAGACAGGCATTAAACTGAAATCCGGTGAACGTATTGATGCCGATGTCGTCGTGACCGCAACAGGTTTAGTGCTCAAGCCACTCGGCGGTATCAAAGTGTACATGGATGGCAAGTACATAGACTACGGCACTGTAATGAACTACAAAGGCTTAATGGCAAGCGGTGTGCCGAACTTTGCTGCGATCTTCGGCTATACCAATGCATCGTGGACATTAAAAGCAGATTTGTCAGCGAAATACATCACTCGTCTACTCAACCACATGGATGAGCACGGCTACGACTACTGCCAGGCGGAAATTAAAGACACCTATGTCAGAGAGGAGCCGATAGAAGACCTGCAAGCGGGTTACTTTATGCGTGCGGCGCACCTTTTACCGAAGCAGGGCCACATTCGCCCATGGAAGCTATACCAAAACTATATTCAGGACATGATTAACCTGCGTTATCAAAAAGTCACCGACAATGCGATGACCTTTTATCGCGTCGCAATCATCAGCCTCAATCCGTCGGACAAAGTACTGAAACATCGGCAAGAACTGCATAATCACAAGGGCTGACATATCGGCAAGAACTGCATAATCACAAGGGCTGACATATCGGCCCTCATTTTTCCCGCAAAAATCTCTGTTTGAGGCACCAACCAGACATATTCCCCACTTCGTTGACGCATCATCTCCATATTGCGCTAGCTAGATGAACACCTGCGGACTTATACACTGGCGACGACTCTAGAATTTACCCGGTTGGGCAGTCGTCAGTTTTGACCTTATTGGTGATAATGCGTAAAACAAAGCGAGAGCTGCAACAACGTAAGCAGTGCAAAAACGAAAATGAAGAGAGTTTGTATGGAAAGGAAAATACTGCTTACCGACTGCCCTGACGCAAAAGGCTCATCGCCGGAATCACCAACATTTGTTACAAACATCAACTCAATATTATTCATAACAATGAGTACGTTGATAACGACACCGGCCGATTCTTTATGCGAACAGAGCTGGAAGGCATATTCTGCGAGAAAACATTTTTGCTGGATATCGATCAAGCTTTACCCGAAGGAAGTACCAGACAATTGGTTAATTCACACCGAAAGCATGTTGTTATTCTGGTGACCAAAGAGTCTCACTGCCTCGGTGATATATTGATGAAGGCCTATGACGGCTCACTGGATGTTGATATTCAGGCCGTAGCAGGCAACCACGACACACTCGGCACCTTAACCGGTAAATTTGATATTCCTTTTCACTTCATCGGTCATGATGGTAAATCACGCGACGAACACGAAAGTGAAATGGTGGCCGTCATTGAAAAATATCAGCCTGACTATATCGTGCTGGCGAAATACATGCGCGTGCTGACACCAGACTTTGTTGCCCGTTATCATCACCGTATCATCAACATCCACCATAGTTTCCTGCCCGCGTTCATTGGCGCGAAACCCTATCATCAGGCGTATGAACGTGGTGTGAAGATCATCGGCGCTACCGCGCACTTTGTGACCAACGATCTCGATGAAGGGCCAATCATCGGCCAAAACGTCATTCATGTTGACCACAATTTCAGTGCCGAAGACATGGCAAAAGCAGGCAGAGATGTCGAGAAATCAGTGTTAACGCAAGCGCTAAGCCGCGTATTAGAAGACAGAGTCTTTGTACAAGGTAACAAAACAGTCATTCTGTAGCCTGCTGACACAGAAAAGGCCCTATTAAGGGCCTTTTTCGTTTTTATCAGGTTTGCACTCACCGCTCACTGGCAATAACGTCTTCCAAAGAAACCGGATGGAGCTTGATACATACCCCAAGGCCCTTAAAGGCGACGGTGGGGTTAGGAATGCGTTCTCCCTCCCCTGCAGGCGAACTCAGCTTCACTTTTATCCCTAAGGCTTCAAGCTGATCCCACTTTTTTGCCAAAACCGGAAAACGCTCAAGCAACTCATCACAAAACGCCTCGGCTGTCATTGCATCAGAAGGGATGACAAACTCAACATGTTCCCACCCCTCAACCGGATAACTTTTGTCGCCGGGGTATGGCAACTCAACGCAATCCACCAGCCAGTTTCCAAAATAAAACATTTCAGGCTCTTTTATCACCACAATAGGTCGGCCGTTGATCTGATTTTCAGAAATCACATCTCCTATTGTTGCCCACTCTTCATGTAAGCGCTTTGCCAGCGCTTCATCATTGACCCTGAGTGCAAGATGGTCAGCCCGGTACGCGGATAGATCAATCCCCAGAAACTCAGTTAACGATTGAATTTGGTCATGGAATGCAGGTATAGAAGCTTTGAGAGAAAGGACGGAAAGTGGCTGATTCATGTGTTGTTTCATCGTGAGCAGATTCGTTGCTGAATACTTTAGCATGGCAAAATGCCCCAAGCGGCACTTTTTACCTTGCCTGAATTGACTGGTTTGTTATTAGTCAGGAATTTATCGTGATTTTGGTCAAATTTCACTTGCACCTATGCGCCATTTTCTTGGTATTATTAACGGCTAATATCCCGAATGGCTGTAATTATTACGGGTACTGGCACTAAAGCCGTCAACAATGCCTGAACATCATCACTTTCAGGCATTGTTGACGGATTTTTTGCTTTAGTGCGGCATAAACCATGCGTATTGAGCAACCAGCAGCAAGAACAGCTCGCTGGGCTCTGACAGAATAAATCAAGGTAAGCAAGTGAATATTCAAGCTCTTCTCAATGAAAAAGTATCTGCGGCATTGGTCGCAGCGGGTGCACCAGAAGGCAGCCCAGCAGCTGTTCGCCAGTCCGCTAAACCCCAATTTGGTGATTATCAGGCAAACGGCGTCATGGGTGTGGCAAAAAAACTTGGTACTAACCCGCGCGAATTTGCTGCGAAAGTCATTGAAGTGCTCGACCTTGATGGGATTGCGGCAAAAACCGAAATTGCAGGCCCGGGCTTTATCAATATATTCCTCAGCGAGGCATTTTTAGCGCAACAAGCAGAAATCGCTCTGGCAGACTCACGCTTAGGGGTTGCAGCGGAGCAAGCTCAAACCATCGTCACTGACTACTCTGCGCCAAACGTTGCCAAAGAAATGGCCGTGCACCATATTCGTTCAACCGTTATCGGTGATGCGGTAACCCGTACACTTGAGTTCTTAGGGCACAAAGTAATACGTGCCAACCATATCGGTGACTGGGGTACGCAATTTGGTATGCTTATCGCCAACCTTGAGCGTGTTCAGCAAGAGTCTGGCGAAGTCTCTATGGAGCTGTCCGACCTTGAAGCTTTCTACCGCGATTCAAAGAAGCTTTATGATAGTGACGAAGCGTTTGCTGAAAGAGCGCGTGGCTATGTGGTGAAACTGCAAAGCGGTGATGAATTCTGCACTGAAATGTGGAAGAAGTTGGTTGACGTGACAATGATTCAAAACCAGCGTAACTACGACCGCTTAAGTGTCTCTTTGACAAATGACGACGTGATGGGCGAAAGCATGTATAACGACATGCTGCCAAAAATCGTTGCTGACCTGAAAGAACAAGGCCTTGCTGTTGAAGACGACGGCGCACAAGTCGTGTTCTTGGAAGAATTCAAGAACAAAGATGGCGAGGCGATGGGTGTCATCATCCAAAAACGTGATGGTGGCTTCCTTTACACCACTACAGATATTGCGTGTGCAAAATACCGCTATGAACAGCTTGGCGCAGATCGCGTGCTTTACTTCATCGATTCACGCCAACACCAGCACTTAACGCAAGCTTGGACGATTGTTCGTAAAGCTGGTTACATACCTGAATCTGTCTCTCTTGAACACCATGCCTTTGGGATGATGCTGGGTAAAGACGGTAAACCCTTCAAAACCCGTACTGGCGGTTCAGTAAAATTGAAAGATCTTCTCGATGAAGCAGAAGAACGCGCAGCGAAGTTGATTGAGTCAAAGAATCCAGATCTTGACCCAGAAGAAAAAGCGAAAATCGCGAATACCGTTGCGATGGCTGCGGTTAAATATGCTGACCTTTCCAAGCACCGCACTACCGACTACGTGTTTGACTGGGACAACATGCTGGCATTCGAAGGTAACACAGCGCCGTACATGCAGTATGCGTACACGCGTGTCGCTTCAATCTTTGCAAAAGCAGGCCTGGATGCAGACAACCTCGATGGTGCTATTGTCGTTACTGAAGAGAAAGAAAAAGCATTGGTGTCTAAACTGCTGCAGTTTGAAGAAGCGGTTCAGTCTGTTGCTCGCGAAGGTCAACCACACATCATGTGTAGTTATTTGTTTGAGCTGGCGGGTAACTTCTCAAGCTTCTACGAAGCATGCCCTATCCTAAGCTCAGAAGGTGAAACTCGTCAAAGCCGTCTGAAGCTTGCTGCCCTGACAGCAAAAACCATCAAGCAAGGTTTGTCACTGCTGGGTATCAATACGCTGGAACGTATGTAAAGCCAGCTAGTTGAAAAGAAATAAAAAAGCCCCTTTTTTGGGGCTTTTTAGTGTTACGTGAAAGCTTGATCCAATCACTGTCCAAACCGGGCTCCACCACCGGACAGATACTGGATTTCCTTTTCACTCGATAAACGACCGAGTGTCGAATTACGGTGTGGAAAACGACCAAAACGGGCAACTATATCGTGGTGCTCTTCTGCAAAGTGGTAGAAGTTTTCAAACATAAGTTTGTGCTGTTCATCTACCGCTTTTATCAGCTGACTGAACCTGAATAATGACTCTTCCTGATCTTCAAGCAGCTCGGAATGCTCTAAAGGTAAATAGAAAAATACACGCTGTATCGCGGGTAATTCAGCGTCAAAGCCTTTAGCTAACCCTTTTTTGCAAACGGCCAATGCATATTCATCATGTCGAAATGCCGCACCAAGGCCGCGATAAATATTACGGGTAAATTGGTCAAGCAAAATGATCAGAGCCAATGTGCCGTCAGGGGTTTCCATCCAATCAGTTAACCTGCCCTGACCAGCTTGACTCACAATGTCCTGAAAACGTTCTGTGATTTCTTGGTCGACGTCCTGTCCGCCAGTGAACCATAGTTTCTGTCGGCTTTCTTTGGTGACATCTCCGTCAAGTTCGCCAAACCAGAAATTAAGTACCTCTGTTTTGTCCATGGTGGCTCCTATTGCGGGAACGATTTTTTGATATGACACTTTTAGATTAATGAGTTTGTAGGGAAAAAAAGTACAATTTAATGACTGACAGTAGATTTCTGTGATGATGGGACGACTTACAGGCAACAGTGCGCAACAAATTCTCAATACAGTTAGTCGCTCGAGCCTTTACATCGACGTCGATCGCTCTTAGAGTTTTGGCTTTATTGCAAAAGAGAAGTGATTTCTGATGAATTTTGACTTGCACCCCCGCCTTGCCGCAGACACCACAGAAGTAGGCGACTTGTCGCTTTGTAAAGTTCTCATCAGCAAGGAAAACATTGGACCTTGGTTAATTTTGGTTCCCAAACTTCCTGACATCAAAGAAATTCACCATTTATCGCCACAGCAGCAGGCAACACTGATTCAAGAATCATCTTCAGTAGCGGCTTTACTGGAAGCGGACACAGAGGCTGACAAAATTAATATTGGCGCCCTCGGTAACATGGTCCCTCAGCTACACATTCATCATATCGCCCGCTTCACCACAGATGTTGCCTGGCCGGGGCCAGTGTGGGGAAATACTGAAGGTAAGCGCCGTACGGAACAAGATCAGAGAGAAATCACCGAACATTGGCAATCTCTTTTGTCTTCGGTTAGCGGATTTACGGCGGCTTGATTCCACTCTGTTGAACAAAAATAGAAAAGCGGGCAGTTGGCCCACTTTTCCTCTCATTTTACCGCCTATTTTACCGATGTTTCCAACAAATCATCTGAAAATACACCTACGCTCTGACCTTGAGATTGGAAGAACTCATTGATAAGCACCTGAATATAATTGTTGTGCTGAAAGTCCAATGATTCATTAGTATCTTCATCAACATTCGTTGGCCCTAAAAAAGTCGTATGAACAGCATCATCATTGAATAATATGAGGTTTCTATCACCAACAAGCATCGGCGCTTCTTTACTGACAAAATTTAACCCAAGGCGTCTGGCAAGCGGTTCAGTGCCTGAAAAAGGAGAGAACTGAACTTCGTTTGAAAGATATTCGTCATTTTCTGCTTGAAACGCCAATATTGGAATCGAGCCCAGCGCCTTTGTACCGTCAGCATTTTCCAAGTCCACAAAACTGTAAGGGTCAATACCATCGAGCATCATCTGCGCCGCGAAAGAAAAGAGTTTGAACTGTTGCTCCAGAAACTCTAATACCGTTGCCTTATCACTGGAATTCTGCGCCGCTGAAACAAAATCGGTGTAGCATTTACCAATATCACTGCTTATTGCCGGATCACATGCATTACTGTTCTCTTTAATGTAATCCCGGTAATCTGGGCTTTGTGCTTCTGAAATAAAGTGCTTCACAGTGAGTTCAAAGGCACTGGAGTTGAGCAAGGTATCAGAAATGCCTGCGCTCACTTTTGCCAACGCCACGGATGAAAACGCGAGCTGAGAATGATCGATCCCTGTTCCATCATCATGTTGTGCTATAGCGACTGCAGACAGTCCAGATATACCACCCAGTGAATGGGCCATGAAACCGGGTGCATTATCCGACAGGTTTTCCAGCGGTGTTCCGGCAAGACGTCCTGATGATTGCGCAAGGTCCACAGCCAACCTCAACCCGAGCGTGTCGTAAATCGACTGGTGAAATATCGACTTTCCGACCGCCATGTTTTGAAGCGCGATATAAGCTGTTGGGTCCGTATTTGCTGAACGCTTTTCATCAAGGCTTCTCTCTCCATGCAGAGGTAAATCAATGACTAAAATAGCAGTATTGATGGTGTCACCTCGAAGCCACGATAACTCGGTTAAATCCCCGACACCAAAAGCATCACCCAAGATATCGATAAGTGGCTGGAACAAGTTGATCAAATCAGAAACAAAAGCAGGGAGCTTGCTCAAACCAATCATTCGAGGCACAAGGGCTAGCACAGTCTCTTTTGAGGCAATCACAGCGTGGTTATAGATCAGCAAGTTCAACGGTTTCGAGCTATCGATCGTTTTCGGCGTGACCAATAAAAACGGGACTTCTTCCATGCTCCGAACCGTGGGGAACGGGCTATATCGAGTAATTCTTGCGATTGTTGAAGGTTGGGTGCCTGCATCTATCAAAAGTTTAGTGATAGGGTTGCCGTCAGCGAGACGCAAATCCGCACCAATAAGTTTGACCATTTCCTCGTTGCGGTTGAGTATATCTAAGCTTTTGATAAGCAATGGATCAACATTGATTTGACGCAGTTGTGCATTGATAGCAGCCTGATCTTGAGCGGTTCCTTCTTTGAGTATGTAGCTTAGCGTGTATACGTTCGGGGCTGCGGGGGCTGCGGGTAAAGCACGCCAGTTTTCGTCTTTGTAAAGAAAATGCGGCAGGTTAACTGTACCTGAAGTGACGTCAACTCGAATCCCACGCAATAAATTTATAAAATCCAAATCATTAATAAGCCCCATTGCGCCATAAATATCCAGCAGCAATTTTTTCAGTTCAGATGGCTGGCCTTCAACGGGTGCGTCGCCACCTGCCTGCGAGGCAACATATTTATCGAAATTCTCGTCTGTTCGTAAGTAGTCACCAAAATCGGTCGTGGCAGAAAAGTTCATTTGATAAGCGCCACTGAGATCGACATTGTTAGGGTTAGCTTTTCCCTTCCATAAGGTTTCGAGCCCGCCTTGCTCCATTGCTGTCAAAATAGCGTATTTGGTCGCCACCAAGTCGTCAGTGATTGACTGTGTACTGAACCAGCTTGAGAAAATAATATCATCAGAATTAATATCAAACGTCTGATCGCTGAACTCATCGAGCAATTTGTTGATGGCAATGGTTATCCGTGATGCTCGATTTAGTCTGTCCCCCAAGGCAGGTACGGTACCTGTCGCTAACGTCGCATAGGCTCTTGATGTGCCGACCGAAATACCATCCATGTCTCTTATTGCATCTGTCACCACATAAATGTACTCGCTTTTCGGTTCGAGTAGCTCCAAAGGCTGGATGAACAAGTTAGTGCCTCGGTATAGACATCAGCGGGGATCTGGCGTTCGATAATGGGATCACTGTCATCGAAATCTTTATCCACTTTAAAGAGATATGCCCCCTCAGTGACTTCTTGTCGTCCCTCACCAAAACCTTTACCGGTAAAGCCGACCTGAACAAATTTACTGATTGACCAGCCATCAAGCGTACTCAATGAATGAAAAGGATTAGTCAGATCGGGCGGTGTACCAAAATCAGCAGGCAGTTGCACCGTGCCATCCAAGGCGTCATGAATAATAAAATTTGGGCGGGGTAAATCCTCTCCGGGGCCCGCCAAGATGTATGTCACCTTGGTTTGAGCATTTAGGCTTTGATCAAATTGAGGGAGAAAAGGTGTTTCGGTTTGAGAGCCCTCAATTTTCGATTTGTTATCGCAGCCAGAGGCAGACACCACGAGGCCAATCACGGCAAGGGCCTTTAAAAGTGTGTGAGCAATCTTCCTTGTCATTTGCACGTCCCTCAAATTTCGTAGTTGAAGCCAAGGCTCAAGAAAATGGCACTCCGCGTTACACGGAACAGATAAGGCTGTTTGAAGGTCAGATCCTTATCGATAAATTCAGCGGTCTGACGTTTGTTAGCCGAAAAGCCGAAGTCAAAGGACAAATCAGAATTGAATTGCCAAGTCGCACCGACTGCGGCCGTTATGGTATTCATATCTGGTAAAACAACTGACGTTTCAGCGGCTTGTTCATCGAAAGCAAAACCAGTACGGAAGGTCCAATCGTCATTAAAATAGTGGGTCGCGCCGACAGCGTAACGAAAGCTGTCTTCCAGCTTAATGGGGTTAGAAACACAGATACCGAGCTTATCTGGCTCTCTATTGAACATGCAGGTATCGCCTGTTTTATCTTTGATGGTGACACCGGCAAGCGCACTCCAGCCAGTCCACATAACATCGTAATGAAATGCCCAATCATCAAAAATTCGGTGATAACCTGAAAACTCGAAAACGTCAGGCAAATCAAGTGTCATTTTCACGCCTGTTGTGCCGCCATCAGCAGGAATATAACGACCGGTAAAGTCAGACAGCTCGCCATTGTCGAGGGAAATACTCGATTTACCTCGATAAGAGACACCCATGCGATGGTCTTCATTGAACTCATACAGTGCGCCAACATTATAACCAAAGCCAAAACCGTCCATGCGAGCAACGAGAGCAATATCCGTAGGCTTTAACGTGTCAAACACTTGAGCAAATGAGCCGACATATCTTCCAACTTTTACATTGGCGTAATTTATGATCGCGCCAGCTCCCACGCTCAATTCGTCATTAACTCGGTACGCGATGACAGGGTGTGCGGAAAGCGTAATAATGCGTTGCTCACCACCAAGATCGCCATGAGCAAAGTCTGCCGGATACTCTCCTGTAAAACCAAACGTGCTATAGCTCCAATGCCAGCGTACAAGTCGTCAGTGATGGGAAACGACAAAAAACCGGTAGGAAATGCAAGGGGGGAACTAAATCAACCACTTTTTGGTTGATCCATAAGCTTTCTATTTCCATTTGCTGAAGCGTTAACGTTGTGTTTCCTGACAATGTAAAACCATCAAATCGGGTAATCCCTGCTGGGTTACTCGCAATGACATTTGGTGTATCTGCGATAGCTGCCTCGCCAGAATTAGCGCGCCCAATCCCGCTTGCGTATTTCTCGTTAAGATAAAATGATGCGGCCGATACATACGTCGAAAACAGCCACGTCCCTGTTGTGACGAGCACCAGCTTCCATGTTTGCTTCATAAATTTCCCCACACTCTGCTTCTCAGAGTTGCATCGATATTCTTTGCTTATCAGAAGTGACTAAGCCTTAATCGATTAGCCAAATGCTCTGTTTATTAACATCAGTAAAGATATAACAACTGGTCTAACCACTATGGAAAGTATAGTGAGAATGGGTAGTCTCTATGTTTCATTAGTGAAACAGTAGCGGAGATAATTTAGTTGGACCTAAATTGTAGGAAAGAAATGAAAAGGGAGCATACTCAACATGAATATATGCTCTATTTTGAATATAAAATAAATCAGGGATAAAATTAAACACTTGATTTATATGTTTTTATTCCAACGCCATAAATTACATGACGGTAAATAAATATAAATTAGCCAAGAATATTGACAGAGATTTCGTTGTTTTTGAGGTGGAAATATTTCATTTCTCCGTTTCTTGACCTGACTGTTTTTAACAACCCTTTTTGCATCCATATTAATATCATTGCATCAATCCCGTCCTCGCTGACTTCAAAATGATCTGCAAGGTCTTTTTTGGTTATACCAGAATTTAATTCTACGAATTTCAACAAATCAAAGAGAATCATAAACCATTCCTGCCGAGTGTTGCCTATTTCCCAACTCCCTCATAATCAGCACAGCAGCACCCATCATTAGCGCCGCTATTGTTATCCACATTGCGCTGCCAGCAGGGTCAACGGCAAAGTTCAAAATCTGATAAGTCGCAACAGAGAACACAAAGGCTTGTAACATTGTCCAGCTCGCAATGAATAATGAGAATTGTCTACCGAACTCCCGAACATAGGCCCCCATTGCAGCAACACAGGGTGTGTACAGCAAAATAAAGACCAGATAAGAAAATGCAGCTGCGGGAGAGAATTGCTTTTGCAAATTACTGAAGATGCTCATATCAACACCTTGCTCAGTCGCGATAGCTTGCTGATCGCTGTCGACCTTAAGACCCATCGGGTCAATAAGCTTAATACCCAGCAATTTTTCAGGAATAGTCTGCACCGCTTCAGTCAGTTTGTCCTTCAATGAAAACTTTTCAGCCGGTTCGTGGTGATCGGAGTAAAGGCTATTTAACGTGCCAACGACGGCTTCTTTGGCAAAAATACCCGTAATAATGCCGACGGTAGCCTGCCAATTATCGTCTTTGATACCAATCGGAGAAAATATGGGAGTAATAACTTGAGCAGCTTTTGCCAGCACAGATTGATCCGTATCGCTATGGCCAAAAGTTCCGTCCATTGAAATTGAATTGGCGAAAGTCAGTAAAGTAACAACAACAACGATGGTTTTACCCGCACCGAGCACAAAGCGCTTGAGTTTGTTCCAGGTCTTGATAAAAACGTTTTTTGCTTTTGGCCACTCGTACTCTGGCATCTCCATGACCAAGCTATCACTCTCGCCCGGATAGAGGGTTTTTCGGAGGATCACACCAGTGAGGATCGCGACTAAAATCCCGGCTAGATAAAGCAAGAAGACAACGTTCTGCGCAGATTCTTGGAAAAAGGCGGCAGCAAACAGCGCATATACAGGTAGTCTTGCGCCGCAAGACATAAAGGGAGCCATAGCGGCAGAAAGTTTACGCTCTCTTTCTTGGTCCAAAGTACGCGTCGCCATAATCGCGGGAACATTACAACCAAAACCAAGAACTAACGGGACAAAGGCTTTTCCCGGCAAACCAATCTTCTGCATGAAGTAGTCAAGAACAAAAGCCGCACGAGCCATGTACCCGAACTTTCGAGCAAAGACATGAAAAGATAGAGGCAGCCAATCACAGGGATAAAGGTGGAAACAGTTTGAATACCGCCGCCAACACCATCAACAAGTAAGGTGACTAACCAAACAGGTAAATGGCCGTCGACAAGAACATGCCCACCTTCCACCAGCAACGCACCAACACTGATATCAAAGAAGTCGATAAATGCACTGCCAATGTTTATCGAAAACATAAACATGAGGTACATGACGCCAAAGAAAATCGGCATTCCCAAAACACGATTGAGAGCGAATTGGTCAATCTTGTCGGTAACACGTTTCGAAAACGTCTTGAATGTCTGGCGAGATGCTTTGCAAACTTCAGCCACCCAGGTGTATCTCGCACTCGCAACTAGCAAATCGATGTCTTCACCGTCACGTCTTTCGTGAATGAGACGTTGAGTCAGCGAAATTTCATCTTCACTGAGTGACGCCGCCATCAACTGATCGCCAGTGACCAAACGCACGGCAGATGCACGGCGATGCTTTTCAGGCACCGAAAAAATAGCACTCCCAACCTGAGAGATTATAAGTTCAACACTGTCGCCATAGTCAAAGCGCTGGCCGTCTGATGCCAACTCGCCACCGAGTGCGCCATCAAAGTCTTTCTTTAGTCGTTGAACTTGTTTGTTATCATTGGCTGATACACAAAAGACGGGGCATTTTAGTTGTTTTGACAGTTTCTCAATGTCAATTTTCTGGCCTTGTCTGTTCAGTGCATCCATTTTATTCAGCAGGACGACCATTGGCTCACCCAACTCAAGAAGCTGAACTGTCAGGTAGAGGCTGCGTTCCAGACATGTCGCATCGACAACGTTAATAATGAGGTCAGCGTTGCCCGAAAACAGTGCTTTAACGGCAATAGATTCATCTAGACTGTTGATTTCATCAGAGTTATCCAAAGAATAAATACCAGGCAGGTCTGTGACCTCAATATCTTTACCATCAGACGTATACAGCCCTGCTTTCTTTTCAACGGTCACACCCGCCCAGTTTCCAACTTGCTGTCTTGCCCCAGTAAGCTGGTTAAAAAGCGTTGTTTTTCCGCTGTTTGGGTTACCAACTGTGACGATACGTTTAGTCATTGTTTTCTACCTTGATAAATGCTGCCAATGACCTGCGCAAAGCCACATCGAAACCTCTCACTCTGACCTGAATGGGATCGCCCATCGGTGCCAACCTGACGACCTCGACAATCGTATCCGGCAATAGACCCATCACCATCAACTTTTTCTTCGCAAGCTCAGGGACCTGTTCGAGTGAAACAACCCGTGCAGTACCCCCAACATCCAGTTCAGTTAAATACATACAAACACCAAATGAGAATCATAAACATTACGGGACACATTGTTACATATTGTTTCAACTAAATATTGATGTTAATCAAAAGAATCTATCGAGAGTGTGGATGTTTTTTTTTACGTTCACTCGGTTGCTATGAAAATTGACGCTAAAACTACGTCATTTACGTTAATTCCCCGTCAAATCATCAACAAAAACGGTCAAAACATAAGTCTGATGATCGCCTTTATAGCGTCAAAAACGTCATTTTTAAATTACAAAACAATCATTAAGGGTTTTAGCAACGCCAAAAAATATGAGGGGAATCACGAAAATTTAGGGAAGGTGTAAAAAAAGATGAGTTGGCGGAAAAATGATATCAATTAAACGTGAAAAGTCTTATAAATGTAACCACTGATTCGAATTAAAGAATTCCAGATGGTGCGCGGCCCTCCCGCGTACCTCCGGCAGCAAGCGAAGGTGTCCTTGACGCCCGTGGTATGGCGAAAGCTATACCACGTTTTTTTTTATCTACTCGTTGTTATCTAATCGCTACCGACCCGGTTATCCTCAATAAACTGCGAAGGCGACACACCAAACCGCTGTTTGAACCTTTGGGCAAAATAGGATGGTTCATTAAAACCACAGGCGAATGCAACATCGGTAATCGTATCGCACGCCATCAGCATTTCACTGGCCTTTTCTAGCCGCACGACACTGATAAACTCTCTCACCGACATACCAAACTGTAATTTGAATTTTCGCTGTAATGTTCTCTGTGACATAGATAGCTCACTGGCCAGCATAGAGGGAGAAAAACTCGGATCATGAAACTGCTGCTCGATAACTTTCCTGACCATCGCAACCCATATCTTATCTTCAACCACATCCTTGTTCGGCTCTGCCAGCCCTAAGTCTTCCGCAGGTGACGTCTGCGTATCGTTCGGGCTCACGGTTGGACTTGACGAAACCTCAGCCTGATAGCAACTTCGGGCTTACTTTGACGCTTCTTCGCCTCTAGCTCTTTAATAGAAACATGCACTGTTTTTCGAAGATACGTATTCTGTTGACGAAGCTTTATATTGCGAACGACAAGAATTAAGAATAAGACGAGAAAAGAGATAAATATACAGACAAGGACGCCCCAGAAACGAAGATACAAAGGTTGCTCAATCGTAAATGAAAGAAGAGAATCAATACGGTTTCTTTCCCGAATTTGCAGTTGATAACTCCCGGGTAAGAGATGATCAAAATTTAGCTCCTGTGCCTCAGTAGTATGCCACTCTCCCCCGCCGTTTCCCCAAAGCCGATACTCAAACGGGCACTTTGAATCATATAACAGCGACAAGCTAACAGAGATGGCCTTATTGGCAGGCAATAAATACGACGCGTCTTTCTCTAGGCCAACCCGCCATAACCGAGTGCCAAGAGTCACACTGCTCACGAATGCCTCACGACTGAAAGGCCTGACGTTGTTGAATATATCGGCTTTTACCAGCAGTGCTGTTTTTGAATCTCCGATAACAAAACGTTCTCCGTTACCAACACAAAGTGTTGGCGAGAAGTCTTTCCATTGTAAACCGGGAACCTGGGCAGTGTGAAAATGCGAATGTTGAGTATCGCTCAATGATTGCCAGGCAATGTGTTTAGATGTCCCAAAAAACACATTGTCTTTAGAAGAGAATATACATTGCGCTTTTTCCTGCAAAGGCAAAGTTGCCTTTTTCGGGGGGGAAAATAGATCATTGCTATATACATATATGCCGGTATAAGACAGCACCCAATATGAGCCATTTATGTATTTCACTTGCATGATGTTGCCGATACTTTCAGAGCTGTCTACATATGTAAATTGACCATTGATGGCAATATACAAGCCCATGTTGGTCGCAATCACCGTAGAGTTGGGCCCTGCGGCCATACTGTTTACCATTAACCCCCGATGCCGCTGCTCCCAGAATTCAGTGTAAGGGAGTAGCGCTTTATCCGGCCAGTAGCGACTTAGACCGACTTTGTCTGACCAAAGCCACAAAGACTTGCCGTCCGAATAAATCTTTTCTGGCGACGCATTTGCGAGATACGGATCTGATGGCATTACATCTCCAGTTTCTCTATTTATTCGTATGACTCCACCATCAGTCACAAGCCAGATTTCTCCTTTGAGCAGAGCCTGGGACCTCACCCTATTGTTAAGCTGAGTTACCCACACTGTGTTTAAGTCTTCATCTAAGTGAGTCACGGAATTTTGCATAAAAACCATAACACCTTGAGATTGCTCAAGCGGAATGATTGCGCGAATGTCTCGCTGCCTTTCGGCTGAGACAAACTTTTTGATCACCCCGTCAGCAAACATCGGTCTAACACCCACACCATAAATACCCGCCAACCAAAGGGAGTCGCTTTCTGGCGCAAGGGCATAGGTGGCCCCATCTGACTCTAAAGGAGAGTACACCTGCCTAAGAATGACAGTGTTATTATTCCCCTCAATGAGGGTAAAGCCGTAGACACCATCACTTGTTGCCGCCCAGAGTTTTGCGTTCCACATTTTCACATCGTAGATACGTTTACCAGACAGTGTCGTCAACGCCTTTGTTTCGCCGTTTGACTTCACGATCACTAGCCCTGAAGAAGTACCGAGAATAAGTCGATTCCTTTCAATGGGGAGTAAACTATAAATCTCATTATCTATCAGAGTAGCCAGCGGCGTAATCTCCCCCGAAGCCAGCGAAGATATCTTATGCTTGGTCGTGATGAAGATTTTATCTGCGGAGGGATAAATCCGAGGGTAATGTTCTGGCAGCTCGGCAAGTGGGACGAAGTCAGATAAAGGACGATCAAAACGACGTATCGAAGCCCCTATCGACAGAAATATATTCCCTTCGAACACACAAATATCTGAGATACCTTTCAGCAGAAAATCTTGCCAAGTATTTGTTGTTACCTCATAGCGATACAGATACTTCGCTGAAACTAGCCATAACTCACTGTTTTGGGGATCATAAGCCATCTTCTTAAACGTGGGTTCAGGCAGTTGAGTGACATCGGACAGTGCGTAAGAATTTTCCCCATCTACAAAGCTCACAACACCTTGACCACCCATGGTCCAAGCGCCTGAATCAGGTATCGGTGCTATCTGGACAACTGGCCTATCAATGTCTCCAACAGCTTGGTATATGAACTCTCCAGCTGAAGCAAGTGATGACTTCATAGACATCGCAAGCGTTACAGCGAGAAACAAAAGGGCATGCATGCAACGCGGACGTATAAATTTTATCGGTAACAACATGATGATAGCTGTGAGGTATAACTTTAAGAGTCAGTCGGCATAGTAACCCATGATGGCGCTATCAACAGCTCGAGGGAAGATTAAAGAGGCATGGTTCAAAATTCATGCCTCTTTGGGAAAATTAAGTTTGCTCTAGCCTTTGTTCAGCATCTTTAAGCTTTGCGATAAAACCAGCCTTCTCTTTTCTCGGTATTGGTGAAGCTTGAGGAAGCGGAACCTTCATTGCGTTAACAGGTCGACCAAATTTATGCAGTTCATAATGGAGGTGAGGTCCTGTTGAACGACCAGTGTTACCTGACAAGGCTATCTTCTGACCCATTTTCACTCGCTGGCCTTTCTTGACTAAAATACGACTTAAGTGCAAATATCGAGTGGTGTATTCACGACCGTGTTTGATGACAACGAAATAGCCAGCAAGGCTATGCTTAGTCGCCTTCACAACAACGCCATCACCGGTTGCTAAAACAGGTGTGCCTATCGGCGTAGCGAAATCAGTACCATTATGCGGTGAAATACGGCCAGTGATCGGGTGAAGTCGATGTGGGTTAAACGACGAACTTATGCGATATCGCTTTGATAAAGGTAACCGACGGAAAGCACGCTGTAGCTTTGCCCATCCTGATCATAAAACTTTCCGTCTTTATGTCTGAATATCATCAGTTCGTTTCGACCAGAACGATACAGAAAACCGGTGACATCACCGGAGCTAAATCGCTCACCATCAACATATTCTCGGTTAACAATGGCGTAAAAACGGTCATTCGTTCTCGCCTGTTTACCCAAGTCGAAACGCCATTGTAAAGCAGATACTAATTCCTGAATCTGCCCCGGTGTAAGCCCAGCCTGACGAGCCTGGACATAGAAACTGGTCTTTACAACACCTTTTACCACGTCTTCACGAAAAACACCTTCGGTTGAGCGCTGGCTAAACGCAATGCCGTCCGCTGACCAAGAAAAAATATCGATCGTCTTCCGGTCCCGCTGAACTTCAAATGTCGTTAGCTTACCGTCATCGTCAAGTTGCCAGCGTATTGTCTGACCAATTTTCAGCCGACTCACAGATTTGTTTGTATCAACAAGTGAGTACATGTCACCCAGCGACAAGCCATATTGACTAAAAATCGAGCTCAGGCTGTCGCCTGATATAACGGTATGACTGTGTTGATGTGATTCTTCTTTAACAAGCTGTTTGTCTATTTCATCCTGTTCAACCGTCAATGCAGGATCATCAGGGTCGATAAAACCGTCCAACGGTTCGCTATTTTCGGCTGAAATCGGAGTGACCGCTTGCTGATCAAGCGGCACAGATTTTCTTACCGACGTATTTTCCTGATTATGTTTCGGTGTCCATATTGCTATCGCAACCATCAAAAACGACATCGTTATCAGGGATAAACGATGAATTCTAGGCAACGACTGGAACTGGTTAACTACCCGAATAGGGACCGTAAACAGCCTTTGTATCATCTTTCAAAACACTCTGTGAACTTGTTGCCTAGGGAGTAAAGGAAATCAACGTATCTGCCGTTTTTAGGAATGCTGATACCAAGTGGGTCCAATGCCACAACTTTCGTTTTGGTGTGCTTTGAAACACTCTTAACAAAACCATCATTGAACTGAGGTTCTGTAAACACACATTGTGCTTGATTCTTCACTAATGCCTCTCGAATTTTCACCAGTGTCTTCGCACCAGGTTTTCTATCAGGGTCTACGGTAAAATGCCCTGTTTGTTTGAGTCCAAATGCTTCTTCAAAGTAGCCGTAAGCATCATGAAAGACGAAATATCCTTGGTTAGTATAGTTGGACAAACGTGCTTTGATTTCACCTTTGGCGACTTCAATATCTTTTGTCACTTTCTGAAGGTTTGAATGGTAATAGTCGGCATTTTTGGCATCAACGGTGACCAACTGTTTAGTGATAGCTTTTGCTATAGCAAGAGCTTGATCGGGACCCAACCAAATGTGCCCATCTGCCCATCATGATGATGGTGTCCATGACCATCATCGTGGCCTTCGTGGCCTTCGTGGCCTTCGTGGCCTTCGTGGCCTTCGTGGCCTTCGTGGCCTTCGTGGCCTTCGTGGCCTTCGTGGCCTTCGTGGCCTTCGTGGCCTTCAGCATTGTCGCCATAATAACGCAAAGGAAAACCTTTTACCGCTGTTAATTGCAGGGTATTTTCATGATTTTTAGTGATTTTCCTCAAGAAAAGCTCCATTTCAGGGCCTACCCAGATCATTAAGTCTGCACTTTTGATTTTTCTGAGATCGGAAGGTTTCAACGCGTAGTCATGTGGTGAGGCGCCATTGGGTAAAAGTTGGACGACTTCCCCGCGATCTCCAGCAATATCTTTTGCAATCAGGCTAATCGGTTTAACAGTGGTGACGATGGAGATGTCGGAGGCCATCAATGGCATGGATGCGAATAAAATGGCACAAAGTACCTTGGCTCTTAACAATCTTGAGCGCATAAAAATTCCTACGGCGTTGAGTTTATCAGAAATGAAAAGTGTTATATTATAACAGGCTGGTTTTAATATCATGTGGAATTTATGAGTGGCCCCCTAATCACATTTGATAATGTGACTGTGACATTTGATGGACGACATGTCCTCGACAATGTCTCCTTAAAACTCGAACGCAACAAAATAATGACCCTTGTAGGGCCAAATGGGGCTGGCAAGTCGACACTCGTTAAAACAGTGATTGGCCTCAACAAACCTTCCACTGGCACCGTCTGGCGAATGCCAAAACTCAGGATTGGCTACGTTCCTCAAAAACTCAAGCTAAACGATACACTGCCTTTAATGGTCAACCGCTTCCTATTGTTGTGTCAAAACGCAACAAACAAAACGGTGAAAGAAGCGCTTGAGCTCGTCGACGCGTCCCACTTGCAAAATGCTAACATGCACACGCTATCGGGTGGTGAGTTGCAAAGAGTATTGCTTGCCAATGCTGTGCTCAAGCAACCTGACCTTCTCGTTCTTGACGAGCCAGTTCAAGCGTCGATGTGAACGGACAACTTGCGCTGTATACGCTGATTGAAACCCTGCGAGACAAATTACATTGCGCCATTTTGATGGTTTCGCATGATTTACACCTTGTGATGGCTAAAACTGACGAAGTTATTTGTCTTCAACATCATATTTGTTGCTCGGGTAGTCCTGAGGCTATTTCTGCACATCCCAAGTACGTGGCCCTGTTCGGAAAAAGAGAAAGCGAGAAACTCGCACTTTACCAACATCATCATAATCACGAGCACGATTTGTCCGGCGACCTCGTCGAACCCTGCCAACATGGGGAAAAGCCTGATGCTTGAGTTTCTACTTTACCCTGTTTTAGCCGGACTGCTTATTGCAGTAGCGGCTGGTCCACTTGGCTCATTTATCGTCTGGCGAAGAATGTCGTATTTTGGTGATACTCTCGCTCACGCCTCTTTGCTTGGCTTGGCACTCGGTTTACTTTTCCAGATAGACCTCAACATCGCGCTTATTAGCTCGTGCTTGTTGATTGCTATCGCGCTGGTTATCTTGCAACGCAGAAGTTCAGTATCAACAGATACACTCCTCGGTATACTTGCGCATAGCTCCTTATCGCTTGGCATGGTTACCGTTAGCTTCCTCGATGATATCCGCGTCGATTTGATGTCTTATCTTTTTGGTGACTTACTCTCTATTACAAGAGACGATCTTATTATCATTGCTATTGGTACGGCAATTATCATCGGTCTGATATACAAACTTTGGCGTCCGCTTTTGACCATCACGGTCAGTGAAGATATGGCACGTGTCGATGGTTATAACGTTGATGGACTTCGTTTAGTACTCATGCTGATGGTGGGGCTGGTGATCGCAATCGCAATGAAATTTGTTGGAGCGTTGATTATCACCTCGCTGATGATTATACCTGCGGCGACTGCAAGGCGCTTTTCTGATAGCCCCGAGAAAATGACAATACTGGCAGTACTTATTGGGTGCATGTCTGTACTGGGTGGGGTGAGCTTATCTTGGTTTGAGGATACGCCAGCTGGACCATCTGTCGTCGTTGTCGCAGCTGCATTGTTCTTGTTTAGCCAAATCCGAAAGCAACCTCGATAAAGTCATAAACTGAATTTACATGCAGTAAAAAGCCGCTCCAATGAGCGGCTTTTTTATTACGTCAGAACAGCGTTGGGTTTACCAACCTGTTTTTTCGCGAAGTGCTTTACCGATGTCAGCAAGGCTTTTCACTGTTGTAACGCCAGCAGCTTCAAGTGCCGCGAACTTGTCTTCCGCAGTACCTTTACCACCAGAGATGATTGCACCAGCGTGGCCCATGCGCTTACCTGGAGGAGCTGTCACACCAGCAATGTAAGAGACAACAGGTTTAGTGACGTTCTCTTTGATGTATGCAGCAGCTTCTTCTTCTGCAGTACCGCCGATTTCACCAATCATTACGATTGCTTCAGTCGCAGGATCTTTCTCAAACATCTCAAGAATATCGATGAAGTTAGAACCTGGGATTGGGTCACCGCCAATACCTACGCAAGTAGACTGGCCAAAACCTTCGTCAGTCGTTTGCTTAACTGCTTCATAAGTCAGCGTACCTGAGCGAGATACGATACCCACTTTACCTGGCTTATGAATGTGACCAGGCATGATGCCAATCTTAGACTCACCCGGAGTGATAACGCCCGGACAGTTAGGACCAATCATGCGAACGCCAGTTTCGTCAAGCTTCACTTTTACTTCCAGCATATCCAGAGTAGGAATACCTTCAGTGATACAAACGATCAGCTCGATGCCTGCATCGATAGCTTCAAGGATTGCATCTTTACAGAAAGGTGCTGGTACATAGATAACAGAAGCCGTTGCGCCTGTTGTCTCTACTGCGTCAGCAACAGTATTAAATACTGGCAGACCCAGATGTTCAGTGCCGCCTTTGCCTGGTGATACACCACCAACCATTTGCGTTCCGTATGCAATAGCTTGCTCAGAGTGGAAAGTACCCTGACCGCCAGTGAAGCCCTGACAGATAACTTTAGTATCTTTATTGATCAAAACAGACATTACTTTGCCTCCGCTGCAGCTACTACTTTCTGTGCTGCTTCAGTCAGAGAGGTCGCAGCAATAATGTTCAAATCACTTTCGGCCAGTTTCTGAGCACCCAGCTCTGCGTTGTTACCTTCTAGGCGAACAACAACAGGTACTTCTACGCCTACTTCTTCAACCGCGCCGATGATGCCGTCTGCAATCAGGTCACAACGAACGATACCGCCGAAGATGTTAACCAGTACAGCTTTAACGTTGCTGTCTGACAGGATAATCTTGAATGCTTCAGTAACGCGCTCTTTCGTCGCACCGCCACCAACATCCAGGAAGTTTGCAGGGCTACCGCCATGCAGGTTTACGATATCCATCGTACCCATTGCAAGGCCAGCACCGTTAACCATACAACCGATGCTTCCATCAAGCGCTACGTAGTTAAGTTCAAACTTCGCTGCGTGTGCTTCACGTGCATCTTCTTGACTTGGATCATGCATGTCGCGGATTTGCGGCTGACGATAAACAGCGTTGCTGTCGATAGCCAGTTTTGCATCCAGGCAGTGCAGGTCGCCGTCGGTTTTAATAACCAGCGGGTTAACTTCAACCAGTGCAACGTCACGGTCAAGAATCAACTGAGCAATGCCCATGAAGATCTTAGTGAATTGCTTGATTTGGTTGCCCTTCAGGCCCAGTTTGAATGCCAGCTGACGACCTTGGTAAGGCTGTGGGCCTACCAATGGGTCGATGTTTGCTTTGTGGATCAGTTCAGGTGTCTCTTCAGCAACCTTTTCGATTTCCACACCACCTTCTGTCGATGCCATGAAGACAACACGACGTGTGCCGCGGTCAACAACCGCACCCAGATAAAGCTCCTGATCGATATCAGTGCAGCTCTCTACAAGGATTTTGCTTACTGGTTGGCCATTCGCATCTGTTTGGTAAGTAACCAGGTTTTTGCCCAGCCAATTTTCAGCAAAGTCACGAATTTCTTCTTTGCTTCTTACCAGCTTTACGCCACCAGCTTTACCACGTCCACCTGCGTGGACCTGACACTTAACGACCCACTCGTCGCCGCCAATTTTATCAGCCGCTTCAGCAGCTTCTTGAGGAGTGTCACAGGCGTAGCTTCTGATACAGGCAGCCGTATTCAGCGAAAAGCTGTTTAGACTGATACTCGTGCAGATTCATGATGTTCTATCCGTTTCCATTCTTTTAATGTGATTCCATCCAGAAAAGGGGAAGCGGGAAGACTTCCCTTTTCTGACATCGGCTTTCACCGTACTGCTGTCTTAAACGTCAAGTAGCAGACGCGTTGGGTCTTCTAAAAGCTCTTTGATTGTGACCAGGAAGCCAACTGATTCACGGCCGTCAATCAGACGGTGGTCATAAGAAAGAGCAAGGTACATCATTGGCAAAATTTCCACTTTGCCGTCCACCGCCATTGGGCGTTCCTGGATCTTGTGCATGCCCAGAATCGCAGCCTGTGGTGGGTTAATGATTGGTGTAGACATGAGAGAACCGAAAACACCACCGTTTGTAATGGTGAAGTTACCGCCCATCAGCTCGTCGACAGTCAGTTTGCCGTCACGACCTTTAATAGCTAGTTCTTTAATGCCTTTTTCGACGTCAGCCAGACCAAGCTGGTCACAGTCACGCAGAACTGGCGTTACCAGACCACGCGGCGTTGAGACAGCCATGCTGACATCAAAGTAGTTGTGATAAACGATATCATCGCCATCAATTGAAGCATTTACCTCTGGGTAACGTTTCAAAGCTTCAACAACCGCTTTCACATAAAATGACATGAAGCCAAG
Organism: Veronia nyctiphanis; assembly: GCF_004116385.1. Taxonomy (GTDB): domain Bacteria; phylum Pseudomonadota; class Gammaproteobacteria; order Enterobacterales; family Vibrionaceae; genus Veronia; species Veronia nyctiphanis. Next base: position 95,198 of record NZ_PEIB01000001.1, on the reverse strand, counting down.
ACGTACATCATGACGTTTCTCGAAAGCATCTTTGTATTGCTTACGGATGTCCATGATCGGCTTCATGTTCACTTCGTTAAACGTCGTCAGCATTGCTGTGCTGTTTTTCGCTTCAAGCAAACGCTCAGCGACACGTTTACGTAGACGTGTCATAGGAACACGCTTTTCACTGCGATGAGCAACGTTCAGGTCTGCCGCAGGTGCTTCTGCTTTCGCATCAGCCTTAGGCGCTTTACTTGCCTGCTTGAGATAAGCTTCTACGTCTTCACGAGTGATACGACCGCCAACGCCAGAACCTTTAATGTTATCAGCGTTCAAATCGTTTTCGGCAAGAAGACGACGAACCGCAGGACTCAGAGCATCGCTGGTTTCTTCAGTCAGTGATGCAGTATGGCGCTTGTCAGGAGATGCTGCAGACTCAGCGACTGAGTCTTTCGTTTCTTCGCCCGCAACTGCGCCAGCAGTCAGGCGAGCAAGAAGCTGCTTAGACAGAACCGTTGCACCTTCTTCCTCGATGATTGCTTCAAGAACACCATCATCCGGTGCGGGTACTTCCAACACGACTTTGTCAGTTTCAATATCAACCAAAACTTCATCGCGGCTGACGGCTTCACCCGGTTTTTTGTGCCAGGTAGCAACTGTCGCGTCCGCGACAGATTCAGGTAAGTCGGGAACCAGAATTTCGACTGTCATTTCCAATTTTCCTTATTTTTCTAGTTCTTCAGTTAAGCCAAGTGCGCTTCGCACTAGTGCTTTTTGTTGTTTCAAGTGAACCGACATATAGCCAACTGCTGGAGATGCAGAGGCCTCACGACCCGCGTATGTCAATGTCGCATCTGAAGGGATTACTGCACGGAAATTGTGCTGGCTGCTATACCATGCACCCTGATTCTGTGGCTCTTCCTGACACCAGACGAAATCCCTAACTTGTGGGAATTCTTTAACCAGCTTCTCCACCGCTTCATAAGGGAATGGGTAAAGCTGTTCGATACGAATAATCGCAACGTCTGACAGTTCTTCTTTACGGCGTGTTTCAAGTAAATCGTAATAAACTTTACCCGAACAAAGCACGATGCGTTTCACTGCTTTTGGATCGATATCGTCAACTTCGCCGATAGCGGGCAGGAATGTCCCCTCTGTCAGCTCTTCAAGCGTCGATGTGCACAATGGATGACGAAGTAAAGACTTCGGCGACATCACCACCAGAGGACGACGCATTGGTCGAATTACCTGACGGCGGATCATGTGATACATCTGTGCAGGCGTTGACGGAACAACAACCTGAATATTCTGCTCAGCACACAGCTGCAAGAAGCGCTCTAGGCGCGCAGATGAGTGCTCAGGTCCCGAACCTTCGTAGCCATGTGGTAACAGCATGGTTAAACCACACATACGTCCCCACTTTTGCTCACCAGAACTAATGAACTGGTCGATAACAACCTGAGCGCCGTTGGCAAAGTCACCAAACTGAGCTTCCCAGAGAGTCAGACCGCCCGGCTCGGCAGTCGCATAGCCATACTCGAACGCCAATACCGCTTCTTCTGACAACACAGAGTCAAAAATCTGAAACGGACCTTGTTTATCATGCAAATTAGCCAATGGCACATAAGTCGTTGCATCCGTTTGGTTATGTAGGGTAGCCATACGGTGAACAAAGGTGCCTCGCACGCATCCTGACCTGAAATACGGATACGTTTGCCTTCATCAAGTAACGTCGCATACGCCAGCGTTTCAGCCATACCCCAATCCAGCGGCCTTTCGCCTGCAACCATTTCGGCGCGCTTGACGTAAGGTTTTTTCACCTGACTATGTAGCTTATGACTCTCAGGATATTGAACCAATCTCTGGCCGAGCTCCTGCAGTCTTTGTGCGTCGAATTTGCTGTCCCAATCTACCGTCCAGTCGTGCCCGATAAAGGGTGACCAGTCAACAGAATGAAGTGTCATAGGACGGAATTCTTTGACCACACATTCACCGCGATCCAAAGCATCACGGTATTCGTTGATCAGTAGCGTTGCTTTCTCTAAGTCAGCAACAGTCTTGTCCTGAAGTACATCAGCGTAGATCTTGCGAGGTGTAGGGTGCTTTTTGATCTTCTGGTACATCAGTGGCTGCGTAGCACTTGGCTCGTCAGCTTCATTGTGACCGTGACGGCGATAGCACACCAAATCAATGACCACATCACGCTTGAACTCATTTCTGAAGTCCAACGCAAGGCGAGATACAAAAGCAACAGCTTCCGGATCATCCGCGTTGACATGGAAGATAGGTGCCTGAACCATCTTGGCAATGTCTGTACAGTATTGTGTCGAGCGCGTGTCTTTTGGATTAGAGGTTGTGAAACCGATTTGGTTATTCACAACGATTCGCACCGTACCACCCACGCGATAGCCGCGTGCTTGAGACATGTTAAAGGTTTCCTGCACGACGCCTTGTCCGGCAATGGCAGAGTCACCGTGTATTGTGATTGGTAACACTTTCGAGCCGTCTTTATCGTCCAAGCGATCTTGACGGGCACGAACTGAACCGATAACAACAGGGTTAACAATCTCGAGGTGTGACGGGTTAAATGCAAGAACTAAATGCACGTCGCCATCTGGCGCTGAGAAATCACTGGAGAAGCCTTGGTGATATTTCACATCACCCGTACCCCATGATTCGTCATGCTTACCTGCGAATTCGTCAAAAAGTTCTGACGTTTTCTTACCGAGGACATTAACAAGAACGTTCAAACGACCACGGTGAGCCATGCCCAGAACCACTTCCCTTTGACCTGACTTCGCGGAATGGCGAACCAGTTCTTTAAGCATAGGGATAAGTGCGTCACCGCCCTCGAGAGAGAAACGCTTGGCACCTGGGAATTTCGCACCCAGATAACGCTCAAGACCTTCAGCAGCAGTTAGCTCCTCGAGGAAGGTCATTCTCTCCAGTTCGGTAAACTTGGGTTGACCGACGACGGACTCAAGACGTTGCTGGATCCAACGTTTTTCTTCTGTGTCGGTAATGTGCATGTACTCTGCACCGATTGAACCGCAATAGGTCTTCTTCAGAGCATCGTAGAGGTCGGCGAGCTTCATATTCTCTTGCCCACTGGCAAAAGAACCAACGTTAAACGTTTGTTCGAAGTCGTCTTCATTGAGGGTATGGTAAGCTGGGTCTAAATCCGGAACTCGGTCACGTTGCCAAAGTCCTAATGGATCAAGATTTGCTTGTTGGTGTCCACGAAAACGGTAAGCATTGATTAATTGCAGTACTTTAACCTGTTTTGCGTCGACGTCTGGATCACTAACTGGAGCCCTGTAATGCGCTGTCTCCGTCGCTAGTCGTCGAAAGTATTCACGAACTCTGGAGTGAGGCTGCTCCGTGGCATGCTCTTTGACAACGGGTAAGTCGTCAAAAACTTTTCGCCATTCATGATCTACTGTCTCCGGGTCACTAAGGTACAGTTCGTAGAGTTCTTCTACGTAAGTTGCATTGGCGCCAGCCAAGTGTGAAGACTCAATCCAAGCCTTCATCACGCCATTTTGCATTGTTATCCCTTAACCACTTAGTTAGATGTTACTACGCCGGCTTTGCGCCGGTTTCCATTTAAGCTCCTCCGGGAGAGGAGCCTAATTCTATATTTCAGACCTACTCAAACCTTAAACAGCACGTTTAAGCAGCATTGACTTGATGTGTCCAATGGCTTTTGTAGGGTTCAAACCTTTCGGACAGACATTGACACAATTCATGATATTGTGACAACGGAAAACACTAAAAGCGTCGTCCAGATCAGATAAACGCTCATCTGTCGCAGTATCGCGGCTGTCAACCAACCAACGATACGCAGCCAGAAGCCTGCAGGCCCAACAAACTTGTCAGGATTCCACCAGAAAGATGGACATGACGTTGAGCAACATGCACACATAATGCATTCATATAATCCATCCAGATGCGCGCGATTTCCGGGGCTTGGAGATTTTCACGCGCAGGTGGTACAGCGTCATTTATCAGATAAGGCTTAACACGCTCATAGTTCTCATAGAACTGTGTCATGTCGATGATCAAATCACGAACAACAGGCAGGCCCGGCAATGGACGGATCACAATAGTAGACTTGTTTGTCAGCGCTGAAAGAGGCGTGACACAAGCCAATCCATTTTTACCGTTCATGTTAATGCCGTCCGAACCACACACTCCTTCACGGCATGAACGACGGAACGACAACGTTGGGTCTTGTTCTTTTAACAGAATAAGCGCATCCAACACCATCATGTCAGAGCCATCAGGCACTTCCAGCGTGTAGCCCTTCATGTGCGGGGCATTGTCAACATCGGGGTTGTAGCGATACACAGAGAAATTCAGTTTCATTTTTTGATACCTCCCTTAGTATGTACGCGCTTTCGGCGGAAATGCGTCACGATGAACCGGAGACATATTTACATCACGTTTACTCATGCTCTCCGTCTCTGGGTTATAGATGGTGTGGCAGAGCCAGTTCTCATCATCACGCTCTTGGAAATCAAAGCGTGCATGAGCACCGCGGCTCTCAGTACGATAGTTAGCAGAAACCGCAGTAGAGAATGCAGTTTCCATCAGGTTTTCAAGCTCAAGACATTCAATACGCTGGGTATTGAACTCAGTAGAGGTGTCATCAAGACGCGCCTCTTTAAGACGATCACGAATCACTTTCAGCTCTTCCAGACCTTTCGCCATTGCATCACCTTCACGGAATACCGAGAAGTTATTCTGCATACACGATTGCAAGTCCTTACGGATCTCAACAGGATCTTCGCCTTTCTGAGTCGAGTTCCAACGGTTTACGCGAGCAAGAGACGCTTCAACGTCAGATTCAGACGCATCACGCGCTTCAACTTGCGCAGCCAAGGTTTCACCCAAGTGAAGACCAGTAGCACGACCAAAGACAACCAAGTCAAGCAGAGAGTTACCACCCAGACGGTTTGCACCGTGAACAGATACACTTGCAATCTCACCACACGCAAACAAGCCCTGAACTTCAATGTCATTTCCGCTCGCGTCTTGCTTAATCGCTTGTCCTGAAACCTGTGTCGGAACACCGCCCATCATGTAGTGACAGGTTGGTATAACAGGAATAGGCTCTTTAATTGGGTCTACGTGAGCGAATGTACGTGAAAGCTCAAGAATACCCGGCAGACGCGCTTCAAGAACATCTTTGCCAAGGTGATCAAGTTTGAGCTTGATGTGTGGTCCCCATGGGCCCTCACAACCTCGACCTTCACGAATTTCGACCATCATCGAACGTGCGACAACATCACGGCCAGCAAGGTCTTTAGCATTCGGAGCATAACGCTCCATAAAGCGCTCACCGTCTTTATTGAGGAGGTAACCACCTTCACCACGACAACCTTCAGTTACAAGTACGCCTGCACCTGCAATACCTGTCGGGTGGAACTGCCACATTTCCATGTCTTGCATCGGTACACCAGCACGTAGCGCCATGCCAACACCGTCGCCTGTGTTAATGTGTGCGTTAGTGGTCGATTGATAGATACGACCTGCACCGCCTGTTGCCAGGACTGTAGCTTTAGCTTTGAAATAGCAGATTTCTCCGCTTTCCATATCCATTGCGGTAGCACCAACGACTGCACCGTCTTGGTTCTTCACTAAATCTAACGCATACCACTCAGAAAAGATGGTCGTTTTATTTTTGATGTTCTGTTGGTAAAGCGTATGGAGCAGCGCGTGCCCGGTACGGTCGGCTGCGGCTGCCGTTCGTGCAGCCTGCTCGCCGCCAAACGCTTTTGACTGGCCACCAAATGGACGCTGATAAATGCTTCCATTTTCGAAACGGGAAAATGGAAGGCCCATTTTTTCCAGCTCGATGATAGATTTTGGACCCGTTTTACACATGTATTCAATCGCGTCTTGGTCACCGATATAGTCAGACCCTTTAACCGTGTCGTACATGTGCCATTCCCAGTTATCTTCGTGGCTGTTGCCTAGCGCAACGGTAATACCGCCTTGCGCTGATACTGTATGAGAACGGGTAGGAAAAACCTTTGATAACAGTGCACACGTAAGGCCCTGTTCAGATATTTGCAATGCCGCGCGCATGCCTGCGCCGCCAGCACCTATTACAATTGCGTCGAATTCGCGAACTGGAATACTCACTTAAACACCCCACACTACAAAAAAGCCACTTAACAAGTAGACAGACAAAAGCGCTACAACGCCAAACTGCAGAAAACCACGCAGCATTGTTGGCTTGATGTAGTCTGTCAAAACTTGCCACATACCGATCCATGCATGGACCAGAATGGAAAACAGGGCAAGGACTGTGAACACCTTGGTGCTGGTTTGCTCAAAGAAACCAACCCAAATCTCGTAAGTCAGATCTTGGCCGAAGGCAAAGAAGCCGATCATGTAGAGGGTGTAAAGTGTCATGATGATTGCGCTGGCACGGATCAGAATAAAATCATGAATACCGTTACGACCAACTGATGAAACTTGTCCTACCATACTAAGACCCCCGCTAATACAGACAGCACTGCTGTGATTACGAATGATACCTGCGCACTGGCCTTACCTGATTCCAATTCCTCAAAATATTGCAGGTCTTGAAGCAGGTGGCGAATACCGCCGACGATATGATAGGCAAGAGCCGTCAAAATGCCCCAAAGGATAAATTTGACGAAGAAACTGTCGAGAATAGAACTCGCGGCTTCAAATCCACTTGCTGAAGAAAGGGATAAATCTAATAACCACAATAGAATCGCCACCGAGAACAGGGTGATCACCCCAGCGATACGATGGAGAATAGACGCAATCGCTGTCAGTGGGAAGCGAATGGTCTGTAGGTCAAGGTTTACCGGTCTTGGCTTGCTAACTTTCACGATATGGCCCACTCAGCTCCGTTGAGAAGCATTTATTGTTATACACTCTCTGGAGTAGCACCTTGACAAAAGCGACAGAACAAACCTTATTCTATTTTATGCAGACAAATAGGGGGAAAGTAGTACTTAAACTTCGCTTCCCTGCCCTGTTTAACACAGTAAAACTTGATTTTAGCCCCGATACGCCTCTGCTAAGTTGATACAGCCCAGAGACCTGCGGCAGAGTATATGCTTGCGTCAAGATAAACACAAATCAATATAATTGACGAAAATCTCGAAACACAGCATTAACCGCGTAGAAACGTTATTTTTATACTTGCGCAGACCCTACAAAGATCACTCAGTTGATTTGACATATCCTTATGTGAACTGTACAACAACAACGTCCAATTTTGGGATAGGAAATAAAAATTACAAAGGAGATTGTTATGGCAGACAAGAAAGCTACTCTTCACATTGAAGGGAAAGCACCAATCGAACTGCCGATCAAGGGAGGCACAGTAGGTCCGGAGGTGATCGACGTTCGTGCCCTTGGAGCCAATGGCTTCTTTACTTTTGACCCAGGTTTTGTAGCGACAGCATCTTGTGAGTCCCAGATAACTTATATCGACGGCGCAGCAGGCGTTTTGCTTCACCGTGGCTACCCTATTGATCAACTCGCCAATAACGCTGATTATTTAGAAGTTTGTTACATTCTTCTTTATGGAGAAGTCCCTTCTAGCAAACAATACGAAGAGTTTCGTAAAATCGTAACTCGCCACACCATGGTACATGAGCAAATTGCTAGCTTCTTCCATGGTTTCCGTCGTGATGCGCACCCAATGGCCGTTATGGTTGGTGTTGTTGGCGCATTAGCTGCTTTCTATCACGACTCTCTCGACATTAACAATGACATTCACCGTGAGATCACGGCATTCAGATTGTTGTCGAAGATGCCTACACTGGCAGCGATGTGTTACAAGTACTCTATTGGTCAGCCGTTTATCTACCCACGCAACGACCTTGATTACGCGGACAACTTCCTTCATATGATGTTTGCAACACCAGCTGAAGAATATGAAGTTAACCCAGTTGTGGCACGCGCAATGGACAAAATCTTCACCCTGCATGCAGATCACGAGCAAAACGCTTCTACCTCTACCGTTCGTCTTGCTGGTTCTTCAGGCGCAAACCCGTTCGCATGTATCGCAGCAGGTATCGCCTCACTATGGGGCCCAGCTCATGGTGGTGCAAACGAAGCGTGCCTAAGAATGCTTGAAGAGATTGGTTCAGTCGACAAGATCCCTGAGTTCATTGAACGTGCGAAAGATAAAGAAGATCCTTTCCGTCTGATGGGCTTTGGCCACCGTGTTTACAAGAACTATGACCCACGCGCAACTGTAATGCGTGAAGCATGTCATGAAGTCCTTGATGAACTGAACATCAAAGATCCACTGCTTGATGTTGCAATGGAGCTAGAGAAAATCGCACTTTCAGATGAGTACTTCGTAGAGAAGAAACTATATCCGAACGTTGACTTTTACTCTGGCATCATTCTAAAAGCGATTGGTATCCCTGTATCAATGTTTACAGTGATCTTTGCTATGTCGCGTACCATCGGCTGGATTGCACATTGGAATGAAATGCATAGCGATCCGAATAATCGTATCGGACGTCCTCGCCAGCTTTACACTGGTTACGACCAACGCGAATTCAAACCAATGAAAGACAGAAGCTAGTTTCTTTCTGTGCTCACAAAAAACGCCGCAACAGCGGCGTTTTTTTTATACAGGATTATCAATATCTAAAAACTCAATATCCAGCGGGTGTTGTTCAGCAAGCCATTCCCCCAATGCTTTTATACCGTAACGCTCCGTAGCGTGGTGACCTGCTGCGATATAGTGAATATTTTGCTCTCTAGCAGAGTATGTTGTTCGTTCAGAGACTTCACCAGATAGGAATGCATCACAGCCTTGTTCGGCTGCAAGATCAATGAAATCCTGCCCTCCCCCAGTGCACCATCCAATCTTTTTGATATCACCATGACCGCCTTTTATGAGCAACGGCTGACGTCTCAAGACAGTCGCAACCCGCTGTGCGAAATCGTTGGCAGACAAAGGCAAATCTAATTCACCCCATACGGCAACCGTGTTTGGATTGTCCACTTCAAGGCCGCCTTTTATCGTGATACCAAGCTTAGCGGCAAGTTGAGCGTTATTTCCAAGCTCTGGATGAGCATCGAGAGGCAAGTGATAAGCATACAAATTGATACCATTCTCAATCAGCGCTTTTATTCTTCGATACTTCATGCCGCGCAGAGGGTACGCTTCCCCACGCCAGAAGTAACCATGATGGACGAGAATGGCATCGGCATTTTTCTCGATAGCCACATCAATGAGTGCCTGTGAAGCCGTCACACCAGTGATAATTTTTTTTACGTCAGGTTTTCCCTCTACCTGCAAACCATTCGGACAATAATCTTTGAATGCCGCAGCATTTAGGTGCTGGTTAAGTATGCTTTCCAGCTGTACATTATTCATCTTCGTTCCTTGACTTACATTGTCATCGTCAACCTTATCAACGCTATTCTAGCCAGACATTCATTGCCGTAAAGTAAATCGCGTAAATTGTTAGGCTTTACTTTTCTGAAGAGGTGTATTCTGAAACAATGAACGAGCTAGAATCGTTAAATAAGGAATGTTCGTTGTTTTCCAGCCTAACCCAAATTGCCAAAGACTCGGATTGGCTTATCCATGCCCCTCAGCTAACACATTTACCTCAGCAATTGATGGTACCCAGCAACTTCTGGTCGAGTATAAATACGCTAAAAAAGATTCCTCTGACCCGCTATGAAGGTGGCCATAGAATTGGCTTTTACTATCAGTGGTTAGTACAACAACTTCTTACTGAACATCCAACTTACAAATTGCTGGCTGAGGAAGTTCAGGTCAATGACAATGGCAGAACACTTGGCTCTGTTGATTTTTTGGTTGAAGCGCCAGGTGAAGAGATAGAGCATTGGGAAGTCGCCGTTAAGTTTTATTTGGCCTACGAAAACCAATGGTATGGGCCAAATGCAAAAGATACGTTAGCGAAAAAGCAGCAAAAAATGCTCGACCATCAACTACTGATCACTGATACCAAGGCCTATCAAGATCAATTTCCTGAGATGAAACCAGCCCATCGACGATTACTGATGCAGGGTAGGCTTTATGTAACCCATGGTTAGATGACAGCCACATAGATAATGAATTAGCGAAAAAAGAGGCCATTTCTGGCTTTTGGTGCTGGAGCCATCAGTTGCCATCTGAAAAGCACTTCTCCACTTTGAACCGTGGACAATGGATGGCCTTACCTGATGAGAATGAACTTGAAACAATATTTACTGCTGACAGAATCAAACCAGTGGAGAGAGCCCAGCATTTGCTAGACGAAAACCATAACCATTGGTTCGTTGTTCCTGACTCATGGCCTAATATGTAAAAAGCCATTCTCTCGAATGGCTTGATAAATCATATTTTCTTGGCAAGTGACTGCGTATTACAAGCCTGCGTCTTCAAACACTGCACTCACAATCAACTGTGCTTCTTGCTCAATCTTACGAAGATGCTCTTCGCCTTTGAAGCTTTCACAATATATTTTGTAGATATCTTCAGTGCCTGACGGTCTTGCAGCAAACCAACCAAACTCTGTCGTCACTTTTAAACCGCCAATTGCCGCGCCATTGCCTTCTGCATGGGTCAGCTTACCAGTAATGGTGTCTCCTGCTAGCGTATCAGCAGTGACCATTTCTGGTGATAGTTTACTTAGTACAGCTTTCTGTTCAACATTGGCCACAGCTGGAGGCGGTTGTAGCTCGATGAGCCATGCTTTGCGACAAGTTCGTTATAATATTGCTGAGGATTCTTACCTGTTACCGCGGTAATTTCTGCAGCCAATAAACAAAGAAGAGTACCATCTTTATCTGTTGACCAAGGTGTGCCATCCTTTCGTAGGAAGGAAGCGCCTGCACTTTCTTCACCGCCAAACCCTAATTTGCCTTCGAATAAGCCATCAACAAACCATTTAAAACCCACCGGCACTTCACAGAGATTACGGCCAAGATCTGCAACAACTTTATCAATGATCGCGCTAGAAACCAGCGTTTTACCCACGGCAACATCCTGAGACCATTCAGGGCGATGACGATAGAGATAATCGATGCAAACAGCCAGGTAATGGTTTGGATTCATCAATCCAGCAGGAGTAACAATGCCGTGGCGATCGAAATCAGGGTCGTTACCAAACGCCAGATCGTAATCGTTTTTATAGCTCAGCAATCCAGCCATTGCATAAGGTGACGAGCAGTCCATTCTGATAACACCATCTTTATCCAAAGTCATGAACCTGAATGATGGGTCGATCGCTTCATTGACAAGGGTGATATCGAGATCAAAATAGCTGGCTATACCTTTCCAGTAGTCAATACCCGAGCCACCTAATGGGTCGACTGCAATCTTCAGTCCCGCTCTCTGGATAGCTTCCATATCAACAACATCTGTGAGTTCTGCAATATAAGGCTGAACAAGATCCTGCTCGATAAAAAGCTCGCTTTTTCTGGCATCGTCAAGCGATATGCGGCGCACTTCACGCAGGCTATCGGCAATAAGTTGATTAGCACGATTTTCGATCGCAGAGGTAAACTCTCCTTCTGCTGGCCCACCATGTGGCGGATTGTATTTGATACCTCCATCCTGCGGTGGGTTATGTGATGGCGTGATAACGATACCATCAGATTTCTCATTGTTTTGGCGATTAAACGTCAAGATTGCATGCGATATTCCCGGCGTTGGCGTGTATCCGCCGTTTTCTTGAGCAATAACCGTAACACCGTTAGCAATCAATACCTCGAGTACAGAACAGAACGCGGGCTCAGACAGGGCATGCGTATCTTTACCAACAAATAGAGGACCTGTTATCCCGCGTTCAGCACGAATTTCGGCAACAGCTTGTGCAATTGCCCAGATATGGTGCTGATTAAACGTCGCTTTATCTGCACAACCTCTATGACCAGAAGTGCCGAAAGCAACACGATGGAGGGGATTTTCAGGGGTTGGTTGAATCTGAAAATAATTCGCAACAAGCAAAGGTACATTGTACAAGTCCTGTTGCTGAGCAACTTCACCTGCACGTGGGAAACTAGCCATTAAGAGATATCCTTTCTGAAGGTATTATTATTTAAATCTCACCAGACACTTTTTCAGAGATATCAGCATTAAAGCCCATCTTGGTCATTAACTGCTCCACCATCTGACGTTTTCGCCCAGTGTTAGTATTGGTGATAACCCAGAATGGGGTATCAGGAATATGCTTGGGTTTTGTTGTCTTGCCGCTATCAAGCAGTATTTGCTCGTTATCTGCAAAATAGACACGCGTACGCCCTTTAAGTGCTGTAGCGTCGGAGAAACTGCGGTTATCAAGACGATACAGAGTGGAAAGGATCATCATAAAGCGACCGATCGCTTTTTCCTGAGCAGCAAACTCATCAGAGATCAATAGTGACCGCATTTCCTTTACACGATCAACCGCGCCATTTTTACCAGCGTCTTTACTGACAACGATGCCTTGTGAACGAGAAGAAGGAACTGCAGCAGCTGCCAATACTTGTTCGTTTTTCGGAGCCATCAACAGGCGGCGCAATATATCTGATGCACTCTCGCCGATGTGCTGGGTCTGGCTGGCAATATAGCGATAGAGTTCTTCGTCAACCTCAATTGTCTTCATCGTTTTGATCATCGTTTCCTGTTTATCAATCACCGGAGGATTATACAGAGTTGGGAGGGTATACTCTACGACAAAGCATTCATTATGAGAGAAAAGAGTTGTGTATTTGAATTTTAAGGTACAGGGATCCGGACAACCTGTTCTGTTAATTCATGGCCTGTTTGGCGACTTGGCAAACCTTGGCGGAATTGCGCGCGCACTTGCAGAATATTACCAAGTTTTTCAAGTCGACTTACCCAATCATGGACAGTCCCCGCACGACAGCGACGTCAGCTATGTCAATCAATCAGATGCGATCGTGGCATTTCTTAACGCGCAGAATATTTCGAAAGTAACGGTTATCGGCCATTCCATGGGAGGAAAAGTGGCAATGGCTCTTGCACTAAGATTTCCCGCACTGGTTGAGCAATTGATCGTTATGGATATTGCGCCAGTCACCTATCAAAAAAGGATGCATGATTCGGTATTTCAGGGGTTGATAGCTACTGAGAGCACACATTTGACATCAAGAAAGGATGCTCAAGATATACTCGCTCAACATATTGACGATCCTGGCGTTATACAATTCCTACTGAAATCTTTTGCTAAACAAGACCAAGGAAACTTCGGTTTTCGATTTAACATTAATAACTTGTTCAATGGCTACCAAGAGATCATGAGTTGGCATCTTGAGGGTGAGTATTGCGGCAACACGCTGTTCCTTAAAGGGGGAGAATCGCCCTACATAAAGGCCGAACATAAAGAAGATATTGAACGTCTTTTTCCAAACGCGAAGGCGCATGTAATCTCTAACACGGGTCACTGGCTGCATGCAGAAAAGCCAGATACGGTTAGCCGTGTGATCAAACGCTTTTTGGGAAATGGCTAGCGTTAACAGCGTTGCAACTGATGTGGTACAATATCGCGCATAGTTTGTTTCGTCGGAGGTAGCAATGCTTTACGAGCATTATGTACTGCTCGAAAAAATAGGATTAGATCTGCTGTTCGCAGCGATTTTTTTCTTTATTGGCATGGCTATTAAGGACGTACTAAATGCTGGGGAAGTACCTACATTTGGCCGACGAATCGTTTGGCTGGTACTTTTCCTCGGGTGTGCAGGCTTCATCGCCAAAGGGCTCATCCAAGTTTTTTGGGAAGGTGCAGGAATTGGTTGAAAAGCGGTGTGTTATTTCCCGAGAATATCAATCAATGATGTAAAGTTCATTATCCTAATTCAGTGGGTTACTCATACTGACACCCACCTAACAAATTAAACGGGTATCGTAAAATATGGCAAGCGTAGGTCTCTTCTTCGGCAGTGATACAGGTAACACCGAAGCCATTGCTAAGATGATTCAAAAACAACTTGGGAAGAAACTGGTTCACGTTCAGGACGTAGCAAAAAGCAGTAAAGAAGATATCGATAATTTCGATCTTTTGCTTTTAGGCATACCTACCTGGTACTACGGTGAAGCACAGTGCGATTGGGATGATTTCTTCCCAGAACTTGAGCAAATCGACTTCTCAACTAAACTGGTCGCTGTTTTCGGCTGTGGAGACCAGGAAGATTACGCAGAGTACTTCTGCGATGCGATGGGTACCGTTCGAGACATCGTCGAAACAAAAGGCGGTACAATCATCGGTCACTGGCCTACTGAAGGCTACGAATTTGAAGCGTCTAAAGCGCTTGTCGATGATAACAATTTCGTCGGTTTATGCGTCGATGAAGATCGCCAACCTGAGCTTACGGACGATCGTGTTAAAGCGTGGGTAAAACAAATTCACGAAGAAATGTGTCTCGCCGAGCTGGAAGACTAAACACCAGACTGAACTTGTTATTAGAAAGCGTCCTTTAATGGGCGCTTTTTTTTGTTTTCGTTACGAACATGCTATCGCCATGACAAATATATCTGCCTCAATGCAAACTACGCCATACTCAAACATATTTATGCTGGGTTTTGTTCAATGTTCTTTGCATAGCTAAATCAATAGATAGCGTCGTGTAATTCTGAACCTTTACTGGCAGATACCCATAACATTTGTTAGGCTAATTGCTAATTTCACCCCAATTTTTTACCTGTTCGCGCCAAGCTTACGGATGATCGCTTAGGAATAACTCTGATGTCTGATGACAAACAAGCACTGAAAGATGCAGGATTGAAAGTCACCCTGCCCCGCTTAAAGATCTTGGAGGTTTTACAACATCCAGATTGCCAACATATTAGTGCGGAAGACCTTTACAAAAAGCTCATTGATATCGGTGAAGAAATTGGCCTTGCCACTGTATATCGCGTTTTAAATCAATTCGACGATGCTGGTATTGTTACACGTCATCATTTCGAAGGTGGAAAATCAGTGTTTGAATTGGCGACTCAACACCACCATGACCATTTAGTGTGTTTAGATTGCGGCAAAGTGATCGAGTTTACTGATGATGTTATCGAACAACGTCAAAAGGAAGTCGCAGAGCACTACAACCTTACGCTGACAAACCATAGCCTTTATTTATATGGGGTTTGCGACAAAGGCGACTGTAAAGCAGATCCAACGCTGCATAACGGCAACAAGTAATACCGCTTAAAAAAACCGGGGTAACGACCCCGGTTTTTTTTCACTACTTATCGCTACTTAGCTTCTATTTTTGCCCAAGTGTCACGAAGTCCCACCGTCCGGTTAAAGACTAACTCATCCTCAGTGCTGTCTTTGCTATCTGCACAGAAATAACCCGTCCGTTCAAACTGGAACGCACTTTCAGCTGCCGCGCCTTTAAGGCTTGGTTCAACAAAGCCATGCATCACTGTTAATGATTCAAAGTTAATGGTAGCCGCAAAATCATCAGCTGCTGCAGGGTTTGGTACATTAAATAACCTGTCATAGAGGCGGAACTCTGCATTCAAACCCGCATTAGCAGAGACCCAGTGGATGACGCCTTTGACTTTACGCCCATCAGCCGGGTCTTTACCCAGTGTTTCGGCATCGTAAGTACAGTAGATAGTCGTGATGTTTCCGTCAGCATCTTTATCGCAACGTTCCGCTTTGACAACGTAGGCATTTCTCAAGCGCACTTCTTTGCCCAAAACCAAACGCTTGTATTTCTTGTTTGCCTCTTCGCGGAAGTCTTCACGTTCTATCCAAAGCTCACGGCTAAATGACACTTCACGTTCACCCATCTCCGGCTTATTTGGATGATTTGGAGCAGACAAAGTCTCTATGCTGCCTTCCTCAAAGTTCTCTATCACCACTTTGACCGGATCAAGAACAGCCATCGCACGCGGCGCATTTTCATTAAGATCATCACGAACACAAGATTCAAGTGAACCCATCTCAATAATATTGTCCTGCTTGGTTACACCGATACGCTTACAGAACTCACGAATGGAGGCTGATGTATAACCGCGTCGACGCATGCCAGAGACCGTCGGCATTCGCGGGTCATCCCAACCTTTGACGAGGTTCTCTGATACAAGCTGGCTAAGCTTGCGCTTAGACATTACTGTGTACTCAAGATTCAAACGGCTGAATTCGTACTGGTGCGGGACACACTCAATCGTAATATTTTCAAGTACCCAGTCATATAAACGACGATTATCCTGAAATTCTAAGGTACAGAGAGAATGCGTAATGCCCTCGATAGCATCCGAGATACAATGCGTGAAATCATACATCGGGTAAATGCACCACTTATCACCAGTCTGATGATGATGAGCAAAGCGAACACGATAAATGACCGGATCTCGCATCACCATAAAAGGTGACGACATATCAATCTTTGCTCTCAGGCAAACCTTACCTTCTTCGAATCCGCCATTACGCATTTTTTCAAACAACGCCAGATTCTCTTCCGGCGAACGATCGCGATAAGGGCTGTTTTTACCTGGCTCTTTGAGCGTACCGCGATATTGGCGGATTTCATCTGGAGACAATTCATCAACATAAGCTAAGCCTTTATTGATGAGCTCTACAGCGTAACCGTACAAACGATCGAAGTAGTCTGATGAGTAGTGAATATCACCGGCCCAATCAAAACCCAGCCAATTGACATCATTTTTTATTGATTCAACAAACTCCAAGTCCTCTTTTTCAGGGTTGGTGTCGTCAAAACGAAGGTTACACTGGCCTTTGTAATCCTGTGCAATGCCGAAATTGAGGCAAATAGATTTCGCATGGCCGATGTGCAGGTAGCCGTTAGGCTCCGGCGGGAAGCGTGTATGAACAGTAGAGTGTTTGCCACTTTCCAGGTCTTTATCAATGATTTGACGGATAAAGTTGGTTGGACGAGCCTCAGACTCACTCATCAAGAATACCTCGTAGGAATAACCGGTTTATAAGTTTGGTAACCGCCAATGATCCACGATTGCAGCCTTTTACTCAACCATTAGACGAACTCTATTGATCATTTAGTGAAAAAAGTTACTTATCACCGATGTTGGGCTTTTGCCAAAGCATAAAAAAAGCCGACCTCATTGAGGTCGGCTTAGTAATTTATTTCGACTTATGAATAAATTACGGCAGTTTTACAGCTGAAAGGTCTTCACCGGGACCGATGTCCTTCATTTCACCAGCAACAATCTCTGCTAAAGGACCAAGAATAACTTGCAGGTTATTTTCGCCAAGCTTAACAACGCCTTTCGCACCAAGTGCTTTAAGTACACGCTCATCAACAACTGACACATCATTCAGTGATAGACGAAGACGAGTAATACATGCGTCGATAGACTTCAAATTACCATGTCCACCCAGCGCTTTCAGGTACTGTTTCGCCAAGTCACTGCTATCTGCGTTTGATTCTTTAGAAACAGGCAGATCGTCGTCTTCACGACCTGGTGTTTTAAGGTTAAATGCTCGAATTGCCACGCTGAAGATAACAAAGTAGAGAGCAAACCAAGTAAGACCCAATGCACCAAGAACAAGTGGTTTTGTAGCAATACCAAAGTTCAGGAAGAAGTCAATCGCGCCACCAGAGAAGGTAAAGCCATGCAATGTACCAAACATGTTGGCAACGACAAGCGCCAGACCTGTTAGAGCCGCGTGCACTGCATATAGAACCGGAGCTAGGAATACAAACATGAATTCCATTGGCTCAGTGACACCAGTCAAGAATGCACAGAAAGCAACTGAGAACAGCGCACCACCTACTTGTGCACGCTTGTCAGCAGGAGCTGCAAAGAACATAGCTAACGCTGCGCCCGGCAGACCAAACATCATGACCATAAAGAAGCCATTCATGAATACGCCTGCACCCTTATCGCCTGCAAAGAAGCGGAACAGGTCGCCAGATGCAACCGTCTCTGTAACTTCTTTTACAGTTGCTACGATTTCAGGAGTAACTGAGTTGGCAAACTCAAATGTGTGTTGCTGGCCAGCAACTAACGTACTTGCAACTTCTGGAGAAACACAAACTTTTGACAGCTCAAGAGCCTGGCCAGCTGCTTGTGCACCAGTAATCAATACTTCCTGGCAAGTACCCAGGTTGAACCAGAAGATGTTGTTAACAATGTGGTGAAGGCCAATTGGAATCAGCATTCTGTTCAAGAAACCGTAAGCAAACTGACCGAATGAACCTGCTGCTGTAACACCTTGAGCCAAAGCATCGAGACCAGTTTGAATTGTTGGCCAGACCAAACCCAGCACATAGCCTAATAGCAGAGCGAATAGGCCTGCCATAATTGGCACTAAGCGTTTGCCAGAGAAGAAAGCCAGCCACTCAGGGAGCCTCGTCGAATTGAATGCGTTGTATGAGTGACCCGCAACGATACCCGCCAAAATACCGCCAAATGCAGCAGTATTGATGTCTGCGTTGATTGTTTGTGCTGTCGCATTGGACACAAGATAGGCAACCGCACCTGCCAAACCAGCAGCACCGTGGCCATCTTTCGACAGGCCAATAGCAATACCTATTGCGAATATCAGTGCGAGATTACCAAAAATAGCACCGCCAGCTTGAGCCATAAACGGGATGTCGAGTACATCACCTTGCCCCAAACGGAGCAGTAGGCCCGCAATCGGTAAGACTGCGATAGGCAGCATCAGCGCCTTACCGAGCCGTTGAGCGTATCCAAGAATATTCACCGTAAATTTCCCCCTATTGTGTTTTTTCTCGGTGTTTTTTCCGGCTGCATGGACGCTATACCCATCCCATGCGGCCACTGGGGAGTGTATGCAATTAATTTTGACCCGCAAATTAAAAGGTAGGCAATTGTGACTATCGTCACTGTACTCGTACGCATTACGCTCGTTTTACTAGCAGACTCACGAAACTTATTTTATTATGAAAATAAAGATAAGGGCGCCCATACGGAGTATTCTAGGGGTGCTTTCCTGAATGTTTAATGAGGTGTCACAGTGAGACTTATCCCTTTACAGACTTCGAAAGAAGTCGGCCTATGGTCAGCGCGCTACATCGTAAACTCGATCAACAAATTCGCTCCAACAGCAGATCGCCCGTATGTTCTTGGCCTTCCAACTGGCGGTACTCCACTGAATACCTATAAACAACTGATTCACCTTCACCAGCAAGGCGAAGTGAGCTTTGAACACGTTGTTACTTTTAACATGGACGAATACTGTGGCATTCCAGCGGACCACCCTGAGTCTTACCGAAGCTTTATGTTTAACAACTTCTTTAATCACATCGATATTAAAGAAGAAAACATTAACCTTTTAAACGGTAACGCGATTAATCACGAAGAAGAGTGTCGTCGCTACGAAGAGAAAATTCGCTCATACGGCAAAATTAACCTCTTTATGGGTGGTGTAGGTAACGACGGTCATATTGCATTTAACGAGCCCGCTTCTTCACTGTCTTCACGCACTCGAATCAAAACGTTGACCGAAGATACTCGCATTGCTAACTCACGTTTCTTCGATAACGATATTAACCAAGTGCCAAAACATGCCCTAACAATCGGTGTGGGCACGCTTCTTGATGCTGAAGAGGTAATGATCCTCATCACTGGTCATAATAAAGCGCTGGCGCTTGAGGCCGCAGTTGAAGGTTCAGTCAACCACCTTTGGACGGTTTCAGCTCTTCAGCTTCACCCTAAAGCTCTGATGGTATGCGATGAACCATCAACCTCTGAGCTTAAAGTAAAGACCGTTAAATACTTCCAGGAACTGGAAGCCGAAAATATTAAAAATCTGTAAGGTAAGGACGTTCACATGTATGCACTGACCAACTGCCGTATCTTTACAGGCAGTGACGTTCTAAATAATCACGCAGTCGTGATCAAAAACGGCAACATCGAAGCTGTTTGTCCAGAAGACGCACTGCAACAAGACATTGAGAAACGCTCCATGGACGGTGCGTACGTGAGCCCCGGCTTTATTGATCTTCAGCTCAATGGCTGCGGCGGCGTAATGCTGAACGATGAGATTACTGGAGATGTTATCCAGACAATGCATCTGGCTAACCTCAAGTCTGGCTGTACCAGCTTCTTACCTACTCTGATCACCACATCTGATGCCGATATGAAAGAAGCCATTCGCGTCGCTCGTGATTATCAGGAAAAGTACCAAAACCAGTCTTTGGGTTTGCACCTTGAAGGCCCTTACCTGAATGTCGCGAAGAAAGGTATTCACAGTGTCGACTTCATTCGTCACTCCGATGACGCGATGATTGACTTTATTTGTGAAAACGCAGATGTAGTGACCAAAGTCACATTGGCACCTGAGCTGACGCCGCAAGCGCATATCGAGAAACTCGTAAATGCAGGCATTATCGTCTCTGCTGGCCATACCAACGCGAGCTATGTTGAGGCACGAAAAGGCTTTAAAGCCGGCATTAGTTTCGCAACACACCTTTTCAATGCAATGACACCCATTGTCGGTCGTGAACCAGGAATGGTAGGTGCAATTTACGACACACCTGAAGTGTATACGGGCGTTATTGCGGATGGCTTTCATGTTGACTATGCGAACATTCGTATCGCTAAGAAATTGAAAGGTGAGAAGCTTATTCTAGTTACTGATGCTGCTGCACCAGCAGGAGCAGACATTGATCACTTTATTTTCGTAGGCAAGAAAGTATATTACAGAGATGGCAAGTGCGTTGATGAAAACGGCACACTTGGTGGCTCAGCACTCACAATGATCGAAGCTGTTCAAAATAGTGTTGAGCATGTTGGTATTGCCTTGGACGAAGCAGTAAGAATGGCTACTTTGTACCCAGCTCGAGCCATCGGCGTAGACAACAAGCTTGGTCAGATCCAGAAAGGATTCGTCGCAAACCTCACCGTTTTTGATCGCGACTTCAATGTTAAAGCTACGGTTGTGAATGGTGAATATATAAATAACTAGGAAGTGTATGACTGGCGGACAGATTGGTAATGTTGATCTTGTAAAACAGTTGAACGGTGCAGCCGTTTACAGACTGATAGATCTTGAGGGACCGATATCCCGGATTCAAATCGCTGATGCTAGCAGCCTAGCGCCTGCAAGTGTTACCAAAATCACTCGCCAGTTACTGGAGCGCGGCTTGATAAAAGAAGTCGCGCAACAGGCATCTACTGGTGGCCGGCGAGCCATCTCGCTGAAAACCGAATCAGCGCCATTCCATGCGCTGGCAATTCGATTGGGCCGTGACAATATCGAACTTGCCCTGTTCGACCTCTCGGGTAAACTTCTTACCCAATACTCAGAAAGCTTTGACTATCACGACCAGACATCATTGATGGACGGTTTGTATCGTCACATCACTGATTTTCTTAACGAACACCGAGATTTGGTACGTGAGTTAGTTGCCATTTCCATCTCGCTACCGGGCTTGGTTGATGCCGTAGCAGGTGTCGTTGAGTACATGCCTAATATTGATGTTGACAACCTCAAAATGAGCCAGTTAATCGGCGATAAGTTTGCGGTTGAATGTTACATAGGCAATGACACACGCTGTAAAGCGCTGGCGGAGCACTACTTCGGTGCCAGCAAACACTATCAGGATTCGATTCTTGTCAGTGTGCATAACGGCACAGGTGCCGGTATTATTGTCAATGGCCAAGTATTCTTGGGTATTAACCGAAATGTTGGTGAAATCGGCCACATTCAAATCGATCCACTGGGTAAGAAATGTCAGTGCGGTAACTTTGGCTGTCTCGAGACAGTCGCATCGAACTCAGCGATCGTTGAAAACGCTCAGCAGCTACTCGGCCTTGGTCATCAAAGCTTGTTGGCTGATAAAGCAGACTCGTTGACTGTTTCCGATATCTGTAATGCAGCCAATGCCGATGACCAGTTGGCAAAAGAAGTACTTCAAAAAGTGGGCAACTATCTTGGTAAAGCTATTGCGATTACCATTAACCTTTTTAACCCACAACAGATCGTACTGGCTGGTGAAATAACAGCAGCTGAGGAAATTGTCGTATCAGCAATACGTCGCTGTATAGAAAGCCAATCTCTACGGACTTTCCACCAGAGTTTACCTATCGTGTCATCTGAGCTATTCGACACACCGACGATTGGTCCTTTTGCGCTGGTAAAACGTGCAATGCTCAATGGTTCTTTATTGCAGAAGCTACTCGAGCACTAAACAGCGCTCCGCTTCAATAAGAGGCCCTGACGTTTTCACGCCAGGGCCTTTTTGTATCTGAACGTCCTCTGGCACTAAAATAAACCGTCGGTCAAAAGTTGAGCCTGTCTAAAAAACACTCACAGAAAGAACATAACCTGTATACAAAACGAGCTTCAATTAGAAAATATTCTCTAAATAATGGGTTTTGGTGAACAAAATAAATGATGTTTGTTTTTTTTATGTTTTTTTATCTCTTTTAGTTGCATTTTTTTGTCATGTTGGCAAATTGGGACTCAGGAAATTTATACACAACGACAAGGCTAAGAAGCAATTAGCCGAACATTCTGTGAGGGATTTATGTGTTCAGTATTTGGGATTCTTGATATTAAGTCTGACGCTGCAGCGTTGCGTGAAACCGCGCTTGAGATGTCAAAAAAAATGCGTCACCGCGGACCTGACTGGTCCGGTATCTATTCATCTGACAAAGCTATTTTGGTGCATGAGCGCTTGGCGATTGTCGATTTAAATAGTGGTGCGCAACCACTTTACAACACAGACAAGACCCATGTACTGGCTGTAAACGGTGAGATATATAACCACAAAGAGCTGAAAAAAGAACTGACTCCCGATTACCCTTCCAGACTGAATCAGACTGTGAAATTATTCTGGCTCTATACAAAGAAAAGGGCCCAGAGCTTCTTGATTATCTGAACGGTATCTTTGCCTTCATTCTCTACGATGAAGAACAGGATGCTTACCTCATCGGTCGCGACCACATTGGCATTATTCCTCTTTACCATGGTTATGATGAACACGGTAACTATTATGTTGCATCTGAGATGAAATCACTGGTGCCTGTATGCCGCACCATCAGTGAGTTTCCTCCGGGCCATTATCTGTGGAGTAAGAAAGGTGAGCCTGTCCGTTACTACAAACGCGACTGGATGGAGTTTGATACGGTTAAAGACAACGAGACAAGCAAAGAGGCACTGACTGAAGCGCTGGAAAAAGCGGTTCACCGTCAGCTGATGACTGACGTACCTTACGGCGTGCTTCTCTCTGGCGGTCTTGATTCATCTGTCATTTCAGGTATCACTAACAAGTTCGCAGGCAAGCGCGTAGAAGATAACGATGAGAGTCAGGCTTGGTGGCCACGTCTGCATTCGTTCGCGATTGGTCTTGAAGACGCACCTGACCTGAAAGCGGCGAAGAAAGTTGCAGATCACCTGGGTACTGTTCACCATGAGTTGACGTACACAATTCAAGAAGGTCTGGATGCAATCCGTGACGTGGTTTATCACATCGAAACTTACGACGTGACAACAATCCGCGCATCAACACCTATGTATCTGATGTCTCGTAAGATCCGCGCAATGGGTATCAAAATGGTGCTGTCGGGTGAAGGTGCTGATGAAGTCTTCGGTGGTTACCTGTACTTCCATAAAGCGCCAAACAGCCAAGAGTTCCACGAAGAAACCGTGCGTAAGCTGATGGCTCTGAACATGTTTGACTGTGCTCGCGCCAACAAATCAATGGCAGCATGGGGCGTAGAAGCGCGTGTACCTTTCCTTGATAAGGAGTTCCTTGAAGTCGCCATGCGAATCAACCCACAAGACAAAATGTGTGGTAACGGAAAAATGGAAAAACACATAATCCGTGAATGTTTCGGTGAGCTGCTACCAGAATCTGTGGCATGGCGTCAGAAAGAACAGTTCTCAGATGGGGTTGGCTACAACTGGATTGACACGCTAAAAGCCGTTGCGGAAGAGAAAGTGACGGACAAGCAGCTTGAAACAGCAGCGTTTAAATTTCCTTACAACACGCCGACGACCAAAGAAGGTTATATGTATCGTGAAATCTTCGAAGAGCTGTTCCCGCTTGAAGATGCAGCGAAATGTGTACCGGGTGGTCCGTCTATCGCGTGTTCAACAGCGAAAGCAATTGAGTGGGATGAAAGCTTTAAAAACATGACTGACCCATCAGGTCGTGCTGTTCAAGCTGTTCACAACGAAGCCTACGATTAATTAAGGCTGGGTCCTCAACAAAAAAACCGGCGAAAGCGGTTTTTTCTTATCAGGAGCCTATCAAGCAAACAATATCGATTAACGTTCCCAGTATGCTTCTTCTAAGCTGTCTTCTTTCTCTGGTAGCGCACGTGAAAGACGCGGTGAGTGCTGCGCAAGCACTTCATAACTCACACGGTTCGCATACTTACACACCTGAGAAAATGAGCTGTACGTTAAGAAGTTATGTTGATGTTTACTGGAGTTTGGTACGTTTTCTTTGTGGTAATGGTTAGCCGCCATATCGTGCAATACGGCCGATAACGCACCATCCCCTGCACCATTAGTATTTTTAATTCGCTCAGGGCCACCCATGTAAGGTGATATGTGTGAATATACTTTGGTCGGAGAATCACTGTCACGTTTAATCACAGGTCGACTGAATTCGTAGCGATTGAATTCTGCAATTGCCCCCGGCAATAGTGGCAGACTGGTTTCACGTTGTGCCGACTCGTCTGTATATCCAGCCATGTACAAGCCAATAGGACCTGCAGTGCAGAGAACCATGTCTACCCAATCAAGCGCCTTGTCAGCAGCAAGAAGCGGATCCGTCTCCCCTGTAAGCGCTTCTCCCTCTTCCTCATTCATCGCCAATACGGAGACATGCTCTCCCAGAAAGTCACGCCACCATTGCGGATTTTGCTGAATGACAAACTTTGTACCTAGCGTCATCACCACGGGTACACTGTATTTTTTCGCAAACTCAATCGCCTTCATCGTTGCTTCAGGCATTGGGTCGCCATCATTGCATCGAACCAAATACGCCGTCAGCACCAACGCCGAAGCGTTTTCAAAAATATGCTCTGGAATTGATTCAGGCTTCAACTGATTCATCAAGCCTTCGCTGATAGCAAACGTTCGCTCGCCATCTTCACTGATCAACGCGTAACAACGACCAATTGGCCCCTGCACTGCTTGAAGGTAGTTGAGATCTACCCGGCTAGACGTATTGCAAAGATAACGATAAGCATAGCTACCAATGGTGATATCCCTACTCATCACCCCCAGCAGGATAGACTTGTCATCAGCCAGTGTTGAATAGTTGTGTAAGGTGTTACCGATAGTACCGCCAGCAAACTCATGCGAAATCATCGCTTTTTCCTTGAGCTCCTGATAAAGCGCCTCAGCACGCAGATCGTCAATGATCATTGACTGGCCCTTGGTGAGCTGGAACTTCTCAAGAAAAGCATCGCTGACCTTCGCTTCGATATCCACCAGCGTTTGGTCAATACCAATAACATGTGGGCGTTTTAGGCTTTTTTGTTCGAAGGACGGATTCAGCAGTGGGTCACGGGCATGGACCGGAAAATAATGCTTTGACTTACGTTGACCTGGAAATTTCATGGTTATCGATGCATCGTCAGTTGAAGGCGGAAAAACGCGAATTCTATCACACTAAATTTATCCTAAAAGACAAATAGAGCAAAAATAGTGCGACGAATTCGAGTTTTATTATTCTCTACCAGTGACGTGTATTCGACTCAACCAGATCGCTCATAAGATCAATATGTTCAGAAGAGTCGTTCAAGCAAGGAATAAAATGGAAGACTTCCCCACCCGCCTCGAGAAACGTCTCACGACACTCACCATCTATCTCTTCAAGCGTTTCAAGGCAATCAACAGAAAATGCTGGAGAGATAATATCAAGGCGCTTGATACCTTCTGAGGGCATCTTTTCTAATGTCTTGTCTGTGTATGGCTGAAGCCACTCTTCGCGGCCAAAGCGAGATTGAAAACTGGTTTTAATCTGATGATCTTCAAGCCCCAACCTAACCTTAAGCGCCTCAGTTGTCGCAAAGCAGTGCTTGGGATAAGGGTCACCGTTGTCAGCGTACCTTTTCGGGATACCGTGGAAAGAACACAGTAATACATCGCCGCGGCCATGCTCCGCCCAATGTTTCTCGACAGAAACAGCCAAAGCATTAATGTACTTATCCTGCTCGTAATAGTGATTAACGAACCTAAACTCAGGTAATACAGGCGACTTTTTCGCTACCCGAGCGACTTGATCAAATACAGCAGCGGTTGTTGTTGCTGAATATTGGGGATAAAGAGGTAACACCAGCACTTTCTCGCACCCTTGCTCTTTCAGTGCGGTAATGGCGGATTCAATACTTGGGTTACCATACGTCATGCCAAGTTCAACAGGTAGGCCCGATGCCTCATGCAATGCACGCTGCTGCCTCTTTGAATAAACCATAAGAGGTGACCCCTCTTCCATCCAGACAGACTGATACAACTTAGCCACTTTAGGAGAGCGAATCGGCAAGATAATGCCATGTAGTACCGGGCACCAGATAAAACGCGTGAGGTCGACAACCCTGTGATCATGAAGAAACTCAGCGAGAAATGCTTTCACCGCTGATGCTGTTGGTGCATCCGGTGTGCCGAGATTGGCCAGAAGAATACCTGTTTTTGTTGTTTTTTCCATCTCTTATATGACCCTGCTACCTGCATATAAACTGACGTATTAATCTGAAAAATACGCATTGTTTTGAAACGGCGGAGAATAGATATTATGGGAAACAAGCTTACGAGAGTACAAGTTATTGAGATCAAAAAAGGCAATCAAATGATTGCCTTTTTTCTTAGGGTTCAGAATTTATACCAATCGCTGTTCAATTTCTGCGCTGACTGACGCAACTGCCTGCGTACCATCAAACGTCAGATATTTGGTATTACCTTCGTCAGCTTCTTTTTTGTAGTAAGCAATCAGCGGAGCAGTTTGATCGTGATATACACCAAGGCGAGCACGAACCGTTTCTTCTTTATCGTCATCACGCACAACAAGGTCTTCACCCGTTACATCATCTTTACCTTCCACTTTTGGTGGATTGTAAACAACGTGGTAAGTACGGCCTGATGCGAGGTGCGCACGACGTCCGCTCATACGCTCAACAATAACGGCATCTGGCACGTCAAACTCAAGTACATAGTCGACATCAACACCGATTTCTTTCAGGCCATCAGCCTGAGGAATCGTACGTGGGAACCCGTCAAGCAGGAAACCTTTTGCACAGTCATCCTGAGCAATACGCTCTTTGACCAGCCCCAGAATAATGTCGTCAGACACCAGCTGGCCTGCATCAATAACAGCTTTTGCTTGTTTACCCAACTCAGTGCCAGCTTTGATTGCAGCACGCAGCATGTCACCCGTAGAAATCTGCGGAATGCCATATTTATCCATGATAAATTGCGCCTGTGTGCCTTTACCTGCGCCTGGAGCACCCAGAAGAATGATGCGCATAATTGTCCCCTTAGTTTTCTTGGAGTTTTTGCGAAAAACGCAAAATACACGGTTCGTAAAACGCTATCAAGCCCGGAAACGTTTCCGGGCTTGGGCTTTCATGTAAATTCAGACCATTTCGCGGCCTGATCACGCTTATTTAATAATTATTACTTACTAAGCAATGAATTCACAGCTTGAAGGAACTGAGATGGGTCATCCATCGCTCCTTTTTCTGCCAGCATCGCTTGGCCCAGCAACATTTCGACCCAGCGACCAAAGACTTCTTCATCAGCTTCATCGGCCATTTGCTTGACCAGTGCATGTTCTGGATTAAGTTCGAAGATGTATTTCACTTCCGGTGCATCCTGACCAGCAGCCGCCAGCAGTTTCGCCATCTGTGTACCCATCTCGAACTCGTCCGTCACAACAACAGCAGGTGTGCCCGAGAGTTTGAAGGTTGTGCGAACATCTTTAACACGTTCGCCCAGATGCGTTTTCGTCCGCTCAACAACCGACTCAAATTCTTTCTGAGTTTCTTCGCGTTTTTCTTTCTCGCCGTCTTCTTCGAACTTGCTCAGATCCAGATCCGCTTTGGTGATTGCCTGGAACTGCTTACCGTCAAACTCAGGCAGATAGCTCATCAACCACTCATCTATACGGTCGTACATCAGCACAACCTCGATGCCTTTGTCACGGAACTGCTCAAGGTGCGGGCTATTCTTCGCTGCCTGATAGGAATCTGCAGTCAGGTAATAAATCTTATCCTGACCATCTTTCATTCGTGCGACATAATCCGCCAAAGAAACAGTTTGCTCGCTGTTTTCTGTGTTCGTAGATGCGAAACGAAGCAGGCCAGCTATCTTCTCACGGTTTGACATGTCTTCAGCCGGACCTTCTTTGAGAACCAGACCAAATTCTTTCCAGAATGACAGATATTTCTCGCTGTCATTGTTCGACATGCGCTCAAGCATTGTCAGTACACGTTTGGTACAGGCGTTGCGCAGAGACTGAGTAACCTTGTTGTCCTGGAGGATCTCGCGGGATACGTTAAGCGGAAGATCGTTAGAATCAATCAGACCGCGAACAAAGCGCAGGTAGCTAGGCATGAACTGAGATGCGTCATCCATGATGAATACACGTTGTACATATAGCTTCAAGCCATGTTTGTGTTCACGATTGAACAGATCCCAAGGCGCTTTCGATGGGATATAAAGCAGGCTGGTGTAATCGTTTTTCCCTTCAACTTTGTTATGGCTCCACGTCAGTGGATCTGCAAAGTCATGAGAAAGGTGCTTGTAAAACTCCTGATATTCTTCTTCTTTGATATCAGATTTAGAGCGGGTCCAAAGCGCCTGCGCTTTATTGATTTTTTCCCACTTACCCGTTTCTGTCTCCTTGCCTTCTTCATCACGTTCAAGCGCCCAAATCTCGACAGGAATACCGATATGATCCGAGTAACGACCGATAACTTCACGAAGACGCCAGTCATCGAGGTACTCTTTGTCATCTTCACGCAGGTGAAGTGTGATAGATGTACCACGGTCAGCCTTCTCGACACCTTCGATTGTGTAATCGCCTTCGCCTTCAGATTCCCAGCGAACACCCGCAGAGACATCTTCACCAGCAGCTCGTGTAACAACAGACACTTTGTCAGCAACAATAAATGCAGAGTAGAAACCAACACCAAACTGGCCAATCAGCTGGCTGTCTTTGGTTTGATCATCAGAAAGCTGTTTGAAGAAGTCTGCCGTACCTGATTTCGCAATCGTACCGAGATTTTCAATAACCTCGTCACGGGTCATACCAATGCCATTGTCATCAATGGTCAGCGTACCCGCCTCTTTATCTACACTCAGGCGAACGCGCAGGTCGCCATCGTTCTCATAAAGCTCAGAAGACGACAACGCTTTAAAGCGCAGTTTGTCTGCTGCATCAGACGCATTTGATATCAGCTCACGCAGAAAAATCTCTTTATTCGAATACAGAGAGTGGATCATTAGGTGAAGTAGTTTAGACGTGTCGGAGCCAAACTCACGTTTTTCAATGGTTTTTTCCATTTCAACTAATCCTGATTACGGTAACTTTATACACATGTAAAAACACAATGTTGATGTACCACCTTATGTGTGGTCGCAGGCTTTGTTTTCAAGGGGGCAAAGAGATTTTTTAAATAATACGTGAGCTGAATTTCTGTTGAGGCCGTCCGTTTGCGCATCGAATAGACTCTATTTTATTCGTCGAAATGATTCACAATGGGTGTCGATTTGCAAAGGGAAGTAAAGTAACAGCCCTTCTTAGACATATGTTGGGTCTTGGTTATCCAACTTAAGTTCTCACGATATGGATGTTAATGATATTCATTTTCATTTAAAATCTTTCAAAATTTCTAAACTTTTCGGAGACAAAATGGGTTACTTATCCGGTGTAACATGTCTGTGGGCGTTTTCTTTCAGCTTGATAGGTGTTTATCTCGCTGGTCAAGTTGACGCATGGTTTTCAGTTGTCGTCAGGGTTGCGCTTGCCACATTGGTATTCATACCGTTTCTACGTTTGAAGGGAGTGAGCACTTCACTAATTTTTAAACTTATTGGCATCGGTGCCATCCAACTGGGTTTAATGTACGGCTTCTATTACCAATCATTCCTTTATCTCACTGTGCCTGAAGTTTTACTGTTTACCGTTTTCACCCCCATTTATGTCGCGTTGACACACGATATCCTCAAACGGCAGTTTTCTCCCTGGTACCTGGTGACAGCTGTAATTGCTGTATTAGGTGCCGTCATTTTGAAATACGCATCGCCAAGTGAACATTTCTTGTTTGGTTTTCTTGTTGTTCAAGGTGCCAACCTTTGCTTTGCACTGGGTCAGGTACTTTACAAAGTCGTCATCGAAGATGCGGATGTAGAGCTCAAGCAACACACTGTTTTTGGTCTGTTCTTTATCGGAGCCCTCATGGTGGCACTTCCCGCTTTTTTTATGCTCGGTGACATGGAAAAGTTGCCGACAAACAGTACTCAATGGGGAATATTGTTCTATTTAGGTACTATCGCTTCTGGTATGGGGTATTTTCTATGGAACAAGGGGGCCACTAAGGTAAATGCTGGCGCTCTGGCTGCAATGAATAACGCATTGGTGCCTGCTGGGATTATCGTCAATGTGCTGATTTGGAACCGCGAAGCAGATTTGGTTATGTTGGGTATTGGGAGTGCAGTGATCGTACTGTCAGTTTGGTTTAACCAGAAGTGGGTGCTGAAAAGGCAACACAATCACGGTCAAGCCGTGGAAGAACAAGTGAGTTGACGATAAAGTTAACGGCTTGAGTAAACGAGACTTATCAGTCACAAAAGATAAAAAAGCCGCGCTAGGCGCGGCTTTCGATTAAGCAAGCTTGTGTCGCCCAACAATCGAATGTGAGAGCGTTGTGCCGTCTACCAGCTCCAACTCTCCGCCCATAGGCACGCCATGAGCAATTCGGCTGGCTTCAACCTCATACTCTCGGCAAAGTTCACCGATGTAATGTGCTGTTGCCTCCCCTTCGACCGTTGGATTGGTCGCTAAGATGACTTCAGAGATTTGCTCAGTCTTCAGACGTTGCTCAAGTAAATCGAGACCAATGTCTGATGGGCCAATACCATCGAGTGGGGAGAGGTGCCCCATCAGAACAAAGTAGCGGCCTGAATACTGACCTGTTGCTTCAATCGCGGCGATATCTGCAGGGCTTTCAACCACACAAACCAGGCCATTTTCACTTCGGCGTGGGTTAGTGCATATTCCGCACACGTCCTCTTCGGTGAACGTCCTGCATTGGCTGCAATGTCCTATTTCTGTCATCGCGGCCGACAAGGCTTCAGCGAGTTGTACCCCACCCTGTCGATTTCTCTGCAAGAGGTGAAATGCCATGCGCTGTGCGGATTTAGGGCCGACACCCGGCAGGCATCTCAGCCCTTCCATCAGCTGTTCAAGCAGTTGGCTTGTACGCATAATTAGAATGGCATTTTGAAGCCCGGTGGCATCTGCATACCACCAGTGACGCCGGCCATTTTCTCTTTCTGAGTCTCTTCGATACGTCGAGATGCATCATTGAATGCCGCAGCAATCAAATCTTCCAGCATATCTTTGTCATCTTCCATCAGGCTCTCGTCGATATCAACGCGGCGAACGCTATGGCTGCCAGTCAGGGTAACTTTTACCAGACCTGCACCTGATTCACCGGTGACTTCCATATTGGCAATCTCTTCCTGCATTTGTTGCATGCGCTCTTGCATTTGCTGCGCCTGCTTCATCAGGTTACCCATTCCGCCTTTACCAAACATATTGATCTCTCTTCATTATTGGCTATTTAAATTGGTCGAATACTGTCTTCATCCAGTTCAGCGGAAAACCGCTGACAGATGAAAAGAATGTTCGGGTCTTCGTTAAGGCTTTGACTGGCCTGAGCCAGTTTGCCTGCGTAAATATCATCTCGCCACTCAAGTGGCGTTTTACCCTGCTGCCCAAGCTCAACGGTGAGGTTAATATTGCTGCCGAGCTGCGCAGATAAACTCTGCGCTAATTGAGTAACAGACACGTCTGTTTTTAGGTGTGCCTGCTCTGGACGTAAGTATAGGATGACGCTATTGCCATCTCTCTCCATCGATGCATTCAACGCCATCTGTTTAACCAGCCTGGCTACATCCAATGAATTTGCTACCTCACACCAGCTATCTTGCTGGACAGACTCTCTCACCAATTTTTCTTTTAGCTCAGGTGTTCTTTCATGAGCAAGGGCTGATTTTATCTTTTTTGGCGTCAGTTGTACCAGTTTCTCTGGAGCAGGCGCACTTTTCGGCGTCCACTGGTATTCAGTCTGAGACAACGCTTTATCTTCAGGTACCGGAGCTGTCATCACTGCCGGGTCCATCGGTTTGTGCTTTTCCGCAATCCGATCGAGCACTGACACCGGGTTTCCCCGCTGAACCGATACCCCTTTATCCTTTTTTACGCCATCATCTCCCTTTTTGGCTCTACTACGCAGCATATTTCTTGCCGCCACCAGCTGACTGGCTGACGACGGGCTAGATGGCGTGCTCTCTTGAGAAACAGGCGTCGCCTGAATCATTGGCGGCTGCTCTTCAACGGGGGGCTCAGACTCCGTCTGGTCCATTTGTTCCATCGCTGCAATATGTGATGCCAACTGCGCGTCTTCGGTTGATTGCAGTGACATGGAGTCACGCGGCTGAACCGGGTTTGGAACTGTATTTTGCTGAGTAGCCGCTTCTTGCGAGCGATGCTGAACAGGCGCTGCTTCTACTAGGTTCGATTGAGCTTTGGCTGCGCCGGTTGCGGGAGGAGCCCCAGGTTTAGATTGCCGACTCTGAGCCGTCTGAGAAACTTGTGCTTTCAAAGCAGCAAGTTGTGTTTCAGCGGCAGGGGCAGGCGCTTGATGACGGGTAGGCTCGCTCTCTGGAACATTAACCGCTGTTGGCTCAAAATGACTGGCAGCCACAGGGCGAAATGCCAACATTCGCAATAACACCATTTCGAGGCCTGCACGGCCATCTGGCGCATACGGAAGATCCTGACGCCCTTGCAAAACAACTTGATAGAAGAGTTGGACATCCTGAGGGCTGAATACGCTACTCAGCTGAATAACTCTGTCAGCATCTGGTGAGCTGGCATCAACGCTGGCAGGCAGCATTTGCGCCATCGCCAGCCTGTGAAGTTGCGACGCTAACTCTTTAAGTAAACCGTCCCACTCCACGCCGACTTCCGCAAGTTGCTCAAGGCACTGCATCAATATATCTGGTGTACCTTGTGATAATGCCTCGAGCAGCAATAGAGCCTGATCCGTGCTCAAGGTCCCCAGCATTTCTGTCACATCAGGTTCATTCACCGAGCCATTACCAAGAGCAATGGCCTGATCAGTCAGGCTCAATGCGTCGCGCATACTTCCTTCAGCAGCACGAGCGATGAGAGACAGCGCTCGCTCATCAGAAGATACGGACTCTTCTGTCAAAATATGACTGAGCTGTCCCTGTATCTGACCAGCATCAAGGTGTTTGAGGTGAAACTGCAAACAGCGAGAAAGAATAGTAACCGGAAGCTTCTGCGGGTCAGTCGTTGCCAGCAAAAACTTCACATACTCAGGGGGCTCTTCCAATGTTTTCAGAAGGGCATTAAAGCTGTGGCGAGACAGCATATGGACTTCATCAATGAGGTAGACTTTGTATCGACCTCGTGCAGGTTTGTACTGCACGTTATCAAGGAGGTCACGTGTGTCTTCGACTTTGGTTCTCGATGCAGCGTCGATTTCCAGTAAATCTACAAACCGCCCTTCATCAATATCCACACAAGACGCGCACTTCCCGCATGGCGACGAGGAAACCCCTTGTTCGCAGTTGAGCCTTTGGCGAAAATACGGGCGATGGTTGTTTTACCCACACCACGTGTTCCACTGAACAGGTAGGCATGGTGAAGACGGTCATGATCCAGCGCGTTTGCAAGTGCTGTCAGCACATGTGACTGCCCCACGACATCCTTAAATACATGAGGACGCCACTTGCGCGCTAATACCTGATAAGTCATACGTTCTCTATTTTTTCTGGCTATGCTGCCATCCTAGCACACGGCAAAGATCGGCGCGAAGCATCAACTCACAACCGATCATTTTACCACCTATATTAAGGATGGTTGACACTTTGGGGCTTATCAATGGCCTTCAAACGCCACAAGGCTAAAGACTTCCAAGCCGAGTGTTTGTAATCGCTGTTCTCCACCAATTTCAGGCAGATTAATCACAAATGCAGCATGTTTAACATCACCACCTAAACGACGGATTAGCTTGGTCGTCGCCTCAATAGTGCCACCTGTTGCCAGTAAATCATCCACCATTAAAACTTTATCGCCATTCTGGATAGCATCCTGATGAATCTGAAGCGTATCTGTACCGTATTCCAGCTCATAATCTTCAGAAATCACCTCGCGCGGCAGCTTACCCGGCTTACGAACAGGAACAAAGCCAACACCCAATGCCAGTGCCAGTGGTGCACCGAACAGAAAACCACGTGATTCAGTACCGACTATTTTGTCGAATCCCGCATCTTTATACTTCGCAACCAAGGCATCAATGGTCGCCTGATAGGCTTTAGGGTCTTCGAGCAAGCTTGTTACATCACGGAACATAATGCCGGCTTTAGGATAATCGGGAACAGTTTTGATGCTGTCTTTGATCAGGGTTTCGGTTTCTTGATTCATGATAAATGGCACAACTCTGTTAGATAAGCGAAAGGAGCACAAATACTTTGTCAGCTAAGCGAGCGCCTACAAAAGATGGCAAGTCATTGTGTTCCTACAAGCGGGCTATGTTATGAATTTTCTGGGGTGGGAGCAACAATGCCGCTCTCGGGAAGACGGTTAAACCAAATTAATAAAACAGCACAGAACACGACCAACATCCCTTTCACCCAAAGCATAGGGGTCAACGAGACGGATATCGTAAAGCTAATCACAATAAATATGCTTGCTCTGCGTTTGATTTTTTTACTGACTGCTCTGTTTTCACGCCAATCAACAATGGCCGGGCCGTACTTAGGGTGATTCAATAACCAATGCGCAAGCTTTGGAGAACTATTGATAAAGCAGCCTGTTGCCAGCAGCAAAAAAGGTGTTGTCGGGAGTAACGGAACAAAGATGCCAATTACGCCAATAATGAGCCAAAGCCAGCCAAAAAAAAGTAATATCCATCGTTTGAGGTTACTCTTCACTGTCCCTCCGAGCAGGTTTATCCTGCCAGCATCTTTATCCAAGTGATTGTCGCAGGGAGTGTCGGTATCAAAAGTACCGCGAGAAACCCTAATAAGTAACGCACATTAAAGGGTTCCTGAAATCCTTTTTCCATCCTGTCATTTCCTCATTACTATATTATGGCTGTTTCTTAATGAAATGCGACAACACTATACCTTGGTATGGTGTTTCAACAAAGTATCAAACAGAACGAGTTGCAACGCAGGTGGAAGCAATATCAATTTCCTATTTAACAGTAGGGTATTTCTAAGGGACGGAGCTATTTAGTATTAAAAGTGACAGAAGAAAGTCAGAGAGAAGAAAACCTCCTGTTTGGAGGTTTTTTGTTAGTTTTCAAAAGTACAATCGTCAGCCGTGATTGTTTTAGTCACGAAGCCGCCGCTGCCAGCAAACCAATTCCTGATGCCTGCGCCGTAATAGAGCTCTTCTGAAAACCTGTCACAGGTATTCGCTATAATAGAAGGCTCAATATCAGATTTATTCATACTCCATGCCCAGCGACTACTACGAAGTCGGTGGGTAATGGTCAAAAGCGCACGCTTTTCATCGTAATAAGCATAGGCGGTAGCGCCACGCATCGATTCAGTTGGCAGTTCATTTAATGCCAAGAGCTTTTGGTTTATTTCATCAGGCACCTTGCCTTGAAAATCAGATGATGGCAAACCAGCCCCTGATTTGGCTTTACAGCCTGCTAAAAGTGAGAGAAAAATGATGCCTGCTACTACTTTGATTTTCATCTTTTTTCCTATTTCTAATCTACGTCTATCATCCAGCGTTTGAATGCTTTACGCTCTTCATCAGACGCTTTGGTATACCATAACTGAAGCTGACGTAGCGTATCATTTCCCTGACTAGAGATTTGAGCATCATGTTTGAGTTTGACTAAATCATTGCTACCGGAGACTTGGCCAGAATATAAAACAATGCCCTTTTCACGATTGTATTCAGCAATGACTTTTTCTATGTTGCCAAAACCACCGAAGCCGATACCGGGTAGTCTCTCATAATCGATTAATATTTTTTCATCACTCTTTTCATTGACCAATGCCCACTTAGGGCCACGACTAAAGTGTGCCCTAGCCTGACTATCGGTAGTTAATCTAGGTAGAGTCAATTCTAAATCATCATCGGACATAATTATCTCAAAAACATAAGGCTTAGAGGTAAAGATAACCTTCCTTGAGCCATCCCGAACCTCATCATCAAATCTTGCAACGACTTGATGTTTACCGTCTGCTAAAGAGACTAATTGCTCACTCAAAGAGTGTTCAAATTTGGCTTTTTTACCATCGACGGCCAGGATTTTTATACCATCAGATGCGGATAAATTTCCTGCCAATACTGATGTTGAAAAGAACGATAAGAATATGAAGTTGAGTGCTTTTCTCACTTTAATACCTATAGCCAGATCATTTTAGAAACAACAAAGCCGCCTCGTAGGCGGCTTTGTTAATTTAACGGGATGCTTAGAATTTAACTTCTAGACCCGCTGCATAACCCATTTCGGTGTCAACATCTTTGCCAGCAGTATTCTTTGCGTCTTGGCTACCAACTTCTGCATAAACTTTAACGTTGCTGTGAAGTTGATGCGTTACGTTAGCGTAGATGTTCTGCTCTTCAGCATCATCTTTGTCGTTGGTCGCTTTGTCATAACCAACAGCAAAAGTAGTATCACCCATGCTGTAATCAGCTGCTAGCTGGATGAACTTATTTTTAGTCTTAGTAGCTTTACCTTCTTCAGACTGGCCATAACCAGCTGCAAGACCAATGCCTTCGATAGAGTATTCAGCTTCGATAGCCATCAGCTTAACTTCGTCAGACTTGTCGCCTTTTTCCCAATCTGCGAAATAAACGCGAGCATCTACGCCTTCAAAACGAGCACCAACACGGCCGTCGAAGTATTTGTTTTCCTTTGTGCTGCTGTCACCATCTTCAGACAAAACAGTTGATACGCCAGCGTAGAACATGTCGCTGTCATAGGTGTATTTTACAACTTGGTCAGCAAAAATAGCAGCGTCACCAGAATCGTGACCACCACCAAACTCGATATCTTTACCGATACCGATGTCATCAAGAACTACAACTTGGCGACCAGCAGTCACAGTACCGAAATCACCTTTCAGACCAACGTAAAGGCGGTCGTTTACAACTGAAGCGTTTTTGGTTTGACCTTTTGAAGTAGAGCCACCAACGAGTACATCACCGTTCGCATCAACTTCTTGGACATTTACTTCATCAGCACCTTCAAATGCAAATTCCATTGCACCGATTGCTGTTAGGCTGTCAGAAATCTCAACCTCTGTCTTCAGAGCCAGGTCGCCATCATCTAGGCGAAGCTGAGCCTTGCTGTCTTCACCAGTACCTTTTTTGTATTGAACTTCCATCGCACCGCTTGCAGTTACGCTAACGCCGTCTTGGTCATACAAAGAAACGCTTGCGTTTGCTGCGCCTGCTGCCATCAGTGCTGGTACTGCCATCGCTAAGATAGTTTTTTTCATGGTAATCCACTGCCTTCTTAAGAATTTGGAATTCCTGTTCCAGAATCCCTTTTATGTTGTGCTTGTTGCCGCCAAAAGTGGAATCGACAACAAACCATTAAACTTCGTGATTTATCGTGCAGAACAATCAAAGTTCTGTCAAATAAGCAGTCATAATCTAAAAAAATAAAAAATATTATTAAAAATCAATAATTTAAAATCATTAAACAGAAATGCATTACATGCAATAGAACGCAATGTCAGGAAAGTGTAAGACTCGAACAAGACACCAAACAGAAATTAATGACTAATTTATTTTAAAATAACTTATTTTTCAGAATAAAATGCTTGGCAATATACGGTGACATCGAAGATCTACAATAAGTTCACCAAACATCCGATTGTTTGTTAAAAGTCACTACATTCGTGATCTCAATCTCATAATCAGCGACTTATATGCCAAATTTTGAGCTCATTCACATTCTACGGGCGTGATATAATCTGGCTATCCAACCCATTTTTCTGCCATATATGCTTAATAATTCTTTAAAAAAAGACATTCGGACGTGCTACGAGAACCTGCGCGAACAATTAGACAATTTTATTCCCCGCAAAGCGCAGAATTATCTTGTTGCAGAATTAGCGAAAACGCTGGCAGGAGAATATAACGCTAAGCGTCAGATTTTTGTGGCAGAAGCTGGCACAGGGATCGGTAAATCGATGGCTTACCTGCTTGGGTCTATTCCCTTTGCAGTGAATAACAACAAAAAAGTGGTGATATCGACGGCAACAGTGGCTCTGCAGGAGCAGCTCATCAATAAAGACCTACCTTTGTTTAACCGCATTTACCCCCGAGAATTTAGCTTTATCCTCGCGAAAGGTCGTCAGCGCTATTGCTGCGCCGAAAAATTAGCGGCGTTAGCAGGGGTAAATGAAGGGGACAATATCGTTGAGCAACAGGTGTTGTTTGAAGAAAAGCCAAAACGAGATGACATTGTACTTGCCGGAGATATGTATAGCGCGCTGAGCAGAGGTAAGTGGGATGGTGACCGTGATAGCTGGCCAAAAACAATACCTGATACCATATGGCGTGCCATCGTTTCAGATAAGCATACTTGCCACAATGGTCTTGCATCGCACAGAAACTGTCCCTTTGCTAAATCTCGCGAACACTTGGACAAAGCAGATGTGATCGTCGCCAACCACAGTTTACTGATGGCCGATCTTGAACTCGGCGGCGGGATCATTTTGCCTGAGCCGGATCAGGCCATATATATGATTGATGAGGCGCACCACCTTCCTAGCGTTGCTCGCGACTTCTCAGCAGCATCGGCAAGTTTACTGGGTGCTGCTGCATGGCTTGAGAAACTTAACCAATCCGGTAGCAAAATTGCTAATACCGCAGACATTAAACGTAGTGGTCGCTTTCTAGATTCACTTCAGTCAAGCATTCAGGAGTTAATTCCTGGCCTGCGGCAAGTCAGAGATCAGCTCAGTGAGTTGCCATTAAATGATGATGGCGCTTTCCGATTCAAAGACGGCGAATTGCCCGAGTCTCTGCATCTCGCTTCAAAGGACTTACAAAAAGCAGCAAAGAAGGCGCAACAGTCGCAAGCAAAAATTCATGACCTCATCTCTGAGCGTTTAAAAGACGGAGAAATCAGCGCACGTCTCGCGGATCCTGTGCTTGCTGAATCCGCCTTCTTTTTACAGCGTCTGGAAAACCTTGAGAAAGTCTGGACATTAATGGCACAGCCAAATGCTGATAAAGGGCGCCGCTAGCACGTTGGATAAAACGTTGCGATGAGAGAGAGCGGGACCTTGTCGTCCATGTCTCCCCTCTTGAGATTGGCTGGCGACTTGACCAAATGCTTTGGTCAAAAGCGCAGGAGTTGGTTTATTTTCTGCCACCATGCGGGCGCTCAATCAGTTTACTTACTTCTGTCGGCAAATTGGTCTGGATGAAAATGACGGCACGCGCTTTCTTGCTCTGCCATCGCCATTTGATTACCAGAACAATGCGCGCTTAGTAGTGCCTAATGTTCCTTATGAACCTCAACACGACAAATTTACCGATAGCTTACCGGCACTGCTGCTCGAGTATCTTGAAGGTGAAACCTCAAGCCTTGTCCTTTTTTCTTCTTATTGGCAAATGAATCAAGTTGCGGAGCTTGTACGGAAAAAAATGAAAGGCAATAAATGGGGACTGCTTGTTCAGGGTGAAGCATCCCGCCATGCCATTCTTGAACGACACAGGAAAAACTGTAAAGAGGGAAAAGTCAGCATTTTGTTTGGTACAGGCAGTTTTTCTGAGGGCTTAGACTTGCCGGGCGACCAACTCACTAATCTCATTATTACCAAAATTCCTTTTGCTGTCCCGACCTCACCTGTTGAGGAAGCACACTCGGAATATATAGAAAGCAAGGGTGGGAATCCCTTCCTGCAAATTTCGGTGCCGGAAGCGAGCAAAAAGTTGATTCAGTCGGCGGGGCGTTTGCTGCGTAAAGAAAGTGATTCTGGTAGGGTCGTTGTTCTTGACCGACGCATCGTCACCCGCCGCTATGGAAAGGCACTTCTTGACTCCCTCCCTCCATTCAAACGGGTCATAGAATACTAACTATAAAAAGGAACATAGAATGCCGGAGATGTTTGACGCATCAATGTTGTCGTTGCTGGCGATTATTGCTTTTGCAGCAGGTTTTATTGATGCTGTTGCTGGTGGTGGCGGAATGCTGATGGTGCCTGCACTGCTCTCAACAGGTCTTCCACCGCACCTCGCTTTGGGAACCAACAAACTTGCCGCCACTTTTGCGACCTCAACAGCCTCGGTAACCTTTTACCGGAAAAAGCTCTTTTCGCCCGGCTTTTGGTTACGTGCAGGGTTAGCAACTCTGATCGGAGCCGTCTTGGGTACCCTGCTCGTTGATGTTATCGACACAGAATGGCTACACAAGTTACTGCCGATGATCATTATCGCTACCGCGGTATACACCATTTGGCACCCGAAAGTGAAAGGGGAACTGGACCAACTACCGAAGAAAGATGGCGATGTCAAAAAGAAGCAGTGGGTTCAAGGGCTATCACTTGGCTTCTATGACGGTGTGGTTGGCCCCGGTGCAGGCGCATTCTGGACGGTATCCACCATGTCGATCTATAAAATCAATATGCTGCTAGCGACCGGGGTTGCCAAGGCAATGAATTTTGTCAGCAACTTCACGTCCCTGATCACTTTTATTATCCTTGGCCATGTTAACTGGATGCTGGGTCTCACCATGGGTCTATGTCTTATGGCGGGTGCTATGTCGGTGCACATTCAGCAATACGATTTGGTGCCAAGTTCATAAGACCGATATTTATTACAGTCGTATTGGTAATGTCGGGTAAACTTGCCATAGATGCTTGGTTTTAACGCGAATAAGGTTCAAAGGTAGCAAATCGCATGACGGTATTGGCGCCAATCAAAGAACAGCTGGAACAATTAGCAAAAAATGCAGCGGAGATTGACCGTCGGCGCGGTGAAAGCAGACAACCTCTGTTCGATGAGAGATTATTCAAATGCCGCGCCCGCTTGCTAACAGCCTGTGTCAATGAAACACAATCTTTGCTGAAAACATTGGAAAGAGAGCAAGATGCAGGGAAGCTATCCGCTATGCGGGCAGATCACCTGTGCGAAACTTTACTTAATCAGGTTTCAGCGCTCCATCGTGAAATGGCGACGATGGAGATCCGTGAAAAAGAAAAAGATTATGCGCCGAAAGCCAAAGCCTCAATCAGCCAGCTTTATCAGGATGTCGCGCAACATCAAAGTTGGGAGCGCAGGCTCGAAGATATGGTGCGTGATTGTGAAACGCAGCTTGGGCAATGCGCAACGTTAAAAGAACAGCAAGCATGCCAGCAAAAGCTATTGGCATTAGAAAAGCGCCTAACACGATGCCGTGATTCTAAAAAGCGCATAGAAGGTAGAATTGCATTCCGGGAGAAAAAAGGCTGATATGCTGCCGTTGATTTACCACCCCATATACTCAGATTTTCCCCTGCCCGAGGGGCACAGATACCCTTTGCAAAAGTATCGATTACTCAAAGAACATATCGACCTTAACCAATGGCCCGTCAACTATCACCAGCCTCACTCCCATAAGTGGCAAAGGCTCTGCGAACTGCATCAGCCAGATTATGTTGAGTCGCTGGTTTACGGTAAATTACCTTTAGCAAAAATGCGCCGTATCGGATTTCCATGGAGTGAGGCGTTAATTGAAAGGAGTATGACGTCACTGGGGGGAACGGTGCTGACAGTCGATAAGGCCATTGAAACAGGTTGTGCGATACACCTGACTGGCGGTTATCACCATTCACATTTTGATTTCGGCAGCGGATTTTGTCTGTTCAATGACCTAATTCTTGCCGCTCACCATGCCCTCTCAGCGCCCGGCATCGAACGTGTGCTGATTGTGGATTGTGACGTTCACCACGGCGATGGCACAGCGACCATGGCAGCAGGTAACGACGAGATTATTACGTTGTCAGTCCACTGCGATAAAAACTTCCCATCGCGGAAGCCGCCCTCTGATATTGACTTGCCCTTACCGCGAAACACACAAAGTGAAGAGTATTTGTCTGCATTCCTTCCCTGTTTGAACCTTGCCTTTCATCAATACCAACCTGATATGGTGATTTATGATGCAGGTGTTGATATTCACGAAGATGACGAATTAGGTTATTTTTCGGTTGATCAGGCAGGAATTCGTGCCCGGGACAATGCAGTTTTCGCTCTCTGTAAAGAGCACCAAATACCTGTCGCCGCAGTCATTGGCGGAGGCTATCGTACTGAACAAACGGCACTTGTTCCCTTGCATGCAGAACTGGTTCGCGCCGCTTTAGCAACGTTTCACAGTGTGGCAACCTAGAAAGACTCAGAGAAGGAAGAGAAAATGACCAAGCCACATCACGGCCTTGATGACGCGCCGGAGGAAGTAAAGCTGGCGGTAGACCTGATTTACTTACTGGAAACCAATGAAATTTCTCCTGAGACAGCGCTAAAGGCATTAGAGATTGTAAAGAGTGACTTAATCAGAAAACAAGAAGTGAGCGAGATTTGATTTGTCAATATTATCAGAAATTTAATCAACTGCTGTAAAGTGCGGTACAGCTAAAATACTGTCAGGCATTTGCGCATGCCCGTGTAAAATAAAACCCGAACAA
The DNA here is from genome assembly GCF_004116385.1 of Veronia nyctiphanis. Lineage (GTDB taxonomy): Bacteria > Pseudomonadota > Gammaproteobacteria > Enterobacterales > Vibrionaceae > Veronia > Veronia nyctiphanis. Next base: position 52,371 of record NZ_PEIB01000001.1, on the reverse strand, counting down.
ATCTCACACATTAAGAACAAAGCAGTAAAAATCACTCATCAGATTTAATCAAAACCTGCTTTTGATTCCATTTATATGTATCATTCTGCCGCTTTCATCATGGTTATTGGATTAGTTTCATCTTTCTTGCCGAGAGGACAGCCTGTCACTCTCCCATGAAATCAACCGAACTTTCACCTGATGTCAACGGAATGGATACCACTCACTGGCAATGGATCGCCACTAGATAAGCTGACACATCGGATACCGATATTCCGAAGTGAAATAAGAATCTACAGTGGAGTGTAATATGACGGATGTAAAAGACGCTTTCGTTTCTTTTGTTGATGCCGGTAACGGCGTACTTTGGGGAAGCGTTCTCATTTATCTCCTTATTGGTGCAGGTTTGTACTTTACCATCCGAATGGGCTTTCTTCAGTTCCGGCAATTCGGACATATGTTTTCTCTGATCTCATCCAGCCGACAAGGCGCAGCGGGCGGGATCTCATCTTTCCAAGCCTTCAGCACCAGCCTCGCGGCCCGGGTAGGTACGGGAAATATGGCAGGTGTTGCGGTGGCAATCTACCTCGGTGGTCCGGGTGCCATCTTCTGGATGTGGGTCACTGCACTGGTCGGCATGTCAACCAGCTTTATTGAATCGACGCTGGCACAGGCATATAAAGTCAATAACGGCGACAACACCTTCCGAGGTGGCCCCGCTTATTATATCGAGAAAGGCCTTGGCCAACGCTGGTTAGGGATCCTCTTTGCTATTTGCCTGATCATCGCTTTTGGTCTCGCCTTTAACGGTGTGCAGTCCAACTCTATTGCTGCCGCAATGGATACCGCATTTGGCCTTGACCATACCTTGGTCGGTATTGCTTTGGCAGTGGCAGTCGCACCGATCATTTTCGGCGGTATGCGTTCAGTCGCCCGTGTCGCAGAACTGATCGTGCCTTTTATGGCCCTTGGGTATTTGATTGTCGCTTTCTATGTCGTCTTCATCAATATCTCTTCGTTACCCGCTGTATTCGCGACCATTGTCAAAAGTGCATTCGGCGTTGAGCAGGCAGCAGGTGGAGCCATGGGCTATGCGATAGCTCAGGCAATGATGCAAGGCATCAAGCGCGGTTTATTCTCGAATGAAGCTGGCATGGGCTCCGCACCAAATGCAGCAGCAACAGCAACAACCAACCCTAACCACCCGGTGGCGCAAGGTTATGTCAGATGCTTGGCGTCTTTGTCGACACCATTATCATCTGTACGGCAACCGCAGCATCATTCTTCTTTCTGGTGTCATGGAGCCAGGTAGCGGTCTGACAGGCATCGCTCTGACGCAAAAAGCGCTAGAGGTCGAGGTCGGTAGTTGGGGGTCGGGTTTCATCGCGATTGCGATTCTACTGTTCGCCTTCACGTCGCTGATTGCTAATTATTCTTATGGTGAATCAAACATCGAATATATTTTTAAGAGCAAAATAGCAATCAACCTGTATCGCGCGGCTGTTCTGGTCATCATCATTGTAGGTGCGGTGGTTGACCTGCCGACCGTGTGGTCGTTCGCTGATCTTTCGATGGGGATGATGGCACTGATCAACCTTGTTGCCATATTACTGTTGTCAAACATCGTGTTCGCACTGCTAAAAGACTATGAAGAGCAACGTAAGCTAGGCAAGACTCCAACGTTTGACAGAACCAAGTTTCCGATGTTGGATAAACAAATTGACGCTGATGTGTGGAATAAAAAATAAGCTCGCAGACCCTAATAAAAACAGTACTAAGACAAAAAGGGAAGCCAGTTGGCTTCCCTTTTCTACTATGAGGTTTAATGAGGAGAAGAGCTGAGGATCCGAAGAGCCTCCTTGGCATGCTCGACAGCATCCCGCCCTATTGACGTGAGGTAACCACCATCGCAGCTGGTCACAAGCCCTTTATCAAACAGACGTTCCGTTGCGGCCACTAACGATGGCTCAGCATCGCTGTGAACTTTTATACCAGCCATATCGGATGAGAGAGTAACTTCACCAGTACGTTCATTTCATCTACAAGTTCGTTCGTAAATGGCATATAACCTCCTGAAAGTGGACATTCTTATTTTGCCTGCATCCTGAATACTAGATTAACCTGACTTCCTTTGTCTGACTCTGCGCCAAGTCCAATTAATGGAAAAACGCCGCCTGAATTGAGTCTACCTTTCGGTAATTTTAAGTCTGTTCAGAAGTAACAGATTTACCAAAAGAAAGCACCTCATTGCCTTTAGAAGGGGCATGCGGAACCATACGTGCCATCACCAGAGAGGAGAGGGCCAGTAAGCTTCCGACCAGGAATACCAGCGTCACAGAATGTAACCACACCACTCCAAGCAAGACAGGGATAAATACAGCGGCGATGTGATTAATAGTAAAACTGACACCTGATGTCGCAGCAATATCTTCAGGATCAGCGATTTTCTGAAAATAGGTTTTTATCGCTATTGCCATAGCAAAAAACAAGTGATCAAGAACATACAAACCTGCTGCTATGTGGCTGTTCTCCACAAAGGCATACCCCGTAAAAACTGCAATCAGTCCAATGTATTCAACCGTCAATGCTTTGCGCTCACCCACTTTTCCGATCCACGCACCGATTTTCTCGGCAAATAACATGTTGAAGACATAGTTAGCGATGAAGAGCAGACTTATCTCACCCACTGAATAGCCGAACGTCTCAACCATCATAAAGCCAGCAAAAACAATGAAGATCTGCCTTCTTGCACCACTCAGAAAGGTCAGGCTGTAATACAGCCAATAGCGTTTTCGCAAAACCACTTTCCGATGTTGTTCGTGCACTTGTCGAAACATTGGAAAATACAGCCACAGCACGACGACAATCGCAAATCCGACAAAGCCAAACGCCATGTATACGATGTTGTAGCTCACGCCGAATACTTCCATCAATAACCAGACTCCGCCATAGGCCAGTAAGCTTGCCGCGCCTTTCCATGCCATCACCTTTCCCATAAAGGCAGCACTTTCGGATTTATCGACCCATTGCAACGTCAAAGATTGGTTGACGGTTTCAAAGTAGTGGAAGCCAATAGACATCACCATGGTGGTCAGATAGAGACCATAGGTAGAAGGAAACCAGCCTGTTATCGCCACACCGAGACACATGACAGCCAGAAATATCAGCGCAAAGGTCTGCTCTTTAAACCAAAGGAGTAAATAAATGGCCGTAAAGGCCAAAAAGCCGGGCACTTCGCGGAGGCTTTGTAAAATACCGATTTCCTGACCCGTAAACGCAGCTTTTTCCACCACGAAGTTATTGAGCAGTACATTCCAGACAGAAAAAACCAGCGTCATGACAACTGCCATTAACACCAGCAAAAATTTTGTATCACGGGCCATATTCACCTCAGACTGTTGTTTCTTTTGTCACTATATACAAGCGCAAAACGCTTTAATACTTGGCAGGCACTTTTCGTGCATTCCGCGAGTCAGTCAGAAGAAAAAATGTAATCGAGAATAAAAATGAAGGAGTAAAGAAGATACCTGCCAGTATCAGCGTAATCTGGCAGGTAATAAAATGCAGAGAACTAAAGCTGCTTCAGGTTGTACCCTTTGTCCGCAAGCTGTTTGAGTAACCCAACATCACCGGACAAGTGACCTGCACCTACGAGTACGAACTCGGTGTTATCGTCACCAAACAAGCGCTCAATTTTCGGCATCCAGTTATTATTTCTCTCGACAATCAGGTTTTGGTAAAGAGCGGGATAGTTCTCTTTGGTGTCCTGATTAATCACCAGCTCGAGCGCTTTCATGTCACCTTTTCGCCAGGCAACCATAAGCTCATCCATCTGTTGCTCAAATTCAGGCAAATCCTCTAACATCTTTCGGATAAACGCGTCTTCATTGTCTTTGCCTAGCTCTGACAGAAACGTAAGCTGCTCCTCTACCGTTTCTAAACCTGAAACAGGCTTACCATCTGAATTGGCTTTATTTTCGAAAAACGCATCAACGCCTTGCCCGTCTGCACCGATTTTTTGCATTTCAAACATCGTCAACTGAGATAAAAGCATTCCAGGCTTAAACACATCGACTTGAGAAAGGCCCATTCCATAACCTTGCATCGCTTTATCAAGCTGCGCTTTGGTGTTATCTCTCAACTTACTGCTTAAGGTGCTGCCGTCGTGATAGACACCATGCGCGATAACTTTTTCTGTCAGATCAGGATTATCTAAACCCGTCACTTCGAAAATTACTTCCTGAGACTTTTGATACGCTGCATCATAGGCAGGTGGAAGTGGGTAGGCGCTGCTCGGTAGCGCATGAATTGTGCCGCCAAGGTAGACAACATCGTCCCCCTTGGATACTTCCCATACCGCTGATTCAGCATGGACAGCAACTGCAGTGGAAATAAGTGATACGCTCAGAATTCCTTTAATAAGGTGATTTAACGCTTTACCTGTTTTCATTAAAATTTGTCTCCAGCTCAGTTCAGACAAAAACTCAACATCTGGCAACAAGTACCAAATCATCGTTAACTTATAGGTTTACGCGATACGACGGTATGCGTTTGTCTGAATCAGGAACCAGCTTCAACAAATTTTCCATACAAAAAAGCAGCGCTAAGCGCTGCTTCCAAATATGCGTTTTTTCAATTCTTACAGTTCAATACCGACAATAAGCCAAGGCGCATTTGGTACTTTCAGGTCACGCTCAAGGTGCCAAACATCAGTAATGTCCTCTTCGACACCTTCGTGAGAATCACGATAACGACCGCTGAATTTCAGGCTGATACTTGCAGTTGCCTGGTCATGGTCAGCGCGAACAATTTCTGCATCAACAAACATCACTTCAGTATGCTGCTCACCAGACAACGACGCACGCTCTTTGCTCAGCTCATTGTATAGCTCAGGGTTTACGTATTCCTGAATTTTAGCCAGATCGCCTGAGTTCCAAGCTTCTTGTAACGTACGATAATGGTCACGTGCACCATTTACAAAGCCCGTCATGTCAAAATTAGGCGGGAAGTTATGTGGCACATCATTAGAGACTGCACCGAAACCACCAGCGCTGTTAGAGCCAAAGCCGCTTTCAGACTGAGGTGCTGCCGACTCACGAAACGCATTTTGGTTTTCGTGGAAGTAGCCTTTTTTCTCGCCAGAAGTGCCTGCCATTGCAGGACCTTGCTGTCGCATGGCACCGTTTTTCGCCGCCATCATAGACTTAAAGATCTTGAACAAGATAAAGGCAATCACTGCGACAATCAGGATATCCATAAACTGGAGACCTTCAAACGCACCGCCTGCAAACAACGCAGCCAGTAAACCACCAGCCAGTAAGCCACCAAGCAAACCGCCCATCAGGCCTTTCTTCGATGAACTCTTTGTCGCTTGTTTCTGATCCAGAGAATTCTTCTGAGGTTGGGATTTAGGTGCTGGGGCAGTCTTATAACTCTTGCCAAAAGATTTGCCGCCCCCGAACTTCTTGGCTTCCGCATGTGGTGCAGCTGTAACCACCACGAACATCAGCGCAAACATAGCAAAAAAGCGTTTCATTGCGTCCCTTACTTGAATATTGAGAATTATCGACATGCTAGGTTCTCCTCGTAGAATGTCAATGTAAACAAAGATAGCAAATGTAACATTTCAGTTCTAACCACATTTCTGGATTTCCTCATTTAACTACAACACACAATGGTTACGGGGGGTATTGCAGCTAGAGTCAAAATTGAGCAACTGAAGAGAATGAAACAGGCGGAATAATGTATTCCTTGTCTAAATTAGCAACAAGGTACAGCCCACTCTTGGATCAAGTTTGATAAATGTGTGTTGCTTCCTCTTGTAAACTTGCCTTTTTGTACTGGCACAATAAACTGGTGAACATTGTTCATCAAAGAACCGGAAGCACCTATGGCACGCCGAAATGACCACAGTCGCGACGAACTTGTAGAAATGACGCTGACTGCCGTCGAGCAATTCCTAGCAGAAAAGCCACATCAGCAACTGAGTTTACGAAAAGTAGCCGCAATGATTGGCTATGTACCCAGCACTCTCATCAATGTATTTGGCTCTTATAACCTTCTCTTACTTCATGTTGTAGCCAGAACATTAGATGATATGGGTCAAACAGCGCAGGAAAAAATTTCCACCTGTACAAGCGCTGAAGAAGGCCTCAACGTGTTGGCAAAAGTCTACCTAGATTACGCAAGAGATAACCCTCATCGTTGGCAGTTGGTTTTCCAACACAGCATGAACGGACAAGAGCTGCCGAAATGGCACAGTGATCGTATCGATAACATGACCGGACTCATCGAGCAGATGCTTGAGCAACTGGCTCCATCGAAAGATAAAGAGACCGTCATTGAAGCCAGCCGTGTTCTCTGGGCAGGTGTTCACGGTATCACACTGCTGACTGTAGATGACAAGCTTTTCACTGATACACCTGTTGATGGTGATGCTCTGATTAACAACTTGCTCAACGGCTATCTCTCTTCATGGCAAGGTAAATAATCACAACAATAAGCCTCTGGAGTAAATAATGACGACACAATCGGGCCTGCTGAAGCAGCGGCGCTTTTTACCGTATTTCATCACTCAGGCTCTGGGGGCTTTTAACGACAATGTCTATAAAAACGTCCTGCTGATATTGGTGGCCTTCGCGGCACCGGGTACGTTAGCGGTGAACAGTGATACATTTATCAACTTGGCCGCAGGTCTGTTTATTCTCCCCTTCTTTCTCTTTTCTGCGTTTGCGGGCGAGTTAGCTGATAAATACGAGAAGTCGTCGCTGATACGCGTCGTCAAGCTGATTGAAATTGTTCTGATGAGTGCCGCTGCCGTTGCATTCGTCACCGAGAGCTACACGATTTTGCTGTTGCTTCTTTTTCTTATGGGTACACAATCGACCTTCTTTGGTCCGGTGAAGTACTCACTTCTGCCGCAACAACTTAAACCCTCAGAACTGGTTTCTGGTAACGCCCTAGTTGAAACTGGTACTTTTCTGGCGATATTGATGGGAACCTTGGTGGCAGGCTTATCGCCAATCAAGAACAAGGGCGGATAATAGCAGCTGCCTCTGTCGTTATTTTTGCTGTTCTTGCTATCTCAGCGCAAGATATATCCCAGAGGTGAAAGCCAGTAACCCCGATCTTAAAGTCCGTTTCGCTCCAATCAGCCAAATGCGAAAAACATTGTCCATTGCGCACGCTGACAAAGTTGTTCTGCAATCAATTATGGGGATTAGCTGGTTTTGGTTTTTGGGTGCAAGCTATCTGACTCAATTCCCTAACTACGCCAAAACCTACCTTGGGGGAAGCGAAGCAGGTGTATCATTTCTTCTAGGGCTGTTTTCTGTCGGTATCGCCACAGGTTCATTGCTGTGCGACAAATTATCTAACCACAGAATAGAACCCGGCATAGTGCCAATTGGCAGCCTCGGTATTACCATTTTTGCAGGTCACCTTTTCTTCACCACACCAGACGCTGTGCCAGCCACAACGGGTTTTACCGATTTCATAACTCACCCTGAATTATTCTGGGTATTTATCGATCTTGCTTTTCTCGGCATATTTGGCGGTATTTTTATTGTTCCGCTGTATGCCATGATGCAACAAAGAGCCAAAGATAGTGAGCGCTCACAGGTCATCGCTGCAAACAATATCTATAACTCGCTATTTATGGTAACCAGTGCAGTCATTGCGATTATCATGTTGGGGATTCTTGAGATCAGCATCCCCACATTTTTCCTTGGCTTGGCTGTCACCAATTTACTTGTCGCACTCTATGTCGGAAGACAAGTGCCCCTGTTCGCACTGCGCTTTTTTATTTGGTTACTGAGCCACACCATGTATCGCGTCACCCACAAAGATCTGCACAATATTCCTGAAAAAGGTGGTGCATTACTGATTTGTAACCATGTCAGCTACGTCGACGCACTCTTGCTCGCGGGCGCCTGCCCTCGCCCTATCCGCTTTGTGATGGACGAAGATTACTACCACATACCTGTACTGCATTATTTTTTCCGCGCTGCCAAGGTGATTCCCATCCATACTTCGAGCAACTCCATTCGAAAAGCGCTGGATACGGTTAAAACCGAACTGGAAGCGGGTGAGGTGGTATGTATTTTCCCCGAAGGGCACCTGACTTCTGATGGCGAAATGATTCCGTTTAAACGCGGTATTGACCTCATTCTCCGCCAAACGCCGGTTCCTGTTGTTCCTATGGCACTTCAAGGGCTCTGGGGTAGCTATTTCAGTCGAGAGGGAGGCCGCGCCTTGCTGAAATTACCCAAACGTTTCTGGTCAAAAATTACGATTGTCGCCGACGCACCTGTCCCTCCGAGAGAAGCACGTTCCGATCAAATGTTTGAAAAAGTTGCCACACTTCGCGGCGATGCCCGTTAACACGGGCTTTCCGCCAGCACTCAGCATTTCATTCCATTTAAACAGGATTAAATAACTTAATCCTGTTTATTACCTTATTTTTATCTGGAAGCTATTTAAATCCTTACGGTGATTAGTGTATTTTATGGTTGATAACAATAAACAATGCCGGGAAAGAACATGCAAGAAGTCGGGATGTCTTCAAAGTTGGACAACGTCTGTTATGACATTCGGGGGCCAGTGCTAAAACAGGCGAAACGCCTGGAAGAAGAAGGCCACAAAATACTCAAACTCAATATCGGAAACCCAGCCCCATTTGGCTTTGATGCGCCTGATGAAATTCTGGTGGATGTCATTCGCAACCTTCCCACTTCGCAAGGTTACTGCGACTCGAAAGGTATCTACTCAGCACGTAAAGCGGTTGTTCAGCATTATCAGAAACGTGGAATGCTTGATTTAGATGTTGAGGATGTTTACATCGGTAATGGCGTGTCTGAGCTTATCGTTATGGCGATGCAGGCGCTGTTGAATACCGGAGATGAGTTGTTGGTGCCTGCCCCTGATTACCCATTGTGGACAGCGGCGGTCTCGCTTTCTGGCGGTAACCCGGTGCACTATATCTGCGATGAAGAATCTGACTGGTATCCGGATCTCGACGATATAAAAAGTAAGATAACCCCAAACACCAAAGGTATTGTGTTAATTAACCCAAATAACCCAACGGGTGCCGTCTACAGCCGAGATTTCCTTCTGGAAGTGGTCGAGCTGGCGAGAACACACAAGCTGATCATTTTTGCTGACGAAATCTACGACAAAATTCTCTATGACGGTGCACAACACCACTCTATTGCGCCGCTGGCACCGGATGTTTTCTGTGTCACCTTTGGCGGTCTATCGAAGTCTTACCGTGTTTGTGGCTTCCGCGCTGGGTGGATGCTTCTTTCTGGCCCGAGGCACCTTGCAAAAGGCTATGTTGACGGTTTAGACATGCTGGCTTCGATGCGCCTTTGTGCCAATGTACCCATGCAGCATGCTATTCAGACAGCACTTGGAGGCTACCAAAGCATCAATGAACTGATCCTCCCTGGTGGACGTTTGCTTGAGCAGCGTGATAAAGCGTATGAGATGATCAATCAGATCCCTGGTGTAAGCTGCGTCAAGCCGAAAGGCGCACTTTATCTTTTCCCTAAAATCGATACCAAGCGGTACAACATCCATAACGATGAAAAGTTGATGCTGGACTTTCTGATGCAGGAAAAAGTGCTTATGGTACACGGGACGGGCTTTAACTGGCCTAAACCGGATCACTTCAGAATTGTCACCTTGCCTCGTGTGGATGATCTCGAAATGGCGATCAGCCGATTTGAGCGCTTCTTGTCTGGCTACAAACAATAACACCGTACACAAAACATCAGCACATCTGAAAAGCCCGTTATACGGGCTTTGTTCTTAAATACTCGACAACATGAGGAACAGCAAACAGCAAACCAACCACCGCACCAGCGACATGTGCTTCCACAGCCACGGACGCGCCGATCATCTCAGTGGTTGATGCCGCACCACCATAGATGACCTCATAAACAAGCTTTGCTAACAAGCCAAAAAACAACAATCCACTGAAACGAATACCGCCCAGCATATCCCTCACAATACCCCATGCAAACAGGCCATGAAGTGTGCCGGATAAACCTGCATATAACCCGTAGCGACTGGTGAACATCACCAACCAACGGCTGCCATACAACAGAGTAGTAAAAGCAAGAGCTCCCGCATGCGATAATATTCGCGATGCATCCAGCCAATAACAGCCAAGCCCGCTACATTCATCAATAAGTGAATAGCGTTGGTGTGAGTAAGGTTTCCTGATAATATTCGCCACCACTGACCATTGAGTATGAGCTCGCGGCTCCATATAAAATATGGCTTAAGGTCCGGAAGTTGGGCGACAAGTGCAACTGCCCCTAAACACACTAAAATTACGACTGGCAAATTGTCTCCATAATCCGAATTCTTGGCCGCTATCAGAATCGTCAATATTTGATAGACGTACTGAATAAATCATAACGCCACTATAGTCAGCGAAATAAACACGATGCAACAAAACACATCACGATACTGCCAACGCTGTAACAAAGCGCATAAAGCTTGCATATGTGGCTGGATATCACCGGTTGAAAACACAATTCCCCTGCTGATTCTTCAACACACCTCTGAAGTCAATCATGCCAAAGGCACTGCTCGTATTTTGTCTCTTTCTCTTTCCAATTGTGAAGTCATTGTTGGTGAGTGTTTTGATGATAACAGCGCCTTTCAGGCTCAGCTCAATCGAAAAGACGTAGATTGGCATATTCTTTACCCCAACGAAAACGCAACATTAGTTTCGTCACCAACATTGAAAGCCAGAAAAAAACAGATTGGTCTGATTCTTCTCGATGGTACTTGGAAGAAAGCATATAAGATGTTCCAGCTGTCCGAGAGTATTAAGCACCTACCTTCTCTGACACTGCCCTCGGCCTTATCCGGTCATTACAAAATAAGAAAAACATCTAAAAGCGGTGGTTTATCGACAGTAGAAGCAGGATATCACGCTCTTTCCCTACTCTTAGGTCAACCAGAGCACTATCAGCCTCTACTTTCGTGTTTTGAAAAAATGGTGGATTTTCATATTAATCAGCTGCCCCCCGAAATCTACGAAAGGCAGTTTGGCGCATCAAAAAAAGATTAACGAATATCGTAAAGCGGGCCCTGACTCGATGCGGTAAACATGGTGGCATGAAGGCGTTGAGCAAACCCATCTGTCATACCTGAAATATAATCAGCGATCACCCGTTTTCCACTCCTGCCTTCAACGATTGCGCAAAGCCAACTCTCGCGAATGGCAGAAGGCAACAGACGCTCTGGATCAGAGTCGAAAGCATCGAAAAGCTCCATCACCAACTGTTGGCCTTTATATTCAACCACCTGAAGTTCAGGCTTTTTCACCACATACACACTGACGAAACGTTTCAGAATATCAAGCACCTGATACATGTTATCCGGCATGCTTGCTTTCCACTGCAGCAGTGGTCTTCAAACGCATTCAACCCATCCTGCACAGAAGGCAATATCGTGATAGAGGTCAATAAGGTATTTACAAGCGCACCAATGGCGTCTTTTCTCTCATGATAAGGGCCAAACATCTGCTCACTGAGATAACCAATATTTTCCTCAAGCCACGGGTCATTACATTCAGCAATTTTACTTGCCACCGCGACCTGCCATTGTTCACGGGTAACGATCCCCATAACGATGGCATCTTCAAGATCATGGACGCCGTAAGCTATGTCATCCGCCAGCTCCATGATAGAGCAATCGAGCGATTTAAAACGTGGCTTTCCATGCTGATTTTCGTTTGGATCCAACTTCAACGAGGTAAACAAGGCCTTGTCGTTGTCACTCAGAGGTTCCAGCACCCAGTCGACGCGTTTTTCATCACAGTCATATAGGCCTTTGGCAGGGTGCCAATCATCAACTTTTAAGTGGCGAAAGCTGTCGACATCCTCTGCTGACTTCGTCTTTCTGACATCGTTGATAGCAACTGGGTATTTCATCAGTCCAAGCAATGTCCGTCGCGCCAGATTCATCCCGTCATTTTCAGTGTACGGCTCTAGCAAAGTAACGATACGAAATGTTTGTGCATTCCCTTCAAAGCCACCGTCATTTCGCATCAGATAATTAAGCGCTATTTCACCACCATGGCCATAAGGAGGGTGACCAATATCATGCGCTAAACAAAGGCTTTCCATCAGACTTGTGGATGGCAACAAATCACGAAACTCGGGCTGTTTTTGCTTTAGCTGGGCGACAATACCAGTACCAATCTGTGACACCTCAAGAGAATGCGTAAGGCGGGTGCGATAAAAATCATTATGCCCTACCCCCAGCACCTGAGTTTTCGCCTGCAAGCGACGGAATGCCGCAGAGTGAAGGATACGCGCTCTGTCTCTTTGAAAAACAGACCGACGATCATCTCGACGCTTTTTATTCTCTGATGCCAGACGCGCCTCCCAAGCATCAGAGGGAATATAGTTACTCATCACTGATCTCATCTAAGGTGAGGGTAAAGCTCGCCGCGAAGGTATTCATGAAGTATTCGGTCGCGTCACTTCGACGTTTAGCCATGGTTTTCTCAAGACGACTTTTTGCCAGTTTGAACTCGTGATTACCCGCGGATAATTCTTCAAGACATTTCAGGTATGCGCAGATTGAGTCAGCCTGTTTGACTAACCTGTAGTCTGATTCATCAAGCTCTGAGCTGACAATCAGGCTGCGGTAATCTGCCTGAAACTCTTCTGGTAACATAGAAATGAGTTTCTCTTCCGCAATCTCCTCTATCTTCTTGTATTCATCGGCGATTGCAGGGTTAAAATATTTGATGGGCGTAGGTAAATCCCCTGTTATAACTTCACTACAGTCATGAAACATCGCCAGTAATGCGACTCTTTCAGGGTTGTAATTCCCATCAAACTTTTTATTCTCTATCAAAGCCAGTGCATGAGCGACGAAGGCTACCTGAAGACTATGCTCAGAGATATTTTCGTCAAAGACATTGCGCATTAGAGGCCAGCGATAAATGAGCTTCATTCGGGCAAGGTAGGCAAAGAAATGGCTGGTATTTGGGTGCTTTGTCATATCGTCCTTACAATGATAAGCGCAATGATTAAGTATTTTCACTCGCTCATCGCTAATTAATGACGAAAAATAATGCTTAATTCATTGTGTTGCCAGACATTCCAATACTCAAGTAAAAAGCACTGAAAAAAAGAATTATCTTTGTTTGAAGGTTAAGCTAATGTGTTGCGGAAGGTAATTAAGCGGGGAGAGCGTGCTCCCCTGCACACAGCAGAGTTTCTGGGGAGTTAGATCTTTATCCTATCGCGATTCTTATCCAGAGTACTTTCACCTATTCCTTTCACGTTAGTGATATCTTCAATAGATAGAAACGGCCCGAACTCATTGCGGTAGTCGACAATCGCTTGTGCTTTCTTAACACCTATCCCCAACAGTATTTTATCCAGCTCATCAACATCAGCCGTGTTGATATTGACCATTTCAACTTGAACTTGCATGCTGTCTTCAGCGACCGAAATCGGGCTCAAGACTATAGTGATTGCAAAACAAACTGCAGCGACCAGATTTTTCATGTTTTCCTCTCTTGGCGTTGTATAAAATTCACACAAGAGACTAATCATCAAAACTTTGCCATCAAAATAGCAGAGTAAAAAAACAGACGGAGCCCTCTTTGGACTCCGTCATAGTTACTTATCAATTACAACAGCAAATAATATTACTCGTAGAAGATTACTCGGTCTGTTCTGCTGCACTTACCAGGTAAGTGACGCCAGTTTTATCTTTTAACTGCTGTAATGTCGCCGAAATATTGGTATTCGCCAACGTTCTCTCTACACGCGTTGCCAGCGGGTTAGCTGCAGTGAGTTGCGCCGCTTCTGGCTCGTTAACGGCTTCAAGCGCTACAACAACTATATCTCCGTTGATATTCGTCGTGGTGCCATATCGCTTTTGACCTTCCTCTGGGTTACCAAGAGTAAATGCCAACTGAGCCACCTCACGCTGCTGAGAAACACGCTCAAGCACTTCAGACTCACCGAAGCTATAGCCTGAGTTGTTCAACGCATCTGACTTCCCTTCAGACAACTCTGCCACCAGTGAATCAGCCAAAGCTTGCGCCGCTTTCTCACCTTTTTCATCAGAGAGCTTCTGTTTAACCTGCTCAGACACATCCTCGAACGGCAGAATAGTCTCAGGCTGGGTATCTTCAATACGAACTACAATGATGTTCTCTGAGCCCAGCTCAATGGCTTCTGAGTTCAACCCATCATCTTTCACTTCTTCACTCTGCAACACACGGATAACAGAAGGGTTTGACAGGCTACCTGACAACTCGTCAAGAGAGACCCAATCCGTTGTCACCACTGATTGATTAACGGCTTCAGCGGCGTCATCAAGGCTATCTGGCATCTCAAATGCTTTTTCAGATAGCGCAGTTTGCATTGCATAGAATTTCTCAGCCGCATGTTGCTGTTTGAGTTGCTCAACAATTTCAGCTTTCACAGTCTCAAGCGGTTTAGTGACAACATCTTTCAGGTCATCCAGCTTAAGGATGTGATAACCAAATGACGACTGAACCACCTCTGACAGTTGACCTTTTTCCGACATTGCGAAAGACGCTTTTTCAAACTCAGGGTCCATGACTCCAGCTTCAAACCAATCGAGTTGACCGCCTTGTTCAGCACTGAATGTGTCAGCAGAGTTTTCTTTTGCAAGCGTCGCGAAGTCTGCACCCGATTTCAGCTCTGAAAGCAGCGCCTCAGCTTTCTGTTTTGCTTCGTCACTATCGCCTTCAATAAGAATATGACTCACTTTACGCTGTGCAGCAGTACTGTAAGTCCCCTTATTAGCCTCGTAGTACTCCTGAACCTCTTCATCAGTGACTGGGGCATTGTCTGCAATAGAATCGCCTGAGACCTCAACGTAAGCGATCTTGAACTTCTCCGGACGCACAAATTGTGATGCGTTCTGTTGATAGTAATCTTGAAGTTCTTGCTCAGTCACGTCAGCTTTCGCTGCGAAGTCACTAACAGGCAGCGTCAGTGTGCTTACCTTACGTGTCTGGTTCTCAAGCTTATATTGGCTGTCTAACTCACCCTTGAGGACAAATTCACTGCCCTGAAGGCCGGAAACAAGTTGCTCTCTCACCAACTCACGACGCATGTATTCTGCAAAGCTCTCTGGTGTGAAGCCTGCACGGCGGAGTGCCGCTTTATACATATCATTGTCGAAGCTGCCGCCTTGTTGGAATTGAGGCATTGCCAGAATCGCTTCTTTGATCTGTTGGTCGCTGATACGCATCCCCAGTTCAGAAGCTTGCTCTTCCAACAAAACGTCATTCACCATGCGGTCAAGAACATTTCTACGGAATTCCGCCAGGTAGCTAGGGTCGCCCAGCAAAGCGGTAAAGAACTCACCCGCCTGATTTTGCATACGAGCACGCTCGTTCTGATAAACCTGTTCGAAATCATTTCGACTGATCTCACGATCGCCGACTTTTGCAGCGGGAGTACTGGTACCGCCTACCAGATAGTTGCCCACACCGGCAAATACAAAGGAAAAGATAATCAATGCCAGGATTATCTTCACCACGAAGCTATTAGCGCCTTCACGCAGTCGTTCCATCATAACTTGCCGTCACTCCTACTCTTGAAACTACTGTTCTTCAAAATACTGTATTGAACTTGTTGCATAATTAAACAACTAAAAAGGCGCATCCGAGATGCGCCTTTACACTCTTATGGAGCCTGATTATACGCTCAAGTCGCTATGTTTAAAGCCTTTAACCAACATGGTGCGACAAAAGACAAAGGTGCGGCTTAGTTTACTGCGTCTTTGAGCGCTTTACCTGCCTTAAAGCCAGGCACTTTAGCGGCTGGAATGTTGATTTCTGAACCTGTTTGTGGGTTGCGGCCTGTACGCGCTGAGCGCTCACGAACAGAGAACGTACCGAAACCAACCAGAGCTACCTGATCGCCGTCTTTGAGCGAATCAGAAATAGCTTCGATCAGTGCATCCAATGCACGACCCGCTGACGCTTTTGACAGGTCAGCATTTTCTGCGATTTTTTCTACTAGCTGCGACTTATTCACGTTAAATCCCCTTATGAAGCAAATCCGCAAATCCCATTTTTTGCGGTATAAAGACGACTCTCATCGTCCATTATTGTTAAACCTTGTTTCTACTTGACGCTGCTGCATCAGAGTTAATAAGGCATGCAGCGCTCAAATTTAAGTTAGCCCTCAACAAAAAAGCTGACAAGCCTTTTGCCGACTGTCAGCTCTTTTCGTTGCTTAATTTTGCTGCGCGTCACTATTTCGGGGGGTGACAAGCTCTATTCCCAGCGGATTATTCTGCAATGCAAGGGTCAGTACATCATCAATCCAACGTACTGGATGAATTGATAAATCTGCTTTTACGTTGTCAGGAATCTCTTCCAGATCACGCTCGTTCTCTTTCGGGATCACAACGGTTTTAATTCCACCACGGTGTGCAGCTAGCAGTTTCTCTTTCAATCCACCAATGGGTAAAACTTCACCGCGTAAAGTGATTTCGCCTGTCATGGCCACTTCCGCTTTCACCGGGTTGCCGGTCAAAGACGACACCAATGCGGTACACATTGCAATACCTGCGCTTGGACCATCTTTTGGTGTGGCGCCTTCAGGGACGTGAACGTGAATATCACGCTTCTCGTAGAAATCACTGGCAATACCTAGCTTGTCAGCACGGCTACGTACCACTGTCATTGCAGCCTGAATAGACTCCTGCATGACATCACCAAGAGAGCCTGTTTGCGTCAACTTACCTTTACCAGGTACAGACTCGGTTTCAATCGTCAGCAAATCGCCGCCTACCTGCGTCCACGCAAGACCCGTTACAAGACCGATACGGTTTTCCTCATCGGCTTTACCGTAGTCGTAACGCTGGACACCGAGGTAATTTTTCAGGTTGTCGCCGGTGATGGTCAATGTCTTGATATCTTTATCAAGCAGAATCTCTTTCACTGCTTTACGGCAAAGTTTTGAGATTTCGCGTTCAAGACTACGCACACCCGCTTCTCGCGTGTAGTAACGAATAATGCCAATGATTGCAGAGTCTTCAATCATCACTTCAGCAGGCTTTAGGCCATTTCGCTTAATTTGCTTCTCAACAAGGTGCTGCTTCGAAATGTTGAGTTTTTCATCTTCGGTATAACCCGACAGACGAATCACTTCCATACGGTCAAGCAGAGGCCCAGGAATGTCCATTGAGTTTGACGTAGCAACGAACATGACATCAGACAGGTCGTAATCGACCTCCAGATAGTGGTCGTTAAACGCATTGTTCTGTTCTGGGTCAAGAACCTCAAGCAATGCTGACGACGGGTCACCGCGCATGTCAGAGGACATCTTGTCGATTTCATCTAAAAGGAAAAGTGGGTTCTTAACGCCAACTTTCGCCATTTTCTGGATAAGTTTACCCGGCAGAGAGCCAATGTAAGTACGACGGTGACCACGAATCTCCGCTTCGTCACGCACGCCACCCAACGCCATACGCGTATACTTACGACCAGTGGCACGGGCGATAGATTGCCCCAGTGAGGTCTTACCCACACCTGGAGGACCAACAAGGCACAGGATTGGACCCTTAAGCTTGTTTACACGGTTTTGCACCGCTAAGTACTCTACAATGCGTTCTTTAACACGTTCTAGGCCATAGTGATCGGCATTGAGGATTTCTTCCGCTTTTGCCAAATCTTTTTTCACTTTAGAGCGTTTCGCCCAAGGAACACTGACCATCCAATCGATGTAGCTGCGCACAACCGTTGCTTCGGCTGACATTGGCGACATCATTTTCAGCTTTTGTAGCTCTTGCTCAGTCTTTTCTCTGGCTTCCTGAGGCATTTTCGCCTCGTCGATTTTCTTTTGAAGCGTTTCAAACTCATCAGGCGCATCATCCAGCTCTCCAAGTTCTTTCTGGATAGCTTTCATCTGCTCGTTTAGGTAATACTCGCGCTGGCTCTTTTCCATCTGCTTTTTGACACGGCTGCGAATACGCTTTTCAACTTGCAGCAAGTCAATCTCTGACTCCATCATTGTCATCAGGAATTCGAGACGATCAGCAACGTCAAAGATTTCGAGTACTTGTTGCTTATCCTGAAGTTTCAATGGCATATGAGCAGCAATGGTATCAGCAAGGCGTGCGGCCTCATCGATACCATTCATTGATGTCAGTACTTCTGGCGGGATCTTTTTATTCAGCTTTATAAAGCCTTCAAACTGACTGATCGCAGTACGAACTAAAACTTCCTGCTCACGCTCATCCATTTCTGGCGTTGCGAGGTACTGAGCATCGGCAACGAAAAAGTCGTTATCAGAGAATTTTTTGATTTCTGCGCGCTGAAGGCCTTCCACCAGCACTTTCACCGTACCGTCTGGCAGTTTCAGTAATTGAAGAATGGTTGCTACTGTGCCCACTTCGTAGAGGTCAGAGACAGTAGGCTCGTCAGTTGCTGAGTCTTTTTGAGCAACTAACAGAATTTGTTTATCGTCGTCCATGGCTGCTTCAAGACAACGGATTGATTTTTCCCTGCCAACAAACAGAGGAATTACCATATGAGGGTACACTACCACATCGCGCAGTGGCAGGACCGGAATCTCAATGCTCTCGGAACGCTCCAAGTTCATACTTATCTCTCTTCCGCTTTTCGTAATTATTGAGTATATGGGGTCGGATAAGCCGTATTCAATGCCAAAGTGACACTATAGTGGCCGTTATTTGACAAAAAAGGAGCTTTCGCCTCCTTTCTACTATCCTGATACCTCATGCGAAGGTAAAGGGCTTAGCTTGCGTATGGTTACTCAGCACCTGCAGCTTGATTGTCGTTTGCTTCGTAAATCAACAGGGGATCAGATTCACCTTTGATTACTGACTCGTCGATAACCACTTTGCTGACGTCTTTCGACGACGGCAAGTCGTACATGGTTTCAAGTAAGACTGCCTCAACGATTGAACGGAGTCCACGTGCACCGGTCTTTCTCTCCATCGCTTTGTGTGCAATAGCAGTCAGCGCATCGTCGCGGAATTCAAGTTCAACACCGTCGATGTCGAGTAGCGCAGCATACTGCTTGGTCAGTGCATTTTTAGGTTCTTTGAGAATCTGCACTAATGCAGCTTCATCAAGTTCACCCAGCGTTGCTGTCACTGGCAAACGACCAATGAACTCTGGGATCAAACCATACTTGACCAAATCTTCTGGCTCAACCTGACTGAACAGATCACTGAGTGACGCCTCTTCTTCCTGAGAACGCACTTCAGCGCCAAAGCCAATACCAGAACCTTTAGAGACGCGCTGGTCAACGACTTTGTCGAGACCTGCGAATGCACCACCACAGACGAATAAGATCTTCGACGTGTCTACCTGCAGGAATTCCTGCTGTGGATGCTTACGCCCACCCTGAGGTGGAACCGAAGCAATCGTTCCTTCAACTAGCTTCAACAGCGCTTGCTGAACCCCTTCACCTGACACATCGCGGGTGATTGACGGGTTATCAGACTTGCGTGAAATCTTATCGATTTCATCAATGTAGACAATACCACGCTCGGCTTTTGCTACATCGTAGTCGCACTTTTGTAGGAGCTTCTGGATTATGTTCTCAACATCTTCACCAACGTAACCCGCTTCGGTCAGCGTTGTTGCGTCAGCCATAGTGAATGGAACATCAAGGAACCTTGCAAGTGTCTCTGCAAGCAACGTTTTACCGCTACCTGTAGGGCCTATCAGCAAGATGTTACTCTTGCCAAGCTCAACACCTTCTTTATTGGTGTCGCCATTGCTCAAGCGTTTGTAGTGGTTATATACCGCAACAGACAGTACTTTTTTCGCCTGCGACTGACCAATTACATAATCATCAAGGTGAGCACGGATTTCATGTGGAGTAGGAAGCTGATTGCTATCACGCTTCGGCATCACTTCTTTTATCTCTTCGCGGATAATGTCGTTGCACAAATCAACACATTCATCGCAGATATAAACAGAAGGTCCGGCAATTAATTTGCGTACTTCATGCTGGCTTTTGCCGCAGAAGGAGCAGTAGAGCAATTTACCGCTGCCACCATCTTTACGCTTATCTGTCATTAGCTATCCTCTTTGTGGCGTTTACCCGTTATTGCCATGTTTTGAGTCTATAACACTTCGGGGTAAATTTCCGAGATGTGATGAGCTCAATTATTGGAACCAGTGTAGGTAAACGCGCTAAACTTCTGACTGGATTACTTATGAACGCTTATTGAGCACATCATCGACAAGACCATAATCCATCGCATCCTGCGAAGACATAAAGTTGTCGCGATCTGTATCACGTTCGATTATTTCCAGTGGCTGACCAGTGTGTTCTGCCAGCAATTTGTTCAGTTTTTCTTTGATGGTCAAAATTTCCTGAGCATGGATCTGAATGTCAGATGCCTGGCCTTGGAAACCGCCCAGAGGCTGGTGAATCATCACACGCGAGTTAGGCAGACAAAAACGCTTGCCTTTCGCACCACCAGCTAGCAAGAATGCGCCCATCGAGCACGCCTGCCCCATACACACCGTACTTACATCAGGTTTAATGTACTGCATGGTATCGTAAATAGACATACCTGCTGTTACAGAGCCGCCTGGCGAGTTGATGTACAGGAAAATATCCTTATCGGGATTTTCAGATTCCAGGAACAACAACTGAGCAACCACTAAGTTGGCCATATGATCTTCAACCTGACCCGTCAGGAAAATCACCCGCTCTTTGAGCAAACGGGAGTAGATATCGTAAGAACGTTCACCGCGGGATGTTTGTTCCACGACCATGGGCACCAATGCATCCATGATTGAAGGCATACCGTTTTTTTCTTGATAGCTCATAATATTAAGTCCCTAAAAATAAATGGCCCGAATGAAAAACTTCATACGGACCATTGTTATCAGAAGAGTGAATTCTAAGTCAAATGTCCACTCTACAATTCTAGCACTTAAGCTTGAGCTGGGTTCATCAGCTCGGAAAATGCTTGCTCTTTTTCTGATACTTTCGCTTTGCCCAGAAGCGCGTCAATCGCTTGCTCTTCAAGAGCAACGTTGCGCATGTTGTCCATGAGTTTTTCGTCTTTCTCGTAATAAGAAACAACTTCTGTTGGATCTTCGTAAGCAGATGCCATTTCAGTGATCAGTGCTTTAACACGCTCGTCGTCAGCTTTCAGCTCTTCAGACTTGATCACTTCACCCAGCAGCAGGCCAACAACTACACGACGCTTAGCTTGCTCTTGGAACAGCTCAGCTGGCAGCTCTGGCGCGTTATCAGCGTTGCCGCCGAAACGTTGAACAGCTTGTTGACGCAGAACATTCACTTCTTGGTCAATCAGAGCAGCTGGAACGTCGATATCGTTTTGCTCTACCAGACCATTCAGCACTTGCTCTTTAATGTTGTTCTTAACCGCTTGCTTCAGTTCACGGTCCATGTTTTTGCGAACTTCTGCTTTCAGGCCGTCAACAGAACCGTCAGCCACACCGAAACGCTGAACGAACTCTTCAGTCAGTTCTGGCAGTGCCTGCGCTTCAACTTTGTGCAGTTTGATTTCAAACTTCGCTGCTTTACCTTTCAGGTTTTCAGCGTGGTAATCCTCTGGGAAGTTAACTTCGATTGAGAACTCGTCGCCCGCTTTCTTACCAGCTAGACCGTCTTCGAAACCAGGGATCATACGACCTTGGCCCATTTCCAGTGCGAAGCCATCAGCTTTACCGCCTTCGAACTCTTCGCCGTCGATAGAACCAACAAAGTCCATAGTTACACGGCTGTTCGCTTCAGCAGCTGCATCAACTTCTGACCACTCTGCTTGTTGCTTACGCAGTGTGTCGATCATCTCTGCAACGTCTTCGTCTTTCACTTCCGCTTTTGGCTTAGCAACTTCGATGCTCTCCAGGCCTTTCAGTTCGATTTCTGGGTAAACTTCGAAGGACGCTTTGAAGACCAAGTCTTTGCCTTCTTCATTGTCAACTGGCGCGAAAGTTGGTGCGCCTGCTGGGTTGATTTTCTCTTTGATGATCGCTTCGATGAAGTGGCGTTGCATCACTTCACCCATCACGTCCATACGTACCGCTTTGCCGTACATGCGAGAAACCATTTTCAAAGGCACTTTGCCTTTACGGAAACCATCGAAACGACGATTTTTAGCAATGTTGCGCAATTCAGCGGTTACAGCGTCTTCGATGTTAGAAGCCGGAACAGTGATGGTCAGGTGGCGCTCTAGGCCTTCTGTGGTTTCAACGGTAACTTGCATTTTTAATTAAACCTCAAAACTTACTCAGGGTATCTGAGTGATGCTACCAAGCTCAGGGCCGTTAGCATCCTTTCGTGTCACAGCATGTAACCATGCAATGACGCCTGTGAATAGGGATACGCAGCGCGTTTTCTGCTGGTATCAGTTTGCTCCCAAACCGGGAGCCAAAAATTAAGACGCGCCATTATAGCGGCACCATTCGACCGAGTCGAGACAGGCCAGCGCTATCGCAATGTTTCTGTGAAATGGGGACACATTTCGCCCTTTCAAGGGAGTATTTAAAATTTATTGTCCGTTTTTGTCGACTAAATCCCGTTTGACTCTGCGTTACCTTCAACAAACAGCAAAAGTTATCACGGTAAAATGAAAAGCCTCTCAAAACGTGGTGGTCGACATGGCTCTGCGCAAAACGCCTCGTCATAGTGAGGGCATTATACTAGTCAAGAAACACAAACCAGAGAAAAATAAAACAAGATGCTCACAAGGAGAGACTATGAGCTGGATAAAAACCGTAAGCTACGAAGATGCTACTGGACCTCTAAAAAAACTTTACGACAAAGTAAAAGGACCAGATAACAATGTAGACAACATCATGCTGGCACACAGCTTACGCCCACATACCATGGAAGGTCACATGACTATCTATAAGTATGTGCTCCACCATCCACGAAATACGGTTCCAAAATGGTTCCTGGAAGCCATTGGTGTTTACGTCAGTTACCTCAACCGTTGCAGTTACTGTTTTGAGCACCACTACGCGGGCATGCAACGTTTGCTGGCAGAGAAAGGCGAGCATCCTCCTCATTACGCTGACAGAATTAAACAATCGCTCAAGACACACCAATTCGACGATGCATTCGACACCAAGCATGCGAAGGTGTTCGACTATGTGCGCGTCCTCACGACATCACCCAGTAATGTTGGGAAACGCGATGTCGAAAAACTGCTTGCTCTTGGTTGGAGTGACGGCGAGGTACTGGAGATTAACCAAGTGACAGCCTACTTTGCCTATGCAAACCGCACTGTGACTGGGCTAGGTATCAATACTGACGGTGACATTTTAGGGTTATCGCCCAACGATGGCGAAGCGCTCGATAACTGGAATCACAGTTAATTCACGTATCAAAGAGATTCAGTTAGCTCACTACTCGCAGTGGGCTTTCTCAGTCAACGAAAAGAAAAAAGATACCGTCAGGCCTACGAATCCTTATGAGAGGGGGCTTTTAGCAATTTCGTTTTAGGTATTTACTCGGGGAGGTAGTCAAGAAATGGCACGCCCTACAGGATTCGAACCTGTGACCCACGGCTTAGAAGGCCGTTGCTCTATCCAACTGAGCTAAGGGCGCACATTTGAAGGTGCTCCGAAGCAGTTAGCCCCGAAACACAGCTGAATTATATAGACAGGTTCATGCCCGTCAACGGTTTTCCTTACAATTTCCTTCTAACCGTCTAATAAATAGACATTAGCGCAATAATGCCGTGCTAATAGACATGGCTGGTCTCGCCAGTGAGGACGTTTTCTTTACTAATAGACAACAAAGCATGGAATTCCAAAAATTTAGGTGAATATATTAGTCATGGAGGCCAATAGGTCGGCACTTTTATTGTTTTCTCTGTAAAAGCGGCCCTTTAGAGATAGAAGATTTATTTGCCTAATGAGTCCGTAACCTTCTGTTCTTATTGAAAGGGATACACACTAATTGTTTAGAGCTAGAAACATTATCTAACGTCACACAAACGACGACTAAAAGCCCATAACTCGTATTAACTATTCTAATGACTGAAATGAATTTAATTCACTTTACGGCCTACAAGTTGACCACCATAATCCGCGCGCTAAACAACCTGAGCGTATGGCGACCGCCTAAACCTCAAGACTAACAACCCTCTGATTTCGGATTAAAAACGTGAAAGCAAACCCGCTATCTCTCGATGTGGGCAACAGCACTTTTGTCCCTGTTGCCAGCCTAAGCCTTTTTGCTCTGGCATCAGGATATTTGATGAGCCTGGTTCCACTCGCATTGGAAAGCCACGGCCTATCTACAGATCTGGCTGCGTGGCTGGCGAGCATTTACTATTTCGGCCTATTAGTGGGTGCCTTACTGAGTGCAAACGTTGTTTCAAGACTCGGGCACCGCTCAGCATTAATCATGTTTTTAACCGTTATTGCAATAACGGTTGCGGTAATGGCTATTTTTATCAACAAACCTGTTTGGTTATTTGCTCGGTTCGTTGCAGGTATTGCTGTGGCTGGTGTGTTTGTTGTTATCGAATCTTGGCTTCTAATGGCTGATACAGAGAAAGCGCGCTCAAAAAGACTTGGCCTATATATGGCTTCGCTATACGGCGGCACAGCATTTGGCCAACTGGGAATCGGCTTTTTTGGTGTTGAGGGCACGCTTCCTTTTGCGTTGATTGTGGCAATGATGGCATTGGCGACCTTACCTCCTTTACTGAAGAGACAGTCGCAACCGAAAGATGTGTCACACAGCCCAATCAAATTGAAAGAGTTGAAAACACTGCCGTTGGCTGCATTCATTGGCTGTATCGTTTCCGGCTTATTGATGGGTGTGGTTTACGGTTTGCTGCCTCTGGAGCTGGGACGTCGTTTCAGCAATAGCGATCAGATTGGAACACTGATGTCTGTCGTTATTTTGGGAGGCATGATGGTACAACCTTTGGTGAGCTGGCTAAATGCTCGCTTTGCCAAGCGTTTGTTGATGGCGATGTTTAGCCTAATCGGTGGTTTGGCGATCGCAATGATTGAAGTAGCAACCCACCCTGTTGGTATGGTTATTAGCCTATTTATATTGGGTGCGGCCACGTTTGCCCTCTACCCGATAGCAATTACGCTGGCGTGCCAATCAATAAACAGGAATCAGATTGTAGCGGCGACCGAACTGATGCTCTTAAGCTACAGTATTGGTTCAGTGATTGGCCCAGCACTGGCAAAAGGTTGGGTTGTTCAAACTAATGATTTAATGGGCTACTTCGGTATTGGTTTTGCAGTAACTTTCGGCTACATGCTGGTCGCGTGGCTTCGTACCCCTGCAGTTGTGGTTCAGCCAAAGCCAATTGCTGAAGTCGAGCATGTAAAAGTCGATATCTAAATTTACCTGAGAATATAATGGGTGCGCGCTGAGCGCGCCCTTTGATTCGTCCCGCCAATCAAAAACAAGTAGCCTTTCTCTTTATCACAGCCACTCTAATGAGAAACACTTTACCTAGCTACTATTCCACTCGATGATTCAAGAAAATCGCCGCCTCTATATGTAGATGACTTTTCAAGTGGGTTGATGGAAAGAACGCTGATAACACTCTAATCTCAATTAAGAGACTCGAAAATGAGACTTAAATCATATTTGTTGAGGTTTTGTTGTTATGCAATCAAAGAAGTTTGTGCTTTTGAGCATTTACCTACTGTTATCAGCCAGCTTACAAGGCTGCTTCCTCACAAACGGGCCGACTCAATTCGCCGATGAAAAAACCGCCCCTGACCTAAACTACCTACCCATCGGTATTCCGTTTGTGCTTGGTGGCTTTGGGTCGAGTGTACCTCTCACCGAAGAACTAAGCCTGACTGCCAAGCACGTTGCCCAGTATGATTTTAGTGAAGTCGTTGCCTATCACCCCAATTGCGACGTAGCGATAATCAAAGCCGATAATAGCGATAAAAAACTGCCCCTACTTGGTAAAGTATTTCCAAACGACAACCTTAATGTCTACGGCTTTGGGATGACAGGAAAAGTTATTACGGGCAAAGGCAAATACTTTTTAGACGTCAACTTCCTAGACAGTGCCATTTTCAAAAAGTGTCCGGCAAGCATCACCGATGCGCCCATTCAGTCGGGAATGAGTGGCGGCGGTGTCTATAACGAGAAAGGACATTTGGTCGGTATCATCTCAGGTATGTCTGGCTCAGGTTTTAAAGTGCTCGGTCAGCAAGACCTTGGTAACAAGAGAACCAGCGTGTTCATCTCAAGCCTCTTTATAAAAGGCTGGCTTCAATACACCGTCGATAAGTACCACGGTAAGAAAATCGCCCTATTCGCTGATGACAATGCCTCAGGTGCACTTGTTATCTCGCGGCCATAGTGAGATGGAATTGATAATGAGGCTTGGGTAAAAGAAGCCATTATATGGGGATGACCATTCGCACTCAGGCAATTCATGTTTACGCATAAAAAGCAAAAAGCAAACGTTTGCCCTATGGATATTACGCCTCGTTTTTGACAAAATACGCACCAGTTACCCTTCCTCAATTTTGCCAAAGGAAAACCATGGCCGCCCAAATTATCGATGGAAAACTGATCGCTCAAACCGTCAGACAAGAAGTAGCAGCCCGCGTAAAAGCCAGAACAGATGCAGGACTGAGAGCACCCGGCTTAGCCGTTGTTCTTGTTGGTGACAATCCGGCCTCTCAGGTTTACGTCGGAAATAAAACCCGAGCTTGTGAAGAAGTCGGTTTTGTTTCGAAATCCTACGACTTACCCGCGTCAACAACAGAAGACGCTCTGCTTTCTCTCATCGACGAGCTAAATGCAGACGCCGAAATAGACGGTATTTTGGTGCAGTTACCATTACCTGCACAAATGGATCCGGTGAATGTCCTTGAGCGCATTGCTCCAGACAAAGATGTCGATGGTTTTCATCCGTATAACGTTGGTCGACTTAGCCAACGCATACCTCTGCTGCGTTCATGCACACCAAAGGGAATTATCACGCTGCTAGAAAGGTACAATATTGCCGCCCGTGGCAAGCACGCTGTGGTTGTCGGAGCTTCCAATATCGTTGGTCGCCCAATGACACTTGAGCTTCTCCTAGCGGGAAGTACCACAACAACATGTCACCGGTTTACTAAAGATTTGGAAGGGCATGTGCGTCAGGCTGATATTCTTGTGGTCGCAGTGGGGAAACCTAACTTTATTCCTGGCGATTGGATCAAACCAGGCGCAGTGGTCATCGATGTCGGTATTAATAGACTAGATGACGGCACACTTGTGGGTGATGTTGAATACGACGTAGCAAGAGAACACGCAAAACACATCACACCAGTACCCGGAGGTGTGGGGCCAATGACAGTCGCTATGCTGATAGAAAACACGCTGATGGCATGCGAACAGTTTCACTCCTAAACAATGTAAAAGCCGACACCATGTCGGCTTTTACATTCATCTCAAGAGCTCTCTCACTAAATATATCTCCTACCTGTAGCGTCCGATAGCAATCAAATCCGTAGTATCACTTACAAATCAATCAGTTAATAAATATCTCACTCATCATAAAACCATAATTGTAAGATGTGTCCCTTTGCGTTGATTCTTTAGTTTCAACATAAAGCGTGATTCATGTATCATTTAGCGTTCTATTTAAATTTGAAAATACATGCCAGGCATAGATTTTAAGCAAATGATAAATGAAAGCATTTAATGCAAAAAAACGTATGATTGACTCTCCTCGCAAAACGCCCAGTGTGACACATTATACGCATCATATTCGTTTAAAATTGCCAAAAAAATAAGACATCACAAAACTAATTGTTGGCTAGACAAAGGCGGAACAACGTATGTTGCTCAATACCCCATTTTTAATAACTACAAGCTTTATAGTGTCACTTTTTTGTCTTCTCATCGTCAGGGAAATGGCAAAAAAAGTAGGATTGGTAGACAAACCCAATCAGCGTAAACATCACCAAGGTGTCATACCTTTAGTCGGTGGCATTGCTGTCTGTATGACTATCGTGATTTATTTGCTTGCTCAATATTCACTATCAGAAGAACATTTGAGCCAATCACCTATCTATCTACTATGCGCAATTACGCTCACAGTGATTGGTGCGTTAGACGATAAATATGACGTCAGCTATAAAACACGCATCATCATTCAGGCAGTATTGGCCGCGATTATGATGTTTTTTGCCGATCTTGCGCTGGTACAGCTAGGGGATATGTTTGCTATCGGAAACATTGACCTAGGCATCTTCGGGTTGCTGATTACTGTGTTTGCGGTAATTGGGGCCATTAATGCATTCAATATGGTAGACGGCATTGATGGGTTACTCGGCGGGCTTTCCATTGTGACCTTCTCTGGGCTTGCCTACCTCTTTAAAGGGTATGAAAGCACCGCACTCCTTTTTGAGTTTTGCCTTATTATCATTGCAGCGCTGATACCCTATGTATTGTTAAACCTTGGACTTCTTGGCAGAAAACGAAAAGTCTTTATGGGTGATGCGGGAAGCATGCTGATTGGTTTTACTGTGATTTGGTTACTGTTGAGCGGCAGCCAAATAGCGAATGAGCAGGGACACACTACAATGCGACCTGTTACCGCACTTTGGTTAATCGCTCTTCCGCTGATGGATATGGCAGCCATCATGATGAGACGAATTAAGCGAGGTGACTCACCTTTCCAGCCTGATCGTGAACACTTACATCACATATGCCAACGTATTGGCTTGTCATCAGTGCAAACGCTCGTTGCAATTTGCTCCCTGGCGTCATTTTTCGTTTGTATAGGCTTGCTTGGTGAGGCTTACGCCATCAGTGAAGGAATTATGTTTTACGGGTTTATAGCCGTATTTCTGGGCTATTACTTCTTACTCGCACACGTCTGGAAGTTCACTCGCTTTATCCGAAAATTTACAAAACAGACTGATTACACCTATCAACAAGAAAGTTAATCACATCTTTCAGCGTAACGACCTCCGGGAATATCCCCGGGGGTGTTCAATCCAGCACAGCGTTATCTCCACTTTCTCCCCTCACTAAAAACATGTCTTTTATTTCTTCACAGTATTAGTCGCTCAAGCAGCAAACTGGCCTTTAATATCAGAGCTCATATCAAGCCAAACAGCAGCCACAGATTTAACTTGATACTTTCTTCAAGCTGGAGGATATACTGAAGCAGTAAGAGTCAGTGCTTTTTTAGAGTTAATAATTTTGAGGGAAAGGAAGTCTAGCGAAAGTTTTCATTGGGAAAGTGAAAAGGGGAAAAGTCGAAGTGGTATTGAGTTGAGCATGAGCGCTTTTTAGTTAGGTTTACTTCCCTCTGCCATTAGTGAATGAAATAAACAGAGGGAAAAGAGACTTCTATTAATTACCGCAGGCATACCCCTATACATCTTGAGTTGAATCGCCAATCAATACTCGCTCGACCTCGCTTTATACACAGCAATCCCCTTTAAACACAGTATTCCAATCAAAATAGCGACAGTGTTAATCACTGCATCTCCCCACCTTCCATCGCGATGAACGAGATAAAAATGCTGAACCAGTTCAGATGCGATACCGCAGACAAATAAAATACACCATAAAACATGCGCATAGTCTTTAGGGATGAATAGACCAAGCCAGCACGTCGCGATAAAAAATAGAGCAAAATGAAAGAACCAGTCACCATGACCGTAAAAAAATGTGGTTCCATTAATACCCAGAGAACCAAGACCAACGTTGCTAAAAAGAGAGAGCACACCTAAGGTCAACACTAATGCCATAGCACCTTGTCTAATCAATTTAATCGCGTTAACTGACAAAAGTTACACCTATAAAATCAGAGAAGTACAATGAATAATTACACTGCATAAAAACAAAGAGCAGCCTCTGCTGCTCTTGTAAACTACGACTAAAAACGCCATCGAGATAACAAACAATAAAGGCTATTTATCGTCGGGATACCCTTCAGGGTTTTGCGATTGCCATCGCCATGTGTCACGAGCGATGTCAGTCAGAGAACGCGTTGTTTTCCAACCAAGTTCTTTTTCAGCTTTTGAGGCATCAGCAAAATATTCTGCCAAGTCGCCGGCTCTGCGCGCACTCACGACAAATGGAATGTCCTTGCCGGAAGCTTCTGAGAAAGCAGAAATCATCTCGAAGACACTTTTACCGTCACCAGAACCGAGGTTGTATGTATGAATACCAGCGACATTGCCAGCTTTTTGTAATGCCGCAATATGCCCAGAGGCCAGATCGTCAACATGAATATAATCTCTTACGCCGCTGCCATCACGTGTCGGATAGTCATCACCGAATACCGAAAGGCTCTCTCTTCGACCCACTGCGACTTGAGAGATAAATGGCATCAGGTTATTGGGAATTCCTTGCGGGTCTTCGCCCATAGTGCCAGAGGGGTGTGAACCAACGGGGTTAAAGTAGCGAAGCAAGGTAATGCTCCAATCCGGATTGGCATGTTGAAAATCCGTCAGGCACTCTTCTACCATTAACTTAGATCGGCCGTAAGGACTCGATGCTCCTCTAGGAAACTCCTCGTTCATGGGTTGAATATCTGACTCGGCATAAACGGTTGCAGACGAGCTAAATATTAGCTTATTGACGCCAACCTCTCTCATGGCATCAAGCAAGACAAGCGTACCATTGACGTTGTTGTCATAGTATTCCAGCGGCTTTTCTACTGATTCACCAACGGCTTTCAGACCCGCGAAGTGAATGACAGCTTCAATATTTTCACTTTGCAGCAACTCAACTAACAACGCTTTGTCTCTGATATCCCCCTGATAAAACGTTGGCCTTTTATCGGTTAACGCTTCGATACGTACGAGAACAGCTTGTTTGCTGTTAGTGAGGTTATCGAGTATCACCGGGTTAAGACCAGCTTCAATCATTTGTACACAGGTATGGCTGCCAATATACCCCATACCACCAGTGACCAGAACATTCATATCTTTTCCTCAAACAAAAAAAGGAGCGATAACGCCCCTTAAATTACCCAACCAGTACTATTTTTTATAGATATTTTCGTAACAATAGTTGGTTGCTTCAATAAACCCTTCGACACTGCCACAGTCGAAGCGCTTACCTTTAAATTTATATGCCAGCACACAGCCATTTTTCGCTTGCTCAAGCAGCGCATCGGTAATTTGGATCTCTCCACCTTTACCTGGCACTGTGTTTTCAAGTATTTCAAAGATATCGGGAGTTAGCACATAGCGACCAATAATGGCCAGGTTGCTTGGCTCAGTGCCGGGCTCAGGCTTCTCAACCATATCCGTAACACGAATAATGCTATCGGTCAGTGGCTCACCCGCAATGACACCATATTTATGTGTTTCTTCGCGGGGTACTTCTTCTACTGCGACAATTGTACAGCGGAATTGCTTGTACAACGCAGCCATTTGGGCCAGTACACCTTGCTCTTCATTGATACACAAGTCATCCGCCAGCACAACAGCAAACGGGTTGTCACCAACTAACTCGCGGCCTGTTAAAATTGCATGACCCAAGCCCTTCATTTCACGTTGACGGATGTAGGTGAAGTTCGCAGAGTCAATGACATCACGAATATCATTTAACAGCGCTTCCTTGGCGGTACCCGAGATTTGATGCTCCAGCTCATAGTTCATATCAAAATGATCCATCAGCGCATGCTTACCACGACCTGTCACAATTGCCATATCAGTCATACCCGCCTGAATAGCCTCATCAACGCCATATTCAATAAGCGGCTTATTAACGATAGGCATCATCTCTTTTGGCATGGACTTGGTTGCTGGTAAAAAGCGCGTCCCGTAGCCAGCTGCCGGGAATAAACATTTTTTAATCATAAATATCTTCTGTAATAATATGTCCGTAATGGACTGATTATTTTGTGTAAGTTGATTTGTATTCTCAAATATTAAGGAACTAGATATAAACTAGTCGCTACCGAATAGATCGCGGGTATATACCTTGTCAGCGACGTCATTCAGCTCTTCTGCCATCCTGTTTGAAACAATTACATCAGATTTTTCCTTAAACGTATCAAAGTCGCTTATGACTTCTGAATGGAAAAAATCACTTTCCTTAAGCACTGGCTCATAAACCACAACTTGGACTCCTTTAGCTTTAATACGTTTCATAATTCCTTGAATTGATGAAGCACGGAAATTATCTGAACCAGATTTCATTATTAAGCGGTAAATTCCTACTACCTTTGGATTCTTTCGTAAAATAGACTCTGCTATAAAGTCCTTTCGAGTGGTATTCGCATCTACAATAGCCTGGATAATATTATTTGGGACATCCGCATAGTTTGCCCGAAGTTGTTTTGTATCTTTTGGCAAACAGTAACCACCATAGCCAAATGAGGGGTTATTATAATGACGACCAATACGAGGATCGAGACCAACACCTTCTATCATCTGACGTGAATCCAGTCCATGGGCCTCAGCAAAGGAGTCCAGCTCATTAAAATACGCAACCCGCATAGCGAGATAGGTATTTGAAAAAAGCTTGACGGCTTCTGCCTCAGTTGGGCCAGTGAACAAAACGTCTATATCATTCTTTTCCGCACCTTCAACTAAAAGGTCCGCAAAAGTTTGAGCCCGTTTACTTCTATCGCCGATAATGATACGAGAAGGATAGAGGTTGTCATACAGTGCTTTGCCTTCGCGCAAGAATTCAGGGGAGAAAATAATGTTATCATAATCCAGTTCTTTTTTTATGCGCTTTGTGTAACCAACAGGGACAGTCGATTTTATCACGATCGTTGCATTACTGTTAATCGATATAACATCAGAAATTACTGCTTCAACAGAAGAAGTATTGAAGTTGTTTGTAATAACATCATAATCAGTCGGTGTAGCTACAATAATATACTCTGCACCTTCGTAAGCTCTGAATTTATCCAAGGTCGCATGAAAGTTTAGTTGCTTTTTCTTCAAGAAATATTCAATCTCTCTATCAGCGATAGGTGAGATTCTATTATTTAATAACTGTACTTTATCTTTGACAATATCAACAGCAACCACTTCGTGATTTTGTGCTAATAACATTGCATTAGACAGACCAACGTAGCCGGTTCCAGCAATTGCGATTTTCATTATCAGTAATACCCAATTTATTAGTCAAAAGGTCTATTTAAGGGCCTTTAATACAAAAAAAACACGAAGTTACTTTCGAAACACGCTCGCCATGCATAGTTGAAAAATAATGGGATAGAGTTAAAAAAATCTATTTTTTCAATCTTACGATATATTTGCCATTGACGAATTGCCTTCTTAAACTTGTTTCTTGAGATCGAGTTTGGAGTAATGCGGTAGTAAGTCAAAACTATTGGTATAGGATGGGCATTTTCACCGGTTCTCAGCAAGTTAAGCCATAGTGCATAATCCTGACCTGTACGTAAATTAGGTAAGGATATATCATTAAATGCAGTCTTATCTAACATAACAGTCGAACAACCTAACGTTGCTTTTTTTCGCAACATATCTTGATAAGATAATGGAAGCTTTTGATTTAAGTCAACGACTTTGGAACTTAAATCGCCACTAACATTAACCAGTTGGTATGCTGTAAAACTAAATGAAACTCTATTTTCCAACATGAATTTAATTTGAGTTGTTAGCTTATTTGGTAGCCAAAGATCGTCACCATCAATAAATGCTAAGAACCTACCAGATGACAACTCTATTGAGTTGTTGCGACATACAGCAGCGCCTGAATTAATATCTGTTTTAGATAGAACTATTCTATCATCTTTATTAGCCAAGTCTCTAAGTACTGTAAATGTATCGTCTGTTGAGTTATCGTCTGTAACAACCCACTCCCAATGTTTATATTCTTGGTTAACGATAGATTCATATACATCACGAATGAATTTAGAACAGTTATAGGTTGGAGTTATTATTGAAACCAGTGGTTGCTCATACATTCTTTTTACTATCCTTTACTTTAGCCTTCTCACACAAATTAACAGTATTACTTTCATAATGTCCTGACGCAACCGATGCAGGTCCAATGAGGGCCCCTTCACCAATAAATGTTCCGGCAGTAACCGTTGTATTACTCGCAATCCAAGCACCCGTATATATACGAATAGGTCTAGTTTCAGACTTTCCAAATCGATAACTATTTGAGTCTTTTACTTTAGTATGGTTCCCCGAAACAAGGACAGAGTTAAAGCCCACCATTACCTCATCGCCCAAATCTATGGAGTCTCTTGCTGCGATTACTACTCCATGTGCAATATATACATCTTTTCCGACGATTATATTTTCAAGCCCTAACAAAAGAGCAGAGCTTGATACTTGAAAATTTGCTCCGGCACGTTTCATCGCTATCGAATAAAGCCACCCTCTAAACTTCATTATTACAGGTGCATCAGGCAAAAAAAACAACCCCATCCTTATAAACCAACCATATATTAAGACTACTTTATTTTTCATATATCACATTCTCTAAGACACTAAACCAATAGTTTTTATCTGAAACATGCTTCATATCTCTTGCTCCACTGGCGAGCTCTTTATAAAGAGCAGTATCTTGATGAATACATTTAACTGCCTTGGTGATACTTTGCTTCGAAACACTTTTCAAGAGCAAGCAATTTTCTTTATCTATCACAAAAGCTTTCACACCACCCGCATCGCTAACAATAACTGGCTTTCCGTAGCTCCACGCTTCCATTATTACTCTAGGGAATCCTTCGTAACTATTCTTTGAAGGAACAACGATACAATCAGTTCTGTTAATTACATTTGAAAGTTCAGAGTGAGAAATCTGACCAAGAAACTCAACATTCTTATATTTAGATTTAAGATAGGCATATTCACTACCATCGCCAGCAACAGAGAGAGAAAGGTTTTTAAGTTCAGGCGAAGAGAATGCTTCACACAGTTCAAATATACCTTTGTCTGCTTGTAACCTTCCAATGAAAAGAAAGCTTGAGCATATGGTATTGGACGAATCACCCAATAGAATCTGGTTAGGTTGAACGAGTAAATCAACAAACTGATGGGTATTTACACTGAACTTTTTACAGAACTTGTAAAGCACATCCCCTGTACAAAGGTTTATAGTGTTTCTGTGCGATGAAATCTTTTTAGCTAAATACCTGATAACGAATGAAAACGCGAGTCCTAATATCTTTTCTTTTTTCGAGTATTTATCATTCTTCCATCCTTGCATCGCATTTGCGCACATGTGATTGACTAACTTCTTATCTTTTTTTAATGCACACAAGGCAAAGATTAAACTACCTAAAGACGGGTTTCTTACCCAAACAAAATCGCATTCTTGATTATCGATGATTTCATTACATCTATGAATGTATCTTTTTAAATAGGACGGATCTCTAATAGAGCGAAGTACGAAACTTTTAATCGAATCAAATTTAGGGACGCCAAAGAAATTTTTAGAACTTACATGACTACTCCATCCTGTAGGAGGACTACCATCTTCATATGGTGATACAACAAAAATATTATCTTTACCAAACACTTCCTGTAAGAACAGTGCTGACGTTGGTTTAGCATAGTAATTATCACAATTTTTTACGTAAGCCTCGGAGAGGCATGCTAGAATTCTCATAAATTAATCTTTTTTAAAAATTTCATTGATCCAATTATCAATATGATACTTTGATATAAATTCTTTTAATTTCTCAGTTTCGGCCTTTTGATCATCAAACCATTTTCCTTTACGAAAACTCTTATATGTTAAAACCATATTACTCATATTCTGAAATTTGCTCACATCTGGTGAAAAAGAAATTACAGAGCAACCTAATGATAAAGATTCAAAGAATCTCTGTGTTACACCTGATTGATTAGATTGTCCCAGATCTAATACAACACCAAAATCCTTATATAAAGTTACAATTTTTTCCGCTGAAACTTTTCTATTAATTATATTTTTTCCGAATATAAATTTAATTAAAAAATTATTTGAATATAATTCCCATTTGAACTCTATATTTCTTTCTTTGCAAGTCTTTGCTATTGAATTTAGCGTTCTATATCTTTGAATAGTGAATATCCCAATATAGTATATTCCATTTTTCAATTTCACTTCCAGTTCTTTGACTTCCGAGAAGTGTGGATTTGGTAGATATTTTACCCCATCTTTACAATCACAAAGCTGGAATGAAAAAACTCTATCAAAGTGTTTTGAGATCTCTCTTTCATCTTTATATATATTAAAAGAATCCCATTGATAAAAATATAGCTTAGCATTTGGGTTCCTTTCTCTTAGTAAATTCACATCATCTATTGAAATACCGAACCCTTTAATTACAAATATAAAATCGAAGTCGCTTGCTGTGGTGCTTAATTTTTTACTGAGCCTTTAGCCCCCAACCTATAAATGCTAATCTTTATACTTTCAAAGAGGTTTAAAGACGTTAGCTGAAATAACAACCTAAAAAGTACAACTAAGATTTTTTTAATTCCATAAATATTAAAAATCTCTGTCTCTTCATAAAAAATAGTGTCAACCAAAAATTTTTTATCTAAGGCAGCTAAGATTTTATTTTCATAATTATTAAATGACGGGCAAATGAAAAGTAATCTCTGTTTCATTCTTAAAAGTCATCCTTGCGTGTTAGGGCCATAGAAATTCCTGCAACTAAAAAGTAAGTCTCATTTAATGGAGGGAGATATGAAAGCCCAAGGATAAAAAATGGTATGAAAACAGTGAAAAATACCTTGGGACTTTTAACTCCCCAAAACAACCAAAAAATCAAGTATGACAAGAGACCCACTAAGCCCAATTCTCCCAAAAGCATCGGTATTAATGCATGGGCATAACTTCCATCATAATATGAATAAGCAAAATTTCCTTTCTCAACACCAAAACCGAACAACTGTTCTAACAGGTCATAATTAAAAAATAGGTCACTTAATCTACTAAAAATTGCTAACTTAGTAGAACCACTTCCATCAGCACTTATGAGATCGATATATTTAGGTACTTGCAACGATAACATCGTTACTATTAAAGCAGACAACAAAAATTTTAGAGATGGTCGGAGATGATAAACATAGGATATTACTAATACTATAAGTGAACATAAAATTGCTGCGCGACTAAAGGTAAGAGTTTGGAAGACAGATAGTATAGTAACGTAAATATATTTCTCTTTACCTAATTTAGGAAATACACACAAAACATAGCAAAACAGACAAAGAATATATATTCCTGTCCCGTTCGAATCAAAGAAGAAGGGACTGGATACTTTAAGTAAATAAAAATTTGATATGGAAAATGAAAGGCCATAATTATACACAACTCTTATATAAAACTCTAGAAATAAAAATACAGATGCTACTACCATTATATAAAATGAAATCTTTTTTATTTTTTGAATAGCTGTTAATCCTAGAGAATGTATAATAGCCTACAATAAAGCTTGAGTATGCAAAAAATACCTTTACGTAATCAAAAATTGCACCTGATATTGATTGAGCTGAAAAAAGTATACAAAGTGACGTGGAAAAATAAATAAAAAAATAAACTATTAGCTCATCAACTTTTAATCTTAATTTTTCTTTCCTTAAAAATAGCAAGTAAAAAATAAAGCTAAAGAAACCAACAATTGGTAAGAAATAGCGTGAAAATATATAGTCCCCAGTTTGTATGAAATACAACAAAATAATTATCGTGAAAATTGTGAATTCTGAGATGTTATTTTTTTCGCTTGTCATAGTACACTCTTAAAGAAATAGCTTACATCTACAGTTTGTTTAACTGATGTCTCAATTGCATTTTTGAATGTGATAATATTGTTGAACTTACAGAGATTATCTAATATGAACTCATCGTTATCAGATACATATTGAATAGCGTTTTGGTTAAATAGAATACATTCAAATAGAGCTGTAGAATTAAAGCTAATACAAGCTTTAAACTTGTATTTTCTTAGCAAAGAGTGCATAGTTTCTTTATCATCAATAATCCATTCTAATTTATTTGTAGTTATATAATTTCCAATTTCTTTTTTTACACTCGGATGTGGCCTTATAACAAACTCTTCTCCAGTATCTTTTAATATCTTAAATAAATTTAAAATCTCTTCTTTATATATAGACCTGGGCACTAAAATATAGATAGCCTTATTTTCTTTTTGTGGTTTGTAATTGTTAGCAGAGTGAACTAGGGGATAACCATAATTTACTATATTTGTATACTTCGGTACAAGATTTTTTATCTGGTCGACCGTATACTGACCCCAGCAAAGAAGGTTACTTGAGCATAAGTTTTCATAATTAATGACATCGATAGGAGTATCATTTTTGAAATTAAAGTATGCTCCATGTTGTATAGAGAATGTTTCTACATCTCTAGCGTTGAAATAAAGTGATAGGAACGATTCGTATTTGAAAGCACTATTAAAAGACATGTATCCTTTAAAATTCAAATTTCCAATTTTGTCAATTACCCTTAAGGAAAAAGCAACAAATAACAAATCAATTACACCAAACTTTCTTCCTCTAGATAGAACCCATGATTCATAAATATAAGTCAAACTTAAAAAAAGATTTTTCCATTTCTTTTCTGATTCTATTTTCACTAATTCATATTCTGTATCAGATTTTTCGATATATCCTTCAATTAATTTCCTGTAATCGTCCCTTTCAATATAGTATGTAAAAACATCATACTCATTTTTCTTTTTTGAAATATAACTATAATCTAATTTATAACCTTCAAAAAGAAGACCAAGAATAAATCTTACTTTCTTATTACTCCACACATACTGTGCTAAGTATGACCCTAAAGCATAGTCAAGAGCAATACCTTTATAAATTAAACCATGGAATTTTTTTTTAAAGATTTTGTATTTTGAATAATTAGATTTCATTATATCTAACCTGTAATCCCGATATTTTCCACTTACATATAAGTAACCGAATCACAGCAGTTGCAGCATCAGTAATTAATATACAAATAATAGCTGTATATATAGTAAATGAATTAAGCATCCAAAATGTGAAAAATGCGAAATAATATATTAATGAGCCAATTATAATACCTAAATGCGCATATTTCTCTAGGTTGAAAGAAGCTAAAACAGGATAACCCCAGAACGATCCTAAAACAACAAACATAAGAGAAAAATAGAGTAACTTTGATACTTCAAATAAAATCTCATTGGCAGCTGGAATAAGATAGCTTATAATTTCCAATCCAAAGAAGTGGACTACTGGGTAAAGGAAAAATAAGACTGTTATGCATAACAGCGAAGCTATTATGATAGGTTTTATTTTTTTACTTCTTATTGTGCTTGTATATAGTACTTTAGATATTGAACCTATAATAGCCTGTCCAACTTTGTACAACTGTATTGCAATAGAGTAAAGCGCAACTGCATCAGAGTTTAATACAATAGACACAAAGTATGTACTCGATTTTTGATAGATATTAACAAATAGTCTTGCAAAGTAGAAATCTAATGAATTTTTAATAACATTAATGAAGTTACAAATCGGATAAAAGTTAAATTTTAAATATCCCAGACTGTAAATCTTTATATATGAAATTAGTAATACAATAAAATATGATGTGGACATGGCAAATAATGCTTTAAGTATCGCATTTTCTTCAAAATTTAACAGAAATACAAGAATCACCATTACAATTTTTCCAACCAGCTCTGTTTTAGCTTGAAATGTATACATTTCAAGCCCATTAAGTATACATGTTGGTTTAAGATTACTAAGAAAAAGGAAGCCAATTAGTACTATTAAAAATCTTTCGTCAACTCCCAGTGTGGGATCGAGAAGCAAATAGACAGGTATAATGGATAAAATTGAGATAAGAACTTTAAATATTATAAAGAAGAAAACATAAAAATTTATGTCCTCACTATCTTTCTTTATTTCTGACA
Source organism: Veronia nyctiphanis (assembly GCF_004116385.1). Classification (GTDB taxonomy): domain Bacteria; phylum Pseudomonadota; class Gammaproteobacteria; order Enterobacterales; family Vibrionaceae; genus Veronia; species Veronia nyctiphanis. The sequence goes on along the minus strand of NZ_PEIB01000001.1, from coordinate 12,537 downwards.
AAACCTTAGATATATACATATCTAAGCCAAAATCACTAAGTACATTAAATAACCCTATCAAGGCTACTATCGACATGTATATACCATACGCACCCAGACCCATATCCCTGGTTAAAATTGGTATAACTATTAGGGGAGCCAACATCCCTACCAAGGTAGTAACCATATTGGCGGTAATATTCTTAATCAGCATCTTATATTGTTATTCGCTTTAAACATTTATAGATTTATAGATTTATAGTTATATAGTTATATAGTTATATAGTTATCAGTATTGAGGCCAATGTTTTGATTGTATATTTCCATTTGAGACAACAGATATAGCATCAATCTTTCTAAATTTTTCAAAGTTAGACACCCTAGAAGTTATTATATATAAATTAGTTCCATTAACGATTATTTGTTTATATAAAATCACTAGCTCCATTACCTAGGGTGGATCCAGTATTAATTACACAATTGATACAGGTTTCAAATAACTATAATTTACTGACTGACAATTCCAGTTATTATAAAGTTATTAACCCTCGTCTATTCTTACTTTATAAACATATCGCTAACAAACGATTCTAGTATTTTCCTGAAAATTTAATTTCCAGAACTTTCTATTAGCTTAGCTATAACCACATCAACATCTGACGGAACATCTACTGCTAATGCTCCTGATTTAACTTCAACCATCGATACAGTGAAGTCATTTTCGAGAAATCTAAGTATCTCAATATCTTCTACTTCTTCAAGTTCTGATTTGACCTTATACTCGGAAAAAAATTCCAAATGTTCTTTTGAGAAAGCATATATACAAACCTGTTTGTAACCAAATTTATACCTACCATCTTTTGTTAAGGGTATACCGGCACGACTCATGTAAAGTAATTTAGCCGATTGGCTGAAGGTAACTTTTGGTACGGTTAAAGAATTAAATTCAGCCTCAGATACAATTGGACACATAGCATTTGTAACATTACCTGTACTAAGAAATGAATCAATCACTGTGTGTATGTCGTTTGGGTTTACAAGTGGCTCGTCACCTTGAACATTAACAATAAAATCACGATTAAGCTGTAAGTTTGCTTCAGCAAGACGGTCTGTCCCTGTCAAACAATCTGAACTTGTCATAACAACTTGCCCTCCAAAACCTTGTACAATTTTTTGGATACGAGTATCATCGGTGGCAACGTAGACATTTTTTCGTTCAACTGCTGTGCAACAACGCTCCCAAACGTGCTGTATCATTGGCTTACCACAAATATCGACTAACGGCTTTCCGGGGAAGCGGCTAGATTTATACCGTGCTGGAATCACAACGGCATAACTCTTCTCGTAACACATAATTGAAGTTTCCTTTATTAAAAATTATCTATAATTGCAAATTTATTTAATGCGCATAATTTAAGCATTTTGTCTTTCACATTGGAATACCGAGAGTAAAACACGAATTCGATATCATTCTGACAGGCCGAAACCATATCTGATTCTGCATCACCAAACATCACAGCGTTCATATTTTTTTCTTTATTCAGAATATGTCTAATTAGTTCGACCTTTGGTGTTGGAGAACCAAATATACCGTCAAAGTATTTATCTAGCCTTTTAGCGATAAACACATTCCGTAACTCTTCTTGCTCAGAACCACTGGCTACGTATCTTTTCCCTTCACATAGCTTAAGGAAATTCAAAAATCCCGGTGTAATTTCAGCGTTTAGGTATAATTTACGACACTGTTTAGAAAAATCAGCTAGAAGTAGTTTTTCATATCTATCTCTTTGTTGTTGTTCGACATTGAGAATATTGTTAAGAAAATGATTAATGTGATGGAATCGTGACTTCCCAAAGTTATTTCGAAAATAATCTATACACAAATCTACTTCGGGAATTATTGAAAAATGCGCTAATAGCGCATTTTTCATAGCTTCAATCTTTAATTCATTTGAATCTAAAATTACGCCATCACAATCAAATATATAAATATCAAATTTTTGAATGGAGTGCATATATTGAACCTTTCTCGATTGGATAGGAAGTCGGTGTCAGGCAAACAAGATGAGGTGCTGAATCTATTAAAGAATATTGTTGAATGATATCTAGCATTTCATGTTGACGAGTATCGCCTTTTTCATAGCCATCAAATCCGACAAGACTAACTTTATCCGCAGAACTGATAATTAATAACCCTAAAACATAAGCAGTTGTTAAATCATAAGGTGCTCTTACAATATTTTCATCAGCACTCAGCATCATAGCGTTACTATCAAAGCCTACATCAAATATCTCTAAATGGTTCACCAGTTCTATTTCATCATCACTAAAACGATGCTTCGGTAATATAACTGTATTCGAAATTTTCTTATAATTTTCTGAATCTGATAGGAACTTTGCATTGTGTGATAAAACAAAAAAGTCAATGAGCTTACTGTCTATCCCTTCAACCAAGTTCACCGACAACACTACCGGTCTCTTTTGTTTTATATATAGCTCAATTGCATCAGAATAGTTTTTTGTCGTATCCCCATTAGCAACAACCAGAACTTCTTTACCTACGAATCTATTTAAAAGACAATCAGTACCTGAAGCCTCATTTGAGGTTGAGTTAAACGATAATGCCGTTTCTAATACAGAACCATTGTATGATGTTGTTCCTTCCAACTTGCTCAAATACCCTATAGCACCCACAATTTCATCAGTTCCGAAGTGAGAGTTAGAAAGAAGGTTTTGTATGTATGTAGGGTGCACATCATTTTGAGCACCCAAGAAGTATAAAAGATTGCTACCCCAGCCATAATCTCTTTGCATTTTTTCAAAATATCGAATCACAATGTCGTATATAGGAAGAGGGTTATATTTACTACCCTCCTTATATAAAGATGCAAGGAGTTTTTCAGTTTGAGTATTTCCTGCTCCACGGCCCATACCTGTAATAGTAGCATCCAACCAGGTAACTCCGGAACTAAGTGCTTTAAGCGTATTGTCTAAACCTTTACTCATATTATCGTGAGTATGGATACCAAGTGTTCCCTTCCAGTGTTGACGTAAAGCTTTAACAATTCTTTCGACTTCTTTTCCATCCATATTTCCAAGTGAATCTGCAAAGTAAAGAATATCTAGCGCTTCCCACTCTAAAGCTTGACGAGCTTTGTCGCAATAACTGCTGAGTCTTTGCCTCCAGCTTGCATCAGGTTATAGCCGACCATGTAACCCATTTCTTTTAGCTTCTTAACAATTGGACCTGATTTTTCAACCTCGTCAAAGTGAGCTGCAACACGGACAAGATTTATTTTGCTCAATTCAGCGGGGATGAATAAAGATTCAATAGCTTGCTCTACTGGTAAGTCAGAGCTTAGAATTGTTTTCGCATCAACCATAACTCCATAAGTTGGCCCTTCTGGAAGCTCAAGTGTATTGAGGTGGTCCTCGGTTGTGTATGCATAAGCTCCAAGAAACTCTTTCTTGGGAAAGTTACGTAGGCCTAACTCTACATAATCAATTTTTGCAGCAGAAACAGCATTCAGATATGCCTCTACTACTTCTTTTGGAAAATCCCAGTTGTTATAATATCCGCCATCACGTAGTGTACAATCTATTATATTCATCATATTTTCTCACTGGATTTTGTTATATTCATTCGAGGTTACTAGATGTTAAATTATATATTTGTGCAGTTTATATATTTACGCTTAATTGAATAATCACTTACTAACCGTATCATCTGAAATTAAGGATATTTTAAATGGTTATTTCATATTGAAGTTTCAGAACTAAATGAGCTTGCATTACTGTCCTTTTTAGAGAGTAGTGGCTTATCAGTAATAGGCCATGCAATACCTATTTCTTTATCATCCCACTTTATTGATACTTCGGCATCGGGATTATAATAGTCTGTACACTTATAAACAAATTCAGCTTCATCACTAGTCACATAGAAGCCATGTGCAAAACCTTCAGGAATCCACAACTGCCGTTTGTTTTCGGCTGACAGATATACACCGACCCACTTACCAAATGTAGGCGAAGCTTTTCGAATATCTACCGCAACATCAAACACTTCACCAGAAATAACTCGTACGAGTTTTCCTTGTGTATTTTCAGTCTGATAGTGGATCCCCCGCAAAATGCCTTTTTTTGACTTTGAGTGATTATCTTGTACAAAACTTATTGATTTACCTGTAACTAACTCTTCAAATCTTCTTTGATTCCATGTTTCCATAAAGAAACCACGTTCATCACCAAACACTGTAGGATCAATAATTTTCACATCAGAGATTTCAGTATCAATAACTTTCATATTTAACTCGTATAGTTTTTTAAATTCTTTAATGCCAACGGCCAACAACTTGGTGCTATACCAAACTGGGAGTAAATTTTCCTGTTATTTAGTTTGGAGTTTGCCGGACGTTTTGCTGGAGTTGGATAGTCTGCAGTCGCTATTGGGTTTATCGCCGTAGGCTTTTTTAACATGTCCTGCTCAGTCGCTTCAACGAAAATAGTCTTAGCAAAGTCATACCAGCTTACATGTGGCATACCAGAATAATGGTAAATACCAAATTCTACGCTAGCCCCTTTGGTGATAGCAGCTGAGATTTTAATTAGGGCAGCGGCAATGTCACCTGCATACGTTGGTCCACCAAACTGATCGGCAACAATGCCCAATGTGTCTCGACTCTCGGCTAAACGCAGCATAGATTTTACAAAATTGCCACCGTGCTCGCTAAATACCCAAGCTGTTCTAATGATGATATGACGATGGCATGCCTGCGCAACAGCGATTTCACCGGCTAGTTTACTTTTACCGTAAATACCTTGAGGGCCAGTTTCATCATTTTCTACATATTCGCCATCTTTGTCACCAGCGAAGACATAGTCCGTTGATATATGAAGTATGGCTGCGCCAATTTTTTCAGCGGCTTCAGCAATGTTTCTCGGGCCATCTCGATTAATAGCATAAGAAAGGTCAACTTCTTCTTCAGCGCGGTCGACGGCCGTGTGCGCTGCAGCATTGATAATCACGTTGGGTCGGAAGGACGTTACAATTTTTTCAACAGAAGTCGAATCAGTAATATCAAGTTCGTTTCTATCTAGTGCAATAAATTCTATATCAATCGTATTGTTCAGTTGTTCAACTAAACACCGCCCGACTTGTCCTTTGCTTCCCGTTATGAGTATTTTCGTCACTTATTGTCAGCCTCGGCGATAATGCGATTCAGGTATTGTCCATATTCATTTTTCAACATTGGACCAGCTAAATTTTCAATTTCTTTTGTTGTCAGCCATCCGTTTCGCCAAGCAACTTCTTCAAGACACGCCACTTTCAAGCCTTGAACATTCTCTATCGTTTGAACGAAAGAAGATGCTTCATGAAGACTTTCATGGGTGCCCGTGTCTAACCATGCAAAACCGCGTCCTAACAACTCAACATTCAGTGATCCATTGTTCAGATATATTTCATTCAGTGTCGTTATTTCTAACTCACCACGCTCAGATGGTCGGACATCTTTTGCAAAATCAACAACACGATTGTCATAGAAATACAGACCTGTTACTGCGTAATTTGACTTTGGCTGAGCTGGTTTTTCTTCTAGAGAAATCGCTCGCATGTCCTCGTCAAACTCGACCACACCAAAACGCTCGGGATCTTTAACTTGATAACCGAATACTGTTGCCTTTCCACTTAAAGCAAGCTCTTTCGCATTTTTTAGCTGTTTACTGAAAGATTGGCCATAGAAGATGTTGTCACCCAATACCAGGCACACACTTTCATCACCAATAAATTCTTTCCCTATAATAAAAGCTTGCGCTAAGCCGTCAGGGCTGGGTTGAACGGCATACTCAAGATTTATACCAAAGTCACTACCGTCGCCTAATAGACGCTGGAAGCTTTCGTTGTCCTCAGGAGTAGTTATGATCAGGATATCGTTGATTCCTGCCAACATGAGAGTAGACAGCGGATAATAAATCATCGGTTTGTCGTATACGGGTAGTAGTTGTTTTGAAACACCGCGAGTAATGGGGTAGAGACGAGTGCCTGAACCACCCGCAAGGATTATACCTTTCATAAATATTTAGTTCCGACGTTTAAATTTGTGGGGCTAAAAACAGATATATAAGAAGTAGTAATTAATGTGACCCCAAACGCTCACGAGAGTAGGAGCCATCAAGCACCCGAGACCACCACTCTTTATTGTTCAGATACCACTCAACTGTTTTACGAATGCCTGATTCAAACGTTTCTTCCGGTTTCCAACCTAATTCACGTTCAATTTTGGAAGCGTCAATCGCGTAGCGAACATCGTGCCCTGGGCGATCTTTTACGTAAGTAATCAAATCTTGGTACTTGGCAACCCCCGCAGGCTTATTTGGAACCAGCTCTTCGAGGAGCGAGCAAATCGTTTTCACTACCTCAATGTTAGATTTTTCATTGTGGCCGCCAATGTTATAGGTATCGCCAATAACTCCCTCTGTTACGACTTTATATAGCGCACGTGCATGGTCTTCCACAAACAGCCAATCGCGAATCTGCATGCCATCGCCGTAGACTGGTAAAACTTTTCCTTCCAATGCATTTAAAATCATCAACGGAATGAGTTTTTCTGGGAAATGGTAAGGCCCATAGTTGTTCGAGCAGTTTGTCACTAATGTTGGTAATCCATATGTACGCTGCCACGCACGAACCAAGTGATCGCTCGATGCTTTTGATGCAGAGTAAGGGCTTGACGGTTCGTAGGATGTTTTTTCTGTAAAAAGGTCGTTAGTTCCTTCCAAGTCACCATATACCTCATCAGTAGAGATATGATGAAAGCGAAACGATGCTTTCTTATCGTCATTAAGAGAATTCCAATATTGGCGACCAGCTTCCAACAGGGTGTAAGTACCGATAATATTAGTTTCTATAAATGCCGCAGGGCCATCGATTGAGCGATCAACGTGAGATTCCGCCGCTAAATGCATTACCGCATCTGGTTGGTAGGCGGAAAAAATATCGTCCATCGCACTACGATTACAAATATCAGCCTCAATAAATGCATAACGATCATTGCTTTCAACGTCAGTAATAGACTCTAAATTTCCAGCATAAGTTAGTTTGTCAACATTAATAACGCTGTCTTTCGTGTTCTTTATTATATGACGTACAACGGCTGAGCCAATAAAGCCCGCACCACCAGTTAATAGAATCTTCAAAATTGACTCTCTTTTTATGAAGTCGGATAAATTTCTGGGTTATAACTCTAAGCTGAAACTTAGAGTTATTTGGTAGAACAAATACGAATTTTATATTTATATGGATATATAAGGATAGGTATCTTTATTTTTACACCTAATATGCCACTAAGTAATCTTATTGGCATATTAGGATATACTGTAGGTTATTGAGTATTATTTGTAGCTATAGTTGTAATAACCGTAATTGCCACCATATGCATTACTCGCTTTTCGCTCAACGGCATTTAATATAAAACCTTTCACTTCTACACCGGCTTTTTCGAAGCGCTCTCGCGATACTTCAATTTCTTTGAGCGGATTCACGCCAAACCTACCAACCATCAAAGTAGTACCTGCAAGCGCACCGACAATTGCAGGGTCTGTCACTGCCATTACAGGTGGCGTATCAACAATCACCAAATCATAATTATTCGATGCCCAATCTATAAGTTCTTTACATCGTACATGCATCAATAATTCTGATGGGTTGGGTGGTACACTGCCGCGCGTGAGCATATCTAGATTCTCTACGCCCGATGGTTTTATGGCATCTGCATACGTTGCTTTACCAGATAGGACATCACTCAATCCGTTTTCCCAGTTAATACCAAAGTATTTTTGCAAGTAGCCTTTTCGCATATCGGCGTCAATCACTAATACTTTTTGTCCGGCCTTCGCCATTACTGCAGCAAGGTTAGCAGACACAAAAGATTTACCAATGTTTGGACTCGGGCCAGATATCATCAATACATTGTTTTTTGCTTCCATCATTGCAAAGTGCAGGCTTGTACGAAGTCCACGAAGGGCTTCAATAGAGAGATCTGCTGGGTTTAGTTCAGCCAGGAGTCCCTCATTTGAAGACTGCACCTTCTGCCGTTTATACAGCTTCTCTAAGCCAGATTGTTGTTCTGAATGCGGAATACTTGCGTAAACGGACAATCCTATGGCTTCTAGGTCTGCAGGGTTTTCGACTCCTTTGTGAAGCGCAGCCCGCAACAACGCGATGCCAACACCCAGTATACCGCCGAGAATAGTAGCGAGAATAGCGATTAAGGGCTTTTTCGGTTTTATCGGTGCGCTAAACGCCTGCGCAGAGTCAAGTATACGAACATTACCTACGGTACTGGCCTTAACAATTTTCAGCTCTTGCACTTTGTTGAGTAACTCAACATACAGCTGCTGTTTAACCTCTACATCTCTGGTGTAGCGAAGCACTTCACGTTGTGTCTTTGGCAACGCTTGGGTTTGCTCATTAAGTTTGGCTTTTTGCTCAAGTATTGCCTTTCGTTTTTCTATCAGTGCCGAATAAAGCGGGTGTTCTTTAGTAAACCGGGTGGCTAAATCCCTTTCTTCAATTGCCAATTGATTGAGACTAGCTTCCACTTTTACCGCAGCGTCTAAGTTCGCTTTTGCTTCAAGGCTCAGGTCAACCGATTCGTTTTTTAATCGGAAGGCATTTAGTGTATTTTCTGCATCGGTTAGCTCTTGTTTCACTTTGGGTAGGTTGCTCTCAAGAAACGTTAAGCTTTTCTGTGCTTCAGCTGAGTTTCTGTCAACATTCTGAAGAAAGTAGTTGGTTGCAATATCATCGAGCAGCTTTTCAATAAGCTGTTTGTTTTCGCCAGTAAATGAAAGCTGAAGCACGCCTGTCTTTTTACCGCGCTCACTCACTATTAAATGTTGTTGAATCCACTGAATGGCATCAAGTCGGCTTCTTTTAGTAATCGAAAATGAGGTGCCGTTTTCAGCATCTACTTTTAGTACTCGGAGGCTAAAACCATTTTTTTCAGCAAGCCCACCAACAACACCTGTTAATACTGTCTCATCACGGCTGTTTAACAAGCGATATTTGCCCGCATCAGCATCGTCAATGGTCAGAACAAAAGAGGAATCATATACATCTTTAGGTAAGGTGAAACGAGCAACATCAATAATTGGCTGAGCGTGGGTTAATCTTGCAATACCCTTTCCAATAAACGGCAGGTAAACAGGCTCTATCACTGTGGTAAGTGAAAATTTATCGACGGTTTTGCCCAACACCATCCGTGATTTAAGAATTTCAATCTCAGTGGACGAGGATGACTCGCTGCTGAATAGCTCTCCCATTTCGCCCAGTGCTGGCATGCCGTTACTTTTTTCTTCGACTTGCAATAGGGCATCAGCTTTATAAATGGGTGTACTTAATACCGCATACGCCACACCAATGGCTGCGAACAAAAATGTAATGCTGATTATCATCCAACGGCTATCAATTAAGATGCCGAACAAGCGACCTAAATCAATTTCATCTGATGCTGTCTGCGTTGTATTCGTTGTTGTCATACGCTTCTTCGTTTCGCTATGCAGTGCCACTTTTTGGGCAAAATAAAATGTGTTTTAAAAGAGATAAAAGGCAGTTAGCCACTTTGAGCTTTATAATTTGTCTGCCCATTTATGAGCAGATTTTTCAATCAAGTTCCAGGCGTGCTGATACGCTTCTTCACTCTGGCGGTAAGGGTCTGGGATGTCGACTTTATCTAGCCAATGACTGAACAGCATTGTTTTGCCGCGGGCTTCTGGTGCTATAGCGCAAACCGCATCAATGTGCCCTTTTTCCATGACCAGAATCAGATCAAATTCCTGACACATTGATGACGTGAGTTGCTGGGCGCTATGCTGCTCTAAGCTAAGTTCATGCGCTAGTGCAACCTGTTGTGCGACTTTGTCAGCAGGGTGACCAGTAAGTTTGCTTTTACTGGTCGCAATGCCCGCTGACGCTATCCGTTTATTGGGGAGCAGACGTTTGAGGAGGTACTCTCCTGTTGGGGAGCGGCAAATATTCCCAACACATACCACGAGAATATTATCAAACATGTATCTATCCTTTTTGTCGTCTGCTTTAGTCGTCTAGGTTGTCGCCGATAGAAATCGACAAAAACCACGCTTTATTTCGAATGCGCTATTAATTTGGCCAGTTACGTACTCGTCTCACACCATCGGTGAGGGTGTCAAAACCACTGATAGTCGGTAACAGCTGACGAATAACACGGTTCCAACGAGAGATTGGCGCTGCCGTAACATAGACTATGTCTTTCGGCTCAAGTTCAAACTCAGTGCCTACTACCAAAGCAGTCGCATCTTTTATATTCAGCTGATACAGGTCGGCAATAAGGTGGGAATCAGTATTTGAGGCCAAATCGCTATTGTTTGCCGTTGCTTCAGTTGCGTTAGCTTCTCTGCCACGGATGACAAAAATACCCGTCGCATCTGCTTCCAGCTCATTAATGCCACCAACACTGCTCAATGCTGCGGTCAGTGACATACCGTTTCTGGTTATCTTGAGCAGCTGTGGATTTTGTACTTCACCAAACACATACACATTTTGGTTATCATTGCTGGCGACATTAACAATATCACCCGCTTGCAACAGGCGATTTTCCTGCATATCACCGCGCTGCATCAGCGCATAAAGCGAGGTGGTTTCTTTGACACCGTTTCGAACAATGGTCACCTTTTTCCAGTTCGCATTTTCTGACAGTCCACCCGCCCTGTTTACTGCATCCAGCAATGTCATCGGGATATTGGTAATAGGCTGTTGGCCAGGCTGAGCAACCTCGCCCGTTACATGCACTTTCTGAGAGCGAAACGCAGCCACGTTAACGTCTACTTGTGGCTTTTCAACATACTTTGCTAATCGTTTAGCGATGATGGCACGTATTTCTGATACGGTTTTGTTCAATACGTCAACACGGCCGATGTACGGGTAGAAGATAGTGCCGTCAGCATCGACCCACAGCCCTGAATCACTGGGGCTTCTGAATTGTCCTGCTGGCGTAGTCAGCTCTGGGTGATCCCATACGATCACGTTAAGTACATCACCGGCACCCACGCGGTATTCGTAAGCTGAAATGCTCTTGTCTAAGTCTGGGTTCGGTCTTGATTCAGGGAGTTTACTTTTATAGGCGCTAACGCTAGAGGCAGTGAGAGGGTGCACTAAGACAAACTTCGAAATATCAACACTGTCATTCTCTTCAGATGTCGTAACGACACGTTTATCCTCAGTACTGAGGTGGCTTCCTGTCAGCGTGCAACCGCTTACTAGAGCAATAGGTAGTATTAGTGCTAAAAGCTTTACTTTGCTTCTCATCAATTTCCAACCATTCATTCTTGTCGTTTTTACAGGTGTGCTAGTGCATGTGTCTGGCAGTCTAACGAATAAGTTTGCTTTCGTCATTGATGCGAGTGCTAGGATAAGGCAATTTAGGCTCTGAAAACAGGCACGCTACCGCCATTGAGTGTCGTTCTCAAATCCCGCAGGGTGAATCTTACTGACAAAAAAGACATCAAGTCCAAAAACGCAGACACTTTTTTTGCGGCAAACATTAACATAACGCCATCAAAATCACACTTCTCATGATATGAATGACTGTGACCTGAGTTGAATTTTAAAAAATACAATCTGTTTGGCATTCCAAGTGGCAATTATTGATAGTTTTCATTGAAAAGTTGAGCTGTTTACCGCTTGTACATCACAACCACATGTTTTCATCACACAATGCATGAATATCACAGCATTATCTAATTTCGATGCGTAACGCTACTGGGACAATGTTACATTTATATTTATTCTCTTACCTGAGACAATCAGGAAGACTCGAATATTTTTAATCGGCCAACATTCAATGTCTTACCGCTATTCATCAATCTAACCTCACCATCTCCGCACAAGACTAATCTTGATTTGGGGTTAGGCTCGTTGACATAAAACTCACACTTATTGTCTGATGCGCCAGCAATTCGGCTGTAAATCACCACACTGTTACTGGAAAAACCCGTACCAGAAAACGTCAAAAAATCAGATGACGAAGAGACGTTGACGTATTCAGTGGTGCCACTCGCCCACTCGATGACACCATTAAAATTTCCCATCGCGTTTGTTTGCGTCAATGAGCAACCTTGAAGTGTCAATAGCGCAGCAAATGTTATTGCAGTGGCTTTGAAGATCTTAATCATACCTCACCTTTTTTAGACACTTTTCTGTGGATAGCTGAGGATACTAATGCCGGAGAGTGACAGTGGCAATAGGCGCTGCTTTCTCGCTATTAAAACTCGTACACTATTTATTCCAAAAATTTGGCAGCAATTTCAATTTGGTGTCATGGTGTGTATTTACTCAATAAGCATAACTCGCTAGCATTTAAGAGCTGAAAGCCTATCAGATAAATCACTTTGGAGAACTCATGAAAAAACTTACTATCGCACTTCTGGCGTCTGCACTGATGTCTTCATCAGTGATGGCAGCCACTGGAGCGGCAGGCGCTGCGGGTGCTTCGACTGGCTCTGGCGGCCACTGGCGCTGCAGCG